>NZ_BBQH01000001.1 GCF_018397995.1 Rhizomonospora bruguierae
GGGTGGCCGCTCTCCGGCCACGGCCGCGCCTGGGCGAGCAGCCGCACCGCGCCCGCGTCCCAGTCCACCTGGTCCGACGGGGTGTCGGCGTACAGGGTCACGGGCAGCGTCCCGTGCCGCATCGCGAGGACCATCTTGATGACGCCGGCGACGCCCGCCGCCGCCTGGGTGTGGCCCATGTTCGACTTGATCGAGCCGAGCCACAGCGGCTCGCCGCCGTCCGGGCGCCACCGGCCGTAGGTCGACAGCAACGCCTGCGCCTCGATCGGGTCGCCGAGCGTGGTACCGGTGCCGTGCCCTTCGACCGCGTCGATGTCCGCCGGCGTGAGCCCCGCGTCGGCCAGCGCGTGCCGGATGACCCGCTCCTGCGACGGGCCGTTCGGCGCGGTCAGTCCGTTGGACGCGCCGTCCTGGTTCACCGCCGAGCCGCGCAGCACGGCCAGCACCCGGTGGCCGTTGCGCCGCGCGTCGGACAGCCGCTCCAGCACCAGCAGGCCGGCGCCCTCGCCCCAGCCGGTGCCGTCGGCGCCGGCCCCGAACGACTTGCAGCGCCCGTCGGTGGCCAGGCCGCGCTGCCGGCTCATGTCCACGAAGGTGTCCGGTGTGGACATGATGGTGACGCCGCCGGCGAGCGCCAGGGTGCAGTCGCCGCGGCGCAGCGCCTGGCTCGCCCAGTGCATCGCCACCAGCGACGACGAGCAGGCGGTGTCGACGGTCACCGCCGGGCCCTCCAGCCCCAGGGCGTAGGCGACCCGGCCGGACACGACGGAGGCGAGGCTGCCGCTGCCGTGGTAGCCGGCCAGATCCTCGGGCAGCGGGCCGAGCCGCAGCCCCCAGTCGTGGTACATCACGCCGGCGAAGACGCCGGTGCTGGTTCCCGTCACCGAGTGCGGGTCGATCCCGGCCCGCTCGAACGCCTCCCACGCCACCTCGAGCAGCAGCCGCTGCTGGGGGTCCATCGCGTGCGCCTCGCGCGGGCTGATGCCGAAGAAGTCCGGATCGAACCGGGCCGCGTCGTGCAGGAAGCCGCCCTCGCGGGAGTAGCTGCGGCCCGGCTTGCCGACCTCCGGGTCGTAGAGGTCGGCGGGCCAGCCGCGGTCGGTGGGGAACTCGGAGATGACGTCGGCGCCGGTGGCGACCATCCGCCAGAGGTCCTCGGGGCTCGTGACGCCGCCGGGGTACCGGCACGCCATGCCGACGATCGCGATCGGCTCGTCGGTGGCGACCGGCGCGGGCGCGACGGGCAGCGCCCTTGGCGCCGTCTCGGCGCCGCCGAAGACCTTGCCGACGAGGTGGCGCGCCAGCGCGGCCGGTGTCGGGTAGTCGAACGTCAGCGTGGCGCTCAGCCGCAGCCCGGTCGCGACGCCGAGCCGATTGCGCAGTTCGACCGCGGCGAGCGAGTCGAAGCCGATCTCGTTGAACGCCCGGTCGGCGCCGACCTGGTCCGCGCCGTCGTGGCCGAGAACCTGCGCCGCCTCGGCGCGGACGAGGTCGACCAGGGCCGCCGTGCGCTCGGTCGCGCCGACGCCGGCGAGGCGCTGGGCCAGTGGCAGCGCACCGGCCGCCGGGCCACCGGCGGCCGCCCGGCGCGCGGGCCGGCCGGCCAGGCCGCGCAGCAACGCGGGTACCCCCTCC
>NZ_BBQH01000002.1 GCF_018397995.1 Rhizomonospora bruguierae
AGCCGGCCCTCCTGCCAAGGCCACGCCTGCTCGCTGGTGAGCAGTTCGACGTTCCCGGCGGCCCAGTCAACGTGCGAGCTGGGCGCATCCACGTGCAATGTGCGGGGCAGCATCTCGTGCCGCATCGCCTGCACCATCTTGATCACACCAGCGACACCAGCCGCCGCCTGAGTATGACCCAGATTCGACTTGACCGAGCCTAGCCACAACGGAGACGGGCGGTCCTGGCCGTACGTGGCAAGCACGGCCTGCGCCTCGATCGGATCACCCAACCGAGTACCAGTGCCGTGCGCCTCCACCACGTCAACATCCGCAGTGGATAGACCCGCATTCGCCAACGCCTGACGAATCACCCGCTGCTGCGACGGACCATTCGGCGCGGAAAAACCATTCGACGCGCCATCCTGATTGATCGCCGAACCCGCCACCACCGCCAACACCCGGTGGCCGTTGCGCCGCGCGTCGGACAGCCGCTCCAACACCAGCACGCCCACGCCCTCGGACCAGCCCGTGCCGTCCGCGGCGTCCGCGAACGACTTGCACCGGCCGTCCGGAGCCAGGCCACGCTGCCCGCTGAAATGGATGAGCGTCTCCGGGGTGGCCATCACGGTCACGCCACCCGCGAGCGCCAGGGTGCACTCCCCCGACCGCAACGCCTGCGCCGCCAGGTGGATCGCCACCAGGGATGAGGAGCACGCGGTATCGATCGTCATGGCGGGGCCCTGGAGGCCCAGCAGGTACGACACCCGGCCGGAAATCGCGCTGCCGGTGCTGTCACCGGCGTAGTCGTGATACATCACACCGGCGAAAACGCCGGCCAGCGAACCACGCAGCACGCCCGGGTCGATACCGGCCCGCTCCAGCGCCTCCCACGCGGCCTCCAGCAGCAGCCGCTGCTGCGGATCCATGCCCAGCGCCTCACGTGGACTGATCCCGAAGAAGCCGGGGTCGAAGTCGGCGGCGTCGTAGAGGAAACCGCCGTGGCGGGTGTAGGTCTTGCCGGCCGCGCCGGGCTCGGGATCGTAAACACCGGGATCCCAGCCACGATCCGACGGGAACGCGCCGATCGCGTCCGCGCCCTCCCGCACCAGCCCCCACAGATCGTCCGGCGACCCGACATCTCCCGGATAACGGCACGCCATGCCGACGATCGCGATCGGGTCGGCGGTGGTGGCCGCGGTAGTAACCGCCGCCGGCGCCGGGGCCGACGACGTCGTGGTCTCGCGCAGCTCGGACACGATGAACCGGGCCAGCTCCGCCGGCGTCGGGTAGTCGAACACCATGGTCGCCGGCAGCCGCACGTCCACGGCCGCGCTCAGCACGTTGCGGAACTCGACCGCGCTGAGCGAGTCGAAGCCCAACTCGCCGAACGCCTGGTCGGGTTGGATGGCCTCCGGCGAGGCGTGCCCGAGCACCGCCGCCGCGTGCGTCCGCACGGCGGTCAGCACCAGTGCGGCGGCCGCATCCGCGCCCAGCCCGGCCAGCCGGCCGGCGAAGCCACTCCCGGCAATGGCCGCGACGCCGCGGCTGGTGCGGCGACGGACCAGGCTGGTGAGGACGGGCGGCAGGTCGGCACTCTTCGCCAGCGTCGCCAGGTCCAGGTTCGCCAGTACCACCGCGGCCCGA
>NZ_BBQH01000003.1 GCF_018397995.1 Rhizomonospora bruguierae
CCAGATCCAAAGCAAAGTCAGTTGATCTTGCGTTTGGGCTGGTAGGGCTGTTGCGGCGGGGGTGTGGACCGGGGCGGTGAACGAGGTCGGCCTTCCCTTGTGGACGATGACGGTTGTCTAAGCAGTCGTCGTCGGCAAAGGAAGGCCGAGGGTGTCAGTCTCGCATGTCGCTGTGGGTGTCGTCATGGGTGAGGGTGGGCAGGTCGACACGGGGCAGGTGACCGCGTTGGCGGCCGTGTTCGGGCAGGTTGCCGATCCGCGCAAGGCGCGGGGTGTGCGTCATCGGTTGTCGGCGGTGTTGACGCTGGTCACCCTCGCCTTGTTGTGCGGGGCGCGGAACTTCCGGCAGGCCGGGGACCGGGTCGTGGAGATGCCGCAGGTCCTGCTGGCCGCCGCGGGCGCCCGTTCGCATCCGGTGCTGGGGATCCGGGTCGCGCCGGGTCGGGACACGTTGCGCCGGCTGGCCTCGCTGGTGGACGCGGCGGTGCTGGACCGTCTGGTGGGTGCCTGGCTCACGGAGCGGATCGGTGGCCCGAGCCCTGGGTGCGGGCTGGCCCTGGACGGCAAGACCGTCCGTAACTCCGGTGGGGGCACCGGTGTGGACGTGCAGTTGTTCTCCGCGATGCGTCACGACACCGCGGTCGTGGTGGCCCAGGTCCAGGTCCCGGCCGACACGACCGAGGTCACGCAGATCACGGCGTTGCTCGACCCGGTCGCCATCACCGGCATGGTGATCACCGCCGACGCCGCGCATCCCAGCGGCGAGACAGCCGCCTACCTGGTCGGCCGGGACGCCGGGTACGTGTTCACGGTCAAGGGCAACAAGCCCGGACTCCTGGCCGCGATCACCGCCCGGCTACCCGTGGCCACCGCCGCCACCAGCGGGCACACCAGCACCGAACGGCGACACGGCTACCGGATCACCCGCACGATCTGGACCGCGCCCGCCGACGGCGTCGACTTCCCCGGCGCCGCCCAGGTCTTCCGGATCCGCCGCGACGTGTACGCCCCGGACGGCCAACGCGTCAGCAAACAGATCCTCCACGGGATCACCAGCCTGACCAGCCCGGCAGCCGCCATCGCCGCCCACGTGCGAACCCACTGGTGGATCGAGAACAAATCACACTGGGTTCGTGACGTCCTGCTCGGTGAGGACAGCCACCACGCCTGGCTGGGCAACACCGCCCACACCATGGCCGCGCTGCGTAACCTCGCCATCGCCCTGATCCGCCTCGCCGGCCACACCAAGATCAAACAGGTCATAGAACGACATCACGCCAGCAAAATGCTCATCCCACAGCTACTCAACGCATCCAAAGAGTAACCTCGCGACTTTGCTTTGGGT
>NZ_BBQH01000004.1 GCF_018397995.1 Rhizomonospora bruguierae
GGGTTCTCGCCCGCATCGGCACCACCGCTATCGACGCCGGCTCCGCCCGCCTCCACCGCCGCATCGCCGCCGTCGATCGGCTCATCGACCGCCGTGCACGGAAGAAACCCGCCACCAGCACCAGGCGACCGACCAAGTAGACGCCCGACCGACATCACGCCTCGCGCGCTCAACCCGGCGTGCACCCACGTTGCTGTCACGGCTGCGGTCAAAATCGCCGCCAATCGATGAGTTTTCAGCAGATGGTTGAGCGAAAGCCCAGCTCCCTGCCAAGATCGACGCCATGACCTCGCCACGGCCACCGTAACGAGGCCACACGTACTATGTGGTAGCCAGCAACACCCCGGTACTCGTCCACAACTGCGGCGATGCAGCGAAGCACAGCGTGGGTAACCTTGCGGACTCGCTAGACGACAATGTTGTATTCCATTACACGTCCGAAGGCAGTCACGCCAAAATCATGGACGGCGGTGTGGTAACTGCGAACGCAAAGGGCGTCACATACTTCACAAGGGAGATGCTTAGCTCTAAGGAAACAAGCAACGCACTCTTCATGGGAAGGGGCGGGGACCGAGGAACCCACCTGATCGCGTTCAGGTTGCCCGCTGGGACTAAACTGGCGCCTGGCTCACAACCCAACGAGCTCATGCACACGGGGTCGTTCAGATTCACGCTCGATGACGTGTTTTCCATGGCCCGAATCCATTCGGATGATGAGGAAATATGTTCGAGGTCGACAACATCGACGAGCTTTACGCACTTCAGAAGGGCTTGATGGAGATCCGCTTCAACGCGGCCGATGTGGATTGGGCGGTGAAAGGTAGCCCGTTCCTGAGTCGCGTACATGAGCGGCTAGTTGAGACGATCATTGCGCATCACGAAGAAATCGGGGAGTCGCAGAAAGCGCAAGGTTGGCGTGATTGGCGTCGCTTTGAGGTGCGAGCAATGGAACGCCCTGCCGTACGCGATTACCTGGCCGAAATGTGGGGTGAGTTACCCACGCCGGAAGCCAAAAGAGAGGCTGTGGTCGATCAAATGCGCCCGTTCGTCTTCTCGGATGAGAACGTAACTGAAATGATCGCCGAAATTGAAGCAGAGTGGCGCAAGCGGTCGGCTCTTTGATTTCCAAACGTTCGATTAGTCCGGAGTTGTGGAGCATCGGCGGACCACTTCATATGGTGCTGGTTCAGTGACTTTGCGCGCCGGGGTGCATGGTTGTGC
>NZ_BBQH01000005.1 GCF_018397995.1 Rhizomonospora bruguierae
TTATCCAGGACAGACGGCGAGAAGGGGCCGCCTGGCAGTGTCCCGGTTTCCCGTCGCCTTTCGGCGCACCGGCATTGGCTTCTTGGCCATCCTGTTCCCGCCGGGAGATCGACCTTCCTCACGGTCAGCCCACCGGACAGCCGATGCCGTCCGGACCCCGTCGGGGTTTCCACGTTCCGCACAAATGAGACACGACCGGGGTGGGTGCCCTCTAAACCCCGGGGACGGTGGTGTCCACCCGGTCGGCGGTTCAGCTGTCCGACCGGCACCTGCCGCTTCTCAGCGGCCAGTCCCTGCACCCCGCTGGAAACTTCCGCCTGACGGGGCTCAAACGTGACGAGGCATCATCAAGGGTTCACTTTCGTTCACCCGTCCGGTCTTCCCCTCGCCTGTGGCCCCCGGACGGAACGGGGACCCCTTGGGCTTCTTCCCTGAGCTTCGCACCCCGCCGTTACCAGCGACGCACGTCAGAGCGGGGACGGGCCTTGGACACGGGCCCGAGCTACACCTTCGACATCGGTCGAACCTCCCATCGGTGCAACCACTCACTTTGTGCGACCTCGTGTCGCACCGAGCCGGCGTTACCGGATCGCAGCAGCATGGCCAGACTTTCGGCGGTGTTCGCGCACCAC
>NZ_BBQH01000006.1 GCF_018397995.1 Rhizomonospora bruguierae
TTCGCCAGGTCGCGGAGATCTTCTGTTGGAGCTTGACCGGGCGGAGATCGCGTTCTGCCTGGTTGTTCGTGAACGGCACGGCCAGGTCGACGGTGAACCGCAGGATCATGTCGCGGTGTGCGGCGAAGCGTTCGATCAGTGTGTTGGCCCGCGACAGCTTGCCGTGCTGGTCGGGTGGGTTCTGTTCGTGGCCGTAGGCGATCGCCCCGGCGTAGCAGGCCCGGATGTGGCTGACCTCGTCCGCGGTGAGCGCGCCACGGCCGGCGGCGATGGCCTGTTCGGTCAATCGCTTGGCCATCAGCAGGGTGCCGGCCATCACCTCGGCCCACTCCTGCCCGGCCGGGTCCTGCTCGTGGACGCCACGCAGGTCGCGGATCAGGTGCGCCCCGCACCAGGCGTGCTCGGCGTCGGTCAGGTGCTGGTAGGCGGCGTAGCCGTCGCGGACCAGGGTGCCGGTGAACCCGGGCAGCACTCCACCGGCGTCGACGTCGGCCTTGGCTCGTCTCCCGACGTGGAACAACGTCAGTCCGGGTGTGCAGGCCACGTGCACGTACTTGAACCCGCCATCGACCCGGGCCGGGGTCTCGTCGGTGTGCAGCACCTGCTCGGTGTGCAGCAGCGCGGCCAGGCCGGTGGTGAACGGGCCCAGCCGGTGCGCCGCCTCGGCCACCACTCGGTGCACGAACCCGACCGACACCCGCACTCCGAGCAGATCGCCCATCAGATCGGCGACTCGCCCGTACGACAGGAACTGCCCAGCGCGGGCATACACGGCAGCGGCCTTGACGTTCGTGCCGTACTGCACCCGACCGGACACCCCGCCCGGGACCGCAGGCACGGTGACCTACCCACACCCGGCACATTCGACCGCGATCAACTGGTGCTCGATGACAACCGGCCGTGGCCTGGGCAGGTCGACCACCTGCCGACGCTGCCGCCCGTACTCGCGGCCGGCGTCCAGACCCATCCCGCACGCCGGGTTGACACACCGATCGGGCCGATGCTGCACCACCTGGTCCGGATCCGCGACCAGGTTCAGCATCGACCCCGGCACCCCAGGCTGCTTGCCCCGCCGCCGGCCGCTGCCCTTACCCGGCTGTGGACGCGGCCGAG
>NZ_BBQH01000007.1 GCF_018397995.1 Rhizomonospora bruguierae
CTGCAAGGCGAACGAGCGAAGCCCCCGTAAGAAGTAGGTCTCCTCCAAGAGATCAACTTCAAAGACAGGGGCCTCGCGTGACGACCAGTGTCACATACCGTGCCGTGCTCGATATCCGCCGGGAGACCGTGCTGTTCCTGTCCGGGCTGCTGCACGCCCACCGGCGCTCGGTCGGCACCCGCGCCGGCACCCGAGCGGTCGGCTGCTTCAAGCAGGCCGTGCTCGTGTTGCGCTGGTTCCTCGATGGCACCCGCCTGACCCAACTCGCGGTAGACAACGCGATCGGGCTGTCGACCGCCTACCGCTACCTGCACGAGGGCGTCGACCTGCTCGCCGAGCGCAAGCCGTCGCTGCACTCCGCCTTGTTGGCGGCCAAGATGGCTGGGCACACCCATATCAACGTCGACGGCACGCTGCTGGCCACCGACCGCTGCCGCATCCCCGGCCCGACACCCGGCGTCGACTTGTGGTGGAGCGGGAAACATCATCACCACGGCGGCAACGTGCAGGTCGTGTCCACCCCCGACGGATGGCCGGTCTAGACCTCCGACGTACGCCCCGGCCGCGAACACGACACCACCTGCCTGCGCCACCACGAAGACATGCTGCCCGCCCTGCGAGAGTGGACCGGCGACGACCTACCCACCCTGGCAGACCTGGACTACGAAGGCGAACCCGACGTGTTCGTCCTGCCCATCAAGAAACCCGACGGCGGCAAGCTCACCGACGCCCAACGCCAGCACAACTGGCTGCACGCGTACGCCCGAGCCCGCGCCGAACAAGCCAACTCCCTACTCAAGACCACCTTCAAGGCCCTACGCCGGGTCAGTCTGTCACCCGACGCCATAGGCAAGATCGCCGCCGCCGCACTCGTCCTGCTGCACTTCGAGCACGACCGAACCACATGATCACAGCCAGTCGCGAACCGTTACTGGGAAAGGCTCA
>NZ_BBQH01000008.1 GCF_018397995.1 Rhizomonospora bruguierae
GGCAACACCCCGGAAGGTCTTACCACCCAGGATCGCCGCCCGGTGCTCAAACACCGCACGCGTCGTCGCCAACGAATAGGCCAGGTCCGCCGGGTCGGCGTCAACCTCGCGCAGACGGTCCAGCTGCACCTCCACCGCGTCTGGCGTCTTGGCCGACACCAACAACGGCAACGGATACCCGGCCTCGATCACCGGGACGGCCGGCTCGACCGCCGGCGCCTCCTCCAGGATGACGTGCGCGTTCGTGCCGCTGATGCCGAACGAGGAGACGGCGGCGCGCCGCGGCCGGTCCTCGCGGTGCGGCCACGCCTGCTCCTCGGTCAGCAGGGCCACGTCGCCGGCGGACCAGTCCACGTGGCTGCTCGGTGCGTCCACGTGCAGGGTCCGCGGCAGCGTCTCGTGCCCCATCGCGAGCACCATCTTGATGATGCCGGACACGCCCGCCGACGCCTGGGTGTGGCCGATGTTCGACTTGATCGAGCCCAGCCACAGCGGGGACGAGCGATCCTGACCGTAGGTGGCGAGGACGGCCTGCGCCTCGATCGGGTCACCCAACCGGGTACCAGTGCCGTGCGCCTCCACCACATCGACATCCGCAGTGGACAGACCCGCATTCGCCAACGCCTGACGAATCACCCGCTGCTGCGACGGACCATTCGGCGCGGAGAAACCATTCGACGCGCCATCCTGATTGATCGCCGAACCGGCAACGACAGCGAGTACCCGATGGCCATTGCGTCGCGCCGCCGAAAGGCGCTCCAGCACCAGGACGCCCACACCCTCGGACCACGACACCCCGTCCGCCGCCTCTGCGAACGACTTGCACCGCCCGTCCGGAGCCAGACCACGCTGCCCGCTGAAATGC
>NZ_BBQH01000009.1 GCF_018397995.1 Rhizomonospora bruguierae
CCGGCCGGTCACCGTACCGATCGGCCTCGACACCCGCGCCCTCGCCAGGAGCGGGGACGTGCCGCCGATCCTCAGTGGACTGATCGCTGGCCACGTGCGCGCCCGGCGCGCCGCAGTCGCACCGGGCGCCGAGTTCGCCGCGCGGCTCGCGGGGCTGGACGCCGCCGGACGGCTGGCGTTGATTCTCGGGGTCGTGCGGCTCCACGCCGCGCGGGTACTGGGGCACGACTCCATCGACGCGGTCCCCGCGGGCCGGGTGTTCAGCGAGTTGGGGTTCGACTCGCTCAGCGCGGTCGAGTTCCGCAACCAGCTCGGCGCCGCCACCGGTGTGCGCCTGCCGGCCACCCTGGTCTTCGACTACCCGACGCCGGAGGCGCTCGCCCGGTTCGTGTTCGACGAGCTAAAGGACTCCGGCCCGTCCCCGGTGCCGGCGGCCACCGCCACGGTGGTCGCCGGAAACGACCCGATCGTCATCGTCGGCATGGGCTGCCGGTTCCCGGGTGGGGTGTCATCGCCGGACGAGCTGTGGCACCTGCTGGGCAGCGGTGTGGACGCGATGGGCGGTC
>NZ_BBQH01000010.1:0-105635 GCF_018397995.1 Rhizomonospora bruguierae
CAGTAGGCGAGGTCACTCATGACCAGGTCGGGGCGCGCCCCGAGGATGCTCTCGGTGCTGGTCAGATTGTTCTTGCTGAGCACCGGCACCTGGGCGGTCTGCGGGGGCGGGACGAAAAAGTCGGTTCCGGACTGGCCGATGACCCGGTCCCCGACGCCGAGGGCGACCAGGTCCCGCGCGATCATGGGCGACAGGATCACCACGCGCTCTGGTGGCGCGTTGAAGGTCAGCGTCCGCCCGCAACTCGTGATCGTGACCGGGAAACCCGCCCCCGAGCCCGATCCGGTGGACGGATTCGCCGAGTCGTTCGTGGCCCCGCACGCCGTCAGGAGCACCGCCGTGCAGGTAAGGACCGCCGCCATGAGCTCGGGACGTTCCCGGTGCCCCGGCCGCTGCGCGCCATTCCTCCGAACCTGAGGGCGCTGCCGGCGGCGCCGCAATGTCGCAATCAAGGGATTCCTCTCGTTGTCACGGCTTCTTGGTCAGGAAGCGATCGGGATCGGTGAACGGCAGCGGGACGGTCGGCGCCTCGCCGACGGCGGTCTGCGCCAGGAACTCGCCGATCCCGGTGGCGTGCTTGAAGCCCTGGGAGCTCTCGCCGGTGGCTACGATCAGCCGCGGGTCGCCGCCGACCGGCCCGAGGACGAACTGGTTGTCGGGCGTGTGCGTCCCCATGCACACCGACACCCGCGTCGGGACCGGACGAACGCCGGGCAGGGCCTTCGAGACGACCCGGCCGAGTTCCTCCCAGTCCGCCAGGGACGTGGAACGGTCGAGGAGGTCGGGATCGATCTCGGCGGGCACCCAGCTGCCCTTCGCCTCCAGGCCGAGCTTCACGTCGGCGCTGTCGTAGGCACCGCATCCCCACAGCACCCTCCCGTCCGCGCACTCCCGCTTGAACATGGGGAACCGCTCCACCGAGAACTGCCCGGGCGGGCCCTGGAGGGCGAACCACGTGATGGGCTTGCGGATGATCCTCAGCGGCAGCCGCGGAATCAGCGCGGAACACCACGCGCCGACGGCCACGATCGCTCGCCGGACCCGGAACGTCTGGGTGGGTGTGTGCAGGAGCACCGCCCCGGACACCGGTTCGATCCGCACGACTCGCGTATCAGGGCACACCCTCGCGCCGAGCCGTGCGCTCACCGCGACTGCCGCCTTGACGGCCGCTTCCGGGCGCAGCAACCCCGCCGATGGCTCCCACACCCCCACGTGCTCGGCCGGCACACCCTCGTGCTGCGGGAAACGCCGCCTCAGTTCCGTGACGTCCAGGCGTTCCACGTCGAGGTCGAAGTCGCGTGCGTTGGCGAGGGTCTGGCTGATCATGCGACCGGCTGGCGCGCCGATCAGCAGGCCGCCGCTGAGATCGAGCAGCGGCACTCCGGCCGCTGCCGCCAGCTCTCGCCACAGCTGCAGAGACCGCTTCGCCAGCGCGACGAGACCTCGATGCTCGTAGCAGCTGAGGCGGAACATTCGACTTCCTCCGTGCGAGGCACCGAGGGCGTGCCCCGGCTCGAACCGTTCGAAGCCGAGAACGTCGACTCCCCGGTGGGCCAGTCGCCACAGCGTTGCCGAGCCCCACGCGCCGAGCCCTACCACGCCGATGTCGGCGTCGACGTCAGCCATGGCCCTGCCGCACTGTGTCGTCGATCGCCGCACGCCGTACGCCGGTGAGGACGGCGGTCAGCGATTCCGCCAGGGCCTGGACGAGGAACTCGACCTGATCGTCGGACAGTCCCGGATGGCAGGGCAGGTTCACGTGCCGGGAGAACCAGCTGTCCTCGGCCACCGGGCACTCGCCCGGACCGTGGCCGTGGCGCCGCCACTCCGGCCGCAGATGCAGTGGGAAGTAGCGAAGCTGGACCTCCACGCCGCGGCTGTCCAGTTCGCGGACCAGGTGGTCGCGCGCGTCACTTCCGGCGTCAGTGAAGAACGTGTACAGATGGTGCGCGTGTTCGGCGTCCGGTGGGGCGCGGTGGGGCCGCACCGCCGAGAACCGGTCCACGACCGAGTCGAGCCGGCTGGCGATCTGCCGGCGCCGGTCGATGAGGTGCCCGAGCTTGGCGAGCTGACTCAGGCCAACCCCGGCGGCCGCCTCGGGCATGTTGGCGTTCGTACCGGTCCGGATCACATCGACACAGGCGCGCTGGTACGCGCCGCCGTGGAATTTCATCCACGGGAGCGTGGCCGGCACGGGTTCCTCGACCATGCCCAGTGGAACGAAGCGCCCGTCGACCCCGTTGTCGCGCACCTGCCGAACCCGGTCGGCCCAGTCGTCCCGGTGAAAGGTCAGCATTCCACCCTGGCCGAGGGTGGTGATGTTCTTGGTGGCGAAGAAGCTGAAACAACCGATGTCGCCAAGGCTTCCCGGCATTCGTCCCCGGTACGAGGCGCCCAACGCGTGCGCGCAGTCCTCGATCACGACCGCGCCGTGCGCCCGGGCCAGGGCCGTGATCCGGTCCATGTCCGCTGGCAATCCGCCGTAGTGCACCAGCACGACGGCCCTGGTACGAGGACCGATCAACGATGCCAGGGCGGCGGGGTCCAGGTTGAGCGAGCTGGGATCCACGTCGCAGAAGGTGACCCGAACTTGCTGCTCCAGAAGCGCCTGGATCGTTGCGTGATAGGTCTGGGGCGTCACGATGACCTCGTCGCCCGGCTCCAGCCCGAGCAGGCGGATGGCGATCTCGAGTGCCACCGTCCCGCTCGTGACCGACAGGGCGTGCCGGGTGCCGGTGTACGCGGAGAACGCGGCCTCGAACGCCTCCCGGCGCCGGCCCCCGGAAAGCGGGTCGTTCGAATTGATGAGTTCGGCGACCGCGGCCAGGTCGGCGGCGTCGAGCAGGCTCGCCCGGTGCGCGAAGGAAACCTTGTACGTACGCATCAGGTCACTTTCGACGGGTGTCGGGGCCGGGGGTAACGGGCCGGGTGCCTTCGACGAAGTAGAAGGTGAGATCGCGGTACATCATCGCGGCGTCGGACGGGGACTGCGTGCGAAGTACTTCGTCGATCCAGGCAAGCCGTTCGGCCAGGACGTTTTCGAGGCCGGCGCGCCGCCACACGTTGCGGGCCGGGTTGAGATCGCGGGCGTGGAGCAGGGGAAGAAAGCGGGTGACCTCGGGTGGATAGTCCGCGCCGTTCGTGTCGCTGATCAGCTGCGGGGACCAGAGGCTGTCGATCGCCACGACGCGGCCCGCGGGCCTGGTGAGGGCGGTCCAGGCGGTCACGGCCTGCTCCGGCCACGGCAGCGTCCACAGCACGTGACGGGAGATGACGGCATCGACGGGACCGATGTCCGGCGGTGGACGCTCCGCTTCGCCGAGCACGAGGGTGAGGTTCGTCAGGTCGCGAGCGTCGGCCGCGGCACGACAGACCCTCAGCATTTCCGGGGAGATGTCCAGGCCGACAACCTGGTGTCCCAGCTCGGCGAGCGTGAGAGCGACGAATCCGGAGCCGCAGCCCACATCGAGGATCGTCTTCGGCTCAGCGGCGGGGAACATCCGGGCGAGCAGCAACGCCCAGGCTCGTCGCTGGGGGTCGTTGGAGTTGAAGTGCTCATGGTGCGCGTAGCTCTCGGCGGTGGCGTCCCAGTACCGCTGCATGGTTTGTGTCATGTCGGCCTGTAGGTGAGCCGTTCCGCGGGGATGCGTTGTCATCGGACACTCCTTCACGAGTAGCGCCGGGGTGGGAACCTCTCATCGCGGCGGACGAGTGCCCTCGACCAGGTAGTAGCCGAGGCGCCTGATCATCGGGCGCACGTGGACCGAGGACTCCGCGTGGACGAGCGCGTTGATCCAGCGCAGTTCCTCGACCAGCACCTCGTCCAGGCCGGAGCGCCGCCACAGATTCTCGACAGGATCGAGGTCGCGGGCGTGGAGCAGCGGGAGGACATTGAGGACGTCCGCCGGGTACTGCTCGCCCGTGCTGGCGCGGACCAGTTCCTCGGGCCGCAGCGCGTCGATGCCGACGACCCGGCCACCCGGACGGACGAGGTCGGACCAGGCATTGAGGGCGCTCTCCGGGCGGGGCAGTGTCCAGAGGAGATGGCGGGAAATGACCACGTCGAACGGCCCCAGGTCCGCCGGAGGCTGCTCGGCCGCGCCCTCGACCAGCCGGAGGTCGCTGACTCCGCGCCGCTCAGCCTCGGCCCGGCAGACCCGCAGCATGCCCGGGCTCAGGTCGAGTCCGGTCACCGTGTGGCCGAGTTCGGCCAGCGCGAAGGCGACGAAGCCGGCGCCGCACCCGGCGTCGAGGATGCGCAGGGGTTGTGCGGACGGAAACAGGCGGCTGAGGAGGATCGTCCAGGCCTGCCGTTGCACGTCGGTGGTGTCGAGGTTGTTGCGGTCGAGGTTGCCGCCCTGGTGATCGCCGTTGGCGACGGCGTCCCAGATGTCCCGGACGATCGCGATGGTATCGCGACCGAGGTGGTCGATGTCGGCGGTACTGGTGCTCATGGCCCTCCTTGTCGCTCGGTCACCGGCGTCGCTTCCCGTTGTCGAGGGAGATCAGTACGATCCACCGCGCGACGCCGCGGCTCGCTCGGGGCGCGGCTCGTCGGGCGGTTCGGTTATCCGTGCGCCGGTCCCGACGGCGGGTTCCTCCGGCGCCCATCGCTCCCCTTGGCTGGCTGAGAGGGCGAGGAGCAGTCGTCCGGTGGACGGGTGGGTGAGTCGGTCAGCGCGGACCCCGAAGACGTCGTGTATCAGGGACTCCGTGAGAACCTCGGCCGGCGGTCCGACCGCGACAACGCGGCCGGCACTGAGCACGCAGACGCGATCGCAATAGGCGGCGGCCAGATTCAGATCGTGCAACACGCAGAGGGTCGAGAGGTTGAGGCTGCGCACGAGCCCGAGAAGGTCCAGAGCGGCAGCGATGTCCAGATGGTTGGTCGGCTCGTCCAGGAGCAGCAGATCCGTCTCCTGGGCGAGGGCCCGGGCAAGGAGCACCCGCTGCTTCTCCCCGCCGGAGAGCGTTGCGAACGCCCTTGTGCGGTAGGAGGCCATGCCGACGCGCTCAAGACCCTCCGCGATGGCATGCCGGTCGGCCGCACTCTCCCGGTCGAAGGCGCGCTGATGCGGCGCCCGGCCCAACGCGACAACCTCCTCGACGGAGAAATCGAAGTCGGCGACCGTCTCCTGGGCGACCAGGGCGGCACGCCGGGCGATCTCCCGTTGGCGCAGCTCGATGACGTCCCGGCCGTCGAGGAAAACAGCGCCGCGGACGAGGCGCACCGAGCGGTAGATCGCTCGCAGCAGGGTCGTCTTGCCGGAGCCGTTCGGCCCGACCAGGCCGACCTTTTCGCCCGCTGCGACATCGAAGTCCGCGCGCGTCACGATCGGAATGGTGTCGATCTCGACCGACGCCCCCGCGACTGAGAGTTTCATCGGATTCCTTCGAATTGGGTGGTCCGAGATCCCCGGACCGCGGGCAAGACCGCGCGGAGGCCATCGTGAGTTGCGACCAGCGGCCCGACGATGCGAGTCGGGATCTGTCGAGGTCTACTGAGGACAGGCAGGCGAGCCCCCTCCCTGATCGGCTCCGGCGTGCGTCCGGCGACCGCCCGAGCGGCGGGGTCGAGTCAATGACGACGTTGCATCGGTCCCCCGGTTGCCCACGAATCGAACCGCCCCTCGCGGAGCGTCGAGCGAAAGGCTAATAGAAAATGAGTATCGTTGTCAACAAGCGCGCGGGCAACCGGCGAGCGAGACGGCGCACCATTCACCGGCAGCGCGCGGAGTCCGGCACCTGTACGAGAAACAGCCGCTGACCCAGTGGCGCGAGGGCGTGGTCCTCTCCGGGCAGCGCCGCGTGCAGGACCAGCCCGGCCCCGGCGAACACCTCGGCCCACCGGGTGCGGTCGAGGAAACTCGTGCCGGTGCGCATCCGCGCGTCGACGGGCGGCGACATCATGAACGCCTGCGAGGCCAGGATCTCGACGTGTTCCCGGGTGGGCTCGCTCACCAACAGCCAACCACCCGGGGCGAGCAGCTGCGCCAGTCCGCGCACGGCAGCGCCGACATCACGGGCCGCGTTGAGAGCACCGGCCGCCACCACGACATCGGCAGAGTGAGGCGGGAAGCCCTGCACGATCGGCGACCGGTTGAAGTCGAGTTCGGCGAACCGGGCACCGGGCAACCGCGACCGACCGGTGGTCAGGAAGAACCGGGACACGTCGGTGGCGGTGTAGTGCAGCTGGATACCAGCGGTCGCGGCCCGCGCCAGCACGACCTCGGACGTGGCGCAGGTGCCCGCGCCGACCTCCAGCACCCGCGTCGCCCCCGAGATACCGAGGCGGCACACGGCGCCGGCGATCGCCTCGTTGAGCAACCGGGCGATCGCCGTATCGCGGTAGACGGCGTCGGCGAGCTCGGTGCGCCCCTCGGGGAACAGCAGCATCACCGCCGCGATGTCACCGGCCAGCAGGCCGTCGAGACACTCGGCGTTTCGGCGCAGGTAGCTCACGAACGCCGGCCCCCCGAAACCGCCGTCGATCCACTGCCGCTGGGCGGCGTCCCAGGCCGCGGACTCGGCACTCGACCCGACGGGCGGCGCTCCCCGGTAGCCGTTGGCTTCGCGGGGGATCCATCCCGCGTCGGCGAGGGCCCGCAGCCAGCGACCGACCAACGGTACGTGCTGCGGTGCGACCCGGACGGCCGCGACCACGGTGGCCGTGGCATAGGTCCGCGCCGGGTCGTCGAGCACGCCGCTACGCTGCAGTGCGCGCAGCATCGAACTCAGCACGGCCGTTTCGAGCGTCACGACGACGCCCTCGGCGGCGGTTCTCGGCGGCACGGCTCCGACCCGGTCGGCCGCAGCCGAGGCCGACGCGACCACATCCGCCGGTTCGGCTTCTGCCGTGAGCGCGCCCCGTCGGATCTCGGCGCCGGGGAACAGCAGATCGGCCCGCGGATCGACGCGACCACCGACGACATCGACCCGACGGACCTGGGCGAGGTTGGTCAGCTCGGCGGCGGGCTCGGCGCACAGCCGCGCCAGCATCGCGGCCTCGATGATGACGCGGGTGGCGCCCGCCTGCTCCAGCATCGCCAGCACCCTTGTCGGCGACTGCGCCGGATCGACCCGTAGGACTTCTTCGCCCACGCGACGGTTCCTCCCCTGGCTCGCAGCGTTAGTGGTGATGGTTTCCACTAGCAGCAGTGCGGCTCGGTGGTTGCCGCCGTACCGGCTACGACCTGTCGTCCTGCGCTCCGCGGGCGCGGAACAGGTTGAGGCGGTAGCTACGAACGTGCCGGCGGAACAGCGCCCCCATCACCGCCGACAGCGCCCGCAGGCGCAGGGGCATCCGGGCGCGCAGCTCCGGCTGGGGCCCGGCGAACGTCCGCGACTCCAGCAGCCGCAGCCCGAGCGGCTCGAGTTCGGCCGGATCCTCGCAGATCCACCTCACTCGCGCGCCCATCCCGCGCATCACTTCGCGGCGGTTCACCGAATCCGCCATCACCCTGCCGCCGGTCTCCAGCGCCAGCAGCGCACCGGGAAAGTTGGCGCCGATCAGCCTGATCGCCTGTTCCACCTCGCCGGGTTCGAAGTACAGCAGAACCGCCTCGGCCACGAACAGACACGGCCCGGGGCTTGCCTGGACGGCGGGGACCCACCCCGGGTCCAGCAGAGAGCAGGCCAGCATGCGCCGGCGGTCGGTGTCGGTGAAGTACCGGCGGCGCAGCTCGATCACCTCGGGCAGGTCCACGTCGAACCAGGTGACCCGGCCGTTGTCGACCCGCTCGAACCGGGTGTTCAGCCCGGTACCGAGCTCCACCACAGTGCCATCGGGATGGTCGGCGAGAAATCGGCGCACCCACACGTCGAACATGGCAGTCCGCAGCACCGACCCCTGCGCGCCGCGCATGAACGACTTCACCTGGGCGAAGTCGTAGTCGAGCGACGTGACGATCCGCACGGCCGCCGGGTCGCTGAGCAACGGTCGCCGCCTGCCGGTCTCGACCGCCCGCCCGTACAGCGGGATCATCAGGGTCTGCTGGACCGCGCCCAGCCGCACGCCCGCCCTGCCGTTGTCCGTCATCCCGCCTCCCCGGTCGCCTGACACTCCCGCATTCTCGCACATGACTATCATTTTCAGAATGACCGAGACGCTGGACCCGCGATTCGCCGACTACCTGACCACCAACCGAGACTTCGTCGATGCCGCCATCGCCGAGGCCGTCGCCGCACTCGACCTGCCCACCGGCGGGCAGGTGCTCGACATGGGCACCGGAGCGGGCGGGGCGATACCCCACCTGGCCCGCGCCGTCGGCCGGACCGGCCGGGTGCTCGCCGTCGACCTCAACCCCGCGGTCACCGCCCTCGCCGCTGACCACGCCGACCGCGCCGGCGTGACCGACCGCGTCACCATCCGCACCGGTGACGCCACCGAACTGCTCACCGAGGCGGCGTACGACGCCATCTGGACCAGCGATGTCATCTGGCCCGGCAACTTCGACGACCCGGCCGCCGTCGTCGCGGCGATGGCGCGGGCGGTGAAGCCGCGCGGGGTCGTGGCGCTGTTCTACAGCAACTACTACCAGGCCAGCTTCCTGCCGGGGCAGTCCCGGCTGGAGCGCCTGCTGCGTACCGCGTCCGAACTGCGCTGGCAGTTGCCCGCCGACGGCCCGCAGCATTACGAACGCCACCTGGCCTGGCTGCTCGGCGCCGGTCTGCACGACGTACGGCTGCGCAGCTACCCCCGCATCGGGTTCCCCGTCGACGCCGACCCGACCATCCGCCCGTACCTGGAATCGGCGGTCTGGCCCGAACTGCGCGAATCGGCCGCCCGGTGCGGCGAGCAGGCCGGGCTGACAGCCGCCGAACTGTCCGAGGTGAAGCAACTGCTCACCCCGGGCAACCCACGCTACGTCGTGGATCAGCCCGGCTTCTTCATCATGCACCCCACGATCCTGGCTACCGGACACCCACCCGTACCCAGCTGAACCGACTGCCGGACGTTCCACCACGAGTTGTTCACACGGCGCGGCTCAGCGACGTCGAGGTGATCGACGATCAGGGCCAGATGCATCTGCTGGGGCACCTCCCGCGCGGCGCCACCGCGGCGGGGCGGAGTGGGTCAGCCGCGGACCAGGGCGGAGTCCGGGGCGGCGCGCAGCGGGGCGGTGTCGACCGCCTCGAAGTCGGCACCCGTGAGCCGGGTCAGCGGGGTCAGGTCCGCGTTCTGCCATCGGGAGTCCGCCTCGCCGGCCAACTCCCAGGCCGGGCCCTCACCGGCCACGATCACCCCGTACCGCCGCATGGCCTCCGCGATGGCCCGGGCGGCCGGGGGCAGGTCGGTGGTGTCGACGGTCGCCCGCAGGCGCAGGCGCAGGCCCAACTGGGGCAGCCGGCGGTCCTTCACCCGCGAGGACGAGTGCCGCGCCGGCCAGACGTACCCGGTGCGGGTACGCGGCACGGTGATCCGGATCGGGTGGGTGATGGCGCCGCCGACCGTCTCGTCGTACCGCACCAGGCCGGGCAGGACGGGCAGCCCGGCGTCATCGGCGGAGGCCCAGCCCGCCGGGCGGAGGCTGTTGGCGGCCAGGTCGAAGATGGCGCCGGTCTCGGCATGCCAGGCGCCGCCGGCCTGGCGCCGGGCGTCGGAGAGTTCGTAGAGCCGGCAGCGGGAGGGCGAGTAGACGACCACGAGGTCGCCCCCGGCCGACGGGGGCAGCGGGTACGGGCCGGCGTCGCTCTCGGCGGAGCGCCGGAAGGTGACCGGCACGTCGGGCTGGTCGGCGTCGACCGTGGTCACGCGCACACCGCTGGTCGCCCCGAATCCCAGGCGCAGTGGCGCGCGGGCGCCGATGCTGGCCACGTAGTCGGCGGAGTCCGGGTGCGCCGGCAGGCCGGTGACCCGGGCGCGCCAGACGTTGGCCGGCGGGAACAGCGAGCAGGCGGGAGGCGTGGCGCTCGCGGTGGCGGCCGGCGCGTCGGTCGCGGAGGCGCTCGACGGGGCGGCCCCGGGTGCGGTGGGCACCGCCGTCGGCGACGTCGTCGTGCACCCGGCAAGAAGCAGACCCGCGGCCAGAGCCACCCCGGTGACTCGGGACGCGGCTGCGCGCACCTTAAACGGCATAACCGCACGGGTACCCCACGACCGACCCATGTCAGGCATTCTGCGCCTTGCTCGACGAATGATAAACACGCCGATCAATTCGCGAGAGCCCGCTCGATGCCCGGCTCCGGCCGGCCCAGGTGCACCGGGTCGCGCTCGGAGACGAGGTCGACCGCGGCCTTCACGGCGGCGCCGTACTCGCGCACGCTGCCGCGCACCCACGGCATCCGGTAGACCCGAACCGAGTCGTCGCCGACGCCGTACGCGTCCAGGCCGGCGCCCCGGCAGAGGGTGACCGCCCGGGCCACGTGGAAGCTCTGCGTCACCACGATCGCCCGGTGCACCCCGAAAACGCGCACCGCGCGCTGGCAGGAGTCGTACGTGTCGAAGCCGGCGTGGTCGGCGACGATGCTGGTGCCGGGGACGCCGTGCTGGACCAGCCACAGCCGCATCGCGCCCGGCTCGTCGTACTCCCAGCGCCCGTGGTCGCCGGAGACCAGGATCGCCCGCGCCTTCCCGGCGGTGAACAGCCGCCGCGCGAGTTCCAGGCGGGCGGCCAGGAACGGCGACGGGGTGCCGTCGACGTAGACCTGGGCGCCGAGCACGAGCACGACCGGCGCCTCGGGGACCGAGTCGACGTCGTACAGGCGGTGGGCGGCGCCGGCCCGCATCCAGCCCACGCTGCCGGCGACGGTGGCCCCGCCCAACAGCGACAGGACCACGACCACGAGGACGGTGCGGCGCAGCCAGCGCCGGCGGCGGGACTTCACCGCCCGATCATCCCATTGTCGGTGGTACCCCTGGGGCCCAGGCGACGACCCGGGCCGGTGCGGCGGCGAAACGATTCAGCCGGCGCGGCGACGGGCGCGGCGGGCGGCCAGTTCGTCCCCGGTGAGGCCGGCCTCGATCGGCTCCGTGGTGACCTGGCCATCGGCGGCCGGCTCGCCCGGAAGGTGCGACAGCGAGCCCTGGATCTCCTTGAACGCCCCGCCGATCGCGATGCCGAACACACCCTGCCCGCCCTGCAGCAGGTCCACGACCTCCTCCGGCGAGCGGCACTCGTACACCGTGGTGCCGTCCGAGATCAACGTGATGCCGGCCAGATCCTCCACCCCGCGCGAGCGCAGCGCGTCGATCGCCTTGCGGATGTTCTGCAGCGAGACGCCGGCGTCCAGCAGCCGCTTGACCACCTTGAGCACGACCAGGTCGCGGAACGAATAGAGGCGCTGGGTGCCCGAACCTGACGCGTCCCGGATGCTCGGCACGACCAGCCCGGTGCGGGCCCAGTAGTCCAGTTGCCGGTAGCTGATCCCCACGGCGTGGCAGGCGGTCACACCCCGGTACCCGACGTTCTCGTAGCCGGCATCCGGTACGGCATCCACCATGACCTACCTCCCCGCGTCCGGCGACTACCCAACCCTATAGCCGAAATCGAGGGTTACCGGGGAGGGAAAGCCGCGACACGCCGCGCTCAGGTGACGACACGCCGGGCGCGCGGGCGGTGCGTCGGAGGTGGCTCAGCCGGCGAAGTCCTCCGGGCGGACCTGCTCCAGGAACTCCCGGAACTTCTCGACCTCGTCCTCCTGCTCGTCCGGGATCACGATGCCCGCCTCGGTGAGCACCTGGTCGGCGCAGCGGATGGGGGCGCCGACCCGCAGCGCCAGCGCGATCGAGTCGCTGGGCCGGGCCGAGACCCGCACCCCGTCGCCGAGCAGCAGGTCGGCGTAGAAGACGTTGTCTTTCAACTCGGTTATCTCCACCGCCCGCAGCGGCGCGTTCAACGCGGCCAGGATGTCCCGCAGCAGGTCGTGGGTGAGCGGCCGGGCCGGCTTGACCCCCTGCTGCTCGTACGCGATCGCGGTCGCCTCCACCGCACCGATCCAGATCGGCAGGTAGCGGTCCCCTTCGACCTCTCTGAGCAGCACGATCGGCTGGTTGCTGGGCAGCTCCACCCGAACCCCGACCACGCTCAGCTCGCGCACCGCCGCCTCCGTGTCGTTGTCCCTTTCCCTGCACGGTACACGCGCCACCGGTACGACGCGCGCGTCGCAACCGCGCGGGAACCCTTACCCCGGCAACCCTACGTCACCGCGCCGAGCGCCCCTCAGCGGCGCAAGCTGTCCCGCAGACCGAGGCGCACCAGGGCACCGTGCAGCCGCTGCGACAGCCCCGCCAGCTCGCGCACCGCCTCCGCCACGCGCGCCTGCGCCGCCGGGTCACCCGGCCGCGCCAACGGCGCGATCACCTGCGCGAACAGCCCCACCTCGCGGTCCGCCGAGGCACGGAACGCGCGCAGGTGCCGGGCCTCGATACCGTACCGGCTCAGCGCCGCGACCACCTCGGCGACCGCGAGCACGTCCGGGCCGTACCGGCCGGCCACCGGCGGCGGTACCAGGCCGAGGCCCTCGATCTCCACCAGCGCCCCGTCGGTGAGCCCGCTGCGCTCCAGCAACTCCGATCGCGTGACGGACGTCTCGCCGGCCGGCGCGGGCGGCGGGGCGTCCGGGTCCACCGCGACCAGCGCGGGGCGGCCCCGGGGCTGCTCCAGCGCCCCGGCCTCGAGCTGCTCGCGGATGACCCGCAGGGGCAGGTACTGGTCCCGCTGCGCGGCCAGCACGAACCGCAGGCGGGCCAGATCGTCCCAGGTGTACTTGCGGTACCCGGACGGCGTGCGGCGCGGCTCGACCAGCCCCTCCGCCTCCAGGAACCGCAGCTTCGAGATCGTCGTGTCGGGGAACTCCGGCCGCAGCTGGGCGAGCACCTCCCCGATGCTCATCAGCGCCTCGCCGCGGCCCTGCTCGCCACGGCGCTGGTCGCCGCGGACATGGCCGGCCCCGGAACGCGCCGCCGCCGCCGAACCAGTCACGCCCGGCCGGCCTCCTCGTCCGGGCGCGGCCCGGCGATGAACACCAGCCGGAACTTGCCGATCTGCACCTCGTCGCCGCTGCTGAGGGTGGCCGCCTCCACCCGCTCCCGGTTGACGTAGGTGCCGTTGAGGCTGCCCACGTCCCGGACCGTGAACGTGCCCGACTCGCGGTGGAACTCGGCGTGCCGGCGGGAGACGGTCACGTCGTCGAGGAAGATATCGCTGTCCGGGTGCCGCCCGCTGGTGGTCACGTCGTGGTCCAGCAGGAAGCGGGCGCCGGCGTTCGGGCCCCGGCGCACCACGAGCAGCGCCATGCCGGGCGGGAGCGACCCCGACATCCGGCTCGGGACGACATCGGCGTCCGGCCCCTCCAACACCTCGTCGAGCGAGCCCAGATTCAACGTCGATGTGACGTCGAGCGGGGGGAACTCGTCCTCTGGGCGGGTCATCTTCTCGGCCACCTCACGGTCGGGTACTTTCACGGGCGTCGTTCGGAACGGCCCCGAGCGGCGGACTGGAGGTCCGCACGCGCGGCGCTCGGTCGGTGGGGTCGTTCGTCGGTTGCCCGTCCGGTCGACTGAGCGAGCCTAGCCAGGTGCGAAATCGGGGGTCAACCGGACGTGCGGACAACTGTGCTCGGTCGGGACGGGCGGGGTTGGCGGGGCCAGCGGGAGCGACTCAGCCCTCGGTCAGCTGCCGGTAGGCCGCCGCGTCGAGCAGCTGGCCCACCGCCGCCGGATCCTCCGGCGCGATCTCGATCAGCCAGCCCTCGCCGTACGGGTCCGAGTTGACCAGCTCGGGGGTGTCGGCGAGCGCGTCGTTGCGGGCCACCACGGTGCCCGAGACCGGCGCGTAGATCTCCGACACGCTCTTGGTCGACTCCACCTCGCCGAGGGAGGCGCCGGCGGCCACCGCCGTACCCGGCTCGGGGAGCTGGACGTAGACGATGTCGCCGAGCGAGTCCTGCGCGAAGTGGGTGATGCCCACCCGCGCCCGGCCGGCGCCGGCGTCGGCCACCCATTCGTGCTCGGCGGTGTACCGCAGCTGCTCCGGAATCAACCATCTGTCCCATCGACTCGTCCGGTCACGAGACCGGCTTGGCGTACTGGAGGGTGGGCCGGCCGTGCAGCGCGGTGACATCCACCTCGCCGGCCGGACTGAAGATCACGGTACCGCCGGCCCCGCTCACCGACTCGACCACCCCGCCCGGGATGTTCAGCGCGGTGCGCATCGTCTCGGGGTCGCCGATCACCGTGATCGTGTACGGGGCGCGCAGCCGGACGCCGTCCACGATCACGTCGTCGTCCTTGTCCAGGAACGACGTGGACGCGATGATCCGCACCGCCTGCCCGTCGCTGCCCTGCACCTGCATCGCCTCGGCCTGCGCGCCGCGCAGCTCCTGCACGGCGTCGAGCAGCGCCTCGGCCCGGATCGGCTTGCGCACCGCCTCGAACCGCAGTCGCAGCCCCTGCCCCCGGGCCGGCAGCGTGCCGGCCAGGATGCCGAGCTGGTCGGCACGCTCGGTGGCGGCCTGCAACGCCGCCTCCCGCCCCTGCGCGCCCGAGTTCAGCTCCCGCTGGCTGTTCTCCAGCCGCGAGATGTCGTCCCGCAGGCGCTTGTCCTTGGCCTCCAGGTCGGACAGGATCCGGACCAGATCCTCCTGGCGCTGGGTGGCCAGGGTGGGGTCGGTGGTGTTGCTGCGCAACTGCACGACCAGGGTGAAGCCGAGCAGCGCGATGAGCACCGCGATGATCGCGCCGGCCCCGGTGAGCCGCTGCCGGAGCGCCGCAGCGAGGAGCGAGCCGTTCGCCCCGGCCACCGCGGCGAGGAGCGAGCCTCTCGGCCCGGCCGCCGGGGCGGGTTCACCGGCCGGCTCCGATGCCGCCGGCTCGCCCGCGGTGGCGGACTCCGACCGGGCAGATTCCGACCCGGAAGACAGCGACCCGGAAGACTCCGGTGCGGGCGGCTGCGACCCGGCCGGCTTTGGCTCGTCGGCCGGGTCCGGCGCCGCGGCCGGCCGCGGCGGGGTGATCGGCACGGTCTGCGCGTCCGGATCGGCGACGCCGTCGGCCCCGGCGCCGCCCGTCGGCAGGCGGGTGGTCTTCTCGTCGTCGGCCATCGGCTACGCCCGGAACAGGTGGCGGCGGATCGCCGCGACGTTGCCGAAGATCCGCACGCCGAGCACGACCACCACACCGGTGGACAGCTGCCCGCCGACCCCGAGCTGGTCGCCCACGTACACGATCACGCCGGCGACCAGGACGTTGGAGATGAACGAGATGACGAACTGCTTGTCATCGAAGATCCCGTCCAGCCGGGCGCGGATGCCGCCGAACACCGCGTCCAGCGCGGCGACCACCGCGATCGGCAGGTAGGGCTGCAGGCCCACCGGCACCGTCGGCTCCAACCAGATGCCGAGCCCGACGCCGACCAGCAGGGCGAAAACAGCGATCATCGGCCACCTTCCGTGGGAGCGGCGGAGGGGGATCCGGTCGGCGCCGGGGAGGACGCCGCCGGGCCGGACGAGGTGACGCCCGGGTGCAGGGGTGTGGCGTTGCGCAGCTGCGGCTCGGTCGCGCCGGGCAGGGTCACCTTCCCCACCCCGCGCACCTGGTACCCCATGCCGTGGGCGTCGGCCAGCGCCTTGAGCAGGTGCGCCACCGAGGAGGCCCGGAAGTAGTCGGCGAGGTCGTCCGGCCCGATGGCCGACACCTCGTACGGGCTGGTGACCGGGCGGAAATCGACCAGGATCGTCCCACCCGCGGCCCGGATCGTGGAGGTGGCGGTCAGCCGCTGCCCGTTCACCGCGACCGCCTCGGCGCCGCCGGCGAACAGGGCGTTCGCGATCTGCTGGAGATCCCGGTCGAGGACCCGCCCGGGATCGTTGCCGGACTTGCCGGTGATCGCGTCCTGGGACGAGGGCGCGTTGGCGACCCGCACCACGACGCCGCGCCCGCTCACCCGGGCCAGGCCGGTGGCCGCCTCCAGGTCGCGCAGCTCGGCCGCCTCGGTGCCGGACAGGGCCGCCGCCCGCTGCCGGGCGACCTCCTCGCGCAGCTGGTCGGCGTGGATCTGCAGGGTGTCCGTGTCGCGCTGCATCTCGTTGATCTGCCCGACCAGCCCGGCCCGGGCACGCGCCCGGTTCGGCTCGTCGGCCAGCGCGTGCCGGTACGCGACGGCCAGCAGGAAGCCGACCAGCACCAGGACGATCGCGGTCAGCCCCCGGCCGGTGAGCCGCTCACGCGGGCCGGGCGGCCCGAGCCGCTCGCGCTGCCGGGCCGCCGCCGCGTAGCTCGGGTCCAGCGGGGTGCGAAACAGCTCGGTGAGGAAGTCCGCCGGGTAGCGACCGCCGCGGGTGCCGCCGTATTCGCTGGGTGCGGCCGGGTCGGAGTTCGGGTCGAACTCCTCCTTCGGCCCACTCACGCCGCACCGGCTCCCGGCTCGGGGCGCGCGGACCGGGCCACCCGGACGGTCTGGCCGAGGTACAACAGGCCGGCGATCCAGTACAGGACCAGACCCCACCAGGCCAGGCCCCAGCCGATGGCGCCGGACACGGTGGCCGCCGTTCCGGTCAGCACGTGCGCGAGCAGCAGCACCGGGAACGCGAACAGCAGGATGAAGGTGGCGGTCTTGCCCAGGTAGTGCACCTGCGGCGGGCCGTACCCGTACCGGCGCAGCACGGCCACGTTGACCGCGAGCACGGCCTCGCGGGCCAGCAGCGCCACGGTGAACGGCCAGGGCACCACCTCCCGGACCGTGAGGGCCAGCAGCGTGGCGAGGATGTAGAGCCGGTCGGCCAGCGGGTCCAGCAGCTCGCCGAGGCGGCTGACCTGGTTGAGCCGGCGCGCCACGTACCCGTCCACCCAGTCGCTGGTGCCGCCGACGGCCAGCACGACGATCGCGGCGACGTCCCGGTGCGCCACGAGGAACAGGTACAGGAAGAGCGGCACGCCGATCAGGCGGGCGAAGCTGATCGCGTTCGGCACCGTGAGGACCCGGTCGGTGCGGGCCGGTCCGGCGGGCGTTACGCGCGGCACCGGGCCTCCCTCCGTCGCCAGCACGGGCCATCCGCTGGCGCCGCCCCGGCCGGGCGCCGCCACCGCGCGAGCCTACCCGCCCGCGCGCGGACCGGTCGGCCGGGGCGGGCCGTGTCGCCGCCGCTGGCAGGTCCGCCGGCGGATCCCATCGGACGTTGTGAATCACACGGCCGGCCGGCGCGACAACGTCACACCGGAGCGGCAGAATGCTCGGCGACCGTCCGTCGTGAGGAAGTGAACGTGTCACAGGTTTCGATATCGCAGCGGATCGCCGAGGAGCTGGCCGTCCGGGAGCGCCAGGTGGCGGCCGCGGTGGAGTTGCTCGACGGCGGCTCCACCGTGCCGTTCATCGCCCGGTACCGCAAGGAGGTGACCGGCAGCCTGGACGACGCGCAGTTGCGCACGCTGGAGGAGCGGCTGCGCTACCTGCGCGAACTGGAGGAGCGCCGCACGGCGATCCTGGAGTCGATCGAGAGCCAGGGCAAACTCGACGACGAACTGCGGGCGCAGATTCTCGCCGCCGACTCCAAGGCCCGGCTGGAGGACATCTACCTGCCGTACAAGCCCAAGCGGCGGACCAAGGCGCAGATCGCCCGGGAGGCCGGGCTGGAGCCGCTGGCGCAGGCGCTGCTGTCGGACCCGGCGCTCGAGCCGCGCGCCGCCGCCGAGGCGTACGTGGACGCGCAGAAGGGCGTCGCGGACGCGGCCGCCGCGCTGGACGGCGCCCGGGCGATCCTCATCGAACGCTTCGGGGAGGACGCCGACCTGATCGGTGCCCTGCGCGAGCGGATGTGGTCGCGCGGCCGGCTGGTGGCGAAGGTCCGCGACGGGCGGGCCGAGGCCGGCGCCAAGTTCGCCGACTACTTCGACTTCGGTGAGCCGTTCACCAAGCTGCCCTCGCACCGGGTGCTCGCGATGTTCCGGGGCGAGAAGGAGGAGATCCTCGACCTGACGCTGGAGCCGGAGGAGCCGCCCGTGGTGCCCGGCCCGAGCAGCTTCGAGGAGCGGATCGCGCACCGCTTCGGCATCGCCGACGCGGGCCGCCCGGGCGACCGCTGGCTGCTGGACACGGTCCGGCTGGGCTGGCGCACCCGGATCCTCGTCCACCTCGGCATCGACCTGCGGATGCGGCTGTGGCAGGCGGCCGAGGACGAGGCCGTGCGGGTGTTCGCCGCCAACCTGCGGGACCTGCTGCTGGCCGCCCCCGCGGGCACCCGGACCACGATGGGCCTGGACCCGGGCCTGCGCACCGGCGTGAAGGTCGCCGTCGTGGACGCCACCGGCAAGGTCGTGGCCACCGACACGATCTACCCGCACGAGCCGCGCCGGCAGTGGGACGCCTCGATCGCCACCCTGGAGCGGCTGGCCCGGGCGCACGGGGTCGAACTGGTCGCGATCGGCAACGGCACCGCGTCGCGGGAGACCGACCGGCTCGCCGCCGACCTGATCAAGCACCACCCCGACCTGAAGGTCACCAAGGTGGTCGTCTCGGAGGCGGGCGCGTCGGTCTACTCGGCCTCCGCGTACGCCTCGCAGGAACTGCCGGACCTGGACGTCTCGCTGCGCGGCGCGGTCTCCATCGCCCGCCGCCTCCAGGACCCGCTCGCCGAACTGGTCAAGATCGACCCGAAGTCGATCGGCGTCGGCCAGTACCAGCACGACATCTCCGAGGCCAAGCTCTCCCGGTCGCTGGACGCGGTCGTCGAGGACTGCGTCAACGGCGTCGGGGTGGACCTGAACACCGCCTCGGTGCCGCTGCTGAAGCGGGTCTCCGGCATCGGCGAGGTGCTCGCGTACAACATCGTTCTGCACCGCGACGAGCACGGGCCGTTCCGCAGCCGCCAGGCGCTCAAGGGCGTCCCCCGGCTCGGTCCGAAGGCGTTCGAGCAGTGCGCCGGCTTCCTGCGCATCCCGAACGGCGACGACCCGCTGGATTCGTCGAGCGTGCACCCGGAGGCGTACCCGGTGGTCCGCCGGATCGTGACGGCGACCGAGAGTGACATCCGCTCGCTGATCGGCAACGGGTCGCTGCTGCGCGCGCTCAAGCCCGAGTCCTTTGTGGACGAGCACTTCGGCCTGCCCACCGTGACGGACATCCTCGCCGAGTTGGAGAAGCCGGGCCGGGACCCGCGCCCGGCGTTCAAGACGGCCACCTTCGCCGACGGCGTCGAGACCCTCGCGGACCTGCGCCCCGGCATGGTGCTGGAGGGCGTGGTCACCAACGTGGCCGCGTTCGGCGCGTTCGTCGACGTCGGCGTCCACCAGGACGGCCTGGTGCACGTCTCGGCCATGTCCCGCACGTTCGTCAAGGACCCCCGGGACGTGGCCAAGCCGGGCGACGTGGTCAAGGTCAAGGTGTTGGACGTGGACATCCCGCGCAAGCGCATCTCGCTGACCATGCGCCTGGAGGACGAGGCGACCCCGGCGGCCGGCGGCGACCGGCGCGGCGGGGAGCGCGGCCAGCGCGGCGGCCAACAGCAGCGGGGCGGCCAGCAGCGGGGCGGTGGCCGGCAGGCGCCGGCGGACACCGCGCTCGCGGACGCGCTGCGCCGGGCCGGCCTGGCCTGAGGGTCAGCGGGGCAGGAAGGAGCCGTCGCGGGTGCGGGACTTGAGGCGGGTGGTCGGCATGGCCGGGGCGGGCAGCGGCTCGTCCGGGTCGTCGGCCACCGCGCCGAAGCGCCGGCCGGCCATCCAGTCCTCGCGGGCGGCGACGATCTCGTCGTGGTCGCGGGCGACGAAGTTCCACCACATCACCAGTGGCTCCGCGAACGGCTCGCCGCCGAGCAGGAACAGCCGCGCCGGCCGGTCGGCCTCGACGGTCAGTTCTGGGCGGTCCGTGCCGAGGTAGAGCAGGGAGCCACGCTCCAGCGGCACGCCGGCAACCCGCGCCGCGCCGGTCATGGCGAGCATCCCGTACTCGAAGGAGCGCTCCAGCGGCAGGCGCACCGACGCGCCGGCGGGCAGGAGGATCTCGACCCCCAGGATCGGCGTGTGCACCCGCGCCGGCGACGCCTCGCCGGCCAGCGAGCCGACGACCACGGTCATGGTCGCGCCGGCCTCGCTGACCACCGGTACGGCCGGGTGGTGCTCGAAGCGCGGCGGGGTGTGCCGGGCGTCCTCGGGCAGCGCGATCCACAACTGGATGCCGTGCATCGACGGCGGGCGCACGGGCGGCGAGTTCTCCGAATGCGCGATGCCCCGGCCGGCGGTCATGAGGTTGAGTTGGCCCGGGGCGACCGGCTGGACGCTGCCGACGCTGTCCCGGTGCAGGATCTCCCCTTCCACCAGCCAGCTCACCGTCTGGAGACCGGTGTGCGGGTGCGGCGCGACCCGCATGCCCGGGCTGGTGGACACGTCGTCGGGTCCGAAGTGGTCGACGAAGCACCAGGCGCCCACCATCCGTCGGGCGCGTTGCGGCAGCAGCCGGCGGACCGTCGTGTACCGGCCGATCGGCACGTCGTGGCCCGGCAACAGCAGGTTGGTCGGCGCACCGGCCAGCGTGACCGTCTCGGCGGGTCCGTGCTCCACGGTGGTCATGCCCGCAATCTACGCCGCCCGCCGGTAGTGGGCTCCCGCTCGGCGCGCCGCACCGCACGAGGGGGCGAGTGCGGCACAGCCCGTAAGGCGTCCTAGGAGGCTGGGAATCGGTAGGATTGCGGATCATGAGCGCGACGCTGATCGCCAGGGATCTCACCGCCGGGCACGGCGACCGGGTGCTGTTCTCGGACCTGGAGCTGGTGGTCGCGCCGGGCGACGTGGTCGGGTTGGTGGGCGCCAACGGGGCCGGCAAGTCGACGCTGCTGCGGTCGCTGGCCGGGCTGGTCCCCCTGGAGCGGGGCACGGTTCAGTTGAACCCGCCCACCGCCACCGTCGGGTACCTGCCGCAGGAGCCGGAGCGGCGAGCGGGTGAGACGGTGCGGGATCTCCTGGGCCGGCGTACCGGCGTCGCGGCCGCGCAGGCGGTGCTCGACGCGGCGACGGAGGCGCTGGCGGCACAGCGGCCGGGCGCGGACGACGCGTACGCCGCGGCGCTGGAACGCTGGCTCAACCTGGGCGGGGCGGACCTGGACGAGCGCGCCGAGCAGGTCGCCGACGAGGTGGGGCTGGGGGTGCGGCTGGACCAGCCGATGACCACCCTCTCGGGCGGCCAGGCGGCCCGGGCCGGGACGGCGTCGCTGCTGCTCAGCCGGTATGACATCTTCCTGCTGGACGAGCCGACCAACGACCTGGACCTGGCCGGCCTGGACCGGCTGGAAAGCTTCGTGACCGGGCTGCGGGCCGGGACGGTGCTGGTCAGCCACGACCGGGAGTTCCTGACCCGAACCGTGACCCGGGTGGTGGAACTGGACCTGGCGCAGCAGCGGGTGCGCCACTACGGCGGCGGGTACGAGGGGTACCTGGTGGAGCGGGAAACGGCCCGCCGGCACGCGCGGGAGCAGTACGAGGAGTACGCGGACACGCGGGCGGCGCTGGAGGCCCGGGCCCGGATGCAGCGCGCGTGGATGGAGAAGGGCGTCCGCAACGCGCGCCGCAAGGCGACCGACCCGGACAAGCACGTGAAGCACTTCCGGGGCGAGACGGCGGAGAAGCAGGCCGCCAAGGCGCGGCAGACGGAGCGGCTGATCGAGCGGCTGGACGTGGTCGAGGAGCCGCGCAAGGAGTGGGAACTGCGGATGGAGATTGCCGCTGCGCCGCGCTCCGGCGCGGTCGTCGCGGCCCTCCGCGACGCGGTCGTCCGCCTCGGCGCCCCCGGCGGGGACGCCGCCGCCACCGGCGGTGGCGAGGCGGGCTCGGCGGGGCGGGGGTTCACGCTCGGCCCGGTGACGTTGCAGATCGACTGGGCGGACCGGGTGGCGATCACCGGGGCGAACGGGTCCGGGAAGAGCACACTGCTGGGCGCGCTGCTGGGCCGGGTCCCGCTGGACGAGGGGCAGGCTTCGCTCGGGCCCGGCGTGATCGTGGGCGAGGTGGACCAGGCGCGCGGGCTGTTCCTCGGCGACGAGCCGCTGGTGGACGCGTTCCGGGCGGCGGTTCCGGCGATGCCGCCGGCGGACGCGCGGACGCTGCTGGCGAAGTTCGGCCTGCGCCGCGACCACGTGCTGCGCCCGGCCGCGACGCTATCGCCGGGCGAGCGTACCCGGGCGGCGCTGGCGCTGCTCCAGGCGCGCGGGGTCAACCTGCTGGTCCTGGACGAGCCGACCAACCACCTGGACCTGCCGGCCATCGAGCAACTCGAGTCGGCGTTGGCCAGCTACCCGGGGACGCTGCTGCTGGTGACCCACGACCGCCGGATGCTGGCGGCGGTGCACACCACGCGGCACCTGGTGGTGCGGGACGGCCGGGTCACGGACGGATGAGCCGGATGCCGGGCGGCGTGGGGCCGTCCACGGCCATCAGCGCCGCCGGCGCCTCCTCCAGGGTCAGCCCGCCGGTGACCAAGTCGCCGGGGCGCAGTCGGCCGTCCGTGATGAGGCGCAGCATCTCCGGGTAGGCGTGGGCGGGCATGCCGTGGCTGCCCAGGATCTCCAGCTCGCGGGCGATGACCAGGTGCATCGGCACGGCGGTGGGCGACGGCAGCAGCCCGACCTGGACGTGCCGGCCCCGCACCCGCAGGCTCGCGACCGACGCGGCGCAGGTGGCGGCGCTGCCGAGGGCGTCGATCGACAGGTGGGCGCCGCCGCCCGTCACCTCCCGCACCGCGGCGACCACGCCGGAGCCGGTCGCCGCGTCGCCGACCCCGCCGCCGGCGGCCGCGGCGGCGGCGGAGCCATTGACGACGGCGGTGGCGCCGCAGCGCCGGGCCAGGTCCAGCGCCGCGGGCGACACGTCCACGGCGACCGTACGGGCACCGGCGGCGGCCGCGATCAGCAGCGCGGACAGGCCCACCCCGCCGCAGCCGTAGACCGCCACCCACTCCCCCGGCCGCGCCCGGCCCTGCGCCACCACGGCCCGGAACGCGGTCGCGAAGCGGCAGCCGAGGCTCGCCGCGGCGTCGTGGTCGAGGTCGTCCGGCAGGCGGACCAGGTTGATGTCGGCCTCCCGCACCACCACGTACTCGGCGAACGAGCCCCAGTGGGTGAACCCGGGCTGGGTCTGCCGCTCGCAGACCTGCTGCTGGCCGGCGAGGCAGGCGGGGCAGCGCCCGCAGGCGCACACGAACGGCGCGGTGACCCGGTCGCCGGGCCGCCACCCGCGCACCTCGGCGCCCACGGCCGCGACCTCCCCGGCGAACTCGTGCCCGGGCACGTGCGGCAGGACGATGTCCGGGTCGTGGCCGCGCCAGCCGTGCCAGTCGCTGCGGCACAGGCCGGTCGCGGCGACCCGGATGACCGCGCCGTCGGGCGGCGGCACCGGGTCGGGCACCGCACGCACCCGGGGCGGTTGACCGAAGTCCTCGAACATCACGGCACGCACGCACCTAGGCTGGACCCGTGGCCGAGGATCCCGACGCCGACACGCTGGCGGCCGCCCGCCGGATGTTCGCCCTCGCCCGGGACGGGCGCACCGACGAGCTGGCCGGCTACGTCGACGCGGGCCTGCCGGTGAACCTGACCAACGACAAGGGCGACAGCCTGCTGCTGCTCGCGGCGCACCACGACCACCCGGCGACGGTCCGGGCGCTGCTGGCCCGGGGCGCGAACGCGGACCGGTACAACGACCGGGGGCAGACCCCGCTGAGCGCCGCGGTGCTGCGGCGGTCCCGCGAGTCGGTCGAGGCGCTCCTGTCGGCCGGTGCGGACCCGCGCGCCGGCGGCGCGTCGGCGGTCGAGACCGCACGCCGGTACAACCTGCCCGAGATGTTGGCGCTCCTGGAGGGCCGCGCCTGACCCCGGCACGCCCGGGTACCTGTCCGGCGGCGCCGCCCGGCCCGACCGTGAGTCTTCCGATCGGGTAACGGATCGGCCGGCGTCCTCGGTGGGTGGTGGCGCCCGCGACGTACTGTTCACGGCGTGAACGGGGAGAATCCCACGGATCGGCCGACCTGGCGGGTCCTTTTGTCATATGTTCGCCCGTATCGGTGGAGCCTGGTCGTCGGCGGTGCGCTCAGCCTGGTGACCGGCGCCTCCGGGCTGGCGCTGCCGCTGGTCGCCCGCGCGCTGATCGACGACCTGGGCGCCGGCCGCTCGGTGACCGGCCTGCTGCTGCTGATGACGCTGCTGGTGCTGGCCAACGCCGGCATCGGGGCGGTCGGCGCGTACGTGCTGCGCCGCACCGCCGAGTCGGTGGTGCTCACCGCCCGGCGCACGCTCACCGCCCGGCTGCTGCGGCTGAGCATCCCCGCGCTGGACCGCAGCGAGCCCGGCGACCTGATGTCCCGGGTCACCGCCGATACCACGCTGCTGCGCGAGGTCACCACGTCCGCCCTGGTCGGCGGCGTGACCGGGGTGGTGACCGTGGTCGCCACGGTGGTCCTGATGGCGCTGCTGGACCCGGTCCTGCTGCTGGTCACGCTGACCGCGCTGGTGCTGGCGGGCGTGGTGATCGGCCTCGTGGTACCGCGGATCAACCGGGCGGCGCGGCGGGCGCAGGAGTCGGTCGGCGTGATGGGCGCGGCGCTGGAGCGGCTGTTCGGCGCGTTCCGGACGGTCAAGGCGTCCGGCGCGGAGCACCGGGAGGGCGAGCGGATCCAGGCCGCCGCCACCGAGGCGTGGCGGGCCAGCGTGCGGGCCGCGAAGTGGTCGGCGCTGGCCGGGAACACCGCCGGCCTGGCCGCCCAGGCGGCGTTCATCGCCGTGCTCAGCGTGGGCGGCGCCCGGGTGGCCAGCGGACACATCAACGTGGGCACGCTGGTGGCGTTCCTGCTGTACGTGTTCTACCTCATGGCCCCGATCGGCCAACTGGTGCAGACGGTGACCCAGTACCAGATCGGCGCCGCCGCCGTCGGGCGCATCCAGGAGGCGGAGCGGCTGCCGGTCGAGCCCGAGGCGGTCCCGTCGGGCCTGCCGCCGGCCGGCGCCCACCCGGCCTCGGTCGGCTTCGAGGACGTGCGGTTCCGGTACCGGGACGAGTTGCCCGAGGTGCACCACGGGGTCACGTTCGCGGTGCCGCCGGGCGGCATGACCGCGTTCGTGGGCCCCTCCGGCGCCGGCAAGACGACCGTCTTCTCGCTGATCGAGCGGTTCTACCGGCCGGACGCGGGCCGGATCACGCTGGACGGGCGGGATCTGCGGGACTGGCCGGTCGCCGAGTTGCGGGCCGCGATCGGGTACGTGGAGCAGGACGCGCCGGTGCTGTCCGGGTCGCTGCGGGAGAACCTGCTCTACGGCGCGCCGGACGCGACCGAGGAGCGCCTGTGCGAGGTGCTGCGCACGGCCAGGCTCGACGGGCTGGTCGCCCGCCTCCCGGAGGGCCTGGAGACGGCGGTCGGGCACCGCGGCACCAAGCTGTCCGGTGGCGAGCGCCAGCGGGTCGCGATCGCCCGGGCGCTGCTGCGCCGGCCGCGGCTGCTCCTGCTGGACGAGGCCACCTCGCAACTCGACGCGGTGAACGAGGCGGCGCTGCGGGAGACCGTGGCGGACGCGGCCAGGTCCACCACCGTGCTGGTGGTGGCGCACCGGCTGTCCACGGTCACCATGGCCGACCGGATCGTGGTGATGGACGCCGGCAAGGTGCGGGCAGTCGGCACCCACGCGGAACTGGTCGCCGCGGACCCGCTCTACGCCGAACTGGCGGCGACCCAGTTCCTGGCGACCGCCTCGTGAGCTGACCCGCCGCGGTGCCGCCGAGCGACTCCGCTCGACGGCGGCCGGCGGCGCTCTCCGGTTGGCCGCCGGGCTACGCGGGCCGGGTGGAGTCGCGCAGGAACGAGGCCACGGCGCTCATGTCCTCGTCCTCGTAGCCCGCCTCGACGGCGGCCCGGACCGCGGCCCGGGTCGCGTCGAGTTGCTCCATGGTGGCACCGGCGCGGCCGGCGAGCGCCTCGATCAGCGCCAGGTCCTTGGCAACCAGCCCGAGCCGGAACGCCACCCCGGCGGACGCCGGGTCGACGAACGCCGCCCTCTTGTAGTGCACGTACGGCGCGGCGATCGCGCTCGCGCCGAACACGTCGTACGCGGCGGCCCGGTCGATGCCGGCCCGCTCGGCGAGCACGAGCGCCTCGGCGAGCGCCTGGTTGAGCGCGAACACCACCGAGTTGACGGCGAGTTTCATCGTCGCGCCCGCGCCCACCGGGCCGAGGTGGAACACGCTGCGGGCCAGCGGCTCCAGCGCCGGGCGGGCCCGCGCCAGTGCCGCCGCTTCCCCGCCGACCAGGAAGGTCAGCTCCCCGCGCTCCACCACCGGGACGCTGCCGGAGACGGGGGCGTCGAGCAGGTCGGCGCCGCGCCCGGCGACCCGGGGCGCCAGCGCCCGGACCGTTTCGGGCGCCACCGTGCTGGTCTCCACCACCACGGCGCCCTCCCCCACGCCGCCGAGCAGGTCGCCGTACACCTCGGCGACGGCGGCGTCGTCGGCGAGCGAGACGATGATCACGTGCGCGCCCTCGGCGGCCTCCCGGGCGGTCGGGGCCACCGGGGCGCCGGTGGCCGCGGCGTGGGCGGCGGTGCGGTTGTAGACGCGCACCCGGTGGCCGGCGCCGGTGAGCCGGCCGATCATGGCCGTGCCCATCCGGCCGGCACCGACGAATCCGATCCTCACGTCAGCAGCCACCCGCCGTCGACGGCCAGGTTCACCCCGTTCACGCCGCCATTCTCCAGCAGGAACACCACGGCGCCGGTGATGTCGGCCATGGTCACCAGCCGGCCGGTGGGCGTGCGGGCGCGGGTGGCGGCCAGCGCCGTGTCCTTGCCGGACCAGTACGGGCTGTCGCCGACGATGCCGGGGTGGATCGCGTTGACCCGGACCGGCCCCAGTTCGGTGGCCAGCGCGTGCACCATCCCGACCACCCCGCCGTTCACTGTGGACACGGTGGTGGAGCCGGGGTACGGCCGGTTCAGCGCCTGCCCGCCGAAGAGCAGGATCGACGCGTCCGGGGCGAGCCGGTCCAGCAGGGCGTGCACCACTTCGGTGTAGCCCACCAGTTTGAGCGTCACCAGGTGCACCGCCCGGGTCACGTCGTAGTCGGCGGCGGTGTTGTGGTCCCGGTCGATCGCGGCGAGCACCAGCCGATCGACCGGGCCGACCTTTGCCAGCGCGGCCGGGATGCCGGCCGGCTCGGCCAGGTCGAGCGCCACGCCCCGCGCCGTACCGGGGCCCGCCGCACCCAGTTCGCGGGCGACCGCCTCGGCCCGCCCCGCGTCCCGGCCGGTGAGCACCACCTCCCGGCCGCCGTGCACGTAGTGCGCCGCCACCTCGCGGCCCAGGCCGGACGTCCCGCCGACCACCACCACCGTCATCGGGTACCTCCCTCCAGCCGGTCCCGCAGGTACTCCCAGTCCCGCGCGAACCGGTACGAGTGCCGGCCTGGCGGCTGCGGCGCCTGGGTCTCCAGCCACCGCAGCGGGCCGTCGCCGAGGTTGCGAAACGCGTGCACGCAGCCGACGCCGGCGAACGCGACGTCGCCCGGCCCCAGGTCGTAGCGCTCCCCGTCGAACTCGCCCTCGGCCCGGCCGGTGAGGAACAGGTACGTCTCCTCGAACGGGTGGTCGTGCCGGCCCGCCACCCCGTCCGGGTCGTACTGGACCATGAACATCGTCGCCAGTTCGGCGCCCAGGTCCCGGTCCACCATCATCTTGACCGTGATGCCGCTGTAGACCAGCAGCGCGGTGCGCATGCTGGCGGAGACGGCCAGCAGGTTCTGGCTCTGCCCGCCGGGGTCCAGGTGCGCCGGCTCGATGTGGCCGAACCGGCGCACCCGCGGATCCCGCACGTCGACGGTCACCGGTGCGGGACCGTCCCATGGGGAGACGAGGTACGTGTCGTCGGCGTGACCGGCGCGCGGCTGCGGCGCGAGCAGCTCCGCCCACCGCGCCGGCTCGCCGCCGTCGTTGTGGAACGAGTGCGGCGTGCCGACCGGGACGAGGCCGTAGTCGCCCGGTCCGAGCCGCCACGCGCCCTCGTCGGTCCGCAGCACGACGGCGCCGTCGAGCACGTACACGCTCTCCTCGTACGAGTGGACGTGGGCTGGCACCGAGCCGCCGGACTCGAGCGCGCACACGCCGAATCCGGTGTGGACGGCCGGACCGCCGGCTCCCACGGCCGCGTCCCGGCCGAAGCCGACCGCGCCGGCCGCCCAGCCGGGAGCGGTGAAGGTCGCGTCGGTGGCCCGCCGGACCAGGTGCCCGCCCGCCATCACGCCGCCCGGGGCGCGCTCGCGGCGGCGGTCGCCTGCGCGGCCAGCAACCGGTCCCGGGCCTGCTCGACCAGGTTCCGGGCGGCGTCCACGTCCGCCAGGAGCCGGCCGCCGCGCTTGCGCACGATCCCGTCCACCAGCACGGTGTCTACATTTGACACGTCCGCGGCGAGGGTGACGGCCGCGACCGGGTCCAGCACCGGCGCGATGTTGATGCCGGCGTCGATCAGGACGATGTCCGCCCGCTTTCCGGGGGTCAGCGAACCGGTCCGGTCCGCCACCCCGGCCACCCCGGCGCCGTTGATGGTGGCCATCTCCAGCATCTGCCGGGCGGTCAGCATCGTCGCCGGCACCTCCACGTTGGCCTGCCAGCAGTCGGCGTTGACCCGGGCGCGCTCGGCGGCGAAGGCGGCCCGCATGTTGGTGAACATGTCCCCGGGCGCCGTGGTCACCACGTCGATGCTCAGCGACGGCTTCAGCCCGTACTCGATCGCCTTCATGACCGGCGGCCAGCCGTGCCCCATCTGAAGCTCGATCTGCGGCGCGACCGAGACGGTGCCGCCGCTGTCCCGAACCAGCCCCCACTCCTGCTCACTGAAGTAGCAACAGTGGACGTACGTGGTGTCCGGGCCGAGCAGACCCAGCCCGTCCAATTGCTTGACCATGCCGAACCGGCCGGCGAGCCGGCCCATGGCCACGTGGACAGTGATGGGAATGGCCAGCTCGCGGGCCAGCCCCCACTCCGCCCGGACCACATCGTCCACACAGAAGCCCGGACCGCGGGTGGCCAACCCCATCGTGAGCAGCCCTGAGTCGGAGGCGAAGTAGGTGTCCCGGATACGGCGCACGTCCGCGTCGGGGATCGCGATGGTGCTCTCGAACCAGTAGGCGGCCAGCGACGTGTTCGCGCTGCCGTACGCGTACTGGGCCCGGATGCCGCTGTCGGTCAGGCCCTGGATCGCCGCGTCGGGATGCTCGGGCGTGTTGTTGATGTGCGACCAGTCGACCAGCGTGGTGATGCCCGCGTTCAGGCACTCCAGCGAGCCGGCCAGGTTGGACGCGTACACGTCCGCCGCCGTGTACAGCGGCGCGAACGTGTCCAGGATCTCCACGAAGTAGTCGTCCAGGGTGGCGTTCGGCGCGCTGCCGCGGATCGCCGCCTCCCAGGTGTGCCGGTGGGTGTCGACGAAGCCGGGTACGACGATCATTCCGGCCGCGTCGATGACCTCGGCGTCCAGGTCGCCCAGGTCGGCCTCGACGGCGGCGATCGCCCCGTCCTCGATGAGAATGTCGCCGCGGGGCAGGTCGCCCAGGTGGGGGTCCACGGTGAGCACGCGCCCACCACGGATGAGGGTCCGGTGAGCCATGGGTCACTCCAGAGTCGGTCAGTAGGCGGCCAGCCCCCGTACCGCCGCCGTCACCTTGTCCACTGTCGGCATGACCCGCTGCTCCAGCGGGTCGGCGAAGGGCAGCGGCACGCACGCGGCGGCCACCCGGCGGATCGGCGCGTCGAGCAGCTCGAAGCCCTCGTCCGCGACCAGCGAGGCGACCGTGCCGCCCCAACCGCCCTGATACGGGTTCTCCTCGACGATCAGCAGCCGCGAGGTGCGGCCGACCGACTCGAGCACCGTGCGGATGTCCAGCGGGATCAGGCAGCGCAGGTCGACGACCTCCGCGAAGATCCCGTCGCGGGCCAGCGCCTCGGCGGCGGCCAGCGCGACCGGCACCGTGCTGGCCAGGGCCACCACGGTCAGGTCCGTGCCCGGGCGGGCCACCGTCGCCTCGCCCAGCGGCACCAGGTGGTCCGGCGGGGCGGCCGGTCCCCTGCTCGCGAACAGTCCCTTGTGCTCGAAGAACAGCACCGGATCGTCGCTGCGCACGGCGGCGGCCAGGAGCCCGACCACGTCCGCGGGCGTGCTCGGTGCGGCGATCTTCAACCCCGGCACCGCCAGCGCCCAGTTCTCCACGGCCTGCGAGTGCTGCGCGCCGAAGCCCAGCCCACCGCCGTTCGCGGTGCGCACCACCAGCGGCACGGTCACCTGGCCGCCGGTCATGTAGCGCACCTTGGGGATCTCGTTGGCCAGGTAGTCCCAGCAGCAGGCGAGGAAGTCGGAGAACATGATCTCGGCGACCGGGCGCAGGCCGGTCATCGCCGCGCCCATCGCGGCCCCGACGATGGCCTGCTCGGAGATCGGGGTGTCCCACACCCGCTCCGGGCCGAACTCCTTGAACAGCCCGACGGTCGTCTTGAACACGCCCTCGGCCGCGCCGATGTCCTCACCGAGGCAGACCACCGACGGGTCCCGGCGCATCTCCCGGGCCAGCCCCTCGGCCACCGCCTCGCGGTAGGTGATCACGTCCGCCACGCCGCACCCCCGTCCGCCCACACGTCGGTCAGCGCCTGCGCCGGGTCGGCCGGCGGGGCCGCCCTGGCCGCCTCGACCGCCCGCCGCACCGTCGCCTGCGCCCGCCGGTCCGCCGCGTCCACGGCGGCCCCGTCGCCCACCGCCTTGCGGGCCACCAACAGCGGGTCGCGGGCCAGCCACTCGGCCACCTCACCCTCGGGGCGGTACCGGGCCGGGTCCGTGCGGCTGTGGCCGTAGTGGCGGTAGGTGCGGGCCTCGATGACGGTCGGGCCGCCACCGCCGCGGGCCCGCTGCGCCGCGCGGGCCACCGCGTCGCGCACCACCAGCACGTCATTGCCGTCGATGACCTCCGCCGGCAGCCCGTACGCCGGCGCCCGGTCGGCGGCCGGATTGGGCACCGCGGTCACCGTGCCGATCGGCGTGTACTCCATGTAGAGGTTGTTCTCGCAGACGAACACCGCCGGCAGCCGCCACACCGCCGCCAGGTTCAGCGCCTCGTGGAACGCGCCGATGTTGGTCGCGCCGTCACCGAAGAACGCCACCGCCACCTGCCCGGTGCCGCGCAGCTTCGCCGACCACGCCGCGCCCGCCGCCATCGGCAGGTGCGCGCCGACGATCGCGTACGAGCCGAGCATGGACGCCGACGCCTTGGTGAGGTGCATCGAGCCGCCCTTGCCGCGGCACACGCCGGTGTCCCGGCTCATCAACTCGGCCAGGCACTCCTCCGGCGTCGCGCCCCGGGCGATCGCGTGGTGGTGGCCCCGGTAGGTGGCGAACACGTAGTCGTCCGGGCGCAGCGCCGCGCTCGCGCCCACGGCGACCGCCTCGTGCCCGGCCGCCAGGTGCGTGGTGCCCTTCACCAGTCCGGCCATGAACAGGTCGTGCGCGGCCTTCTCGGTACCGCGGATGACCGCCATCCGTTCGTAGAGGTCGAGCAGCTCGGCGCTCATGACGGCGGCCCCGGGTTCCGGTGCGACTGGGACTCCCGGAGGGTGTTCAGCGCGCCGCCGGCGGTGAAGTACCGGCGGCCGGCGACCAGCAACTCCTCCGCCGGGAACCGGGTGATGACCTCGCAGCCGTCCGCGGTCACCACCACCTCCTCCTCGATCCGCGCCGCGGACCAGCCGTCCGCCGCGGGCCAGTAGGTCTCCAGCGCGAAGACCATCCCCTCCTCCAGGACCTCCGGGTGGTCCAGCGAGACCAGCCGGCTGAAGATGGGCTTCTCCCAGATGGACAGCCCCACCCCGTGCCCGTACTGGAGGGCGAACGCGGCCTGCTCGTCGGGGAAGCCGAACTCCTGCGCCCGGGGCCACACCGAGACGATGTCGGCGGTGGTGGCGCCCGGCCGGACCAGGGCGATCGCGTTGTCCATGTATTCGCGGCAGCGCACGTACGCGTCCCGCTGCGCCGACGACGCGCTGCCCACCGCGAAGCAGCGGTAGTAGCAGGTGCGGTACCCGAGGTGGCTGTGCAGGATGTCGAAGAACGCCGGGTCGCCGGGGCGGATGAGCCGGTCGCTGTAGACGTGCGGGTGCGGCGAGCAGCGCTCCCCCGAGATCGCGTTGACCCCCTCGACGTACTCGCTGCCCAGGTCGTACAGGACCTTGCTGACCAGGCCGACGCACTCGTTCTCCCGCACGCCGGGGCGCAGGAACTCGTACAGCGCCTCGTAGGCGGCGTCCACCATGGAGCACGCCTGGGTGAGCAGGCCGATCTCGTCCGGCGTCTTGATCCGCCGGGCGGCGAGGAAGGTCTGCTGGCCGTCGACCACCTCGACGCCCCGGGCCCGCAGCGCCGCCAGCACCGGCAGCTCGATCAGGTCGACGCCGAGCGGCTCGCCGGCCAGGCCGTGCTCGGCCAGCACGGTGTGGACCTTGTCGGCCACGTCCGCGGCGATGCCGGCGTCCGGGTGGAACGCCCCGCGCAGCGTGGAGATGCCGGCGCGGGCACGCTCGGCGCCGTCCAGCCACGGGTTGTAGATCTGGTGGTGCCGGGCCGCCGACCCGAAGTCCCAGAGCACGGGCTCGCCGCCGCGCGGCAGCACCGCGAACCGGATCAGCTTGTCCATCGCCCAGGTGCCGATGTGGGTGGCGGTGAGGTACCGGATGTTGGCGAAGTCGAAGGTGAGCAGCGCGCCCAGGTCCGAGGAGTCCAGTTCGGCGCGGAGCCGGGCCAGGCGGTCCGTGCGCAGCCGGTCCAGGTCGATCCGGCGCTCCCAGTCGACGGCGTTGGTGCCGTAGGTGCGGATGGCCATTGACACTCACCTCGCCCTCATGGGGGTATCGGGACCGTAACGCCGGCGAAACACCAGTGTCAAGTATCACTTAACGCTTCCGGGGGCCCGCTACGATTCCGTTAACCACTGCTCACCAGGAGGTGCCGTGCCGGCGACCGACCTGCCCGACCTCGGCGATCGCATCCGGGCGGCGCGGCTGCGCAGGGGCGTGAGCCTGCGCGCGCTCGCCCGCGACGTGGGCGTCTCGGCCAGCATGATCTCCCAGATCGAGACCGGTAAGAGCCGGCCGTCGGTGAGCACGCTGTACGCGATCACCTCCGCGCTCGGGATGTCCGTCGAGGAGGTGTTCGCCCCCGCCGCGGAGCCGGCCGCCGCCCCGCCGTCCGCCGTGGACGCTGTCCGCGCCGCGGCCGCCGCCCGCACGCTGGCCGACCCGCCACCCGGACTGGCCTGGCTCGGCCCGGTGGTCCGCCCGCACGAGCGGCAGACGCTGCGGCTGGACTCCGGCGTCACCTGGGAGCGCCTCGGTGAACTGCCGGGGCAGAGCGTGGACTTCCTGCTCGTGACCTACGCCCCGGGCGCCACCTCGTCCAGCAACGGCGCGCTGATGCGGCACGCGGGCTGCGAGTACGGACTGCTGCTGCGCGGCGAACTGGTCCTCACGCTCGGGTTCACCGACAGCGTCCTGCGCGCCGGCGACGCCATCTCGTTCGACTCGACGACCCCGCACGGGTACCGCAACGACGCGACCGAACCCGCCGTCGGCGTCTGGTTCGTGATGGAGGACGGCACCGTCCACTGAGGGGCCAGCCGCGCCACGACGAACGACCGGGGCGGGTCAGCGGGTGGGCGTCCGCTGGGCCTCGGTGGCGGGTTCGGCGGCCGGGGTGCGGCGCTCCAGGCGGAGCCGGACGCGCGTGATGGCGCGGCCGGTGACCTCGGCCACCTCGGCGGTGAAGCCGGGCAGGCGGACGACCTCGCCGGGCTCGGTGGGGATGTGGCCCAGGCGGGCGAGCAGCAGGCCGGCGACGGTGGTGTAGTCCCCGTCGTCCGGCTCGTCGAGGTCGATGCCGATGTCCGGCAGGTCGTGGATGGGGAAGACGCCGGGGAGCAGGATCGCACCGTCGGGCTCGCGGACGGCGGCCTGGACGTCCCGGTCGGTCTCGTCGTAGATCTCGCCGACGATCTCCTCGACCAGGTCCTCCATGGTGACGATGCCGTCGATGGCGCCCCGCTCGTCGACCACGAGGGCGAACTGCTGGTGCTGCTGGCGCATCTGGCGGATCGCGTCGGAGACGCCGAGGGTCTCCGGCATGAACAGGGCGGGGCGGGCGTGGTCGCGCACGACGCCGTCGCGGACGAGCAGGTCGCGCATGTGCACCACGCCGAGGACGTCGTCCAGGCCGGCCCGGCCGACCACCGGGGCGCGGGAGTGGCCCGCGTCGACCAGCAGCCACAGCGCCTCGGTGGTGGGGGTGTCGGCCGGCAGCGCGGTCACGTCCCGGCGGGGCACCAGGATCTCCCGCAGGATCCGGTCGGCGATCTCGAACGCCCCGCTGATGATGGTGCGCTGCTCGGCGGAGAAGCCGCGCTGGGCCGCGACCATGTCGCGGATCTCCTCGGTGGTGACCTCCTCGCGCCCGGCCTCCGGGTCGGCGCCGGTGATCCGCACGACCGCGTTGGTGGCGCGGCCGAGCAGCCAGACCAGCGGCCGGCTGATCGTGGCGAGCACGTCCAGCGGGCGGGCGACCAGCAGGGCCCAGCCCTCCGCCCGCTGCATGGCGACCCGCTTCGGCGCCAGTTCACCGAGGACCAGCGTGACGAACGTCAGCACCACCGTGACCAGCACGATCGCGACCGGTTCGGCGGCGCCGTCGAGGAACCGCAGCGCGCCGACCAGCGGCCGGGCCAGCGAGACGGCGGCCGCCGCGGAGGCGAGGAACCCGGCCAGCGTGATGCCGATCTGGATGGTGGCCAGGAACCGGTTCGGGTCGCGGGCCAGCCGGGCCAGGACCCGGCCGCCCCGGGAGGCCCGCTCCAGCCGCTGGATCTGGCTCTCCCGCAGCGACACCAGCGCCATCTCGCTGCCCGCGAACACCGCGTTGAACAGCACCAGGACCAGCACCAGTGCCACCTGATACCCATAGCCGCCCACGGACCGCAGCGCCTCCCTGTTCCGGACACACCGACGATACCGGTACCCCGCCGACCGGCTTGGTGGACGGCGCAGCGGTGCCTCACCGGTGAGCGAGGTACCCGCCGGTGATTCGGCGCCACCCGGCGGCGGCTCAGCGCAGGGCGGCGATGGCGGCGTCGGCGCCGCCCCGCCAGAGCACGCCCGCCTCGGCGAAGCCGGCCTCGCGAAGGGCGGCAATGTGCCAGTCCACCGGCTCGGCGGTCTCGGCCGCGTGGTTGCCGCCGAACACCTTCTCCCGCTCGGCCATGAGCGGGCCGAGGGTCGGGTCGGCGGCGACGTGGCGCCACCACTCCCGCCAGGAGAGCACGGCGCCGGCGGCGTGCCGGGCGTCGCGGCGGTGGCGGGCCCGTTCGGTGAGCCGGGAGGTCAGCGTGGGCAGGCCGCGGTCGGGCATGTGGTCGACGTTGACCAGCACGCCACCGACGCGCAGCACGCCGCGCAGTTCGGCGTAGAGCCGCGTCAGCCGCTCCGGCTCCAGCCAGTGCAGCGCGGTCGCGGTCAGGACCGCGTCGTAGTCGCGGTTCGGCAGGGCCTTGACCCACTCGGGCTTGCGCAGGTCGGCGGCGACCACGCCGCCGGGGCCGAGGCTGGAGCGGGCGATCGCCAGCAGGACCGGGTCGAGGTCGACGAGGGTGCTCTTCGCGCCCGGGAAGCGGCGGCGCAGGCGCAGCGAGATCGAGCCGGTGCCGCCGGCCAGGTCGAGCACCCGGGGCGACCGCCCGTCGGTGACGGCCGCCACCGCGTCCAGCAGCGCCGCGAAGCGCTCCTCGCGGTCCGGCAGGTACGCCTCCTGCTGGCGGTCCCAGCTCTCCTGCCAGGCGTGGGGCTCCTCGACCAGGGCGGTGGTGTAAGGACTCATAGCGGTAAAGAGTAGTTACCTCCCCGAACCGGGGCCGGAGTCGGGGCCCGGTGTCGGCGCGGAGCCGGGCCGGGCCCGCCGGCGGATCACGCCGCCCGCACCGCGGCGCCCCTGCGCCGCCGCCGGTTCGTGCCCGTTCCGCCCCCCGACGCCTTGGCCTTCGGTTCGGCGGGCGGTTCGGGCGCCTCCGCCGCGGCCGGCTCCTCGGCCCCGCCGGCCGCTCCGCCGGCGTCCGCGGCGGCATCCCCGGCGTCCGTCCCGGCGGCCTCGCTCACCGGTTCGGCCACCGCCTCGTCCGCCGCCTCGTCCACCGCGGGCAGCACGGTGGTCTCGGGCTCCGGCGGAACCTCGACCACCGGCGGCTCCTCCGCCATCTCCGACTCGCCCACCGGGGCGTCCCGCTCCTCGACGGCCTCCGACTCCCGGGCCGCCCCGGGACCGGGCTGCGCGCGGCCGACCACCTCCTGCGCCTCGTACTCCGGAGCGTCCCCCCAGGACGGATCGGCCGGCTCCGGGTCGGCGCGCCCGACGGCCGCGTCCGCCTCCGCGGCGTCGAACGCCGCCTTGATCGAGTCCGCGGCCGGTTCGGCACCGGGCTCCGATCGGGTGGAGACGGTCGGGTACGCGGCCGTCGGCTCGGTGAAGGCATCGGCGCGGCGCGGCGGCGGGATCTCGTCGGCCTCCCGCGCGGTGGCGTGGTCCAGGTTGCCGCTCATGTCGACCCGGCCGATGGTGCGCCCGCGGACCACGGTGACGGTGGCGCGCATGGCGTCCGCCGCGGGCGGCGGTTTCGGCCGGGCCACCGGGATGATGCCGGCGACGCCGATCCGGCGGATCTCGGCGGCGGTGGCGCCGGCCGCGCGGCACACCTCGATCGCGTTGCGCGCCGTCGGGCACGGGCCGATCTCGCCGCACAGCCCGCACACCGGTTCACCCTCGGCGGTACGCACGACGCGGTGCCCGCCCAGGGCCTCCATGGCGGTGCGGGCGAGCAGGCTCGCCGGGTCGATGAAGATCGGGCCGCCGGGCCCGTAGCCGATGTACGGCGATCTGGTCCAGTCGGGGCTGGCAGTCATCTGGGGCTCCAAAACAGGGTCGTCAGGCCGGTGCGTCGGGCGCGGTCATCGGTCGGCGTTCGCACGCGGCGGCCGGTGTGGTCGGCGCGCGAAAGTCGTCAGGCGGAGGCCGAGCGGCTGTCGCCGACCGGTAGGCGGCGGCGCAGTTCCTGCAGGGCGCCGCGCAGCAGCCGGGATACGTGCATCTGCGAGATGCCCAGTTCGGTGCCGATCTGCTGCTGGGTCATGTTGCCGAAGAAGCGGAGAATGACGATCTTGCGGTCGCGGGGCCGCAGGTGGTGCAGCAGCGGCTCGATGGACTCGCGGATGTCGGCCAGTTCCAGGTCCGGGTCGGGCTCGCCGAGCCGGTCCACGAGCGCCACCTCGCCCTCACCGCCGGAGGGCGCGAACAGCGACAGCGGCCGGTACGCCGAGGCGACCGCGAGCGTCGCCGTGATCTCGTCCTCGGCCACCTGCAGGTGCGCGGCGAGGTCGGCGACGGTGGGCGTGCGGGCCAGCCGCTGCGCCAGGTGCGCGTGCGCCCGGCCGATCTGCAACTGCACGTCCTGGGCCCGTCGCGGTACCCGGACCGCCCAGCCCTTGTCCCGGAAGTGCCGCTTCAGCTCACCGATGATGGTCGGCGCGGCGTAGGCGCTGAAGTCGGTGCCGATCTGCGGGTCGTAGCCGCGCACCGCCTTGATCAGGCCGAGCGCGGCCACCTGCTCCAGGTCCTCGATCGGCTCGCCGAGCCCGACGAAGCGGTGCGCCAACCGTCGGGCGTGCGGCAGCGCCCGCTCGACGACCTCCTGCTGGAGCGCGCGCCGCCGCGGATCGGAGGACGGCAGCCGGGACAGGTCCAGCAGCATCCGGTTCAGCTCGGGACCGAACAGGCTGTGCCCGGCGCGCGGCGCCGGCGCCTCCTCGGCCGCCCCGGCGGCCCGCGGCTCGTCGTAGACGCCGAGCCGGGCCGCGGCCCCGGTGGCGGCGAGCACGTCCAGCACCGGCCCGCTGGCGCCGACCAGCCGCATCGTCCGGCCCCGCCGCTCCGCCTCGCCGGCCGCGCCGAGCAGCACGTCGACCGAGGCGGTGTCCAACACCCGCAGCCGGGACACGTCGACGATGACCTGCCCGCGCCCGGCGTCGAGGCGGCTGGACACGACCAGCCGCAGCCGCCGGGAGGCGGCGTGGTCCAGGGTGCCGCTGACCCGTACGACGTCGGTGTGTCCGGTCCGCCACACCCTGATTCGAGCCTGGTCCATTAGCCCTTTGCCCTCCGGTCCAACGCCTTCGCCGAGCACCGGCGGCGGCCCGATGGGCGGCGCGGCGGTGCGGGACGTTCTCGGAACAGCCGTGAGCGTACGCAGATTTGACTCGTGTACGTGACACATTCGACGAGACACGCGCGGAAAAATCGGGGTAGAGATCCCGTTCTCGCCGGCCTCATGTCTCTCATGCGTGACAGTGCACATCAGAACCGGCCCGCCGATCAAACGGCGAACGAAGACCCGGTTCGGTGGCCCGCCGCGACGCCGGGTCGCGGCGGGCAGCCTTCGCGCGGCGGTCAGGTCCGGGCGCCCTCGGCACGGTTGCCCGCCGTGGCGAACATCTCCCGCGCCCGGTCCGCCAGATCGGCGTCGACCAGCACCGCGTACCGGCTCGCCTGCAGCGAACTGGCCGAGGTGAAGTCGCGCCGGCCGCCGGTCATCGCGTGCGCCACCGCGCCGAAGATCAGCCCCCAGACGGCACCGATCAGGATGGCGGCGATCACCACGCCCCACCAGGCGACCGTGAAGATGCCCAGCAGCAGCCCGACCAGCAGGCCGAACCAGGCCCCGGTTCCCGCGCCGGCCAGCGCCGCGCGCAGCGTGGTCATCCGGCCCAGCACCTCCTCGACCAGGCGCAGGTCCGTGCCCACGATCGCGGTCCGCTCCACCGGGAAGCCGTTGTCGGACAGGAAGTCCACCGCCCGCTGGGCCGACGGGTAGTCGCCGTACGTCTCCACCGTGACCCGGGGCGGTGGGGCGCCGTCGCCCGGCTGCCCGCGCGCCGCCGCCGGCATCCGGTGGGGGTCCAGGGTCCCGGCGTCGAACAGCCGCGGGCCGGAGCCGAGGGGTGCGTCCGGCGCGGGGGTGGGTGGCGTCGTCATGGTCGCTTCCTCCTTCGCTCGCCGCCGGCGCGAGGCCGGCGGCCGGACAACTCGTGGCGCCCGGCGGCGCCGCCCGGAACGGCGCGCCTCACGGTGCCTTCTTCACGTTCACCGACTGCGGTACTTCCTCCGCGGCCGGCAAGCCGCGCTCCGGGCGCTCCTCGCGTCTCACAGTGCCCACTTCACGTTCACCGACTGCGGTACTTCCTCCGCGGCCGGCAAGCCGCGCTCCGGGCGCTCCTCGCGTCTCACGGGGCCACCACCACCCGGTTCTCCACGGAGGTGACGCCCGGGGCCGACCAGGCGACCCGCTCCGCCTCCCGCCGCTCGGCCCACGAGCGCACCGTGCCGCGCAGAATGATGCGGTCGCCGGCCACCTCGACGGTCAGCCCGGTGGCGTCGGTCTCCGCGCTGCGCACGAGCGCGTTCTCGATCCGCCGGCGCAGTTCGTCCGGGGCCGGGCGGCTGCGCGGCCGGACGGTGACCTGGTTGCTGACCCCGCGCACACCGGCCAGCCGGCGGCTGGACCGCTCGGCGGCGCGGCGCTGGAACTCCCACTCGACCTCACCGCGCAGGCTGACCCAGCCCTGGGCCACCGTCACGGCGATCCGTTCGACCGGCACCAGCGCGTCCCACTCCAGCGCGCGGGTCGCGGCGGCGGCGATGTCGCCGTCCGTCCGGTCGGCCGCCGCGGGCAGCCGCACCTCCACGTCATTGGCGACCGCGCGGACCCCGCGCACCCGCTGCGCCGAACGCTCCGCCGCCCACTTCTTGACGAAGCTGTCCACCCAACCGGTCAGCGAGACCACGCCCTCCTTGACCGACACGCCCACCTCGTTCGGCTGCACCCGCGCGTCCCAGCGCAGCTCGTCCAGCACGTCCGCCTGGATCTGCTCGTCGGTGCGGATGGCGGTCGCGGTCATCTGCGGGCTCCTTCCCGAGGACGTTCACCAGCCCCGATCGTGGGTCGGGGCGGGATGAAGCGGAACCACCCGACCGGGATGACGCGCGGCACCGACTGGCCGCACCCTGGCCCGTGAGCGTCGCTCGCGTCACGGGCCAGAGGCGGTGGCCGCCGACGGTCGGCATGGCGTGGAACGGCGGGGATGCCACACCGACCGGCGGCGGCCCCGTCGTGCGGCCGCCCGCACCTGCCGTTGACGGTGTCAGAGTCGACCGCGCTGCGGCATCACGCGATTACGTAGTGCATTTTGCAATTGCTTATTGCTGGTGGCGCAGGGCGAGCAGGGTCTGCTGGGCGCGGGTGGCGAGCTGGAGGCTGAAGTGGGTCTCCGGGTCGGCCACGTCGTGCCCGGAGATCTCCCGGATCCGGCGCAGCCGGTACTTCAGCGTGCTGCGGTGCACCGCCAACGCCTTGGCGGTGGCCTCGTAGTTGCCCCCGTGCTCCAGGTACCGGCTCAGCGTGCGGACCAGTTCCGCCTGCTTGCTGGCGTCGTAGTCGAGCAGCGCGCCCAGCCACTCCCGCACGTACCGCTCGACGCTGGTCATCTCCTGCACCTCGGCGAGCAGCTGGTACACGCCCAGCTCGTCGAAGACGGTAACCCGGTCGCCGCCGCCGGACGTGTCCTGCATCCGCAGCGCCAACTGCGCCTCGCGGTGCGAGCGGGGGAACTCGGTCGGCCCGTCGCACCGCCCCCCGATGCCGACCCGGCAGCGCCCGGCGAGCTGCTGCTCGACGGAGCGCCGGAACCCCTCCCAGGGCCGCTCGTCCCGGGAGATCACCACGACCGCCCGGCCGCGCGGCACCAGCAGCGAGCCGAGCCCGTGGTCGCGGGCCGCCCGGCGGACCGCGTGCAGCAGCGTCTCGGTGCGCCGCCCCGGCTCCGGGCAGTCGGTGACCACCACCCGGTGCGGCCCGGACAGGTCGTAGCCGAGGATCTGCGCGGTGGACAGCAGCCGCTGCGGGTCCGCGCCGGCGAGCAGGTCCTCGGCCAGGTCGCGGCCCAGCCGCAGCTCGGTCTCGACCTGGCTGTGCAGCCGGGCCAGCTCCATCGCCAGCACGGTCGCGCCGTGTTCCAGGGCCGCCTGCTCCTGCTCGCCCGCGCGCCGGTCCGGATCGAAGATCACCAGGACGCCGAGCACGTCCGGCCGGGGGTGCGCGACGGCCATGAGCCGGTCGCCGTCGCGGTCCGGGCGACCCTGCCGCTCGATCCGGCGCAGCAGCGCCTCCCGCACCGGCAGCGCCTGCCGCGGGTACGGCTCGGGCCGGCCGGGACCGGCCCAGGCCCGAACCGCGCCGTAGCGGTCCTCCACCGCGACCGGGCAGCCGGTCAGCTCGTGCACCGCGTCGGCGATGCCCTGCTGGCCCTCGCCGGCCACCGCCACCCGGGTCAGCCGGTCGTGGATGGCGGTCCGCCGCTCGAACGCCGCCACGGTCGCGACCAGCGCCTCGTTGGCGACCCGCAGTTCCACCGCCGCGGCCCGCTCCCGGGCGTGCAGCCGGGTGTTGGCCAGGGCGATGCCGGTCTGCTGGGCGAGCACCCGCAGCAGGAACTGGTCGAACGCCGGCGGCTGCCGGTCGGCGCCGGCGACCAGGAAGCCGAACTGCCCGTCCAGGCTGCGCAGCGGGTACGCCCAGCCCCAGCCCTCGCCGGGCACCATGACCGGCCCGCCCGCCTCGTCCAGGGCGGCGAGTTCGGCCTCCAGGTCGGCGCCCGGCCCGTCGACCGGGTCCAGGGCTCCGGTGTCGACGGGCGTGCCGGTGGCGGTCCACCAGCCGGTGCCCGAGTAGACGCCGTGCATCCGGCACCGGCCCAGCGTCGGCACCGCCGACGTGGCCAGGTGCAGGATCCGCTGCTCGTCGCCGCCCTCGGCCATCGCCATGGACAGCGCCAGCAGCGCCTGCATGCTGGTCAACCGGTCGATCAGGGCCGGCTCCGGCCCGCCGTGAGGATCGCTCATGCCGGCGCTCCCCCCGGTCGGCCACCCGGAACCCCTGCCCGCCCAGCGCGCGCATACGCTTGGTCAGGATCGGATTGCACAGCACCGTCCATCGCGATCCCCCTGTCACCAGGGCACCACCCGACTGAACGGGGCGGAGCAGCCGGGGGGCCATCGGTGCCTGTCATGCTAAGCCGTGTGCGTGGCGTTACGCACGGTCGCCCGATGGAACTTCCGCGAACTCGCGGGGTCCACGTCCCAATTGATCCGTCTGTTGCCATTGCCATCCTGCCCCGGTGGGGTGACTCGACGCCCTTCGATCGTCCCCGTAGGACACATGCCGCCCGGAGCGGCGCCGCGTGTCCCCCCGTTGGTCCATATGGGACGCGTGGATTTGGTCCGGCGAAGTCATGGCGGCACCCCGGGAGGATTCGGCACTCTTGCGCCCGGAGCGGGCCGCGACCGCTCCGGCACCGCGAGGGGTGGGGTGGGGGGACCCCACCGGTGGGAGCGGTGCCAGCCGGGTCCGGGCAGGGGTGACGCGAGATGGACACGGTCAAACCGGAACAGGTCGTGGAAGCGCTGGTCGCGGGGGGGCGACTGGCGGACGCGGGCCGGGTGGCGGGGGCCGCCGCGGCCGCGGTGGCCGGCGAGCGCCGGCCCGAGGAGGCGGCCAGGCTGCGCAGCCGCCGCGCCGACATCCTGCTGGCGACCGGCGACGCGGAGGCCGCGATGGCCGAGGCCGACGCGGTGCTCGCCACCGCGGGCCTGCCACCACAGATGTACGACGAGGCCACGCTCTCCCACTTGTACACGCTGCTGAGCACCGGCCGGGTGGCGCCGGCGCAGGTCTGGGCGGAAGCGATCCTGGCCGGGCGGCAACGCGGCGGCGGGGACGGCGCGCTGGCCGGCGCGCTGTGCACGCTGGCCCGGCTGGCCTGGTGCCAGGGGCGGATCGGGGTGGCGGTCGGGCTCGCCCGCGCCGCCGTGGAACGCGCCGGACGCGCGTGCACGGTCGATCACCACCCGCGGCTGTCGCTGGCCGGGATGCTCATCACGCTCGGCGCGTTCGACGAGGCCGGGGCGCTGATCGAGCAGGCCGCCGACGGGCTGGCCCGGCCGGGGCAGGCCCTCTGGCGCGGGGCGCCGGAGCTGGGCCGGGCGCGGCTGGCGCTGGCCACCGGCCGGCTCACCGAGGGGCTGCACCGGGCCGAGGCGGCCGTCGGCTGGGCCGCCCGGCAGGGTAACCGGCTGCTGCTGCCGGTCTCGCTGGCCACCGCGGCCCTGGCCGCCCTCAAGCGCGGCGAGCCGGCGATGGCCGGCGGCTACGTGCACCGGTACCGGGTCGAGTCCGCCGGCGGACACGACGGGGTGAGCGGCGCGACCGGGCTGTGGGCGCGGGCCCGGCTGGCCGAGGTGCGCCGGGGCCCCGCCGCCGCGATGCGGCTGCTGGCCGACCGGTTCGCCTGCCTGGCCGCCCAGCCCGAACTGCTGATGGCGGAGCCGAGCGCGGCGGCCTGGCTGACCCGGGTGGCCCTGGCCGCCGGCGACCGGGGCCGGGCCGCCGCCGCGGCCGCCGCCGCCCGGCAACTCGCCGAGGGCAACCCCGACCACACCTGGCCCGCCGCCGCGGCGGCGCACGCCGAGGGGCTGCTCGACCGCGACCCCGGCCGGCTGGCGGAGGCGGCCGCCCGATACCCGCAGCCGTGGGCGGCCGCCTCCGCGGCCGAGGACGCGGGCGCGCTGCTGGCCGTCCAGGGCGAGGTTCGCCCCGCCCGGGAGGCGCTGACCCGCGCGCTGTCCGGATATGAGCGGATCGGCGCCGGCCTGGACGCGGTGCGGCTGCGCACCCGCCTGGCGGGCACACCCCCGGAGGGGCCGCGGCACCTGCGCCGCCCGGGCACGGCGTCCGGCTGGCTCAGCCTGACGGAGACCGAGCGGCGGGTGGCCGACCTGGTCGCCGAGGGGCTGACCAACGCCCAGGTGGCCGAGCGTATGTTCCTGTCCCGGCACACCATCGACTTCCACCTACGCAAGATCTTCAACCGGCTGGACATCCGGTCCCGGGTCGAGCTGACCCGGGTGGCCCTGCGCGCCGCCGAAGTCAGGCGCTGACCGGCACCGCGTCCACCGCGGCGAGCAGGTCGGCGAGGTCGTGCGAGCCGTCGTACCGGACGCCGTTGAGGTACAGGGTCGGCGTGCCGTTGACCCCGCTGCGCACGCCGCTGGCGAAGTCCCGGGAGACCCGCTCCCGGTGCGCGCCCGCGTCGACCGCCCGCTGGACGGCCTCGGCGTCGGTGCCCAGGTGCGCGCAGAGCCGGGGCACCAGGTCCGGCCCGATCAGCTCCTGGTGGGCGTAGAGCCAGTCGTGCGCCGGCCAGAAGCGCTCGGCGTCCGCCTCGGCGACCGCCTCGGCCGCCTGGGCCGCGCGCTCGGCGAACGGGTGCAGGTTGGGCAGCGGGAAGTGCCGGTAGGCCAGGCGCACCCGGCCCGGCCGCTCGGCCAGCACCCGGCGCAGCAGCGGGTTCGCCGCGGCGCAGTACGGGCACTGGTAGTCGCCGTACTCGACGACCGTGACCGGCGCCTCCCGCGGGCCCCGGAGGTGGTCCGCCGCGGTGACGGGTTCGGTGAGCCGGGCGGTCATCGGCGCACCACCACCCGCCCGTTCTCCAGCGCGTCCAGCGCGGCGAGGATGCCGTCCGCGCCCGGGTTGACCCCGCGCGGGGACAGGAACGACCAGGCGATCGTCCCGTCGGAGTCGATGAGGAACAGCGACCGCTCCGCCACCCCGTCCACCGGGCTGTAGACCCCGTACTCCCGGGACACCTCGCCCTTCGGCTCGAAGTCGCTGAGCAGCGGGTAGTCGATGTTCCGCTGCTGGGCGAACGCCCGGTGCGACCAGATCCCGTCCACCGAGATACCCAGCAGCGCCGCGTCGTACTGCGCGAAGACCGGGCTCACCGCCTGGTACAGGGACATCTGGTCGCCGCACACCGGGCTCCAGTCCGCCGGGTAGAAGGCCAGCACCACCGGCCGCCCCCGGTAGTCCGCGAGACCGACCCGCTGGTCCGGGAAGGTGGGGAGGGCGAAGTCGGGGGCCCGCTCGCCGGGCATCGGCATCGCGTTGCCATCGGTCATGCGCCCAAGGCTGCGCCGGTACCGGGTGAACGCCGCTCATCCGCGCCGAATGGTTCGCCCGGGCCCGCCCGGCGCGGCGAAGGGCGGGGCTCAGAAGGGCGGTGCCGCCACGACCACCTCGGCGGGGCGCAGTTGGCGGCTCCCGTCGCCGTAGCCCGGGCGGACCACCGCCAGCACGGTGCCCTGCGGCACGCTCGCGTCCGAGGTGGTGCCGACGGCGTGGTGGCGGTGCGGGTCGAACGGCACCCGGGTCTCGTCGTCCCGGTGGAAGCCGAGCGACCGCAGGGCCGCCACCGCGCGGTCACGGGCCGCGCTCACGCCGGTGGCCAGGTCGCTGCCGGCCTCGGTGCCGTGCCCGACGGCGTCCACCGCGCGGTCCAGGTCGTCCAGGACGGGAAGCCAGGCCGCGGCCACCCGGGCGCGCTCGTCGGCGCAGGCGGACACGGCACGCAGGTCGGCCCGCTTGCGGGCGTTCTCGGCCTCCGCGATCGCCCGCAGCATCTTGTCCGGCAGGGTGTCGGCGTCCTCACGCATGGCCATCACCCGCCCCGACGTCGGCGCCGAGGGCGTGGCCGGCGGGTGGTCGCGGCCGGGCGGTGGACGGCGGGTACTGCAGCGCCTGCGCCGTCTGCTGCAACTCGATGCACAGCGCGCGCAGCCGGGCGATCGGGGAGTCCTCGGCCACCGCCGCCCTCGCCTCCTCGGCCAGCATCTCGGCCCGGACCCGCTCGTGCGGGGCGCCCCGGCCGTCCAGTTCGGCGAGGCGCTCGGTGACGTGCTGCGCCATCGCGGTCAGCGCGTTGCGGGCGCCCACCCACTCCCGCACCTCGGCGTCCCGGTCCTGGTAGCGGTTGGCCTCGGCGATCAGCCGGTCCACCTCGCCGCGCTCCAGGTTGCTGGTGTCGCTGATCTCGATCGCCTGCTCCGCGCCGGTGTCCCGGTCCCGCGCGGCGACCGTGAGGATCCCGTCCGCGTCCACGTCGAAGGCGACCTCGATCTGGGGTATGCCGCGCGGCGTGGGGCGGATGCCGTCCAGCCGGAAGCGGCCCAGCGTCCGGTTGTCGACGGCCCGCTCCCGTTCGCCCTGCACGACCACGATGTCCACGGCCGGCTGGTTGTCCTCGGCGGTGGAGAACACCTCGGCGCGGCGCACCGGGACGGTGGTGTTGCGCTCCACCAGCCGGGTCACCACCCCGCCCAGCGTCTCCAGCCCCAGCGACAGCGGCGCCACGTCCAGCAGCAGCACGTCCGGCCCCTCGCCGGTGAGGATGCCGGCCTGCAGCGCGGCGCCCAGCGCGACCACCTCGTCCGGTTGCTCGACGATGGTCGGCTCCCGGTCGCCGGTCAGCCGGCGCACCAGCGCCCGCACCGCGGGCATCCGGGTCGCGCCGCCGATCAGGATCACCTCGTCCAGGTCGGCCTCGGTCACCCCGGCGTCGGTCATCGCCCGGCGCACCGGCGCGACGCAGCGCTCCAGCAGGTCCGCGGTCAACTCCTCCAGCCCCTCGCGGGTGAGGGTGCTGTTCAGGTGGCGGGTGCCGGTGGCGTTGCCGGGCGCGATGAACGGCAGGCTGACCTGGGTCCGTTCGATCTCGCTCAGCTCGACCTTGGCCCGCTCCGCCGCCTCGGACAGCCGCTGCAGGGCGGCCGGGTCGCGGCGCAGGTCCACGCCGCGGGCGCGGGCGAACTCGCCGGCCAGCCGGTCCACCAGGCGCCGGTCGAAGTCGTCGCCGCCGAGGTGGGTGTCGCCGGCCGTGGCCCGCACCCGGACCACGCCGTCGCCCACGTCCAGCACGCTGACGTCCAGGGTGCCGCCGCCGAGGTCGACCACGAGCACGGTCTGGTGCCCGCGGTGGTGCAGCCCGTAGGCCAGCGCGGCGGCGGTCGGCTCGTTGATGATGCGCAGCACGTCCAGCCCGGCGATGCGGCCCGCGTCCCGGGTCGCGGTGCGCTGGGCGTCGTCGAAGTACGCGGGCACGGTCACCACCGCGCTGCGCACCGGCTGGCCCAGGTACCGGGCGGCGTCGTCGGTGAGCTTGCGCAGCACCTGCGCGCTGATCTCCTCCGGGGTGTACCGGCGGTGGTGGATGTCCAGCCGCACGGCGCCGCCGTCGTCCGGCACCGCGGCGAACGCGACCGCCGCCGCCTCCTCGGCCACCTCCGCGTACCGGCGCCCGATGAACCGCTTCGCCGAGTGCACCGTGCCGGCCGGGTTGAGGATCGCCTGCCGCCGGGCCAACTGGCCCACCAGGCGGTCGCCGCCGTCGGTGTAGGCGACGACGGACGGCGTGGTCGGCTGACCGTCGCCGTTGGCGATGACGGTGGGCCGGCCGCCGTCCAGCGCGGCGATGACGGAGTTGGTGGTGCCCAGGTCGATGCCCACGGCCTTCTCCGGCGTATCGGCCACGGCCGGCTCCCCCTTCCTCGCGGCGCTGCCGGTGGCGCTGCGTCGCGGCCATCGTGGCGGGGTGCCGGGTGAACGTGGTTCGCCCCGGCGGGGTGAGCCCGGGCGCCGTCCCGGGGCGGCCACGGCGTCCCCGCGTGTGTCCGCCTGCGGTGCGCTGCCGCAGAATCGGCGCCGCGCCCGGCGGCGCGGTGATAGCTTCGACCGCGCACAGCCCCCTACCGCAGCCCGCGGTCGCCGCGCCCGGCAGCCGCCGGCGAGGCTCGCTTTACCTGGGGGGTAGGTCCATGCGGCAGGAACCAGCCCGGTCCCACCTGGTCCTCGCGGAGCGCGTCCCGGACGCCGTTCCGGATCGGCCGGCGGCGCCGACCGCGCCGGTGGCGCCGGTGGCACCGCATCCGCCCGGGCCGCTGCCGCTGCTGACCGCGAAGCTCACGATCCCGCCGCTGCCGGACGGCACGCTGATCCGCCCGCGCCTGCACGAGCGCCTCGACGCCGGCGCGCGCGGCGCCGTCACGCTGCTCGCCGCCCCGGCCGGCTGGGGCAAGACCGTCCTGCTGACCGGCTGGGCCGCGGGTCAACCGGCGGGGCCCGACGCCGCCGCCCCCGGCGAGCCGCCCACGCCCCGCGCGGCGTGGCTCTCGGCGGCGACCGGGGACGACGGGCGCTTCTGGTCCTACCTGCGGGCGGCGCTCGCCGCCACCTCGCCGGTACCCGAGCCCGCGCCGGGTCCGCGCCCCGACCCGGTCTTCCTCACCCGGCTGGCCGACGCGCTGTCCCGCCGCGCCGAGCCGGTCGTCCTCGTCATCGACGACTATCACCAGCTACGGGACCCGGGCATCGCCGCCGGGCTGGACTTCCTGCTGCGCCACTGCGGCGGCGGGCTGCGGCTGGTGCTGGCCAGCCGGGTCGAGCCCCGGCTGCCGCTGCACCGGTGGCGGGTCAGCGGGCAGCTCGCCGAGCTGGGCCTGGCGGACCTGGCGTTCACGCCCGAGGAGACCGCCGCGCTGGCCCGCCGGCACGGCCTGGCGCTGTCGTCCGCGCACCTGGACCGGCTGCACGCGCGCACCGAGGGCTGGCCCGCCGGGCTGCGCCTGGCCGCCCTGTCGCTGGGCGCCCAGGCCGAGGCGCCGTCCGGCCCCGGCCCCTCCGGCGCCGACCAGGGCATCGCCGACTACCTCACCGGCGAGGTGCTGGCCGGATACCCGGAGCACGTGCGCGACGCGCTGCTCAGCACCGCGATCCTGGACCGGGTCAGCGGCGACCTGCTGGACGCGCTGACCGGCGGCGTCGGCGGCGAGCGCCTGCTGGCGGACCTGGCCCGGGGCAACGGGTTCGTGATCCCGGTCGGGGCCGCCTCCGCCGGCCGGCCCGCCAGCTACCGGTACCACCGGATGTTCGCCGACCTGCTCCGCGCCGAACTGCGCCGCCGCTGGCCGGACCGGGTGGCCGAGCTGCACCGGCGGGCGGCCGGCTGGTTCGCCGCGCACCGGCTGCCCGGCGACGCGCTGCGCCACGCCCTCAGCGGCGGCGACCACGACCTGGCCACGTCGCTGCTGGTGGCGCACTGGCCGGCGCTGACCAGCTGCGCGCCCGCCGAACCCGGCCCGGAGCCGGCGCCGGCTCCCCCGGTCGACGCGATCCGCGCCGACCCGGAGTTGGCCCTGGCCTATTCGGTGGACCGGCTGAACCGCCGCGACCCGGCCGCCGCGGACGCCCTGCTGCGCCTCGCCGAGCGCCACCGGCACCTGCTCGCGCCGCAGCGCCGGGACCGGTACGCGGTGATGGTCGCCGGCCTGCACCTGGCCGTCGCCCGGGCCCGGGGCGACGCGCCGGCCGCCGCGGCCCGGGCCGGCGAGCTGCTCGGCCGCTCCACCGGGGTGCCGCCGGACACCCGGGCCCGGGCGCTGGCCCTCGCCGCCCTCGGCGCCGACCGGCTGGGCACCGGCGATCTGGAGGCGGCCCAGTCCGCGCTGCTCGACGCCCGGCGCACGGCGGAGCGCTCCGGCCCCGGCTGTGTGCGCACCGCCGCCACCGCCCGCCTGGCCTACCTGCTGGCGGTCCGGGGCGCGCTGACCGCGGCCGAGCGGACCGCGCGGACCGCCCTCGACGCGCCACCCTGCCCCGGCCGGCCCCGCCCGATGCACGGCGGGTACGCGTCGGTGGCGCTCGCCCTGGTCGCCCTCTACCGCGACCGGCTCGACGAGGCGGCGGCGCAACTGGTCGCCGCGGCGGACGCCGGGGCGGCCGGGGAGCCGGGGCTCGCCGCCGCCGTGGGCGTGGTCCGCGCGCTGCTGCACGCCGAGCGCGGCGACCTCACCGCCGCCTACGCCGCCCTGCGCACCGCCCGCGAGGCCGGGCCGCCCCCGCCGTACCTGGCGCAGTGGTCCGCCGCGGTCGAGGCGGACCTGCGCACCGCGCGCGGCGACACGGGCACCGTACGCGCGGCGGTGCCGCCCGGGGCGCCGCTGCCGCAACGGATGGCGGTCGCGCTGGCCCGCTCGTACCTGCGCGACGGCGACCCGCAGGCCGCCACGCGCACGGTGCCGGCCTGGTCCGAGGAGAACGACCTGCCGCTTCCGGTCCGGATCGACGCGGGCCTGGTCGACGCCCTCGCCGCCCGCGCGGCCGGGGACCGCCGCCGCGCCGCCCGCGCCCTGGAGCGGATCCTGTCGCTGGCGGAGCCCGAGGGGTACCGTCGGCCGTTCACCCGGCCCGGCACCGGCGTCCGGGAACTGCTGGTCGATCACCTCGACGCCGGGACGGCGTACTGGCCACTGGTCAGCGACCTCACCGCGGCCGCCCCGCCCCGGTCCGCCACGTCGGAGCCGGGCACCGGCACGACCGCCGAGCCGCCGACCGAGCCGCTGACCGAGCGCGAGCTGACGGTACTGCGTTACCTGCAGAGCATCCTATCCAACGTGGAGATCGCGGCGGAGCTGTGCCTGTCGGTCAACACCGTCAAGACCCACGTGCGCAACATCTACCGGAAGCTCGACGCCACCCGCCGCCGGGACGCGGTGCGCCGCGCCCGCGACCTCAAGCTCCTCTGACCCGCACCCCCAACGCCCGGTGGGGGTGGTGGGGGTGTCCGCGGCGGGTCAGCGCAGGGTGGCGGACTGGAGGCCGCGCAGGTTGGCCAGCGGCGCGGAGGTGGTGGCCCAGCGGCGGTAGATGTGCTCGTAGCGCATCGCCATCACGTCCGGGGCGAAGCGGTCGCGGACGTGGGCGACGCACTCGGCCGGGTCGAGGTCCACGGTGCGGCGCAGGGCGTCGGGTAGCTCGGAGGTGTCGTCGCAGACGAAGCCCGTGCGGCCGTGGGCGACCACCTCGGGGGCGGAGCCGCGGTTCAGCGTGACCACGGGCGTGCCGGAGGCCATGGCCTCGACCAGGACCATGCCGAACGGCTCCTCCCAGCGCAGCGGCAGCAGCAGGCAGCGGGCCTGCATCATCAGTTCCCGGATCCGCTGGCGGCCGCCGTTGATGACCAGTTCCACGTCGGGGCCGAGCTTGGGCTGGATGACCTCGTCGAGGTAGCGCCGCTCGACCTCCTCGTTGCACTTGCCGGCCAGCACCAGCGGCAGGCCGGCCGCCCGGCACGCGTCGATGGCCAGTTCCGGGCCCTTGTCGCCGATGAAGCGGGCGAGCCAGAGGACCGGGCCGCGCCCGGGCTCGGACTTGGGCGGCTCGGGGTCGCTGAAGCCGTTGTGGACGGTGCCGACCCAGGGCAGCGCCGAGTTGAGGTTGCGCTGGGCGTGCGAGATCGACACCAGCCCGATCTCCCGGTCGATGCAGCTGAGGAAGTCGCCGAGTTCCCCGATCGGGTTACCGTGCACGGTGGCGACGGTGGGGATGCCACGCCGGATGGCGGACAGCAGGCCGACGTTGGTGTGGTCGTGCACGATGTCGAACTCGGTCTCGTCCAGCATCCGGTCGGCGCGGGCGACGTGGGCGAGTTCGGGCAGGGTCTGGCCGACCCGGTCGCTCATCGTCTTGTTGGCCGTGCGGGCGTAGGTGGCCGGCGTGTGGGTGCCGGTGCCGGCGCCGAACAGCGTGACGCGGTGGCCGCGCGCGACCAGGGAGTCGACCAGCAGCGAGCAGACCTGTTCGATGCCGCCGTACCCGCTGGGCGGCAGGTCGAACCAGGGTGGAGCCAGCATGGCGATGCGCAGGGACCCGGTCAACGGCTGGTTCACGCGTACACCCCCTGTACGAAGTGCGCTAGGTGCGCCGCACGAGAATGCGGCATTTACCCTGATTGCCAGGCTAGCCCGGGATACCCGCCACCCCAACCGGGGTGATCTTCGACCTCACCCACGCCCGCTTGACCTGGAGTGCACTCCAGTTCCTACCGTCGTACCCGTTCGGCAACACGGATACGACGAGGGAGTCACGGGGTTATGCGGAACGTGGAACTGGGGCGGACCGGCGAGCGGGTGAGCCAACTGGCGCTCGGCTGCATGCGGATGGGGACGGACACCCCGCCGGACGAGTCGGTGCGGATGCTGGACGCCTACGTGGCGTCCGGCGGCTCGTTCCTCGACACGGCGGACTGCTACGCCTGGTGGAGCGGGCCGACCAGCACCGGCGGCGAGAGCGAGGCGCTGATCGGGCGCTGGCTGCGGCGTCGCGGGCGCCGGGACGACCTGTTCATCGCCACCAAGGGCAGCGCGATGGTGCGCGAGCCCGACAAGCTGTTCCGGGACACGCCCGACGGGCCGGTGGCGAACTGGGACCTGGCGCGCAAGCGCTTCCAGGGCGCCGGCGCGCAGACCCTGCGCGACGCGCTCGACGGCAGCCTGCGGCGGCTGGGCACGGACCATGTCGACCTGTACTACGTGCACGTCGATGACTGGTCCACGCCGCTGGAGGAGACGCTCGAGGCGCTGGCGGGCATCGTCCGCAGCGGCAAGGCGCGGCACATCGGCTGGTCGAACGTGCGCACCTGGCGGCTGGAGCGGATCCGGCACCTGTGCGAGCGGAACGACTGGCCGGCGCCGGTCGCGGTGCAGCAGGAGCACTCGTACCTGCGCCGCCGGGCCGGCCTGCACCACGTGTCCATCGTGGACGACGAGCAGGTGGAGTACCTGGCGGTCCACGACGACCTGACCCTGGTGGCCTACTCGCCGATCCTCAAGGGGCTCTACGACGCGGCGGACCCGGCCCGGCACCAGGCGATGTGGGCGTACGCCGGCCCGGACGCCGATGCCCGGATCGCCGCCGCGCGGGCGGTCGCCGACCGGGTGGGCGCGACCGGTAACCAGGTGGTGCTGTCGTGGCTGATGAACGCCACCGACCCCACCCGGGTCGCGCTGATGGGCCCGCGCACCTTCGCGCAGTACGAGTCGGCGATGGGTGCCCTGGACGTCAAGCTCACCCCGGAGCAGATCGCCGCGCTCGACGCGGCCGAGGGGTGAGCACGGCCTAGAGTTCGAACAGGTCGCGGAGGGCGGCGCTGAGCCTGGCCATGCTGGCCCCGGTCACCATGCCGATGCGCTCGGCGCCGGCCCCCGCGCGCATGCGCCGCATCCGGTTCACCACGACCACCCCGGAGATCGGGTCGGCCTCGGTCAGCGGGATCACGAACGGGGGCAGGTCGGTCGTGCCGCGCTGGCGGACGATCGGCGCGCAGTAGGGTGCCGTGCGGGGGCGGTCGTTGTGCGCGTCACCGGACAGCACGACGACCCGGTACCGCAGGTCGGTGCCGTCCTCGCCGATCGTCCAGATCTCGCCCCGGTTCATGCCGCAGCCACGCACCGATCCTAGACCCGGGCCCCCGCCGACCGGCCGATCGACGCTCGCGCCCCCGTGCCGGCCACCGGCTGGTCGTGCCGCCGGCCCCGCTCAGCCGGGCGTTCGCGGACGCGCTGGGCGCCCGGGGCGGCCGGTCAGGCGAGGGCGTTCGGCCAGACGGACCAGGGCCGCCTGGCCAGCGACCGGCTCGCCGGTGACCGGCCGGTCCCAGGGGACCGTGCCGGGCAGGTAGCTGAGGATCTCCCGGCCCCGCTCGTCGACGCCGAGGTAGCGCGGCGCGCCCGGCCAGGCCCACTGTTCGAAGTGGTGGAGCAGGCGGCGGACGAACCTCGGGTCCGGCGGGGGCGGCCGGCGCACGGTGTGCCCGACCCGGCCCGCGCCGCTGACGAAACCGCCGGGCGCCTCCTCGGCGGGCTCCTTAGGCATTGATGGCCTCCAATGCGAAAGGATGGGCGCAGCGCAGCCTAGTCCACGAGGGAGCGGTCAGTGCGGGAGCAGCCGGTCGAGGTGTGGCTGGACGAGCTGGCGTCCGAGGCGCCGGCACCGGGCGGGGGTTCGGCCGCCGCGCTGAGCGCCGCCATGGGCGCCGCCCTGGTCGCCATGGTCTGCCAGCTCACCGTCGGTCGGCCCCGGTACGCCGAGCACGCGGCCACGATGGCGGACGCCCTGGCCGAGGCCACCGAACTGCGGGAGACGGCGCTGCGCCTGGCCGAGGACGACGCCGCCGCGTTCGGTGCCGTCGCCGAGGCGTACCGGCTGCCGAAGGGCACCGAGCGGGAGCGGGCCGACCGGTCGGCGGCGATCCAGGCGGCCCTGGCGGACGCGGCCGACGTGCCGCTGCGCACCGCGGCCGTGGCGGCCGACGTGATCGCCACGGCGGCCCGGGTGCTGCCCGGGGCCAACGTGAACGTGCTCTCGGACGTGGCGGTCGCCGCGGCCACGGCCCGCGCCGCGCTGGACGCCGCGAGCGTGAACGTCACCGTCAACGTGGCCGCGATGACCGACACCGACCGCGGCGCCGCGCTGACCGCGGCGGTCGGCCACTACGCCCCCGCGCTGCGCGAGGCGGACCGGATCGTGGCCGAGGTGCGCCAGCGGATCGCCGGATGAGGCTCATCGACGGGCGCGCCATCGCGGCCGGCATCACCGCGCGGGTCGCCGCCGGGGTGGCGGCGCTGGGCCGCGCACCGGTCCTCGCCGTCGTGGTACCCACGGCGGACGAGGCGACCGCCTGGTACGTCCGGTCGATCGAGCGGGCCGCCGGCCGGGTGCGCATCGAGTGCCGGGTGGTGCGACCCGCCCCCGGTGACCTGCGCTCCACCCTCGCGGCGCTGTCCGCGGAGCCGGCCGTCGACGGCGTCATGTGCCAGGCACCGCTGCCGTCCGGCGTGACCCTGGCGGACGCCGGCGCCCTCATCGACCCCGCCAAGGACGTGGACGGCGCCAACCCGACCAGCCTCGGCCGGCTCGCCGCCGGCCTGCCCTGCTTCGCCCCGGCCACGGCGGCGGCGGTACTGGAGATCCTGCGCCACGAGCGGGTGCCGCTGGCCGGCGCCCGGGCGGTCGTGGTCGGCCGCTCGACGGTGGTCGGCAAGCCGGCCGCCCTGCTGCTGCTCGCCGAGCACGCCACCGTGACCGTCTGCCACAGCCGCACCGCCGACCTCGCCGCCGAGTGCGCCCGGGCGCGGGTGCTGGTCGCCGCCGTGGGGCGGGCGCACCTGCTCGGCGCGGACCACATCGCACCGGGCGCCACCGTGATCGACGTGGGGACCAACCCGGGCCCGGACGGTGCGCTCCTCGGGGACGTGGACCCCTCGGGCGCGGACCACGCCGCCGCGCTCACCCCGGTACCGGGAGGCGTGGGGCCCGTGACGACGGCGCTGCTGCTGCGACACACGCTCGCGGCGGCGGGTCACTGATTCGGGGCGACCTCCTCGACGGCGGACTCGTTGGCGGCGATGTAGCGCCGGGGGTCCTTGTCCCGGAAGGCCAGCTCCCTGCCCTGCGGGTGCTCACCGTAGAACCGCAGCCACTTGGCCCCCAGTTCGTAGCGCAGGTCCATGCTGGTCCGCCGCCGGAAGTCCGGCAGCACCTCGTCCTCCTCCTCGGCCAGGTGGTCGCTGTTCTCGGTGCGGGCCGTCCAGACCGCCCGCCACCACTCGTCGGAGCCCACCTCGTGCCGGCCCGCCTCGGCCACCGCGTCACGGATCTTGTTGTGGTCCCGGATCGCGTCGTCGGACTCCTCCTCCGGGTCGCCGCCGCCCTTCTCCTCGCCCCCCTCCCGCGCGGCATCCGGGTCGATCTTGGGCCGGCGCCGGAGCAGCTGCGGGTAGAAGATCTCCTCCTCCGCCTCGGCGTGGATGTCCAGGTGCAGCGCGAGCGGCTGCCAGATCGCCGCCAACTCCTCCGCGCCCTGCGCGTCGTCCAGGCGGGCGAAGCCGAGCCGGAACGCGTGGTGGTCGTCCATGATCAACGCGGTGATGTCGTCCATACCGGACATCCTGCCCGGGTTCGCAGCCCCCCGCTCGCGAAGCGTGGATGATTCGCGCCGCCGCTCCCCGCGCACCGGCAGGCCATGCCCGGCAGGCTGTGCCCCGCAGGCTGTACCCGGCAGGCTGTGCTCAAGGGTCCCGCCCGCGAGCCCGTGGTCGGGCAGGCCGCGCTCCGGGAGGTCGCGGTTACCCGCCGGTGACTTCGCGGCGGTCGTCCGCGTGGCGGCGGGTGGCGCCGCGCCGGTCGAGCAGGTCGAGCAGGGGCAGCGCGACCCGCCGGCTGGTGTCGAGGGCCTGCCGCGCCTGGCTGGTGGTGAACGGCTGGGGCAGGGCACCGAGGATCCGCACCGCCGCCTCGACCGCGCCGGGCAGCAGCACCACCCCCTCGGCGACCCGGAACAGGGCACCGGCCCGCACGGCCGCGCCGATCTCGCGGGAGCCCAGGCCGAGGGCGGCCAGCCGGTTCGCGTCGGGCGCCTGGAACGGCGCGGCGGCCAGGTCGGTGCGCAGGACGTCGAGCGCGCGGGCCAGCGCGGGCGGCAGGGCGTCCGCCAGGGCGGCCCGCCCGACCCGGCCGGCCCGCGCGACCAGCGGCGGCGCCACCAGCGCCGCCACCAGCGCCCGGTCCGGCAGGCCCAGCGCCTGCCGCAGCGCCTCGACCGGCGCACCCTGCTCCAGCGGGTGCCGCTCGGCGTACCGGGCGACCGCCTCGGCGAGCCGGGCACGCAGCGCCGCCCAGTACTCCGGGTCGGCGAGCCACTCCCCCGCCACCGGCGCGGCGACGGGCGACACGCCCATCCGCTCCAGGTCCGATTGGCGGACCAGCCCCCGGCGGCGCACCTCGGCGGCCCCGTCCGGACGGCCCTCCATGGTGGACAGCTCGGCGGCCCGGGCACGGGCCGCTCCCCGCCTGGTCAGCGGCGGGGGCTGCACGTCCAGCACGGTCACGCCGCCCGCGACCCGCGGCCCCTCCCGCCCCGGATCACGCAGCAGCGCCCGGTCACCCAGGCGCAGCGGCAGCGCCCGGTCCAGCCGCAGCCGGGCGGTATCCGCACCCAGCGGGCGGACCCGCGCGGTCACCGCCGCCGCGCCGGCGTGCAGGGTCACCTCCGGGGGCAGGTCCGCGACCGCCTCACCGTGCAGGCGCACGTCGATGACGTCCGCGTACCGGAACCGCCCCGGCGTGAGCAGGGCGTCGCCCCGGGCCACCCGCTCGCGGTCCACCCCGCGCAGGTTCACCGCCACCCGCGCGACCGCGCCGATCTCCGCCACGGGCTCGCCCAACGACTGGAGGCCCCGCACCCGGACCGGGCGCCCACCAAGCTCCAACTCGTCGCCGGTCCGCAGGCGACCCGCCCCGAGGGTGCCGGTGACCACGGTGCCACTCCCCCGGATCGTGAACACCCGGTCCACCCACAGGCGCACCGGCGCCTCCCCGTCGGGTGCGGGAACGCGGGCGAGCAGCCGGTCCAGGGCCGCCCGCAGGTCGGCCAGGCCCGCACCGGTCGCGCCGCTGACCGCGACCGCCTCGACCGTGCCCAGCGCCGTCCCGGCGATCCGGTCCAGCGCCTCCTTCATCGGCGGCTCCGGGTCGGCCAGGTCCGAGCGGGTCACCGCCAGCAGCCCGTGCCGGACCCCGAGCGCGTCCAGCGCCGCCAAGTGCTCCGCCGACTGCGGCATCCACCCCTCGTCCGCCGCCACCACGATCATGGCCGCCGGCACCGGCCCCACGCCGGCCAGCATGTTCGGCACGAAGCGCTCGTGCCCCGGCACGTCCACGAACGCCACGGTGCCGCCGGCCGGCAGCCGGGTCCAGGCGAAGCCCAGATCGATGGTCATCCCCCGGCGGCGCTCCTCCGCCCACCGGTCCGGCTCCATTCCGGTCAGCGCCCGGACCAGCGTGGACTTGCCGTGGTCCACGTGCCCGGCGGTCGCGACGACGTGCACCTAGCCCCCCACCGCGGCGATCGCCTTGACCAGGTCCGCGTCCCGGCCCGGCGGCACGCAGCGCAGGTCCAGCAGGAGCCGGCCCTTCTCCACCCGACCGAGCACCGGCGGGTCGCCCAGCCGCAGCGGCACCGAATACCGCTCGGGCAGCGCCACGGCCCAGGACGCCAACTCCACACCGGGCGCTCCCCCGCCACCCACGACGGAGACACTCGCCACCGCCACCCCGCCGCCCAGCGTCGCGATCTCCTCGGCCCGCCGCCGCAGCCCCTCGGGATCGGCGCGCAGCGCCTCCCAGGTCGGGTTGCCCGGCCCGCGCAGCGTCGCCTCCAGCGCCGCCAGGGTCAGCTTGTCCACCCGCAGCGCCCGGGCCAGCGGGTGCCGCCGCAGCCGCTCCACCAGCGCCGCCGCGCCCAGCAGCAGCCCCGCCTGCGGGCCGCCGAGCAACTTGTCCCCGCTCGCGGTGACCAGCGCCGCCCCCGCCCGCAGCGCCGACGCCGCGTCCGGCTCCGCCGGCAGCAGCGGGTCGGGCCCGAGCAGCCCCGAACCGATGTCCACCACGACCGGCGCGTCGAGCGTCGCGAGCCGGTTCACCGGTACGGCTGACGTGAACCCGGTGACCACGAAGTTCGACGGGTGCACCTTCAGCACGAACCCCGTCTCCGGGCCGACCGCGGCGGCGTAGTCCGCCAGTGTGGTCCGGTTCGTGGTGCCCACCTCGCGCAGCCGCGCCCCGGTGCTCGCCAGCAGGTCGGGCAGGCGGAACCCGTCCCCGATCTCCACCAGTTCGCCCCGGCTCACCACGATCTCCCGCCCCGTCGCGAGCGCCGTCGCGGCCAGCACCAGCGCCGCCGCCCCGTTGTTCACCACGTGCACGGCGGCTGCGTCCGGCACCGCCGCCGCCAGCGCCGCCAGCGCCGTACGCCCCCGGCGCGCCCGCCGCCCGTCCGCCAGACTCAACTCCACGTCCGTGTGCCCGGCCGCCCCCACCACCGCCTCGACCGCCGACGCCGACAGCGGCGCTCGCCCCAGGTTGGTGTGCAGCACGACCCCGGTCGCGTTGATCACGGGCCGCAGCCCGGTCGCCGGCAACGCGTCGAGGGCCGCCGCCACCACCGCCTCGGGCCCGATCTCCCCCCGCCGCACGCGCTCCTGCGCCACGCCGACCGCGCCCTTCACGGCCGCCCGCCCCAGCCGGGCGAGCGGACCCGCCAGGCGCGGATCGGCCAGCACCACATCGGTACGCGGCACCCGCCGCCGCGGATCGGTCACCCGACCATCCTTTCCGCAAGGTCACCAGCGTCGCCGGTTTCGTCGCCCCGCCCTGCTGGCCCGGCCGCCCGGCCTTATCGGCGGCGGCGGACGGCGGCGGTGGACATGACGTGGCGGAGGCGGACGGGAATCGAACCCGCCTGACCCGGGTCCCGGGTCACACCGGTTTTGAAGACCGGGAGGGGCACCAGCCACCTGAACGCCTCCGCTGGCACCCTAACGCGTAACCCCTGCCGACGCGCCCGGTGAGGTGACAGAGTCGGGGCATGACGACCACGCAGGCGCAGACGGGGCAGCCGACCAGACTCACCCAGTACGCGCACGGCGGCGGCTGTGCGTGCAAGATTCCGCCCGGCGAGTTGGAGGCGGTGGTCGCCGGCATCACCGGCGGCGGGCCCGCGGCCGAGGGCCACGACGACCTGCTGGTCGGGCTGGACGGCGGCGACGACGCGGCGGTCGTGCGGATCATGCCGTCGGCGGCCGTCGTGGCGACCGTCGACTTCTTCACCCCGGTGGTCGACGACGCGTACGACTGGGGGCGCATCGCCGCCGCCAACGCGCTTTCCGATGTGTACGCGATGGGTGGTACGCCCGTGGTGGCGGTGAACCTGCTGTGCTGGCCCCGGGGTGTCCTGCCGATGGAGTTGGCGGCGGAGGTGCTGCGGGGCGGCGTCGCGGTGGCGCGCGAGGCCGCGTGCCATGTGGCCGGCGGGCACAGTGTGGACGATCCGGAGCCCAAGTACGGCATGGCGGTGACCGGCCTGGCGGAGCCGGACCGGCTGCTGCGCAACGACGCGGGCCGGCCGGGGTTGCCGCTGACGTTGACGAAGCCGCTGGGCATCGGCGTGCTGAACAGCCGGCACAAGGCGACCGGCGAGGTGTTCCCGCAGGCGGTCGCGGCGATGACCACCCTGAACCGGGACGCGGCCAGGGCCGCGGTGGAGAAGGGCGCCACCTGCGCCACGGACGTGACCGGCTTCGGGCTGCTCGGGCACCTGCACAAGCTGGCCCGCGCCAGCGGCGTCACCGCGTACCTCGACGCGCGGGCGGTCCCGTACCTGGATGGCGCGCGCGATGCCCTCGCCCGGGGCTACGTGAGCGGCGGCACGAGAAGGAACCTGGACTGGGTGCGCCCGCACCTGGCGGCGGGCGGCGTCGCCGAGGACGACCTGCTACTGCTGGCGGACGCGCAAACCTCCGGCGGGCTGCTGGTGGCCGGCGAGGTGCCCGGCCACCCGGTCGTCGGCGACCTGCGGCCCGCCCGGCCCGACGGGGTCACGATCGTGCTGAGGTGATCTTCCCCGGTTCGGTGGGGGCCTCCGTCCGCGGCTACGTGTCGGTGCTCGTTTTCGGCCCCCGCGCGGCCCGCCGCTCCCGCTGCGGGACAACGACGTACTTCGGGTCGACGGCGGAGGCGATGCCGCCCTCGAAGATGCCGAACCGGGTCGCCAGCGACGCCGTGAGCAGCGCCGCGCCGGACAGCGCGGACAGCACCCGGCTGCGCCGCCCGAGCAGCGCGCCGGCCACCCCGGCGGCGGTCAGGGCGCGCCCGGTGCGCAGCAGCCGGCCGGCCTTGCCGGTCCGGTACGGCTCGCTCAGCAGCCCGAGCCGCGTCTCCACCCGGTGCGCCGCGGCCAGTTCCAGGGCGGCGCCCGCCACCGCCATCCGACGGGCCGGGCCGGCCTGCTCGGGCGGCGCGGCGAGCAGGCCCACGCCGGCGCCGCTGGCCAGCGCGCTCCCCGCGAACACGAACGGCAGTTGGGGGTACGCCTCGTGCCAGGACGGCATGGCGGTGTCCGCGAGCAGCACCCCGGTGTACGTGGCGAGCGCCGGCGCGGCGGCCGCGGCGCCCAGCCCGGCCAGGCGGCCGGCCGGTGGCAGGGCGCGGCGGGCCAGGCCGAGCGCGCCGCGCCGCGGCAGGTACCCGGCCAGCTCGCCGGCCGCGGCCAGCCCGGCCGCCGGTCCGAACGCGGCCAGGATCCAGGTGCCCACCGACATCGGTGAGGTGGGTTTGGCGACCCGCAGCATGTGGTGGAAGCGGCCGGGCCGGCCGAGGTCGTGGATGAGGAAGTAGGTGCCGGCGCCGATCGCGCCCAGCGCGGCCAGCCGCCCCGCCCGGCGCAGCGCCGGCCGGCCGGTGAGGTCGCCGCCGGCAGCCAGCAGCGCGGAGCCGCCGGCGACGCCGCCGGCGAACAGGTACGCCGGGATGTCGTACCGCCAGGTCGGCCGCTTGAGGATCGGGCGGCCGTAGTACGAGCGGAACTCCGCCCGGGGCACCATGACCCGGTCCCCGCCGGGCCCCCGCCGCGGGCGTCGCTCCACGGACGTCATCGGGCTCCTCCCAGGAACGCGGCGGCCGCCGCGGCCGCCATCGCCAGCGCCGCCAGCCCCGCCTTGCGCCACATGTCCGGCAGGTCGCGAGTGGTCACCACCGGGTCCGGTGGCAGGCCGTACACCTCGGGCTCGTCCAGCAGCAGGAAGAACGCCCCGTCGCCGCCGACGCCGTCGTCCGGGTCGTGGCCGTACAGTCGGGCCTCCGGCACACCGTTGGCGTTCAGCGTCTCGACCCGGCGCGCGGCCGCCGCGCGCAGGTCGTCCAGCGGACCGTACTGGATGGACTGGGTGGGGCACGCCTGCGCGCAGGCGGGCATCAGGCCGTCCGAGATGCGGTCGTAGCACAGCGTGCACTTCCACGCCCGCCCGTCGCCGGCGCGCTGGTCGATCACCCCGTACGGGCACGCGGGGATGCAGTACCCGCAGCCGTTGCAGATGTCCTCCTGGACCACGACCGTGCCGAACTCGGTGCGGAACAGCGCCCCGGTCGGGCACACGTCCAGGCAGGCGGCGTGGGTGCAGTGCTTGCAGACGTCCGAGGACATCAGCCACCGGAAGTCGGTCCGCTCGCGGACCGGGCCGTCGCCACCGGCACCGTTCCCGCCATCACTCCCGGCCCGACCGGGCAAGTCGAACGCGGGCATGCCGAGGAACCGCGGCTCCCGCTCGCCCGCGCCCATCGGCGAGACCCGCGGCTCGGCCGGTCGGGCCGGCAGCGGCTGCTCGACGAACGCGACGTGCCGCCAGGTGTTCGCGCTCAGGCTGCCGGTGTTGTCGTACGACAGGCCGAGCAGGTTCAGGCCGTCCTCGGGGACGAGGTTCCACTCCTTGCAGGCCACCTCGCACGCCTTGCAGCCGATGCAGACGCTGGTGTCGGTGAAGAACCCCATCCGCGGCGGCGGGTCGGCGTACCCGGCGTCCGGTGCCGGGTCCAGCGGCCCGAAGAGGCTGTTACCGCTCACGCTCCGGCTTCCTCCCCTTCCCGCCCTTGGTTCGACCGCGGGGCCGGCTCCGCCGGCAGCCCCGCCCGCTTCCGGTACTCTGCCACGTACGCGAGCGACGCCCGCCCGGCCGGCCGCCGCCCGGCCCGGATGTCGCAGGTGCCGACCTTGCTCTCCTGGATCAGCACGTTCGGGTCCAGGGTCACGCCGAACAGGTCGTTCGCCGAGTCACCGGTGGTCAGGCCGGTGGTGCCCCAGTGGTAGGGCAGCCAGATCTGGTGGACCGTGCGCCCCTCGACGCGCAGCGGGGCGAGCCGGTCGGTGACCAGCACCCGCCCCTCCACCACCGCGCGGGCGGTGACCACGTGTGCCCACCCGAGGTGGGTGAGCCCGCGCTCCCGGGCCAGCTCCGGGGACACCTCGATGAACATCTCCGGCTGGAGTTCGGACAGGTACGCCAGGGTGCGGCTCATCCCACCCGCCGTATGGTGCTCGGTGAGCCGGCTGGTGGTGAACACGAACGGGAACACCGACGTGTCCGGGTCCGGTGGGCTCGGGTTCAGCGGGTTGTCCGGCCGGTCGTAGATGTTGCGGGTCGGGTTGTCCTGCTGGCCGTAGAGCGGGTTGCGCACGATCGACTCGGCCGGCTCGTAGTGCGTCGGCAGGGGGCCGTCGATCAGTCCGTCGGGCGCGTACAGCCAGCCCTTCCCGTCGCCCTGCATGATGAACGCGTCGTCGCCGGCCAGCCCCTCCGGGCCGCTGGTGCCCGGCACGGGCCGGTAGGCCGGGTCCTTGTTCTTCTCGAAGTCGGGCACGTCGTGGCCGGTCCACTCGGCCCGCTCCGGGTCCCACCAGACGTACGCCTTGCGCTCGCTCCACGGCCGGCCCCGCGGGTCGGCGGAGGCGCGGTTGTAGAGGATCCGCCGGTTCATCGGCCACGCCCAGCCCCACTCGGGCGCGACCCAGCTCTGTTCGTCACCGGGTCGGCGCCGGTTGGCCTGGTTGACCCCGTCGGCGTAGACGCCCGAGTAGATCCAGCAGCCGCCCACGGTGGAGCCGTCCGCCCGCAGCTCGGTGAATCCGGACAGCGGGCGCCCGGTTTCCACCTCGTAGCCGTTGATCTCCCGCAGCACCGCCTCGGCGCTCGGCTCGTCCAGCTCCCCGTGGGTGGGGTACTCCCAGGCCAGGTCCAGCACCGCACGGTCCCGCGGCAGCGTCGACGACGCCAGGCGCTGCTTGATCCGCTTGCCCAGGTGGTAGAAGAACCACAGGTCCGACCGGCACTCGCCCGGCGGGTCCACCGCCTTCTCCCGCCACTGGAGCAGCCGCTGGGTCTGGGTGAACGTGCCCTCCTTCTCCACGTGCGAGGCGGCCGGCAGGAAGAACACCTCGGTGCGGCACCGCTCCGGCGCGATCTCGCCGGTGGCCACCTCCGGGCCGTCCTTCCAGAACGTCGCGCTCTCGATCATGTAGAGGTCGCGGACCACCAGCCAGTCCAGGTTGGCCATGCCCAGGCGCTGGGCCCGGCCGTGCGCCGAGCCGACGGCCGGGTTCTGGCCGACCAGGAAGTACCCCTTCACCTTCCCGTCGATCATGTTGAAGACCTGCTGGTACGTGCCGTGGTCGCCGGTCAGCCGGGGCATGTACCCGTAGCCGAAGTCGTTCTCGGCGGTGGCCCGGTCGCCCCAGTACGCCTTGAGCAGGCTCACCGCGAACGCCTCGGCGTTGCCCCAGAAGCCCTTCTGCCCCGGGTTGCGGATCGCGTCGATCCAGTTCCGCAGCGTCTCGTGGTTGGCGTGGTGCGGCATCGGCAGGTACCCGGGCAGCAGGTTGAACAGGGTCGGCACATCGGTCGAGCCCTGGATGCTGGCGTGCCCGCGCAGGGCGAGGATGCCGCCCCCCGGCCGCCCCATGTTGCCCAGCAGCAACTGGATGATCGCGCCGGTGCGGATGTACTGCACGCCGACGCTGTGCTGCGTCCAGCCCACCGAGTACACCAGCGCCGTGGTGCGCTCCCGCCCCGAGTTGGCGGTCCACGCCTCGCAGACCGCGAGGAACTTGTCCCGCGGCACGCCGGTCACCCGCTCGACGATCTCCGGGGTGTACCGGGAGAAGTGCCGCCTCAGGATCTGGTACACGCAGTTGGGGTGCTGGAGCGTCTCGTCGCGCTCCGTCTCGCCCCCGACGCCCGGGCCGTGCGACTCGTGCTGCAACGGGCTCGCCGTCTCGCGCTGCACCTCGTGGTCGTGCTGCCGGGCGCCCTCCGGCTCGTGGCCGGCGTACTGCCAGCTCTGCGGGTCGTAGACGCGCCGGTCCTGGTCGTACCCGGAGAACAGCCCGTCCAGGTCCTCGGTGTCAAGGAATTCGTCGCTGACGATCGTGGCCGCGTTCGTGTAGGCGACCACGTACTCCCGGAAGTCCTTGTTGTTGCTCAGGATGTAGTTGACCACGCCGCCGAGGAACGCCACGTCGCCGCCGGCCCGCATCGGCACGTACAGGTCGGCCAGCGCGCTGGTGCGGGTGAACCGCGGATCCACATGGATGATCTTTGCGCCGCGCGCCTTCGCCTCCACCACCCACTGGAACCCCACCGGGTGGGCCTCCGCCATGTTGGAGCCCTGGATGATGATGCAGTCGGCGTTGACCAGATCCTGCTGGAACGTGGTGGCGCCGCCGCGCCCGAAGCTGGCCCCCAGACCGGGGACGGTGGCGGAGTGTCAAATCCGGGCCTGGTTCTCGATCTGTATCGCGCCGATCGCCGTGAACAGCTTCTTGATCAGGTAGTTCTCTTCGTTGTCCAGCGTGGCCCCGCCCAGGCCCGAGATCCCGAGCGTCCGGTTCAGCGGCCGCCCCGCCGGGTCCCGGTCCTCCCAGGTCGCCGCCCGCGCCGCCACGACCCGGTCGGCGATCATGTCCATCGCCGTCGCCAGGTCCAGCTCCTCCCAGTCGGTGCCGTACGGCCGCCGGTAGAGGACCTTCTTCTGCCGCAGCGGGCCCGTCACCAGGCTCCTGCTCGCCGAACCCTTCGGGCACAGCCGGCCCCGGGAGATCGGGCTGTCCGGGTCGCCCTCGATCTGGACGACCCGCTCGTCCTTCACGAACACCCGCTGCCCGCAGCCGACCGCGCAGTACGGGCACACCGAGCGGGCCACCCGGTCGGCGGTTTCGGTACGGGCCACCAGCTCCGCCGAACCCTTCGACTTCGCCGCCGCCCCACGGCCCAGCGGATCGGCGCCCGTGAGCTGCCGGTACACCGGCCAGCCCGCGATGAAGGTGCGGACGTCCATGCCACCTCCCGGGACCGATCATCACTGACCAGGTCGACCCTATGCCACCACCCGGACCCGCGCACCCGTTCCATCCCACGCCGGCCGGTCACCGGGAGGGTCGATCCGGCGGTGGTCAGCGTGCCGTTCCACAGCTGGGTGACGGTCTGGCCCGAGGGAACGATCCAGGTGACACGCCAGCCGGTCAGGGGGTGGCTTCCGCTGTTGCGGACGCCTGGTAGCCGCCCGTCCGCTGGCCGGTCGTGGCGTAGGTGGCGGCGCACGCACGGCCCGCGCCACCCGTGGGGGTCGGCGTGGTCGGGGTCGCGGCATTCCCGCACATCTATGCTTTCCGGCGACCCCTAGGGTGTCAACGCCTCACCGCAACGCCGGATAGACGCGGAGAGTAGCCGGAGTTAACGTCCGCGTAGCGACCGTCGGCACCTCGTCAAGCGGTAGCGCCGCTGCGGCGGCGGCACGGCGGCCCGCGCCCGGCGAGCGCGCAGGCGCGCGCCGATCGTGAGCAGGCGCGTCGGGAGGCAGGCGAGGCATCGGTGATGAGTGGTGCGGCGGGCGGCGTCGCCATCCGGGTGGCCGTACAGTGCGCCGGCCGGCTACGGCGGGAGTGCCTGGCGGCGTGTGTGGACGCGATGGCGGACCTGACGGTGGTCGGCCGGGTCGCGGAGGCCGCGGGGGTGCTGCCCCTGTGCGAACTCCAGCGCCCGGACGTGCTGCTGACCGACGCCGGCGCGACCCCGGGCCGGAACGTGGGCATGTACCGGCTGCTACGGGACCGGCTGCCCACGGTGCGGGTGGTGGTCATCTACGAACGGCTGACGGCGGAGGAACTGGCCGAACTTCGGGAGGCCGGGGTGGCGGCGGCGGTGCCGCACGCGCACGGGCTGAACTCGGTGCTGTCGGTGCTGCGCCGGCAGGTCGCCCACCCGCCGCCCGCCGCCGGCTCGGCGAGCGCGCTGACCGACCGGCAGCGGGAGATCCTGCTGCTGCTCGCCTCCGGGCACAGCGCCGCGGAGATCGCCGACCTGCTGGACATCAGCGCGGCCACCGTGGAGAGCCACAAGCAGCGGGTGTACCGGAAGCTGCACGTCACCCGGGCCGCCGAGGCGGTGGTGCGGGCGGCGTCGCTGGGCATCGTGGACGGCCGGCGGGGCCCGAACGGGTTCGACCCGCAGCGGCTGGCGGTGGCCGAGCCGGGGCGGCTGCCGGTGACGCTCGTCGTGGGCGACCCCGGGCCGGTCACCGACCGGGTCCAGGCGACGCTGATCGCGAACCGGCTGCCGGTGGTCCGCGAGCCCGGGCCACCGCCGGTCTCGCCGATGCACTGGCCGCGCTGGCACCGGGGCTCGATCCTGCGGGTCCTGGTCAACCCGACGGCCCGGCACTGGAACGCGGTCGCACCGACCGGGCACGCCCCGGTGGTCGTCTACGACGCCACGGGACCCGACCCGGACCTGGCGCTCCAGCAGGGCGCCGCCGCGGTGCTGCACGCCAACGACATCGCGCACCAACTCGTCCCGGTCCTCACGCTGGTCAACCGGGGGTACGCGGTGATGCCGGCCACGGTGGCCGAGCCGCTGGCCGAGGCGGCCCGGGTGCGGACCGCCGAGCCGGCCAGCCGGGTACCCACGCTGACGCCGCGCGAACTGGACATCCTGCGCTGCATCGGGCGCAGCGACACCGTACGGCAGACCGCCGCGAAGCTGGGAATCGCGGTCAAGACGGTGGAGAACGCGCAGGTGCACCTGTTCCGCAAGCTGGGCGTCCACAACCGCGCGGCCGCCCTCACCGCGGCGTACGCGCTCGGTCTGCTGCACCCGTCGGACGTGGTGGTACCGGACGTGGTGGTGGCACCGCGCGCCCGGTGAGCGCACGGCCCACGGCGATGGTCGAGCGCTACCGGGCATCCTCCGTCCGCATCGGAACGACCAGGTAGCGCAGCGCCACCTCGTCCTCCCCGGCCGCGCACAGCAGCGTCGCGAGCAGGCCCGCCTGCACCTCCACCCGCACCGTGCGGCCGGCGAACGGGCGCAGCGCGTCCAGCAGGTAGCGGGCCTGGTAGGCCCGGGTCACGTGGTCGCCGCGCACCGACGCCTTGACCGCCTCCTCGGACTCGCCGGCCAGCGGGTCGCTGCCCCGGACCACGATCGCCCCGTCCCCCACGTGCAGGGCGATCCTGCCGTGCGGCCCGGCGTACGGCGCGGCCCGGTCGACCGCGCCCGCCAGGTCGCCGGCCGCAACCTCCACGGCGCACTCGGGGCGCACCGACAGGAGGCGGTCGATCTGCTGGTCGGGGAACGGTGTGCCGAGCGAGGACGTGACCGCGTGGCCGCCGTCCCAGGCCAGCCCGAAGCGGTCCGCGTCGGCGTGCACGGTCACCTCGCCGGCCCGGCCGACCTGACGTGCCACCTCGGCGAACAGGGCGGCCGGCAGCAGCGTGTCGACGCCGGCGCCACCGGCCGCGGGACGCCACGGCAGCGCGGCGGCCGCCATCCGGAACCGGTCCGTCGCGACGACGCGCAGCGCGCCCTGCCCGGACCGCACCCGGACGGCGGTGAAGATCGGCAAGGCGTGCTCCCGGGAGGCGGCGCTCGCGACCGGCACGACGGCGGCGCGCAGCGCCCCACCCTCGACGGTGCCCACCACGGGCGGCGGCCCGGCCGGCGGGGGCAGGGCGGCCTCCTCCAGGCGGGGCAGGGCGAACCGGGCGCCCGGCAGGCGCACGGCCAGCCGGGAGCCCTCCGCCACCAGCCGGACCTCGGGCGAATCCAGGCCGGCGAGCGTCTCCGCCAGCCCTCGCCGCGACACCGCCACCGCGCCGGCGCCGTGCACCGCGGCCGGCACCCGGACAGCCGCGCTCTGCTCCCCGTCGCTGCCCGCCAGCACGACCTCGCCGGCCGCCGGATCGGCCGTGACGAGCACCGCGGCCAGGGCCGGCTGAAGCGTCCGCGCGGGCAGCAGGCGCGAGATCCGCGCCGCCGCCTCGGCCAGCGCTCCACCGGCCACCGTCAGATCGAGTTGCACGCCGGCAGGCTAGCCGCAACCACCGACACTTTCCGGTGCACCACAGGCCCGCCGCAGCCACCGGCGCTCTGCACCGCAGCGGAGCACCGCAGACTAGCTGCGACCGCCGGCGCTTTCCGCCACGGCGGAGCGGATAGCCGCCAGGTCCGCGGTCGCGCCCTGGCCGGCCGCGGCGAGCCGCCCCCGCAGCTCGGTCAGCTTCGCCACGGTACCGGCGACGCGGCGCTCCGCGCCGGTGCGCTCGGACCCGCGCTGGACCTCGCGTTCGGTGCTCCGCACCCGCTCGCCGCGCCAGCGCACGCCCGCGGCGACCAGCAACGCGACCCCGGCCAGGGTGGCGAGCACGGCGAGCCCGCGCGGCCAGAAGACGAGCCCGCCGAACAGCACGACGCCACCGGCGGCCAGGGCGACCGTCCAGCGGCGGGGGCCGGGCTCGGGCCCGTACCGGGCGTCGATCGCGGCCAGCAGCCCCTCCAGCCCCCGCACCGCGCCGTTTCCGTCGACGGTGACCGTCCCGCCGGCCACCTCAAGGGTGGTGGTGGCGGGCGCGTCCAGGGCGGCGCGGGCGGCCAGCGGCTCGGCGGCGGCGAGCAGCCAGGCGGCGCCGGCGCGGCGGGCCGCCGGGCCGAGCGGAGTCGCCCCGGCGTGGAACGCGTCCGCGAGCAGGAGGTCGGCACCGGTGCCGGCCGGGTCGCCCCACGGCGGGCACTCGGGCCCGGCCCCATCCTCGATCACGGCGCGCAGGTCGGCGGCGCGGCGCAGCAAAGGCGCCTCCTCCTCGCTGCCCTCGTCCACCAGCGCGCGCAGCACCTGCCCGAGATCGATCCGCTCCGCGTCCCGCTCGGGCGCGGTACCCGCCCCGCGGAAGGCGCCACCTTCCGCCGGCGCCGGCTCGGGCCATGCCGTTCCCGGCGCGGTACCCGACTCGCACAGCTTGCGCAGGGCCTCCAGCCGGCCGGCGGCGGACAGCGCGGTCGCGGTCGCCGGATCGAGCGGCAGCATGCCCGGGTAACCGGGTGCACCCCCACCGCCGGGCAACGCCTCCACCCGCCCCGCCCATCGGCCGGCCGCCTCCGCCCGCTGCTGCGCAGGCATCTCCTCGACCATGGCGGCCAGGCGGGCGGTCACGAGGGTCACGCCCGCGTCGCCGAACCGGCCGCACAGGCACTCCGTCCACAGCATCCGCTGCGCCCGGGTGACCGGCGCGTCCGCCCGCAGCGGCGGGAACGCGCGCTCGATCCAGTCCGCGCCGATGTCGGGGCGGCCGGCGACCGCCGCGACCGATGCGATCAGCAGCGCGCTGCGGCGGGCGTCGCGATCGAGGGCCGTGGCTAGGTCGGCGCCCGGCTCCTCGCCACGCAGCAGGGCGACCAGCGCGCGGAGGGCGGGCGGCAGCCAGTACCCGGGAACGTCCTCGACGGCGGGCAGAGCCGGCACGACGGAGTCGGACGCGGCGGCGGCGACCTGCCGGGCGCGGTGCCGGACGAGCGCGGGCGGGTCGAACATGGACAGCGTTACGCGCAGGTCGCTCAGCTCGACGAAGGCGTCGAAGGCTCGGGTCAGCCGGCGCATGCGCTCCTCGAGCGAGCCCTCCAGGTAGCTCAGCCGCGACCGCAGCCGGCTGCTCTCCCGCGCCTGGGTGGACAGCGACGACGTGAGCGCACTGACCTGGCTGTCCAGCTCCCGCAACTCGCGCCGCTGCCGGTAGTCCACCCAGTTGCCCGAGCTCAACCAGTCCGCGAACGCCCCGGGTTCCGACATGGCCCGTACCGTACCGGCCGGGCGCCAGCCGGTCAGGCCGCGACGCGCTCGGCGGCCTCCTCGTGCCGGGTCCGGTAAGGCACGACCCGGTGCACGGTCGCCAGAACGACGGCCATCACCACCGCGGCGGTCCCGGCGATGCCGGCGGCGCTGCCCGCGTACGCGGTGAGCAGGGCCCTGCGCCCCAACCCGTCGGGCGGGGTCGCCAGGACCCGGTCGGTGAGGCGCAGCGCGACCGCCGCGGTGAACAGCAGCGCCGCGCCGGCCACGGCCAGCAGCCCGACGGCGAGGCGGTTGGCGTCGGCCCGGGCCACCACCGCGTCCCGGCGCTGGGCGGCGACCAGCAGCAGACCGGCGAGGGCGGCCCAGCCGCCGACGATGAGGATCGACGCGACGGCATCGCTGGGCCGGTGCCACCCGGCCGACATGGTGGCCACGCCGGCGAGCGCGGCGTAGCCCGCACCGAGCACCGCGCCGACCCCACGGACCCGCGCCGGCAGAACCAGCACCAGGGCCACGGCCACCGACGCGGCGACCGCGGTGTGCCCGCTCGGGAAGCTGTTGCCCGCCCGCTCCACGTCCACCCCGAGCGCCGGCCGGACGATGCGGAACTTCAGCAGTTGCGCGGTGGCGTTGGCGCCGGCCACCAGCAGGGTGGCCAGCACGGCCAGCGCGTACCGGCGGCGGATCAGCGCGATGAAGCCGATCACGGCGGTGGTGACCGCGAGGGTCACCAGCGACATCGCGTTCAGAACGGTGTGCACGACGGACCCGATCCGGCGCTGCCCGATCCGGTTGCCGGACAGCGCGATGAAGTCGAGCAGCTGGCCGTGGCGGGTGTCCACGAACAGGTGCCACACCTGCCCGAAGGCCACCGCGTGGGCGGCCACGACGAGCAGCAGCCAGAGCATGAGGAGGCCGAAGGTCCGGGCGCGCACGCGCACACCGTAGCGGTCCGTGCCACCGACCGCAGCGGCGGCCGTCCCGCCCGTCCGACCGTCCGATTTGGACCTGCGGGCCGGGTGGCGCGTCCCGCGGCGGCGCCGGCCCACCGCCGACACCGGCCCGACCACCACGGCCGGGTACCTATCGGCCGTGGCGCACGGCTTTCCAACCCAGGGTCCGGGCGACCCGGTTCGACAGCAGCCCCTTACCGCCCTTCGCGCCGCCCCCGATCGTCCTGCCCATGATCTTGCGCCCCGCCGGTCGGCCCATCATCTTCATGCCCACCGCGAACGTGCCGGGCATCATCCGGAGCATCATCGAGCGCCGCGCCTTGGGGCGCCCCATGATGTGCCCCATCCCCATCCCCATCCGGCCCGGCCCCAGGCCGAACACGCTCCACCCGGTCCGGCCCATGCCCGGCATCATCCGGGCCATGATGCCCCCGCGATGCCGGCCCCCGGGGAGCATGCCGCCGCCCTTCGCGCCCCGGCCCGGCATCATCCGGCTGATCATGTGCCCGCCCAGGATGCCCTTGCCCAGCACGGCACCGCCCTTCACGCCCTTGCCGACCAGGGTGCCGCCCATCATGCCCTTGCCCAGCGTGGTTCCGCCGCGCATCGCCTTGCCGGCCAGCATCGCACCGAGCAGCGGCCCGCCCGGGAGGCCGCGCGCCGCCATCGGCCTCCGGCGGCGCATCAGCAGGCCGGCGGCGAGCCCGGCGATCGCCACCGCCTGGGCGCCGAGGGCGAGGCCGGTCACGTCCACCGCCGGCCGCCAGCGGACCCGCCCCTGGGAGATGACGTACGCGCCGATCGGCTTGGCGGACAGCGCCATGCCCGCGCCGGAGCCGCCGCCCTTGTGCGCGCCGCCCGCGCCGGGCCCGTTCCCGCGGTCGCCGCCCGGCATCCCGCCACCGCCGCCACCCCCACCGCCGCCACGGCCGAAGACCCGGGCCGCTGGAATCACCGTGGCGTCGCCACGGGTGATCGGCTCGCCGAACACGGTGGCGGCGCCGGCGCTGTCCACGGCGTCGCGGACCGCGTCCAGCAGGCCGCGCGCGGCGTGGCCGCCGCCGTCGGACGGGTGCGGGTGCCGTCCGCTCTGCTCCTGGGTGCTCATCGTTGCCTCCTCGGGCCGGTTCGGTGTCTGCTGACCGATACGTCGCGGCGGCGGACCTAAACCTCCGCGTGGGCCCCGCGGCGACGCCGTGACAACCGCCGGCACGCAGACCTGCCGCGCCGGTGCCGCCGGCGGCGGGTCACTCCGAGGTGACCGCCGAGCCCAACGAGGCGGACGGCGGCCCGGCGCCGGCGATCACGGTGCGGGGCGCGGGGACCGGCGAACCCGCCGCGCCGAGGGGCGGACCGGGCCGCCCGGCGGAGATCATCCGGGCCGCCTCGGCGGCGCGCAGCGGCGTGGCGAAGAAGTGGAAGCCCTGCGCCCGGCGGTACCCCAGGTGCGCCAACTCGCGCGCCTGGTCCGGCGTCTCCACCCCCTCGGCGATCAGGTCCAGCCCCAGCGCGCCGGCCAGGCCCACCACCGCGGCGGCGACCCGCCGGCGCCCCGGATCCGTGCAGCCCTGGGTGAACGAGCGGTCCAGCTTCAGCTCGTCGACCGGGCAACGGTCCAGCAGCGCCAGCGCGGACTGGCCGGTGCCGAAGTCGTCCAGGGAGATCCGCACGCCGCGCCCGTTCAGCTCGTCCAGGGTGCGGAAGGACGCGGCGTCGGCCACCACCAGGGACTCGGTCACCTCGATCGTGAGCAGCCGCGGCGGCAGCCCGGTCTCGCGCAGCACCGCGTCCACGTCGCGGATGAATTCCGGGTCCCGCAGTTGGCGGGCGGAGACGTTCACGTTCATCGTCGGGCTGCGCTCGCCGTGCTCGCGGTACCACGCCACCGCCTGCCGGCACGCCTGCGCCAGGATCCACCGGCCGAGCGGGACGATCAGGCCGGTCCGCTCGGCGACCGGCACCACCTCGCCCGGCGGCACCTCGCCCCGCCGTGGGTGCTCCCATCGCAGCAGCGCCTCCACCGCCACCATCCCGGCCGGCCCGTCGCCCCGGCCGTCGCCGCCGGGCAGCCGGACGATCGGCTGGTACGCGAGGTACAGCTCGCCCAGCACCTCGACCGGCACGCCCTCAAGCAGCGCGCGCAGTTCCCTCTCCAACTGGCCCCGGGCGGCCAGGGCGGCGTCCATGGCGGAAGTGTGGTGGGCGCACCGGCTCTCGCCCCGCTCACCGGCCGCCTTGGCCGCGTACATCGCCATGTCGGCGCGGCGCATCAACTCGTCCGGGGCGCCCGCGACGGGCTGGGTGGCCGGGTCCGCGGTGTGGTGGGCGATGCCGACGCTGGCACCCACCCGGGGCCATCGCTCCCCCTCGTCGGGCGGCGGCCCGACCCGCTCGACCAGGCACTCGCCCAGCTCCGCGAGCGCGTCCTCGGTCGCGTCGTCGACGAGGATGGCGAACTCGTCCCCGCCGAGCCGGGCCACGGTCGCGCCGGGCGGGGCGAGCCGGCGCAGCCGCCGCGCCACCGCGACCAGCAGGCCGTCGCCGGCCGCGTGCCCCAGCCCGTCGTTGACCTTCTTGAAGTCGTTGAGGTCGATCAGGATGACGGCCGGGCGGGCCGAGCCGGGCACGGCCAGCGCGGCGGCCAGCCGCTCGGCGAACAGCGCCCGGTTCGCCAGCCCGGTGAGCGCGTCGTGGCTGGCCTGGTGGGTCAGCCGCTGCTGGAACTGGCGCGCCTGGGTCACGTCCCGGGCGTTGCTGACCACACCGGCCACGCCCCGCTCGTGCAGCAGGTTGGCGCTGGTGATCTCCATCCACCGCCACGTGCCGTCCGCGTGCGCGACCCGCACCTGGTAGCAGGTCGTGGCGCCGGGCCGCTCCGCGATGCCCGCGTACCACCGGTACGCCGTGGACCGGTCCTCCGGGTGGACCAGGCGGCTCCCGTGCCGCCCCGCGAGTTCCGCCGGCTCGTACCCGAGGACCGTGACGATGCTCGGGCTGACGTAGGTGAGAAAGCCCCGCGCGTCGGCGATCGTGGTCACGTCGGTCGAGTTCTGTACCAGGGAGCGGAACCGGTGCTCGCGGACGCGCAGTTCGGCCATCCCCCGGTCCAACCGGGCCAGCAGGCGGGCGATCTCCCGGAACGCCGTGGCCTGCCGCAGCAGCACCAGGCTCACCAGGACGACCGTGCCGGCCGCCACGACGGCGCGCTCGGCGCGATCCGCGTAGAGCGCGCTGACCACCAGCAGCACCTCGGTGGCCAGCACCGCCGCGTACGGCAGGAGCGAGTACGCGCGGCGGCGGGGCGCGGCGACCGGGCCGGCGGTACGGCCGGCGGCGCGCCACTGGCGGCGGGCGGCGAGCACGACGATCCAGCAGACCAGCGGCAGCGACACCTGTGCCACGGTCAACTGGGTGTGCGTGGACAGGAACGCGTCCGGCGCGGTGCCGAGCGTGCCGAGGATCAGCGCGAGCCCGAACAGCCGCAGGGCGCCCGCATCGACCGTGACGCTGCCGGTCAGCGCGACCTTGGCCAGCACGAACACGGCGACCTGGGTGAGCGCGATCGTGGTCAGCGCCATCATCACGGCGCCCTGGTCCTGGGCGCCGCCGGTGAACAGGCGCCGGTACACGACTTCCCAGAAGAACAGCCCGGCACCGGTCATCACCGTGCCGATGTCCAGCAGGAACGCGGTCAGGCCGGCTCGGCCGTTCAGCCCCAGCGGCAACCGGCACAGCGCCCACGCATCGATCAGCATGGCCGCCAGCGCGAGTACGGTCGCGGACCGGAACACCCGGTTGTCCGCCGGACCGGCGCTGACGATCAGCAGGTACGCCCGCACCGCGCAACTGGCGGTGGTCAGTGCCGCGCTGAGCGCGATCTGGCGCCAGAACCGCGCGACCGCCGGCGGGTGGGCACCCCGGGCGGCGCGCAGGCAGGCCGCGACGGTGAGCCCCATCGACGCCGGCACCAGCACCCAGCCCCAGGTGGGCGGCGCCAGACCCGCCGTGCCCGCGGCGAGCCACCCGGCCGCCGCCAGCGCCAGGCCGCCCGCGGCGGGTACCAGCCGCTCGCCGGCCGCGCGACGGTACTGCTTCACAGTCCCCCGTTCCGCGGCCCAGTCGATGATCGTTAACGGTCCGGCACTCCGGTTCACCAATACACGGATACGCCGATGGGCGCTACCCCCGCCGGGGTAGCGCCCATCATCGATATTGCTGAATTACTTCTGCGCCTGCTCGGCGTGGTACTGCTGCACCAGGCCGGCCGCCATCTGCTCCCACTTGGCGTAGGCGTCCGGGTACGCCGAGACCTGCACGGTCTGCGCCGCGTCGGTCAGCGGCATCGAGTCGTACCCCGGCACGTCCTTCAGCTGGCTGTAGAACGCCCGCGACGCGTAGTCGGGGTCGGTCAGCTGGTCCGGGCTACCCCACCCACTCGACGGGCGCTGCTGGAACAGGCCCAGCGAGTCGTGGTCGTTGGCGTCACCCAGGTGACCGTAGTTGTTCAGGTGGGTCTCCTGCAGCGACGTGGCCACCGCGATCACCTGGGCGCGCGGCGGCAGGTCCATCTGCTCGCCCACCTGGATGATCTCGTCGGCGTTGGCCTTCTGGTCCGCCGTCGGGGCGAACGAGACCTGGCCGGCCGGGACGCCGTTCGGCATCAGCGTGTCGGTGCTCGGCACCCCCTGCGGGGACCGGTCGGCACGCGACGCGTGCCCCTGGGCGGCCACCGTGCCGGCCGGCGCATTCGCCGGGGCGGTGTCCGGACCGGGTGCCACGTCGCCGAGCGCCAGGCCCCCGAACAGGGCCAGGCCGGCGGCCGCGACGACGGCGCTGTTCTTGTTCTCGTTGAGGATCTTCTTGAGGGTCTTGCGGTCGAACGTGAACACAGTTATACGTCCTTTTCTGGTGTTTGTCCGCACGACCCCGGGTACAGACCATCTAGCGGAATGGACGACCCGGGGCGGGCCTCGCGACGAAACATCAGGTGAAACCGGTCCGAGACCCGAGAGGAAAATCCGCGCTTCAGGCGCGCGGCCCCGGTATAACCATGGGCCCGCGGCCGGGATTCCCGGCGAGCCGGTCCGTGGCCGGCGCGCCTACCCGATCATGCGCGGACCATGCACAACGCACGCCGGCCGCCGGCAATTCCCGGCCGGAAAATGGGCGCGTTGCAGCCAACCGTTACCTATGCGGCCGGTGGTGCGTTTGGGGCGTGCGGGGCGTGCGCCGGGCGCAGATCCCGGCGAGATCTGGTACGGGTCCGCCGGTTTCGGGCGATTATCCGTACCTAAGATGCTTGCCGCGCGATCGAGGGCGCGAGACGCCCTTTGCTCCGCTCCGTATCGGAACCGCCCGGGTCCGATTGTCGAACAGCCGGGGTTTCTTATCGGGAAGCAGAGCAAAGGGCTCAGACGCGATACTTCCCGGCTGCAACGACAACGATCGACGGGCCACGGGCACCCCGCAGACCCGGCTGCGGTTTCGCCGTCGGCGGGGCAGGCATGCCTCCCCGTGGACCACGAATCCCGCCCCGGGTGAGGACTGGCCGCGCTGCCAGGACTGGTTGATGGGGCTGGGTTGACGGGCGGGCCGCCCGGGGATGCGGGCACCCCCGGGCGGCCGGTCGATCACAACGGCCGGACGTTGGCCGCCTGCGGACCCTTCTGACCCTGGGTGACCTCGAACTCGACCTTCTGGCCCTCGCCCAGCTCCCGGTACCCCGAGGTCTGGATCGCGGAGTAGTGGACGAACACGTCCGCGCCCCCGCCGTCCTGCGCGATGAAGCCGAAGCCCTTTTCCGAGTTGAACCACTTCACGGTGCCGGTTGCCATGCACTTCTCCTTCAGGGGCGGGCGAAGGGTCCGGCCGTCACCACTCCTTCGGTGACGGATGATCGCCCGCTCTCCCGGTTCACATTAGTCGCCCCGATTACGCCGCGTGGCATGGGCTTCGACACTGGCCCAACCCATCCGTGTCGCGCGCGCCGGGAAGGACTCACCCGCGCCTCGTCGGGCAACTGGCGCTCCGGGAGTCACGGGAGGCGAGCACGCTCCGGTTACGCCCGGTACGCGCGGGGTAGCGATGACGCCCGGACCGAGGGGCGTGGCCGCGGGTCACTAGCGCGGCCGGCGGCGGGCGTCGACCCGCGCCGCGACCCGGCGGACCGCCTCGTGGTAGTCGGTGTGCGGCGACATGGCGGCGGCCAGGCGCAGGTGGGCGAGGGCATCGGCGGGGCGGTTCTGCCGCTCCAGGGTCCGCCCGAGCACGTGCTGGGCGTAGTGGTCGCTGGGATCCCGGTCGATCAGCACGCGCAGGTGCTCCTCGGCGCGGGCCAGTTGCGCGGCCCCGAACAGCGCCCGGGCCAGGAGCAGCCGGACCTCCGAGTTGGCCGGCTCGGCCGCCACGATCGGCTCCAGGATGCGGGCCGCCTCCGCCGGCTCGCCCGCGGCGAAGAACGCCTCGGCCCGCCGGTACTCCTCCATCAGCTCCACCCGACCATATTGCCCAAGATGATCGCCCGGCGCCCACCCGACAAGCCGGCCGACGCCGGCGAGGTGGACAGCGCCACGCTGCCCGACGCCGCCGGGTGCGGGCGCGGTACCCTGTCGCGGGTCGGATGTTCGGCTTCCACCCATTTGGGCACCGGATGAGGGCGCCGACCGGCGCCGCGACGGGTGCCGTGCGGGGTGCCACGCCGGCGCGGCAAGGGCGGCACGCAGGCGCCCTGGGGGCGCCACCGGGAACGCGGGCGCCGCGAGAGGCGCCACCAGAGCGTGGGCGAAGGCGGTTGGAAGGGGTCATGGCGAGACGACTGGCGCTGCTGATCTGCCTGCTCGGCGGCGCGGCGGTCGCGGGCCTGGCGCTGCCGGCCGCGCCGGCCGCCGCCGCGCCGTCCCGGGCGGACGCCCAGTTCCTGCGCGCCGCGCACGAACTGAACCTGGCCCAGATCGACGGGGCCCGGCAGGCGCAGCGCCGGGGCGCCAGCAGGCAGGTGCGCGACCTGGGCACCCGGTTCGCCAACGACCACGACCGGCTGGACCGGGCGCTGCGCCAGGCGGCCGGCATCCTGCGGGTGGTCCTGCCGACCGCGCCGGACCAGGAGCAGCGCACCATGCTGGCCGGCTACGCGGCCGCGCCGGTCGAGCAGTTCGACGCGCTGTTCCTCGCCACCCAACTGGACGTGCACACGGCGGCCATCCGCGCGGCGACCGGCCAGGTCGCCACCGGCACCGACGCCCGGGCGGTGAAGGTGGCCCGGGACCTGCTGGCCGCCCTGCGCACCCAGTACGACGCCCTGAACGCGGTCGCCCTGGAACTGGACCTTCCGAGCCAGCACAGCATCGAGCCCGCCGGCCCGCCGACCGTCGGTCCGGTGCTGATGAGCGTGCTCGTCCTGCTGGCGATGGGGCTGATCGCGTCGGCGGGGCGGGCGTACCGGGCCGTCCCGGAGCGGCCCCGTCACCGCGCCGAACTCAGTACCCCTCGTTCGCGTAGTGCCGGGTGACCTTCAGCATCCGGGTGGTTTCGACCCCGGCCCGCACGACGGTCGTGTTCATCTCCACCTTGCCCAGGTGACTGGAGCGCAGCGTCTTGACCGTCTCGCGCCGCCGCTCGGGCGCCGGCTCCTCCGGCTCGGCCGGGTTGACGGCCGCCGTGGCGCGCACCACCTCGTGCCGCTCGGTGCGGCGCCGGGTCGGCCACCAGCGGCGCTCGGGCTTACCCTCAGTAGCCACCGCCACCACCCCCTCCGCCCCGCGAGTTCAGGGCAATGACCAGCACGATCAGGGCCAGGACGATGATCGCCACAGCGATCCACACGCCGGTTCTGCGCCGGGTGTTCGCAGGCATACTCTCACCCCCGGTAACCCCGGTACCCGCCTCACCGCCGATCACCCGGGCTTTCGTGAGCATCGTTCGCGACGGGGCGCCGCCGGCCGGCCGCGGGACGCCGCCGTTGAGGTCCGCTAGGCGGTCCCGTCCCAGACCGCGGCGACCCGGGCATGTACCCGCGCGGCCTGGGCGCGCCCGGCGCGGGCGGCGTCGGCCCGGCGGGTGGGGTCGAGGACGTTGCGACCGATCGCGCGGCGGGCGGTCGCGTCCGGCGCGACCGCCTCGACCCGGGCTCCGCCGGCGGCGAGCCGGGCCACCTGGGCGGCCACGCTGCCGGACCGGCGGGCCGCGCGGGTGAGCGGGGCGATCACCACCACCCGGTCGGCGCCCGCGGCGAGGTCCGCGTTGGCCGGGGAGCGCATACCCCCGTCGATGTACCGGCGGCCGTCGATGGTGACCGGCGGCCAGACCCCCGGCACGGCGCAACTGGCACCCACGGCGTCCACCAGGGCGGCGCCGCTGTCCCGGTCGAGGACGGCGAAATCGCCGGTCTGCGCGTCCATGGCGGTGATCTGGAGCGGGCGCGACGGCCAGCCCGCCGCCGGCAGCCGGGCGACGAAGACCTCGCGGCGCTCGGCCTCGGTCATCGTCCGGGCGCGCAGCGCCATCCGGCCGAGGCGGGCGCCGTACTCCTGGGGGCTGCGGGCGCGCAGCGCGCAGTACAGGTAGTACGCCATCGTGCGGCGCCGCAGCCGCGCCGGCACCTCCGCGACCGGCGGGACCAGTTGCGCCCCGTACATCTCCTCCACGCCGACGCCCCCGGCGACCAGCGCGCCGACCACCGAGCCGGCGGACGTGCCGATGACCCGGTCCGCCGCGGTCAGGTCCACCCCGCGCTCGGCCAGGCCGGCGAGCACCCCGATCTCCCACGCCACCCCGGTGACCCCGCCGCCACCGAGCACCAGCGCCGAACCGCCCGCGCCACTGAAGCCCATGACCCGCAAGTCTGCCCTACCCCGGCGGGATCTCCACGGCGATCTCCTCGCCGAGCCGGAAGCCACCGGTGAAGGCCAGCTCGTCGCCGCTCCAGAACCGCCCCGGGTCGTACCAGTGGGGGCGCCGGCCGGCCGGCAGCAGGCCCATCGCCTGGTACGTGACGGCCACGACCTCCGCGCAGTAGGCGGTCTCCAGATTCTCCTCCCGGGTGCGGGCCAGTCCGGCCGGGACGCGCCCGCGCAGCCAGCGCAGGGCCAACTGGGCCGTGGAGGGGAACGGCGTGCCGTCCAGCCGGGCGATGGTGCGCAGCAGCGCGTCCTCCTGCTCCCGGCTGACCGGCCGGTCAAGCTGGCGCAGCCAGGCCCGCTGCCCGTACCGGCGGGCCCAGACCAGCACCGCGGCCCGCAGGTCGTGCAGTTGGACGCCCCGCTGGTGGGCGCCGGACCACAGGTCGGGCAGCGACCGGCCCAGTTCGGCGTGCCACATGAGGGGCGGCATGTCCTCGATGGTCACCGCCATGCCGACGTGGTTGACCGGGCTGTTCGTGGTGAGCTGGATGGCCCGGTCCGGCATGGATCGGCCGCGGAACACCCACAGGTCGCCGGTGCGGGTCAGCTCCACCGCCTCGTCGAGGCCGATCGTGGTTGCGGGCATCCGCTCACGGTACCGGTACTACGCTGTGGCGATGCGGTGGTGGAAGGTGATCGGGCTGGCCGGTGTCGTGGGCGTCGCGGCGACCGGGGTGGTGATCGTGCGGGCGGAGCGGCGGCGCCGGGCCTACACCCCCGAACAGATCCGCGAACGGCTGCTGGCGCGGGCCGCCGAGGCCGAGCCGCCGGCGCCGATCAGTCCGGAGCGGTGACCGCCCGCGCCACGACGAGCGCGGCAGTCCGGGGTGGAGCGTCACCGCCCGCCTGGCCCAGCGCGAGCGGTCGGCCGGTACCCGGGCAGGGCCGCTCGCCCACCCGCTGGTTCCCCGAACTCCGTGGCGTCCACGTCGGCCGGCGCCGGGGCGGGGGTCAGCGCCGGGCGAGGGCCAGGGCGTCCGGGTAGTGGGCGAGCCGGAGCAGGAGCAGCACCAGCAGCACCAGGCCGATGACGACCGCGGTCAGCCGCCGCCGGCGCCGCGTCTCGTAGGCGTGGAACCAGGCCAGCGCGGCCTCGGCCAGCGGGGTCACAGTGGACCGGGAATCGGCCCGCAGGAACGGCGCGATCCGCGTCGCCGCACTGCTGCGCCGGCGGGCGGCGGGCGGGGCGGCCAAGCCCTCGGGGTCGGCGAACGGCCGGGGCAACGGGGGCGGTGGGGCGCCGGGGCGCAGCACCACCATCGGCAGCGTCTCCCGGCCGTCGTCGCCCACCTGGCCGCGCCGCCAGCGCTGGCTCTCCCGGGCGAACGCCTCGCCGAGGTAGCTGTCCGCGGCGTCGCACCGGCCGAGCCGGGTGCGCAGCAGTTCCAGCCAGCCCCAGCGGGCGGCGACGGCGGTGAGCACCTCCGGGTACAGTTCGTCGGCGTGGTGGTCCGCGCCGACAATGCCCGCGGCGGCGGAGCGCAAGGGCTCCAGGTGCTGCCGGACGAACACCACATACCGGTCGGGTGGCTCGGGCGGCATGCGCGTCAGTCGCGGCACGCCCTCCATTGTGGGGGAACTACGCGTCGCGTACCACGTCCCGCACCTGGCCGCGGGACGAGATGCCGAGCTTGTGCAGGATGTTCGACACGTGCACGGCCACGGTCTTCGGCGAGATGTACAGCCGGCGGCTCAGCTCGGCGTTGGTCAGCCCGGCGGCGACCAGCAGGGCCACCTCCCGCTCCCGCGGGGTCAGCGCCGCGGCGCCGGTGACCGGCCGTTCCCCGCCCGGGGGCGCGAGCCCGAGCTGGCCGCGGACCGCCGCCAGCTGCCTCACCCGCCAGCCGGACCACCTCGCCAGCAGCTCGCCCGCCGCGGTCAGGTACTCGACGGCGTCGTCCCGGTGGTCGTGCGCCAGCGCGCAGCGGGCCGCACCGACGTACGCGGTGCCCCGCATGCACGCCGGCAGCACGGTCGACCCGGTCACGCCGCGGTACCCCACCAGCGCGGCGGCGTGGTCGCCCTGCGCCTCGGCGAGCTGCGCCTCCACCAGCCGGCGGTAGTCGACCCACACGTCCGCGTCGAGCAGCTCCTCGCGCATCCGCAGCAGCCGGGGCAGCGGCAGCCCGGCGGCCAGCGCGGCGGAGACCAGGTCGTGCGCCTGCGCGCCGCTGCGCCAGCTCTGGGTGGCCAGCCCGGCGAACAGCTCCGCCAGGAACCCCTCGGCGGCCGGCCGGTCGCCCCGCCGGCAGGCCAGGTGGAACGCCAGCCCCGGAATGATCGACGGGGCGAGGCCCGGCTCTCGCTCAGCTGCGCGATCACGGCGGCCACCTTGTCCAGCTCCTCAGCCTCCAGGTACAGGCCGGCCAGGAAGACCGCGTGATAGTCCTGCCGGCGGCCCCGGTACTGGTACCCCCGCTCCCGCTCGCGGCCCTGCTCCAGGGCGACGGTCGCGGCCGCGAGATCGCCGGCGCGCATCGCCAGCCGGGCCCGGCCCTGGTAGTACGCGGCGACGGCCAGCGCCTCGAACCCGGCCCGCTCGGCGTCCAGCCGCATCCGCTCCAGCAGTTCGGCCTGCTCCGCCGTGGACTCCGTGGACGGCTGACCGACCAGGATGTTCAGCGCCCGGGCCGCCAGCACCCACTCGCCCAGCTTCTCCGCCTCGTCGACCAGACCGGCCAGCAGCTCGCGACCCTCGGCGTGGCTGCTGGTCCGGTCGGTCAGCGCGGAGCCCTTCTCCACCAGGGCCGCCAGCCGCACCCGCGGCAGGCCGAACTCCTCGGCCAGCGCGATCGCCCGGTCCGCCCACTCCAGCGCGGCGTCGGTCCGGGCGCTGAGCGCCCGCGAGTGCGCCACCGCGGTCATCGCCCGGGCCCGCTCCTCCCCCGGGCTCAGCTCGGCGATCAGCCGCTCCACCTCGCCGGTCAGCGCGTCCATCTCGACCAGTTCGTCCTCTTCGGAGGCCAGCCGGATCAGCAGGTACAGCGCCTCCGCCCGGCCCGCCGCGGTGCCGGCGTCGTCCCGCCACCGCCGCCCGTACCGCAGCGCGTCGTCGACCAGCCCCGCCAGCCACGCCGCCCGGGCGGCCGACGACAGCAGCGGCACGTCGTCCGGCGCCTCCTGCAGGCCCAGCTCGGCCAGCTGCAACGCCTGGTACGCCGAGCCGATCGACAGGTACGCCCCGGCGCGCCGCGGCCACCATGTCGTCGTACCGGCCCGCCGCGCACGCGTGACCGGCCACCAGCGCCGGGTCCGAACCGCCCTCGGCGAGCAGCACCTCCAGGGCCGCCTCGTGCAGCCGCCGCCGCTGCCGGCCGAGCAACTGGTCGCAGACCGCCTCGCGCAGCAGCGCGTGCCGGAACGTGAACTCATCCTCACCGGACTCGGTCAGCACGCCCCGGTCCACCAGTTCGCGCAGCGCCGCGATCAGCCCGTCCTCGCCCGTGCCGGTGACCGTCGCCAGCAGGTCGAACGGGACCCGGTGGCCCAGCACCGCCGCCGCCTCCACGATCCGGCGCACCGGGGCGGGCAGCCCGTCCACCTGGCGGCGCAGCACCTCCGCCAGGCTCCACGGCAGCGGGCGCTCGTCCAGCGACTCGAGATCCTCGCCCTCGTGCCCGCGCAGCAACTCCTCAAGGAAGAACGGGTTACCCCCGGTGCGCCGGTGCAGCGCCGCCACCGCCCGGTACGGCGCCGGCCGGCCGGTCACCGCGGCCAGCAGCGCCGCCACGTCGGGCTCGCCCAGCCGGTCCAGCACCACCCTCGTCACGGTGTGCCGCCGCTCCAGCCGCTCCAGCAGCGCGGCGAGCGGGTGCCGCCGATCCACTTCGTCCGGTCGGTAGGTGCCGATCAGCAGTCGCGGACCCGGCCCCTCCGCGACCCGCTCGAACAGCGCCGCGCTCTCCGAGTCCGCCCAGTGCAGGTCCTCGAAAACGATCACCGCCGGCCGCTCCCCGACGATCCCGGCCAGCAGCGCCAGGCTCGCGTGCAGCCGCTCCACCGGGCTGCGCGCCGGGTCCGCGAGCGCCGCGAGCAGCGCGTCGTCGACCCCCTCGCGCCCGTCCAGCGCGTCCAGCAGCACCTCGTACGGCCGCGCCAGCGATCCCGGCTCCGCGTGCCCGACCAGCGCCAGCGTCCCCGCCGGCAGGCCGGCCAGGAACTCCTGGATCAGCCGGGTCTTGCCCACGCCGGGCTCCCCCGCCACCACGGCCACCCGCGGCCCGGCCCCGGCCGCGAGCCCCAGCAACTGGCGCAGCTCACGGTCCCGCCCGATCATGATCGGACTGGCTCCCCCACGCGTGATCCGCACGCAGCCAGGGTACGACGCCCGGGCCGCGCGCGGATTCACGCAACAATGGGCACCAGGAGTCTCGCGCATGTCGCCGCCGGGATGGTGAAGCCGCTGTACCGGGCGGGCGGCGGTGACGTGGGCGACCATGTTCCCAGCCGGTCGAAATCGGCGGACTGTCTCCGCCCGGGCGGGGCATCCCGTCCGGGCAGAACGGCGATAGATCGACCATGTGGGGGCACGCAGAGGGGAGCTCAACATGATCACCGTGACCGCCGCGACCGGCAACCTGGGCCGGCTCACCGTCGAAGCGCTGCTGGACTCGGGCATCGCGGCCGGCGAGATCGTCGCCGCCGTGCGCAGCCCGAGGCGCGCCGCCCACCTGGCCGAGCGGGGCGTGCAGGTGCGCTACGCGAACTACGACGAGCCCGAATCCCTGCCCGCGGCGCTGGCCGGCACCGACCGGTTGCTGCTCGTCTCCGGCAGCGAGGTGGGCCGGCGCCTGGCGCAGCACAGCGCCGTGGTCGACGCCGCCGTGGCGGCCGGGGTGCGGTTCCTGGCGTACACGAGCATCCTCAAGGCGGACACGTCGAGCGTCCCGCTGGCCGCCGAGCACCGGGCGACCGAGGAGTACATCGCCGCCACCGGGCTGCCGCACACGTTCCTGCGCAACGCCTGGTACGTGGAGAACTACACCGAGAACCTGGCGCCTGCCCTGGCCAACGGCGTGCTGCTCGGCGCGGCCGGCGACGGTCGGGTGGGCGCCGCGCCCCGGGCGGACTACGCGGGCGCCGCGGCGGCGGTCCTGACGGCCGACGCGCCAGCGGACGTCTACGAACTCGCCGCCGACCACCCGTTCACGATGGCCGAACTGGCCGACGAGGTCAGCCGCCAGGGCTTCACCAAGGTCGCGTACCAGGATCTACCGGTCGACGAGTACGCGGCGGCGCTGACCGGCGCGGGGCTGTCCGCCGACTACGCCCGGGTGTTGGCGGCCTCCGACCGGGCGATCGCGGCGGGCGACCTGGCCACCGACACCGGCCACCTGAGCACGCTGCTCGCCCGGCCCACGACCCCGCTGGCCGAGTCGGTGGCCGCGGCGCTGCGCAGGCGGCAGCCCGCCTGATCCGCCGGCCGCTCGCGCATGCCGCCGCCAGGCACGACACCGGTGGTTACTACCATGCCCGGGTGCGCATCTTCGACTCCATCGAGGCGCTGACCGCCGCCGCCGGCGAGCACCTCGGGTACAGCGACTGGCACCCGGTCGACCAGGCGCGGGTCACCGCGTTCGCCGAGGTCACCGAGGACCCGCAGTGGATCCACGTGGACCCGGAGCGGGCCCGGCAGGGTCCGTTCGGTGGCACGGTGGCGCACGGCTTCCTCACCCTGTCGCTGCTGCCGATGCTGGCCCGGGAGGTCTACCGGGTGGAGGGCGCCCGGATGGGCGTCAACTACGGGCTGGACCGGGTCCGCTTCCCCGCCCCGCTGCCCACCGGCAGCCGGGTCCGTGGGGGCTTCCTGTTGGCGCGGGTCGACCCGGTGGCCGGCGGCGTGCAGGTCCACGCCGAGGTGACGGTCGAGTGCGAGGGCGGCACCAAGCCGGTCTGCGTCGCGAACACGCTCAGCCGCGTCTACGTCTGATTCCCGCGGGCACGGGCGGCTGCGCCGCCGAGTGGGCGCATCGCCCATATAGGACAGCCCGGTCGCGGGCCGGAACCCGGGCCGGCGGGGACGGGTGTCGGTCCATCCCCGCCGGAGTCAGCCCCTCGGTCAGCCCTTGGTGGCGCCGGCGGTGAGTCCGCCGATGAGCTGGCGCTCGGCGACGGAGTACAGCGCCAGGGCGGGGATCATCGCGAGCACCACGTACGCCAGGATCCGCGCCGTGTCGCTGGCGTACTGGCCCTGGAACTGCTGCACGCCCAGGGGGAGTGTCCACCAGCTCGGTTCGTTGAAGACGACCAGCGGCAGCAGGAAGTTGTTCCAGCTCGCCACGATGGCCAGCACGCTGACCGTGGCCAGCGCGGGGCGGGCCATCGGCAGCAGGATCTTCCAGAAGAAGCCGAACGGCGTGCAGCCGTCGACCGTGGCCGCTTCCTCGATCTCGTGCGGGATCTCCCGGAAGAAGCCGCGCAGCACGATGATGGTGATCGGCAGGCCGAACGCGGCCTGCGGGAGGATCACGCCGAGCGGGTTACCGAGCAGGCCGGTGGTGCGCAGCAGAATGAACAGCGGGAGGATCGCCACCGCGAACGGGAACATCAGCCCCATCGCGAAGAGGGTGAAGAAGAACTCCCGCCCGCGGAAGGCGAACCGGGCGAACACGAACGCCGCCATGGCCGAGACCCCGACCACGAGCACCGTCGTGGCGATGGCGATCAGCAGGCTGTTGCCGAGCTGCCGCCAGAACGAGGACGACGCGAGGATGTCGGTGTAGTTGCTGGGCACCCAGGGGTGCGGCAGCCCGAACGGGGTGTTGGCGAGCTGCCCGTTGTCCTTGAAGCCGCCGAGCGCCCCGTAGATGATCGGCACGATGATGGCCAGGCCGATGAGGATGCAGATGGCGTGCAGCAGGGCGGTGACCGCCGGGCTGCGCCGCCGTGGCCGCCGGCGGACCGCCGGTGCCAGGGTTCTCGTGCTCATGCCCTCGTAGTCCTCACTACCGTGATCGCACCTTCCATGTCGCGGCGCAGGACGAAGCGCTGGTACAGCAGCGCGAAGACCAGGCTGATGAGGAACATCGCCATGCTGATCGCGCTCGCGTAGCCGACCTCGTAGCGGCGGAAGCCGTACTGGAACATGGTGATCGCCATGGTCTCGGAGGCGTTCACCGGGCCGCCGCCGGTCAGCACCCAGACGGCGTCGAACAACTGGATCGTGCCGATGACCGACAGGAAGACCGCGATCCGGATGGTCGGGCCGAGCAGCGGCAGGGTCACGTGCCGGAACGTCCGCCAGGCGTCGGCGCCGTCCACCGAGGCCGCCTCGGTGAGTTCGTTGGGGATGCTCTGCCGGGCGGCCAGGAACAGGATCATGTAGAAGCCGAAGTACTTCCACGTGATCACGACGAACACCGCGTACAGCACGGTCGCCGGGTCGGACAGCCACTCGGTGGCCAGGCTGCCGAGGCCGACCTTCTCCAGCACGTTGTTCGCCAGGCCGACCTCGGGCGACAGCACCATCGTGAACAGCACGGCGGTGATCACCTCGGACAGCACGTACGGGGCGAAGAACATCACCCGGTACACGGCCCGGCCGCGGATCTTCTGGTTGAGTAGGAGCGCCAGGCCCAGCGCAACCGGCAGCTGCACGAAGACGGACAGCAGGATCAGGATCAACCCGCGCCACAGGTCGCCGATGAAGACGTCGTCGTCGATCAGCCGCCGGAAGTTGTCCAGCCCGATGAAGTCCTTCGGCAGGCCACCGAACCCGTTCCACTTGAACAGGCTGGTGTAGGCGGCCAGCAGGATCGGGCCGATGACCACGGCGACGAACAGGATCAGGGCCGGGGCCATGAACACGGCGATCGTCGGCCAGCCGCGGCCCTGGCGGGCGCCGGCGGACCGGCGGGGGCGCGGCGCGCGGGCCGGCGCCACCGCGGTCCGGGTGCGGGTGGCCGGCGGGCCGCTCATCGGCTCCGCCGGCTCCCCCTGGGCCGTGCCAGCCCGGTCGCTATCGCTTCGCTGCATCGGTGATGGCACTCGCAACCTGCTCGGGCGTCGCCTTGCCGGCGACCAGGGCGGCGACGCTGTCGTTGACCTGCGTGCCGATGGCCGGCGCCCACGCCTGGTCAAGGTACAGCTGGAAGCCGGTGGCGTCGGTGACGGTCTGCGCCACGACCTTCTGGTTCGGGTCGGTGAGCGCGTCCTCGGCACCCTTGGCGACCGGGATGATCGAGTTGGTCGCGGCGCACTTGCGCTGGCTGTCCGCCTCCAGCAGGAACTTGAGGAAGTCGACGGTCTGCGCCGGGGCCGTGGCGCCCACCGCGAACCCGTTGCCGCCACCGAACACGTCGGTGATCTTGCCGGCGCCGCCCTCGACCGCGGGGAACGGGAAGAAGCCGATCTTCTCGCCCTGGCCCTTCTTGTCGGTCGAGAACGCGGCCTCGGTCTCCGGCCCCCACTGGCCCATGAGCTCCATCGCGGCCTTGCCGTTGCCCATCGCGGCGGCCTGGCCGTCCGGGTTCGGGTAGGTGGCGGCGAGGAAGCCCTTCTGGAACGGCTGGAGGTCGACCAACTCCTTGAGGTGCTGACCGGCCTGCAGGATGGCGGGGCGGTTGAAGTCCTTGGCCGCGTTCGCCTCCTCCAGCGCGTTCATGCCGCCGACCCGCAGGGCCAGGTAGGAGAAGTAGAAGTGGGCGGGCCACTTCTCCTTGCCGGCCAAGGCGATGGGCGTGATGCCCGCGGCCTTGAGCTTGCGCACGTCATCCAGGAACTCGGCCCAGGTCTTCGGCGGGGCGGAGATGTTGGCCTTGCCGAACAGCTCCTTGTTGTACCAGAACCCGACCATGCCGTTGTCGAACGGCAGCGCGTACTGCTTGCCGTCCACCTGGTAGTACTTCAGCGGCACGGCCGAAATGTTGCTCACCCAGGACGAGATGTCGTTGGTGATGTCCTTGACCAGGCCGGCCTCGACCTGCTGGCGGAGCACGCCGCCGCCCCAGGAGCTGAACAGGCTGGGCGCCTTGCCGGACTGGGTGACCGTGGTCAGCTTGGCCTTGAACGCCTCGTTCTCCAGCGGCGTGATCTTGATGGTCACGTCCGGGTGCGCGGTCATGTAGTCCTTGGCCAGGTTGGCCCAGACCGACAGCAGCGGATCCGTGTTGGAGATGTGCCACCAGTCGATGGTGGCCTTGCCGCCACTGCTGCCCGAGTCGTCGTCGGAGCCGCAGGCGCCGAGCGCCATGGCGCCGACGCCGGCCCCGGCCAGGCCCAGGAGCGATCGGCGAGAGATACGGGTCGTCATAGCTGTCCCTTCAGCGGGCATGCGGGTCGGAGCGCCCGGGATCGGCCGCTCGGTGGTGGTACCGAAACATCCGGCTGAGTATCGAAAAGCTGGTTCGATGGCCGCACGTTACGACCACGTGACCCGAAGGTCAAGACCTGCGGCGTGGCTGCATAGCAACGGTTATCTCGATCTAGGCTCGGAGCACGCTTCCCGATTTAGTTTCGGAAAATCCCCGAAAACTTGCTCCGGAACCTTGCCGGTGCGGCGAGCGGCGTCGACGCAGCCCCGGACCCCACAAACTTTGCTATTCGTCGATGTCGTTGGAACCCACCGTATACCCAAAACCCCCGGCCACGGCGCTCCGTCCCACCCGCTGCCCGTGATCGACCGAGGCCACCCGGCGATCCGGCGCGACGGGCACCAAGCACCCGAATCGGACCTCCCGCACGCGCTCCCCGCTCGCCGAATTGCCTTGTGGCGCCCGGATTGGCGCGCTTCTGACCGCTTCGCACCCACCCCAAGTCCACGATCGCGGCGCCAAAATACGAGCAAAAGCACCTGGGACAGAGCCAGGCAGGCCGGTCCGGCGGCGGCCGGCCGTGGAACGTCGAATGGCGCGACGAGACGCCGGCGCGCAAAGGCCCCGTGGCGACCTGCGAGCGGGCGGAACCCCGCCGCTGCGGCGGGCGCTGCTCCAGTCGCGCCGGGATCCCAGCGGCCCGCGACGCCGTCAGCGAGCAGGCGCCGCCGTCAGCGAGCGCGGGCGAGGGCGGGGGTCAGCGGGCGCGGGCGGCGCGGGCGGCGGCGAGCAGGGTGGCCAGGTCGGGACGGAGGATCGCGGCGCTGAGCGCCCCGGCGGCCAGCGCCGCGGTAATGGCGGCCGGCGCGGGAAGCCCGCTCCCCAGGGGCGCCAGCAGGAGCCCGCCGGCCAGCACGGCCAGCGCCCGGCCCGCCGGGCCCGTCCAGTGCAGCCCGTGGCGCCGCCAGGCGATCACCACCGGGCCGCCCGCCGTGACCACGGTGCCCGCCAGGTACCCCAACGCGACGCCGCGCGCTCCCAGCGGGCCGCCGAGCGCGGCCACCACGCCAAGGCCGGTGAGGCAGCCGGCGACCGCGCAGAGCACCGGGATCCGCACGTGCTCGCCGCTCGACAGGGCGTTCACCGCCGGTACGGCCACCACGGCGAGATACGTGGCCGCCAGGATCAGCCGCAGGACCGGCGCGCCCTCGGCGTACCCGGCACCTCCGTACACGGACAGCACCTGCGGGGCCAGGACCAGCGCGGCGGCGAACGCCGGGGCGGGCAGCGCCAGCAGGGCGCGGGTGGACAGGTCCGCCTGCCGGCGCACGTCGGCCAGGTCGCCGGCGCCGTGCGCGCGGGCCATCGCCGGGAACAGCACCAGGCCCAGCGCGCGGGGCAGGAAGTACGCGGGGGCGACCAGCGTGACCGCGGCCGCGAAGTACGCCACCTCGGCCGGTGCGGTGAAGCGCTGCGCCAGGAGTTGGGTGCCCTGGAGGAACCCCATCGAGCAGAACGTGCCCAGGCAGGCCAGGCCGACGTAGGCGGCGATGTCGCGGCGCTCGGCAAGCGCGGGCGGGCGGCGCTGGCCGCGTCGCGCCGGGCGCAGCGCCCACCAGCCGCCGGCGGCGAACAGCGCGTACCCGGTGGCCAGCGGGAGCAGGTAGAGCCGCGAGCCGGCCGCCACGACCGCCGCCGTGGCCAGCAGCGAGACCGCCGATCCCGCCAACTCCAGCCGCGTGTACGCGGGCACCAGGCCGTACCCGTACAGGATGGCCTTCTGGACGCTGTAGACGCAGAAGGCGAAGCAGAGCGCGGCGACCTGCGCCGCGTCCACGGCGCCGAGGTGGAACGCGGCGGTGGCCCCCGCGGCGGCGCCGAGCGCGAGCAGCGCGCCGCCGGCCAGCCCGGCGCGTGCCAGCACCCGGTCCGCACCGCGGGCCGCCGCGGGGTCCGCGCGCCCGTGGTGGAACGGGATGTACCGGGACGCGGCGCTGGCGACCCCGGCGGGCAGCAGCAGGCTGGCGATGGTGGTGACCGCGATCAGCGTGCCGACCAGTCCGTAGGTCTCCCGGTCGGTGGCGTGGCTGACCAGCACGCCGTGCAGGAGCCGGGTGACGCCCAGCGCCGCCAGGGCGGCCATGGACAGCAGACCGGAACGCACGATCCCGGCGCGGGCGGGCGCCGTGGTCGCGGTCGCGGTATCAGTCACGCCGACCGGCGAGGCGGTCGATCACCTCGAAGTAGCGGTGCTTCTGGGCGCCCCAGCGCAGCGTCGCCATCACCTCGTCCGCCCGGCGGGCCTGCCGCAGCGCCCGTTCCGGGTCGCGCGCCAGGTCCAGCATCGCCCGGTACAGGTTCTCCGGGCTGGCCGGGTCGACGTAGCTGACCGAGTCCGCGGGGAAGTAGCGCTCGATGACCGGGTTCCGGAAGGTGATGACCGGGACGCCGATCGCGGCGTACTCGAGCAGCTTGGTCGGGAGCACCTCGTCGGTCCACGGGTCCCGCTGGCTGGGCACCAGGCCGAGGTGGACGCGGCGCAGTTCGGCCGGGATGTCGGTGATCGGGTACAGCCGCTCGGGCAGGTCGACGGCGTCGGCCAGCCCCAGTTCGCCCACCGTGGCCCGCAGTTCGTCCAGCCCGTCGCCGCTGCCCCGCACCTGGAGGCGGGCACCGGGCAGCTCGGGGCGGAGCCGGGCCAGGGCGGCGGCGGCGTTGGCCAGGCCATGCCGGGGCGCGATCAGGCCGTGGTAGCTGAACACGACCTCGCCGGCCGGGTCCCACGAGCGGGGCTCGCCGGGGGCGAACAGCCGCTCGTCGGGGCAGTTCATCACCACGGTCACGGGCCGTCGGGTCCGCTCGCGCAGCTGGTCCGCGTACGGGTCGTGCACGGTCAGCACCTCGGAGGCGAACCGCAGCGAGGCCGTCTCCGTGGCCCGCACGCCGGCGAGCACCCGGGGGCGCCGCGCGAACTTCGACGCGAACAGCCGCGACGTCAGGTCGTGCACGTCCAGCAGCACCGGGACCCCCGCCAGGCGCTGCACGGCGGCGGTGAACACCAGCGCTTCGGGCATCGAGTGCGCCTGGAGCACGTCGAACGTGCGCGGGCGCCGGGCCAGCCAGGCCGCCGCGCGGGCGCCGAACCCGCCGTACAGCGACAGGTACGCCTTCGCCGAACTGCCCCGGTACTTGCGCACCGGCAGGTGGACCACGCGGACGCCGTCCACGGTGTCCGTCTCGGGCCGGCCGGCGGCGTGCAGGGCCAGCACGGTCACGTCGTCCCCGCGGGCGGCCAGCGCCTCGGCCTGGCGGCGCACCCGGGGGTCCGACTCGTACTCGCTGACCACCACCATGCCCACCCGCCGGGGGCGGGTCGGTGCCGGGGGCTTCGCGGGATGCGTACGCAGCGTCGGTGCGGTCACGGCGCCGAGGATAGGAGCCGTACCGGGTCCGGTGACAGCGGGTACACGGCTGTGTACGGAGCTTTCATACGGCGGTTGCCGGTACGACACCGGGACTTCACCGGGCGGCACCGTCGCACCGGTGTGCCACCCTTGTCCGGTGAGCGACCGACCGATTCTGCTCGTGGACACCCCCAGCCTGTACTTCCGGGCGTTCTTCGGCATCCCCGAGTCAGCCGCCAAGGCGCCGGACGGCAGCCCGGTCAACGCCGTCCGCGGCTGCCTGGACATGCTGGCCACGCTGGTCCGCACCCGCCGGCCGGACCGGCTGGTCTGCGCCCTGGACTTCGCGTGGCGGCCGTCCTGGCGGGTGGCGCTGATCCCGTCGTACAAGGCGCACCGGGTGGCGCCCGACGGCGGCGAGACGGTGCCGGATCCGCTGGTGCCGCAGATCCCCGTCATCCTGGACCTGCTGGGCGCCGCCGGCATCGCCACGGCCGGCGCCGAGGACCACGAGGCGGACGACGTGCTGGGCACCCTCGCCACCACGGAACCCGGTCCGGTGGAGATCGCCTCCGGCGACCGGGATCTGTTCCAGCTCGTCGACGACGCCAAGCCGGTCCGCCTGCTGTACTGCGGCCGGGGCGTGGCCAAGCTGGAGCCCTGCGACGACGCGGCGGTCCGGGCCAAGTACGGGATCCCCGGCGCGGCCTACGCCGACTTCGCGGCGCTGCGCGGCGATCCCAGCGACGGGCTGCCCGGCGTCCCCGGTGTCGGGGAGAAGAGCGCCGCCCGCCTCATCTCCCGCTACGGCACCCTGGAGAACCTCCTGGCCGCCCTGGACGCTCACAACTCCGGCGACCGCGGCTCCGACTTCGCCCCCGGGCTGCGCACCAAGCTCGCCGCGGCGCGCGACTACCTGGTGGCCGCCGGCCCGGTCGTGCGGGTCGCCCGCGACCTGGACCTGCCGGCCATCGACACCACCCTGCCCGCCTGCCCGGCCGACCCGGACCGCCTGCTCGACCTCGCGGAGCGGTGGAACGTCGCCGGCCCCTGCCGCCGCCTCGTCGACGCGATGTCCGCCGCCGCCTAGCTCCGGCCCGGTCTGCCCGGGCCGGGTCAGCCGATGGCGTGGTAGGCCAGGACGCCGCGGTTGATGGCGGTCATCGCGGCCCGGGCGGTCTCCCGGAGGCCGGGCGACGCCGCGCCGGCCTCGGCGAGCTGGCCGAGCAGGTCGACGACCTGGCGGGCCCAGCGGACGAAGTCGCCCGCCGGCATGTCGCCGTCGACCGTGTGGCCGCTGGCGAGCACCTTGGCCAGCGGTTCGCCGCGGGCCCACCGGTAGATCGGCCAGGCGAAGCCGAGGTCGGGTTCGCGGGTGAGGTCCAGCCCCCGGCGCGCCTCGTCGGCCTCCAGGTCGGCCCAGGTCTTCAGGGTGGCCTCGACGGCCTCGGAGACCGGCCCGCGGGGCAGCGAGGCGCGCTCGTCGGTCTCCCGGCGCGCCTCGTACAGCACCGTGGAGGCGGCGGCGGCGAGTTCGGCGGAGGCCAGGCCGTCCCAGGCGCCCCGGCGCAGGCACTCGGCGACGAGCAGGTCCGCCTCGGTCCAGATCCGGGAGAGCATGCGCCCGGCGGGGGTGACCTCACCCTCGGGGCTGAGGTAGCCGCGGTCGGTCAGCAGCGCGCACACCCGGTCGAAGGTGCGGGCCAGCGACCCGGTGCGCCCCGCGACGCGATCCTTGAGCGTGTCGGTGTCGCGCTGGAGGCGCTGGCGGCGCTCCGCCCAGCGGGCGTGCTCCTCGCGCTCCGGGCAGGCGTGGCACGGGTGGGCGCGCAGGGCCCGGCGCAGGTCCAGCAGTTCCTGGTCCTCGCCGGTGCCGCGGGACCGGCCCGCGCGCCGGCCGGCGGGGTGCCGGTCCACGCCGGTGGCGCGCATGCTGGCGGCCAGGTCCCGGCGGGCGGCGGGCGAGCGGTGGTTGAAGTGCCGGGGCACCCGGACCCGGGCCAGCGGCTCCACCGGCGCGGTGAAGTCGGTGGCGGGCACCCGGCCCGCCCACCGGTCCTCGGTGAGCACCAGCGGGCGGGGTTCGCCGAAGCCGTTGACGTCCGGGTCGAGCACGACGGCCAGGCCGGCGCGGCGGCCGGACGGGATGCGGATGACGTCCCCGATCCGCAGCCGCTCCAGCGACGACACCGCCTGGGCGCGGCGCTGGGCGGCGTTCTGCCGGGCGAGCGCCTTCTCCCGGTCGGCGATGGTCACCCGCAGCGCGAAGTACTCCTCGAACTCGCCGTGGTGGCACCGCATCTCGGCGGTGTACGCGTCGATCGTTTCGCCGTTGCGCTGCACCTGCCGGGCCAGGCCGACGACCGAGCGGTCCGCCTGGAACTGGGCGAAGGAGGACTCGAGCAGTTCCCGGGAGCGGTCGAAGCCCACCGTGCCGACCAGGTTCACCGCCATGTTGTACGAGGGCCGGAAGCTGGACTTGAGCGGGTAGGTGCGGGTGGAGGCCAGGCCGGCGACGTGGCGCGGGTCCACCTCGGGCGTCCAGACGACGACGGCGTGCCCCTCCACGTCGATGCCGCGCCGGCCGGCGCGCCCAGTGAGCTGGGTGTACTCTCCCGGGGTCAGCTCGACGTGCGCCTCGCCGTTGAACTTGACCAGCCGCTCCAGGACCACGCACCGGGCCGGCATGTTGATGCCCAGGGCCAGGGTCTCGGTGGCGAACACGGCCTTGACCAGGCCGCGCACGAACAGCTCCTCGACGACCTCCTTGAACGCGGGGAGCATGCCGGCGTGGTGCGCCGCGAGCCCCCGCTCCAGGCCGTCCAGCCACTCCCAGTACCCGAGCGCGCCGAGGTCCTCGTTCGGGATCGCCTCGGTCCGGGACTCGACCAGGGTGCGGATCTCCAGCCGCTCCTCGGGGCTGGTCAGGCGCAGCCCGGCGGCGAGGCACTGCTGGACGGCGGCGTCGCAGCCGGCGCGGCTGAACACGAACAGGATGGCCGGCAGCAGGCCCTCCCGGTCCAGCCGGTCCACGATCTCGGGGCGCAGCGGCACCGGCCAGCGGCGCCCGCGGGGTGGGCGGCCGACGCGGCCCCCGCCGGTGTCCACGTCCAGGCGGCGGACCAGCTCCCGGGTGTACCGCAGCAGTTCCGGGTGCACGTCGTGCTTGCGGGCCGCGTCCGCGTCGTGGAACAGGTCGAACATCCGCCGGCCCACCAGCATGTGCTGCCACAGCGGCACCGGGCGGTGCTCGCTGACCACCACGGCGGTCTCGCCGCGCACGGTGACCAGCCAGTCGGCGAACTCCTCGGCGTTGGAGACCGTGGCGGACAGCGAGACGAGCGTGACGCTGGCCGGCAGGTGAATGATCACCTCCTCCCAGACGGCGCCGCGGAACCGGTCCGCGAGGTAGTGCACCTCGTCCATCACCACGTAGGACAGCCCGCCCAGGGCGGCGGAGCGGGCGTACAGCATGTTGCGCAGCACCTCGGTGGTCATGACCACCACCGGGGCGTCGGCGTTGATGGCGTTGTCGCCGGTCAGCAGGCCGACCCTGGCGGCGCCGTACCGGTCCACCAGGTCGTGGAACTTCTGGTTCGACAGCGCCTTGATCGGCGTGGTGTAGAAGCACTTGCGGGGCCGGCCGTCGCCGCTGGCGCGCAGCGCCAGGTGCACCGCGAACTCGCCGACCACGGTCTTGCCGGCGCCGGTCGGCGCGCAGACGAGCACCCCGCTGCCCCGCTCCAGGGACTGGCACGCCTCGCGCTGGAAGTCGTCCAGGTCGAAGCCCAGGTCCGCGGCGAACTCGTCGAGCGCGGGGTACGCGGCGGCCTGGGCGGCCCGCCGGCGGGCCGCGGCGTACCGCTCGGCGGGGGAACTCATACGGCTAGGCTATTCCATTCCCCTTCCGGATCTGGCGGCCCTGCCGGCTCCCGGCGACCCCGCCGCCCGCACGCTGGCCGGTCACCCGCGGTGGGCGGACCACGCCGGAGCGCCCGGTGCCCGGGTCGGTATGGTGCACGTCGTGCCGGACAATGCGGATCCGCCCCGTACGCCCGACCCCCGGCCGCGCCGGGACGCCGTCCTGTTCGACTTCCACGGCACCCTGGCGCAGGTGGAGCCGGCGGTGGAGTGGGTGCTCGCGGCGGCCGCCGAGGTGGGTGTCGACCTGGACCGGATCCGCGCCACCCACCTCGCCGACCGCCTGGTGACCGCAGGGCGGGCGGGCGGCCCGGTGCCGGGACGGGTACCGCCGCACCTGGCCGAGGTCTGGACGGACCGGGACCTGTTCGAGCACTGCCACCGGGCGGCGTACGTGGGGCTGGCGGAGACGGTCGGCGCCGGCGTGCCGGGCCTGCCGGAGGCGCTGTACGACCGGCTGCTGCGCCCCGAAGGCTGGGCGGTGTACCCGGATACGGCACCGACGCTGAAGGCGCTGCGCGCGGCCGGCGTCCGGGTCGCGGTGGTGAGCAACATCGGCTTCGACATCCGGCCGCTGTTCGACGCCTGGGGGCTGGCCGACGCGGTCGACGAATACGTGCTCTCGTACGAGGTGGGCGCCTGCAAGCCGGACCCGATGATCTTCCTGCGGGCGTGCGCCGCCCTCGGGGTACCGCCGGAGCGGGCGCTGATGGTCGGCGACACCCCGGCCGACGCCGGCGCCGTACGGGTCGGCTGCCCGGCGCTGGTGCTGCCCGCGGCCGACCCGGCCGAGCCGAACGGCCTGGGCGCGGTGCTCGGCCTCGTCACGCCATAGTGGCGCTCGGACCGGCCAACCGGCAGCAGCGCTCCGCCCGCCAGCCCCGCAGCGGCGCTGGGCCCGTCAACCCGTAGCGGTCAGCACCCGCAGGGCGCCGGGCACGGCGGTGATCTCCACCGGGAGCGGGCAGGTGCGCTCGCCGTCGGCGTACGCCCGGATGCCCTCGGCGGCCAGGCCGACCCGGCGCGCCCGGTAGGTGCTCACCGCCGGGTGGTTCACGTGGGTGCCCAAGTACACCTGGGGCTTGATCCGGGCGAACGTGGTCCGGCTTATCGGGCGAACGACCACCACGTCGAGCAGACCGTCGGTCGAGTCCGCCGCCGGGCAGATCCGCATGCCGCCGCCGTAGCAGGGCCCGTTGCCCACGGCGACCAGCACCGCGTCCAGGTCGGCGCGCTGGCCGTCCAGGTGCAGGGCGTACCGGCGGGGGCGCAGGCGGGCCAGTTCGAGCGCGATCGCCACGTCGTACCGGCGGGGGCCGCGCGGGAAGCGCATCGTGTTGGCCCGCTCGTTCACGATCGCGTCGAAGCCGGCCGCCAGCACGGCCCCGTACCAGCGGCGGTACCCGCCGGGGCCGGCCAGATCGGCCAGGTCCACCGGCCGGGTGGTACCGGCGCGCAGCGCGGTCGCCAGCGCCCGGGCGGCGGCGAGCGGCTCGCCGGGCAGCCCCACCTCGGCGGCGAAGTCGTTGCCGGTGCCCGCCGGCACGGTGCCGAACGGTACTGCGGTACCGGCGACGGCCTGGAGCCCGAGGTGGACGGTGCCGTCGCCGCCGACGGCGACCAGCGCCCCGGCGCCCTCCGCGACCGCCGCGCGGGCGGCCTGCGCCGCCGCGGCGGCGCTCGGGGCGTCGAGCAGCCGGACGGGCCGCCCGGCCGCCCCCAGCGCGTCCAGGACGGCCGGGAGCAGGCCCTCGTGGCGACCCCGGCCGGCGGTCGGGTTGGCCAGCACCGCGACCGGCCCGTGCGGCGTCACCGGCGGCGTCAGGTCGTCTCGTCGTAGCGGTCGTCGAGCGGTCGCGGCCGCTGGATCGGGGCCGGCGGATCGACCGGCGACGGCGGCTCGACCGGCTCGGCGGTACCGATTGGCTCGGCGGCGCCCACCCGCTCGTACTCCATCTCCAGCGGGGACACCTCGTCGTCGTCCAGGCCGGCGTAGATGGCGTTCTTGCGGGCCCGGCGACGGTCGTTCAGGTACGCCACGAACACCGCGCCGAAGTACAGCAGGCCCATCGCGGCGGCCAGCGCGGTCATGCCGAACGGGTCCGGTGTCGGGGTGACGATCGCGGCGAACAGGAAGGTCAGGAAGATGACCGGGCGCCACCAGCCGAGCAGCCGGCGGGCGGTTACCACGCCGGCGAAGTTCAGCATCACCACCGCGAGGGGGAACTCGAACGCGATGCCGAACAGCAGCATGACGCCGGTGACGAAGTCGAAGTACCCGGTGACGTCGATGCTGATCTGGAAGTCGTTCATGCCGAGGAAGAAGACCAGGCTCTTGGAGACGACGAACCAGGCCAGGAACGCGCCCGCCGCGAACAGCGGGACGGCCACGGCGGTGAACGCGTACGTGTAGCGGCGCTCCCGGCGGTGCAGGCCGGGCGCGATGAACGCCCACAGCTGGTAGAGCCAGATCGGCGAGCCGATCAGCAGGCCCGCGTACAGGCCGATGCGCAACTGGAGCAGGAACGTGTCGACCGGCGACCGGGCGTTGAAGTCGCAGCGGAACGCTCCCGGCCCGGTCCAGTGCTCACGCTGGAAGTCGCAGTAGGGCGAGTTCAGGAAGTCCTGGATGTGCCGGGCGAAAAACACCCCGACCACCAGGCCGGCCACCACGGCCAGGCTGGCCTTGAACAGCCGGCTGCGCAGTTCGCGCAGGTGCTCGACCAGGGTCATCGAGCCGTCCGCGGCGCGCTCGAAGCTGCCGGCGGCGCGGCGACGGGGAAGGAGGTTCATCGCGGCGGGGCGGGTCGGTCAGGCCGGCTCAGCGGTCCTTGACGCGCTCCACCGGGTCGACCACCGGCGAGGGTGACGGCTCGTTGTCGCCGGGCAGCGGCTGCCGGGCGGCCTGGGCGTCGGCCTTCTCGGCGAGATCCTTGTCGTCGTCCCGCAGGCCCGCCGTCTCCGCCTTGATGATCCGCATCGAGCGGCCCAGCGAACGGGCGGCGTCGGGCAGCCGCTTGGCGCCGAACAGCAGGATCAGCACGACCACGACGACGATGATGTGCCACGGCTTGAGAGCGCCAGTCATGGGGAACTCCGTTGGTCTGAGGGTGTCGACGCCCATGGTACGTGCGCGGGGGCGCCGCGCCACCATACCCCCGGGCCCGATCATGGAGTTTCGACGCCCGGCTCCTGCCGTTAAGGACGAGTTCGTCCCCGCTGCGTCGCGGCGACCTTGGACTCCAGGCCGGCCAGCTTCTCCCGCAGGGACTCCGCGGTGGCCTGGAGTTCGCGCGCCCGCCCGGCCGTGCGCTCCAGGCGGCGCAGGGCACGCTCCAGCGTCGGCAGCCGGCGCACCACCGGCCACGCGGCCAGCGCGAGCACGACCAACCCCAGCACCAGACCGCCGAGCAGGATCAACCACACCACGCCGAACACCCTAGGGCACGACCGCCGCCCGCGCCGGGTTCTCCGGCGTTCACCCGTTCGGCGCGGCGTACGCCGCGAGCGCCTCGGCGGCCTGCTCCCGGACGCTGGCGACCAGTTCCGGCGGGCCGAGCACGGTGACCCCGGGCCCCACCCCCAGCACGAACCGGCGCCCCCAGGACAGGTCGGTGACCCGCAGTTCCACGATCCACTCGTCGCCCGAACCGGGCCGCACCGCCTCCACCGGGTAGTACTCGGTGATCCACCGGGCGTGCCGGCCGACCCGCAGCGTGATCAGCGGCAACTCGGGCGAGGGCCGGAACACGCCGGCGCCCAGGTCCTTCGGGCGGGCCTGGGGCGGCGGGGCGGCCGGCTCGTCCAGTTCGGCGAACGCGTCGATGCGGTCCACCCGGAACAGCCGCACCGCCCCGGCGCGGCGGCACCACGCCTCCAGATACCCGCGCCCCTCCACCATCAGCACCCGCATCGGGTCGACCACCCGCTCGGTGGTCTCGTCCCGGGTGCGGGCGTAGTACGTGATGCCCAGCGCCCGGCCGCGCTGCACCGCGCCCCGGATGGTGTCCAGGCGGTCCTCGTTGCCGGGCAGCCGCACCGCGACCTGGGGGCCGGGCACGTCCCCGGCCGCGTGCTCGATCTTGGCCAGGGCGCGCTCGATCGCGTCCCGCTGCGCGACGCCGGGCGTCTCGGCGAGCATCCGCAGCGCCACGGTCAGCGCGAGCGCCTCGTCCGGGGTGAGCCGCAGCGGCCGGTCCATGCCGGCGTCGTAGGTGATCGTGACGGTGTCACCGTCGAAGGCCATGTCGATCAGGTCACCCGGGCCGTAGCCGGGCAGCCCGCACACCCACAGCAACTCCAGGTCCTCGCGCAACTGGCGCTCGGTCACGCCGAGGTCGGCGGCCGCCTCCGCGACGGCGATGCCGGGCCGGGCCAGCAGGTACGGCACCAGGTTCAGCAGCCGGGCGAGCCGGTCCGCCGAGGCGGCGCTCACGTCATCACCGCCGGATCCGCCGCTTCGTGCCGGGCGACGGCCTCCTTGAGCAGTTGGATCACCGCGTCGCGGACCTCCGGCGGCTCGAGCACCCGCGCGTCCGCGCCGTACCCGACGATGCCGGCGGCCACCCCCTCGGCGTCCGAGTACGGCAGGACCAGGCGGTCCCCCTCGGGGGTCGGCACGCACTCGGCGGCCCACCGGCGCAGCCCGGCGGCGCGCCCGGGGCGCACCAGCACGGTGGCCCGCCCGGTCCGCTCGACCGGGCCGGACCAGGTCGCGACGTGGCTGATCAGATCCACGCCCGGCGGCGGCTCGTACGCGCCGGCCGGACCGGTCGCCTTCACCGGGCCGACGATCCGGGACAGCCGGAAGCAGCGGGCCGCCTCCCGGGCCAGGTCGTGCCCGACGACGTACCAGCGCCCGCGCCAGCACACCACGCCCCACGGCTGGAGGCGGCGCCGGTCCGGCGCGTCCCCCTCCGGGCGGCGGTACTCGAACGTGACCGCCCGCCGGTCCCGGGCGGCGGCGGTGAGCGGGGCGAACGCCGGGTCCACGGTGACCACCGGCTCGACGCCGAGCGTGGCCTGGGTGTCCAGGTCGATGCCGGAGGCGCGCAGCTTCGCCAGCCCGGAGGAGGCCGCCGCGGCGAGGCCCGCGTGCTGCCACAGCCGCGCGGCGATGCCGACGGCCGCCGCCTCGTCCGGCGCCAGCGAGATCTCCGGCAGGGCGTACGCCCGCGGCGCGATCCGGTACCCCGGCTCGGCGTCGAACACGCTGGCGGTGCCGGTCTCCAGCGGCACGCCCAGGTCGCGCAGTTCCGCCTTGTCTCGCTCGAATTTGCGCTGGAACGCCTCGTGGTCCTTCGGGTCGTCCGGGTCGTGCTCGTACCCGGGCACGGTCGCGGCGATCTGCGCGGCGGTCAGGAACCGTCGCGTGGCGAGCAGGCAGATCACCAGGTTGACCAGGCGTTCGGTCCGGATGCGGGACACCAACCGAACCTAGCAGCCATTGGTACGCCTGTGCGTATGCGGCACGGGACCCGTTCGGGTCACCGAGGCGCCGGTAGCGACTCAGATACATTCGGTCACCTATTAGTCACTAGCCGCGACTCGCCGTATCCACTGGGTCATGCTCATCGGCGCCAGGCAACCGGGCCTGGTGGTTCCTGGGGAGGAGACCCATTGATGGGACCGATCGGTTGGAAGCGGACCGTCACCACCCTGGTCGGCACGGCGGCCCTGGCCGCCGTGCTGGTCAACGGGGTGCCGGCCAACGCCGCACCCACCGCGAAGCCGGCGCCCGCACCGGGCGCTGACGCCTCGGCCGCCACTCTGGAGGCCGCCGCGATCAAGGCGTACCTGACGAACTACCCGGGGCTGACCGAGGCGCAGGCCCGCGCCGCGTACGCCCAGCAGCGACAGCGCAAGGCCGTGTACGAGCGGGTGGCCGGCGACACGTTCGGCGGCGCCTGGTTCGACCCGCGCGGCGGGGTGCTGCACCTCGCGGTGACCTCCGCGGCCGCGGAGGCGAAGGCCGCGGACGCCGGGCGCTCGGTCGGCGTCCCGGTGTCCACCCACCGGGTCAAGCACAGCTACGCCGACCTCCAGCGCCAGGCCGACGCGCTGCGCCGGGGTACCGGTGCGCTGAGCCAGGCCGCCCGCGGCCAGGTCGGCATCGACGTGCCGGGCAACCGAGTGGTCGCCGCGCTGCCCGCCGGCCGGCTGGCCGGGCTCCGGGCATCCGCGCCGGCCGGCGTCGCCCTCGCCGCCGACCCGGGGATCAGCACCGAGGAGGACGCGGGCTGCACCAGCCGGAACGCCTGCGACTACACGATCCGCGCCGGCTCGATGCTCTGGTACGGCTCGTCCGGGTACATCTGCTCGGTCGGGTTCACCGCACGCACCTCGTCCAACCAGCGGTACGTGTACACCGCCGGGCACTGCAACAGCGGCAGCGCCACCTGGGGCACCGGCGGGCAGTCCATTGGCCCGATGACCTCGTCGATCGACTCGGGCGCCTACGACGCCGGCATCATCCGGGTCGACAACTCGTGGTTCGCCTACGACGCGGGCGGCGAGATCTACCAGACCCTGTCGGTGAACTACGTGGCCCCCACCCTGAGCTACATCTGGGTCGGCGACGTGGTCTGCCTGGCCGCCAACTACCCCGACCCGGGCGCGACCTCGAACCTGTGCGGCACCGTCGGCAGCACCAGCGACGCCTCGGTGCGCGGCATGGTGCGGGTCGACGGGCTGGACGCCTGCCCGGGCGACAGCGGCGGCGGCTGGTACTGGCTGGGCTCCTCCACCTACCGGGTGGCGTACGGCATCCACAGCCGCAGCGACACCGGCTGCCACGGCGACCAGGGCGGTAGCCGGTCGTGGTTCAGCCCGCTCCCGACGGTCGCCCCGCTGTGGGGCCTGACGGTCGAGACGCGGTAGCCGGTCACGAGGAAAGCCGGCGGTGGGACGGGCGATGGGAGGCGCCCGGACCCACCGCCGGTGCCGTATGTGCCGGGCGCCCGCGCCCGGCGGGACTTAGGCTCGGGCCGTGCCCTCCGACACCGGCCGCGCGGACCTCACGCCCGAGGAACCGGCTACCGGGGAGGGCGCGGCGGGCGGCGGCGAGGAGAGCCTCGGCACCGTCATCATCGCCGGCCTGGCCAACCTCGCGATCGCCGCCGCCAAGGCGGTCGCCGGCCTGATGTCCGGCTCGGCCGCGATGCTGTCCGAGTCGGCGCACTCGGTGGCCGACACGGTCACCGAGGTCCTGCTGTTCACCGCGCTGCGCCGGGGCGCGAAGCCGCCGGACGACCGGCACCCGTTCGGGTACGGCAAGGAGCGGTACGTCTGGGCGCTGTTCGCCGCGATCTCGCTGTTCGCCGCCGGCGCCGGATACTCCTTCCTGCACGGGTACGACACCATCCGGTACGGCGAGGAGGTCGGCAGCTTCCTCGTCGCGTACGTCGTGCTGGCGATCTCCTTCGTCATCGAGTGCGTCTCGCTGACCCGGGCGCTGCGGCAGGTGCGCTCCGCCGCGGCGCGCTGGTCCACCACGCCGCGGCGGTTCCTGCGGCTCACCGCGGACACCGCGGTGAAGGCGGTGTTCCTCGAGGACACCGCCGCCCTGATCGGCCTGACCCTGGCCGCCGCCGGCCTGGCCCTGACCGAGCTCACCGGCAGCCGGTTCTACGACGGCGCCGCCTCCATCGCGATCGGCGTGCTGCTGCTGGTCGTCGCGGGGATCCTGACCCACACGAACGTGTCGCTGCTGGTCGGCCGGGCGGTACCGAAGGCGGTGTACCGGCGCATCCACGAGGATCTGTCCGGCGTGCCGACCGTGGACCGGGTCGGCACCCTGCTCACCATGCAACTGGGCCCGGACGAGATCCTGGTCGCCGCCCGGGTGGACTTCGCCGACGACGCCACCGGCGCGGACATCGAGGCCGCCGCGGACGAGGCGGAGCGGCGGCTGACCGAACGCTACCCCGGCATCAAGTACCTGTTCCTGGACCCGACCCGGGGCCCGTCGACCCGGAGGCGTTAACGTCGTGGCCATGATTCTCTGGCGGGACGGGCTGGTGACCGCGCTCGGCCGCCGGTGGCGCGGTGCCCTGGAACTGACCGCCGAGGTGGCGGGCCGGCCACTGCGCGCGCTGGCCCACCCCGACCTGGTCGGCGAGCCGGCCGTCGGCGACCGGGTGCTGCTCAACGCCGGCGCGCTGGCGCTGGGCCTGGGCACCGGCGGTTACGCCCTGGTGGTCGCGCTGCCCGACCGCCTGCCCCCGGACCCGCCCCGCCCCGCGCACCGGGACGCCGGCCACCTGGTCAAGGCCCGGTACACGCCGCTGCAACCGATCGTGCTCGGCGTCGACGAGCCCGCCTCCGAGCACCACGCGGCGCTCGCCGACGCCGACGACCTGGCCGGCCTGCCGGTGGTCGCCGCGGACCTGCACTCCGCCCTCCCGGCGGTCCTGGCCGGCGTGCTGGCCGAGCGCCCCACGGCCCGGGTCGCGTACGTGATGACCGACGGCGGGGCGCTGCCGGCCTGGTTTTCCCGCACCCTGGACGCCCTCGCCGGCACGCTGGCCGGCACGGTCACCGTCGGCCAGGCGTTCGGCGGCGACCTGGAGGCGACCACGGTGCACATGGGACTGCTCGCCGCCCGCCACGTCCTCGGCGCCGACGTCGCCGTGGTCACCCAGGGGCCGGGCAACCTGGGCACGGGTACCCGGTGGGGCTTCTCGGGGGTCGGCGCCGGCGAGACCGTCAACGCGGCGCACACCCTGGGTGGGCGGCCGATCGGCGCGCTGCGCATCTCGGCCAGCGACCCCCGCCCCCGCCACCGCGGCGTCTCCCACCACAGCCTCACCGCGTACGGCCGGGTCGCGCTCGCCCCCGCCGAACTGGTCGTTCCCGGCGGCCTCCCGGAGGATCTGGCCGCCGAGGTGGCGGGGGCGCTCGCTCC
>NZ_BBQH01000010.1:105655-170518 GCF_018397995.1 Rhizomonospora bruguierae
CTCGCTCCGCTGCGCGCCCGCCACACCGTCGTCACGGTGCCGACCGAGGGCCTGGACGCGGCGCTGCGCGCGCTGCCGGTGAAGCTGTCGACGATGGGCCGCGACCTGGACGCCGACCACGCCTACTTCCTCGCCGCCGCGGCCGCGGGCCGCCACGCCGCCCGCCCCGGCGCCACCCCACCCGCGGCCAGCTCGCCACCGGGTGCCGGCTGACGCTACCCGGCCTGCTCCCCGTTCAGGTTGAGGACCGCGGCCGGCGAAACCCACCTCCGCGCCCCCGCGGCGTCGTAGGTGGCGACCGCCGCCCACCCCTACATGCTGGCGATCAGGCGCTCCACCCGCTCGTCGTACGCCCGGAACGGGTCCTTGCACAGGACCGTCCGCTGCGCCTGGTCGTTCAGCTTCAGGTGGACCCAGTCCACGGTGAAGTCGCGCCGCTTGTCCTGGGCGTGGCGGATGAACTCGCCGCGCAGCCGGGCCCGGGTGGTCTGCGGCGGGGTCTCCTTGGCCTCGAAGATCTCCAGGTCGCTGGCCACCCGGTCGACCTGCCCGCGCCGCTCCATCAGTGCGTACAGCCCCCGGCCGCGGCGCAGGTCGTGGTACGCGAGGTCCATCTGTGCCACCCGGGGGTGGGCCATCGTCAGGTCGTGCTTGGCGGCGTAGCGCTCGATGAGCTTGAGCTTGGCGACCCAGTCGATCTCCCGGGCGACCGGCTCCAGGTCACCGTTCTCCACCGCGGCCAGCACCCGGCCCCATAGCTCGACGACCCGCTTGGCCGTCTGGTCGCCGCCCCGGCGCTCGACGAACTCGCTGGCCCTGGCGAAGTACTCCTGCTGGATCTCCAGGGCGCTGGCCTCCTTGCCGGAGGCGAGCCGGACCTTGCGCCGGCCGGTGATGTCGTGGGAGACCTCCCGGATGGCCCGGATCGGGTTCTCCAGGGAGAGGTCCCGCATGACGACCCCCGCCTCGATCATGCGCAGCACGATGTCCGCGCTGCCGACCTTGAGCAGGGTGGTGACCTCGTTCATGTTGGAATCGCCGACGATCACGTGCAGGCGGCGGTAGCGCTCGGCGTCGGCGTGCGGCTCGTCCCGGGTGTTGATGATCGGGCGGGAGCGGGTGGTGGCCGAGGAGACGCCCTCCCAGATGTGCTCGGCGCGCTGGGAGAGGCAGTAGACGGCGCCGCGCGGGGTCTGCAGCACCTTGCCGGCGCCGCAGATGAGCTGCCGGGTGACCAGGAACGGGATCAGCACGTCGGCCAGCCGGCCGAACTCGCCGTGCCGGGAGACCAGGTAGTTCTCGTGGCAGCCGTACGAGTTGCCGGCCGAGTCGGTGTTGTTCTTGAACAGGTAGATCTCGCCGGCGATGCCCTCGTCGTGCAGCCGCTTCTCGGCGTCGACCAGCAGCCCTTCGAGGATCCGCTCGCCGGCGCGGTCGTGCGCGACCAGGTCGATGACCGAGTCACACTCCGGGGTGGCGTACTCGGGGTGGGAGCCGACGTCCAGGTAGAGGCGGGCGCCGTTGCGCAGGAACACGTTGCTGGACCGGCCCCACGAGACGACCCGGCGGAACAGGTACCGCGCCACCTCGTCCGGCGACAGCCGGCGCTGCCCGCGGTAGGTGCAGGTGACCCCGTATTCGGTTTCGAGACCGAAAATGCGCCGCTCCATGACAGAACACTAACCGTCCCGGCCGGTTCCGGTCACGACCGCGCGCCGGAATCCGCCGCTACCGGTCAACGCCGCCGGGAAGACTCCCGAGGCTTTCCGTGTAGGCCAGGCAGGCGCCGTACTCGGGCAGCAGGCCGGCGGCGCGGACCTCGGCGAACCCGGGCGCGGCAGCGTCCCGGTCGGACAGCAGGGGCCGCTCGATCGGCCATTCGATGCCCAGCTCCGGGTCCAGCGGGTTCACCGTGTGCTCGCCGGTCGGGTTGTACGTGGTGGAGCACAGGTAGCTCAGCGTGGCGTCGTCGGTCAGCGCGCAGAACCCGTGCCCCAGACCTTCGGCGATGTACACCGCCTTGCGGTCCACGTCGTCGAGGCGGACCGCCTCCCAACGGCCGAAGGTGGGCGAGCCGACCCGGATGTCCACGATCACGTCGAGCACCGCGCCGCGCGCGCAGGTGGCGTACTTGGCCTGGCCGGGCGGCACGTCGGCGAAGTGGATGCCGCGCACCACGCCGCGCGCCGAGATCGACAGGTTCGCCTGGGCCAGCCGCAGCGGGTGGCCGACCGCCTCGGCCAGCCGGTCGTACCGGTACGCCTCGAGGAACGTGCCGCGGGTGTCGCCGTGCTGCTGCGGCGTGATCTCCCAGGCGCCCTCGACGCCGAGCTGTCGGATCTTCATAACCGTGCCACCGTCACGAACTCGTTGTACGCGAAAACCCTGCCCGCCGCGCGGGGAAACGGGAACGAGTACTGCTTCTCGACGGTCAGCCCGAGTTCCTCGCAGAGCTGGGCGGCCTCGGCGAAGCCCACCCAGCGCACATGGGTGACGTCGCTGGCGTAGCCGCGCTCCTGCGGGGTGATGAACACGGTCCGGCCGCCGGGGCGCACGCACGGCAGGTACGACTTGACCACCTCGCGGGCCTGCCCGGCGGGCAGGTGCTCGAGCAGGTGGGCGGCGAGCATCGCGTCGAACGCGCCGGGTGCGGCGTGCCCGTCCCGGAAGAACTCCTCGCTGGTGTAGGCGACCAGGCCGCGGGCCCGGCAGGTGTCGATGGAGCTGGGGTTGTGGTCGACCCCGACCCCGTTGCCGCCGAGGTGCGCCAGGTTGCGCCCGATGCCGCAGCCGACGTCCAGGGTGCGGCCCAGGTTCAGCCGCCGGATGTTCCACCGGTAGGGCGCCTGCACGTCCAGGACCCGCTTCCACCGGGCGCCGGAGAGGCGCCGGAGGCGATCGGTGTAGTCGACACCCTCGGTGCCGGGGGAATCCGTCGGGGGCACCGGGGCAGCCTACTCGACATCGTCGAGCAGCCGGAGCAGGTAGTCGCCGTAGCCGCTCTTGGTCAACGGCTCGGCCAGCGCCCGCAGCTGAGCGTCGTCGATGAAGCCGGCCCGCCAGGCCGCCTCCTCCACGCAGCCGATCTTCAGCCCCTGCCGCTCCTCGATGACCCGCACGTACTCGGCGGCCTGCATCATCGAGGCGAACGTGCCGGTGTCCAGCCAGGCGGTGCCCCGGTCCAGCACGGTCACGGTCAGCTCGCCGGCCTCCCGGTACGCCTCGTTGACCGCGGTGATCTCCAGTTCGCCGCGGTCGCTGGGCTTCAGCTCGCGGGCGATGTCGACCACCCGGCGGTCGTAGAAGTACAGCCCCGGCACGGCGTACCGGGACTTGGGCCGGGCCGGCTTCTCCTCGATCGACAGGACCCTGCCCTCGTCGTCGAAGTCCACGACGCCGTACGCCTCGGGGTTGGCGACCTGGTACGCGAAGACCCGGCCGCCGGTCAGCTCGGTGCCCTCGTTGAGCTGCCGGCCCAGGCCCACCCCGTGGAAGATGTTGTCGCCGAGCACCAGGGCCACGGACGAGTCACCGACGAAGTCGCCGCCCAGCACGAACGCCTGGGCGATCCCCTCCGGCCGCGGTTGCGCCACGTAATCAATCGAGATGCCCCACTGGCTCCCGTCGCCGAGCAGCCGGCGGAACTGCGCCTGGTCCTCCGGGGTGGTGATCACCAGTACCTCGCGCACCCCGGCCATCAGCAGGGTGGTCAGCGGGTAGTACACCATGGGCTTGTCAAAGACCGGCATGAGCTGCTTGGAGACGGCCCGGGTGATCGGCCAGAGCCGGGAGCCGGTGCCGCCCGCGAGAAGGATGCCACGCACCCGAGAAGACTACCGGCAGCGGCCGCGCCGGCAGCGGCCGCCGCCGCCCGCTCGACTACACTGCGTGCCTCGTGAGGCTTCTCGTCACCGGCGGCGCCGGGTTCATCGGTTCGCAGTACGTGCGCACCCTGCTGTCCGGCGGTTACGGCGCCGAGGCGGCCAGCGCGGTCACGGTCCTGGACGCGCTCACCTACTCGGGCAACCGGGCGAATCTGGCGCCGGTCGTGGCCGATCCCCGGCTCACCTTCGTGCACGGGGACATCACCAACGCCGTGCTGGTGGACGACCTGATGCCGGGCCAAGACGCGGTGGTGCACTTCGCCGCCGAGTCGCACGTCGACCGGTCCATCCTCGGCGCGGCCCCGTTCGTCACCACGAACGTGCTCGGCACCCAGGTGCTGCTGGACGCGGCGCTGCGGCACGGCGTCGGCCGGTTCCTGCACGTGTCCACCGACGAGGTGTACGGCTCGATCGAGAGCGGCTCGTGGACGGAGGAGTGGCCGCTGGCGCCGAACTCGCCGTACTCGGCCGCGAAGGCCGGCTCGGACCTGATCGCGCTGGCGTACCACCGCACCCACGCGCTGGACGTGGTCGTCACCCGCTGCTCGAACAACTACGGTCCGTACCAGTTCCCGGAGAAGGTCATCCCGCTGTTCGTCACGAACCTGCTGGCCGGGCTGAAGGTCCCGCTGTACGGCGACGGCGGCAACATCCGGGACTGGCTGCACGTGGCCGACCACTGCACCGGCATCCAGCTGGCGCTGACCAAGGGGCGGGCCGGCGAGGTCTACCACATCGGCGGCGGCACGGAACTGACCAACCTCGAACTGACCCAGCGCCTGGTCGAGGCGTGCGGGGCCACGTGGGAGGCGGTGGAGCGGGTGCCCGACCGCAAGGGCCACGACCGCCGGTACTCGCTGGACATCACGAAGATCTCGCGCGAGCTGGGGTACGTCCCGTCGGTCGACCTGGACCGCGGCCTGGCGGAGACGGTCGCCTGGTACCGGGAGAACCGGTCGTGGTGGGAGCCGCTGCGGGCCGGGGTTGCGCTGGCCGAGGGATGAACTGGCTGATCACCGGCGCGGGCGGGATGCTCGGCCGGGACCTGCGGGCGGTGCTCGCCGGAGCGGGCGAGGCGGTAACCGCGCCGACCCGGGCCGAGCTGGACATCACGGACCCGGCCGCGCTGCGCGCCGCGGTCGCCGGCCACGACGTGGTGCTCAACGCCGCCGCCTGGACGGACGTGGACGCCGCGGAGACCGCCGAGGCGGCGGCCACGGCGGTGAACGGCGACGCGGTCGCGGCGCTGGCGCAGGCGTGCGCCGCCGGGGGCGCCGTCCTGCTACACCCCTCCACCGACTACGTCTTTCCGGGTGACGGCGCCACCCCGTACGCCGAGGACGCGCCCACCGATCCGATCAACGCGTACGGGCGCGGCAAGCTGGCCGGGGAGCGGGCGGTGCTGTCGATCCTGCCGGAGACGGGGTACGTGGTGCGCACCGCGTGGCTGTACGGCGAACACGGCAAGAACTTTGTGCAGACCATGCTCGCCCTGGCCGCCCGGCGGGAGACCCTGGACGTGGTTGACGACCAGCGCGGCCAGCCCACCTGGTCGTACGCGCTGGCCCGGCAGCTGGTGGCGCTGGCCGGTTCGGGCGCGCCGGCGGGCGTCTACCACGGCACCGCGGCCGGCGAGACCACCTGGTACGGGCTGGCCCGGGCGGTGTTCGCCGCGGCCGGTCTGGACCCGGAGCGGGTGCGGCCCACCACGAGCGATCGGTTCCCCCGGCCGGCGCGCCGCCCGGCGTACAGTGTGCTCGGCCACGACCGGTGGGCGGGTTCCGGCGTCCCGGTGCAGCCGGACTGGCGGGACCAACTCGCCGAGGCGCTGGGCCGGCCCGGGTTCCGTGCCCTGTTCCCCTCCGGAGATGTGCAGTGAACGTCCGGCTCACGATCCTCACCGCGTGCATCGGTCTCGTCGTGCTCGCGGTCATCCTCGAGTTGCTGCGCCGCCGGCAGCTGCGGGAGAAGTACGCGCTGCTCTGGCTCGGCACGCTCGTGGTGATCATCCCGCTGGCGGTCTTCCCGGGCCTGCTGGACAACCTCGCCGGCCGGGTCGGGATCGCTTCCGGCGTGAGTCTGGTGCTGTTCCTGGGTATCGTCTTTCTGCTTCTCGTCTGCGTGCACCTGAGCTGGGAGGTCAGCCGGCTGGAGGAGGAGACCCGAACCCTCGCCGAGGACCTGGCGCTGCTGCGTACCGAGGCGATGGCGGCGATCGCGCGGATCCAGGGACCGGGCGCCGCCGGGAAGAACGAGGATGTCCTGCACCGCACCGAGACCGAGGCAGGAACGCGTAATGATCAACAATAGCCGCGTGTTGATCGTCATCCCGGCGCTCAACGAGGCCGGGTCGATCGGCGACGTGGTGCGCGAGGTGCGCGGCGAACTGCCCACGGTCGACGTGCTCGTGGTGGATGACGGCTCGACCGACGACACCGCCCGGCTGGCCGCCGCCGCCGGCGCGATCGTCGCCCGGCTGCCGTACAACCTGGGCGTGGGCGGCGCGATGCGGCTCGGCTACCGGTACGGCTACGAGCACGACTACGACGTGGTCATCCAGGTGGACGCGGACGGCCAGCACGACCCCCGGTACGTGCCGAAGCTGGTGGACGCGCTCAGCGAGGCCGACCTGGTGATCGGGGCGCGCTTCGCCGGGGAGGGCGACTACACGGTGGCCGGTCCGCGCCGCTGGGCGATGGCGATGCTCTCCTGGGTGCTGTCGCTGCTGGCACACACCCGGCTCACCGACACCACCTCCGGCTTCCGGGCCGCCAACCGCAGCGCCATCGAGATGTTCGCGTTCTGGTACCCCGTCGAGTATCTCGGCGACACCATCGAGACGCTGGTGCACGCCTGCCGCCGGGGGTACCGGGTGCGCCAGGTGCCGGTGGCGATGCGCAAGCGGATGGCGGGCACACCCAGCCACTCCCCGGTCAAGGCGATGATCTACCTGGGCCGGGCGTTCGCGGTCCTGACCCTGGCCATGATCCGCCGGTGAGGCGCCTGCTGCGGCTGCTCCCGCCGGGCACCGTCGCCGTCGGTGGTGGCCTCGCGGTGCTGGGCGTCGCCGCCTACGTGCACCTGGCCATCGCGGGGCACACCCTGGACCGCGCCGACATGTCGTCGGTCTCGGTGCTCTGGTCCATCGTCTTCTCCATCGGGCCGGGCCTGTTCTTCCCCATCGAGCAGGAGCTCGCCCGCCTGGTCGCCGCCCGCCGGGTCGGCAACGAGCCGCCCGGCCCGGTGCTGCGGCGCGGCGCCACGCTCGCCGGTGGCCTGCTGATCGCGCTGATCGCGCTGACCGCCGCCGGCTCCCACCCGCTCGCGGACCGGCTGTTCGGCGGCGATACCGGCCTGGTCTGGGCGCTGTGCGGCGCGTTCGTCGGCCTCGCCCTCGCGCACACCACCCGCGGTCTGCTCGCCGGCCTCGGCCACTTCGCCTGGTACGGGGTGCAACTCGGGGCGGACGGGGCGCTGCGCATCGGCATGGCGGCCGCGATCGGGGTGCTGGGCATCCGGTCGGCGCTCTGGTTCAGCCTGGTCCTGGTGTTCGCGCCGGTGGTCTCCGTGCTGGTGACCCTGCCGCCGGTGCGCCGGGCGATCGGGCCGGGCCGCCCCATCCCGTGGTCGGCGCTGGTCCGCGGCCTCGGCCTGCTGACCGTCTCCGCGCTGCTCGCCCAGCTCGTGGTGAACATCGCGGTGGTCAACGTGCGCCTGATCGCCCCGGGCGACGTGGTGGTCGCTGGGGCGCTGCTGTCGGCCCTGGTGCTGGTCCGGGTGCCGCTGTTCGTGTTCGCCTCGCTCCAGGCGTCGCTGCTGCCCGGGCTCGCCACGCTGGTCGCCTCCGGCGACCGGGCCGGCGCCCGCCGCCTGCTCGTCCGCGCCCTCGCCGTGGTCACCGCGCTCGGCGTCGCCGGCGGCACGGTGGCGGTCGCGCTCGGCCCGTGGCTGGTCCGCCTGCTGTTCGACGCCCCCGACGTGCTCACCGCCGCCGACTTCGCCTGGCTGGCGGGCGGCACCCTCGCGTACCTGTGGGCGATGGTGCTCGGCCAGGGGGTGCTGGCACAGAACCGGCACCGCGCCCAGGCGCTGGCGTGGGTGGTCGGCACCGCCGCGCTCGTCGCCGCCACCCTCGCCCCGCTCGGGGTCGCGCTGCGGGTCGAACTCGGGTACGCGGTCGGCTCGCTGGTCGTGGCCGTCGCCATGGCCTGGCTGCTGGCCCGCGCCACGCCCGCCGCCCGGTCGCCGGAGGTGCTCGCGGGTAGGGTTTCGGCATGAGTCCCCGGGTGACCGCGGTGATGCTGGCCTACGGCGCCGAGCCGTACCTGCCCGAGGCCGCGCGGGCCGTGCTCGCCTCCACCGGCGTCGACGTCGACCTGGTACTGGTGGACAACGGCTGCACCACGGACGGCGTCGACGTCGTCAAGGGCCTGCCCGGCGCCCGGGTGCTGCGCCCGGCCCGGAACACCGGCTACGCCGGCGGCTGCCGGGTCGGCGCCGCCGAGGCCACCGGCGACGTGCTGGTCTTCGTCAACTCCGACGCGATTGTCGCGCCCGGGGCGCTGGCGTCGCTCGCCGCCGCGGTCGCCGACCCGGCCGTGGGCGGGGCGATGGCCTCCGTGCGCCTGGCCAGCGACCCGGACCTCATCAACACCGCCGGCAACCCGCTGCACTTCATGGGCCTGTCCTGGGCCGGGGGCAACGGCTCACCCGCCACCCGGTTCGCGACCCGGCGCCCGGTCCCCTCGCTCAGCGGGTGCTGTTTCGCCATCCGGCGGGAGCTGTGGGTGGAGCTCGACGGCTTCGCCGAGGAGTACTTCGCCTACCACGAGGACACCGAACTCAGCCTGCGCCTGTGGCAGCGCGGCCTGCGCGCCGAGTACATCCCGGACGCGGTCGCCGTGCACCACTACGAGTTCTCCCGCAACGCCCTCAAGCAGTACCTGGTCGAGCGCAACCGGCTGATCACCCTGTTCACGGCGTACCAGGCCGGCACGCTCACCGTCCTCGCCCCCATGATCGTGGTGACCGAGGGCGCCCTGCTGGTCGCGTCCCTGCTCGGCGGCTGGTCGGGCCCGAAGGTACGCGGCTGGGGCTGGCTTTGGCGCAACCGGGCCTGGCTGCGCGCCCGCCGCGCCCACCTGCGACGGGAACGCACCGTCCCCGACGCCGCCCTGGCCCACCTGATGACCGCCACCGTGGACCCGTCGAACGTCGAGGCACCACCCGGCATCGGCGCCTACAACGTGCTCGCCCGCCTGTACTGGCGCGCCGCACGCCCCCTGCTCCCCCGCCGCCTGTAACCCCTTCACCTCCGCGAAGCGCGGCGGCACCCAGCGACCCGGTACCTTCCCGCTGGGCGTTCCATCGGAGCGCCCAGCGGGCCTTGGCCTGACCTCTCGCTCAGTCGGTCGACGGGGTCTGATCGTCGTCGTCGCCGGCCGGGGCGGTGGGCTCCTCGTTCACCTGGTTGGCCGAGGTCGGGGTCGAGGGCTTCTTCGCCCCGGCCTCCGGACCCGGCTCCTCCTGCGCCGCCTCGGCCGCGGCCGAGGAGTTGCCGAGCAGGGCGGTCAGCGCCGCGCCGGTGATGCGGCGGAAGGTGCGGCCGGGGCGACGGCGGTCGAGGATGGCGACCTCGAGCTGGTTGGCGGCGATCTCACGGGAGCCACCGCCCTCCCCGCCGGTGCTGCCCAGCGCCTCGACGGCGAGCTTCAGCGCCTCGGCGAGGGTGGCGTCCTTGCGGTGCCGGGAGCGCAGCGACCCGGAGATCTGCTCCGCCTGGCCGCCCATGACCATCACGCCCGGCTCATCGTTGACCGAGCCGTCGTAGGTGATCCGGTACAGCTCGTCGGTCTCGGGCGAGGAGCCGACCTCGGCGACGCAGATCTCCACCTCGTACGGCTTCTGCTGCTCGGTGAAGATGGCGCCGAGCAGCTGCGTGTACGCGTTGGCGAGGGCCTTGCCGGTGACGTCCCGGCGGTCGTAGCTGAACCCGTTGAGGTCGGCCATGCGCACGCCGCCCCGACGGAGGTTCTCGAACTCGTTGTACCGACCCACGGCGGCGAAGCCGATCCGGTCGTAGATCTCGCTGACCTTGTGCAGCGCGCTCGACAGATTCTCCGCGACGAACAGCACGCCGCCCTCATAGCTCAACACCACGGCGCTGCGCCCGCGGGAGATGCCCTTGCGGGCCAGCTCCGCGCGGTCGCGCATGATCTGCTCGGGCGAGGCGTAGAACTGCATGGCCACTGCGGCTGGGCTCCTTCAACCGGTCGACGTCGGGGCGGTGGGTGGCGCGCGGGGTCACCCGCCGGGGTTGCTCATACGGTCGTTGATCACGGCCTGGCCGACGGCGGCGGCCTCGTCATCGCTGAGCCGGCGAGTGCCCTCCGCCGTGGCCAGCATGACGACCGGGAAGATCTTGCGGCTGAGGTCCGGGCCGCCGGTGGCGGTGTCGTCGTCGGCCGCATCGTACAGCGCCTCGACCGACAGCCGGACGGCCTCGTCGGCGGTCAGCCCGGTGCGGAACCGCTTCTTCAGCGCCGACTTGGCGAACAGCGAGCCGGAGCCGATCGCGTCGTACCCGGTCTCCTCGTAGAGCCCGCCGGCCACGTCGAAGCTGAAGATCCGGCCGGCCCGGCCGGGGTCGGCGGCGGCGAGGTCGAAGCCCGCGAACAGCGGGACGACCACCAGGCCCTGCATGGCGGCGCCGAGGTTGTTGCGGACCATGGAGGCGAGGCGGTTGGCCTTGCCGTCCAGCGAGAGCATGGTGCCCTCGATCTTCTCGTAGTGCTCCAGCTCGACCTGGAACAGCCGGATCAGCTCGATGCCGACGCCGGCGGTGCCGGCCATGCCGATCAGCGAGTACTCGTCCGCGGGGTGCACCTTCTCGATGTCCCGGCTGGCGATCATGTTGCCCATCGTGGCCCGCCGGTCGCCGGCCATGACGGCGCCGTCGGCGCAGGTGATCGCGACGATCGTGGTGCCGTGCGGCGCGATGTCGGCGGACAGCCCCGGCGGCAGCGGCCGGCGCCCGGGCAGCAGCTCCGGAGCGGCCTGCGTGAGGAACTGCGTGAAGGAGGACGTCCCGGGCGCGGTCAGCAACTGCGACAGCCGCCCGGATGGTTCAGAACCCGCTGGCACCGATATCCCTTCGCTAAACGATCCCGCGGCACTGGGCCGCAGCGCTGAGGCCGTTGAGGCAAGCACAATATCCCGCGCGGTCCCCGGGCGTGCGAGGCACGCCCGGAGGCGTCGCACACACGCGCCCGGGCGGCTACTGGCCGCCCTTCTGCACGTAGCCGCGCACGAACTCCTCGGCGTTCTCCTCCAGGACCGAGTCGATCTCGTCCAGCAGGTCGTCCACGTCCTCGCTGATCGCCTCGTGCCGCTCGGCAACCTCGGCGTTCACCTCCGGCGTGGCCTCGACATCCTCGTCCCGCCGGGATCGGCCCGACTGCGACTGGCCTGAATCGCGGGTAGCCATCCCTGCCCCCTCCTCCAAGGTCGGTTAGGAAGAACCTACCTCGCCCCACCGACCAAACCACGGCCCCGGACCACGTTTCGCACCGAACCGAACAAAGTGAGCGGGCGCGTCGAGCGGCCGGCGCGTCGGGCAGCGGGCGGGGCTCACCCGCCGGTCAGCGCCTCGAGCAGGTCCTTGGCGCTTTCGCACCGGTCGAACAGGGCACCGACGTGCTTGCGGGTGCCCCGCTCGGGCTCCATCATCGGCACCCGGACCAGCGACTCACGCCCCACGTCGAAGATGACCGAATCCCAACTGGCGGCGACCACCTCGGAGGCGTACTGGGCCAAGCAACGGCCCCGGAAATAGGCGCGGGTGTCCTCCGGCGGCTCGACCATCGCCTCCCGGATCTGCTCGTCGGTGAACAGCCGCTTCATCGCGCCCCGGGCCACCAACCGTTGGTACAGGCCCTTCTCCGGGCGCACGTCGGCGTACTGGAGGTCGACCAGTTGGAGCTTGTGCGAGGCCCAGCCCAACTTCTCCCGCTCCCGGTACCCCTCCAGCAGGCGCAGCTTGGCGACCCAGTCCAGTTCGTCGGCGCAGAGCATCGGGTCCCGGCCGAGCCGGTCGAGCACGCTCTCCCAGCGGGCCAGCACGTCGGTGGTGATCTCGTCGGCGTCCGTGCCGTACCGACTGTCCACGAAGGAGCGCACCCGCTCGTAGTACGCCCACTGCAGGTCCAGGGCGGTCAGCCGGCGGCCGTCGCGCAGCCGCATCCGGTGGCTCAGGCTCGGGTCGTGGCTGACCGCCTTCAGCTCGCTGACCGGGTCGGCGATGCCCAGTTCGGGGGTGAGCGCCTTCTCCTCGATCATCGTGAGCACCAGCGCGGTGGTACCGGCCTTGAGGTACGTGGAGATCTCGGAGAGGTTGGCGTCCCCGATGATGACGTGCAACCGGCGGTACTTGTCGGCGTCCGCGTGCGGCTCGTCCCGGGTGTTGATGATCGGGCGCTTGAGCGTGGTCTCCAGCCCGACCTCGACCTCGAAGAAGTCGGCCCGCTGGGAGATCTGGAACCCGGTCTGCGAGCCGTCCTGCCCGATGCCCACCCGCCCGGCGCCGCAGACGATCTGCCGGGTCACGAAGAACGGCGTCAGGTACGTGACGATGTCGGCGAACGGCGTCTGCCGGCGCATGAGGTAGTTCTCGTGCGCGCCGTAGCTGGCGCCCTTGTTGTCGGTGTTGTTCTTGTACAACTGGATCGGGTGGCTGCCCGGGATGGTGGCCGCCCGGCGCGACGCCTCGGCCATCACCCGCTCCCCCGCCTTGTCCCAGCGGACCAGGTCGAGCGGGTTGGTCACCTCCGGGGTGGAGTACTCGGGGTGGGCGTGGTCGACGTAGAGCCGGGCGCCGTTCGTGAGGATGACGTTGGCCAGGCCCAGATCCTCGTCGGCCAGCGCCTCGGCGGGGTCGTACACGGCACCCGAGTAGGTGAACCCCCGGGCGTCCCGCAGCGGCGACTCCTCCTCGTAGTCCCAGCGGGCCCGGCCGCCGCGGGTCAGCTCCGGCCGCGCGCCGTAGGCGTTCACCACCTGGGAGGAGGTCACCATCGGATTCGCACCAGGCTGGCCGGGCACGGAGATGCCGTACTCCACCTCGGTGCCCATCACCCGTCTCACGCTCATTCTGCGAGCCTAGTCCGCCGAGGCGACCAACAGCGGGCGGCGGTCCGGCGGCGATTTCACGTCCACCGGGGGGCTGGCCCGCTCACCGGGCACCGGCGGCTCGGGGGCGGGCGGCGGGGCGCCGCCGAACAGGTCCGCGACGACCGTCGTGGCATAGACGGCGAGCAGCGGAAACACCACCGCGTAGTAGCGCAGGTGGGACGGCTCGGTGTTGAGCACGTGCAGCGCGAACGTCCCGCCGAGAGCCCCGGTGACCAGCCACGTCACCGGACTGCGGTACCGGCGCAGGGCACCGGCCACCACCAGCAACCCGACCAGGCAGATCGACGGATCGTCGAGGGCGTCCCACGCCTCGGCGCGGATCAGCCGCCACGCCACCCGCGGCAGGGCGCCCGGGATGCCCGCCACCGACCCGGCGCCGCTGTGCCGCACGAACGAGTCCACGATCGAGTACGCCGGCGCGATGAGCCCCTGCACCACGTTCGCCACCACCAGCACGGCGACCCCGACGGCCAGGAAGGGCAGCCACGGGTTGCGCAGCCGCCGGGCGGTCACGGCGGCACCGAGCCAGGCGGCGCCCACGCCCGCGACCACCACGGGGTGGAACTGGCGGGTGAACGCGAACGCCAGCAGCAGCACTCCGAACAGGGCCGGATCCCAGCGGCGGGCGTGCCGGCCCAGCGGCAGCACGACCACGCAGGCCACGCACAGCGCCATGGTCAGCGCTTCGGTGTAGGCGTAGTTGGACCACCGGGACATCTCCGCCGGCAGTACCGTCGCCAGACCCGCCAGCACCGACCAGCGCGGCCCGGCCAGCCGCGCCGCGAGCACCATCACCAGGACCAGGCAGACCGCGTACGCGAGGATCGGCACCACGAGCATGCCCTGCGGGCCGACCGCGCGCACGAACGGCGCGGACAGCAGCGGGTACAGCACCCGGGGCGCGACCAGTCCGCCGGTCCAGCCGTGGAACAGCCACGCGTACGTGTCGTCGGGGCGGCAACCCGGCCCGCAGAAGTCCCGGAACCACTCGAACGTGTCCAGGAACTCGTACGTGCGCCGGCCGGCCTCCCGCTCCGACAGCCCGCCGTACCGGTACGCCCAGGCGAGGTAGTACCGGGCATCGGGACCCCACCGGCGCAGGTGCTCGGTGCTCCCGATCAGGGCCGTGCCGTAGGCGGCGGCGACGAGCAGCCAGCCGGGCAGCGGAGCGACGCCGGCCAGCCAGGCCCGCGCGCGGCGGAGGGGGGTCTTCATGACGCGAGGAACCGTACCGGCTGCGGCGCCACCCGCCGCCCGCTGCGCCGAGGTTTGCGGCGCCGGCTACGAACAGTTCACGCCGTGGTCGGCTGCGCTACACCGAGCGGCGCCGCGACCTGCCCGCCGGCCAGACCGGGGTGGCGGCGGCCCGGCGGCCACGTGTGCACGGCGATGGCGGTGGCGGCCAGCCCCAGCACCGGCAGGGCGGCGGCGACCGGACGGATGCCGGTGAAGTCGCCGATGAACCACTGCACCACCAGCAGCCCGCCGCCCAGCAGCACCATGCCGACGCCGAGCGCGCCGGCCGGGTCCAGCCGCCACACCGGGTACCCGCCGGTGGCCACCCAGAGCGCGAGCAGCACCACGACCAGGTCGATGCCCAGTTCGGTGATGGTCAGCCGCAGCGGGGGGCGCTCCGCCGGGTACACGTTGGCGAGCAGACCGCCGGCGACCATCGCGACCACGCTCGCGGCCACCCCGGTCACCAGCGGCGGCAGCCACTCGTTGCGCCAGCCCGCCCGGGCCGCGCGCAGCAGGTACGCCAGCAGCACCCCGCCCAGGAGCACCGCCGCGTACGGGTCGAGGACGGCGGCCCACAGGGTGGCGGCGCCGAAGCCCCAGGCGGCCAGCCAGGGCGCCGTACTCGGGCGGGCGTGCAGCGGCAGGAACCAGAGCCCGCAGGCGACCGCCAGGGCGGCCACCGGCTCGGCCGGGGAGACCAGGTCCCGGCCGATGGTGGTGAGCACCGTCGGGGCGAGCATGGCGACCCCGGCGAGCAGCCCCCAGGTGCCCCACCGCCGCCCGGCCAGCGCCACCACGACCGCGATGGCCAGCCCGTACGCGATGATCGGGGCGAGCCCGCCGGGCAGGTGCGGCAGGTTGTTGCCGTACCGGGCCGGGCCGGAGCCGGTGCCCGCCCGCTCGAAGTTGGTCTGACCGGAGATGGTGACCAGCAGCGCGTACCCGCCGAGCAGGGCGGCCCAGGCCGGGACGGGCACCCCCGCCAGGCGGGGCCGGGCCCGGGCGCCGGGCCGCGGCGGTACCGGGACGGGGTTCGGCGCGGCGTCGGTGGAGCGGGCCGGCCGGCGGCCGTCCACCAGGTCCGCCAGGAGCGCGAGCGCGGTCAGCAGGTAGATCGGGAATACCGGCGCGTGGTACCGGAAGATCGAGTCGCTGTTGGTGATCAGGTTGAGCCCGAGGGTGCCGACGAAGGCGCCGAGGGCGAGGGCGGACAGTTCGGCCCGGTGCCGCCACACGATGCTCACCAGGCCGATGACCAGGACCGCGGTGAGGACCACGTCCGTGCGCACCTGGCGCCAGTCCCCCACCATGATGTGCCAGGCGGTGGTGGGGATCGCGAGCAGCCCCTCGGCCAGCCCGGAGGTACCGGTGTTGCGCTGGTACGTGGCGATCGCCGAGAAGTCGCTGGCGTACCCGGCGGTCATCCTGCCCTGCACGTAGACCGTGATCCCGGCGCAGGCCACCGCGAGGGCCGCGAACGGCGCCCAGGCGTTGACCGGCCGGCGGTCCCGCACGGTGCACCAAAGCCAGGCCAGGACGGTGCCGGCGACCAGGGTGACCGCGAACTGCCGGGTGAACAGGCTCGCCTCCAGCAGCAGCACGAACAGCACCAGGTCCCACTTCCCGGCGGTGCGGCGCAGCGGGAGCGGCAGCAACGTGGCGGTGGTGAACATCAGCGACACCGCCTCGGTGTTGGCGTGCACGCCCCAGTTCGACACCAGCCAGGCGGCCATCATCAGGCACCCGCCGAGCAGCGCCAGGCGGGTGCCGAACATCCGGGCCGCGAGCAGCACCACGCAGAGGATCGCCACGGTGTACGCGGCGATCGACAGCCCGACCACCGCCTTCGGCCCGAACAGCGCGACCCAGGGCGCGGACAGCAGCGGCAGGCCCACCCGGGGACCCACGGTGGCGGCGAAGTCCCCGGTGAAGAACATCGGGTAGTTCTCCGCCCTGCACCAGGGCAGCGACGAGTCGGCGCAGGTGACGCCCTGCTCGTGGGCGAGGAACTCGACCGAGCGGCGAACCGCCTCGGCGTCGTCGTACCCCAGCAGGCGGTACGTCCAGGCCAGGTAGAACGGGGTGTCCGGGCCCCACTGGACCCGGGTGGCGATCGCGATCCAGACCGTCAGCGCCCAGCCGCCGGCCAGCAACGCCCAACCGCGGGCGGGCAGCGCGGCGACCACCACGCCAACCCTGCTTCGTCGCGGCCGCACGGCCGACACGTTACCAATCCGTGCCCGAGACCGCACGATCTTGAACCGCCTCGCGAGGATCCCACCCCGGACGGCCGACGGCCCGCCCGGGCGTTCCCGGGCGGGCCGGCCGACTCACAGGTACTGGCCGGTGTTGTTGACCGTGTCGATCGACCGGCCCGACTCGGTGCCCTTGCCGCCGGAGACGAGCGTGCGGATGTACACGATCCGCTCGCCCTTCTTGCCGGAGATCCGGGCCCAGTCGTCGGGGTTGGTGGTGTTCGGCAGGTCCTCGTTCTCCCGGAACTCGTCGACGCACGCGTCCAGCAGGTGCTGCAGGCGCAGGCCCTTGCGACCGGAGGAGAGGAACTCCTTGATCGCCATCTTCTTGGCCCGGTCGACGATGTTCTGGATCATGGCGCCGGAGTTGAAGTCCTTGAAGTAGAGGACCTCCTTGTCACCGTTGGCGTAGGTGACCTCCAGGAACCGGTTCTCCTCGGTCTCCGAGTACATCCGCAGCACGGCCGCCTCGATCATGGCGCCGACGCAGGCCTTGGTGTCGCCGCCGTGCTCGGCCATGTCATCCGGGTGCAGCGGCAGATCCTCGAGGATGTACTTGGAGAAGATGTCCTTGGCCGCATCGCCGTCCGGCCGCTCAATCTTGATCTTCACGTCGAGCCGGCCGGGGCGCAGGATCGCCGGGTCGATCATGTCTTCCCGGTTCGAGGCCCCGATCACGATGACGTTCTCCAGCCCCTCCACACCGTCGATCTCCGACAGCAACTGGGGGACGATCGTGTTCTCCACGTCCGAGGAGACGCCGGAGCCGCGGGTGCGGAACACCGAGTCCATCTCGTCGAAGAACACGATCACCGGCGTGCCCTCGCTGGCCTTCTCCCGGGCCCGCTGGAAGATCAGTCGGATGTGCCGCTCGGTCTCGCCGACGTACTTGTTGAGCAGCTCGGGGCCCTTGATGTTGAGGAAGAAGCTGGTGTGCTTCTCCTCGCCCCGCCGCTCGGCGATCTTCTTCGCCAGCGAGTTCGCCACCGCCTTGGCGATCAGCGTCTTGCCGCAGCCGGGCGGGCCGTACAGCAGCACACCCTTCGGCGGGCGCAGCTGGTGCTCCCGGAACAGGTCGGCGTGCAGGAACGGTAGCTCCACCGCGTCCCGGATCTGCTCGATCTGGCTGTGCAGGCCGCCGATGTCCGAGTAGTTGACGTCCGGCACCTCCTCCAGGACCAGCTCCTCGACCTCGCTCTTCGGGATCCGCTCGAACGCGTACGCCGAACGCGGCTCGATCATGAGCGAGTCGCCGGCCCGCAGCGGTACCCCGATGAGCGTCTCCGCGAGGTGCACGATGCGCTCCTCGTCGGCGTGCGAGATGACCAGCGCCCGATCGCCCGGCGCGCCGTCGATGCCCTCCAGAACCTCCTTGAGCATGACGACCTCGCCGGTCCGCTCGTACCCGAACGCATCGACGATGTTCAGCGCGTCGTTGAGCAGAACCTCCTGCCCGCGCCGCAGCTGCGCCACGTCCAGCGAGGGCGACACGGCGACCCGCAGCTTGCGACCGCCGGTGAACACGTCGACGGTGCCGTCGTCGTGGCCGGCGAGGAACACGCCGTACCCGCTCGGCGGCTGGGCCAGCCGGTCGATCTCCTCCTTCAACGTGACGATCTGCGCCCGCGCCTCCTTGAGCGTGGCGACCAGTCGTTCGTTGTTCTCGGTCAGCCGGGCCAGCTGTGCCTGAGTGGCGGCGAGCCGCTCCTCCAGCTGGCGGACGTGTCGGGGGCTTTCGGTCAGCTTGCGCCGCACCAGAGCGAGTTCCTCCTGAAGGAACGCGACCTGGGTGGAGAGATCGTGGGCCTCCTTCTCCCACCGTGCGGCGCGCGAATCCGCGTCGTCGCTGCGTGCCACGTCCCACCTCCCCGGGGGCTTGTACGTTCTGCACTAACACTAACCGCTGGCGCCCCGAATCGAACCCACCCGACACCCACGTCACCCAACGTTGATCCGGTTCGTGGAACCGAAACATGAGGCGTGGTACGGCTTCGGGTACCGTCGGGACCGGGGAAAGGGGGCGGGATGTCCGAGGAGCCGACCGGGGACCCGGTGGACGAGGAGCCGCTGGAGGTCCGGGTGGACCAGGACCTGTGCACCGGCGACGGGATCTGCGTGCAGTACGCGCCGAGCGTGTTCGAGTTCGACATCGACGGCCTTGCGTACGTGAAGGGGCCGGACGGCGACCTGCGCACCGCACCGGACGCGCACGTCGACGTGCCGGCGCACCTGCGGCTGGACGTGCTCGACGCGGCCCGCGACTGCCCCGGCGAGTGCATCCACGTGCGCCGCCGCTCGGACGGCGTCGAGGTCGCCGGCCCGGCGGCCGCCGTCCCCGCCGCCTGACGGCAGCGGGCCCTGACGGCAGCGCCACCCGACGGCAGTACGGCCCGGGGGCCGTCCCCGCCGGCTGGCGGGAGTGGGGCCCGGCCGGGTCAGAGGGGGCCGGGTCAGAGCCGGCCGGGTCAGAGCATCGGGCGGCCGACCACCGAGGCGAGCAGCCGGGCGAACTCCTCCAGGCGGGCGATCTGCCCGGCACCGCCGTCGTCGAGGGTCTTGCCGAAGCGCAGCGCGTCGTGGCGCATCCCGGTATCGTCGCCGTCCGCGCCCGCGCCGCCCGGCGTCCCCTCGTCCAGCGAACTCAGCAACAGATAGACGTCAATGCTGTCGACCCGGGCCGGCCCGCCCGGGGTGCGGGTCAGCCGGCGCCGGCAGCCCACCTCGGTGACCGAGGACAGCGGCACCACCCGCAGCGACGAGGTCATCGAGCCGGGCGGCCCCTCGCCGGGCGGCACGTCCTCCCCGTGCCACAGGATCAGCCGGCTGCCGTCGCAGACGACGACCTCCTGCCAGACCCCGTTCACCTCGTTGACGAAGCGCTCCAGCGTGAAGCCCATCACGGTCGCGCCGCGCAGCACGCCGCCGAGGGCCTCCAGGGCCACCTCCGGGTCCCGCAGGTAGGCCCGGGCGGCCGACTCCAACTCCTGGTACGGCGACCAGTCGGGGAAGACCGCGGGCAGGTCCCCACCCCCGAACGTGGGTCGGCTCACCGTGCCTCCTACTCCTCCCCGGCCGCTGGTGCTTCCTCCCCGGCCGCCTTCAGCGCGCGGCGCAACTGGTACGCCTCGGCGCCCTTGCTCGGCTTGCGCCGGCGCGCCGGCGCGGTGACCCCGGGCGCCAGCCGCCGGGCGGTGACCAGGAAGGCGGTATGCGCGATCATACGATGATCCGGGCGGACCGCGAGGCCGTCCACGTGCCAGTCCCGAACGAGCGACTCCCACGCCCGCGGCTCGGTGAAGCCACCCCGCTCGCGCAGCGCCTCCACCAGATCGGACAGCTGCGGCGTCGTCGCCACGTACCCGATGAACACCCCGCCGGGGATCAGGGCGCGCTCGACCAGGTCCAGCGCCGCCCACGGGGTCAGCATGTCGAGGAAGATCCGGTCGTACTGGGGCTGGGCCGGCGCCTGCGCCACGTCCCCGACACGCAGGTGCCATGCCGGGTGCGGGCCGCCGAAGAACGCCTCGACGTTACGCCGGGCGATCGCGGCGAAGTCCTCGCGCACCTCGTACGAGTGCAGTTCGCCCCCCGCCCCGACGGCGCGCAGCAGCCAGCAGCTCAAGGCGCCCGACCCGGCGCCGGCCTCCAGCACCCGGGCGCCGGGGAAGATGTCGCCCAGCGCGACGATCTGCGCCGCGTCCTTCGGGTAGATGACCTGCGCGCCGCGCGGCATGGACAGGACGTAGTCGGCCAGCAGCGGCCGCAGGGCCAGGTACTGGGTGCCCCCGCTGGACGTGACCACGCTGCCGTCGGGCAGGCCGATCAGCGTGTCGTGCTCCAGCGCGCCCCGGTGGGTGTGGAACGCCTTCCCCGGCTCCAGCACGACCGTGTGCATCCGCCCCTTCGGGTCGGTGAGCTGGACCCGGTCGCCGGGTTGGAACGACCCCCGGCGCGGCATCGCGTGGTTCGGCGCGTCGGCGGTGTGTGCCAGGGTCACCGGCGGGGTCCCTTCGGTTCGAGCAGCTCGGCAAGATCGGCGACGTGCAGCACGCCGACCACATCCTCGCCGGTCGTCACCAGGTACTCCGCACCCGGGTCCGCCTGTACCGCCCGCACCACGTCCTCCCCGCGCAGCCCGGTCGGCAGCGTACGCATGCCCGCCGTGTCGCGGGCCACCGAATCCACCGGTATCCAGGGCCGGCGCTCCACCGGCACCGCCTCCGCCGCGCCCGTCTGCACCAGCGCCACCGGCCGGCCGGCGGAGTCCACCACCGCCAGCGCGGCCCGGGTCGCCCCCGACTCCGCCGCCCGCCGCTGCGCCTCGGCCAGCGGTGTGCCGCTCGGCACCCCGAACAGCGGCCGGGTCAGCGTCGCCAGATCCACCAGCGGGAACCGCCGGGCCGCCCGGCCGAGCCGGATCGCCTGCGTCGCGCCCTGCCACAGGGTCATCGCGACAAGCAGCGTGAACACGACCGCGACCGGGTTGATCAGCCGACTGACCAGCAGAGCGGTCGCGGTCAGCCCGGTACTCGCCGCCACCACCCGCCCGGTCCAGCCGGCCACCGCGGTGCCCTGGTGCCGGTTGCCGGTGCCGGCCCATACCGCCGCCCGCAGCGCACGGCCCCCGTCCAGCGGCAGCCCCGGCAGCGCGTTGAACACCGCGACCACCAGGTTGCTCAGCGCCAGCAGGAGCAGCACCTGGAACAGCGCCGTCCCCCGCGGCGCCAGTGCCGCCCCGAGCGCCGCCGCCAGCCCCAGCACCGCCGACACCGCCGGTCCGGCCAGCGACACCAGCAGTTCCACCTTCGGCGACGGGGCCTCCCGGTCCATCTCCGTGTACCCGCCGAGCAGTTCGAGCGTGATGCCGCGCACACCGATCCCGTACCGGCGCGCCGTCAGCGCGTGCCCCAACTCGTGCAGCAGCACCGACAGCAGCAGGCACAGCACGAGCGCGAGGCCCACCAGGTACGCCGCCGGCCCGGCCAGGCTCAACGCGGCACCGATCCGCTGGCCGTAGAACAGGGTCACCAGCACGGCCAGGATCAGCCAGGAGGCGTTGACGTACAGCGGCACGCCAGCGACCTGACCGACCCGGAACCCGGGCGGCCGCTCCGCGGGCCGCGGCGCGCGCGTCTGTTCGTCCACCACTCGATGCTACGGAATGGACTTTGGGGTACGGCTGGGTGGTTTCGTCGTACCGCGTGGTTACGGTGTGGGGCATGACGACGGATGTGGTGGCGGGTGTGGCGGAAGGTCCGGTGGCGGGCGAGCAGCCGGCGCTGCCCTCGCTCTCGCCGTCACGCGCGGCGGACTTCAAGACCTGCCCGCTGCTGTACCGGTTCCGCACCATCGACCGGCTGCCCGAGCGCCCGACCACCGACCAGGTGCGCGGCACCCTGGTGCACGCGGTGCTCGAGCGGCTGTTCGACCTGCCGGCCCCCGAGCGCACCGAGGGTGCGGCCGGTGGGCTGATCGAGCCGCAGTGGGCCCGGCTGACCGCGGCGGCACCGGAACTGGCCACCCTCTTCGCCGACCTGCCCGAGGGCGCGTTCGAGCAGTTCCTGTCCTCGGCCCGGGCGCTGCTCGCCGGGTACTTCTCGGTGGAGGATCCCCGCCGGCTCGAACCGGCGCAGCGGGAGAGCCTGGTCGAGACGGTCGTCGACGACCGGTTACGCATCCGCGGCTACATCGACCGGCTGGATGTCTCCCCCGCCGGGGACCTGCGCGTGGTCGACTACAAGACCGGCGGCGCGCCCCGCGAGGCGTTCGAGGCGCGGGCGCTGTTCCAGCTCAAGTTCTACGCCCTGGTCCTGTGGCGAACCCGGGGCGTCGTGCCGCGCGTGCTGCGCCTGCTGTATCTGAAGGACGCGGAGATCTGTGACTACGCGCCGGACGCGGAGGAACTGGTCCGCTTCGAGCGCACCCTCGTGGCCCTGTGGCGGGCGATCGACGAGGCCACCGCCGCCCGCGACTTCCGTCCCAAGCCGAGCCGGCTCTGCGGCTGGTGCAGCCACCAGGCGCTCTGCCCGGCGTACGGCGGCACCCCGCCCCCGTATCCCGAGCCGGCGGTCGAGCCGGCGGCCACCCTCCCGCTCATCGAGGAGTAGCCCGCCCACCATGAACGCCGCCGGGGCCGGCACGCCCTCCTCCTCGCGGAGGAGGCGATCTCATCGTCGGCGATGACCGGGCGCCGACCGGTACCGGATAGCGTCGCAGCATGACGACGCTGTGCCGCCCCCTGGTGCGATGGCACGCGCCCGCCGGTGCAGCGCGTCTGATGCTGGCGGACGGGCTGCTGGCGGCCGGGGTCGTCGCGGTGGAGGTGCTGCTGACCGCGACGGTGGCCCCCGGCCAGCAGGAGGCCGGTCTGAGCCGGGTCGGCCGGGACCTCGGCGCGGTCGGCGTCGGCGCGGGCCCGTACGGCGGGCCGCTGTGGCTGGTCGCCCTCTACAGCGTGCTGGCCGCGGCGCCGATCGTGCTGCGGCGGGTGGCGCTGCGTCCAGCGGCCCTGCTGGCGGTGGCGGGGCTGGCGATCCCGGCGGTGGTCGCGCGCTACCCGCTGAGCCAGATCGTCACCTTCGTGATGGTCACGTACTCGGCGGCGGCCGCGCTGACCCTGCGCCGGGCGGTGCTCGCGGCGGTGGTGCTGTGGGTGCCGGCGCTGGTCGTCAGCGTGCTGACGATCCAGCCGGAGGGCCCGCACGACATCGGGCCGCCGGTGATGGCGGCGATGAACGTCCTGATCGCGCTGGTCTGCTTCTTCATCGGGCGGACGGTGTGCGCGCGCCGCGCCTACACCCAGGCGCTGGAGGAGCGGGCGCGCAGCGCGGAGGCGAACCAGCGGTCCCTGGCCGCGCAGGCGGTGGCGGACGAGCGGCGGCGGATCGCCCGGGAACTGCACGACGTGGTGGCGCACCACGTGAGCGTGATGGGGGTGCTGGCGACCGGCGCGCGGCGGGTGCTGCATAAGGATCCGGCCGCGACGGACGAGGCGCTGGGCACCATCGAGGACACCAGCCGGACCACGCTGCGGGAGATGCGGCGCCTGCTGGACGTGCTGCGCACGGAGGCGGAGCCGGCGGCGGACCTGGCGCCGCAGCCGGGCCTGGCGGGCATCGAGGCCCTGGTGGAGCAGGTGCGCGAGGCGGGCCTGCCGGTCGCCCTCGCCGTCGACGGTGTACCGTCCAGCCTGGACCCGGGCGTGGCGCTGACGATCTTCCGGATCGTGCAGGAGGCGCTGACCAACACCCTGAAGCACGCCGGGGAGGCGACCGCGCAGGTGCGCCTGGCATTCGGGGTGTACTGGCTGATCGTGGAGATCTTCGATACCGGGCGGGGGCCGGCGCCCCGGTCCGAGCACGTCGGCCACGGACTGGTCGGCATGCGCGAACGCGTCGCCCTGTACGGCGGGACGCTGCGCACCGGCCCCCGGCCCGGCGGCGGATACCGGGTGTACGCGAAGATCCCCATGGAGCAGTTGGGCGTGCCGGTGGCCGACACCCGACGAGCCGAGACCCGTTGAGCCAGCGCCGAGCCGATGCGGAGGGACCGATGAGCGGCACACCCGGCGACCCTCCGGTGCGCATCCTCCTCGTGGACGACCAGCCCCTGCTGCGGACCGGCTTCCGCATGGTCCTCGGCGCGGAGGACGACCTTGACGTGGTGGGCGAGGCCGGCGACGGCACCGAGGCGGTGGAGCTTTCCCGCCGGCTGCTGCCGGACGTGGTGCTGATGGACATCCGGATGCCCCGGATGGACGGGGTGGCCGCGACCCGGGCGATCGTGGCGGCGCGGCTGCCGGTGCGGGTGTTGATCCTGACCACATTCGACCTGGACGAGTACGTGGTGGGCGCGCTGCGCGCCGGTGCCAGCGGCTTCCTGGCCAAGGACGTGCCGGCCGAGGATCTGGTGACCGCGATCCGCACGGTGGCGGCCGGTGAGGCGGTGGTGGCGCCGCGGATCCTCAAGCGCCTGCTGGACCGCTTCGCCACCAGCCTGCCGGACCTGGACGCGCCGCCGTCGCGGCTGCTGGACGCGCTGACCGACCGGGAGCGCGAGGTGCTGGTGCAGGTCGCCAGGGGGCTGTCGAACGCGGAGATCGCGCAGGCGCTGACGGTGAGCGAGACGACGATCAAGACGCACGTCGGGCACGTGCTGACCAAGCTGGGCCTGCGCGACCGGGTGCAGGCCGTCGTCCTGGCGTACGAGTCGGGCCTCGTGCGCCCGGGAGCGTAGCGGTCGACCCGCCCTCCTCCTCAGGGCGGAGCCGTAGCCCGCGCCCGGACGGAGAGCGGCGCACCCGAAGACCGTTCCGCGGGCCGAGGTGACCGGCCGCCCCGCCGCCTACCGTGATGTTTTGAGCGGCCGCGGTCAGGGGCATCCCTGAGCCGGCCTCGGGGCGGACCCGCAGCGCAATATCCGCGTTCGGCTACGCCGCTGGGTGGACGCCGCCGGCCGCCGGGCACGACAGCATGGGTACGCCGGCCGGGACCGTCCTGGTCGGTCCAGATTCTCGGGGGGATGGATCGTGACGGCGATATCGGAGGCCACCTCGGTGGCGGCCCGCGCCAACGACGTGTGGAAGGTGTACGGGGCCGGCGAGGCGCAGGTCGTCGCACTGCGGGGGGTCACGGCCGAGTTCGCGCGGGGCCGGTTCACCGCGATCATGGGGCCGTCGGGGTCCGGCAAGTCGACGCTGATGCACTGCCTCGCGGGGCTGGACGCCACCAGCCGGGGCGAGATCTTCATCGGCGACACGAAGGTGACCGGGCTGTCCGACGGTGGCCTGACCAAGCTGCGCCGCACCAAGGTCGGCTTCATCTTCCAGCAGTTCAACCTGCTGCCGACGCTGACGGCGAAGGAGAACATCCTGCTGCCGCTGGCGATCGCCGGGCAGAAGCCGGAGCCGGAGTGGTTCGAGACGGTGATCAAGACGGTCGGGTTGACCGACCGGCTCGGCCACCGCCCGGCCCAGCTCTCCGGCGGGCAGCAGCAGCGGGTGGCCTGCGCCCGGGCGCTGGTCTCCCGCCCGGAGGTCGTCTTCGCCGACGAGCCGACCGGCAACCTGGATTCCCGCTCCGGCGCCGAGGTGCTCGGCTTCCTGCGCAACTCGGTCCGCGAGTACGGGCAGACGATCGTGATGGTCACCCACGACCCGAACGCGGCCTCCTACGCCGATCGCGTCGTGTTCCTGGCCGACGGCCAGATCGTCACCGAGCTGTCCGAGCCTACGGCCGACGGCGTGCTGGACACGATGAAGCGCCTCGACGTGCTCGCCGGGGTGAACGGCTGATGTTCCGGGCGACCCTCAAGAGTCTGCTGTCGCGCAAGCTGCGCCTGGTGATGTCCGGCCTGGCGGTCGTGCTGGGCGTGATGTTCGTCTCCGGCGCCTTCGTGCTCACCGACACCCTCAGCCGCTCCTTCGACTCGCTGTTCCGCTCGGCCTACTCAACGATCGACGTGTCGGTCGGCGCCAAGCCGAAGATCGCCAGCGGCGGCCTGGAGGACGGGCCACCCGCGCCGGCGACGCTGCCGGCCGACGTGGTGGAGCGGGTCCGCGCGGTCCCCGGCGTCGCCTCGGCGGCCGGCGACGTGAGCGCGGAGGGCGCGCGGGTGATCGGCGCGAACGGCAAGGTCGTCCCGTCCTTCGGCCCGCCCCGGCTGGGCACCAACTGGGTGGACGGCTCCCGGCTGGCCGAGCTGCGCGAGGGGCACGGCCCGGCGGCCGACAACCAGATCGCGGTCAACGCGTCGCTGGCCAAGGCCGCCGGCATCAAGGTGGGTGACCAGGTCTCCGTGCTGACCCTCCAGCCGAGGAAGACGTTCACGCTGGTGGGCATCTTCGGCTACAGCGGCGGCCGGGACACGCTCGGCGGCGCCACGCAGGTCGCGTTCACCGACCCGGTGGCGCAGGAGCTGATGCTGGGCGAGAAGAACGCCTACTCCAGCGTCACGGTCGACGCCGCCCCCGGCGTCCAGCCGGCGGCGCTGCGGGACGCGATCCAGTCCGCGCTCGGCGACCGGTACGAGGTGAAGACCGGCAAGCAGCTCGCCGACGACGCGGCGGCCGGCTTCGAGCAGGCGCTGTCGTTCTTCAACAACATCCTGCTCGGCTTCGCCGCGGTGGCGCTGTTCGTCGGCGTGTTCCTGATCCTCAACACCTTCTCGATCATCATCGCGCAGCGGACCCGGGAGCTGGCGCTGCTGCGGGCGCTCGGTTCCAGCCGGCGCCAGGTGATCGGCTCGGTGCTGCTGGAGGCGGTGGCGATCGGCCTGGTCGCCGCGGTTCTCGGCCTCGGCGCGGGGATCGGCGTCGGCGCGCTGCTGGCCAAGCTGTTCACCGCCGCCACCGGCGGTCTGGAACTGGCCGGGATCGGGGTGCCGGCGGCGTCGGTGATCAGCGCGTTCGTGGTGGGCGTGCTGGTGACCGTCGTGGCGGCGGTGCTGCCGGCGCTGCGCGCCTCGCGCATCCCGCCGGTCGCCGCCATGGCCGACGTCGCCACGCCGGACCGCCCGCTGACCCGGGTCACGGTCCTCGGCGGGGTCGTGTCGGCCGCCGGCGCGGCGCTGCTCACCGTGGGGCTCAGCGGCGCCGGGGACGCCACGCTGTGGCTGATCCTGGCCGGGGTGCTCGTCAGCTTCATCGGCGTCGCCCTGCTCACCCCGCTGATCGGCCGCCCGGTGGTGTCGCTGCTGGGCCGGATCTTCTCCTGGTCCGTGCCCGGCCGGCTCGGCCGGCTCAACTCCGGGCGCAACCCGCGCCGCACCGCCATCACGGCGGCCGCCCTCATGGTCGGCATCGCCCTGATCACCGGAGTGAACGTGGTGCTCCAGTCCGCCACCAAGAGCCTGGACAAGATCGCCACGGACTCGGTCGACGCCCAGCTGTTCATCGGCGGCGATCCGACCGAGGACCGGCCGCCGACGTTCGATCCGACCGTCATCACCGAGGCGGGGAAGCTGCCCGGGGTACGCACGGCGGTCGGCGAGTACTTCGACCAGGCGATGGTCAACGGCACGAAGACCTACCTGGTGGCCACCACGGACGCGGTCGCCGCCGCGGACATCTTCTCCGTCAAGGTCAACTCCGGGGCGATCGGCGCGCTCGGGGCGGACCAGATGGTGATCAACTCGGACGCGGCCAAGAAGTTCGGCCTCGCGGTCGGGCAGTCCGCCACGGTGCAGCTGTCCCGGGGCGAGCCGCACCGGTTCACGGTCGTGGCCGTGACCGAGTCCTCGCCGGTGTTCCCGGGCATCCTGCTGCCACCCGCCGCGGCGGAGGACTTCGCGGTAAGGCAGCTCGTCGCCGGCTACATCCAGCTCCGGCCGGGCGTCCAGCCGGCGCAGGTGCAGCCGGACGTGGACCGGCTGCTCGCGGACAGCCCGGAGGTGTCGGTCGTGGACCGCTCCGGCTTCCTCAAGCAGCAGACGTCCGGCGTCGACCAGGTACTCCAGATGATCCAGATCCTGCTGGCGTTGGCCATCCTGATCGCCGTGCTGGGCGTCATCAACACGCTGGTGCTCTCGGTCATCGAGCGGACCCGCGAGCTGGGCCTGCTGCGCGCCATCGGCCTGCGGCGCGGCCAGACGGCGGGGATGGTGACCGTCGAGTCGGTGGTCATCTCCGTGTTCGGCGCGCTGCTCGGCCTCGCGGTCGGCGCCGGCCTCGGCGCGGCCGTGGTCCGGGCGCTGAACTCGCAGGGCATCACCGAACTGGTGTTCCCGTGGTCGCAGATGGCCACCTACCTGGCCCTCGGCGCGATCATCGGCGTGGTCGCGGCGCTGCTCCCGGCGCTGCGGGCGGCCCGGCTCAACGTGCTGAACGCCATCGCACACGAATAGCCACTACCGAGGGGGTCGGTGCCCGCCGCCCGCGTCACTGCGACGCGGCCGGCGGGCACCGCGCTATCCCCCACCCGCTGTGTCGATCTTGGATTTGTGGTGCCCGGTTCAGCGGTGTTTGGCGGTCGGTCGGTGATCAGGAGTAGCGGCCGGTTTCGAGATGCCAGGTCAGGCAGCCGGCAACCAGGTCACGCAGGTCCGCGACATAGCCGGTGAGCGCGGGGCCGGCCCAGTCCAGCACCCGGCCTTCGGCGGCCAGGTAGCCGTCCAGTTCGATGGTGAGCAGGTCGGCGGCGGCCTCCAGGGCGCGCTGCTCGGGGAGGCCGCGCTCGCGCCCCAGCACCGTCGGCAGGCTCAGGACCCGCACGCCGGAGGCGAGTTCCGCCCGGTACGAGACGATGTCGTTCTGCCAGGTGAGCACGTCGGCGATCCGGGTGCTGAGGGCCACCATGTCCGGGTGGGCCAGGTCGCCCGGGCTCGGCCGGTTGCCGCCGAAGATCTCCATGAGCATCAGCCAGGTCGGCACGCCACCCGCATGGCGGCGGATGTATCGGTAGTCCTCGAAGGAGACCGACCCCTCGCCCAGTCGGCGGTGGCCGCCCTCCCACAGCAGCCCCATGAAGTAGCCGTGGACGCTGAGCGCGAGCCGGCGCATCTGGTCGGCGGTGGCCCGGGCACGGACCCGGTCGCGCAGATCAGCGAGGGCGGCGGCGAACGGGTCCGCGGCCCGGGACCAGCCGTCGCCAGCCACCACCCCATCCGGAACGCCGCCGGTCGCCGGGAAACCGCCAGCCGCTGCCGGGATGCCGCCGCTCGCCAGAGCACCATCGGCAGCCAGAGCGCCACCGGGCGCCAGAGTGCCGCCTGCCGCGTCAGCGCCGTCGGGTAACGACGCGCGGGAGGTGTCGGACTCCAGGACGCGGAGCAGGCGGATCAGGTGGGCGCCGAACCGGACCGGGTCCCGGACCGTGGCGGGCTCGTCGCAGTACCCGTCGAAGATCGCGAGCCAGGCGTACCAGACGGCCACGTCGGTGACCGTGTCGACGTCGGCGCGGGGGTGGGTGCGGCCCGCCAGCAGGCCGAGGCGGGAGCGGCGCAGCGGCGCGGTCCGCTCCTCGGGGGCGAGGCCGGCGTGGAGCGCCCACTCCACGACGCGCCCGTCCACCTCGTCGGAGTGTGGGCTGGCGGCGCTGTCGAACGGAACCCTCAGGGCCGGGCGGACCACCCGGACGGGGTCGGCAGTGTTCACCGGCGTACCTCCCGTTCCAGGGGCGCAACCGGCGCGGGGGCATGACCCCACCCCGGCCGGCTCCCGGACCGGGGGTGCGCCCCCACCTGTTGAGTTTGGTGATGATCAGAGTACGTCGAGCGGGCGGCTCCGCGCGTGCCGGCGCCCGTGCAGTCCGGCGAGGTCGGCGGCGGTCAGCCCGGCGAGGGACTCCCGGACGGTGACGCCGGCGGTGTCGGTCAGCGGCGCGTCGCACGGGACGGCGAGGACCACCGCTCCGGCGGCCCGCGCGCTGGTCAGGCCGGTCGGCGAGTCCTCGATGGCCAGGCAGTCCCCGATCGGCACGTCGAGGCGGGCGGCGGCGGTGAGGTACGGCTCCGGGTCGGGCTTGGTGCGGGCGACCTCGTCGCCGACGACGAGCGCGTCGAAGTTGGCCGGACCGAGGAACGGCAGGGCCAACTCGACCAGGCGCCGGTTGGTGGAGGTCACCAGGGCGGTCGGCAGCCCGGCGGCGCGCACGTCCACCAGCAGGTCACGGGCGCCGGGGCGCCACTCCAGGTCAGTGGCGAACAGTTCGCCGACCCGGGCGTTCACCCAGGTGGCGCTCTGTGCGGCGTCGCGCCAGGGCTGGCCGAGATCGTCGTGCAGCAGGTGCATGGAGTCCGCCACGCTCATGCCGATCATCGCGACGCGCACCGCCGGCGACAGCCGGCCGCCGTACCGGTCGGCCAGTTCGGCCAGCGCGACCTCCCAGACCTTCTCGCTGTCGACCAGCGTGCCATCCATGTCGAACAGCACCGCGCGCAACGTCACGCCCCGCATCATGCCGGACCGCGCGCGGCGCGAGTGGCCTGGTCGCGCCGGGGGTGGCCGGCGTCACCCCGGCCGACCGGCGGCAACCCCGCGGGGCCACCCGCTATCGATCGCGGCCGCTTTGTGTTACCCGCCGGCACCCGAGTCGTTCTCCGCCGTCGCCCGCAACGCCATCTCCATGGCGCTGGTCATCGGCACCGCGCTGCTGGCCGGCTTCTCCCCGCACGCCGACCCGGTGCACTGGCTGAACGCCCTGGGCCTGCTTCTGCTGTTCATGGTGGCGATCTCCTGGGTGGCCGTCTGCCTCGGGCTGCTGGCCCGCAGCGCCGAAGGCGCCAGCGGCTTCACCTTCGCGATCTGTTCCTGCCGTGCCTCAGCAGCGCGTTCGTTCCCACCGAGACGATGCCGGCCGCCATCCGCGCCTTCGCCACCCACCAACCGATCACGCCGGTGACGGAGACGGTACGCGGGCTGCTGATGGGTACGCCGATCGGCTCGAACGGCTGGATCGCGGTGACCTGGCTGGTGGGGCTTCTGGTCGCCGCCTACGTCGCCGCCACCGTCCTGTTCCGGCGCCGCACCGCCCACTGAGGAAACCGCGCTTCCCCACCCCGATCGGCGGCCCTCGGTCGCCGATCGGGGTGCCGGGACTCCCGGCTACGGCAGGCGGGGCATGAGCAGTTCCGCTACGTCCAGGGCGCGGCCGCCGGGGGTACCGCCCTGCGCCGTCCACACTTCGGACAGCACTCCCATGACGAATCCCCACGCCACCACCCGCTCGACCGGTAACCCGAAGCCCTCGGCCAACTGCTCGATCCGCCGGGGTACCAGCGCCAGCAGGTTGTCCTCCCGGCGCCACGGCCACGGGTTGTGGAGCATCGCGCCGCAGTCGTACCCCTGGTCCCCGATGGCGCCGTGCGGGCCGATGGCCAACCACGGCTCCCGCTCCGCCCGCAGGACGTTGTCGTGGTGCAGGTCGCCGTGCAGCACCACCACGGCCCCGGGCGTACTCGCGCACAACTCGTCGAACAGCCCAGCCGCCCGCTCGACCAGGCGCCGGGGCAGCGGGGTCGTCGCCCGGGAACCGCCGCAGGTGCTCGGTGAACGCCGCGCCCGCCCGCCGCAGGTGCGGCAGCTTGCACCCCTCGGGCGGTGGCCGGTGCAGCCGCCGGCCGACCCCGATCAGCGCCGCCATCGCCGCCTCGTCGTCCTCCGGGACCAGCGCCGCCGCCATCGTCCCCGGCACGGCCCGTTCCACCAGCAGGGCACCGCGGTCCGCGTCCTCCGCCAGCAGTCGTACCGCCCCGCGCCCGTCGAACGCGCGCAATGCCGCCGCCTCATCCGCCAGGTGCCCCGCCGGCACGCCCAGTTTCAGGACCGCCAGGCTCCCGTCCGCCCGGGTCGCCGGCACCACCCGGTTGAAGCTGAGGTGGTAAGGCTCACCGAGGGTGAGGTTCCAGTCGCGGGCGACCTCGCCCAGCAGCGCGGGAAGCCGCTCCAGCCACCGGCGCCCCGCCTCGCCCCAGTTCTCCACGACGTTGCGCCGAAGCGCCGGCGGGACCGACACACGTCATCAGGCGACAAAGATGCAGAACGGGTGGCCGGCGGGGTCGGCGTACACGCGCAACGGCTCCTCCGGGTCGTCGAACCGGTCGAACAGCAGACGCGCACCGAGCCCCAGGGCGCGTTCGTGCTGTACCAGCAGCTCATCCGCCGACGGCACCGTCATGTCCAGGTGCATCTGCTGCGGCACCCGGTCCTCCGGCCACGTTGTCGGCGCCAACTGCTCCACCTGCTGAAAGGCCAGCTTCGGGGCGCCCTCCGGCGCGCGCAACACCAGCCAGTCCCGCCCGCGCTCGTCGTCCCGGCCGGGCCCGGACGGCTCGTCACCGGGCCGGTACGCCAAGCCCAACAGCCGCCGGTAGAACTCCGCCAACGCCCTGGCATCCGTGCAATCGAGCACCACCTGCCGTAGGTGAGGCACACTCTCGCGTTCGACCACGGTGACCACCTCCGAGCGGATTCTGCCCCTCGGCTACGACAAATCCAGCCCCACCGGTCATCGCCCTCCTGCCAGCCCTGCATCTGAACCTGGCCGTGGACCACCGGTGCTGGCGGCACCGTCAAGGTAACCGGTGGTCATCGCAGCCCACCGGGCTCGCTGCCGCTATCAGTGCCTCCACGGCTACCCGCTTGGGCAGGTGCGCCGAGGCGGGCACAGCGCGGCACATCGTGGTTACGCCGGCCCGGCGGCGCGGGCCTCTGGGCCTTGCGCCGCAGGTCACGGCGGGTGTGGCGGCTACTTGGCGTTGAAGTAGTTCGCGTCCGGGTGGTGGACGACGATCGCGTCCGTCGCCTGCTCCGGGACCAACTGGTGCTCCTCGGTCAACTCCACGCCGATGCGCTCCCCGCCGAGCAGGTCCATCACCTTGGCGCGGTCCTCCAGATCCGGGCAGGCGGGGTAGCCGAACGCGTACCGGCAGCCGCGGTAGTCGTTGCGGAGCAGGCCGGCCGCGTCGGCCGGGTCGTCGTCGGCGACGGTGCCGCCGCCCGGGAGCGCCAGTTCGGAGCGGATGCGCTGGTGCCAGTACTCGGCCAGGGCCTCGGTGAGCTGGACGGAGAGCCCGTGCACCTCCAGGTAGTCCCGGTATGCGTTCTGGGCGAACAGCTTCGCGGTGTACTCGCTGATCGGCTGCCCGATGGTGACGAGTTGCAGGGCGACCACGTCCAGTTCGCCGTCCTGCCCCTGCCCCGGGCGGAAGAAGTCGGCCAGGCACAGCCGGCGCTCCTGCCGTTGCCGCGGGAACGTGAACCGGGCGCGCTCGGCGTGCCCGTTCTCGTCGAGCACCACGAGGGTGTTGCCCTCGGAGTAGGCCGGGAAGTAGCCGTAGACCACGGCGGCCTCGAGTACCTTGTCGGCGGTCAGGCGGTCCAGCCAGGAGCGCAGGCGCGGGCGGCCCTCGGTCTCGACCAGTTCCTCGTACGTCGGTCCGCTGCCGCCGCGGGCGCCGCGTAGGCCCCACTGGCCGAGGAACGTGGCGCGCTCGTCGAGGACTGCCGCGTAGTCCGCGAGCGGGATGCCCTTGACCACGCGGGTGCCGAAGAACGGCGGGCGCGGGACGGCCACGTCGGCGGCCACGTCGGAGCGGACCGAGGCGTCCGTCAGCTCGGGCAGCGCCTCCGAGACGCGGGCCCGGGTGCGGGCGCGGCGCTCCCGGCGGGCGGCGAGGGCGGCCTCGCGATCCGCGTCGACCACGACGCCACCGCCGCGCTTGGCGGCCATCACGCGGTCCATCAGGGACAGTCCCTCGAACGCGTCGCGGGCGTAGTGGACCTGGCCGGTGAACATGGACCGCAGGTCGTCCTCGACGTAGGCGCGGGTGAGCGCGGCACCGCCGAGCAGGACGGGCCAGCGGTCGGCGACCCCGCGGGCGGCCATCTCCTGGAGGTTCTCCTTCATGATGACCGTGCTCTTGACCAGCAGGCCGGACATGCCGATGGCGTCGGCGGCGTGCTGCTCGGCGGCGTCCAGGATGGCGTTGATGGGCTGCTTGATGCCGAGGTTGACCACCTCGTAGCCGTTGTTGGACAGGATGATGTCGACCAGGTTCTTGCCGATGTCGTGCACGTCGCCCTTGACTGTGGCGAGCACGATGCGCCCCTTCCCGGCGCCGTCGGTCTTCTCCATGTGCGGCTCCAGGTAGGCCACCGCGGTCTTCATCACCTCGGCGGACTGGAGCACGAACGGCAGCTGCATCTGGCCCGAGCCGAACAGCTCGCCGACGGTCTTCATCCCGTCCAGCAGGATGTCGTTGATGATGGCCAGGGCGGTGACGCCGCCGGCCAGGGCCTCGTCGAGGTCGGCCTCCAGGCCGTTGCGCTCGCCGTCGATGATGCGGCGCTTGAGCCGCTCGGTCAGCGGCAGCGCCGCCAACTCCTCGGCGCGGCTGGCGCGGGCGGACGCCGCGTCCACGCCCTCGAACAGGTCGATGAACCGCTGGAGCGGGTCGTAGCCCTCGCGCCGCCGGTCGTAGACCAGGTCCAGGGCGATCTGGCGCTGCTGCTCCGGGATCCGGCTCATCGGCAGGATCTTGCTGGCGTGGACGATGGCGCTGGTCAGGCCGGCCTGCTGGCACTCGTGCAGGAACACCGAGTTGAGCACCTGGCGGGCGGCGGCGTTGAGGCCGAACGAGACGTTCGAGACGCCCAGGGTGAAGTTCACGTCCGGGTACCGGCGGGTGATCTCGCGGATCGCCTCGATCGTCTCGATGGCGTCGCGGCGGGTCTCCTCCTGGCCGGTGGAGATCGGGAAGGTCAGGCAGTCGATCAGGATGTCGGACGGGGCCAGGCCCCACCGGCCGGTCAGGTCCTCGATCAGCCGGGACGCCACCCGCACCTTCCACTCGGCGGTGCGGGCCTGCCCCTCCTCGTCGATGGTCAGCGCCACCACGCCGGCGCCGTGCTCCTTGATGATCGGCATGACCCGGGCGTACCGGGAGCCGGGGCCGTCGCCGTCCTCGTAGTTCACCGAGTTGATGACGCAGCGGCCGCCGAGCATCTCCAGGCCCGCCTCGATCACCTGCGGCTCGGTGGAGTCCAGCATGATGGGCAGGGTGGACGCGGTGGCGAAGCGCCCCGCGGCCGCGCGCATGTCGGCGGCGCCGTCCCGGCCAACGTAGTCCACGCAGAGGTCGAGCAGGTGCGAACCGTCCCGGGCCTGGCCGCGGGCGATCTCCACGCAGGTCTGCCAGTCGCCGGCGAGCATCGCCTCGCGGAACGCCTTCGAGCCGTTGGCGTTGGTCCGCTCCCCCACCATCAGGACGCCGGCCTCCTGGGCGAACGGCACCGAGTGGTAGATGGACGAGACGGCGCCCTCGCGGCGCGGCGCGCGGGCCGGCGCCACCGTGCCGTGCAGCCGCTCGACCACCAGGCGGACGTGCTCCGGGGTGCTGCCGCAGCAGCCGCCGACCAGGTTCACCCCGTACTCGGTGACGAAGCGCTCCAGCGCGTCCGCCATCTCGGCCGGGGTGAGCGGGTAGCGGGCGCCCTGCGAGGTGAGCTCGGGCAGGCCGGCGTTCGGCATCACGGACAGCCGGATGCGGGCGTTCTGCGCCAGGTAGCGCAGGTGCTCGGTCATCTCGGCCGGGCCGGTGGAGCAGTTCAAGCCGATCAGGTCGATGCCCAGCGGCTCCAGCGCGGTCAGCGCGGCACCGATCTCCGAGCCGAGCAGCATCGTGCCGGTGGTCTCCACGGCCACCTGGGCGATCACCGGGACGGTGCGGCCGACCTCGCTCATCGCCCGCTTGGCGCCGACCACGGCCGCCTTGGTCTGCAACAGGTCCTGACAGGTCTCGATGATCAGCGCGTCCGAGCCGCCCGCGATCAGGCCGGCGGCGTTCTCCTGGTACGCGTCCCGCAGGGTGGCGTACTTCGCGTGGCCGAGGGTCGGCAGCTTGGTGCCCGGGCCGATCGAGCCGAGCACGAACCGGGGTCGGCCGGGCGTCGCGTGGGCGTCCGCGGACTCCCGGGCCAGGCGCGCGCCCGCCTCGGACAGCTCCCGGATGCGGTGCGCGATGCCGTAGTCGCCCAGGTTGGGCAGATTGGCCCCGAAGGTGTTCGTCTCCACGCAGTCCGCGCCCGCGGCGAAGTACGCGTCGTGCACCCCCTGGACGACGTCCGGGCGGGTCACGTTGAGCACCTCGTTGCAGCCCTCGTGACCCTCGAAGTCGCCGTCCACCGTCAGGTCCGGCGCCGCCTGGAGCATCGTGCCCATCGCACCGTCGGCGATCAGCACCCGCTCGCTCAGGACGCTCAGGAACGAATCACGCACCGTCCCAGGCTACTGTCTCGCGCGTCACGACTCACGCCCCGCACCCTCCCGCGGTCCCAGATGTGACCGCCGTCGCCCCTCCCGCCCCCCGGGGCGCGATCATCGCGACACCCCGACGGGCAGCCAGCGGGCCGGATGTGGCGGCGGCACGTAGGGTAGGAACGTGACCGAGTTCGACGGCCTGCCCATCCTGCGCTCCCCCGTGGCGATCGCCGCCTTCGAGGGGTGGAACGACGCCGCGGACGCCTCGACCGCGGCCGTGGAGCACCTCGAACAGGTCTGGGACGCCCGGCCGGTGACCGAACTGGACCCGGAGGACTTCTACGACTTCCAGGTCAGCCGGCCGACCATCGCGATGGCCGACGGGGAGACCCGGCACATCGAATGGCCCACCACCCGGTTCCAGAAGGCCAGCCCGCCCGGCACCGAGCGGGACGTGGTGCTGATCCGCGGCATCGAGCCCAGCATGCGCTGGCGCACCTTCTGCGAGCAGATCCTGGAGATCTGCCACAGCCTGGAGATCAACCGGGTGGTACTGCTCGGCGCGCTGCTCGCCGACGTCCCGTTCACCCGGCCGCTGCCGATCAGCGGCAGCGCCACCGACAAGGACGCCGCCGAGCGCTACCAGATCCTGCCGACCCGGTACGACGGCCCGACCGGCATCGTCGGCGTGCTGCACGAGGCGTGCGTGCGCGCCGAGTTGGACGCCGTCTCGTTCTGGGTGCACGTGCCCCACTACGCGAACAACCCGCCCTGCCCCAAGGCCACCCTCGCCCTGCTGCACCGGGTCGAGGAGCTGCTGGATCTGCCCGTCCCGACGGCGGATCTGGCGGAGGAGGCCGCCGAGTGGGAGCAGCGGGTGCGCACCGCCGCGGACCAGGACGCCGAGCTGGGCGAGTACGTCCGCGAGCTGGAGGAGCGGGTCGGCGACGCCGGCATCCAGCCGCTGACCGGCGACGAGATCGCCCAGGAGTTCGAGAAGTACCTGCGCCGCCGCGGCGGCTCCGCCGGCCCCACCGCCGGCTCCTGGTAACCCGCCCGCCCGTCCCAGCCCCAGCGCGCTGGATGCGCCGGCCGGGGTCGGGGCGTGTCGGGCAGCGCGGGGCACCGCTCGTACCGCATCCTAGGAACCTAGGGACGGAGGCGTGGCATGACGATCAATCCCGGGGCGGCGGAGTTCCCCCACCGGCAGATCGCGGCGCAGCTGCGCGAGCGGATCCGCCGCGGCGAGTGGCAACCCGGCGAACGGCTGCCGTCGATCCCGGCGATCGCCGAGATGTTCGGCGTCGCCAAGCAGACCGTGCAGCGCACCGTCGACCAACTGCGAGTCGAAGGGCTGCTGATCACCAAGCCGGGCTCCGGCACCTACGTGCGCGGCACACGGCGGCGGCTCAACCGGCTCTCCCGCGGCCGGTACGGCACCTTCCGGGGGTACCACTCGGACCTCGCCGCCCGGTACCGCCAACACCTCATCGAGGTGACCCGCGACCCCGCCCCCGCCGAGGTGGCCGACGCCTTCGGGGTACCCGACGGGACGCCGCTGGTGGTGCGCCGGCACCTGGTGCGCACGGACGACGCGCCGGTGGAGGTCGGCGCCTCCTGGTTCCGCACCGCCGACGCCGACGGCACCTCCCTGGCCCGCATGGAGGCGTTCGGGCGCCCGCTCTACCAGGAGGCGGAGGAGGTCATCGGCCGCCGGTACGCCAGCGCGACCGACCAGATCACCGCCCGGCAGCCGTCCCGGGAGGAGGCGGAACTGCTCCAGATCCGGCCGGACACGCCGGTACTGCACCTGCTGCACGTGGCCTACGATCCGGCGAACAAGCCGATCGAGGTCTCCCAGGCGACCTGGCCCGGGCCGCAGACGACGCTGACCGAGGAGTACAAGATCCCCGCGCCGGCACCCGAGCCGGACCTGGACCCGGGGCTGGCGCTGGGCTGAGAAGGTACCCGCCGGGTCCGGCCGCGACAGCGCGGGCCCGGGGCTACAGGGCGATGCCGAGGAGGGCGTCCGCGGTGCTGCGGATCAGGGTGGGGGCGCCCGGGTCGGACCGGTCCCCCGCGAGGGTGGCCTCCGCCCACGCGTCCAGCGCCGCGATCGCGCCGACCGTGTCCAGGTCGTCGGTGATCCGGTCGCGCACCCGCTCCAGCACCGGCGCGCCGGCCGGGCCGACCGGGGTCGCCACCGCCTCCCGCCACCGCGCCAGCCGCTGCTGCGCCACCTTCAGCAGGTCGTCGGTCCACTGCCGGTCGGCCCGGTAGTGGTCGGCCATCAGCGCCAGGCGCAGCGCCATCGGGTCGACGTGGTCGGCGCGCAGCCGGGAGACGAAGACCAGATTCCCCAGCGACTTGGACATCTTCTCGCCGGCCAGCCCGATCATGCCGGCGTGCACGTAGTGCCGCGCGAACGGATACTCGCCGGTGAGCCGCTCGGCGTGCGCGGCGGAGCACTCGTGGTGCGGGAACAGCAGGTCGTTGCCGCCGCCCTGCACGTCGATGGTGGTGCCGAGCAAGTCCAGCGCGATGGTCGCGCACTCGATGTGCCAGCCGGGGCGCCCCGGGCCGACCTGCCCGCCGTCCCAGGCCGGCTCCCCGCCGCGGGCGCCCCGCCACAGCAGCGGGTCGAGCGGGTCGCGCTTGCCGGCGCGCTCCGGGTCCCCGCCGCGCTCGCCGAACAACTCCAGCATCCGGGCCCGGTCCAGGTTCGACTCGTACCCGAACCGCGGGCTGGCCGCGATGTCGAAGTACACATCGCCCGAACCGTCCGCAAGCCGGTACGCGGCGCCCCCGGCGAGCAGGTCCTCCACCCGGGCGACGATCGCGGGGATGGACTCCACCGCGCCGACGTACCGCTCCGGCGGCAGGATCCGCAGCGCCTCCATGTCCTCGCGGAACAGGGCCGTCTCCCGCATCGCCAGGACCACCCAGTCCTCGCGGTCCCGGGCGGCCCGCTCCAGCAGCGGGTCGTCGATGTCGGTCACGTTCTGCACGTACCGGACCGGGTGGCCGGCGTCCCGCCAGGCCCGGTTGACCAGGTCGAACGCGATCATCGTGGCGGCGTGGCCGAGGTGCGTCGCGTCGTACGGGGTGATCCCGCAGACGTACATGGTCGCTGCCCCGCGCGGCCGGCTGGGGTGGACCCCCTGGCGCGCGGAGTCGTACAACCGCACCGGGCGCCCCGCGCCCGGTAGCCGCGGCACCCGGTGACCCGCCCAAGATTCCATAGCGCCAGCGTAGCGATTCCCGATCACGGGGCCGCCGGGTACCACGGCCCGTCGCACCAAGGCCGCCCCGGGCGGGCGTCCGCCTCAGACCGGGGGCCAGGGGACGGCGGGCCAGTCCTCGGACGGCAGCGGAAAGCGGCCGGCGGCCAGCAGGCGGTCGACCCGCTGGCGGGTGGCGGCCACCTCGCCCAGCGTCAGGTGCTCGGCCAGTGCCTCGCCCAGCACGCCGTCCAGCACGCCGCGCAGGGCGCGCAGCACCTCCACCGCCTCCTGCGGCAGCGGGTCGTTCACCCAGCCCCAGAGGATGGTGCGCAGCTTGTCCTCGGTGTGGAAGGTGACGCCGTGGTCGACGCCGAAGAGGTGACCGCCGTCGCCGGTCAGGACGTGGCCGCCCTTGCGGTCGCCGTTGTTGATGACGGCGTCGAAGACCGCCATGCGGGCCAGCCCGGGGGCGTTGGCGTGGGCGAGGACGTACCGCTTGCCGTCCTCGCCGCGCGCCGCCGTGATCGGGAACCACCCCGGCGGCGCCTTGCGGCCGGGGAGGAAGCCGACCACCGGCTGGGCCTGCGCCGGCTCCTCGATCCACAGTTGGCAGGCACCCACCCCGAGCGGGCCGTCGCGCAGCACCGTGGGCGGGACGAGTTCCCACCCGGTCGCCTCGGAGACCAGGTACGCGGAGACCTCCCGCCCCGCCAGGGTGCCGTCCGGGAAGTCCCAGAGCGGGCGCTCCCCGGCGACCGGCTTGTACACGCAGCGGGCGCTCACGCCGTCCAGCGTGATCTGCCCCCGCAGCGTGGTGTTCGACGCATCGACCAGGCGCCCCTCCACCTCGATGGCGCCACGACGCAGCAGGTCGAGGGCCTCGCCACCCAGGTCAGCAGCGAGCACTAGCGGTGGTAGCCGTTGTGCCGGGGGCACAGGTGCCCCTTGGGGTCCAGCGGCTGACCGCACAGCGGGCACGGTGGGCGGCCGGCGTTGATGACCCGGCGCGCCCGGTCGATGAAGGCCCGAGTGGCCTGCGGGGTGAGGCGCACGCGCAGCCGGTCGAGGTCGTCGTCCGGCTCGGCCTCCTCGACCTCGTCGGACTCCTGCGCGTCGTCGGCCGCCGCGGCCTCCTCGCCGACCGCGATCGCCTCGATGACGACGGTGGCGGAGTCCACGTCGAAGGCCAGGCCGAGGGTGCCGACCCGGAACTCCTCGTCGACCGGGTTGTCCAGCGGCTCATTGTCCGACGGGCCCGGCGCGGCGTCCGGCAGCTCGATGCCGAACCGGCGGTGCGCCTCGCTCAGCAACTCCTCCAGCTTCTCGGCCAGCAGCGTCATCTGGACCTTCTCCAGCGTGACGCTGACCAGCCGGCCGCCGCCGCGGGCCTGGAGGAAGAACGTCCGTTCACCCGGCGGGCCCACGGTACCGGCGACGAACCGCTCCGGCGGCTCGAAGGCGTACACCTGGTGGGTCATACCAAGACCCTAACCGCCCGAAGCACGACACGGGTAATGACCCTCAGCGCGTACCGGGCCGCCTCATTCCTGCCCCCCGACGGCGCCGCCGCCCACCGCCGCGTCCGACTCGACCACCGCGCGGGGGGCGCGCCGGGGCCGCCGGCGGCGCTTGGGCGGCAGGAGGGCGCCCAGGTCGGCGCCCGGGTCGTTGATCCGCACCACGAACGGGCGTACCGGGGTGTACCGGATCGCGCTGATCGACGCCGGGTCCACCACGATGCGCTGGAACCCGTCCAGGTGGACGCCGAGCGCGTCGGCGAGGATCGCCTTGATCACATCGCCGTGGCTGCACGCGACCCAGAGCGCGTCCGGGCCGTACTCGGCGGCGATCCGGGCGTCCCAGGCCCGGACCGCGGCGACGGCCCGGGCCGCCATCGCGGCCATCGCCTCGCCGTTGGGGAACGTGACGGCGCTGGGGTGCTGCTGCACCACCGTCCACAGCGGATCCTTGGCCAACTGCTTGAGCGGGCGGCCCTCCCAGTCGCCGTACCCGCACTCGATCAGGCCCTCCTCGACCGCCGCCGGGGTGCCGGGCAGGGCCAGTTCGACGGTCTGCCGGCACCGGATCAGCGGGCTGGTGACGACCTCGGCCAGCGGGATGGCCGCCAGCCGGGGGCCGAGCGCGGACGCCTGGGCCCGGCCCACGTCGTCCAGTTCGACCGGCTGGCGGCCGGCGAGGCCGCCATCGGCGTTGGCGGTGGTGCGGCCGTGGCGCAGCAGCAGGACGGTGGGCACGCCGCCCACCCTATGTCGCCGCGAGCGCCCCGGTGGTGAGGGCGCCGAGCAGGACGCCGCCGAGTGCGATCCGGTAGAAGACGAAGACGTAGATGGTGTGCCGCGCCACCCAGTTCAGCAGCCAGGCGATGGACGCGTAGCCGAGCACGAACGCGATCACCGTGGCCACGGCCATCTGGGCGGGACTCGGCGCCGGAGCCTCCGGCGTGCCGGGGAGGAACACGTCCGGGAGGCTGAAGATGCCGGACGCGAGCACCGCCGGGATGGCCAGCAGGAACGAGACCCGGGTGGCGGCCTCCCTGCGCAGCCCGAGGAACAGACCGGCCGAGATGGTGGCCCCGGAGCGGGACACGCCGGGAATCAGCGCCAGGCACTGGCCCAGGCCCATGGTGATGCCGTCGCCGAACCGGGCCTGCTCCAGCGGGCGGGACTTGCGCCCGAGCAGCTCGGCGAACGCGAGCACCAGGGCGAACACGATGAGCACGGTCGCGGTGATCCACAGGTTCCGGGCGGCGTGCCGGACCTGGTCCTTGAGCAGGTAGCCGAGCAGGCCGATCGGGATGGTGCCGATGATGACGTACCAGGCGAGGCGGTAGTCGAAGGTCTGCCGGGTGGGGCGGTCCCAGAGCCCCACGATCCAGGTCTTGGTGATCCGCCAGATGTCCTTGGCGAAGTAGATCAGGACGGCGGCCTCGGTGCCGAGCTGGGTGACCGCGGTGAACGAGGCGCCGGCGTCGTGGTGGAAGAAGACCTCGCCGGTGATCCGCAGGTGCGCGCTGGACGAGACCGGCAGGAACTCGGTGAGCCCCTGGACGATCCCCAGGACGATGCACTCGATCCAGCTCACGACGCGACTCCAGCCAGTTCGAACGCGTCCGCGACGGTGCGCAGGGCGGCGAAGCCCGACTCCCGGTCGGCCACGAACGGGCTCACCGAGAGCGTGGTCACCCCGGCTTCGGCGTACTCGCGGAGCCGGTCGGCGATCCGCTCCTTCGGCCCGAGCAACGAGGTCCGGTCGATGAACTCCAGCGGGACCGCGGCCGCCGCCTCCCGGTGCCTCTTGGCCAGGTAGAGATCCTGGACCGTGGCCGCCGCCTCCTCGTACCCCATGCGCACCGCGAGCCGGTTGTAGAAGTTCTGCTCCCGGCTGCCCATGCCGCCCAGGTAGAGGGCCGCGTACCAGCGCACCAGTTCGGCGCAGGCGGCCACGTCGTCGCCGACCACCACCGGCACGCTCGGGGCGATGTCGAAGCCGTCCAGGGACCTGCCGGCCCTGGCCCGGCCGGCGGCGACGTGCGCGAGCTGGTCGGCGGCGCTGTCCGGGCTGAGGAAGACGGCCAGCCAGCCGTCCGCGATCTCCCCGGCCAGCTCCAGGTTCTTCGGGCCGACCGCGGCCAGGTAGACGGGTATGTGGTCGCGTGGCGGGTGGAAGCTGAGCCGCAGCGCCTTGCCCGGGCCGTCGGGCAGCGGCAGCCGGTAGTGCGCGCCGTCGTACTCGACCGGCTTGCGGGCCACCGCCAGCTGCACGATCTCCACGTACTCGCGGGTGCGGGCCAGGGGCTTGGCGAACCGGACGCCGTGCCACCCCTCCGAGACCTGCGGGCCGGAGACGCCGAGCCCGAGCCGGAACCGGCCGCCGGAGAGCGCGTCGATCGTGACCGCGGTCATCGCGGTCGCGGCCGGGGTGCGCGCCGGGATCTGCATGACCGCGCTGCCCACGTCGATCCGCGCCGTCTGCCCCGCGATCCAGGCGAGGATGCTCGGCGAATCCGAGCCGTACGCCTCGGCCGCCCACACCACCGAGTACCCCAGCCGGTCCGCCTCCTGGGCGAAGGCCAGATGGTCCGCCGGCGTGCTCCACGCGGTCTGGTAACCCAGGCTCAGTCCGAGCCGCATCCCGGCCCCCTTCGTTTCCCGCCCCGAGAGTCGACCCAGGGTACGCAATCCCGCTGGCGGCCCGGTGAACCGGTGGTCGTGACTCGCCCAGATTGGTCGCGGCGTGGATATCCGTGACGGGCGGTGGACGAATATCGTGCACCCATGCAACAGCGACCGCTCGGCCGAAGCGGGCTGGCGGTTTCCCGGCTCGCGCTCGGCACCATGACCTGGGGCCGGGACACCGACGCCGACGACGCGGCCGCCCAGCTCAAGAGCTTCCTGGACGCCGGCGGCACGCTCGTGGACACCGCCGACGTGTACGCCGACGGCGAGGCGGAGGCGGTCATCGGCGCGCTGGTGGGCAGCCTAGTGCAGCGCGACGAACTGCTCATCGCCACCAAGGCGGGGCTGCGCCCGGGCGGCCCGCGCCGCCGCGACAACTCCCGGTCCCACCTGCTGAGCAGCCTGGACGCCTCGCTGAACCGGCTCGGCACCGACCACGTGGACCTGTGGCAGGTGCACGGGTACGACCCGGACACGCCGCTGGACGAGACGCTCGCCGCCCTGGACCACGCCGTCTCGTCCGGCCGGGTCCGGTACGTCGGCGTGTCCAACTTCTCCGGCTGGCAGACCGCCCGCGCCGCCGCCTGGCAGGTCGCCTGGCCGGGCCGGGCGCCGCTGGTCGCCGCGCAGGTCGAGTACTCGCTGCTGGAGCGCGGCATCGAACGCGAGGTGGTGCCGGCCTGCGAGGCCATGGGGTTGGGTGTGCTGCCCTGGTCGCCGCTCGGCCGGGGCGTGCTGACCGGCAAGTACCGGCACGGCCGCCCGGCGGATTCGCGGGCCGCGTCCGCGCACCTCGAACGCTTCGTCGCGCCGTACCTGGAGCCGCGCTGCTCCGGCATCGTGGAGGCGGTCGCCACCGCCGCGGACGGGCTGGGCGTCTCCCCGATGGAGGTGGCCCTGGCCTGGGTCCGGGACCGGCCGGGCGTGGTCGCGCCGATCCTCGGCGCCCGCACGGTGGGCCAGCTGCTCGGCGCGATCGCGGTGGAGCGGATCACCCTGCCCGACGAGATCACCAGGGCGCTGGACGACATCTCGACCCCGCCGGTCGGCTACCCCGAACGCGCCGGCTGAGCCGCCCGTTCCGGCGAAATCCGGCCAAATCGGGGGTGGCCACCGGCGGCCGGGCGGGACACCATGTGTCGCATGGACTACGAATACGCGCCGCTGCGGTTGCCACCGAATGTCGATCGCCTGACCGCCACGGCGCAGCTGGCCATCCAGGCGGAATTCGGGGGTTGGGAACTGGCCCGGGTGCGGCTGTTCCGCGACGGGACGCGGCAGGTGATGCTGCGCCGCCGCCGGCGGAACGAACCGCAGCCCGGGCTTTCGATCTAGCGGGTCGACGGGACCCCACCCCGGCGGGCCTACCGGTCGGCGGGCGCCGGCTCGTCCTCGCCGCTGTCCTCGCCGAACTCCACATAGGGGTGGTCGTCCAGCCGGCCGACCAGCCGGTCCTCGGGGCCCTGCTGGAACGGGCCGGTGCCGTCCTCCGCCGCGTAGCCGTCCACATCCAGCGGCGCGGACACCTCCGTGACGGTGACGACGCCCTCCAACGGCTCCAGCTCGGGAACGTCCAGCGAGGCGAGCGAGACGTCCCCGGACTCCAGCAGCTCCAGCACGGCCGCGCCGACCGAGTCCACCGGTTCGTCCGGCTCCTCGCCACCGAGCGCGGTGCGCCGGGCCGCCTCCGCCACCCGCAGCAGCGCGGCGACGCTGGGCACCCGGTAGTCGCGGCGCTGCCGCACCGAGATCACCCGCGGGTGCGGGTCGCCCGGCTCGGTGCCGTCCACCCCGCCGAGGCCCACGCCGAAGCGCTGGTCCGCCTCGTCCGGGTCGATCGACTCCACGTCCCACGGCGTGACCTCGCCGAACGCGTCCAGCAGCAGCTCGTCGTAGGCGTGCGAGGCGTTGTTCAGGTCGACGTACGCCTGCCAGACGTCGTCGTCGTCCACCTTGCCGGCGGCGCGGCGGACAGCGGCCAGGTGCTCCCGGGCCGCCTCGATCACCCGCTCCAGGGCGGCATCCAGCTCGGCGTGCTCGTCGGTCATGACAGGTTGGGTCCCTTCTGCATGGGGGATCAGCAGTTGCGGAGAAAACGGTCGAGCACGGAGACCCCGAACCGCAGCCCGTCCACCGGCACCCGCTCGTCGATGCCGTGGAAGAGTGCGGCGAAGTTCAGGTCCGGCGGCAGCCGCAGCGGCGCGAAGCCGAAGCAGCGGATACCGAGGGTGTGGAACGCCTTGGCGTCGGTACCGCCGGAGAGCATGTAGGGCACGGCCCGGGCGCCCGGATCCTCGGCGCGCAGGGCGGCCGCCATCGCGTCCACCAGCGCGCCGTCGAACCCGGTCTCCAGGGCCGGCTGGCGCTGGACGTACTCGATGTCCAGGTCCGGGCCGATCACCTCGCGCAACTGCTCGACGAACAGCTCGGACTGGCCCGGCAGGGTACGGCAGTCGATCGTGGCACTGGCCCGGCCGGGGATCACGTTGTGCTTGTACCCGGCGGTCAGCCCGGTGGGGTTGGCCGTGTTTCGGATGGTCGCGCCGATGATCGCCGAGATGGGACCGAGCTTGGCGATCGCGGTCTCCGGGTCGTCGGGGTCCAGCTCGATGTCGAGCAGTTCGCAGACCTCGGTCAGGAAGGCCCGGACGGTCGGGGTCACCACCACCGGGAAGCGGTGCCGGCCGAGCCGGGCGACCGCCTCGGCGAGCGCGGTGACCGCGTTGTCGTCGTGCACCATGGACCCGTGCCCGGGCCGGCCACGCGCCACCAGGCGCAGCCACTCGATGCCCTTCTCGGCCGTCTCGATCAGGTACAGCCGCAGGTCGTCGCTGACCGAGTAGGAGAAGCCGCCGACCTCGCCGATCGCCTCGGTGCAGCCCGCCAGCTCCTCCGGGTGCTCGTTGACCAGGTACCGGGCGCCGTAGTCGCTGCCGGCCTCCTCGTCGGCGGTGAACGCCAGCACGATGTCCCGGGGCGGGGTGACGCCCTCGCGCCGCCAGCGGCGGACCACCGCGAGCACCATCGCGTCGAAGTCCTTCATGTCCACCGCGCCGCGGCCCCACAGGTACCCGTCCCGGATCTCGCCGGAGAACGGGTGCACCGACCACTCCGACGCGTCGGCCGGGACCACGTCGAGGTGGCCGTGCACGAGCAGGGCGCCGCGGCCCGGGTCCGCGCCCGGGATGCGGGCGAGGACGTTGGCCCGGCCCGGCGCGGACTCGTAGATCCGTGCGTCGATGCCCACCTCGTCCAGCCGGGTCGCGACGTACTCGGCGGCGACCCGCTCACCGGCGCTGGTCGCGTTGTCCCCGGTGTTGGTCGTGTCGATCCGGATCAGATCCCGGCAGAGGTCGACCACCTCGTCGGCCACGGCATCGTTCATGCGCCCTTCTTACCAGCCGCCCGGTTTCGCCGGGTGCCGGAGGGGTAGGGCTTGTCAGGCGACCCGGCTGCGCACCGCGTGCCGCGGCCCGACCCTGCTGGCCGCCGGCGCCCGGCCGACCCTGGTGCCCACCGGCGCCCGGCCGACCCTGGTGCCCACCGGCGCCCGGCCGACCCTGGTGCCCACCGGCGCCCGGCCGACCCTGGTGCCCACCGGCGCCCGGCCGGTCAGCCGGCGCGCCACGGACTCGGCGCGCGAACGGGTCGCCGCGACCACCCGCTCGCGGCGCGCCAACTGGCCGCCGACGATCGCGCCGGCGACCCCCACCAGCAGCGCGAGCACCTCAAGGAGGACCAGGGCCCTGCCCGCCGCGTGCGCGCGGCCGCCCGCCGGGCCGTTCAGTCGGGCGAAGAAGATCAGGGCGAACAGCGCCGCGCCGGCCGAGGCGGCCGCGCCGTGGACGGTGGCGATCCGGCGCGCCCGGCTCCCGTGCGGGGTCGCCCGCAGGTCGATCAGCGCGCCGATGCCGGCCACCGCCGCGCAGAGCAGGCCGAGGGCGAGGGTCCAGAACCCCACCAGGGCGAACAGGTCGGAGCCGGTGGCCAGCGCGGCCAGGTCGCACACCAGCGCGGTCACGAGCAGGTGCAGCGGCACCACCAGCAGCAGCGGCCGAATCGGCTGCCCCACCACCTTGACCCGATCCTCCACGGCTCCCACCTCCCCATATCGACTCCTCAAGATGTCTGGAGAATGGGTACCCATCGGTCCGAACCGGAAACAACGATGAGCCTCGACACTTAGGGGCTTCCGGTTGCCAGCCCACTGGTCCTACCGTCACGCTATGGACCTGGAGCTGCGCCATCTCAGGGTCGTCTGCGCGATCGCGGAGACGGGCAGCGTCACCAAGGCGGCCGCCGCCCTCGGGCTGGCCCAGCCGGCGCTGACCGCGCAGCTGCAACGCATCGAACGGACGCTCGGCGGCGCGCTGTTCGACCGCGACCGCCGCGGCGCCCGCCCCACCGCCCTGGGCGAACTGGTGCTGGCCCGGGCCCGGGTGCTGCTGCCGGCGGTCAAGGGCCTCCAGGACGACGCGGCCCGGCTGGCCGGCAGCGGCGACCCCGGTGGCCCGCCCGGCCCCGGGCGGTTCCGCCTGGGCGTGACCAGCGGCCCGATCCTCGGCGGCCTGGTGCACCGGCTCGCCGCGGCGCACCCCCAGGCGCACATCACCACGCAGGCGTCGTTCTCCGTGTCGCGGCTGGCCGAGATGCTGCTCGCCGGCCGGCTCGACTTCGCCCTCGCCGGCGCCTGCGGCGACTCGCTGCCGGCCCCGGACCCGGGGCTGACCTGGCACGTCATCGGGGTCGACGCGGTGTTCCTGCTGATGTCGCGGCGGCACCCGATGGCCGGCCGGCGGGAGGTGAACCTGGCCGAACTGGCCGACGCCCGGTGGATGGCCGCGCCCGGCGACGGCTGCTTCGCCGACTGCTTCGCCGACGCCTGCGCCCGCGCCGGGTTCACCCCCCGGCACGTGCTGGAGATCGACATCCGGGGCGCGCAGGATTTGCTCGACTCCGGTGACGCGGTGGCGCTGTGCCAGTCCACCTTCCGGCCGCTGGACGGGCTGGTCACGGTGCCCATCACCGGGACGCCGCTGCGCTGGCGGCAACTGCTCGGCTGGCAGCCGGGCGGCCCGGCCGCCGGGGTCGCGCCGCGGGTGGTGGCGTACGCGTCCGAGTCCTATGCGGAGGCGATCGCCCGCAACGCCCGGTACACCGAGTGGCTGGCCGGGAACGAGGGCTTCGGGATCCAGCAGTTCGTACCCGTGTGAACCCCTCCGCGCGGGGAAGGGTAACGGGCCACGTGTAAAGGGCCACGGCGCCGGGCACTAGCGCGACGACGAATCGCAGCGGTTCCCGACGACGTGGAGGATTTTCATGAGGCTCGACGACGACGACATCGCCACCAGCGGGGTTGGCGGGCTCGGCGAGGGTCCGGCGGACGGCGGGGCCAACCCCACCGGCGCCGACGGCGGCGCGGACGGGGTGGCCGACGCCGAGGGCGAGGGCCCGGCGGACGGCGGCGCGAACCCGGCCGGCCGGGACGGCGGCGCGGACGGCACCGCCGACGGCGGGCCCGCGGACACCGCGGCCGACGCCGGGCCCGCGGACTTCGCCGCCGACGGCGGCCCCATGGACAGCCCGGCCGACGGCGGGCCGGTCGACGACGGCGCGACCGGCGGCGAGGGCCCGGCCGACGGCGGCGCCAACCCGGCCGGCATGGACGGCGGCGCGGACGGTGGCGCGCGGCAGCCGTGACCCGGGTCGCCGTGAACGAGGACGCGACGGTGCCGGGCGGTCCCGACCGTCCGGCACTGCGCCGCTGCGTGTCGGTCGAGCCCGGTGCGTTCGCCGAGGGGTACTGGGGCCGCGAGGCGCTGCTGTCCGCCGGCGCCGACGTGCACTCCCGCTTCGCCGACCTGCTCAGCGTCGACGACGTGGACGAACTGCTGTCCCGGCGCGGGCTGCGCACACCGTTCCTGCGCCTGGCCGACCGGGGCCGGGTGGTGCCCGGCCGGGAGTTCACCGGACCGGGCGGCGCCGGCGCCGAGATCTCCGACCAGGTGCTGGACGAGCGGGTGCTCGCCCGGTACGCGTCCGGGGCCACGGTCGTGCTCCAGGGGCTGCACCGGCTGTGGCCGCCGCTGGCCGCGTTCGCCGGCCAACTCGCCCGCGACCTGGGCGCGCCCGTCCAGGTCAACGCGTACCTGACGCCGCCGCAGAGCCAGGGCTTCGCCACCCACTACGACACCCACGACGTGTTCGTCCTCCAGGTGGCGGGGCGCAAGCGGTGGCGGATCCACCGGCCGGTGCTGCCCGAGCCGCTGGAGGCGCAGGCGTGGGGCGGCCGCGCCGGCGAGGTCGCCGCCGTGGCGGACGGCGAGCCCGAACTGGACGTGGACCTCGAACCGGGCGACGCGCTGTACCTGCCGCGCGGCTGGCTGCACTCCGCGCAGGCGCTCGGCGAGCGGACCCTGCACCTCACCTGCGGCATCCGGGCGCTGACCCGGTACGCGCTGGTCGAGGCGCTGGCCGGGCTCGCCGCCGAGCACCGGTCACTGCGCGCGGGCTTCCCGATGGGGCTGGACCTGTCCGATCCGGATCAGCTCACCGCGCCGCTGGCGCAGACCGTGGCGGCGCTGCGCGACTGGCTCGGCACCGTCGAGCCGGCCACCGTCGCCGAACGGCTCCGCCCCCGGGTGTGGTCCGCCACCCGGCCCGACCCGATCCGCCCGGTCGCCCAGGCCGCGGCCGCGGCCGGCGCGGACGCCGAGACGTTGATCGAACCCCGGCGGGGCCTGCGCTGGCGCCTCGACGGCGCGGACGGCGGGGTGGCACCCGGCCGGGTGGCCCTGCGCCTGCCCGACCGCACGGTCACGTTCCCGGCCTTCTGCGCGGCGGCGCTGCGCGCCGCGCTGACCGCGAACGATCCGGTCCGGGTCGGCGACCTGCCCGGCCTGGACGACGACCACGACCGCGTCGTCCTCGCCCGGCGCCTGCTCCGCGAGGCGGTCGCCGTCCCCGCCGAGAAACCCGTTCCGTGACTCAGCCCGGCTCGACCACCGCCGGGTGGCGCGGGTCGTCGACGCGCACCACGAGGTCCGCGAAGGAGCCGGGGGCCACCTCGTCGGTGTAGCGGGCGAACGCGGGCAGGGTCCACGCCTCGTCCGGGTCGGTGCGGCGGGCGAGGGCGGCCGGCGACATGGCCAGGTGCACCGCGTACTCGAACGGCAGCCCGCCGCCGAGCAGCAGCGGACCGCTGACCAGCAGCACGCCGCCGGCGGGCAGGTCCACATACGCGGCGCGGGCGGACCGGTCGGTGCGCGGGTTCCACAGCGCCGGCAGGATCTTGCCGGTACCGCCGGGCCCCAGCGGGTCGAGGACCTCCCGGCGTAGGCCGGCCTCGTCGAACCAGCCGGTGTAGTAGTTGTCCGGGTCGGTGCGGCCGAACTCGAAGCGCAGCGACGCGGGGCGCAGGAAGTCCGCGGTGCGCACGTGCAGGGCCGGCCGGCCGCGCACCCGCAGCGGGTCGATCAGTGCCTCGGCTAGCGCGTCGGGGCGGGTCGCGGGGGCACCGTCGAGGGCCACCCGGAGCCGTCCCGCGGGGTCGCTGCCCGCCACGCTCCCGGCCAGGCGGTCGGCCAGTTCGGCTACCAGGGTGGCGAAGGAGACGGGTCGGGCGCGCACGGCTCCATCCTGCCCCCTGGCCCTGCTTCCACCCCGGCTGCGGGCGTCGTGCCGGCCGTGGGTCGCGGCGGGTCTCCCGGCTACCCGGCCCGGCCGGCGCGCTGGCGGGCGGCCTCGTACAGGGCGATGCCGCCGGCCGTGGCGGCGTTCAGCGAGCTGGCCGCCCCGCCGATCGGGATGCGGGCCAGCGCGTCACAGGCGCCGCGCCAGGCGGCGCTCAGGCCACTGGTCTCGTTGCCCACCAGCAGCAGCGTGGGCCGGGTGAGATCCACCGCGGACAGCTCCCGCTCCCCCGCCTCGTCGGTGCCGACGATCTGTGCCGGTACCCCGCCGGCGCGCAGGCCGGCGACCCAATCGAGCACGTCGCCGTGGCCCGACGCGCGCACCACGGGCACCGCGAACAGCGAACCGGTGGACGCGCGGACCGCGCGGGGGTCGTACGGGTCGGCGGCGTGACCGGTGACCACGAGCCCGGCGGCGCCGAACGCGTCGGCCGAGCGGACCAGGGTGCCGATGTTGCCCGGACTGGTGGGACGGTCGAACACGACCGCGAGCAGGTCCGGCGCGGCGGGGACGCGGGCCAGGTCGTCCGGCGGGAGGGCGACGACGGCGACCAGTTCCGGCAGCCCCTCGTCCTTGTCGCCGAGTTCGGCGAGCAGGTCGGGGGCGAGGGCGTAGCGGGGCGCGTCCACCCGGTCGAGCAGGTCGGCCGCCCAGCGGGACGGCCGACGGGCGGCGTCGTGCAGCAGCGCCCGCACCGGCCAGCCGCGCCGCACCGCGAGCCCGATCGGGCGTACCCCCTGGACCAGGAACTCGCCGGCGCGCTGCCGCTTGGCGCGGTTGCGCAGCAGCGCCTCCCACTGCTGGAACCGGGCGTTGCGGGTACTGACCGGAAGCGACATCACCGGAATTATTCCGCCCTCGTTTCGACCGGTGGGCAGCGGGAACCGGGGGGCATGTCGGAAGCTCAGGTACTCACCAAACTGGAGCAGGCGTCCGGGCTGGACCCGGCGAGCGAGCGCGTGCGCCAGGCGGTCGATTCGGTGATCCGCCCCCAGCGGCTGCGGGACGCGCTGCACGGGGTCTGGCTGGGTCACCCGCTGCACCCGGCGATGGTGCAGGCGCCGGTGGGCGCGTGGATGGCGACGGCGGTGCTGGACGCGCTGCCGGACCGGCGGTTCCCCGGCCGGATGTCCGGCATGGAACGGGCCGCCACCGCACTGACCGGCTTCGGTGTGGCCACCGCGGTGCCCAGCGCCGTCGCGGGCTGGACCGACTTCTCCACGCTCTCCCGGGAGCAGCAGCGCGTCGGGCTGGTGCACGCGGTGAGCAATCTGATCGCCGTCGGCCTGTACACCGGCTCGTTCGTCGCCCGCCTCGCCGGCCGCCGCCGGGCCGGCAAGGCGCTGGCGTACGCGGGCATGGGCATCGCCAGCCTGGGCGCCTACCTCGGCGGCCACATGGCGTACGGGCTGGGTGCCGGAGTCAACCACTCGATTGCGGACCTGCGCCACCTGCCGGACGGCTGGCAGCCCCTGGTCCGCTTCAGCGAACTGCCGGACGGCGAGCCCACCGTCCGCCGGATGGGCGAGGTGCCGGTGCTGGTCTACCGGCAGGGCGCCGAGGTGACCGTGCTGATGGAACGCTGCGGGCACCAGAGCGGCCCGCTCGGCGAGGGCCAGGTGGTCCGCGACGGCGGCGACCCCTGCGTGGTCTGCCCCTGGCACGGCAGCGTGTTCCGGCTGCGCGATGGCGCGGTCATGCACGGCCCCGCCGCCACCGACCAACCGGTCCTGGCCAGCCGGATCTCCGAGGACGGGCTGGTCGAGGCGCGCCTGCCGTAGGTGTGAGCCGGCCCACCGCGGGTACGCCCGCTGCATGACCGACAACGACACCAGCGAGCGCCAATCGGCACAGGCGTACCGCACGGGCGCCGAGCAGCCGTGGGAGCCGGAGGACCTGGCCGTGGCCGAGGGGCGCGACCCGACACCGGACAACGTGGAGCGGGCCCGCCAGGAACTGGACGAGGACGGGCCGTCCGCGATCGAGAAGACGGTGCCCTAGATGGCGCGGCTCGTCGCGGATGTCATCGTCGACCGGCTGCGGGCCTGGGGCGTCCGGCGCGTTTTCGGGTACCCGGGCGACGGCGTCGACCCGGTGCTGGGCGCCCTGCGCCGCGCCGGCGGGGACCCCGTCTTCGTGCAGGCCCGGCACGGGGAGAACGCGGCGTTCATGGCGACCGGCCACGCCAAGTACACCGGCGAGGTGGGCGTGTGCATGTCCACCCAGGGCCCCGGCGCGGTGCATCTGCTCAACGGCCTGTACGACGCCAAGCTGGACGGCAAGCCGGTGGTCGCCCTGGTCGGCCAGCGGACCACGCCGATTCTGGGCGGCACGCACCAGCAGGAGATCGAGCTGAACCGGTTGTTCGCCGACCCGTGCCCGCAGTTCGTGCAGACCGCGCACGCGCCGGAGCACGTGCCATCGATGATCGACCGGGCGTTCCGCACGGCGCTGGCGACCCGCAGCCCCGCCTGCGTCATCGTGCCGCACGACGTGCAGTCCGCCGACGTGCCCGAGCCCCTGCCGCAGGCGTCCGGGGTGGTGCACGACAGCGCGGGGCACCGCCACGCCGAGGTGCTGCCCCGCGAGGAGGACCTGCGGGCCGCGGCCCGGGTGCTGATGGACGGCCAGCGGCTGGCGATCCTGGTCGGCCAGGGCGCGTACGGCGCCGCCGACCAGATCACCGCGCTGGCCGAGAAGCTCGACGCCGGGGTCGCGACGTCGCTGCTCGGCAAGCCAGTGCTGGACGAGCGGCTGCCGTTCCACACCGGCGTGATGGGTCACCTGGGCACCACCGCCAGCGCCAACCTGCTGGCCGGCTGCGACACCCTGCTGCTGGTGGGCACCAACGACCCGTGGACCGAGTACTACCCGGAGCCCGGCCAGGCCCGGGCGGTGCAGATCGACATCGACGGCCGGCGGCTCGGCGCCCGGTACCCGGTGGAGGTGCCGCTGCTCGGCGACGCCGCACCGACCCTGCGCGCCCTGCTGGACCTGGTACGGCCGCGCCGCGCCCAGCCCTGGCGGATGACGATCGAACGGGCCGTGGACGCCTGGCGCGAGACCGCGATCCTGCGGGCCGAGGCGCCCGCCGAGCCGCTCAACCCCCAGTTGGTGGTGCGCGAACTGTCACCCCGCCTGCCCGACGACGTCGCCGTGTCGGTGGACGTGGGCTCGGTCACCTACTGGTACGCCCGGCACATCCAGTTGCCGGTGGGCGCGCCGGCGCACCTGTCCAGCACACTCGCCTCGATGGGGTCCGCGCTGCCGTACGGGATCGCCGCCAAACTCGCCCGCCCGGACCGCCCGGTCATCGCGCTCGCCGGGGACGGCGCGATGCAGATGAACGGCCTCGCCGAACTGATCACCGTGGCGGACCGGTGGCGCGGCTGGGCCGACCCCCGGTTCATCGTGTTGGTGCTGAACAACCAGGATCTCGCGGAGGTCACCTGGGAGCAGCGCGAGATCGAGGGCGATCCCCGGCACGACGACTCCCAGCGCCTGCCCGACGTGCCGTACGCCCAGTGGGCGCGCCTGCTCGGCCTGCACGCCATCCGCCTGACCGACCCGTTTAGGGTCGGGTCGACCTGGGACGAAGCGCTGGCCGCCGACCGCCCCACGCTGATCGAGGCCGTGGTCGACCCGGCCGTGCCGCTGCTGCCGCCGGACCGCCCGTTCGAGATGATCGAGAAGATGTACCAGGGCTTGGCGCAGGAGGACGGCGCGGACGGCCAGCGGGCCCGGGAGTACCTGCTCCGCGAGCGCGCCAGCGAGGGCCACGACGACACCGCCCGCCTCCCCGTCTGATCGCCGGGCGGCGGGCCTCAGCGCTGGCGGGCACCATCGACCCAACGCGGCGGGAGAGCGGCGGCGGAGCCTCAGCGCGGCGGGCGGCGGCGGCCTCGGGTGAACAGGAGGACGGCGAGCACGATGGCACCCACCACCACCAGGCAGCACACCACCGAGCCGCCGATGAAGCCGAAGCCGCCCCGGTAGTACGGACCACGCCGCACCGCCTCGCTCAGCCCGGAGCCGGCCGGGGTGGCCGCCCAGGCGGCGGCCGGCACCAGCAGCACCGCGGTCACCGTTGCCAGAACCGTCGCCACGGCCGGGCCCACGCGGGCCCGGCCGCGCGTCACGGCCCCCGTCATTTTCCGCATCAGAGTGGGCACCGGTTCCTCTTTCCCCGCTCACGCAACCCCAACCGGCTTTCCGGGTCGCCCTCTTGTGCGCAGGAAAGCGCTTGCCTAGGGTGGCCGGCATGCAGATCCGCCACGACCTCAAGGCCGCCGACCTCGCCGGCCGACTGGACGCCCTGTGGGCCGCCTCGGCTGCGAAGATCGACTCCATCGAGCGGAGCTGCCCGCCGGGCGCCGCGTCGCCCGTGTTCACCGTCGAGGGCCGGTACACCGCCCGCGGCTGGACCGAGTGGACGCAGGGCTTCCAGTACGGCTCGGCCATCCTCCAGTTCGACGCGACCGGCGACGAGCGCTTCCTCGAGCTGGGCCGGGACCGCACGGTGCGGGTCATGGCGCCGCACGTCAGCCACGTCGGCGTGCACGACCACGGCTTCAACAACGTCAGCACGTACGGGAATCTGCTGCGGTTGGTGGCCGAGGGGCGCATCCCGGCGGACGGACGGGAGCGCGACTTCTACGAACTGGCGCTGAAGGTCAGCGGCGCGGTGCAGGCGTCCCGCTGGCGAGAGACCGCCGACGGCACGGGTTACGTGTACTCGTTCAACGGCCCGCAGTCGCTGTTCGTGGACACGATCCGGTCCTGCCGGGCGCTGGCGGTGGCGCACCGCCTCGGCCACGTCCTCATGGGCGAGCAGGACCGGCGCATCTGTCTGCTCGGCCGCCTCATCGAGCACGCCACCAGCACGGCACGCTGGAACATCTTCTACGGCGAGGGTCGGGACGCGTACGACGTGCGGGGACGGACCGCCCACGAGGCGCTGTTCAACGTCAACGACGGCGCGTACCGCTGCCCCGGCACGCAGCAGGGGTACTCGCCGTTCAGCACCTGGACCCGCGGCCTGGCCTGGGCCGTGACCGGCTTCGCCGAGCTGGTGGAGTTCCTGGCGACCGTGACCGACGACGAGGTGGAGCCGTTCGGCGGCCGGGACCACGTCACCGGGGTCCTCCTGCGCGCCGCCGAGGCCACCAGCGACTTCTACCTGGAGAACACGGCCGCCGACGGCATCCCGTACTGGGACACCGGCGCACCCGGCCTGGTCCACCTCGGCGGGTACCGGGACCGGCCGGCCGACCCGGACAACCCGCACGAGCCGGTGGACTCCTCCGCCGCGGCCATCGCCGCGCAGGGACTGCTGCGCCTCGGCCGGTACCTGACCGGCACCGGCCGAGCCGACGACGGCCGCCGGTACTGGCAGGCCGGCCTGACCGTGTGCAACACGCTGTTCCAGGCGCCGTACCTGAGCGAGGACCCGGCGCACCAGGGCCTGATCCGGCACTCCGTGTACCACCGGCCGAACGGCTGGGACCATGTACCGCCCGGCCGGGCGGTACCCAGCGGCGAGGCGAGCATGTGGGGCGACTACCACGCCCGTGAGCTGGCCCTCTACGTCCAGCGGGTGGCGCGCGACGAGCCGTACCTCACGTTCTTCGGGCCGGCCCGGTGAGCCCGGTCGCCCTCGTCACCGGCGCGTCGCGGGGCATCGGGCGGGGCATCGCGGTGGCGCTGGCCGCCGCCGGTCACGACGTGGTGGTCAACTACGCCCGCAACGCCGGGGCGGCCGAGGAGGTCCGCGCGGAGGTCGAGAAGAGGGGTGTCCGCGCACACCTGGCCCGGGCCGACATCGGGGACGCGGCCGCCCGCGCGGCCCTGGTCGACTCGGCGTACGCGGCGTTCGGCCGGATCGACCTGCTGGTGAACAACGCCGGCGTCGCCCCAGCCGTGCGCGCCGACCTGCTCGAGGCCACCGAGGAGTCGTTCGACCGGCTCATCGGCGTCAACCTCAAGGGCCCCTACTTCCTGACCCAGCTCGTCGCCAACCGCATGATCGCCCAGGACGGGCCGCCGGCGCGGATCGTCACCATCTCCTCGATGAGCGCCGACACGGCCAGCGTCAACCGGGGCGACTACTGCGTGGCCAAGGCCGGCCTGGCGATGATGACCCGGTTGTACGCGGTGCGCCTGGCCGAGCACGGCATCGGCGTGTACGAAATCCGTCCGGGCATCATCGCCACCGACATGACCGGGCCGGTGCGGACCAGGTACGACAAGCTGATCCTGGAGGACGGCATCCTGCCGCAGCGCCGCTGGGGTGAGCCGGCGGACGTGGCCAGGGCCGTGGTGGCGATCGCCCAGGGCGCCCTGTCGTACAGCACCGGCCAGGTCATCGACGTGGACGGCGGCTTCCACCTGCGCCGCCTCTAGCCACCCGCCTCCAGTCCCGGCCCGCCCGCCCCGCGCCGCCCCGCCTGGCGGGGTTATGCGCGCTTTGGCAGCCACCACAAGTCCAAGATCGGGCCTTAAATGCGTTGCGGGGTGTGGCGGTCGGTCGTAGCGTGCCTGGCATGCGCTTCTGACACCCGGTTCCACGGTTCCGCCGCCGGCGCATCCGCCGCGGCGTGCCCCGGGTGTCCTCCGCGTCGCATCCTCCGCCGATCCGGCGTCGATCACGCTGCCCCCGGGGCCCCTGCCCGATCTTCTCGATCTTCCTCAGGAGGCTCCCATGCCGGAATTCCACGTCCACGTCGACCCCGACGATCTGGCGCTGACCGACCTCGCGGCCGCCGTCGACCTGCCCACCCCCTCCCGCGGGCGCGACTCCGGTCGCCACGAGCGGGGTAGGCACCGGGGCGGCAAGGGCGGCGCATCCCGCCGCACCAGCACGCAGCCGGCCAGCACCACCCGCCAATACGCCTTCCGCCGCTCCTGACGGCACCCCACCCCACCCTCCACGCAGGGCCGGGCAGGGCCAGGCCGCGCGGGGGTGGGGGCCCACGATCGGCGCGGAGGTGGGCGCCCACACAGCGGGAGAGGGTGGTGGGGTGCGGGCAGTGAGACTAGAGGAGGCGGAGGGCGGTGGAGTAGGCGCGGCGGCGAAGGAGGGTGGCGAAGGTGGTCTCGCCGCGGCAGAAGGCGGCGAAGGCGCGCCAGCCCGGCGGGGTGGCGAGCGCCGCGTGGAAGGCCAGCGGCCGGCGGGTGAACGCCGCGCGCAGGCGGCGTCCGGCGGCCATCTCCGCGCCGAGGGTCTCCTCGACGGCGCTCTCGTAACGGGCCGCGTCGCCGGCCGCGACGGCTTCGCCGGCCAGGGCGCCGGAGCGCAGGGCGTAGCTGATGCCCTCGCGGGTCCAGGGTTCGAGCAGGCCGGCGGCGTCACCGGCGACGATCACCCGGCCGCGGCGCAGGGGCGAGTCGGCGGCGCGGCAGCGGGTCAGGTGGCCGGAGTCCTGGATGCGTTCGAGGGCGCCGAGGCCCGCCTGGGCGAGAAAGCGGTCGAGGTACGCCCGGGTCTGGTCGCCGGTGCCGCGCTCGGCGATGACGCCGGCGGTGAGCACGCCGTCCTTGGGGAAGACCCAGCCGTACGAGCCGGGGATCGGTCCCCAGTCGATCAGGAGGCGGCCGCGCCAGGCGTCCCGGAGGGCGGGCGGGGCGGCGAGTTCGAGTTCGAGGCCGAGGTCCACGTCGGTGCAGCGGACGCCGACGTGCCGGGCGGTGACCCCGGCGGAGCCGTCGGCGCCGACGAGGAACCGGCCGGTGACCCGTTCGCCGTCGGCCAGCACGGCGGTGACCCCGTCCGGGTCCTGCTCCACCGCGCGCACGCGCGCCGTGCGCACCACCGCGCCGGCGTCCGCGGCGGCGTTGCAGAGGGTGGCGTCGAACTCCTCGCGGCGGACCATGGACAGCAGCGGCTCGGCCGTGCGGCGGACCAGTCGCCGGCGCCCGGCGAGGGTGAAGACGGCCTCGTGGACCCGCTCGGCCACCGGCACCGCCACGCGGGCGCCGGCCGCCGCGAGGGACGTGCCGATCAGGCCCCCGCCGCACGTCTTGTACCGCGGGTGGGTGGCCCGGTCCAGCACCAGGGTCCGGGCGCCGGACCGCGCGGCGGCGTACCCGCAGCTGAGTCCCGCCGGCCCGGCGCCGACCACCACAACATCCCATTCTGGCTGTCCCGGCACGCGCCGAGGGTAGCCGCCGGAGACGTCTGAACTTTCAGCCGGGCGACCCCAACACACCGGGATACTGACCGTAAACGGCCGGTGTATTGATCGTTTCAGCTCGCAGTAGCGGGCGGGGCGGCACATGCCGTACGGTAACGGGGCGCGACGCGGTATAACCGCGCGTCACCCACCGGGGTCCGCGAAAACCTACTCGCCCTCCCCGCCGGAACCGGAGGTGGGACATGACCGTCCGGATCGTCGAGCCCTCGATTGCCGGGCCCTCGCCTGCCAGCACCGTACGGATCACCGTTCGGGGCGCGGTCGACGTGGCCACCGCGGCGGAGTTGCGGGATGAGATTCTCGCAGTCCTTGCCCGGTCCCGGCCGAGGCTCATCGTGCTGGACTTCCGATCGGTCTCCTTCATCGACTCGACGGGCATCGGGGCACTGGTCGCCGGCCACAAGGCCGCCACCGTCACCGGCGCCGAACTGCGGCTGGAGAACCTGTCCGCGTTCGCCCACCGGCAACTGTGGATCACCGGCCTGCTCGGCCTGTTCGGGTACCCGGCGCCCAGCGCGCCGCCGGAGGCCGACTTACCCGCCGCCATGTGAGGACCGGGGGCTGAGCGGGCCCCCGGTCCCCTAGCCACTATCCGCAGCTGAAGTTGCCGAATACCGGTGTGGACGCGCTGCTGGCGAGGAACCCGGCGGTGGCGGTGCCGCCCGGCGGGATCGACTGCGCGTAGTCGGGCGGGAGCATCGCGATGGTCTGCCCGTTCTGGGTGAACACGCCGTTCCACCCGCTGGCGAGCGTGCCGGTGGACATCGTGAAGCTCGCACGCCAGTTGGTCATCGTGGCGGTGCCGTTGTTCGTGACCGTCACCGTCGCCTGGAACCCGCCGGACCAGGCGCTGTCCACCGTGATCGCCATGCTGCACGCCGCGTTACCGGGCGGGTTGGTCGGCGGGTTGGTCGCCGGAGGGGTGGTCGGCGGCCTGGTGGTGGGCGGGGTGGTGGTGGGCGGCGTGGTGGGTCCGCCGGTGCCGTTGAACACCACGTCCGAGCAGCCGTAGAAGGACTCCTGGCTGTCCGAGCGCCACCAGACGGCGTAGATGATGTGCCGGCCGCTGCGGTTCGGCAGCGTCACCGACAGCGGGTAGGAGCCGTTGGCCAGCGCGGGCTGCGGGTCGAACACGGCGAACGGGTCGCCCAGGTCGCTCCACTTGAGCGGCTGGGTCGGGTCGTAGCCCTGCCGGGTCACGTACAGCTTGAACGAGCCCGGGTGCGGCACCCACGCGCCGTACTGCATGGTCATCCGCGCGCCGGCCTGGAGCGTGGTGGCAGGCCAGTCGGCACGCGGCGCGTCGTAGGCCGCGTACTTGCTGAACCCGGCGCTGCACAGCTGGCCGTCGGGGATGTACCCGGCGGTCCGGCCACCGGCGTCCGAGCGCAGCACGCCGTACCAGTCGTACAGCGGTTGGGTGCCGCCGGCGTTGACGGCCGCGGCGCACGCCGGGTTCTTCGGGATGATCTGGCCGCCGGTCAGGCCGTCGGTGTAGCAGGCGTAGGTGCGGCTGGCCGGCGAGGTCAGGGCGCCGTGCGCGAACGCCGCCCCCGGGGTCAGCACGGTGATCGCGGCGGTCGCCGCGACGGCGGCGGCGGTTAACAGCGCCGCCCTGCGTAGTCTGCTCACAATGGTCCCCTCGAAAGTGGTGAGAGCCCTGGTACGGGAGATGGAGGGGCCACAGCGCGTGGAGTGGTGGTCGCAGGGGTGGTCGATTGCCCTCGACGACCCAGAAGCCCGGCTGGCGGCGGCCGCGGCACGGGCGGCCATGCATTGATATTCAACCATGTCTACGGTCGATCGGCCAAGCCGCGTTGGTATGATCGACCACCGCCGGACCGGGAGGAACTGTGCTGAGGGTGTTCGACGAGCGGCGCTGCGAACTGGGCGAAGGCCCGCACCGCGACGAGCGCACCGGTCGCTTCTGGTGGGTCGACATTCTGGGGTCGCGGGCGCTCTGGCGGGCGGACGACGACAGCGTGGGCGAATTCGCGCTCCCCGGCCACGTCGGCGCCCTGGTGCCCCGCGCCGCCGCCGGGCATGTCGCCTGCCTGCCCGAGGGCCCGGCCACGGTGGACGAGAACGGCGCCGTCACCCCGCTCGCCAGCTACCCGTCCGGGCCGCCCGAGGGCCCGGCGATGCGGTCCAACGACGCGAAGGCCGACCCGGTCGGCCGCCTCTGGCTGGGCACCATGGCGTACGACGAGACGCCCGGCGCCGCCGCCCTCTACCGGCTGGAGCGCGGCGGAGCGCTCACCACCACCCTGACCGGCCTGACCATCAGCAACGGCCTCGGCTGGTCCCCGGACGGGCGAACGATGTACCACATCGACACGCCGACGGGGCGGGTCGACGCGTACCCCTTCGACATGGCCACCGGCGCGTTGGGCGAGCGGCGCACCTTCGCCACCATCGACCGCGGCTCCCCCGACGGGATGTGCGTGGACGCCGAGGGCGGGGTCTGGGTGGCGCTCTGGGGCGGCGGGGCCGTGCTGCGCTTCACGCCGGACGGCACCCTGGACGCCACGATCGAGGTACCCACCCCGCAGGTCACCGCCTGCGCGTTCGGCGGGGAGACCCTGGTGATCACGACCGCCGCGGTGGGCCGCCCCGACGACCCCGCCGCCGGCCTCACGTACGCCATCGAACCGGGGTACGCGGGCCCGCCGGTCGACCGCTTCGCGGGCTGAGAGCGGGCGACACCGCCCACCGGGCATCGCGGCGGCGGGCGCTCACCTACGGTGTGGCTGTGAAGCCGTTCCTGCTGCTGTCCTCGCGGCCCGAAGACCTGGCCGCCGACGGCGAGTACGCCGCCTTCCTGGCGGTGACCGGCCTGGCGCCCGAGTCGCTGCACCGGGTCCGGATGGAGGCCGGTCCGCTGCCCCCGCTGAACCTGGACGACCACAGCGGCGTGCTGATCGGCGGCAGCCCGTTCAACTCCAGCGACCCGCCGGAGTGCAAGTCCGCGGTCCAGCGGCGGGTGGAGGCGGAACTGAGCGGGCTGCTCGACGAGATCGTGGCCCGTGACTTCCCGCTCCTCGGCGCCTGCTACGGCGTCGGCACGCTCGGCGTCCACCAGGGCGGGATCATCGACCGGACGCACGCCGAGCCGGTCTCCTCGGTGCGGATCTCACTGACCGGGGAAGGGCTCGCGGACCCGCTCCTGGCCGGCATGCCGCCACGGTTCGACGCGTTCGTCGGGCACAAGGAGGCGTGCCGGGTACTGCCGCCCGGCGCCGCCCTGCTGGCCACCTCGCCGGCCTGCCCGGTGCAGATGTTCCGGATCAAGCGGAACCTGTACGCCACCCAGTTCCACCCCGAACTGGACGTGCCGGGCATCGTCACCCGGGTCCACGTCTACCAGCACGCCGGGTACTTCCCGCCGGCCGAGGTGGCGGCGCTCGTCGCCCGGCTGAGCACCGCGGTGATCACCGAGCCGGGCCGGATCCTGGCCAACTTCGTCGACCGGTACGGCCGCGGGTGACCGGCCCGGAGGGGTAGCCGGCGCGAAAGTGTCGGGGGCGGGGGCCATGATGGCGGCCATGGCCGAGGTCCTGCTGTTCCACCACGCGCAAGGGCTCACTCCCGGCGTCCGCGACTTCGCCGCGGCGCTGGAGCGGGCCGGGCACACCGTGCGCCTCCCCGACCTCTACGGGGGCCGGGTCTTCGACTCACTGGAGGCGGGCGTGGCCCACGCCCAGCAGGTCGGGTTCGGGGAGGTCATCGACCGGGGCCGGCGGGCCGCTGAGGGGCTGCCGGCCGGCCTGGTCTACGCCGGGTTCTCGCTCGGGGTCCTGCCGGCGCAGATGCTGGCGCAGACCCGTCCGGGCGCGCGCGGTGCGCTGCTGTTCGAGGGCTGCGTGCCGGTGTCCGAGTTCGGCGGGGGCTGGCCGGCGGGCGTCCCGGTCCAGATCCACGGCATGGACGGCGACGAGTTCTTCGCCGGGGAGGGCGACGTGGAGGCGGCCCGCGCGCTGGTCGAGTCGACCCCGGAGGCGGAGCTGTTCCTCTACCCCGGCGGGGAGCACCTGTTCGCCGACAGCAGCCTGCCCGGGTACGACCGGGGCGCGGCGGAGCTGCTCACCGCGCGGGTGCTGAGTTTCCTCAGTTCTCGGTGAGCCCCGCGCAGGCGTGACCGTCCACCGCGCAGGCGGTGGGTGCCGCGAGCAGCATCGCCCCGTTCACCTCGAAGCCGACCGTGGCAGCGCCGTTGCCCGCGATCGTGCGGGTGCCGGTCGTCGGGGTGAAGGTCCAGGTGGCGCCGTCCCTGCGGGCGGTCGCGCCGCTGACGTTGGTGACGGTCAGCGACTCGCGGGGCAGCGTGATCGTCAGCGTCCAGCCGGTGACGTCCGTCGCGCCGGGGTTGCTGATCACCACCGACGACCGGTACCCCCACAGCCCCGAATCCTCCATCCGGTACTGCCCGGCGAGGTCGGCCGGCTTGGCCTCGGGCGGATGGGTGGTCCGCTCCAGGGTGGCGGTTGGCGCCGAGGGCGGTGTGGGCGTGGCGGTCCGTGCGGACGGCGGCGCGGTGGTGGGGTCGTCGGTGGGCGGCCGCGTGCCGGCCACCGCGATCGCGTCCGGCGCCAGCACCGGGCCGGTACCGAGCGGCGCCAGCGCGTAGGGCGCCCGGAGCAGGGTCACCACCAGGGCGACGGTGCCGAGCGTGGCGATCGCCGCGCCAAGGCCGGCGGCGGGGGCGCGGCGCAGGCCACGACCGGCGGCGATCAGGCCGTCGAGGACGGTGATCGCCGCGCTGCGCGGTGGGCGGGCGTCGGTGCTCACGGCGCGCTCACAATCCCCGCAGGCCGTCCAGCAGAGACGAGAAAGTGTCGTCGTCGTCCTGGCCGGCATCGTCCTGGCCGGTACCGCCGGTGCCGGCGTCGGGCGCGCAGCGGGTAAGCGCGCCGTCCCCGAGCAGCCCGGCGAGCAGATCCCGGGCGGCGCCGATGTCGATGCCGAGGTGGGCGGCGACCTCCGCGACCGAGGTCGCCACGGCGCACAGCCGCACCGCCGCCGCCCGGGTGCCCGCCAGGTCGAGGGCGGGCGCCGGGTCGACGGCCACGAGCAGGTCGGCCACGTCGAGGGCGCCGGGCATGGGCACCGGATGGCGCCGCTGGGCGTAGGGGCGCACCAGCGGGCCGGCCTCGTCGTCGTACCAGGCGTCGGTCACGGCACCGGCCAACCCGCGCGCCGCTGCCCGCCGGCCGTGCCGCCACCCCGACCGCTGCCCGAATCGCCGGGCCGGCCACCACCGCTCCAACCGCCGCCCGAATCGGCAGGCCGGCCACCGCC
>NZ_BBQH01000010.1:170986-430632 GCF_018397995.1 Rhizomonospora bruguierae
CCCCCGCCGCTCCACCCGCCGCCCGAATCGGCGGGCCGGCCACCGCCGGGGAAGGCGGCGCCGGGGTCGGCGGCGGAACCGTCGTCGGGGGCCGCGTGCCGCCCGCCGCCGCGCGGGGCCGGAGCACCGCCGCGCGGGGCCGAGGCCGCGGGCGGCACGACCGCCCACCCGTCCACGCCGCTGGCCACCAGCGCCATTTCGTACGCGACCGAGGCGGTGTCGGCGGCGCCCTGGAGCAGCACGGCGAGCACCCCGCCCCGGCGGGACGCGGTGACGAACAGCAGCGCCGTCTCCATCTCCACGATCGTCTGCCGCACCCGGCCCGCGTCGCTCTGCCGCCCAGCCGCGTCGGCCAGCGCCTGGAGGCCGGCGACCACGGCGGAGAGATTCTCCCCGGTATCCCGGTCCAGCTCGGCGCTGCCGGCCATGAGCAGGCCGTCGGCGGAGAGCATGATCGCATACCGGGCCTCGGGGACCCGGCGGACCAGATCGTCCAGCACCCGGTTCAGGTCCACCGGGGGCGCGTCCACCACCGTCACCGATCCTCCCGTCCTGCCGGGTCCGCCCAGTTCACCGGGATCTCCGCGGTCTCCGCGTCGGCGGTCTGCCCGCGGCCGCGCAGGGTCTGCGCCCGGTACGCGTCCAGCCGCCGGCGCACGTCCTCCGGCGCGCGGCTGCGGCGGGCGCTCGGCGGCGGGCGCGGCGGCTCGTCGTCGTCATCGCCGGCCGGCACCGCGCTCCTGGGCCGCGGGACCCGGATGGGCAGCCCGTTCTCCGTCTCCGGGCCGGCCGCCGGCTGCTCCGCCGGCCCGGCGTAGGTCGTCTCGCCCGCCGTTGGCCCCGGGTCGCGGCCCACCACCGACGCCGGGTCACGGCCCGGGGGCACCCCCAGGTCGCGGCCCACCGGCAGCCCCGGGTCGCGGCCCACCGCCGACGCCGGGTCACGGGCCGCCGGCAGCCCCGGGTCGCGGCCCACCGCCGGCCCCAGGTCGCGGCCCACCATCGAGGCCGGGTCGCGGCTCGCCGGTGGCGCCGGGTCGTGGCCCGCCAGCGACGCCGGGTCGCCGGACGGCGGCCGCGGCAGCAACGCGGGCGGGACGAGGAGCCGGGCCGTGGTGCCACCCTCCGTCGCGGGCAAGAAGTCCACCTCCAGGCCACGCCGCTGTGCCAGCCGGGCCACCACATACAGGCCCTGCCGCTGGCCGGTCACGGGCGGGGTACCCGGCTGTCGCACCAGGTCGTTGAGCACGGCGAGCCGGGTGCCGTCCAGCCCGGGGCCGGCGTCGGTCACCTCGATCGCGTAGCCCGCACCGGACGGGCCGCCGGTGACGCGCACCGGCGCGGTCCCCGGCGACGCGGCCACCGCGTTCTCGATCAGCTCGGCGAGCAGGTGCACCGTGTCGGTGACGGCGGGGCCGGCCAGGTCGGCGTCGGCGATCGGGCCGACCGTGACCCGCTGGTACTCCTCGATCTCGGCCGCCGCGGCGCGGGCCACGTCCAGCAGCGGGACCGGCCGGCGCCAGCGGCGGCCCGGGTCGCTGCCGGCGAGCGTGATCGCCTTCTCCACGTTGCGGCGCAGCCGGGTCGCGAGGTGGTCGGCGGTGAACAGGTCCGCCAGCTCGTCCACCCCGGTCTCCCGGCGCTGCATCGCCTCCAGCAGGTCCAGCTGCCGGCGTGCCAGGACCTGGTTGCGCAACTCCAGGGCGAGTAGCACGTCCGGCTGGCCGGTGGCGGCGGGCGGGACCCCTTCGGCCGGCCCGGCGCGCCGGGTGCGGCGCCACGCGGCGGCCGCGACCAGCACGGCCACCAGCCCGAGCCCGCCGAACAGGCCGAGCCGGACGATGGTCCACACGGCGCCCGGCGTGGCCCGGTCCACGCTGGCCCGCACGCCGTCGGCGATCAGGACGCGCTGCGCGGTGAGGACCGGCCCGGCGGCCGACTGCCAGGCGGCGGCCTCGCCGGCCGGGTCGGCGCCGGTCGAGCCGGTCGACGCGACCCGGTCCTCGATGCTGGCCAGCGCGGCACCCTTCGGCCCGGTGGCGAGCGCGGTGTACGCCGCCCGGTCCGCGGCGGGGAGCTGGGCGGCCGCCTCGGCAAGCAGCAGCCGCTGCTGGGCGCGCAGCTCGACGAAGCGCAGCTGTTCGGCCGCGGTCAGCCGGCCGCTGGCGAACGCGCCGCTGGCCAGCGTGTCCTCGCGGGCGAGCTGCTCGCGGGCGCGCAGCAGGGCGACGAACGCGCGGCCCTCGGCGGCCAGGTCGCCGTCGCGGCGGGTCCAGGCGGAGCGGTAGACGCCGAAGGCGGCGTCGATCAGGGTGGTGTAGCGGTCGGCCGCGGCGGCCCGGTCGACGCCACGGTCGTCGACGCCGGCCCGCAGGTCGCGCAGCGCGTCGAGCCGGGTCGTGAGGTCGTCGGCGCTGCGCCGCACGGCGTCCGAGGCGGCCAGCCGGGCGCTCCAGCCGCCCGCGCGGCGGCGCAACTCGGCGACCGCGGCGTCGGTGCGCTCCCGCTGCCGGTCCAGCTCCGGCCGGGCGGGCGCGCCGTCGGCGAGGAAGCGGACCGAGCCGCGCCGCTCGTCCTGCAGCGCGGTGATCACCGCGTCGGTCGGCTGGCCCAACCCGTCGCCGAGGCTGCGCTGCCGGAACAGGTCGGCGACGTCGACCGCGGTGGTCACCGCGGCGAACGCCCAGAGGGTGAGGAGTGCGAGCACCGCCGCCCCGCCGGCGGAGCGGTCCTGTCGCGCTCCGTAACCCATCACACCCCGCTCACCCAGTCGTACAGACCGCAACAACGTGGCCTGACCGCCGCAGCCATGCACAATATCGGCGTATCGGGATGTTAACTAGCCCCGTGGAGAAGCCCTAAGGAACACGCGGGCCGTCCGGTTTCTCCTCGCCACCGGGAGTATTCAGCACTGTGGACCGTCGGAGGGACGCGACGGTGGGGCGTGTCCGCATCCGGACACACCCCACGCCACTACGGTGCGTAGGTCCGCGGGGCTCCGGCGGCGCTGGGCCAGCCCGCGGCCGCCCAGTGGTCGCTGGTCCAGTAGCGGCCGGACCAACTGCCCGCGGTCCAATAGCGGCCGGTCCAGTAGCGACCGGACCAACTCGGGTCGACCCAGTCGCCGCCACCGCCCCACGGCGCCGCGGTCCAGGTGGCCGCGCCCCACGTCTTGGACGCGAACGAGGTGCCCGTCCAGCCGTCGCCGGCCGCCCGGACGCCCATCCAGAGCCCGCCGCTCCAGGCGGAGTGCGCCTTGGACTTCACCGCCCAGGCGGCGCTGTTGAACGCCCCGAAGACGCTCTTCTCGCCGGACAGCGCGACGCTGTTGCTCATCACGTGGCTGGTCCCCCGGGCGTCCTCGACCTTCCCGTCGCCGGTGGACCACGGCCAGTAGGTGCTCTGCGGCGGGCCCTCCGGCGTCGCGACGAGCGCGGCGGTCACGTTGATCTGGCGCATGCCGATCCCGGCGCCCCGCCCGACCCGGATGTACGGGCCCTGCCGCAGCACCGACTTGACCTGGTCCGGCGTGTACGAGGGCCGGGCCTGGAACAGCAGCGCCGCCGCGGCCGAGGTCACCGCGGCCGCCTGGGAGGTGCCGCTGCCCCGGAACAGGTTCTCGCCCACCCGGGCACCCGGGTAGCCGGTGTCGATGTTCGAGCCGGGGTCCCGCAGCGAGACGACCGATTCGCCCGGCGCCAGCACGTCCACCGGCTTGCCGGCGGCGGCCAGGTTGGTGAACGTCGTCAGCTCGTCGTCGTCGAGGGTCGTGGTGCCCTTCGGCGAGGTGGCGCCGACCGAGAGCACGAACGGGTCGGTGGCCGGGTTGGTGAGCTTGCCGAAGTCGTTGCCGTCGTTGCCGACCGCGGCCACCACCAGGATGCCGGACTGCCACGCCTGCTCGGCCGCGGCCTGCACCGGGTCGGTCCACGGCACCGGGTTGCCGCCGGTGCCGTACGACAGGTTGAGCACCCGGATGGGGTAGCCGGGGTCGTCGTTCTTGTGCTGCACGACCCAGTCGATGGCGGCGATCACCTGGGACACGTCGACCGCGCCGCTGGCCGTCCCGACCTTGATCGAGGTGAGCCTCGCGCCGGGGGCGATGCCCCGGGTGCCGGTGGCGGTGTCGTTGCCGATGATGATGCCGGCCAGGTGCGTGCCGTGACCGTAGGTGTCCAGGTAGCGCAGGTCCGCGGACTGCGACTCGAAGGACAGGTCCGGCCCGTTGCGGATCTGCGCCGGGGGCAGCCCCGGCACCGGGGCGACGCCGGTGTCGACGAGCGCGACCCCGACGCCGGCGCCGGTCAGCGACGCGGCGGCACCGGTGTCCGCGCCGATGATCGTGCGGATCTGGCCGAGCGTGTGCTCGGTGCCGCCGGGAGCGGACCCGGACCAGAGTTGCCCCGCCCAGCCCGGCGGCGCCGCGGCGGCACCGGCGACGGGCGTGACGGTGGCCGGCACGGCTGCCCCGGCCAGGGCGAGCGGCAGCGCGGCCACGGTCGCGGCCAGCCAGCGGCGGCGCCGGGCCGGCGTTCGTATAGTGATCAACACCCGACTTCCCTTTCAGTACAAGTCCGTAGCTGCCCGCTGCGGTCCCAGTAACCATGCGTGAAATCAGAGCGAATTGTCACCGGGCTGCTACCGAAATCCTCCTAACGTCCGATCGATGCGCCAGTAGGGATGATCGTCGGCGGCGCGGCGAATCGCGGCAGTCCACAAAAGGCACATTGGGGATCTTCGAGTCGGCGGACCGAAAATCTCAGGCCGGCCCGTACGATGCCGTTGGAGCCGCCGATGTGCCGGACAGTCGGGCAGAGGCGGTGCGACCGAGGGCGGTGAGGAGCTGGACGGGTACCCCTTCGACTCCATCACGGGCGCCCGCCCCCGCGCCGCGCTGGAACCGTCCATCGCGGACGCCCTCGCGCGCACCGGCGGCGACCCCGTCGCGCTGTTGCTGTTCGATGTGGACTTCTTCAAGACGGTCAACGACGTCTACGGGCACGCCCGCGGTGACCTGGTGCTGCGCCAGGTGGCCGAGCGGGTGGCGGGCCTGTCCCGCCGCGGGGACACGCTGTTCCGGTACGGCGGGGACGAGTTCGTGCTGCTGCTGCCGGGCACCGGGCGGGACGAGGCGGTCCGGCTGGCGCTACGGATCACCGATGGGGTGCGCGCCGCCGGCTTCCCGGGCGAGCCGCCGCTGTTCCTGACGATCAGCCTCGGCGTGGCCGCCGCCCCGGGCGACGGCGACACGCCCGCCGCGCTGCTGGCCGCCGCAGACCGGCGCAACTACCTGGCGAAGCGGCGCGGTCGCGACGGCGCGGTCGCCGACGACGCCGAGGACGCCGCGACGGGTGACGCGCGGGTCGCGGACACCGGCGGCCGGCTCTGGGAGCGGGACGCCGCCCTGGCCACCACGCACGACTACCTGACCCGGCTCGCGGCCGCCGACGCGGGGGTGCTGCGGGTGACCGGCCAGCCCGGCGCCGGCCACACCCGGTTCCTGGCCGAGGTGGCCCGGCTCGCGGCCATGCGCGGCTTCACCGTCGTGCCGATACCGGCCGCGCCCGCCCCACCGCCCGTACCGTCCGTTGTGGACGGCCCCGTCCTGCTGCTGGCTGACGTGGACGCCGCCGACCGGGTCGCCGCGGCCCGTGCCGCGTACGGGGACGCGCCCGTACTCGGCGTGGTGGTCGCTCAGACCACCGCGCCGCCGGACGAGCCGGGCACGACCGTCGTGGAACTCACCCCGTGGTCCCCGGCCGCCCTGCGGATCTGGCTGCGCGCGGCACTGCGCGGCGAACCGAGCCGGACCCTGGTCGGCTGGCTGGCCCGGCAGAGCGGCGGCCTGCCCGCGGCCGCCGGCCGGGAGCTGGAGCGCCTGCGGGCGCGCGGCGGCCTCGAACCCGCGCCGGACGGCGGCTGGACCATCAGCCCGGCGCTGCTCGGCCGGCCCCGCCGGCGGGTGCGGGTCCCCGCACCGATCACCTCGCTGGTCGGCCGGGAGGAGGACACCCGGCGGGTCGCCGCGCTGCTGGCCACCGGGCGGCTCGTGACGCTGGCCGGGCCCGGCGGCGTCGGCAAGACCCGGCTGTCGATGTCGGTGGCCGGCGCGGCCGCCGACGAGTTCGACGACGGGGTCACGTTCGTGGCGCTCAGCCAGGCCACCGACGCCGGCCAGGTGGTGGCCGCGATCGCCGCCGCGCTGGGCGTCGAGGAGGCGCCGGGGCAGGAGCCGGCCGAGGCGCTCGCCGAGCACCTGGCGGACGCCCGGATACTGCTCGTGCTGGACAACTTCGAGCAGGCCATCGACGCCGGGCCGGCGATCGGCGAGTTGCTGGCCGCCGCGCCGGGCGTCGCCGCGCTGGTCACCAGCCGCGAGCCGCTCGGCATCTACGGCGAGCAGGTGTACCGGGTGCTGCCGCTGCCCCTGCCGGACCTGGCGGCCGTGCCGCTCAACGCCGACCCGGTCGCCTACGTGCTGCGCCAGTCCCCCGCCGTCGCCCTGTTCGCGCAGCGCGCGCCCGGCTTCGCGCTCACCGCCGCCGACCTGCCGACCGTGGTCCAGCTGTGCCGGCTGCTGGACGGCCTGCCGCTGGCGATCGAACTGGTCGCCGCCCGCGCCGACGCGTTCGGCCCGGCCGCCCTGCTGGCCGACCTCGACCGGCACTTCGGCGGCACCGGCCCCCGGGACCGCCCGCCCCGTCAGCAGACCCTGCGCGGCGCCGTCGACTGGAGCTACGCGCTGCTCGACGAGGCCGAGCGCGAACTGTTCCGGAGCCTCGCGGTGCTCGTCGGGGGCGCCACAGTGGACTCCGCCCGCGCGGTCACCGGAGTCGCCGCCGGCGACCGCCTGCCCGGCCTGCTCGACGGGCTGGTGGCCAAGAGCCTGCTGACCGCGGAGCCCGAGCCGGGCGGCGGCACCCGGTACGGGATGCTGTACGTCATCCGGGCGCACGCGAGGCTCCGGCTCGCCGAGGCGGGCGGGGACGCGGTGCGCCGGCGGCACCTGGATCACGAGGTGGGCGTCGCCGAACGGGCCGCCGCCGGGATGACCGGCCCGGAGCAGGCCGAGTGGGCGGACCGGCTGCACCGGGAGTACCCGAACCTGCGCGCCGCCATGGCGTGGGCGATGGACGCCGGCCGGGTCGCCGAGGCCGGCCGGATCTGCGCCGGCCTGTGGCGGTACTGGCGCAACGGCGAGCATCTGGCGCAGGGCCGCGAGTGGCTGGACCGGGTACTCGCGTACCGGGCCGACCTGCCCGGACCGCTGGCCGCCACCCTGCTGTACGCGGCCGGGGTGCTGGCCATCACCCAGGGCGACGCGGACGCGGCCGCGGTGCACGGCACCGAGGCGCTGCGCCTGGCCGAGTCGAACGGCGATCGGCCCGCCGCCGCGCAGGCCCGCAACACGCTCGGCATCGCCGCCCTGATCGTCGGGGACGACGCCGCCGCGGCCGAGCACTTCCGGTACGGGCTGGCGGTCTGGCGCGAGCTCGGCCAGCCCGAGGGGACCGCGATCGCGCTGGGCAACCTGGCGAAGGCGGCCCTGCGCCGGGGCGCCGTGGCGGAGGCCGCCGGCCACGTCGACGAGTGCCTGGCGCTGGAGCGGGCCGCCGGCAACCGGCGCGGGGTGCTGCTGGGGCTGGAGTGCCTGGCCGAGATCCGCCTCGCCCAGCACGACCCGCGGGCCGCCCGGCAGACCGCCGCCGAGGCCCTGGACCTGGCCCGCGCCCTCGGCGACGTGTTCGGCGAGGCGATGGCCCTGCACCAACTGGGCCTGGCCGCCCGGGCCGGCGGCGACCGGGCCGGTGCGCTGCCGCTGTTCCTGGCCGCCCTGGAGCGCCGGCACGACCTGGGCGACGCCGAGGACCTGGCCGTCTCCCTGGGCTGCGTCGCGGACGCGCTGATCGAGCGGGACCCGCGGCTGGCGGCCCGGCTGCTCGGCGCGGTCGATACGCTGCGCCGCCGGCACCGGATCGCCGCGCAGCGGGACGCCGAGGAGCGCGACGGCGCCACCTGGGAGGCCGCCCGCGCGGTCCTCTCCGCCCCGGTGGCCAACGCCGCCCGGCGCGAGGGGCGCACCTGCCCCCTCGACCTGATCGTCGACCAGTGCCTGGACGTCACGCGGCAGGGCGCGGGCCTGCTGAGCGTGGGCTGATCCGCTGGCCGGGCCGCGGCTCGGCCAGCGCCAGCCCGAGGGCGCCGGCGGTGAGCAGGGCGCCCACCAGGGCGGTGCTGCGCACGCCGGCGAGCGGCAGCAGCACGCCGCCGAGCAGCGCGCCGGCGGCGATGCCGACGTTGAACACGGCGGACATGCCGGCCGCCGCCACGTCGGAGCGGCCCGGCGCCACGTCCAGCACCCGGGTCTGGAGGCCGGGTGCGATCAGGCTCATCGCGACGGCGGACACGCACAACATCACCATGGTCGGTACCGCCGCCGGTCCGGTGGCCCACATGCCAGCGAGGCTGGCGGCCATGAGGGCGACCGCGCCGGTCAGCGCGCGGCGGGGTCCCCGGTCGACGACTACGCCGGCCACGCCCGCGCCGGCCAGGCCGGCCAGGCCCCGGATGAACAGCAGCGGCCCCAGCGCGGCTGCCGGGTAGCCCGCCACCCCGGTCAGGTACTCGGTGACGTACGTGAACGACGTGAACACGCCGGTGACCGCCAGCAGCGTGACGCCCAGCAGCAGCGAGTACCGGCGCCGGTCCGGCGCCCGGCCGAGGGCCGCGTGGCTCTCGTCCGGCGGGGCGGTCGGCAGCAGCACCGCGACCGGGACCAGCGCGACCAGCCCCAGCCCGGCCACGGCCAGGGACGCCGCCCGCCAGCCGGCCTGCTGGCCCAGCCAGGTGGTGGCCGGCACGCCGAGGACGAGGGCCAGCGACGCGCCGGTGAACAGCACCGCGAGGACCCGCCCGCGCAGCCGCGCCGGGAACAGCCCGACCGCCGCCGGCCCCACCACGGACCAGAAGACCGCCTGGGTCAGCGCGGTCACCACCCGCGCGCCGAGCAGCAGCGGGAACGACGGACGCAGCACGCTGACCACGGTCGACAGCACGAGACCGGCGAGCGTGACGGACAGCAGCAGCCGTCGCGGGACCCGCCTGGCCAGCATGGTCAGCGGCACCGACGTCAACGCCACGACGACCCCGTACCCGGTGACCAGGGCGCCGACCGCGGACGGCGACACCCGCAGGTCGGCGGAGATGATCTGGAGCAGGCCGATCGGCAGGCTCTCCGCGGTGACGTAGCAGAACATCGCCGCGGACAGGGCCAGCAGCGCACCCACCGCCGCGAGCCGGACGCGGTCCTCCTCCGCACCGGCGCGGCCGGCGTGGCCGCGGGTGCCGGGCTTCGCCGGAGCGCTCACCGCCCCGCCACCCCGCGCGCAGCCCGCCGCCGCCCGGCCGAGATCCCCGACTGCCCGCCGACCAGCGGCAGGTGCTCCACGGTGCCGCCCACGCGCCGATGCTACGACGCGCCCCGGACCGCCACCGACGCGAGGCACGCGATCCGCGGCCTTCTCCCGCGCCGCCCCGCTCCCGCGAAGGCGCGCGCTTGCGCCGACACGGACAGCCGGTGCCGGCGGGCACGGGCGGCGGGCAGTGCCGGCGGGCACGGGCGACGGGCAGTGCCGGCGGGCGCGGGCGACGGGCGCTGGAGCGGGTGGACCTTGGGGCACCGGCTGGGGGGACACCAGCGCGGGCCATCGGGGCGGGCCGGGGTAAGCCCTGGACCCACCGGAAAAGTCGGAAAGTCGAGATTGCCACCACAACTCCAAGATCGGCCGGGGATCCGGGGTGGCCGAGGGAGGAGGGTCAGGGTGCGTGGGGGGCGTGCAGGGCCTCGAGCGCGGCCCGCGCCGGGTCGGACAGGCGCGACTCGGTGACGGCGATCGGGGTGCGCACGTCGGCGCCGAGTTCGGTGAGCAGGCCGCTCAGGTGGCGGGCGGACTGCTCGGCCTGGGGTTCGACGCCCGCCACGGTGACCGGCACGGCGGCCACGCCGGCCAGGCCGTTCGCCGGCAGGTAGTCCAGGAAGACCTTGAGCACACCGGTGTAGCTGCCCTTGTAGGTGGGGGTGGCGACGACCAGCGTGCCGGCGGAGTGGGCGGCGGCGAGCGCGGCGACCACCTCCGGGGCGTCGGGGACGAGCAGCCGGGCACCGAACGCGCCGAGGTCTATCGGGTGCGGCTGGCCGGGCGTGGCCTCCTGGCCCCGGCCTTCGGGGGCGCCCTCGGCAAGCACCCGGCCGACGGCGACCCCCAGGGCGAGGGTGCGGGACGCGGGGCGCGGGTTGCCCGCGACAACGACGATGCGACTCATCGTCAAACCCTATCAATCCCATAGGCAAATGGGTATACCGTTCGGGCCCGTCCCGTTGCCAGGTGCGCGCCGCAAGCCATTCGAGAGCTTCGTTATAGCCCCGGGTGGAGGCCCGCGCGCCGAGCGGGCAAGGGAGCGGCAGGGGCGCATGCGGATGGCGGTGCGTGGTGGGGTGGGGCGGGTTTGGGGATACTCACGCGATGAGCGCTGACACCTGCCCCTCCTGCGGACGCGCCCTCGACGCGCACAACCCGCACGTGCGCTTCACGCTGCCAGACGCGGTGCTCGACGCGCCGGCCAAAGACCGGACGCCCGGCACCTGGATGAGCCATCCCACCGCCCGCGAGTCGGTCATGATGCGGGTTCCGGACATCGGCGCCTTCGTCCGCGCGCTGCTGCCGATCAGGCTGACCGAGGGCCACACCATCACGTTCGGCGTCTGGCTCGCCGTCGACCCCGGTGAACTCCAGTCCATCATCGCCGTGTGGTGGGAACCCGAGTACCGCCACCTACGGCTCACGGGCCGGCTCGCGAACGCCGTCCCGCCCTGGGGCATGCTGGCCGCCCCGGTCGAGGCGGTCGTGCGCGACACCGATCAGACGCCGTACTGCGACGCCTCGGAAGACCCGCAGCTCGACCGCGTTCTGCGCGATGAATGGCCGCATGATCTCGTGCTCGCCGCCGTCAGCCGGGGCTGACGCCCCACCGGCGCCGCCACGGGCGCGGGCCGGCGCACTGGTGTGCACCGGCCCGCGGGTTCCGGCCGGCCGGTCAGCCCGAACAGGCCACCCCGTTGAGGGCGAATCCGCTCGGCGCGGAGCTGTTGCCGTTGTGCGTCGCCTGGTAGCCGATCGTGGTCGACCCGTTCGGGCCGATCGTGCTGTTGTACCCGGCGTTGGTCGCGGTCACCTGGCCGCTGCTCGGGCTGTAGGTGGCGTTCCAGCCCGAGGTGATGGTCTGGCCGCCGGGCAGGGTGAAGGTCAGTCGCCAGTTGTTGACCGGCGCGCTGCTCGCGTTGGTGATGGTGAGGTTGTTCGTCAGGCCGTTGTTCCAGGCGCTGACCGACGACGTGACCCGGCAGCCCGAACCGGCCGGCGGGTTGGTCGGGCCGCCCGTCGGGGGCCGGGTCGGCGATACGGTCGGCTGGGTGGGCTGCGGGTTGCTCCCGTCCGGGGCGACCGCCCGCCCGGTGGCCGGCGAGATCATGCCGGCGCACAGGTTGCGGCTGGCCAGACCCGCCGCGATCTGCGGGATGGCGGCCACGGTGTTGGCCGGCCAGTCATGCATGAGGATGACCTGGCCGTTGGTGAGACGGGCGTTGGCCTGCACGATCGCCGACACGCTGGCCCCGTTCCAGTCCTGCGAGTCGACGTCCCAGATGATCTCGGTGAGGCCGTACTGCGCCTCCACCGACTTCAGGGTGGCGTTGGTCTCGCCGTACGGCGGCCGGAACAGCTTCGGCGCGGCACCCGAGGTCTGCTGGAGCACCTGCTGGGTGTTGCCGATCTGGCTGGTCATCTGGGCGGTGCTGAGCTGGGTCATGTGCGGGTGGTCCCAGGAGTGGTTGCCGATCCACATCCCGGCGGCCACCGTCGCCTGGACGAGGGACGGGTTGGACTGGGCGTTCTGGCCCTCGTCGAAGAAGGTGGCCCGCAGGCCGGCGGACCGCAGCGCGTTGAGCAGGTTCTGGGTGTTGCCGGGGGTGGGGCCGTCGTCGAAGGTGAGGCCGACGTAGCCGTTGCAGGTGGCGGCCTGGGCGGGGGCGGCGACCGCGATCGCCGCGGCGGCGCCGGCCGCGGCGGCGGCGAGCGCCAGGGCGCCGGCGAGGAAACGCCGGCTGGTACGACGGGTAGAAGGCATTGCCTCTCCTCGGGGTGTGCCGGCGCCGCCGCTTCCAGGCTGGCGGCGTCGGCAGGGTCGGACGGGGGTACGCCGGCCGCCGCCCTGCCGGCGGGACGGTGGGGTGGTACCCGCAGGGAGCGGCACGGTGGGGCCGCGCTCATTGAAACATATCGAAGTCATTTCCGATACGTTTCAGAAACGCATCGCCCGGATCGTTCTGGGCGGGCGCCGCGACACCGCCGACCGGTTCCAGGCGGGTTAGGGCCGGGCGGGCGGGTCGGGGCGACTAAGGTGTGGCCGTGTCCGCGCTCTGCTGCGCCGGTGGGGTCGGCCGGTGATCCTCTTTCCCGCGCCGAACCGCAGCCCGCTACGCGCGCTCGGCGTCCGGTTCCTCGCCGCCACGGCGCTCGTGGCCATCGTGGTCGTCGTGGTCTACGCGGACCGCGGCGGGTACCAGGACGTCGCCGGCCACAAAAACCTCTCCCTGCTCGACTCGGCGTACTACTCGGTCGTCTCGCTCACCACGACCGGGTACGGGGACATCACCCCGGTCACCCCGCGGGCCCGGCTGGTCAACCTGATCGTGCTCACCCCGGCCCGCGTCCTGTTCCTGGTCATCCTGGTCGGTACCACCCTGGAGGTGCTGACCGAGCAGTACCGACGAAACGCCCGGCTGAGCCGGTGGAGGACGCACTTGAAGGACCACGTGATCGTCTGCGGGTACGGGACGAAGGGCAGCAGCGCGGTGCGGGCGCTGAAGGAGAACGGCCTGGACCCGGGCAAGATCGTCGTGGTGGAGGAGCGGGAGGCGGCGGTCCGGCAGGCCGCCGCGGACGGCCTGGTGGCGGTGCAGGGGTCGGCGACCCGCTCGTCCGTGCTGACCGAGGCGCGCATCAGGCTCGCCAAGGCGATCATCATCGCGACCGACACCGACGAGGCGGCCGTGCTGGTCACGCTGACCGCCCGGCAGTTGACCGCCGGGCAGGTCCGGATCGTGGCGGCGGTCCGGGAGGCGGAGAACGCGCCGCTGCTGCGGCAGAGCGGCGCCCACCAGGTGGTCGTGTCCTCCGCCACGGCGGGGCGGCTGCTCGGCCTGTCCACGTCGGCGCCGCCGCTGATCGACGTGGTGGAGGACCTGCTCACCGCCGGCCACGGCATGGCGCTGGCGCTGCGCTCGGCCACCCGGGCCGAGGTCGGCAGGTCGCCGCGGGAGGTAGCCGAGGTGGTGATCGCGCTGGTGCGCCGGGGGCAGGTGGTGAACCTGGCCCAGCCCGAGGGCGCCGTCGTCGAGACCGGCGACACGCTCGTCTACGTCCGCAACGAACAGCCCAGCACGCCGGTCACCCCGCAGCGCTGAGCCGTCGCGGCGAGGCGGCCACCGCCCGGCGCCGGAGATCGGGGGTACCCCGACGGGCGAGCGGTGGCCGCGTCACAGGTAAGTGCGGCGAGGCGGCGGCCCAGATACCCGCGTGGCTGCCGGCTACCGGACAATCGATGGTCAGCCGGCCGGCAGCACGATGGAGCGGGCGCCCTCGCCCCGGGCCATCCGGTCGAACGCGGCCGGCACGTCCGCCAGGCCGATCCGGTGCGTGATCAGCGGCATCAGGTCCAGGTCGCCGGCCAGCACCGCGTTGGCCAGGGCCGGGACCTCGACGTCCGGGTCGGACGAGCCGTAGACGGACGAGCGCAGCGTGCGCGCGGACGAGAAGATATCCAGCGCGCTGAGGCTGACCAGGTCGTCCTTGCCGCCCATGCCGACGACGGTCACCTGGCCACCGCGGCGGGTCGCCCGCCAGGCGGCCCGGATCGTGGCGGCCCGCCCGACGCACTCGAACGAGTGGTCCGCGCCCCGGCCGCCGGTGAGCCCGCGGACCGCCTTGCTGAGCCCGTCGTCGGCGACCAGGAAGTCCGAGGCGCCCGCGGCGAGCGCCAACTCCCGCTTCGCCGCCGAGACGTCGACCGCGACGATCGGGGCCGCGCCGGCGGACCGGGCGGCGGTCACCGCGCTCAGCCCGACGCCGCCGAGGCCGAGCACCAGCACGGACTCCCCCGCGCCGACCCGGGCCGTGTTGCGGACCGCACCGACGCCGGTCAGCACCGCGCAGCCGAGCAGGGCGGCCCGCTCCAGCGGCACCTGCGCCGGTACCGGGATGACCGCGGCCTGCGGCACGACCACCTCGTCGGCGAGCGCGCCGAGGCCGAGCGTGACGTGCAGGGCCTCGCCGGCAGCGGTGCTGCCCCGGCGCGTGGCCGGCGCCCCGCCGGTCGCGCACAGCCAGGGCTCGCCGCGCAGGCAGTACCAGCATCGCCGGCACGCGGGCGACCAGTTGAGCACCACGTGCTGCCCGACCGCGACCCGGTCGACGCCGGGGCCGGTGGCCAGCACCACGCCGGCCGCCTCGTGCCCGAGGACCAGCGGGAACGGCGGGGCGAGCGTGCCGTTCACCATGGACAGATCCGAGTGGCAGACGCCGGCCGCGGCGATCCGGACCCGCACCTGCCCGGGGCCGGGCTCGGGCAGGTCGACCGGTTCGACGGCGAGAACGCCACCCTCGCGGGCGACCAGGGCGCGGACGGTCATCGCTGGATCGCCTTCACCTGGAGGAACTCCTCGACCCCGAACCGGCCCAACTCGCGGCCGATGCCGGACTGCTTGTACCCGCCGAACGGCGCCAGCGGGTTGAACGTGCCGCCGTTGACGTCGACCGCGCCGGTACGCAGCCGGCGGGCCACGGCCAGGGCGCGCTCCTGGTCGTCCGACCAGACCGCGCCGGCCAGCCCGTACCGGGAGTTGTTGGCGATCGCCACGGCCTCGTCCTGGTCCGCGAACGGGATCACCGACAGCACCGGGCCGAAGATCTCCTCCTGGGCGACCGTGGCGTCCGGGTGCACGTCGGCGAGGACCGTCGGGGCCACGAAGTAGCCGCGCCCGGGCAGCGGTGCCTCCGGCCCGCCGGCGACCACCCGGGCCCCCTCGGCGATCCCCTTCTCCACCAGAGCGCGCACGCGGGCCCGCTGGTCGGCCGAGACGAGCGGGCCGAGCCGGGTCCCCTCGGCGAACGGGTCGCCCGGCGCATACCCGGCGGCCGCCTTCGCCGCGATCCGCAGGGCCTCGGCGTACCGGTCCCGGTGGACGAGCATCCGGCTCCACGCGGTGCAGGTCTGCCCGGCGTTGAGGAACGCGTTGCCGACGCCGACCTTGACGGCCCTCACCAGGTCCGCGTCCTCGAAGATCAGGTTGGCGGACTTGCCGCCGAGTTCCAGCGCGACCCGGGCGATCCGGTCGGCGGCCAGGTGGGTGACGCGCCGGCCGGTGGCGGTCGACCCGGTGAACGAGACCAGGTCCACGTCCGGGTGGCCCGCGAGGGCCTCGCCGGCCACCGGGCCGGTGCCGGTCACCAGGTTCACCACGCCGGGCGGCAGGCCGGCCTCGGCCACGGCGTCGAACAGCAGGTACGCGGCGAACGGGGTGAGTTCGCTGGGCTTGAGCACGACCGTGCAGCCGGCGGCGAGGGCGGCGCCCACCTTCGCGAGGACCTGGTGCAGGGGGTAGTTCCACGGGGTGATCGCGCCGACCACGCCAGCCGGCTCGCGCACCACCAGGGAGTTGCCGATCACCTGCTCCGCCGCCGGGCGCTCGGCCAGCTCCGAGTACGCCTTGAGCACGGTCAGCGGCAGCCCGGTCTGGACCCGGGTGGCCAGCGCCAGCGGCGAACCCTGCTCGGTGGCGATCGTGGTGGCGATCAGCTCGGCCCGGGACAGCAGCGCGGCGTGCAGCCGGTGCAGGTGGCCGGCGCGCTCGGCCGGCGGCAGCGCGGCCCAGCCGTCGAACGCGGCGCGGGCGGCGGCCACGGCGCGGTCCACGTCCGCCGCCGTGCCGGCGGGCACGTGCGCCACGACCCGCTCGGTGTACGGGTTCTCCACCGGGATCGTGTCGGCACCCGACGGCGGCGCCCAGGCCCCCGCCAGGTAGAACGCGGTGCGGTCGGCCAACTCCATCGGCGCCCTCCCCAAACTAGCGCTGCAAGTTTTACCCTAACGGCCCCGCCCGGCGGCGGGCGCGGCCCATCGCGGGGCGCGACCTTACTCGCCCGCCGTTGCCGAACGGCCGCCCCGTCTCGCCGCCGCGGAGCGGCGCGCGGCCCACCGCGGGGCGCGGCCTTACTCGCCCGCCGCCGCGTGACCGCCCCGACCCGCCGCCGCGGAGCGGGCCGCGCGGCCGGGCGCGGGTGGCTGCGCCGGCCGGTTCGGCAACTGGCGGTAGAGCCGGTCCAGCCCGTCAATCAGCGCGGTCAGCCCCAATTCGAACGCTCCCTCGTCCACCCGCTGCTGGTGCTCGGCCAGCCGGTGCGCCTGGCCGAGGTGCGGGTAGTGCGCGGCGTACAGGGCCGGGTCCTCGACGAAGCCGCGGGCGAACGAGCCCAGCGCCGATCCGGCGACGAAGTACCGCATCAGCGCGCCGATGTGGGTGGCGCGGGCGGGCGGCCACCCGGCCCGGACCATGCCGCCGTAGAACGCGTCCGCCATGGCCAGCGCGGCCGGGCGCCGGCCCGGGCCCTGGGCCAGGTACGGGACGATGTTCGGGTGTCGGGCCAGCGCGCCGCGGTAGTCCACCGCCCAGCGGCGCAGCGCCTCGCGCCAGTCCAGGGTCGCGAAGACCGACGTGTCGACCCGGCCGGTGATCGCGTCGGCGACCGCGTCCAGGATCTCGTCCTTGGTGGCGAAGTGGTTGTACAGCGACGGTCCGCGCACGCCGAGTTCGGCGGCGAGCCGGCGGGTGGACAGCGCCGCCAGCCCCTCGGCGTCGACCAGCGCGGTCGCCGCCTCGACGATCCGCTGCCGGCTCAGCAGCGCCTGTCGCGGCCGGGGCATGGGTGCGCACCTCCGGGTGGACGCGATAAAACTTGCAGCGCTAGTTTAGTGGGCACCATGGACCCACGGCCGCCCGGAAGCTCGCCGCCGGCTTCGGCGACCGTGCGAGCGCGCCGCACGCCGCCGGGCGGCACCGGCGGGCGGCCGGCGACTTCCGATGCTTCCGAGCCAAGCGAAACCGCGTTCTAGCCAGGGGAGAGCCAGTGGACAGATTCGCCGGCAGGGCCGCCATCGTCACCGGGGCGGCGCAGGGCATCGGCGCCGCGACCGCGCGCCGGCTGGCCGCCGAGGGCGCCAGCGTCGCCGTCGTGGACCTGACCGCCGAACGCGGCCAGGCGGTCGTGGACGAGATCACCGAGGCCGGCGGCACCGCCGCCGCCTTCGGCTGCGATGTCGCCGACCAGGCGTCCGTGCAGGGCATGACCGAGCGGGTGGTCAACCGGTTCGGCCGGCTCGACGTGCTGGTCAACAACGCCGGCATCACCCGGGACAACCTGCTGTTCAAGATGCCGCTGGCGGACTGGGACGCGGTGCTGCGCACCAACCTGACCAGCATCTTCCTGTGCTGCCAGGCGGCGCAGAAGTACATGGTGGAGGCGAGGTACGGGCGGATCGTGAGCCTGTCCAGCCGGTCCGCGCTCGGCAACCGGGGCCAGGTCAACTACGCCGCCGCCAAGGCCGGCGTGCAGGGGCTCACCACCACCCTGGCGATCGAACTGGGTCCGTTCAACATCACCGTGAACGCGGTCGCGCCCGGGTACATCGCCACCGCCATGACCGCCGCCACCGCCGAGCGGGTCGGCGCCTCGTTCGAGGACCACCAGCGGATGGTTGCCACGCAGACCCCGCTGCGCCGGGTCGGCCAGCCCGCCGAGGTGGCCGCCGCGATCGCCTTCCTGGCCAGCGACGACGCGTCGTACGTGAGCGGGCAGACGCTCTACATCAACGGCGGGGCGCGCTGATGGACTTCGGCCTGGACGACGAGCAGCGGGCGATCCGGGACACCGTCCGCGACTTCGTCCGCCGGGAAGTCGTGCCGATGGAGGCGGAACTGCTGCGCCGCGAGCGCCGCCACGAGCCCGGCACCACCCGCGCCGAACTGCGCGACCTGCAACGGAAGGCGAAGGAGTTCGGCTTCTGGGGGCTGTCGACGCCGCAGGAGTACGGCGGCATGGACCTGCCCGCCGTCACCCAGTCGCTGATCTGGACCGAGTTGGGCCGCACCTTCGTGCCGTTCCGGTTCGGCGGCGAGGCGGACAACATCCTGTACCACGCCACCGCGGAGCAGCAGCGGGAGTACCTGCTGCCCACCATCGCCGGCGAGCGGGTCTCCTGCTTCGCGATCACCGAGCCGGGCGCCGGCTCCGACGCGGCGAACATCAGGCTCTCCGCCCGGCGGGAGGGCGACGACTGGGTGCTCAACGGCGAGAAGACGTTCATCACCAACGGCGACGACGCCGACTTCGCGATCGTCGTCGCGGTCACCGACCCGGAGAAGGGCGCCCGGGGCGGCGGTACCACGGCGTTCCTCGTGGACCGGGCGATGGGGTGGCGCTCCGAGTTCATCCAGACGATGGGCGAGGGCGGCCCCGCGTCCCTGGTCTTCGCGGACGTGCGGGTGCCGCACCGCAACATCCTGGGCGGGATCGGGCAGGGCTTCGAGCTGGGCATGCAGTGGATCGGCAAGGGCCGGTACATCATCCCGTCGCACGCCCTGGGCATCGCGGAGCGCGCGCTGTCGATGGCGATCGGGTACGCCAACACCCGGGAGACGTTCGGCAGGCCGATCGGCACCAACCAGGCGATCCAGTGGATGATCGCGGACTCGGAGACCGAGCTGGAGGCGGCCCGCTGGCTGGTGCTGCGCGCCGCGTGGACGGTGGACCAGGGCCTCGACCCCAGGCACGCGTCCTCGATGGCGAAGCTGTACGGCGCCGGCATGGTCAACCGGGTGGTGGACCGGGTCATGCAGATCCACGGCGGCATGGGGTACACCCGGGAACTGCCCATCGAGCGCTGGTACCGGCAGGTGCGGCTGTACCGCATCTTCGAGGGCACGGACGAGATGCAGCGGCTCATCATCTCCCGCGACCTGCTCCGCGGCTACACCAAGCTCGGCCTGTAGCCCGCCCGCATCGGCGAGGGTCAGCGGCGGCGGGGGGTGGGGGCGGCGCTGCCGTGGGGGGTGCCGTCGGTCAGGCGTAGGGCCAGGGCGGGGCACATGCCCACCGCCTTGCGGGCCTGGAACTCCAGCCACGGCGGCACCGGGATGTCCGGCCACGCCGGGAAGTGGTTGCCGTCCAGTTTGATCATCTCGGGCAGCACGACGGCGCACAGGCCGTGGCCGTCGCAGCGGCTCCAGTCCACCGCGAGCTTCCGCGAGCCGACCGCGCCGGTGGTGGGCAGCGGCAGCACCCCCTTGACCGGGCGGCCGCAGCCGTCCCGGGTGAGGTGTGCGGCGATGTCCTCGACGAACGTCTCCAGCGACGAGACCGCGAACCGCCCCGTGCCGTCCGGGTGGCTGCACGCGCCCCGGCCGCGGACGACGCCGACCGCCGCGCGGACCGCGTCCGGGCCGCCCGCGCCGGTCATGATGTCCGCCGCCGCGCGGGCGACGTTCGGCAGGCCCAGGTAGCAGGGGCCGCACTGGCCGGCCGACTCGCCCGCCATGTACTGGAGCACCCGCGCCACCTCGCCGATGCCGCAGGTGTCGTCGCCCAGCGGCAGCATGATGCCGGCGCCGAGGGTGCCGCCGACCTCGGTGAGGCTCTTGCGGGACACCTCCGCCCGGGCCGCCGCCTCCGCGCTGATCCACTTGCCGTGGTACCCGCCGGTCAACACCCCCTGGCCGGTCGGCGCGTCGCACATGCGCAGCACCTCCTTCAGCGGGACGCCGGTCGGGCACTCGACCACCGCCGGCTGCGCCGCCGAACCGCCCACGGTCAGCAGCACCGTGCCCGGCTCCTCCCGGGTACCCACCGAGGCGTACTCGTACGGGCCGATCCGGGCGGCGATCGCGAGCTGGGCGAACGTCTCCGCGTTGGACAGCAGGGTCGGCAGGCCGCCCACGCCGCTGTCGCTGGCCCGCACCTTGCGCCCGGGCGGGATGTGCGGCAGCCCGTTGATACCGCGGACCATCGCGCCGCCCTCACCGGAGATGAACCGGTGCGGCACCACCTGGATCCGGGTCGGCACCGGCATCCGGCGCTCGTCCAGGGCCGCCGCGATGGAGCCCTCGCCCACGTTGTCGTCCGAGACGCCGATGACGATCTCCTCGGCGTCCAGCGCGTAGGCGGCCAGCGCCGCGCCGTCCAGGATCAGGTGCGGACCCCGGGTGAGCAGCGCCTTGTCCTTCCAGCTCGCCGGCTCGCCCTCGGTGCCGTTGACCACCAGGATGGTCGGCAGCGACTTGGCCCGGGCGGACTCGTACACCGCGCGCACCTTGCGGGCGAACGGGAAGCCGGCGCCGCCCCGGCCGCGCAACTGGATCAACTCGGCGAGTTGCATCAGCTCGGCCACGGTCAGCGGGCCGAAGTCGCCATGCACCTCCTCGTGGTCGCGCAGGTCCAGCCGGCCGAACTCGGCGAAGCCGGCGGTCAGCCGGGGGGCTCCCACGCTGGTGACCGGCGGGACCGAGGCCGGGATCACCGGGCCTCCCCCCTCAGGTGCGCCCAGTACTCCTCGTCCGAGGCGTCGGTCAGGTTGCGCGCCGGAGCGGGCGCCTGGCGGGGCGCGCCGCCACGCTTGCGGGGCGGCCGGGGCGCCGGGACCGCCGCCTCCCGGGCGGCCCGCATCGCCCGGCGGGACGCCATGTCGACCAGCGTCGGCGTCTCGTCCGGCTCCACCTGGTCCGCACCGTACCGCGGGTACTGCGACTCGTGCGGGTAGCTTGCCGGCGGGTAGGCGGAGCTCACCGGTGCGCTGGCGCGGTAGGAGTCGGGCGCACCCTCGCCGTCCCGGCTGTGCCGGGCGGCCCGGCTGCGCGCCGGCGGGCCGGGCGGCTCCTGCTCCCGCGCGGGGGCGAAATCGCTCGAGGACTCGCGCCACGGCGTCCCGGTGGGCGGTGGCGAGGTCGGCATCGGGTCGGCGGCGCGCACGTAGTCGGCCGTGGAGTACCCGCCGGTCGTGTACGAGGTCATGGAGTGGTCGGAGCCGGCGTAGCCGTCCTCGAACCGCTGCCGGGGCGGCGCCGACGCGGGGAACTCCGCCCGATCCTCCCGGTACCGGGCCGGCTGGTAGCCGTCCTCATCCCGGCGGGACCGGCGGCCGGCCGCGCGGCGGCCCACGTACTCGTCCTCGCCGTACGCGTCCTCGCGGTACGGCGCCTCGGGCGCGCCCCGCCGCCCGCCGCCGGAAACCGGCCGGGTGACCGGGCCGGACACCGGCCGGCTGCTGGACCCCGACACCGGACGCGACGACACGGGGCGGGCGGAAGCCTCGTACCCGCCGCCGAAGGTGTCCTCATAGGACCGGATGCCCCGCTCCCGCGCCACCGGCTCGTCGACCGGCCGGCGCTCACCGCGGGCGGACCCGGTTGCCGCGTACTCCTCCTCGGTCTGGTACTCCCGGGCGATCCGCCCGCCCATCTGCTCGTACGACGCGGCGCGCTGCTCGTACGCGGTGGGCTGGCGTGCCGGCTGGCGCGGCTCCTTGGGGGCGTACGCGGCGCGGATGTCGCTCTCCGCCACGTAGCGGAAGCCGCTGCCCGTGCCGGTGGGGCTGGCGCCCGTCCTGCCGACCGGCTTCATCGTGCCGGTGGTGGCGCCCAGTTGGCCGCGCCGGCGTCGTTGCAGGTACGTCGAGACCCGGACGACCAGCAGGATGGTCACCGCGAGCACGCACGCCAGGTAGCTGGCGATCACCCAGGTCGCCGCCGGGCGGCCGGCGGACAGGCCGTGCACCAGCGCCAGCGGCCACGACAGGTAGACGGTGGCGTGCAGGCTGCGCCACATCCACGGCTTGCCGACACCGATGAACCGGGCCCGGGCGATGCCGGTCCAGAACACGGCGCCCATCAGGTAGCCGGCGAGGATGCCCAGCCCCACGTAGACCGGGCGGTTGCCGCCGGTGAACGGGACGATCACGCCGAGGATCGACACCGCGTTGTACAGCACCTTGGTGAAGATGTGGACGACCAGGAAGACGACCGCCATCGTGCCGAGCGTGCGGTGCACCGACTGGAGCAGTACCCGGTGCCGCACCATGAGCACCAGGCGGTCGGTCGCCAGCAGACCCGCCATCACCGTGATCGACAGCGAGACCAGCGTGAAGACCCCCGCGTAGAACTGCAGGAAGTATGAGACCCACGCCACGCCGACCCGGCCGGGCGGGGTCAGCATCGCCACCGCCCAGATCGCCGCGAGCACCGAACCGGTGAGCACGACGACGGGTAGCCATGCGCGACCGCCTCCGCCGGCGGGGGTAAGGGCGGTGGGGTCGGCGCCTCGCTGGTTGAGCCGTACTCCAGCCATCTACTCCTCGATCTCCCACTCGTCGCCGGCCATGCCGAGCGGGGCCCCGCGGCGAACCGGGCCCTTCCTCGGCGGGGCCGGGTCCCGTCAGACTCCCCGCCCCTCCCGTTCTACGTAGCGGGGGCGCGCGCGGATGAACCGTTCTGCCAATTTGTTCGTTGAATTTCCTGGGCCTCTTTTCGGGGACGTGGGCGGAGGGTGGCTCCCGGCACTCCCCCACCCGGTCGACCGCGGCTCAGCCGGGCGTTCAGCGGCGACTGCCCAATGGGGACGGCCGCCCACCCGGCCGGCGCGGGTGGGAACGCCACGGTCCCGACTTCGCCAGTGGTGATCTCATGATGAAAACTCAGAGTTTTTGGGGCACTCCCCTCACCGCGGCCGTTGCCGGTCACCGAGCCACGACAGACCGTCCACCATGTTCATACGCACAGTCATGGGAGCGCTTCCGGGTCGTCGTTACGGAAGCGGCCCCCCGATCGGCCGTCTTTCCGCACCCCGCCCGCCGTCCTAGGTTCACCTGGACGCCGGACCGGACGCCCTGTGTGGGGGCTTCCGGCCGGCGTGGTGATTCCGTCGTGGCCGCCGGAAAGGGTGGACGATGACCTCTGCCATGCGGACGTCGCCGGGGGGTGCGGGCCGGCGGCATCCCGTGCTGCGCGCCCTCCTGGCCCTCGCCCTCCTCGTCCCCACCGGCGTGCTGTTCGTCCAAGTCTGGACCAGCCGCTCCGCCGACCTCGCGTACGCCGCCAAGGAACGGCTCGGCGTCGAGTACCTGATCACCCTGCGCCGGGTCGCGACCGGCCTGGCGGACAACGCCTCCGCCGTCGTCGCCGGGCGCACGGTCGGCGCCGACGCCCTGGCCACCGCGGTTGCGGACATGGGAGCCGTGGACCGCCGGATCGGCGGGGACCTGCGCGCCACCCAGCGCTGGGCCGGGCTGCGGACGAAGATCGAGTCGCTGCCCGTGGCCGCCGACCCGGCGGCTGGGATGGCCGCGTACGGCGAGGCCACCGACCTGCTCACCGCGCTGTTCGAGGCGGTGCGGACCGAATCCGGCCTGGTCCGCGACCCGGACGCCGACGCGTACTTCCTCCAGGACGCGGCGGCCCAGGAACTGCCCGAGGCGGTGATCGCCGCCGGGCACCTGGCCGACGTGCTGACCACCGCCGCCCGGGCCCGCCCGGCCGACCGGGCCGGGTGGGCCGGCGACGAGACGGTGGCCCGGGCCGCCGCCCTCAGCCCCGTCCGCGACCTGGCCGACGACGTGCGCAGCGCGGTGGACGAGTCGCGCAGCCGGACGCTGGGCGAGGCGCTGCTGAGTCGGGTGGACCGCTTCCGCCGCGCGATCGACGCGCTGACCGGCATGTCGGCGGTCAAGCCCGACGGCCCCCGGCTCACCACCGAGCAGATCGGCAGCGCGCGCACCGAGGTGCAGGCGGCCGCCGCGGACCTGGCCGCGACGATGTTCACCCAGCTGGACGGGCAGCTGCGGGACCGCGCCGACCGGCTGCGCGCCGAGCGGCTGACCGCGGTCGGCGCCATGGCCCTCGCGGTGCTGATGGCGGTCACGCCCGCCCTCGGCGTCGCGGTGCGGGCCGGCCGGCACCGCCGCCGCGCCACCCGGTGGGCGCCCGACGAGCGCGGGCCGACACCCCCGCCGGCCGGGGGCGAACAGCCGGAGCGGGAGTGGGCCCGTGCTGCTCGGTAGATTACGGATCCGCGGCAAGCTGACCCTGCTCGTCCTGCTGCCCCTGCTGGCCGTCGCCGGCCTGACCGTGCCGCTGGTGATCAACCGGACGCAGGTCGCCGCGCGGGCCGGCGACACCGCCCGCACGGTCCGGGTGGCCAGCGAGGTGGGCGCGCTCGTCCAGGACCTCCAGCTCGGCCGGCTGCTGGCCGTCGGGCGGGTACTCGGCGTCGTCGACCGCAACCGGGTCGTCGTCCAGGACGCCCAGATCTCGGACCGGGTCGCCAACGTGCGCGGCGACCTCGGCGCCGACCTGCCGGCGGGGGTGGACGCGGCGATCGGCACGATCGGCAACCTGACCGGCGTCCAGCTCGCCGTGCTCGGCGGCAACGCGGCGACCGGCTCGGTGCTCTCCGGGTACGGCGAGGTGATCGACCGGCTGATCGACTCGCTGCGCCTGCTCGACATCGCCGACGTGACCACCTCCGCGGGGCGCCAGGTGGTGGCCCTCGACGCGGTGCTGCGCCTGGACGAGAAGATCAGCCTCGGCGCCGTCCAGCTCGCGCTGCTGGTGGCGCAGCCCGACAGCGTCGCGGTGGCCCGGTACGCGGCGAACCTGGCCGCGCTGCAGCCGGAGGCCGACCGGTTCACCCGGTACGCCACGCCCGAGCAGAACCGGCTGTACCTGCTCGTGCAGCAGGCGCTCAACCAGCGCCTCGGCACCGCCCTGCCGACCCAGATCCAGACCGACCCGGTCCAGGCGCTGGCCCGGTTCACCGTGTCGCACCTGTTCCCGTCGCTGGAGTCGTTCACCACGCTGGGCCGGTTCGTCGAACGCAAGATCGTCAACGACGTGACCGCCGAGGTCACCGCCCAGCAGGGCACCGTGCTGGCCACCGCGTACCTGGCCGCCGGCCTGGCCCTGCTGATCCTGGTCGTGGTGGTGCTGATGAGCGTCGCGATGGCCCGGTCGGTGGCCCGGCCGCTGACCCGGCTGACCGCCTCCGCCGAGCGGGTCGCCGCGGTCGCCGACGCCGAACTGCGACGGGTCGCCGACGACAGCGTCGACGGCGACGCGGACAGCGCCGGGCCGATCCGGCTGGAGTCGGTCGACGTGCGGGCCGGCGACGAGATCGGCGAGCTGGCGCGGGCGTTCGACCGGGTGCAGACCACCGCCGCCCGACTGGTCGAGCGGCAGGTCGCCAGCCGGCGCAACGTGGCGCTGATGTTCGGCCACGTCGGCCGGCGCACGCAGAACCTGGTCGGCCGGCAGCTCGCCCTCATCGACCGGCTGGAGCAGCAGGAGGTCAACCCACAGCGGCTGCAGGAGCTGTACCGGCTGGACCACGTCTCCAACCGGCTGCGGCGCAACGCCGGCAGCCTGGTCGTGCTCTCCGGCGCGGCCGGCGGCGAGGAGCACACCGCCCCGCTGCCGCTGGCCGACGCCGCCCGGCTGGCGCTGGGCGAGATCGAGGACTACACCCGGGTGGACGTGCGCATCCCGCCCGGCCCGACGCTGGTCCCGGCGGTCGCGGGCGACCTGGTGCTGGTCCTGGCGGAGCTGATGGAGAACGCCACGTCGTTCTCCCCGCCGCACACCCGGGTCACGGTGACCGCGGTCGGCACCGACCGGGGCGAGCGGATCACCATCGAGGACCGGGGCCTGGGGCTGTCCCCGGAACGGATGGCCGAGGAGAACAGCCGGCTGGCCCGGCGCGAACGCCTCGACCTGGCGCCGACCGAGGTGCTCGGCCTGTTCGTGGTGGGCCGGCTGGCGCGCAAGCACGGCCTCGGCGTGGCGCTCGCGCCGACCGCCGGCGGCGGCGTCACCGCGATCGTCGAGATCGGGGCGGAACTGCTACTCGACACCGCCCACGCCCCCGAGCCGCGGGCGGTCGAGCCGGCGAACGGCCCGTGGCCGGCGCTGGACCGGGTGATGGCCCGCGCCGCGGACGCCACCGACGCGCCGGTGCCGCTGAACGTGGTCGCGCTGAACCGGGCCAGCCGCACCATCGGGACGGCCCGATCGTGGAACGCCTTCGCGCCCCGCCCGAAGGGCGGCGACCAGCGGTCCTTCCCGGCCCGGCCGTCCCTGCCGGCGGGTCCCGCGCCCGCCCCGGCGCCCCCTGCCCTGGCGCCACCCACCCCGGCACGGCCCGCCTCGGCACCGCCGCGCCCCGCTCCGGCGCCGCCGGCCACCCCGCTGGCCGCGGTGCCGCGCGGGTCGGCGTCCGCGCCGGTCTCGGCGCCACCGGCCGCGCCGGCACCGCCGATCATCACCACGCCGCCGGTGGTCTCCGCACCGCCGGCCCCGCCCGCGCCGCCGGTGGTCTCCGCCGCGCCGCTCGACGTTCCGGCCGCCGACATCGCCGCCGACGTGGACGTGCCGCCGCCACCACCATCGCCGCCGGCGGCTCGCCGTCCGCTGCTGCGGCAACGGGTGCCCGGGGCGCAACTGCCCGAGGGGTCGCTCACCGGCACGGCGGTTCCCCGCCCGTCCGCCGAGCCGGCCGGCGCATCGGCGGAGGACCCGGTCCGCGCCCGCGCCGTGGTGGAGGAGTTCGAGGCCGGCGTGCGGCGCGCGCAGGGAGTCTCGGGTGCGGCGCCCGCCACCGGCACAGCGCCGGCCGGGGACGCGGCGCGGTCGGGCCTGAGCCGCCGGGTACCCGGCGCGACGCTGCCGGCGGCGCCGCCGCGGCGGGAGACCACGCCACCGCCGCCGGGCGGGGCGCCGGATCCGGAGGCCGCCCGCGACCTCCTGGAGCAGTTCGAGTCCGGGGTGCTCCGGGCGCTGCGGGAGGTGGGGTCGGACCGCCGGGCCACCGGTTCGGGACATCAGCAGGAAGAGGGAACCGCACGATGAGCAGCTCGCTACAGCTCAGCCCCGAGGCACAGACGTTCAACTGGCTGCTGGACTCGTTCACGTCCGGCACCGCCGGGGTCCGCGAGGCGATCGCCGTCTCCTCGGACGGCCTGCTCATGGCGATGTCCAACATCACCGACCGGGCGAACGCCGAGCGGCTGGCCGCCGTGGTCTCCGGGCTGACCAGCCTGGCCACCGGCGCCGCGAGCTGGTACCAGCTGGGCACCCTGAACCGCGTCGTGATCGACATGGCCGACGGGTACCTGCTGGTCACCTCGATCAGCAGCGGCTCGGTGCTCGGCGTCATCGCCGACCGCACCGCCAGCCTCGGCACCGTGGCGTACGAGATGACGCTGTTCGCCAACCGGGCCGGCGACGCCCTGACCCCCCGCCTGATCGTCGAGTTGAAGAACGCCGTCCAGTCGTGACCGGACCGGCGGGCGGAGGGCGCGACCCGGGCGACCCGGGCGGTGTCGCGCGGATCCGGCCGTACCTGGGCGTGGAGGCCGGGCCGGACGGGGAGCCGGAGCCCCCGCCGGACGGGCTGCGCCCGTTCGTGCTGACCGCCGGCCGGGTCACCGGCGCCGACTCGGACATCGGCCTGGAAACCCAGGTGACCGCCCGCACCGGGGCGCCGCCGTACGGCCTGGCGCGCGAACTGCGCACGATCGTGGCGCTCTGCGCGACCCCGGTCTCGGTGGCGGAGATCTCCGCCCGGTCCGGGCTGCACCTGGGCGTCACCCGGATCCTCGTCGGCGACCTGCGGGCCGCCGGCTACCTGGACGTGCACGCGCACGACCTGCGACCCGCCGACCCCGACATCATCCTGCGAGTGATCCGTGGACTACGTGCGATCTCCTGAGGGCGGCGAACCCGCCGCGGCCACCACCACCCCACCGGTACCGGTGAAGATCGTCATCGCCGGCGGCTTCGGCGTGGGCAAGACCACCACGGTCGGGGCGATCAGCGAGATCGCCCCGCTGACCACCGAGGCCGAGATGACCGCGGCCGGCGTCGGCGTGGACGACCCCGGCCCGGCCGGCGGCAAGACCACCACGACGGTGGCGATGGACTTCGGCTGCGTCACCATCGACCGCAGCCTCAAGCTGTACCTGTTCGGCACGCCGGGGCAGGCCCGCTTCGGCTTCATGTGGGACGACCTGGCCCGCGGCGCGCTGGCCGCGCTGGTGGTGGTCGACAGCGCCCGGCTGGACGACTGCTACCCGGCGGTGGACTACTTCGAGCGGGCCGGGCTGCCGTTCGTGGTCGCGGTCAACGCGTTCGACGGCAGGCTCGCCCACGACCTGGACGCGGTGCGCTGGGCGCTGGCGGTCGACGAGCGGATCCCGGTGGTGGCCTTCGACGCCCGGGACCGGCTCTCCGTCCGGGACACCCTGCTGGTGCTGCTGAACCGGGCGCTGGACGAGGCGCTGCGCCAGCAGTCCCCGTAGGCTGGCGCGCAGCGCCGGCGAGCAGCGGGAGGTGGAGGGGGTGCGCGGTGACCTGGACGACGCGCTGGCCCGGATGGCCCGCCGGGACGAGATGCTGCGCCGGGCCCGCGCCGCGAGCGGCTGCACCCCCGCCGTGACCGAGGTGACCGAGGCGCTGCGCCGGGTCGTGGCGGAGCGGCCGGAGCTGGTGGTCACCGTCCGGGTCCACGAGGAGCGGTCGGTCAGCGAGGCCCGGGTGGCCTGGCGGGACGGCGAGGTCCGGGTCACCATGCGGCCGGCGTCCGACGGGCCGTACCCCCGGCCGCCGGATGAGCCCCGGGCCACGAACGGCACCCCCGCCCGGCACCGGGACGACCCGGGTACCGCCGCCGCGCGCCTGGCCGACCTGCTGCGTGCGGAGAACCCCGAACGGTAGCCCGGGAGGGGGGTCAGCCGGTGGATTCCCGGCGGCGGATCAGACTGGAGCCGATCGTGGCGACCAGCAGCGCGGCGCCGCTCGGCCCGGCGACCCAGATCGGCCAGGGGTAGATAGCCCGGTGGCTGGACACGGAGGCGAGCACCCAGAAGGTGACGTTGACCGCGAGCACGGCCGCCCAGACGGTCCAGATCACCGCCAGCGCGAGCGGCAGCCGGCGCGGCGGCACCGCCGCGGGCGGCGCCGGCTCCGCCGGCAGGTCGGCCACCAGCCGGGACAGGTGCCCGAACGTGCGGGCGGTGAACACGTCCCGCACCCGGTCGTCGTACTCCGGCAGGGTCAGCCGCCCGTCGGTCAACGCCCCGCGCAGGCGGTCCGCCACCCGGCGCCGGTCCTCGTCGCCGGCCCGCAGCCCATCCCGGTTCATGCTCCACCCCCTCGGCTGGCGTGGCCGTCGCCCGCGCCGATGGTTGGGCGTTTTCCCGCCGCGGGCCGGCTCATTCGCGGATTCCGCCGGCGGGACGGCCACCGACCAGGTGACCGGGAAGCGACCGCCGGCACCGCCAGCCCGCCCATCCCGCTGGCCGCGCCCGTCCTCCCTCCGGTCACGCTGGTCGGGTGGCTCGCCGGCACCGCGCGCCGACCACCACAGCGGCGCGCGGTGCCGGGCGCTCTACAGCGCGACCGTCGCCGCGTCGACGTCGGCGGCGACCCGGGTGACCGCCCCGCCCGCCGGCTGGACCCGCCAGGGGGCCGAGCCGAGGGTGCGGCGCACCGCGACCTCGCCACCGTCGCGGGTCACCTCGAAGACCGCGGCCGGCCCGCCGGTCGTCGACGGCACGGTGACGGTCGTGCGGGAACCCGCCTCGATCTCGTACAGCCGCAGCGTGACCCCGTCCGCGTAGTCGTAGTCCGGGCGGTCGTCCCGGGCGCCGATCGCCAGTACCTTGCCGGGCCGCACGAACACCGGCACGCTGTCGAAGCCGACCGTCTCCCGGACCCAGCGCGGGCCCTCGACCACCTCGCCGGTCAGCAGGTGCGTCCACCGGCCGGCCGGCACGTAGTACGACGTGTCGCCGGCGGCCGCGAAGACCGGGGCCACCAGCAGCGCGTCCCCGAGCATGTACTGCCGGTCGAGGAAGAGACAGGACGGGTCGTCCGGGAAGTCCGCGACCATCGGCCGCATCACCGGCATGCCCTCGGCCGAGGCGGTCACCGCCTGGCCGAACAGGTACGGCATGAGGGTGGCCTTGAGCTTGGTGAACGAGCGCAGCACGTCCACCGACTCCTCGTCGAACTCCCACGGCACCCGGTAGCTGCTGCTGCCGTGCAGGCGGCTGTGCGAGGAGAGCAGCCCGAACGGGATCCACCGCTTGAAGACGGCGGGTTCCGGGCGCCCCTCGAAGCCGCCGATGTCGTGGCTCCAGAAGCCGAACCCGGACATCGCGAGCGACAGGCCGCCGCGCAGGCTCTCCGCCATCGACACGAAGGTGGACTCGCAGTCGCCGCCCCAGTGCACCGGGAACTGCTGGCCGCCGGCCGTCGCCGAGCGGGCGAACAGCACCGCCTCGTGCTCGCCCCGGTGCTCGCGCAGCAGGTCGAAGACGGTCTGGTTGTAGATCTGGGTGTAGTAGTTGTGCATCCGCTCCGGATCGGCGCCGTCGTGCCAGACCACGTCGGTCGGGATCCGCTCGCCGAAGTCGGTCTTGAAGGCGTCCACGCCCATGTCCAGCAGGCCCCGCAGCTTGTCGGCGAACCACCGCCGGGCGCCCGGGTTGGTGAAGTCGACCAGGCCCATGCCGGCCTGCCAGCGGTCCCACTGCCAGACGTCGCCGTCCGGGGTGCGCACCAGGAAGCCGCGCTCGGCACCCTCGGCGAACAGCGCCGAGCGCTGCGCGATGTACGGGTTGATCCAGACGCAGACCCGCAGGCCCCGCTCGCGCAGGCGCTTGAGCATGCCGACCGGGTCCGGGAAGACGGCCGGGTCCCACTCGAAGTCGGACCAGTGGAACTCCCGCATCCAGAAGCAGTCGAAATGGAACACGGCCAGCGGCACGTCCCGGTCCGCCATGCCGCCGACGAACTTGTTCACCGTCTCCTCGTCGTACGACGTGGTGAACGACGTGCTCAGCCACAGCCCGAACGACCAGGCGGGCGGCAGCGCCGGGCGGCCGGTCAGCGCGGTGTACTTGCGCAGGATCTCCCGCGGCGTCGGCCCGTAGATGACCAGGTACTCCAGGGACTGCCCGGCGACGCTGAACGACACCCGGGACACCGCCTCGGAGCCGACCTCGAAGGAGACCAGACCGGGGTGGTTGACGAACACCCCGTACCCGCGGTTGGTCAGGTAGAAGGGGATGTTCTTGTACGCCTGCTCGCTGCTCGTGCCGCCGTCGGCGTTCCAGATGTCGACCACCTGGCCGTTCTTCACCAGCGGGCCGAACCGCTCGCCGAGCCCGTACACCTGCTCGCCGACGCCCAGGGTGAGCTGCTCGCGGACGTAGTGCCCGCCGTCCCCGGCGGCGCCGCCGGTCGCCAGCACGGCCATCGCCTTGAACCCGCTGAAGGTGAGCACCTCGCCGCCGGCCAGGAAGTCCAGCCGCCAGTCGTCGCCCCGGTTGAACCGGGCGGTCAGCGCACCGGAGGTGATGCTGGCGGCGTCCGTGCCCACCTCGGTCCGGACCGCCACACCGGGGTCGGTCCGCAGGGCGAACTCGGGCCGGCGGCGCCGGCCGCCGAGAAAGTGGCTGACCTTCACGGCGATCACGTCCGGCGCCGGCGAGGTGCAGCGGACCGTCACCAGCGGCCGGTTCAGCGTGTCGCCGCGGTGCTCGATCCGCTTCGTGGGCGCGTAGACGGTCAGCGCCGACGGCTCCGCCGCCACGTCGTGGACCTCGGCGGGGTACAGCGCCCGGACGCCCTCGCGCAGGTGCCAGTAGCCGTCGGTGAACTTCATGGGGGGCTCGCTTCCGATCAGAGTAGGGGTTGGCGAGGGAGGGGCTGGCTACTTGGCGGCGCCGGCCATGACGCCGCGGCTGAGGGTCCGCTGGAAGATCAGGAAGAACAGCACGGCCGGGACGATGCCCATCAGCGCCGAGGCGCTGGTGGTGGTGGCGTCCATCTGCCGCTCGCCCTGCAGCACGCCGAGCGCGACCGGCACGGTCTGGAGGTCGTTGGAGATCAGGAAGATCAGCGGGAGGAAGAACTCGTTCCAGGTCCAGATGAAGAAGAACGTGAACAGCACCGACAGGCTCGGCCAGCTCACCGGCACCACGACCCGGACCAGCGTGCGCAGCCGGCCGGCGCCGTCCAGCTCGGCCGCCTCCAGCAGTTCGCGCGGGAACGACGCGTACACCGAGGAGAGCAGGTACGTGCCGAACGCGCTCTGGATCGCGGTGAAGATGATGACCAGGACCAGGCGGCCGTTGTAGAGGCCCACCTCCTTCGACAGGTAGTACAGCGGGTAGGCCAGCGCCTCCTGCGGGAGCAGGTTCGCCAGCAGGAAGAAGACCAGGAACGCGGTGCGGCCGCGCAGCCGGCCGATGCCGAGCGCGTACGCGTTGAGCACCGACACGGCCACCCCGAGGACCGCCACCGAGCCGATGATCAGGAAGCTGTTCCACAGCTTCTCGCCGAAGTCGACCCGGAACCAGAAGTCCACGATGCCGGCGAGGCTCAGCCCGTGCGGCCAGGACAGCGGGCCGTGCGCGGCGTAGTCGCCCGGCGTCTTGACCGCGTTGACGACCACCGCCAGGAACGGGGCCAGCACGAGCAGCACCGCGACGGTCAGCACGCCCAGCACCGCGTACCCGTTGAACCGGCGCGCCCAGCTCACGCGTCCTCACCCCGGGCCTGCAACCGCAGGAACACGACGCTGAGCAGGACGATGATGAGCGCCAGCACGGTGGAGATCGCCGCGCCGTAGCCGACCTGCGCCCGCTCGAAGAAGTTCCGGTAGGCGAAGTACGACGGGACCAGCGTGGCGTTGCCCGGGCCGCCCCGGGTCAGCACGAAGATCTGCGCGAACACCTTGAGCGCGGCGATGGTGGTGGTCACCAGCACCACGTAGATCTCGGGCCGGATGACGTGCACGGCGATGCGGGCGAACTTCTGCCGCCGGTTCGCGCCGTCCAGGTCGGCGGCCTCGTACAGTTCCGGGTCCACGCGTTGCAGCCCGGCCATGAACATCACCACCGGGTACCCGACCTGGAACCAGATCAGCACGCCCATCACGCTGTACAGCGCGTACCGCGGGTCGCCGAGCCAGTTGCGGGCCAGCGGGGCGAGCCCCGCCCTCTCCAGCAGCGCGTTGAGCGCGCCGTAGCCGGGGTGCAGGATCCAGCCCCAGACGATGCCGGTCACCGCCACCGGGAGCACCTGCGGCAGGTAGAACCCGGACCGGAACAGGCTGGCGGTGCGGGCGCCGAACCGCGTGGCCACGAAGTCGTACAGCACCGCGGCCAGCAGCAGGCCGAGCAGCGTGGGCACGACCGCCATCGCCACGATGAGGAACAGGATGTTCCGGAACGACGCCCAGAAGTTGTCGTCGTCGAGCAGCCGCCGGTAGTTGTCCCACCCGATCCACTCCGGCACGCCCACCCCGGACCACCGGGTAAAGCTGGTGCCGACGTTCATCAGCAGCGGCACCACGATGACGGCGAGGGCGAGCAGCGCGCCGGGGAGCAGGAACACGGCGTACCCCCGGCCGCGGCGGGGCCGGCGGCGCGCGGTCGCCCGCGCACCATCGGTCGCTGCGGCCGCCGGGGCCGGCCGGGTCGTGGTGGTCACTTGCCCAGGCTGGTCAGGTTGTCGACGTACGGCTTGGCGATCTCGTCCAGCACCTGGTCCGGGGTCTTGCTGGCGTTGATCAGCTGCTGTACGCCGGCGACCAGCACGTCGTAGTACCCGGGCGCCGGCCAGTCCGGGTAGAACGCCAACCCGTCCGCGGAGTTGATCTTATTGAAGTTCTCGATCAGCTCCTGGCTCTTGGCGTCCGTGATCGCCGACGGGTCCGCCGCCACCGGCACGCCGCCCGAGTTGCCGAGCAGGTTCTGGATCTCCTTCTTCATCGTGATGTCGATGAAGTCGTAGGCCAGCTCCTTGTTCCTGGCGTGCTGGGGCACCACCCAAAGGTTCCCCGCCGAGCCGGGGTGCAGGCTGTTGCCCGGGAACAGGAACGTGCCCCACTCGAAGTTCTTGATCTCGGCGGCGAACCGGCCGTACCACCAGCTACCGGAGATCAGGATCGGGAACGTGCCCTGCTCGAACGCGACCCCCATGTCCTCGGCCTTGATGCCGGCCGAGTTCTTGGCGATGTACCCCTTCCGCACCCAGTCCGCGAACGTGTTCGCCGCGTACGTGAGCTGCGGGCCGTGGAAGTCCACCCGGCTCTTGTAGAGCTGGTAGTCGTCCACGAAGGACCGGTCCGCCCGGGCCAGCGCCAGCTCGTAGAGGATCTGCTGCGCCGGGTACTCCGCGCCGCCGACCGACAGCGGGGTCACCTTCGCCGCCACGAACGTGTCCATCGCCGCGGTGAACTCGGCCAGCGTGGTCGGCACCCGGAGGTTGTGCTTGGCGAACAGGTCCTTGTTGTAATAGACCATCACGTACTCGCCGTAGTTCGGCACGCCGTACCAGTTGCCCGACCCCATGATCCCGTCCTGGTCGTACGTGGACGTGGTCCGCAACCCCGCGCCGATCAGCTTGTCCCAGCCGCGCCTGGTCGCCTCGCCGGTGAGGTCGGTCAGCAGGCCCTGCTTGGACAGCAGCCCCGCGGTCGCGTTCCCCTTGTTGTACTCCATGATGTCCGGCGCCTGGTCCGAGTTGAGGATCATGCCGGCGTTCTGCCGGATCTGCTCGAAGCCCTTCTCCTCGAACCGCACCGTCACGCCCGGGTGCGACGCCTCGAACTGCTTGATCGCCTCGTTCCAGGCCGTGCCCATCGCGCTGTTGGCGCCCTCGTAGTGCCACAGCCGCAGGGTCTTGCCGTCCCCGCCGCCGTCCTCGGCGTCCGCGCCGCACGCGGCCAGCGCCAGCGCGGCCACCGCCACTAGCGCGATGACCACCGCGCCCCGCCTGTACCGGAACACGTTTCTTCCTCCCCTTGGTGGTGTCTGCGCCGCTGGTGCCCTGTGCCGGCGGTCGCCCGTGCCGGGGTGGCACGGGTGGCCCGCGGGGGTTCGATGCCCCCTCACCACCACCTCTCCGCGTCCAACGTCTTCGCAGGTGGATGCCGTCGAAGCGCTTAGTCGAAACGCTTCGTCGAAGCGTTTAGCGGGACCGTACGAGCCAGGCGGGACGATTGTCAACGGCTGGGCGCCCGCGCACGGTCGCGGGTCGGCTGCCACCGGGCCATCCACCAGCCCCGGCCGCCACCCGCGACTGGACCGGCCGGGTTACGCGGGGCGCAGCCAGAGGGCGCCGAGCGGCGGGAGGGTGAGGCTGGCCGAGGCGGGCAGGCCGTGCCAGGGCACGTTCTCGCCGCGCGCCTCGCCGAGGTTGCCCACCCCCGAGCCACCGTACAGAGTGGAGTCGGTGTTCAGGATCTCCGCCCAGGCACCGGGCCGAGGCAGGCCGACGCGGTAGTCCTCGTGCGGCACCGCGGAGAAGTTGACCACGCAGGCGACCATCGAGCCGTCCGGCGCGAGGCGCAGGTACGCCAGGACGTTGTTCGCGGAGTCGTCCATGTTGATCCAGCGGAACCCGGCCGGCGTGGTGTCCTGGGCCCACAGGGCCGGGGTGGCCCGGTAGGTCCGGTTCAGGTCGACCAGCAGGCGCTGGACGCCCGCCCGGTCCGGGTCGTGCAGGAGGCTCCAGTTGAGCCCGCGGGACTCGCTCCACTCCTGGTCGTCGGCGAGTTCGCAGCCCATGAACAGCAACTGCTTGCCGGGGTGGGACCACATGAACGCCAGCAGCGCGCGGGTGTTGGCCAGGCGGCGCCAGGTGTCCCCGGGCATCTTGCCGGTCAGCGAGCCCTTGCCGTGCACCACCTCGTCGTGGCTGATCGGCAGCACGTAGTTCTCGCTCCACGCGTACACCGTGGAGAAGGTCATCTGGTGGTGGTGGTACTGGCGGTGGACCGGGTCCTTGCTCAGGTAGAGCAGGGAGTCGTGCATCCAGCCCATGTTCCACTTGAACCCGAAACCGAGGCCCTGCAGGTACGTGGGGCGGGTGACCCCGCCCCACGCGGTGGACTCCTCCGCGATGGTCACCACGCCCGGGTGGTGCTTGTAGACGGTCGCGTTCATCTCCTGGAGGAACGAGATGGCCTCCAGGTTCTCCCGGCCGCCGTACCTGTTCGGCGCCCACTGCCCCGCCTTGCGGGAGTAGTCCAGGTACAGCATCGAGGCGACGGCGTCCACGCGCAGGCCGTCCGCGTGGAACTCCTCGCACCAGTACAGCGCGTTCGCCACCAGGAAGTTGCGCACCTCCCGCCGGCCGAAGTCGAAGATGAACGTGCCCCAGTCCGGGTGCTCACCACGGCGCCAGTCCCCGTGCTCGTACAGGGGGGTCCCGTCGAAGCGGGCCAGCGCCCACTCGTCCTTCGGGAAGTGGGCGGGCACCCAGTCGAGGATGACGCCGATCCCGGCCCGGTGTAGGCGGTCCACCAGGTGACGGAAATCGTCCGGGGAGCCGAACCGGGAGGTCGGCGCGTAGTACCCGGTGACCTGGTACCCCCACGAGCCGCCGAACGGGTGCTCCATGACGGGCAGGAACTCGACGTGGGTGAAGCCCAGCTCGACCACGTACGTGGTGAGCTGGTCGGCGAGTTCCCGGTAGGACAGGCCGGGCCGCCACGAGCCGAGGTGGACCTCGTACACGCTCATCGGCTCGGTGTGCGGGCGAGCACCGGCCCGCTTGCGCAGCCAGTCGGCGTCCTTCCACTCGTACCGCGACGAGTAGACGACCGAGGCGGTGGCGGGCGGGATCTCGGTGTGCCGGGCGAGCGGGTCGGCCTTCTCGTGCCAGTGCCCGTCCCCGCCGAGGATCCGGAACTTGTACCGCTGCCCCTCCCGCGCGTCGGGCACGTACAACTCCCAGACACCGCTGCCGCCCAGCGACCGCATGGGCCAGCCGGTGTGCGCGTCCCAGCCGGTGAAGTCCCCGACCACCCGCACGCCGCGCGCGTTGGGCGCCCACACGGCGAACGCCACCCCGCCGTCCCGTGCGTGCGCGCCGAGGACCGTCCACAGTCGCTCGTGCCGGCCCTCGCCGATCAGGTGCAGGTCCAGTTCGCCGACCGTGGGCAGGTGCCGGTACGGGTCGTCGAGCGCGACACCGTCCACTTCGACCCGCCACGGCCCGAGCGCCTCCGGCACGACATCGGGCAGGACGACCTCGAAGACGCCCTCCGGGTGGACCCGGGTCATCGGGTGCCGATCGTCCCCGGCGAGCAGGTACACCTCGGCGGCGTCGCGGCGCAGGGTGCGCACGACCGTGCCCTTCCCCGCCGGGTGGGCGCCGAGGATCGCGTGCGGGTCGTGCACGCCGCCGGTGATCAGCTCGTCCATGCGTTCTCCCGGGTCTGCGCCCCACCGGCCCGGTGCGGGTGAACGGTGAAGATGTGCGCCGGCTGGATGTACGGGTCGAGCCGCACCGCGTTGTACTGGCCCCAGTCGTAGGTCACGCCGCTCAACTCGTCCCGCGCGTCGAAGCGCTCGTGCCAGTCCAGGCCGAGGGCGGGCATGTCGAGCACCACGTTGCCCCACTGCTCGTCCGCCGCGGCGAACGAGCAGACCACCAGGATGGTGTTGCCGGTCTCCGGGTCGCGTTTGGAGAAGACCAGCAGCGCGCCGTTGTCCACGTCGTGGAAGCGCAGGTTCCGCAGCCAGTGCAGGGCGGGGTTGGCCGCCCGGATCGCGTTGAGCCGGCCGACGAACCCGGCCAGCGACCGCCCCTCCGCCTCGGCCGCCGCCCAGTCCCGGGGCCGCAGCTCGTACTTCTCGCTGTCCAGGTACTCCTCGGCGCCGGGCCGGGCCACGTGCTCGAACAGCTCATACCCGGCGTACATGCCCCAGGACGGCGAGAGCATGCTCGCCAGTACCGCCCTGATCTTGAACATCGGCGGACCGCCGTGCTGAAGGCGCTCGTGCAGGATGTCAGGCGTGTTGGGCCAGAAGTTGGGGCGCATGTAGTCGGCGGCGGCGACCAGCTCCGCGCAGTACTGGCGCATCTCCCATGCGGCGGTGCGCCAGGTGAAGTACGTGTAGGACTGGCTGAAGCCGATCCTGGCGAGCGCGTGCATCATCGCCGGGCGGGTGAACGCCTCGGCCAGGAAGAGCACGTCCGGGTCGGCCTGCTTGACCTTCCAGATCAGCCACTGCCAGAACGCGACCGGCTTGGTGTGCGGGTTGTCGACCCGGAAGATCCGCACGCCCTGCTCGACCCAGTGCAGCACGATCCGCAGGATCTCCGCCCGGATCCCCTCCGGGTCGTTGTCGAAGTTCAGCGGGTAGATGTCCTGGTACTTCTTCGGCGGGTTCTCCGCGTACGCGATGGTGCCGTCCGGCCGGGTGGTGAACCACTCCGGGTGCCCGGCGACCCACGGGTGGTCCGGCGCGGCCTGCAACGCCAGGTCCAGGGCGACCTCCAGCCCCACCGACCGGGCCCGCTCGACGAAGTACCGGAAATCCGCCAGCGTCCCCAGGTCGGGGTGGATCGCGTCGTGGCCGCCCTCGGCGGCGCCGATCGCCCACGGCGAACCCACGTCGTCCGGGCCGGCGACGACGCTGTTGTTCCTCCCCTTGCGGTTGACCCGCCCGATCGGGTGGATCGGCGGCAGGTACAGCACGTCGAAGCCCATGGCGGCGACGCCCGGGAGCCGCTCGGCCGCCGTGCGGAACGTCCCCGACCGGGCGGGCCGGCCGTCGGCGGCGAGCACCGCGCCCTCCGAACGTGGGAAGAACTCGTACCAGGCGGAGAACAGCGCCTTCTTCCGGTCCACCCACAGCAGGTACGGCTCGGTGCTTGTGATCAACTCCCGCACCGGGTACCGCCAGAGCAGGTCCGCCGCGGCCAGGGCGCCGGCCACCCGCTCGGCCGGCGCCAGGCTCCCGTCGCGCAGCGCGGCGGCGGCCTCCCGCACCCGGTCCCGGTGCTTCTTCGGCACGATCCCGGCCGCCACGTCCAGCACCCGGGCGCCGATCTCGAGGTCGTTGGCCAGGTCCTCCGCCTGCTGCCCCGCCGCGATCTTCTTCTCGACCGCGTCCTTCCAGGTCAGGTACGGGTCGCCCCACGCCTCGACGGTGAAGCTCCAGCGGCCGGCGGCGTCCGGGCGGATGGTGGCGTGCCAGTGGTCGGTACCCGCCTCTCCCGGCGACATCCGGGTGAACCGGTCCTTGCGCCCGCCCGGGCCCTGCCAGACCACGTTGCAGCCGAGCGCCTCATGGCCCTCCCGGTAGGCCACGGCGGTGACGGGGACCAACTCGCCAACCACCGCCTTGGCGGGGTGGCTCCCACAGGCCACGCGCGGGGTCACGTTCTCGATGGGAAACCGGCCCGTCATGATCCCTACGTTAGTCAGCCGGCGGCGTTCCCGCGCGGCGGAGCACCCATTCCGCACGTCATCGCCGGGACCGGTGGGGCCCGCGGTGCGCGGGCCTCCCGCGCCGCTACGCGTAGACCTCCTGGCCCTTGCCCACGACCACCACGCCGCCCGCGGAAACGGTGTACCGGGTGCGATCCTTCTCGATGTCCACGCCGATCTCGGCGCCCTCGGGAACGACCACGTTCTTGTCGATGATCGCGTTGCGGATCACCGCGTGCCGGCCCACGTCCACGCCATCCATCAGCACCGACCCGCAGACGTGCGCCCACGAGTTGACCCGCACGTTCGGCGAGACGATGGAGTTCTCCACCAGCGAGCCGGAGATGACCACACCCGGGGAGATCATCGAGCCGACCGCCCGGCCGACCCGCTCCTGCCAACCGTGCACGAACTTCGCCGGCGGCCACGGCATGTTGCCGGTCAGGATCGGCCACTCGTGGTTGTACAGGTTGAACATCGGGTGGATCGAGATCAGGTCCATGTGCGCCTCGTAGAACGAGTCGAGCGTCCCCACGTCCCGCCAGTAGCCGCGGTCCCGCTCGGTGCTGCCCGGCACCTCGTTGTCCCGGAAGTCGTAGACGTTCGCCTCGCCGCGCTCGACCAGCATCGGGATGATGTTGCCGCCCATGTCGTGCTTGCTGTGCACGTTGCGGGCGTCGACGTCCACCGCCTCCCTGAGCGCGTCGACCGTGAATACGTAGTTGCCCATCGACGCGTAGATCTCGTCCGGCGCGTCCGGCAGGCCCGGGGCGTCGGTGGGCTTCTCCCGGAACGCCACGATCCGCCGCCCGTCCGGGCCGACCTCGATCACGCCGAACTGGTCCGCCATCGACAGCGGCTGCCGGATCGCGGCCACCGTCACGGCCGCGCCCGAGGCGATGTGGTCGGCCATCATCTGCTCCGGGTCCATCCGGTAGATGTGGTCCGCGCCGAAGACGATCACGTACTCCGGGCGGGCGTCATTGATCAGGTTCATGCTCTGGTGGATCGCGTCCGCGGAGCCGGCGAACCAGCGCGGGCCGAGCCGCTGCTGCGCCGGCACCGGGGTCACGTAGTTGCCCAGCAGCGTCGACATCCGCCAGGTCTTGGTGATGTGCAGGTCCAGCGAGTGCGACTTGTACTGGGTCAGCACCACCATCTTCAGGAACCCCGCGTTGGCCAGATTGGACAGCACGAAGTCGACCAGCCGGTAGATGCCGCCGAACGGCACGGCCGGCTTCGCGCGGTCCGCCGTCAGCGGCATCAGGCGCTTGCCCTCACCGCCCGCCAGCACGATTGCGAGGACCTTTGCCATGCCCAGACGTTAACCAAGGCCACCGTGTTGCACCAGCCGAACGGCCCGGCACTAGGGTGCTGCTCGTGGAGAATCGCCCCCTGCGCGTCGACCTGCTGACCCGGGAGTACCCGCCGGAGGTGTACGGCGGCGCCGGGGTGCACGTCGAGTACCTCGCGCGGGATCTGCGCCGCCTCGCCGACGTGCGGGTGCACTGCTTCGGCCCGCCCCGCGACCAGCCCGGCGTCACCGGGTACGCCGATCCCGCCGGGCTGGCCGGCGCCAACGCCGCCCTGCGCACCATGGGCGTCGACCTCGAGATGGCCGCCGGCGCGGCCGGCACCGACCTGGTCCACTCGCACACCTGGTACGCCAACCTCGCCGGGCACGTGACGAAGCTGCTGCACGGGGTTCCGCACGTGGTCACCACGCACAGCCTGGAGCCGCTGCGCCCGTGGAAGGCCGAGCAGTTGGGCGGCGGGTATGCACTGTCCTCCTGGGCCGAGCGCACCGCCATCGAGGCCGCCGACGCGGTCATCGCCGTCTCCGAGGGCATGCGGCGGGACGTGCTCACCGCCTACCCGGCCGTGTCGCCGTCCCAGGTCCGGGTGGTGCCCAACGGCATCGACACCAGCCAGTACGCCCCGGACCCGGCCACCGACGTGGTCGAGCGCATCGGGATGGACCCGCACCGCCCCAGCGTGGTCTTCGTCGGGCGCGTCACCCGCCAGAAGGGCCTGCCGTACCTGCTCCGCGCCGCCGCCTCGCTCCCGGACGACGTGCAGCTGATCCTGCTCGCCGGCGCCCCCGACACGGCCGAGATCGGCGCCGAGGTGGCGGGCCTGGCGGCGGCCCTGGCCGCCACCCGGGACGGCGTGGTCTGGATCCGGGAGATGCTGCCCAAGCGCGAGGTCATCCAGATCCTCACCCACGCCACCGTGTTCGCCTGCCCCTCCGTCTACGAGCCGATGGGCATCGTCAACCTGGAGGCCATGGCCTGCGAGACCGCCGTCGTCGCCACCGCCACCGGCGGCATCCCCGAGGTGGTCGCCGACGGCGAGACGGGGCTGCTGGTCCCCCTCGACCAGGCCACCGACGGCACCGGCACCCCGCTGGACCCGGACCGCTTCGTCGCGGACCTCGCCGCCGCCCTCACCGCCCTCGCGGGTGACCCCGGCCGCGCGACCCTGATGGGTGCCGCCGGGCGGCGCCGGGCCGTGGAACACTTCTCCTGGTCCTCGATCGCCGAGCGCACCCTCGACGTCTACCGTTCCGTCCTACCGTAGGGAGACCCGGATCATGCCGAAGCCCGAAGTCACCGTCGAGGGCGCCCCGCCCGCCGATCTGGTCGTGGAGGACCTCACGGTCGGCGACGGCGCCACCGCCGAGCCGGGCCAGACCGCCACGGTCCACTACGTCGGCGTCTCCCACTCCACCGGCCGCCAGTTCGACGCCTCCTGGGACCGCGGCGAGCCGCTCAGCTTCGCCCTCGGCCGGGGCCAGGTGATCACCGGTTGGGACCGCGGCGTGCAGGGCATGAAGGTGGGCGGCCGCCGCAAGCTCACCATCCCGCCCCACCTCGGCTACGGCGACCGCGGCGCCGGTGGCGTCATCGCCCCCGGCGAGACCCTGGTCTTCGTCGTCGACCTCCTCGACGTCGCCTGACACCTACGCCTCCTCGCACGCCGCCTTTCTGACCGGGTCGGTACCAAGGTCTTCCGCCCGCGGCGCCCCGGGATCGCGAGGGTCAGGACTTTACGGAGCCGGCCATGAGGCCGCCGATGAACCACCGGCCCAGCACCACGTACACGAACAGGGTGGGCAGGGACGTGATGAGGGCGCCGGCCATCGACGCCGCGTAGTCCGGCGACTGGGCGCCGGCCAGCGCGTTGAGGGCGATCGTGATCGGGCCGTTGCGGGTGTTGGAGAGGAAGATCGCGAACAGGTAGTCGTTCCAGGCCGAGGTGAACTGCCAGATCACGGTGACCACGAAGCCGGGCATGGAGACCGGCAGGATGATCCAGGCGAAGGTGCGCAGCAGGCCGGCGCCGTCCACCCGGCCCGCCTCGATGATCTCCTCGGGGACCGTGGTCGCGTAGTAGTTGCGGAAGATCAGGGTGCAGATCGGGATCCCGTAGATGACGTGCACCAGGGTCAGGGTCGGGATGCCCGGCGGGACCCCGATCGTGGTGACGATCTCGCGCAGCGGGATCATGACCGCCTGGTACGGGATGAACATGCCGAACAGGATCAGCGTGAACACCGCGTCGGCGCCCGGGAAGCGCCAGCGGGAGAGCACGAAGCCGTTGGCGGCGCCGATGAACGAGGAGATCAGCGCGACCGGGACGGCGAGCTGGAAGGTGCGCACGAAGGACGGGCCGAGGGCGTCCCACGCCTTCACCCAGGACGCCGTGGTCCACCGCTGCGGCAGGTTCCACTGCCCGGTGACGCCGATCTCGGAGCCGGACTTGAAGCTGGTCACCAGCAGCACGTAGGCCGGCATCAGCACGACGATCAGGAAGAACAGCAGCAGCGCGTACCTGACGGCGCGGCCGGTGACCGAGGCCGGGGTGATGTCCCGGCGGGGCCGGCGGGGTGCCGCCGGGGTCGGGGTGGCCGGCGGGGCCGGGGTGGTTGTGGTGGTCACGAGCGCCGCTCCGCCCTGGTCGTGTGGACGAGGTAGGGGACGATCAGCACCGCGACGAACAGCAGCAGGAGCACCGCGATCGCGGCGGCCTTGGCGTAGTCGCTGGTGAGCAGGGCCTGCCAGACGTAGACGGCGGGCACCTCGGTCAGCCACTGGGCGCCGGAGACCGACATGATCAGGTCGAACATCTTCATCGACATGTGCCCGACGATGATCAGCGCGGACAGCGCCACCGGGGTGAGCTGCGGGAAGATGACGTGCCGGTAGAGCTGGAAGGTGCTGGTGCCGTCCATGACGGCCGCCTCGCGCAGCTCCTGCGGTATGCCCCGGAACCCGGCGAGGAACAGCGCCATCACGTAGCCGGAGAGCTGCCAGATGGCCGGCATCGCCATCGCGGCCATGCCCCAGTCGGGATTGGTCCACCAGGAGTTCTGGAGGAACCCGAGGTGCAGCTCACCGAAGATCCAGTTGAGCCCGCCGGCGTCGTCGCCGGTGTTGGAGTTCATCAGCCAGCGCCAGACCACGCCGGAGGCGACGAACGAGACGGCCATCGGGAACAGGTAGACGGTGCGGAAGACGCCCTCCGCCCGGACGCCCCGGTCCAGCAGGAACGCCCAGAGCAGGCCCAGCACCATGGTGCCGACGACGAACACCACGGTGAAGATCAACAGGTTCTTCAGCGAGTGGGTGAACCGGTCGTTGATGTCGTTGGTGAACAGGTCGGTGTAGTTCTTCAGCCCGACGAAGCCCTTGGAGCCGAGCGCGTCGTGCTCGTCCGACATCGAGACCTTGACGGTCCAGGCGATCAGCCCGTAGACGAACACCGCCAGCACGACCAGGGACGGGGAGATCAGCAGGAGCCCCGGTCCCCACCTCTTGATGCGCTTACCCATAAACCCCTCGCTTGCCGGCCGGTGCGCGGCGGGCCGGGGCGGCCGGCCCGCCGCGCGCCGGTGTCAGTTCGTCTTGGCGAACTGGGACGCCGCCGTGGCGAGCGCCTTCTGCAGCGCCGCGGTGTCCAGGTCGCTGGAGAACTTGCCGAGGGCCGAGTTGGCCGCGCCCTGGAAGCCCTGCGAGCAGGCCGAGCCGTGGGCGCAGGAGGGCACCTGCTGGGCGGTCTTCCAGTCCGCGATGGCGGTCTGCTGGTACTGCGGGTAGTCGCCGGGGTTGGCGTCGGTGCGGGCCGGGATGGAGCCCTTCTTGGTGTTGAACGCCTTCTGCCCCTCGGCGCTGCCGACGGTCTTCAGCCAGCACTTGGTGCCGTCCGGGTTCTTGGCGTTCTTCGGCAGCACGAACGAGTCGGCCAGCCACTGGAAGGTGTCGCCGTTGCCGGGGAACACCGCGTAGCCGTAGTCCTTGAAGCCCTTGGTGTCCAGGTCGGCGGCCTCCCAGTCACCCATCAACTGGTATGCGGCCTTGCCATCCATGACCAGCTTCTCGGCGTCGGTCCAGTCGAGGCTGTCCCGGTCCTTGTTGGTGTACCCGAGCAGCTTCGTGAAGTCGTCGATGGCCTTGGTGACGTCGGCGCCGGCCCAGTCGGTGCTGCCGTTCCACAACCCGGTGAACTTGTCCGGGCCGAGGTCGCTGATGAGCACCGTCTCCAGCAGCATCAGCTGGGTCCAGTCCTTGCCGAGCGCCAGCGGGGTGGCCACGCCCTTGGCCTTCAGGGCGTCCAGCGTGGTGAAGAACTCGGCCAGGGAGGCGGGGTCCTTGGTGATGCCGGCCTGGGTCAGCACCGTCTTGTTGGACCACAGCACGTTGGCCCGGTGGATGTTCGCCGGCACCGAGTAGATCTTGCCGTCGACGGTCAGGTTGTCGATCAGGCCCTTCGGGAAGGCGTTGTTCAGGCCCCACTCCCCGTACTGGGCGCTGAGGTCCTCGACCTGGCCGGCCTTGATGTAGTCGGAGAGTTCGGCGCCCGCGTGCGCCTGGAAGGTGTCCGGCGGGTCGTTCTGCTGCAGGCGGGACGCGAGCACCTGCTTGGCGTTGGCGCCGGCGCCGCCGGCGACGGCGCCGTTGACGAACGTGTAGTCGGCGCAGGCGGTGCCGAACTGGGCGACGAGGCCGTCCAGGCCGGCCTTCTCGCCGCCGTCGGCCCACCAGGTGAACACCTCGACGTCCTTGGTGCTGCTGCCGCCACCGTCGCCGCCGCCACAGGCGGCCGCGGACAGCAGCGCCGCGACGCCGACGGCGGCGATCGCGGCCCGACGCGTGAAGCGCATGGTTCCCCCTCGGGCTGACATGGTTGTCAGCTTTGACAGCACGGACAAGCAGGGACACACTGCGACCCACAGGGCCGGATGTCAACGAACGCCCCACCCATGTTGCCGTGTCGTAACGCGAGCGGGTCTCGCCTCATCCGGTGGGGCGCATCGACCCCCGGTCCAGCATCGCCACCTGCGCTAACGCGGCCCCGCCGGGACGCGTGAACCTGGAGCGCCCGGGTAACCACGCGGCTTGCGCAGCAACGGACCTCACCGCGGACGCCGGCCGGGCCGTACCTGGAGAACCGGCCCGCCCGGCCGGCTCGCGCCCCGGCCGCTGCCGGCGCCGCCCACGGCGACGGCGACCGGCGGGCCCTGACCGTGCGGCTCGCCAGCCCCACCTCCTCCGGACTCCAGTTGGCCGCCGTCGCGGGGGTCGGCCTCGTCACGGGCGTGGTGGCGGGCGCGCTCACCACGCCCCTGCTGGGCGCCCTGATCGGCTGGGACGTGGGCGCCCTGTGCTACCTCGTCACCGCCTGGCGGGTGATGTGGCCGAGCGACGCCGGCGAGACGGCCCGGCTGGCCGCGTACGAGGATCCCGGGCGCCCGCTGCGCGACGCCCTGCTGCTCGGCACCTGCCTGGCCAGCCTGCTCGGCATCGTGGGGGTGGTGCGCGGCGGGAGCGCGGCGGGCCTGGGCCGGGTGGCCCAACTGGGGCTCGAACTGGTGAGCGTGCTGCTCTCCTGGACGGTGGTGCACACGCTGCACACCGCCCGGTACGCGCGGATCTATTACACCGGGCCGGACGGCGGGATCAATTTCCACCAGCGGGAGCCGCCGCGGTACCGGGACTTCGCCTACGTGGCATTCACGGTGGGCATGACCTTCCAGGTCTCCGACCCGGAGATCACCGACGGGCAGATGCGCGCCGCCGTGCTCCGCCACGCGTGGATGTCCTATCTGTTCGGCGCCGTCATCATCGCCGCGACGATCAATTTGCTGGTGAACCTGGTCCACTGACGTGCCTGACTTTTTCGGGTTCGCCATCGCCGCCCGAATGGTGGGTGACAATTGTCCAAACGTCGACGTTTAGCGATTGCCCGGGACTGGTACACCCCTCCGGCTCGCCAGCCGACGTTCGGCTGAGCGGTACCTGGCAGGGACCACCGAAGGGACCACCGACACCGGCAAAGGACAGCGGCATGACACCCACGATCGCCCGCGGCATCGCCGTCCAGCACCGCAACCGGATGTTCCGCGACATGTTGGCCGTGCAGCTGCGCCAGCAGCCCGGCCTGGAGCTGGTCGGCACCGTGGCGACCGGCGTGGAACTGGTCCGGCTCGGCGAACTGCGCCGGCCCGCCATCATCGTCTACGAGGCGGACGCGCCGCGCTGGGACATCGACCGGCTCGTCGCGCTGCCGCGCCCGGCCGGCCGCCCGGTCCGGATCATCGGCCTGCACAGCGGGCTCCCCGCGGCGCACCTGGTCCACGCCTACGAGTCCGGGGTCAGCGCGCTGGTCCAGTACGCGGACGGCTGGGGTCCGCTGATCGCCGCGATCCGGGCGCCGGTGCTGCCGATCGAGGCCGCTCGGTCCCACTCGGCCGGCCCGGCGTTGACCGCCCGCGAGTTGGAGGTGCTGTACCTGATCACGGCCGGCTTCGTGGTGGCGCAGATCGCCCGGATGCTCGGCATCAGCCAGCACACCGTGGAGCACCACAGGCGGCAGATCTTCGCCAAGCTGGGGGTCCGCGACGCCTCGCCCGCGGCGGCCGGCGCGGCCCGACCGGCCCCGGTCGAGTCGGTGACCCGGGACGAGGCGGCGGCCCGGCCGCGGCTACCGGTCGAGCAGGCGGTCATCCGCGGCCGGCGCGGCCCGGTGGCGGAGCGGGTCGGCCGGCTGCTGGCGGCGCACCGGATCCACCCGGTCCAGCGGCCGGACGAGCGGACGGTGGTGGTCCTGGTCGAGCCGGGGCCGGCGGACTGGGGCACGGCCGAGGAGCACCGCGGCGGGCTGGTCGTGGTCAGCTCGGCGCAGCCCAGCTACCGGCAGGTGATGGACGCCCTGGTGGCCGGCGCGGCGCTGGTGCCGGCGGCGCGGCTGGACGGGCTGCTGATGGCCGCCGTGCAGGCCGCCGGGCAGGGCTACCTCACGGTGGACCTGCGCTACCTGCGCTCCCTCGCTGGCCCGGCGCACCGGCCCGGCGACTGGCACCAACTGGCGCTCACCCCCCGGGAACGGGAGATCCTCGTGCTGGTGGACCGGGGCCGGTCGATGAAGCAGACGGCGCGGATGCTCGGCATCTCGGTGCGCACGGTCGAGAACCTCCAGGCGAACCTGTTCCGCAAGCTCGGCGTGCACAGCCGGGCCGCGGCGCTGACCGCCGCCCGCGAACTGCGCCTGTTCGACGCGCCGGCCGCGCCGGAGGCACTGCCGGCACCGGCACCCGAGGCACTGCCGGCACCGGCACGCGAGACACTGCCGGCACCCGGCCCCCAAGCACTGCCGGCACCCGGGCCACCCGGGGCCGAGGCACTGCCGGAGCCGGTCGCCGCGAAGCTGCCGGCGCCCGCGCCGGAACCGCTGCCCGCGCCCGCGCGGGAGCCGGCGGCCGCGAAGCTGCCGGCGCTCGCGGCCGGCGGGCCGGGCGCCTGACCACGCACCATTCAGGGCGTCCCCACCCGTCCCGCCCCACCCGTCCCGCCCCCACCCGGGGGGGATTTGCCAAGATCCCTTCCCGGTGCGGTTGAATGGCCGGCGGGGAGGGATGCGACGCGTGCACGGCCAGGTCGAGGATCGGCAGCTGTCCCCGTACACCGGATGGACCCGGGCGCACTGGACGGCGGCGCTGGACGCCACCCTGGCGGCGGTCCGCACGCACGCCACCCCGGGGCACGCGTTCATCCACCCGCCCGGCCCGCTGGGCAGCGCCGGCCGGCGCAGCGACGGGCTGGCGGGCTTCGCCCGCACCTTCCTGGCCGCCGGGTTCCGGCTGGCCGGCGCTGGCGCGACGGAGGCCGACGGGGCCCTGGCCGAGTGGTACGCCACCGGTCTGGCCACCGGCACCGACCCGGGCTCCGCGGAGCGCTGGCCCCGGCTGACCGAGGTGAGCCAGGCCAGGGTGGAGGCGGCGGCGATCGCGCTGGCCCTGCACGAGTCCCGCGCCGTGCTGTGGGACGCCCTGGCCGACCCGGTCCGCGAGCGGATCGTCGGCTGGCTGGCCGAGGTCGTGGGCCAGCCCCACCCGGAGCGCCCGGGCGGGTGGTTCCAGGCCGTGGTGGAGGCGTTCCTGCGCTCGGTGGGCGGCCCGTGGTCCGCCGAGGACATCGAGCGGACGGTCGCGCTGACCGAGCGGTGGTACCTGGGCGACGGCTGGTACACCGACGGCTTCGAGGCGGGCGCGGCGCGCAACATCGACTGGTACGCGGGCTGGGCGCTGAACTTCTACCCGCTGTGGTTCTGCCGGGTCGCGGGCGCCGACGCGGAGCCCCCGCTCACCGCCCGGTACCGGGACCGGCTCGGCCGGTACCTGCATACCGCGCAGCACCTGTTCGCCCCGGACGGCCCGCCGCTGCACCAGGGGCGCTCGCTGACCTACCGGTACGCCGCCCTGGCGCCGCTGTGGGCCGGCGCGGTCTTCGACGCCACCCTCATCCCGCCCGGCCGCATCCGCCGCCTCGCCAGCGGCACGCTGCGGCACTTCTGGGACGCGGGCGCCGGCCCCGCCCAGCCGGTCGGCTGGTACGGGGCGTTCGAGCCGATCCGGCAGGCGTACTCGGGCGCCGGCTCGCCGTACTGGTCGAGCAAGGCGTTCGCCGGACTGGTCCTGCCGCCGGACCATCCGGTGTGGACGGATGTGGAGGAGCCGCTCGCCGTCGAGGAGCGGGACGTGGCCGTCACCCTCCGCCGGCCGGGCTGGCTGGTCTCGGGCACCCGGGCCGACGGCGTGATCCGGGTGGTCAACCACGGCACCGACCACGCCGCGGACGCCCCGCCGGTCCCGGACGATCCCGGGTACTCCCGGCACGCCTACGCGACGCACACCGGCCCCGAGTACGGCGCGGCGGCCCGACACTCGCCGCTGGACAACCACGTGGCGCTGGTGGACGAGGCGGGTGCGGCCTCGCACCGGCGACCCCTGGTACCGCTGGGCATCGCCGGCCGGGTGGCCGTGTCGCGGCACCGAGCACACTGGCCGGTCGAAGGCGGCCCGCTGCTCGGTCCGGTGGTGCGCACCGCATCGGTGCTGCGCGGCGCCCTGGAGGTGCGGCTGGTCCGGGTCGACCCGGCCGACGAGCGGACCACCGCGCCCGGCCCGTGGACGCTGCGGGTCGGCGGGTACCCGGTCGCCGGCGCCGCTCCCCCGCGCGCCCGGGTCCGCCCCGGCGAGGCCCGCGCCGCCGGTGCGGGCGGGCTCACCTCCGCCGTGGTGGGCCTGCGCGGCCTGGGCGCCGCCGGGGTTCTGCACGGCGAGGGCGGCAACGCCTACGGCCCGTACTCCGCCATCCCGTACGTGCACACCGGCGGTCCGGTGGCGTTCGGCGAGGTGTACGCGGCGGCCGTGGTGCTCACCGGCGCCCCGGCGCCGACCGAACTGCCGGCGGTGCTCGCCGACCCGGACCTGGTCCGCGTGGTGTGGCCGGACGGCGCGGTCGATGAGGTGCGGCTGGCCGGCTGACGGTCATAACGCCGGCTACCTACGACGATGTTAGTGCTTGTGGATTTCCATTCGTCGATGGCAGGATTCGGGTTGTCTGGACGCTAACCGGCGTAGATCCGCCGGTTCGACCCGATGCGCCCACAGTGGCCATTGGCAGCATTCCGGCGTCATACCAGCTCTCCTCACCCCCGGGAGGCACAGTGAGATCCACCAGAACCACCATCCGCCGCGTCGCGATCGCCCTCGTGGCGCCCGTGCTGGTCGGCTGGGCGTTCGCACCCGGCAACGCGCAGGCGGCCCCGACCCCGCTGCGCGCGGACCGGGCGGACACCGCCGCCGCCCTCGCCAGCCGGCTCGGCGCCCACTCCGCCGGTGCGTACCTGGGCGGCGACGGCCGCATGGTCGTCACCGTCACCGACGAGGCCGCCGCCACCACGGTGCGGGCCAACGGCGGCATCGCGCGCCTGGTCAAGCACAACGCGGCCCGGCTCGACCAGGTGACCGCCGACCTGAACCGCCTCGAGCGGATCCCGGGCACCGCCTGGGCCACCGACCCGGTCGGCAACCAGGTCGTGGTCAGCGTCGACAGCACCGTCACCGGCGCCAAGCTCGCCCTGATCACGGCGGCGGTGGCCCGCGCCGGCGACGCGGCACGCCTGGAGAGGGTGGCCGGCGCGATCGGCACCCGCATCGCCGGCGGCCAGGCCATCTACACCAGCAACGCCCGCTGCTCGCTCGGCTTCAACGTGCACAGCGGCAGCACGTACTACTTCCTGACCGCCGGGCACTGCACCAACATCGGCTCGACCTGGAGCGACGGCTCCACCACCATCGGCACCCGGGCCGGCACGAACTTCCCGGGCAGCGACTACGGCATCGTCCGGTACACCAACACGAGCATCGCCCACCCGAGCGCCGTGTACCTGTACAGCGGCAGCCAGACGATCTCGTCGGTCGCGACCGCGTACGTGGGCATGAGCGTACGCCGCAGCGGCAGCACCACCGGCGTACGCAGCGGCACGGTGACCGCCGTCAACGCCACCGTGACCTACGCCGAGGGCCGGGTCTCCGGCCTGATCCGCACCAACGTCTGCGCCGAGCCCGGCGACAGCGGCGGCTCGCTGTTCTCCGGCAGCGCGGCGGTCGGCCTCACCTCCGGTGGCAGCGGCAACTGCACCACCGGTGGCACGACCTACTTCCAGCCGGTCACGGTGCCGCTGAGCGTGTACGGCGTCACCATCCCCTGATCGGCACCAGCAGAGGAGCCGCCGGGCCGAGGGCCCGGCGGCTCCTCGCGCTCCACCGGCCGGCACGGGTCCGCCGTGAGCGAACACGCTCAGGGCGAACAAGCCTTATCGCGGGCCAGCGCGGCGCCTAGCGTCGCGGGCACGACCTTGAAGGGGGTGTGCGATGGCGGACGAGGTGCGCGCGGGCGGCCTGGACGACAGCGTCTACGACCGGCTGTTGCGGGAACGGATCATCTTCCTCGGCAGCGAGGTCACCGATGAGGTGGCCAACCGGATCACCGCGCAGTTGCTGCTGCTCGCGGCCGAGGACCCGAAGCGGGACATCAACCTGTGGATCAACTCGCCCGGCGGCTCCGTCTACGCCGGGATGGCCATCTACGACACCATCCAGTTCATCGACAACGACGTGTCCACGCTGGCCATGGGCATGGCCGGCTCGATGGGCCAGTTCCTGCTCTGCGCCGGCACGCCCGGCAAGCGGTACGCCCTGCCGCACGCCCGCGTGGTCATGCACCAGCCGCACGGCGGCTTCGGCGGCACGGTCGCCGACATCGCCATCCAGGCCGCGCAGATGAGCCGGACCAAGGGCCTGCTGCGCGACCTGATCGCCTGGCACACCGGGCAGACCCCGACCCAGATCGAGCAGGACTTCGACCGCGACCGCTGGTTCACGGCGGCGGAGGCCGTCGGGTACGGCCTCGTCGACCGGGTCGTCACCGGCGCCGCCCAGGTGCCCGACGGCGCCGGCACGCTGGGCTGGTCCGCCGGGTCCTGACCGGGCGCCGCCGTCAGGCGGTGAGGCGGCGGGTGATGGTGCCCGGGCGGGTGGGGCGGCCGAAGTGCCAGCCCTGCCCGAGGTCGCAGCCGAGCGCCGCGATGCGGCTGGCCTGGGCGGACGTCTCGATGCCCTCGGCGGTGACCTCGAGGTGCAGCGCGTGGCCGAGCTTGACCAGGATCTCCAGCAGGGTCTCGTCCGCCGGGTCGGCGGCGGGGCCGCCGCCCAGGCCGGCGGTGAACGCCCGATCCAGCTTGAGCGCGTGGACCGGCAGGTGGCGCAGGTAGGCGAGGTTGGCGTAGCCGGTGCCGAAGTCGTCGATGGCCAGCCGGACCCCGAGGTCCGCCAGGCCGTGCAGGGTGGCGACGGCGCCGTCGGCGGTACCGACCACGGCCGACTCGGTGAGTTCGAGCTGGAGCCGGTGCGGGGCGAGGCCGGTGCGGTCCAGCACCTCGGCGACGTCGGCGACCAGGCCGGGGTGGCGCAGTTGGCGCACGGCCAGGTTGACGCTGACGAACGGGGGCCGGGCTGCGGCGCGGTGCCAGCGGACGGCCTGGCGGCAGGCGCGGTGCAGCAGGCGCAGGCCGAGCGGGACGATCAGCCCGGTGTCCTCGGCCAGTTCGATGAACGACGCCGGCGACAGGGTGCCGAGGCGGGGGTGGCGCCACCGGGCGAGCGCCTCCACGCCGCGCGGCGCGCCGTCGCCCAGGTCCACGAGCGGCTGGTAGTCCAGGACGAACTCGTCCCGGTCCAGCGCGCCGGGCAGTTCGGCGGAGAGCTGGTACCGGGCGACGTCGCGGGCGCTGCGCTCGGGGTCGAAGAGGGTCCAACGGCCGCCGCCGTCGGCCTTGGCCCAGCGCAGGGTGATGTCGGCGGCGCGCATCGTGTCGGTGGCGTCGGCGCCGGCGGTGGGGCGTTCGACGACGCCGATGCTGGCCGCGACGGGCAGCCGGTGGTCGCCGACGGCCACCGGCGCGGCCAGCGCGCTGAGCACGGCGTCGGCCACCTTGACGGCGTCGTCGGTGCACGCGGTGCGCTGGACGAGCACGGCGAACTCGTCCCCGTGCAGCCGGGCGAACAGGTGGCCGGCGTCGGCGGCCACGGCGGCGAGCCGGTGGGCGACGGCGAGCAGGAGCCGGTCGCCGACCCGGTACCCGAGGCTGTCGTTGACGGCGGTGAACCCGTCCAGCCCGATGAGGCAGACGCCGAGCCGGCCGCCGGGGCGGGCGGCGGCGATGGCCCGCTCCAGCCGGTGGGTGAACATGGCCCGGTTGGGCAGGCCGGTGAGGCGGTCGTGCAGCGCGGCGTGGCGCAGCCGGGCCTCGCTCTCGCGCAACCGGCGCTCGGCGTCGCGCCGGGCGGCGAACGCGGCGCGGCGGATCGCCTCCTGCTCGGTGAGGGTGCGGTCGCGCATGGCCCGCGCGGCACCGGTGACCAGGGCCTGTAACAGCCGCTCCAGCCGCTGCCCCGCGCCCAGAACCTCGGCCTTGCCGCTGGATGCCCTGCCGCCCGGGGCCCCGCTGCCCGGGATCTTGCCGCCGTTCTTGCCGGCCGGGATCTGCGCGGCCGCGGCGCCGGGCCGGAGCCGGTCCGGTGCCGCGGTGGCCTCGGCGGCGAGGTCGCCGAGCAGCCGGGCGTTGACGACGGTCACGGTACGGGCGAGCGACTCGGGCGCCGCGAAGCCCAGCGTGACGAGGTCCGCGCCGACCCGGTACCCGGGCGTGCCGGTGAACGGCTCGGCGGCCAGCGCGCCGGCCAGCCGGTCGGCGAAGCCGCGCAGCCGCGCCTCGACCTCGGCCCGGCTCATCGACACGTAGCTCGTGCCGACGACCGCCGCCGCCCAGGCCCTCGCGAACCCGTCCAGCCCCGCCGCCGCCCCGCCCGCGCCGGTCACGGCTCGCGCCCCACCCCGAAGTGCACAGTGGACCGTTTGAGCTGCTCGCGGTCGATGTCGTCTGGCGCCCACTCCGGCCGGTTCATCCGCCCGCTCCTTCGCCAACCGCACGGCTGTCCCGGACATCCTGCCAGCGCGGGCCCATCGAGGACAGTCAGCGACCGGAGTAGGCGGCCGAGACCTTCTTCGGCACGCACATCCGCCAGGCGTCGATGACCAGCTCACGGGCCTCGTCCGGCGCCAGGGCGGCCAGCCACGCCTCCACCCAGTGGTACCGCATGTCGACCGGGCCGGGCAGGAAGAACTTGTGCGGCTCGGCGGCGACCAGCGCGGCCCGCTCCTCCTTCGGGAAGCCGAAGCCCATGGTCGTCTCGTCCCGGGAGAAGGCCAGGTAGACGATCCGCCCGACGCGGAACTTCAGCCGGTCGCGGATGATGTGTTCGCTGCTGCGGGGCAGGCCCCGGGCCAGGTCGCGGATTTCTTCAACGGTCACCACGGCCCCATTCTCACCGTCCCGCCCGCCCGCCGGGGGCCGGCGCGCGCTACCGGGGCGGGCGGAGCCAGCGGGACAGGTACACACGCAGGCCGGTCAGGTCGGTGCCGGCGCCGCGGTACGCGACGTGGCCGTCCGGGCGGACGAGGTAGCGGCCGGGCTCGGGGGTAAGCGCCGGGCGCCCCGCATGGGGAGGGCGCCCGGCGCTTGGGGGCGGCGACGGTCAGACGGCGGTGCCGATCGTGAGCCGCCAAGGGAAACTCTGGACGACCACGGGTGCGGCAACGGGCGATGCCGGTTGCGAGTAGGTTGCACCCGACCACCCGACCACTCGACCCCGACCACCCGGGCAGCTCCGGGGCGAGACCTTGGTACGACACGCCGCCTTTCTGAGCAGATCTCCCACCCGCGTCGTCATGGGTGTCAGGGGGCGGGTGGGAGTGCCACGGTCACCGAGCCGTGGGTCGTCAAGCGCCAGCCCGACGGGACGGACCGGGCGCAGCCAGACCGCGCCGCGGTGCAGACGACGGCGTCCACGGTGGACATATCGGCGGGCGGGTGCCCCGGGATCACCGAGCGCAGCTCGACCAGCTCGGGGCCGCCGGCCGGCGAGTCGCGGCGCAACAGCACCCACCACGGGTACTCCCAGTCGTCGTTGCGCAACACCATGCCCACCCGGTGCGCGCCCGCCACCTGCCCCGCCGCCCACCGGTAGTCGCCTGCCCACTGTGGCCGGCGCAGGAAGCGCAGCTCCCACTCCCGCGTCGTCAGCACGGACCCGCGCCCGACCAGCCGGCGCGGATACCCGTACCCGACGGCGAGCACGCCGGCGACGAGGCTCACCGCCAGCACCGCGGCGGCGGCGACGGCGGGCAGGCGGGTGCGCAGCAGGCGGTCCAGCCAGAGGCCGGCGAGCGGGGCGGCCAGCACCAGCGCGTACAGCAGCAGCCGGTTGCCCCACGGCTGCCACTTCACGGTCGCGGGGTAGAGCAGCGCCGACAGCACGACCGCCCCGGCGTACCCGCGCAGCCGCCGGACGCGGTCGCTGAGCAGCCCCGGCCGGCTCAGCGCCAGCGCGGCCGCCACGATCGCGAGCACGCCGGTGACCGGGAAGGCCGCCTTGTCCTCGTCCGGGTACCAGGCCGGCACGGGAAACGTGGTGTGGGGGAACGTGATCCGCGGGTCCTGCGGGTCGACGTGCAGCGCGCGGGCCAGTGCGACCACACCGTCCGCGGTGGCGCGGCGCAGCGGGGCGAGCGGCGTGTCCAGTGCCGTGTGCGCGATCCGGGCCGCGTTGACAACGATCGCCGCCGGGTCGTGCCGCTGCGTCGGGATCGAGTCGGTCACCTGCCGGGGGCCGAGCGGGCTGCCGAACTCGGCGGCGGTCCGGGCGATGAACGGTCCGACCAGGACGGCCGCCGCGGCCAGGACGCCCAGTCCGGCCGCCGCCGCCCGCAGCGCCGCCAGCGCCACCCCCGCCGGGCTCCGCCGCCCGACCAGCCGGACCTGCGCGACGATCCACAGCGCCAGCAGCGGGCCGGCGGCCAGCAGGCCGGTGTTCTTGGTGACCGCGGTCAGCCCGGTCGCCGCGCCGAGCGCCAGCACGTCCGCGAGCCGGGCCGGGCGGCGCAGCCCGTCCAGCACGAGGGTGGCGACGCAGCCCGCCCACGCCGCCGCCACCAGGTCACTCTGCGTGCTGGTCGCCTGGAGCACGACCATCGGTGTGCCGCCCACCAGCACCGCGGTGACCAGTTGCGCGCGCCGCCCGCCGCCGAGTTGCGCCGCGATCCGGGCGGCCAGCAGCAGGCAGCCCACCCCCGCGCACCACTGGAGCAGGTTGTAGAGCGCGTCGCCGCCGGTCAGCAGCCGCAGGTGCGCCAGCAGGTATTCGGCGCCCGGCGCCAGCGTCACCTGCCGGTGGATCGGCGTCGCGAACGGCCCCACGCCCCCGTCCACCAACCAGTGTTCGATGCGGGGCAGGTGGTACGTCTGCGAGTCGTAGTTGTTGGGTGGGGCCAGCAGCGCCACCGACAGTTCCGCGAGCACCAGCGCGGCCAGCACCGCACCCAGGACGGGCACGGCCGGCCGCGGGAACCGCCCGCTCGGCGCACGCCGGTACCGGACGGCGGCGCCGCCGAGGGCGGCGGCCAGCGCCACCGTCCAGGCCAGCGCGATCGTGCCGCCGGTCAGCACGCCCGCCGCCCCGGCCGCCTCGATCACCAGGACCGCGTACGCCCCCACCGCGAGCGCGGCCCGGACCGCGGCCAGCCGCAGCGGCGCCGCGACGGGGACGGTCGGGCGCAGGGCATACGCGGTAAGCACCACCGTGAGCGGGATGGCGGCCACGGCGGCGATGAGCATCCCGCCAGTGTGGAGCAGCCCAGCCGCCCCGCGGGCGTGGAGCGCCCCGGCGTCAGCCGATGAGCTTCGCCACCAGCGCGACCAGGTCGGCGGCGACGAAGGGCTTGTCCAGGAACGCGTCGCAGCCGGCCGCCAGCGCGGCCGCGCGCTGCTGGGGCCGCACGCCACCGGTCAGCGCGATCACCACCGGGCGGGGGCCTGCGCCCGGCAGGTCACCGAGCAGGTCCAGGCCGCTGCCGTCGGGAAGCTGCGCGTCCAGCAGGATCACGTCGTACCGCCCGGCGTGCAGCGCGGCCCGGGCGCGGGCCAGGTCATGCGCCTCGACCAGGTGGGCGCCGCGCAGCAGCGGGTACCGGCCGCGCGCGACGATCGCCTGGATCAGCTGCCGGTTCATCTCGTGGTCCTCGACGAGCAGCACGCGCAGCGGCGTCTCGCCCGGCGTCCCGGTCACCGGTGCCCCTCCCGCCCGGGTGGCCCGCCGGCGGCGCCCAGCCGCTCCCGCGGCGTCTGGTCCACGCCCCGCCCGGAGGCCGGGTCGGCCTGGTTCAACCGGCACCCGCCCCGCCCGCGCCCCGGTACCACGTCGGAGTACGTCTCCCGGACCGCGCCGGGCAGGCAGACGGTGAACGTGGCGCCCGCCCCCTCGGTGGCCTCCACGGCGATGCGGCCGCCGTGCGCCTCGACCAGGCGGCGGGTCAGCGCCAGCCCCAGCCCGGTGCCGCCCACCTTCGCGGCCTGGTCCCCCGCCTGCTGGAACTCTTCGAACACGCGCTCGCGGTCGGCGGCGGCGATGCCGGGGCCGGTGTCCGCGACGCTGATCATCAGGTCGGCGCCGGCGCGGCGCGCGGAGATCGTGATGCGCCCGCCCGCGGGGGTGAACCTGATCGCGTTGGCGAGCAGGTTGTCGAGGATCTGGCGGAACCGGATCGGGTCGACGCTGACGCTCAGCGCCGGCAGGTCGGCGGACAGGCGCAGGCCCCCGCGGTCCACCAGCGGGCGCAGGGCCGCCGTCGCCTCGCCGACCGCCAGCGGCAGGACCAGCTCCCGCGGGTGCAGTTCGAGCCGGCCGGCCTCCGCCGTGGCCAGGTCCAGGATGTCGTTGACCAGCCGGAGCAGGTGCTGGCCGCCGGCGAGCACGGCGTCGACCCACTGGGCGGGCACCCGGCGGTCGCCGTTCTCCAGCGGCTCGGCTCTCATCAGGTCGCCGAACCCGATGATCGCGGTGAGCGGCGTGCGCAGCTCGTGGCTCGCGGCCAGGAAGTCGCGCTTGGCGGCCCGGTTGGCGGTGCGCAGCGCGGTCACCGAGGCGGCCAGCTCGGTGGCGAGCAGTTCCTGCCCGGCCAGCACCGCGCTGCGCTCGGCCAGGATCGCCGCCTGCCCGCCGAGGCCGGCCAGCACCCGGGTGTCGTCCTCGACGAACAGGTTCCGGTACCGGTCGAGCAGCAGCAACGCCGCCGGCCGCCCGCTCGGCAGCGGCACCGGGACGGCCAGCACGTACCGGGCCAGCGCCCGCCGCCCGTAGGCCACGGCCAGCGGCACCGACTCTCCCAGCCCGGGCACCACGTCCACCGGCTGCCGGGCGTGCAGCAGCCGGGTCAGGTCGGCGGCGGACCCCAGCGGACCGGTCGCCGCCGGCAGCCCGGGTGCGGCGAGCTCGACCAGGCCGCCGTCCGGCGCGGCGGCCACCACGGCGGCCGCGTCCGACCCGGACAGGTCGCGGACGGCCTCCGCGTAGCGGTGCCAGGTCGACCCGGGCGACTCGGCGCCCCGGTGCAGCAACCGGTCCGAGACGGCGTAGGCGGCGGCCCCCGACCAGAGCCGGCGTAGGAACGACGGCGGCAGGAACGCGGCCAGGTAGGCCACCGCGGCGGCCAGCGCGACACCCCGCGCGGCGACGGTCGTGACCGGCGCGACCCCCGGCGCGACCGCCCCGGCCGCGAGCACGAGCAGCGCGAGCGCGGTCGCCGCGGTGCCGGCCGCGACCAGCCGGAGGCGCAGGCGCGGCGTGCCGGTGCGCCGCCCGGCCGTCCGGCCGAGGAACGCGACCGCGGTCGCGGCGGTCACCACGAACACCCCGGTCGCGGCGATGACGAACCCCGTGGGGATCGGTCGCGGCAGGAACACCAGCGGCGACGCGGTAACCGCGAAGCCCGCCAGCGCCGCCCACCGCGGCCACCGCGGCACCGGCCGCAGCCGGCTGATCACGTGCAGGGTCAGGGCTGGCTGGGCGAGGATCAGCAGCGCCGCCGCCCCCGACACGAGCGGCGGCGGGGGGCCGATCAGCCGCCGGTACAGATCGAAGGCGACCAGCCCGGACAGCGCGCTGAACACCCACATCAGGGTGCGCTTGAGCGGGTCCCGGGTGCGCAGGTACGCCACCACGGCCCGCACGAAGACGAGCGCGCACAGAAACTCGATGACGAGGGCGGTCATCAGCCCCACCTTCTGGCCGACCAGCCACTCCAGGCTACGAAACTTTCACCCCGCCGTCCCGAAGATCGCCGATCTTGGACTCGTGGCGGGGCTCAAAGGGTGCAAGACCCCGGCCTCCTCGCGGGTCGGGCTGGGCATCCGCCGAGCCTGTGTGATCGCTCAGCCCGGTACGGTCCCGCAGGCTATCGCAGGTGCTCGATAAACCAGGACCCCGCGTCGGCGGCGACCGCCTCCAGCGCGCCGGACTCCTCGAACAGGTGGCCTGCCCCGGGCACCACCCGCACCTCCACCGGGCCGCCCAGCACCGCCGCCGCCCGCTCGTTCAGCTCCAGCACCTGCGTGTCCAGGCCACCGACCAGCAGCAGCGTCGGCGCGGTCACGGCCGGCAGGGCACCGCCGGCCAGGTCCGGGCGGCCGCCCCGGCTGACCACGGCGCGCACCGCGTCCGGGCGTCCCGCCGCGGCCAGCAGCGCCGCCGCGGCGCCGGTGCTGGCCCCGAACAGCCCGACCGGGCCGCCCCCGCCGGCCCCCGCCGCGCCGGTGCCGAGCCAGTCCAGGATGTCGATCAGGCGGGCGGCCAGCAGCTCCACGTCGAAGCGCAGCTCGGCGGTGACCACATCGACCCGCTCCTCCTCGTCGGTGAGCAGGTCCACCAGCACGGTCGCCAGGTTCCGCTGGCGCAGCGCGGCGGCCACGAACTGGTTGCGGGGGCTCAGCCGGGAGCTGCCGGAGCCGTGCGCGAACAGCACCGTCCCGGCGGCACCGGCCGGCGCCGTCACGTCCCCGGCCAGCCGCACGCGCCCCGCTGGGATGAGTAGCTCGGTCACGCCAGGGGACTACCCACCCGCCGGTCGCTCAGTCCGCCAGGTGGACCTCCGGGCCGCGGTGATCGGGCCGCTCATCGCGCCATTTGTAGGCGCCGGCGGGCCGTGTGCAGCACCCGCATCGCCGGCTCCCGCCCGCCCTCGCCCTCCCGGATTCGTGCCGGAACTCGGGCCGGCACGCATATATCGTCGTCAACACCTCGACCCTGTGAGACACGAGTCGGGAGTGCGGCAGTTCTTCGACCGAAAACGGTCTACCGCTCCGCGCCGCCGTACTTCACCATGGGGCCTGTCCCGACGCCAACACGCGGCGTCACCGGACAATCACCCCGACGGACACCGAGGGGGAACCACGTGGCATCCGCGTTCGGCCAGCTCCGGTCCGCCACCCTGGTACGCCCGCGGCTGATGGCCGCCCTCGACGCGGCGGCCGCGGCACCGCTGACGCTGGTGGTCGCGCCCGCCGGGTACGGCAAGACGACGCTGCTGGCCCAGCACGCGCACCTCGTCCGGGGCGGTGTCGGGTGGCTGACGGTCGCGGTCACCGACACCACCGCGGCCGGGCTCACCGACCGGCTGCGCGCCGCCCTGCCCAGCCCGCTGCCCGGGTACCTGATCATCGACGACCTGCACCTGGCGGCCGAGGCCGCGGCCGGCACCGCCCTGGACCGGCTGCTGGCCGAGGCGCCCCCGGGGCTGCGCCTGGTGGTCGGCAGCCGGCGGCTGCCCACCCTCAACCTCAGCCGGCACGAACTGGGCGGCACGGTGATCATCGACGCGGACCAGTTGCGCTTCCGCACCTGGGAGGTGGAGCGGCTGCTGCGCGAGGTGTACGGCGAGCCGCTGCCCGGCGACGACGTGGCGGCGCTGTCCCGCCGGGTCGGCGGCTGGGCCGCCGGGCTGAAGCTGTTCCACCTGTCCACCCACGGGCGCCCGCTGGCCGAGCGGCGCCGGGCGGTGGCCGCCCTGGACGGCCGGTCCGCCCTCTCCCGCGCCTACCTGGCCCGCACCGTGCTGGCCGACCTGCCCGAGCCGCTGCGCCGGTTCCTCGTGCGCACCTGCGTGTTCGACGTGGTCACCGCGGACCGCTGCGACGAACTGCTCGGCGCCCTGCCCGGTCCGCCGGACAGCCAGCGCCGGCTGGAGCACCTGGAGCGGCGGCAGGCGTTCACGGTCAGCCACGACGGCGGGCGCACCTTCGCGTACCACGAGGTGCTCCGCGCCCACCTGCTGGCCGAACTGGTCGAGGAGCTGGGCGAGGACGCCGCCCGGTCCTGGCACGCCCGGGCGGCGCGGATCGTCGCCGCCCGGGGCGCCACTGTCGAGGCGGCCCGCGCCTACGCCCGCGCCGAGGACTGGCCCGCCGTGCGCCGGCTGCTCGACCGGCTCGGCGCCGGCGCCGCCGACCAGGGCCTGGACCCCTGGTCCGACCTGCTGCCGGCGTGGTTCGTCGCGGAGGACCCGTGGCTGGTGCTGGCCGAGGCGCGGCACCGGGCGAACCACGGCCAGCTCCCCGCCGCGATCGCCGCCCTGCGCCGCGCCGAGGCGATGTTCGGCACCGAGCCGGCCCGCGCCCGCTGCCGCACCACCCGCGCGGCGGTCACCGCCTGGCAGCCCGGCGCGCCACCCAGCCGTACCCACTGGAGCGGCTGGCTGCGGGCCGCCACCCGGCGGTACCCGGCGGTGGTGGCCGCCGAGGCGGAGTCGCTGCGCGACCCGGCGGCGCCGGTGGTGATCGCCGCCGCGCACCTGCTGGCCGGCGACGGCGACGCGGCCGCCCGCACCCTCCAGCACGCGCCGCTCGACGACCACACCCTGCCGGGGCTGGCGACCCGGCTGATCCTCGCGCTGCTCGCGGTCGGCCGCCGGGACCCGGCCGGCGGGCCGGCCCTGGCCGCCGTCGCCGCCGACGCGGAGCGGGCCCACCTGCCCTGGCTGGAGCGGATCGCGCACGCCGCGACCGCCCTGGATGGCACCGAGGCCGGGGCCAAGGAGGCGCGCGCCGTGGCCGAGGAGTGCACCCGGCTCGGCGACGACTGGGGCGGGTGCCTGGCCACCGCCCTGCTGCTGTTCGGTGCCGCGGCGGGCGGGCGCCTCGACCCCGCCGACGCCACCGACCTGCTCGCCCGCGCCCGCGCCGTCGACAGCGGGGTGCTGGTTGCCTGGGGGCAGTCCCTGCTCGCCCTGGCCGCGGCGCGGGCCGGCCTGCCCGACGCCGAACTGGAGGTCCGCCGGGGCGAGAGCACGGCCCGCGCCGCCGGGGTGCCCGGTGCCCGCGTCCTCGCCCTGGCCGCCGGCGCCGCCGCCGCGGGCGGCCGGGCCGAGCAACTCGCCGCCGCGTACGCCGCCGCCGCGCAGGCCGGCCTCCCCGCCGACCTGGTCTCCGCCTGGACGGGCGGCCCCGGCGAGCCCGGTGCCGCCCTGCCCGGCGCCGCCACCGACGCCCGCCTGAGCCTCTGGTGCTTCGGCGGCTTCCGGCTCTGCGTGGACGGGCAGCCGGTCGACTTCTCGCCGGTCCGGCCCCGGGTCCGCACGCTGGTCAGGATCCTCGCCATGCACGCGGGTCGGCCCGTCCACCGGGACACCCTGATCGGCGCCCTCTGGCCCGACACGCCGACCGCCCAGGCCACCCGCGGGCTGCACGTGGCCCTGTCCTCCCTGCGCACCCTGCTCGACGAGGCGGTATCGGAGGGCGGGGGCCGGCTGGTGCGCCGCGACGGTGACGCCTACCAACTCGCCCTCCCACCGGACGGCTTCGCCGACGTGGTCGCCTTCCGCGCCGCCCTCGCCGCCGCCCACTCCGCCACCGGCCACGCCCGCCTCCGCGCGCTGCGCACCGCGGTCCAGGCGTACGGCGGCGCCCTGCTCCCCGAGGACGGCCCGGCCGAGTGGGTCCTGGCCGAACGCGAGGCCCGGCAACGGCAGGCCGCCGACGCCGCCGCCGCCCTCGCCGAGGCCGAACTCGACGGGGGCCTGGCCACCGGGGGCCTGGCCACCGCGGGTCCGGTCGCCGGGGACATGACCGCCGCGGGCACCGGGAGCGGGCTCGGCGGCGGCCTGACCCGCGATCGGGAGCCGGACTGCGCCCGCGCGGCGGCCGCCGCCCAGCGCTGCGTCGACATCGACCCCTGCCACGACGCCGGCTGGCGGCTGCTGATCATCGCTCACCGCCGGGCCGGCCACGCGGCCGCCGCCGCGCGCGCCCGGCGCGACTACGCCGCCGTCCTCGCCTCGCTCGGCGTCGACCCCGCCGAGGCCGACCGGGTCGCCTGATGAGGGCGCCCGCCGCCGGTCAGGGGCGGCCGTAGAACTCGACCTCGGCGATGGCCACGACGGGGTCCGCGTTCGCGCCGAAGACGGAGCGGACGGTGAAGCGGATCCGGACCGCCCGGTCGGCGGTGACATGGAAGGTCTGCGGCCCGGGCGCGTCGCTGAGGGTGAGCGTGAAGCGGGTCGGCTCGCCCCGGTCTGGGGTGGCGAGCACGTCCAGTTCGTGGGGGCGGCCGGCGGCGACGAACTCGTCCTGGTTGGGGCTGACGCCCGGGGTGACGATGATGTCCAGGATGCGCAGGGGGCGGGGGAAGGTGGCCTCGACCCACGCGCCCTGGGCGCGCCCGGCCGGCGCCCAGTAGCGGTTGTTCTTGCCGTCGCCGATGCGGGCGGCGGGGTTGTCGCGGCGGGCGGACGAGGCGGCGAAGCCGGTGGCGCTGATCGGCTCGTGCTTGCGGGTGCGGTCGCGGACCTCGTTGACGCCCCGGCGCACCAGCGACGGGCCGAACGCGACCGCCAGGGCGGCGGCCAGCAGCAGGGCGAGGATCCGGGTGAGGCGGCCGACGATCGGGCCGGCCCGGCGTCTGCGGCGCTCCCCCGCCGCGTACTTCGCCGGGCGGCTGAGCCGCCGCCACAGCCGCTGCCACCAGTGGAGCTTGACGGGGGCCGCCTCGGCGAGGGAGGCGCCGCAGGAGCGGCAGAAGCGGCGGGCCGGATCGTTGCCGCTCCCGCACCGCCCGCAGACCAGGTCGCCGGGGCGGGGCGGAGCCGGCCGGTCGGGCACCTCCTGCACTACCGGGCGCCGGCGCGCCGCCTGGCCGGGGCGACGCTCGGGGGGAATCCGCTCCGCTGCCTCCGGTGCCGCCCCCTCGCCCGCGGGGGCCGGCGTTGACGCCGAGGCCGCGGGGGTGGGCGCCGGGGAGACCGGAGACGCCGCGGACTCCCGTGGCGGGGGCACCGCCGGCGATACGGGTGCGGCGCCGGGCTCCGGAGGCGCGGGCGCGGCCGGGGAAACCGGCGACGTGCCGACGGTCGCGGGCTCGCCGCCCGGCCGGGCGGCACCCCCCACCGGGACGGGGTGCTCGGCGCCGGCCGGTGAGGTGGCGGTGTGGTCCACGACGGCACCGTCCCACGCGAGGAACGCACCGCACTGGCCGCAGAACCGCTCATCGGCGGCGTTGCGGGTACCGCAGACCTGGCAGATGATCACGGTTCCTCCCCCTCGGCGGGCGGCGCGCTCGGGGCGGTGTGCCCGTCCGGCGCGGTGGGCGCCGCGGGCGACGTCCGCCGGCGGGGCGGCGGGGCGGCCACGATCTCGATGGTCGGTAGCACGTGGGCCGGCACGGACGCCACCACCGCGGCCCGGAGCCGACGCTCGTCGACGGCGGCCGGGTCGGGCACCCGGACGGTGACGTGGACGGTGGGCCCGTCGACCGGAACCGCCGGGGCGCTCTCCGGCGTGCTGGAGACCGTGACCCCGCCGCTGTCGGTGACCCGCACCTCCCCGCCGGTCAGCAGGGCCACCTCGGCGCCCAGGCCGCGCGCGGTGCCGCGCCACCGGTGCAGGTCGGCGGCGCGGCGGACCAGTTCGCGGCGCAGGTCGAGGGGCTGGCCCTCGTCGGGCGGGACGGCGACCCAGCCGGCCAGCCAGTCGACGAAGTCGGCCGGGGCGAGCGCCGGGTCCAGGTACGCCTCGAGGCAGTCCAGCGTGAGCAGGATCGGGGCGAGCACGTCGTCCAGGCCGGCGACGAAGCGCTGGACGAACCCGTCCTCCTGGTACATGGCCGGGAGGGCCAGCCCCAGCGGGTGCGGGGTGGGCAGGTCGGGCACGGCGCCGCGCACGTCACACCACCCGGACCTGGTGGCCGTACGAGAAGACCAGGCCGTTGGCGCTGAGGTCCACCCGCTGGACCGGCGAGCCGCGTTCGCCGGTGACCGGGTCGGCGGCGAACAGCAGGACGTCCTCCACGAGGTCCACCCCGGACAGTTGCTGGAGGACGGCGAAGATCTCGCCGGACTGGATCGGGCGCCCGAACGGCCAGCCGCTGCCGTCGGGACCGCCGGCCACCGGGTCGAGGTACCCGTAGAGCGCCCGCAGCGCCCGCTCGCGCACGGTCTCCGGCGTGGTGCGGGGGCGGGCCCTGATCCGGGCGACCACCGTGAGCCCCTGGTAGTACGGCGGTTCCACAATCACCCGGGCGCCCACGCAGCGCCGCTCGTCCAGGTACCCGCGGATGCGTTCCAGCATCTCCCCGGGCGGTTGCAGGTCCGCGAAGCGGCTGCCATCGGTGGCCATCGGGTCGGCCATCGGGTCGGCCGCCGGCACTGCCGGCACCACCAGGACCCGCACGGCGGCGGAGTCCGCGCGGGCCGGCACGCACCGGACCCGGACCGCCTCCGGCGCCGCCTCGCGGGCCAACTGCTCGTAGTCCTCGGCGGTGACGGCGCGTTCCCGGGTGCGCAGCAGCAGCGGGCCGCGGGTCGCGGCGTCCGCGACCGACTCACCATCGACGCCGCCGGTGGCCGCCGCCCGGTTGGTGACCGTGGAGACGAACGGCACCGGGTCGCGCAGCACGGCCAGGCTGCCGCGGGCCACGTTGCCGCGCCGGCCGCCGCCGGTCCGGTACGCGGCGACCCGGATGGGCGCGGCCTTCGGCGGTACCGCGCCGTACTGGCGGACCGTGCCGTCGGGCTGGCGCACGGCGGGGCCGAACGCGATCTCGCCGCCGCCCCGGTCGACCCGCACGTGCCGGTCCTCGGGGCCGGAGTCGGCGAACGTGGCGACCTCGCGCCAGCCGGTCCAGCCGCCGCCGCCCGCGACCTCCACCGCCAGCGGCTCGTCACCGACCACGATCGGGGCGTGCCGCACGGTGAACCGCTGCCCCGGTACGCCCTCGGAGAGGCCGAGCACCTCGCCGGTGACCAGTTCGGCGTGCACGGCGGGGCCGCTGCCGCCGACCGTGGCGGCCTCGGCGGCACGCAGTTGCGGCGAGGCGTGGAAGAACGGCTGGCCCGGCTCGGCCGGGACCAGGCGGCAGCGCAGCCAGCCGGCGCGGCGCCGGGCGATGACCGAGGCGGCGTGCCCGGGCGGCAGGTGCAGCACGACCTCGCCGGCCCGATTGAGGGCGCCGGTGGTGTCCCGCTCCACCGCGCACGCCCGCCAGCCGGAGTCGGTCCACGCCTCCCAGACCAGCGGGGGGTCGCGCGGGTCGACGCCGCGGCCGGCGACGACGCAGTCGAGGCGGAGCATGACGGCGCAGCCGGGCGCCGGGTCGTTCAGCCCGAACAGGACCGCGTCCCCCGGCACCGGGCGCTCGGCGAAGCAGGGCACCCACTGCTCGCCGGTCAGGTCGTCGGTGCGGTCGGCCGGCTCCTCGCCGTTCGGCTGGGTCAGCACCCGCGACATCCGGGTCGGCACGATCGCGATGTCCTCGGTGGTGGCGAAGGTGACCGGCTCCTCCCCCTCGGTCCGGACGGTGGCGACCTGGGTGCCGGCCGGCACCGGGACCGCCTGTTCCCGGGGCGCCGAGAGCCAGAACGTCACGTCCACGGTCGCCGCCGTCGGCGGGAAGGGGCGCAGGCCGATCAGGTCCAGGAACTTCAGGTAGTTGCGGTCGGGCACCCGGTTCAGCCGGTACAGCAACTGGTCCACCATGAACGCGAACGCCTCGATGAGCGTGACGCCCGGGTCGGAGACGTTGTGGTCGGTCCACTCCGGGCAGCGGCGCTGGACCAGGCGCTTCGCGTCGTCGACCAGGTCCTGGAAGCGCCGGTCGTCCAGGTTCGGCGCGGGCAGCGGCATCAGTCCACCCCCTCCGGGTGCGGTGGGATCACGTAGAAGGGAAAGACCAGGTTGCGCGGGTCGTTGTCGGAGCGGATCCGGTACCGGATGTCGATGTAGAGGGTGCCGCGGGCGGCGTCGGCGAAGTCGACGAGCACGTCGTCCAGGACGATCCGGGGCTCCCAGCGCTCCAGGGCGACCCGTACCTGGTAGGCGATCTGCCCGGCGGTGCCGGCGTCGGCCGGCGCGAACACCAGGTCGTGGATGGCGCAGCCGAACTCGGGGCGGGCCGGGCGCTCCCCGGGCGCGGTGCCGAGGATCAGCCGGATCGCCTCCACCAGTTCCCGCTCGCCGCTGACCAGTGCGATGGAGCCGGTGTGGTCGGTGCGGACCGGGAACGCCCAGCCGGTACCGATGAACTCGCCGCGCACCTCACCCTCCGATCAGGACGGTCGGGCAGCCCATGACGATCGGGGCACCGCAGCCGGTCAGGTCCCCCAGCCGGGCCGCGGGCATCCCGCCGATGAGCACCGTCGGGCAACCGGGCGGCACGATCGGCGTCGGCGGGTGCGGCGGAAGGCCGGGAAACGCGCACGCGTGGGTGGTGCCCACGACCGCGGCCGGCTGGCCGCCGATCAGCACCGTCGGCACGCCGGGACCGCCGACCGCGCCCGGGTGCCCGGTCGGGTCGCCGACGCGTGCGGCTGGCGGCATCCGCTACCCCCTCTAGTTGATCCGGACGATCCCGCCGCGGACCGTGACCGACCCGCTCGCGGTCACCTCGGCCGCGCCCTGCCCGGTCACCTTCACCGTGGCGCCCTCCACGGACGCGCCGGCCGTGCCCTTGACGGAGACCTGCCCGCTACCGGAGATGCCCACGTCGCTCTGCGAGGTGACCGTCACCTTCTGCCCCTTCAGCTCCAGCGGGCCGGTGCCGCTGTCGATGCAGACGCCGTCCTTCGCGGTGACCGTCACCTTGCCGTCGCTGACCACCTCGACGAGCTTGCCCTTCTCGTCCAGCCGCAGCGTCACCTTCGCGTCGCCGGTGGCCAGCAGGATGCCGTCCGGCCCGGACGCCGCCTCCGCCAACTCCAGCCGGTGCCCGGTGCGGGAGACCAGCGCCCGCACGTTGACAGCGCCGCTGCCCGAATCGACCGCGTCCGCGCCGAGCTTGGGCACCGTGTCGACGCCGTTGTAGAGGCCGCCGAGCACGTACGCGGTGTCCGGGTCGCCGGCGAAGCCGACCAGCACCTCGTCGCCCACCTCGGGCAGCAGCACCAGGCCGCGGTCCTTGCCCGCGCCGAGGTGCAGCACCCGGGCCCAGCCGGTCGTGTACTGGCCGTCCAGCCAGGGCAGCGTGAGCCTGACCCGGCCGGCGTGCTGCGGGTCCCGCACATCGCTGACGATCGCCGGTACCAGGGTGCCCAGTCCGGTCCGCTGCTCCGCCGAGCCGCCGGTCAACCCGTACAGGGAGCGGTCCTCGCGGCCGGAGACGGTGAACGCCGTCGTGTACCCGGCCTGCTCGCTGAACAGGTGCCGGGTACCGGTCAGCGTGTACTTGCCCTGGAACGGCTCGCCGACGTTGGCCAGCGCGACCGCCACGCCGGCGCGCAACCTCGGGTTGCCCCGGGCCACACCGTCCAGTTCCACGCAGCCGCCGCCGATCGCCCCGCCGAGCGCCTTCGCCACCGTCCGCACCGCGCCGTCACTGCCCAGGGAGGGGTCCGCCCGCAGGTACGGCGGGCTGCCGAACCGCTGGCCGAGGCCGGGCGCGTCCAGCCCGGGAACCTCGGTACCGGGCGGTGCCGGCTTCACCGTCGCCGACACCTCCCGCTTGGCCGACACGTCCCAGCCGCGCACCGCCGCCTCGGGTACCTGGCCGGCGGCGCTGATCCCGGCGCGCAGCGCCAGCAGGTTCCGGTTCGCCTCCAGCACCAGCGGGTCCTGGGTCGCCCTGGCCTGGGTGTCCGGCGCCCCGGCCGGCGGCTCGGGCAGCCGGAAGTGCAGCGCCCCGTCCAGCACCCGCACCTGCGCGCCGGTCAGGTCGGCCAGCCGCATCAGGAACGCCCAGTCGCTGACGTTGTCCTGGCTGACCTGCGTCTGCGGGTCGCCGCCGACGCCGGTCACCGGATCCACCGTGCCGACCCTCAGGCCCGCCCGCCCCGCCACCTTCCGCACGATGTCGGGGACCGTCATGTCCGGGTACGCGGCCACCCGCCGCCCCCGGAACAGCCGGTGCGCGTGGTCGAGGCCGCGGACCTCGGTGACCGTGCCGGTCGGGTCCAGGTCGACCTCCAGCGCGGTCACCTCGCCGGTCATCAGGGCGACCGGCCCGCCCGGGTCCGAGGTCTGCACCCGCAGCCTGACCTCGGCGCCGATGGTGAACCGGCCCTTGCTCAGCACCACCCGGCCCGGGTCGCGGAAGCGCAGCAGGAACCGGTCCGGCACGTTGCGGCTGTCGTCCACATAGGCGTACGTAAGCAGCGCGGCCACGTCCGCCGGCAGCGGCGCCCCGGCCACCTCGACCAGCAGCGTGTTGGCGAACTGCTCATTGGCCACGGTAACCGCCCGCCGCCTCGATCTCCTCCAGCGCCGGTACCAGCAGCGTGGTGCCCGGGCACAGCCGCATCGGGTCGTCCACCCCGTTGGCGTGCGCGATCTCCCGCCACAGCCCCGGCCGCCCGTACGCCCGGTACGCCACCGAGTGCAGCGTGTCCCCCGCGACCACGACGTGCGTGTCGCGGGCCGCCAGGGCGCCGGAGGTCGGGTTCTGCCCCGGCTGCTCGCCGGAGATCTCCTCCAGCGTCACCGTGCACAGCGCCCGCACCGGCGTGCCGCCCGGCGTGAACAACGTGTACTTGGCCGTCACGCTGCTGACGAAGGACGGGAAGCCCACCATGCCGCCCCAGTGGAACACCACCCACGGCGGCGAGCCCTTCTTCGCGTCCCGGCTGGCGTCGGTCGGCACGCAGCAGGCGAACAACTGCTCGACCCGCTTCACCACGGTCGCGTCCATGGTGTCGGTGGCGTCGAAGAACATCTCCAGGCTCAGCTTGCACGGGTCCGCGCCGGTGAACTCGGGCACGCCGCTCTTCTTCGCGTTGCGCTGCGCGTCCCGCTTCCACTGGGCGTTCTTCGACAGCGACAGCTCCTTCGGGTTGAACTGGAACGGCACGCGCGCCAGCTCCGGGCCCGGATTGGCGGTGCCGCCGTCCTTGGGCGGCTCGTGCAGTTGCAGGTACGCGTGGGTGAGCTGCGGCGGGGCGCCACCACCGCCGGCCGACGAGCCCGACCCACCCGCCGCGGTAAACGTCACCGGAGAAGCCATGGTGAGCTCAGCCCCCGGTTCCGGGTCCGAAGAAGCCGTGGTGGGCCAGTTCGAGGGTCTCCGTGGCGACCTTCGGGGTGTCCGGGTTGAGCTGCGGGCCGGTCCACCGCACCGGGATCACGTCCAGCAGGCCCCAGCGGGCGATGACCGTGCCCTCCAGGGTGCGCGCCTCGATCGTCGCCGTCTTGCGCTTGATGCCGCTGGACAGCCCGCCGAACCAGCGCATCAGCTTCGCGCTGTCCGCGGTCACCGGCCGGGACAGCTTGATGTTCGAGTACTTCATCCGGGTCGGCAGCTGCCACACCAGGCCGTTGTTGCCGCCCTCCTCGCGCTGCTCGATGACCAGCTCGCAGCCCAGCCCGTCGCAACTGGTGAAGGCGCCCAGATCCTGGTCGTCGATCTTCACCACGAAGGCGACCGCAACCGCGACGTCGTCGTTGACGGCCAAGGCCAGCACCCCCTATACCCGGTCGGCGGGGGCGCCGTAGCGCTCCCGGTCCAGCCGCAGCTCCGTCTTCAGCCGGCGCAGCAGCGGGTCGAACAGTTTCTTGAGCAACTCCTCCGGCTCCATCGCCGCCGCCGGGACGGGCGGCGCCGGCGGCGCCGGGGAGGAGGTGGCCGGCGGGAGTGCGGGCTCGGCCACGGGTGGCTCGACCGCCGCCTCGACGGCCGGTTCCGCCTCCCGCTGCCAGACCTCCCCTGCGCTCACTACCTCCACAGTGGACGCCGCCGGTGCGGCCGCCACCGGTAGCCGTTGCAGAGTCGGGGTGCGCTGCCCGGCCGGCCACGCGAACGGCGGGACGGGCGGGGCCGGTTCGCGCAGCGCCGACGGCGGTACGACGGGGCTCGATACCGCGCTCGGGGCCGTCTGCGGTGGCGGCCCGCCGATGGGAAGGGTCTGCATGCTCGGGGCGGGGACGGTGGGGCCCATGGCGGACGCGTCGGCGAACGGGGTCGCCAGTGCCGTGTCGCCGAGCAGCGGGGCCGAGACCAGCGGCACACCGCCCGATGGCTCACCCGGGACCACCGCTTCCGGGGCAGGGGCCGGCGGGGCTGCATGACGTTGCGCGGCCAGTGGCAGCGGCGCCCGGTCGGGAGCCGCATCGCCGGTGCCGTCGCCTGGTTGGGGAACGTCGCTCAGGGTCGGGTCGCCTTGTGGGACGCCCGGGAATTCGCCACCGGTCGCGCTCAGCGGTGGCGCCTCCCCGGTCACCGCCCGCGCACCGACGAGGGGGGCCGAAACGGTTGGTGCAGCGGACGAGCCCTCGGAACGCTGGGCCACGCTGCGCTGGGCAGCGAAATGCGGGGCGACGAGGCCCTGAACGGCGACTTCCGGCGGCACGCCACCCGGTGCAGCACCCGAGGCGGTGGCCGGCAGCGGGCCCGCCGCGGCGCCCGCCACACCCGGCACGGCCCCCGCCACACCCGGCACCGGGGGCGTAACCATGCGCGACACGGTGCCGGAGGGCGCGGCAGCGGACCCGCCGGACGCCGCGGAGCCGGGATGCGATGGTGCCGCGGCCGGCGGCGGACCGTCCACCCGGGGCGCGGCGGCCGGGGGAGCCTCCGACCGCTGCGCCACGAGCGGCTCACCGAGAAGCGGTGCCGTCTCGCCGGGCACCGCGTGACCGGGCACGGTGTCGGCGGGCACCAAGTCGTCCGGAACCGGGCCGTCGTGGGAATCCGAGTCGCTGGGCGCCGGGTCAGCGGGCGCTGTCTCCGGAGTCACCTCATCATGGCCCATGGCGGCGGGAGTCGGATAGGTGGGCGCGGTTTCGCCACCACTCAGGGGAGCATCGGCTGGCCGGGCACCAGCACCAGCCACAAAGGGCAGGGCCGGCTCGATCGGGGCCTGGGAGGCCCGCCAGCCCGGCAGGGGACCCATCGCGAGCCCGCCCGCCCCGACCTCGCGCACCGGTGACGCCGGCGCAACGATCGGCTCGCCCAGCCCCAGCCGCCGCGGGTGGGGCTCCGGTACCACCGAGCGCTGCACGGGCATCGCCGGCGGCTCCGGCGCCACCGGGTGCGGCGGCTCGGCATGAGCCACCGCCTCGGTGGCATCTCCGGGGGCGGCACCCAGCGTCTCCGCCACAACGTCGGGCGCCTCGACCGGTGCGGGTACCGGCACCGACGGCGTATCGGTTGGCGCGGGCACCACGGGGAGGGTCGCCGCCGGCACGGGCGGCGGGGGCGCCTCGGTGAGGGCGCACCCCGGGGGCTCCGGCGCCACCACCGCGGCGGGGGCCGCCGAGGCCGGACCGGGACCGGCGTGCGGGTACCGCTGGATGGATGGACCGGCGACGGGCCGCGGCGGGACCGCGACCGGAAGCTCGGCGGCGACCGCCGGCAGCGCCCGGGCGGCGGCGTGGATGACGCCGGACGGCTCGGCCGGGCCGACGGCGTGGCCGAGGGGCGAGAGGTAGGACGGGTTTCCCCAGGCGGCCAGGCCGGCGGTGAAGCCGCCGGGGTCGCCGAGCAGGCGGGGCGGTTCGAGCGTGGGGTGCAGCGGGGGCACCGATTGCCAGCCGGCCGGCTCCACCACCCGCGCCACCACCACAGGCGCCGGGGTGGGCGCCGGGTCGTTGCGCGGGCGGCGGCGGAGCCAGGCTGGCCACATGGGTCACCGTCCCTGACTGATGCGCTCGTTGAGGTCGGCGATCTGCGCCACGTAGCGGCGGCGGTCGGCGTGCTCCAGGTCGAGAATCTCGCCGTGTGACCAGTGGAAGTGGTAGGCGACGTACGCGACCTCGCGGTAGAGGTGCTCGACCGCGTACGTCACGATTCCCCCAGGCGCCCACCGGCGAGGTCGACCGCGAAGCGGTGCCGGCACTGCGGGCAGACGACACCGGCGCGGGTGTGCCCCTCGCTGTTGACGCGCCGGTACATGTCCTGGAGGAACGCCAGGTCCGAGGCGAACATGTCCTCCACGACGCCGGGGTGCACGTCCGTGATGGAGCCGAGCCGGGTGATCACCCGGGCCAGCAGCACCACGGTCAGGTACGGCGGGTTCTCCCGGACCCGGTCGTCGCGCAGCGGGACGAGTTCGTCCCGGGCGGTGGCCAGGCGCATCACCCCGGAGCGGTGCACCGTCCCCGCGGCGTCCAGGTACCCGCGCGGCAACTCGAACGGGAACTCCGTGCGCAGCGCCGCCCGCTCCGGCGGCGCCTCCACGGTGGACGGGGGCGCCTCGGCCGGCGACGCGATCAGGGCGGTCGTGCTGCGGCGCACGGGGCTACTCGACTTCCAGCGCTTCGTACGTGATGACCAGCTTCTCGGTCAGCACGCTCGTGTCGCCGGCCTTCAGCGAGCTGATCTCCAGGCTCTTGGCCCAGGCGTTGGTCAGCTTGTACCGCTTGAGCGCGTTGCCCTCGTAGTCGTAGACGATGATCGCGCCGCCCTTGCGGGCGTCGCCCATCTTCCCGAACCGGCAGTCCTTGATCCACTTCTCGAAGCTGTTGTCGCCGGTGAGGCCGCGGCTCAGCGTCACCTCGCCGGCCTTCGGCGCGCCCGGCGCCTTGCGGATGACGAACTTGCCATCCGCGGTGTTCGACTTGTACTCGATCACGTCCTGCTCCAGCTTCAGGCCGGAGACCTCGGTGATCTGCTTGATGACCACACTGTCCACCTCGAGGCCGAACGAGTGGCCCACGGCGGAGTCGTAGTCGGCGAGCGCCACGGCTTACCCTCCTCTACTCACTGACCAGGCTGGTGCCGCCCGAGATCTGGGCCAGCTGGAACACGACGAATTCGGCCGGCTTCACCGGCGCCACGCCGATCTGGCAGACCACCTGACCGGCGTCGATGCTCTCGGCGGGGTTGGTCTCCCGGTCGCACTTGACGAAGAACGCCTCGTCCGGGGTGAGCCCGAACAGGGCACCCCGGCGCCACTCCATCACCAGGAAGGCGCTGATCGTGCGGCGGATGCGCGCCCACAACGCGTCGTCGTTGGGTTCGAAGACCACCCACTGCGTACCGTTCAAAATGGACTCTTCGAGGTAGTTGAACAGCCGCCGCACGTTCAGGTACCGCCACGCGGGGTCGGAGGAGAGCGTGCGGGCACCCCAGACCCGGATGCCCCGGCCCGGGAACGAACGGATGCAGTTGACCCCGATCGGGTTCAGCAGCTCCTGCTCGGTGCGGGTCAGCTGGGTCTCCAGCGCCACCGCGCCGCGGACCACCTCGTTGGCGGGCGCCTTGTGCACGCCGCGGGCGTTGTCGCTGCGGCCCCACACGCCGGCCAGGTGGCCGGACGGCGGCACGAACAGGTTGGCCCCGGTGGCCGGGTCGAACACCTTGACCCAGGGGTAGTACAGGGCCGCGAACTTGGAGTCGTACCCGGCCAGGTCGGTGCGCCACTCCTTGACCTGCTGCGGCGAGAGCCCCGGCGGCGAGTCCAGGATGGCCATCCGGTCGCCCATCAGCTCGCAGTGCGCGATCATCGCCGACTGCACGGTCTTGACCGACTCCAGGTCCAGGCCGCCGCGCTGGTACGCGCCCATCAGGTCGGGGACCGCGACCATCGTCACCTCGTCGACCGCCTCCAGGCCGCCGAAGCCGGTGCGCTCGCTGGCGTCGCCGACGTAGTCCTCGGGCGCCACCGACGACGGCGGCGGCGGCGCGGGCACCGGCTTCGGCGCGGCCAGCACCACCTCGCCGGCGCGCAGGCGGGCGGCGGCCGGCGCCGCCTCCTCGATCGTGATCAGCTTGGACCGCTCGCGGACCACGGTGACCACGTTGTCCTTGCCACGCTTGGTGGTCAGCCCCTCGAAGCTCTCCTCGACCTTCCCGCCGCGCTTGACGACCAGGTTGAACCGGTCCTCGCCGGCACCCTCGCCGGGGTCGGTGACCTCCACCGCCAGGTCACCGCCGCCGATCGCGGGCTGGGCGCCGTCCCGGGCCACCACCCGGTAGGGCCCGACCGTGGCGCTCGGCCCCGCCGGCAACTCCGCGGCGCCGTTCGCGCCGTCGCCGCCGCCCGCGCCGACCCGCACGATGTAGCAGGCGCCGCCCCCGTTGAGGAAGTAGCCGTACACCGCCTGCCCCAGATAGGCGCCCTCGACGAACTCACCGAAAACCTGCGTGTACTGGCTCCAGTTCGTCACCAGCGTCGGGGTGTTCACCGGCCCCTGCGCGGCGAAGCCGACGAACGCGGCCACCGCGGTGCCGACGCCCTCGATCGGTCGGGATCCCGCCTCGACCTCCTCGACGTACACGCCGGGGGAAAGGTAGGTGGCCATCACGCCTCCTCGTCATGGATACGAGCAAAGCGTCGCGCCTGCCGGGCGCCACGGACACGGCCGTCGGGCCGCTTGATCGGGTAATCCTCCCTGCCCATAAAGGCAGGGCGGACCGCTGCCGGCCCGGGCCGGCCGCAGTGGGTGGGCAAGCGGCGTAGCGTCGGGCTGTGGCACACCGGGTGGACGACGTGGAGGCAGCCGAGGCGGCAGTGCGCGCTTATCGGGAGCTGTCCAACGGCGACGCGGGCGGGTCGGCGGAGCTGACGTACTGGTTACGTGAGTTGGCGGCGCGGCGGTGGGAACGCGGCGAGGCCGAGCGCGCCGTCGAAGCGCTCACCGAGTCGGTGGCGGGCTACCGGGTGCACGCGTCGCGCGATCCCGGCATGCTGCCGGTGCTGGCGAGTGCCCTGACCGACCTGGCCTACATGCGATACCGGTCCGACCACGACGCCGCGCAGGCCGCCGAGGAGGCGGTCACGGTCTACGCGGAGCTGGGTGAGCCGTACCGGCTGGCGCTGGCCCTGGCGCTCAACAACCTGTCGAACTGCTCGACCGGGGCCGCGGCGCTGGCCACGCAGCGCCGGGCCGCCGACGTCGTCCGGCCGCTCGCCCCCGAGCATCCGTCGCAGGCCGCCATGGTGCTGCGTAATCTGGCCATCTGCCTGCGGGAGGCGGGCCAGGAGCAGGAGGCCGACGCGGTCGACGCGGAGGCGCGGGCACTCGGTTAGGGCACGCCGAAGTGCGGCCGATCCCGGCTTCGACACCCCCTTACAGGGTCACCTCGCCGATGCAGCGACGGATCAGCCACCGCCACTTCTCCTCGGCGATCGCGGGGTCCGTGTCGCGCAGTCGCCCGATCAGGCGCTCCTCAACGGCGTCCAACTCGGACTCCGGCGTATCCGAGTACAGCCGGTTGAGCGCCACACGCAGGTCGCAGAAGAACGCGAGCAGCGCGTCGAGGTCGTTGGCCGCATGGCCGACCTCGCCCGGGCCATCCGGCACGAACCGGCACTCCCCCGAGCCACCGGCAAGCGCGATCATGTCCGCGTCGGTGATCGCCACCAGGTAGTCGTCGCGCACGTCGCCCGGCGTCGGCGCGCCCTTGAGGAACTCCGCCAGCGTCCGCAGCGGCGGGTCGGCGCACTCGAAGAACACGCAGCCGACCACGTCCTCGGGGACGCCGACCTCGGTCAGTACCCGCCGGGCCGTGGCGTTGGTCAACCCGTCCGGCAGCTCGGAAGCGGGCACGGTGGTGATGTCGCCGTCGGGGAACGCCCCCGCGATCCGCTCCGCCGTGAGGCTCACGAAACCAGCTCCTTCTCCGCCTCGGCCAGCCATTTCTCGATCTGCTTGGCACGCCGCTCCAGCACGCGCTTCTGCGGCTCGGTCAGGTTACCGGTGGTCGCCGGGTCGATCCGATCGAGTCCGAGTGCCGCCACGTCGATGCCCGCGTTGCGCAGGATCGCGAAGCCCGCCTTCGCCTGCTCCTTGCCCCGGTCCACCTGCTGCGACCCGGTGGACGGTACGGCGTCGCCGGCACGGCCCCACTGCCGCGCGACGCTCGCCGAGGCGCCCAGCTTGCTGTTCTGCTTCAGGGCGTCAAACGCGCGCTGCTCGGTCGCCTCGTCCGGCACCACGGTCGGCCGCTGCGACTGCCCACCCTGGTACGCCCGCCCGAAGTGCACCTTCGCGCTGACCTGGCAGCCAGCCGCGCGCAGCCGGCGCACGAAGTTCGCCACGTACTGGGCGCAGTTGAGGCAACAACTGGCGGCCACGTCGAGTTCCAGGCGGCACGAGTACCGCACGTCCGGCGGCAGGGACTCGTACACGTTGAGGAACGCGGCGACGACCATCTCCTCGGCGTGCGCGCCCTCCGCCACGCCGACCTCCTTCTGCGGGCCGCGCTTCTCGCCGCTGCGCGCCGGGCCGTACTCGCTGGCGGTATCGTCGTAGACGAACAGACCTCGTGCCCACGTGGGCACGTCGCGCGGGTCCTCTCCCTGCTCGGGCTCGCTCATCGCCTGGTTGAACGTCAGCATGGTCTGCTGGCTGACGATCACCGCGACCGGGCCGGTCTTCACCGTCGGGTTGACCTTGGCCTCGACGGCGAACGCGTGCGATCCGACCGGTACGAGCCGAAGGCTGGTGACGCCCTTGGGTCGCCATTGGCCCAGCACGTCGTTGAGGACCGCCTGGGCCTGGTTGGGCGCTACCGAACCGGACGTGAGCCGTTGCTGGGCAGCCTGTGCGGCGGCCCCGGCGACCTTCGCCTTGTCGGCGGTGGGGACGTCCATCGGGTCTGGCGCGCCCTTCTTGCCCTTGATGGCGCCTTTGAGTTTGGCCCAGATCTTCTTGCCCAGCCCGACGATCTTGCCGACCACCCAGTCGACGGCCTTCATCACGGGCTTGGCGAGGGCCTGGAAGAACTTCTTGACCTTCTCGGCGATCCCGCCGATGCCGAGGATCGCCGCGAGGGCGCCGATCAGCACCGGGACGCTGGCGGCCAGGGCCTTCTCGATCAGCGCCGGGACGCCACCCGCGCCGCCGCCGGCGATGGCGATGACGGCGTCCAGCACGGAGTTGACGAACGCGGCGATCTGCGCGCCCCGGTCCAGGATGAACGAGACGATGTCGATGATCATCTTGCACGCCTTGATGAAGGCGGAGGCCGGGTTGAGCAGGCTGATGATCCAGGTGATGCCGGCGACCAGCACGGTCGGGATCAGGTACTCGCTGATCTTGCCGAGCAGGTTCTGCTTCAGGTCGCCGACCTTCTCCTTGATCTCCTCGTACAGGCCGGCGACGCCCTCGGACCGCACCTTCGCGACCACCGGCACCCCGGCCTCGACGGCGCCCATCGCCTGCTCGGGGATGCCTCGCGAGACGATCCGGCCGCGGATCGCGCCCCAGGTCAGGCCGAGCAGGCCGCCGATCATGCCGAGGATGCCGCGCAGGTCGAACCTGGCCGGCAGCCGCAGCCCGGCACCGGCCATCGCCCCCAGCAACCAGCCGATCAGGCCCTTCTTCAGGTGCTCACCGATGTTCGCGATGAAGTTCCGCAGCCCCGCGCCGAGGGCGGAGACCAGGTGGCCGAGGAACCCGATCGGGTCCTTCAGGATCGCCAGCACCGCGCTCGCGGCCTTCGCCAGCGCGCCGAGCAGCAGGTCCTTCAGCTCCAGGATCGTCTTGACCACGCCGCCGACGGCGTCCATCGCCCTGGCGACCAGGCCCCGGTTCTTCTCCTGCTCCGCGGAGATCTCCGCGTCGACGTCCTTGAGCGCCTCGCCGTACTTCGAGGCGAGCGTGTCGACCAGCTCGGTGCCCTTGTTGTCGACCGACTCGGTCAGCTCGTCGAACCTGCCGGAGAACTCCCCCGCCGCCTGCCTGCCGAGCGCTTGCAGGTCGGGCGACAGCTTCCTGACCTCCGCCTGCAACCGCTCCCGCCCGGCCGCGATCCGGGTCTTGGCCCGGCCCAGCTCGGCGCCGATCAGGTCCGCCACGGTGGAGATGACCTGCCGCATCCGCGCCACGTAGCCCTGCCGGGCGACCACAAAGATCTGGTTCGCCTCCCCGGGCAGGCCCGCGAACTTGTCCCGCAGCCACCGGGCCTTGCCCATCGGGCCCGAGTACCGGCGATCCTGGTACTCGTCCATCCGTCGCTTGTGGTCGGCCGTGAACGCGTCCCGGGCCGCCTTCTCGCCCTGGGTGAACGCGTCGTCGACCTTCTTGTCCAGGCCGGTGAGGAGGTCCTCGACGTCCTTCTTCGTCGCGTCGAAGACCTGCTGCAGGGTGCCGGTGACCTCGGCCCGTTTCGCCTCGTCCGCGCTCTGCGTCCCCTGCTTCCCCGCGGTCAGCGCGGCACCGGCCCGGGTGCGGTCGGCGCTCATCGCGGTCATCGCCGCCGCGCCCGCCCGCCCCGCCGCCGCCTTCGCACCATTGATGGTCCGCGCCTCGTGCGCGCGCACCACCCCGGGTGCGGTGGCGGCGTGCTGCTCGCCCTCCTTCTTGGCGGCCAGCGCGTCGGTGAACTCCGGCTCGTTCGAGCGGGCGAGCTGCTCCTCGGTCACCTGCGCGTCGGCCAGCTGATCCGTCACCCGCGCCGGACCGGCCGAAAAGTCGGTGGCGTCGGCGGGCGCTCGGTCGGGCGCACCCAACGACGGGTCCGGCGCCGTGGGGGTCGGCGGCGGCTTGTCCGGTACCAGCGGCGTGACCGGCTTGTCCACCGCCTTGGACGGGTCCGGCGGCGCCTTGGTCGCCGTGTCGATCGCACCGGCCGAGGCCCGCTTGCCCGCGGCCACCGTGCCCTGCACCTGACCCCGCACCGCGTCCGCCCGGCCGGACGGGCCGAACTTCTCCGCCTCGTCGAGATTCGTCGGTGCCTGCGCGTCGATCGCGTCGTTGACCGCCCTGATGAACGCCGCCTTGTCGAACTCGCCCGGCCTGGCCGCGTTCATCGCGTCGGCGTTGGCGACCTTGCCCTGCGCCAGCCGGTCATCCTGCGGGGGCTTCGCGGCGTTCTGCGCCGCCTTCGCCTCGACGGCGGCCGGCTGGTGCCGGGTGAGCGCCTGCTGCCGGCCCCGCACCTGCGTACGCAACCCCGCCACCTTCGGGTTGCCGGCACGCGAATACCGCTGCGCCACCAACGCCGACACCGCCCGGTTGCCCGCCGCCCGCTGCAACTCCAGCAGCGACGGCTCCACCCGCTGCGCCGCCGTCGCCCGGCGGACCGGCGGGTCGGCCTCGGGCTTCTTCTCGGCCGGGGTCCGCACGTCACCCCCTACGCGGGGGTCTCCTCGTCCTCTTCGGGGGCCGCTTCGCGCTGGACGTAGGTCTGCGCGGTCTCCTCCTCCGGCGCCTCCTCGGTGCCGGGCTCGGCGCGCTGCACCGCCGGGGCCGCGGGCGCGGGAGCCGCCATTAGCCGATCCGCGTTCGCGACGGCCTCGCGCTCGAAGCGGTCCGAGGGGTGGCTGACCCGCACCCCGCCGCCCGCGTCCGAGCCGTCGACCGGGCCGGAGCGCTGCTGCACCACGTGCGTCAGCTCGTGCGCGAGCATGTGCTGCCCCCGCGGGCTGGTCGGGTCGTAGCGGTCCCGCTGGAAGACGATGTTCTCGCCGACCGTGTACGCCTGCGCGTTCACCGAGGTGGCCGAGGCGTGCGCGGCGTCGCCGGTGTGCACGCGCACGCTGCCGAAGTCCTGCCCGAACCGGGATTCCATGTCGCAGCGCAGGTCGGTGGGCAGCGGCGAGCCGCCGCCGGAGTTCACCACGTCGTGCACCGGCGAGCGCTCCTCCACCAACCCGGCGGTCGCGGCGTTGCCGACCGCCCGCTGGAGCCCGAGCATGCCGGCCGGGCCGAGCACGTCCCGGCGGCCGGCGGCCGCCGCCGCGAACTCCACGCCGGACAGCGGCTCGACATCGGCGGCGACCCGGTCGCCGCGCGGGCGGAGGTCGTGGGTCGACTCGTCGTGTTCGTGGCCGCGCATGACCGCCCCCAAGAGAGTCCGAAGCCTGCCACCTCCACGGTGCCGCCGCACCCGGGACCCGGCAAGACGCGACCGGGCGCCCCAAAGGGCAGCAACCGGTGCGCGAAAGACCCCGACCGTCGCGGCCCGGAGCGCAGGTCACCCCGGACGGGCCGTTGGACCCTGGTCGCGACAAATACCCCAGGGGGTATCGTCGGGGCATCGCGAGAGACGTAGGGGCGGTGAACGGTGAAGGTTGTCATCGTGGGAGCGGTAGCCGGTGGCATGTCGGCTGCCACCCGACTGCGCCGGTTGGGACCGGAGCACGAGATCGTCGTATTCGAACGCGGCAGCCACGTGTCGTACGCGAACTGCGGCCTGCCGTACCACGTCGGTGGCGTGATCCCCGACCGCAACGACCTGCTGCTCCAGACACCGCAGAGCCTGCGTGCCCGGTTCGGGCTCGACGTACGGGTCCGCACCGAGGTCGTCGCGATCGACCGGCAGGCCCGGACGGTCCGCGTACGCGACCTGGACGGCGCGGCCGAGTACGACGAGTCCTGGGACCGGCTGGTGCTCAGCCCGGGCGCGGCGCCGTTCGTGCCGGATCTGCCCGGCATCGAGCGGGCCCACACGCTGCGTACGGTGGCCGACGCCGACCGCCTCACCGCGCTGCTGACCACGCAGCGCCCGGCCAGCGCCGTCGTCGTCGGTGGCGGCTTCATCGGGCTGGAGACGGCCGAAAACCTGCACCGGCGCGGACTGCGGGTCAGCGTGGTCGAGCTGGACAGTCAGGTTCTCGCCCCGATCGACCCCGAACTGGCCGCCATCGTGCACGCCGAGCTGCGCCGGCACGGGGTGCGCCTCGAACTCGGCGCCGGGCTGGCGAGGGTGCTGCCCGACGCCGTCGAGCTCGGCGACGGGCGGCTGCTGCCCGCGGACCTGGTCATGCTCGCCGTCGGCGTGCGCCCGGAGACCGGGTTGGCCCGGCGGGCGGGCCTGGCGCTGGGCCGGCGGGGCGGCATCGCCGTGGACGAGTCGATGCGTACCACCGACCCACGCGTCTACGCCGTCGGCGATGCCGTCGAGAAGCCCGACCGGCTCGGCCACGGGACCATCCCGGTGCCCCTGGCCAACACCGCCAACCGCCAGGGCCGCCTGGTCGCCGACGCCATCGCCGGCCGCCCGGTCAAGCTGACCGGGCGGATCGGCACCGCCGTCGTGCGGGTCTTCGACCTCACCGTCGCCGTCACCGGCTGGAACGAGAAACGGCTGCGTGCCGCCGGTCGCCCCTACCGGGCCGTGCACACCCATCCGGCCTCCCACGCGGGCTACTACCCGGCGGCCGCGCCGATGGCGCTCAAGCTGCTCTTCGACCCACAGACCGGGGCGATCCTCGGCGCGCAGGGCGTCGGCGGCGAGGGGGTGGACAAGCGCATCGACGTCCTCGCCACCGCGCTGTACGCGGGGCTGTCCGCCGAGGACCTCGCCGACCTCGAGTTGGCGTACGCACCCCAGTACGGCTCGGCCAAGGACCCGGTCAACATGCTCGGCTACGTCGTCGAGAACATCCGCACCGGCACCACCCGCACCGTGCAGTGGCACGAGGTCGCCGACCGGGTCGCCGCCGGGGCGCGGCTGCTCGACGTTCGGACCGCGGCCGAGCACGCCGCCGGCCACATCCGCGGCTCCGTGAACATCCCCGTGGACGAGCTGCGCGAGCGCCTCGGCGACCTGCCCGACGGCGAGCTGATCGTCTACTGCCAGCTCGGCGTGCGGGGGCACACCGCCGCCACCCTGCTGACCGGCACCGGCCGCGACGCGACCAACCTCGACGGCGGCTACCGCACCTGGTCCACCGCCACCGCCGATCCGGCGCGCGTTGCGCGGTAGGTCGACGATCGGCGGCACAGCCTCGCGGCGACCAACCGGAACGGGCGCTAAAGCGCGTCGGCCAGGTAGCGGCCGAACTCGCTCTCCAGCGTCAGCCGGCCGAGCTTGCGGTACTCGCGGCCGACCGCGCCGATCAGTTCGGCCATGCCGACCGGGCGACCCACCTCGGCGGACAGGTAGGCGGCGGTCACGGCGGCGGACCGGATGTGCCCGCCGGCCAGGTCGAACGCGTCGGCCAGGAAATCCAGGTCCACATCGGACGCACGGGGCAGTTCGGTGCCGAGACAGCGGTCCCAGAGGGCGCGGCGGGCGCCGGCGTCCGGCATCGGGAAGTCGACCACCAGGTCCAGCCGGCGGGTGAACGCGTCGTCCAGGTTGGCGCGCAGGTTGGTGGCCAGCACCGCCAGTCCGTCGAACGTCTCCATCCGCTGGAGCAGGTACGCGCTCTCGATGTTGGCGTACCGGTCGTGCGCGTCGCGCACCTCGGAGCGCTTGCCGAAGATGGCGTCCGCCTCGTCGAACAGCAGCACGGCGTTGACCCCGGCCGCCTCGTCGAAGATGCGCTCCAGGTTCTTCTCGGTCTCGCCGACGTACTTGTCCACCACGGTCGCCAGGTTCACCGTGTACATCTCCAGCCCGAGCGCGCCGGCGACCACCTCGGCGGACATGGTCTTGCCGGTGCCGGAGTCGCCGGCGAACAGCGCGGTCACCCCGCGGCCACGGCCGCCGCCCGGCCGCATCCGCCAGTCCGCGAGGACCCGCTCCCGGTGCCGCGCCCGGCCGGCGAGTTCGTGCAGTTGGGCCAGGACCGGCGGGGGCAGCACCAGGTCCGCGAAGCCGACCGCCGGTTCGATCCGCCGGGCGAGCCGGGCGAGGCCGGCCGCGTTCTGGCCGCGCGCGCCGGCCCGCAGGTGCGCCTCGCCGACCTCGCTGCCCTCGGCCGCGGCGAGCAGCGCGGCGGCCTCGGCGGCGCGGTGGATGGCCGGCGCGGGCAGCACGAAGTGCGCGGTGGCGGTGGCCGGGTCCACGCCGGGGGCGAGCCGGCCGGCGAGCGCGGACCGCCACGCGGCGGCGCGCTCGGGCGCCGGCAACGCGGGCGCCTCGACCTGGAGCGGGGCGTGCTCGCACCAGCCCGGGTCCCAGGCGCCGCTGCCGTAGGCGAGCAACGGCACGGGTCCGGCGGCGAGCCGGCGCCAGACCGCCCACGGCTCCGTGCCGTCCACCGGGCCGAGGACGATGCCGGCGCCGCGCAGCACCGCCTCGCGGACGACCAGGCCGGCCACCTCGGCGGGGTGGAGCGCGGCGGACAGCCGGCGGGCGTCCACCGCCACCGCCGCCCGGCCGGTGGCGGCCAGGGCGGCGGCGCCCAGGGCGAGGCCGCTGCCGCCGGGACGCTCCCGCAGGTACGCCAGGCGGGCGCCGGCCGTGCGCAGCGCCCGGACCAGTTCCGCGGCGCCCGGCGGGGTGGGCCCCGACCCGTCGGCGGGCGCGACGACGCCGGTCAGCAGCGGCTCGGGCGGGTCCGCGCCGAGCAGGTGCGCGCTGACCCGGTCCGGTACCCGCAGCGCCCGCGACAGCACGGGGCGCTCCGGGTCCTCGACGCGCACCAGGTCCAGGTCGACCAGCGGGGCACCGGCGGCGAGCCGAGCGCGCGCCGCCGCGGCGGCCTCGGGTACCCCGCACAGCCGCAGCGCCAGCCCGACGGTGGCCCGGCGCCGGGTGACGTCGTCGTTCAGGTACCCGTAGAACTGCTCGAACCGGCCGTCCACGTCCGGGGCGAGCGCGACCAGCAGCAGCGATACGTCCAGTGTGGTCAGTCTGGCGGCGGCGGCGAGCGCACCCAGCCGCCCGTCGACCGGGTCGGCCGACCACGGCCCGAACGGTTCCCGGGCGGCGGCGAGCACCGCGTCGAGCGCCTCGTCGGACAGGTACAGGCCGCGGAACGGGTCGTCCGGGTGGGGATCGGCCGCCCGCCGGGTCGCGACCGCGGACCGCACGACCTCCTCCAGGTCGCGCACCCGCCCGAGCAGCGCGGCGAGTCCCCGATCGCTCATCCGGCACCCCGACGAACGCCCGTCCCGCCGTCCGTCACCCGGTGCCCGACCCGGTCGTCGCCCGCGCCGCTGCCCGTGTCGGACACCTCGACGTGCAGGCCCTCGCGGGCCGGCGGCCCCACCGGGACCGGCCGGGCGGCCTCCAGCGGCGCGCTGACCACGACGTCCAGCGACGGCTTCAGTTCGCCGCCGAGCGCGGTCCACACGTCGGCGAACGCCCGGTCCTCGGGCGGCGGGAGCGCGACCGTCATCGGCACCGGCAGCCCGAGAGCGGCCACCGAGCCGGTGAGCAGGGCGGCCGGCAGCGCCTCGTGCCGGATCATGCCGAGCAGCAGCGCCGACAGCAGCCGGTGCTCGTCCTCCGGCCGCTGGGTCCAGGCCGTGACCAGGTAGGACAGCTTCACGTACCGGGGCGGCGCGACCCGCGCCCGGACGATCCCATGCTCGTCGTAGTCGTTGACCAGACCGCGGGACCGGCGGCGCAGGTCCTCCCGGATGTCGTACAGGTAGACGTTCACGGTCGGCGCGTTGCGGCGGGCCGCCCACTCCTTGGTCGGGGCGTCGAAAACCACCTCGACCCCGGCGTTGCCGCCGGGCGCCCGCAGCGCCTCGTCGCGGACCAGCCGGCGCAGCGCGTCATCGATCTCGTGGATCACGCGGGTCACCTCCGCCCGTCGTAGAGCGGCGGGGCGAGGGTACGCGGGACCACCAGGAACGGCACGTCCGCCGGCACCGGCGCGTAGGTGGGGCCGGTGACCCGGGTCGCGGTGAGGGTGCGGGGCCCGAGCACGTCCTTACGCATGATCAGTACCTGGGTCCGGAACCCGCCGTCCGGGCCGGTGCGCACCGTGTCCGGCAGCGCCGTGATGCCGGGGTCCCAGCTCAGCCGGACCGTGGCGGTGGGCGGGAAGCCGCGGCCGACGGCCTCGGTGACGAAGCCGGGCGGGCCGATCGGCGGGCTGACCGTGAGCGTCGGCCGGCGGACCGCCAGCGGCGCGGTCGCCGTCCGGCTGATCGGCGCCCGCTCCCCCACGGTCGCCGTGACCCGCCCGCCGGCGGCCGAGACCAGCGCCACCCGGGCCGGCAGGAGGACCCGGACGGTGGTCTGGTCGCCGGGGTTCAGCGTGCCGAGGCGGCAGACCGTCGCGGCGGCGGCACACCGCGGGTCCACCGTGGACGGCGGAGCGAGCGCGGCCGGCAGGGTCGGGGTGAGGAACGCGTTGACGGCCGGGCGGTCGGAGGCGTTGCGCACGGTGTAGGTGACCGGCAGCGCCGATCCGCCGACGAAGCCGGGCAGCCCGCCCACGGTGACCGTGACGGTCAGGTCCCGCGCGGGCAGCACCTGGAACGCGGGCTGGTCGGCCGAGCCGGCCGTGCGGACCAGCGGGCTCGCCGGCCCGCCGCCGCTGGGCACCGTCACGATCGTGGCCGGCTCCTCGGACTCCGCCAGCGCGAACGCGATCAGCCGGCCGTCCGGGGACCAGGCCGGGTCGGCCACGTACCCGGTGACGCCGGTGGCCGGTGTCCGCGCGTGGGAGCCGTCCCGGTCCACCACGCACAGGCTGGTGATCCGGTGGCTGTCCGCGAACGCCAGGCGGGTCGAGTCGGGCGCCCAGGCCGGAGCCGAGTCCTCGTGGCCGGCCGCGCACGGCTCGTCCACCCGGGCGCTGACGTCACGCTGGTCCGAGAAGGTCACCTCGTCGGCCGTGTCGGACGCGATCCGCGCCAGCCAGATCCGCTGGCCGGACTGGTCCGGATCCAGCACCGTGACGGTGCCGGTGTCGGTGCCCCGCTGCCCGCTGGGCAGCGTCGCCGTGCAGGTGATCACCGTGGTACCGATCGGGAAGACCGACCCGGACGGCGGCGTGCAGTCCGGCGGCGCCATCGGCTGGCCGCTCGGTGAGAGCGCGGTCGCCTCGTAGGTGACCCGGGCCCCGTCCCGCCCGGTGGCGGTGACCGTCACGTCGTCCACCCGCACGAACGGGCGCCCCGGCACCGCCACCCGCACGCTGATCTCCTGCGTCACGGTCTCCGGGTCCACCGGCGAACGCACGTCGAACAGGACCGTGCAGTGCAGCACCGCGCCCGGGGTCGCGTCCGGGGCGACCCCGAGCCGCTCGGTGAACGTGGCCCGGGTCCCGGACTCGACCCGCGCCTGTGCCGGGTCGAACGTCACGCTCAGCCCGGTGTCGCAGTGCTGAACCTCCGGCACCACCGTGACCGCGGTGCGGGTGATGCCGGCGATCACCGCGGCGGCGACCGCGTTGGCCGCGGAGGTCTCGGTGACCCGGCCGCCGGTGGCCTCGGCGATCTCGGTCGCCTCGCCGATGCCGTTCCCGTCCAGGTCGAAGTCCAGGCCGTCCTCGCCCACCCCGTCGACCGGGACCGCCACCAGTGTGGCGCGCACGTCGTCGCCGGTCATCCGCTCGATGACCTCGGCCTTGGTGACCGGCTCGCCGCCGCCCGGGAAGCGGGCCGTGCCGCGGCTGGAGGCGTCACCGATCAGCACCGCGATCGGGCTGCCGCCGGGCCGCAGGTGTACCCGCTGCGGATCCGGCCCGGTGAACGCCTGGACGATCGCGTTGTACCAGCCCTCTTCGCCGCCGCCCTCCGCCCGCAGGGTGGACAGCGCCGCCCGCAGCGGCCCGTCGTCGACCGCCTCGTCCACCAGCTTGCGGTAGTACCGGCCGGCCTCGATCTCGCCTCGGGCGTCGGCGCCGTAGGCGACCAGCGCGAACCGGGCGTCCGGCTGGACGTCGCGCACCCGGTCCACCACGTTCACGATCGTCGTCTTCAACTCGTCGATGACGTTCTGCATCGACGCGGTGCTGTCAAGGAAGAAGACGATGTCGGGACGGGCCGGGATCTGCGGGGTCAGCACGGAAGTGGTCAGCGTGACCGGGGTGCCCGGCAGGGCCGGCCGGTCGACCCGGTGCGGCTCCACAAGGGACGGTTCCGCGGGCGCGGCGGCGCGGGCCAGCGCGATGGCCGAGCCGTCCGGCGCCCACGCCGGCGCCATGTCGCCCCGGCCGCGCAGGTGCCCCGGGACCGGGACGGTGCCCACCAGCGCGCCGTCCGCGACCCGGGCGACGAGGATCCGCGGCGGCGCCTCGGTCGGGAACCGGCGGGCGAAGGCGATCTTCGTGCCGTCCGGCGACCAGGTCGGGTCGGAGTCGTCGTCGAGGGCGGCGGTACCGGGCGGGGCGAGCACCCGCGGGTTGCGGCCGTCCGCGTCCGCGACGACGATCCGCTCGCCGCCATCGGGCTGGACCGCGCTGTACGCCAGGCGCAGCCCGTCCGCGCTGTAGGCGGGGCCGCGCTCGTCCCGCCAGGGCCGCGCGGTGCGGTCGCGGCGGTCGCCGCCGCGCGCGTCGGCGCTCCACACGTCCGCGGTCTCGTCCACGGCGACGGTGGTGTGGACGACGCGGCCGCCGAGCCAGGTCGGCTGCCGCTCGGCCCGCAGCGGGTCCGCGGCCACGGCGGTGACCGTCATACCGTCCACCGTGTACACATCGCCGGCCGGGTCGTCGCGGGTGCTCACGAACGCCAGCCGCCGGCCGTCCGGCGCCCAGGCCGGCTGGGACGCGTTCCGGCCGGCCGGCGTCGCCCGGGTCGCGGGGCCACCGACGGCCGGCACGGTCGCCACATCCGCCTCCTGGACGCCGCCCGGCACCGCCGCCGGGGCGAACCTGGTGGTCGTGAAGGCGATCCGCCGCCCGTCCGGCGACCACGCCGGCTGCGTGTCCGCCGCGCCGGTGCCCGCACCGCCGGTGATGGTCAGTCGGGTGGCCGGCCCGCCGGTCGCGGCGACCGTGTAGAGGCCGCCCGCCGGGTCGTCGCGGGTGCTGCTGAACACCAGGCGGGTACCGTCGGGCGACCAACTCGGGTCCGAATCCGCCGCCGGGTGGTCGGTGATGCGGTGCAGCGCGCCGCTGGGCACGTCCACCACCCAGATGTCCTCGTTCCCGCCCCGGTCGGACGTGAAGGCGACCTGCCGGCCGTCCGGGGACAGCGCCGGCGACCGGTCCCGCGCCTCGTCGTCGGTCAGCCGCACCACCGCGCCGCCGACCCGCCGCACGAACACGTCCCCGGCCGGCTCATCCCGGTCCGCCGGGCGCTGCCGGCCGATCCAGGCCAGCGCCCCACCGCGGGCGTCCGCATCCTGGTCGGCCTCGGTCGCGGCGGTGCCCAGCACGTCCCCGGCGGGCCCGCCGGGCAGCGCGGCCGCCAGTACCGGGTGGTCGTGGCTGGTGTAGCCCAGCCGGTACGACGGCGGCTCCGGCGCGTCGGCGGCCACCGACCGCAGCGGCGCCACGGCGCCCGTGACGGTGGTGACGGTGAGCAGCCCGACGGCCAGCCCGGCGATCGCTGATCGAGCTCGACGCACGGCGCATCCCTCCCGCAGTCCACGGTGGCCGGTCACCGGCCGGACCGCCCCGGGCCGCGGTGCCGCCCTCGGGGCAGGTCCGGCCGCCCGATCGGGCAACAGCTCCCGGCCGCGCCGGAAGGGCATGGTCGGCCGGGCCTCCCGGCACGGGTCCTAGATCAGCCCGTTGCGCAGGGCGTAGGCCACCGCGTGCGACCGGTTGCGCAGGTTCAGCCGGCTGGTCACGTCGTGCAGCACGTTCTTGATGGTGCGTTGCGAGTAGGACAGCTTCTCGGCGATCTCGGCGGTGTCGAAGCCGTCGGCCACCAGCCGGATCACCTCGATCTCCCGCTCGGCCAGGCCGGAGAACGTCAGCCCGCGCGGCCCCAGCACGCTGCGCTGCAGGGCACCAACCTGGTTCAGCAGCCGGCCCAGCAGGTCCGGCGGCACCGAGCCGTCACCCGACTCCGCCGCCGCGATCACGCTGACCAGCCGCTCCGGCGTCGCCTCCGAGCGCCGCACCAGCCCGGCCACGCCCGCCTCGACCGCGGCGACCAGGCCCGCGTCGTCGATGTGCGTGGCCACCAGCACCAGGCGTCGCACCCCTCTCGATCGCAGCGATCGTAGCGACCGCAGGGTCTCCTCGCCGGCCGTGTCGCTCACCACCACGGCGACGGCCGCCCGGGCCGCGTCCGCCTCGTCCAGCAGCAGCACCTCCGGCCGGGGCCGCAGCTGGCTGGCCAGGCCGGCGCGCGAGATCGCGTCGGCCGCGTACAGATAGACCGGTATCCGCCTCATCGGTCTCCCCCTCGTCGCGCCCCCGCCGGGCGCATCGGTCGGCGTCAGTATGTTCGGGGGGACCAAGCGTGTAGTCAACGTGGACTCAACGGGCGCCGGTGTCTGCCCCATCGGCCTCCCGTCCGGCTCCGGTGGCCGGGGTCCGCGGCCGGCACCCTGTCACCATGAGCACGGTTGCCGCCCTGGAGCAGCCCGCGGTCGAGGTCCTCCCCGGCGCGGAGGCCGTCTGCGGCCTGCGGATCCGCAACGACGGCCCGATCGTGGAGTCGTACGCGATCGAGGTGCTCGGCGACGTCGCCGAGTTCGCCAGCGCCGAGCCGTCCACCCTGTCGGTGTTCCCCGGCACCGACGGGTACGCGCTGGTGCGCTTCACGCCGCCGCGCACGTCCCGGGTGCCCGCCGGCGACCTGCCCTACGCGGTCCGGGTCATGCCGGTCGAGCGACCCGACGACCAGGTGGTGCCCGAGGGGCTGGTGCGGATCCTGCCGTTCACCGAGACCGGCGCCGAGCTCACCCCGCGCACGTCCAAGGGGTGGCGCGGCGCCCGGCACGAGGTCGCCATCGACAACCGCGGCAACGTCCCGCTCCAGGTCGGCGTCGGCGGCAGCGACCCCGACAACCGCCTGGCGATCGCCACCCGGCCCGCGGCGCTCACCGTCGCGCCCGGCCAGGCCGCGTTCGTCACGGTCGCCGTCCGGCCCCGCCGCCTGCTCTGGCGGGGCCAGCCCGTCACGTACCCGTTCCAGGTGCTGCTCGCCCCGGAGGCGGACCCGCCGGTCACCCTGGACGGCGCCACGGTGCAGACTCCCCTGGTACCCCGGGGTGCCGGCAGGGTGCTCGCGGCGCTGCTGATCCTGCTGCTGCTCGGCGCCGGCCTGTGGTGGGGCGTGCTGCGCCCCGCGGTCCGCTCGGCCGCCCGCGAGGCGACCGCCGAGCAGATCGCGCCCGTCCAGCAGAAGGCGGTCGAGGCCAGCGCCGCCGCCGAGAAGGCCGTCCAGGCCGCCAGCGGGGGAGGCGGAGCCGCCACCCAGCCCACCGGCGGCGCGCCGGCCCCGACCCCGACCGCGGTGCCGCCCGGCACGGTCCCGGACGGCACCACCCCGGTCACCCGCCGCCTGACCACCAGCAGCGGCGGCGGCGGTACCGACACCTCCCGGTACACGGTCCCGGCCGGCCGGACCATCACGCTCACCGACATCTTCTTCCAGAACCCGCAGGGCGACGACGGCCGCCTCGACCTCCTCGTGGACGGCCAGACGCTGTTCACCCAGTCGCTGGCCAACTTCCGCGACCTGGACTACCACCTGGTCTCCCCGATCGAGATGAAGGCCGGCGCGGTGGTCAGCCTCCGGGTCACCTGCGGCGCGCCGGGTCGCACCCTCGCCGGCGCGACCGGTGGCACCCGGTGCCGTGAGTTCGCCCTCCTCGGCGGCTTCCAACGCCGCACCCCCACCCCCAACCCCTGACCCCCCTCGGTAACTCACGCGGGGGTCCGCCGTCCGGCGGGTTCGCCCCCGGGGATCGCATGATCGCCGAACGGACCGGTACCGATGGGCATGCCTGACGCCTCCTGGCTGATGCGGGCGGTGCTGGCCGGCATGGACCGGGCCGGGTCGCGCTGGTGCCCGCTCCCATCGGCCGACGAGACCGACGACGGACGCCCGGACCGGCTCACGATCCTGGTGGAGCCCGCCGGGGTGGACGACGCGGCACGGGTGCTGCGGCAGTCTGGATTGATCCGGCTGCCCACCTCCGGCCGTCCGTTCCTCGGGCTGGACCGCGGGACGGGGCAGTGGATCGAGGTGCGCCTGGTGACGGACCTCGTCTTCGGCCACGGCGTGCACCCCGCGGCCGCGGCCGCCTGCCTGGCCCGGCGGGTGGACACGATCGCGGGGTGGGCGCTCTCGGCCGGCGACGAGTTCTGGGTGCTGCTGCTGCGCCGGCTGCTGACCGGGGGTCCCGCGCCGGGCCGGGTGCTCGCGCGGCTGAAGGAGCTGCGCGACGCCGCCTCCCTGGAAAGCCCGCTGGCGCAGGCCCTGCCGCTCCGCGCGGAAGCCGCGGCGCTGCTGGCGCACGCGAGGGCCGGCGAGTGGAGCGCACTGGCCGCCTGCCAGCACGCGTTCCTGGCCGCCTGGTGGCGCGCCCACCCGCTGGCCTCCGCCGCCCACGCGGCCCGGCGTGCCACGCTGCGGGCCCTCACGCCGGCGTACCGGCGGCGCGGGGTCACCGTGGCCCTGCTCGGCGCGGACGACGCCGCCCGCTGCGCCCTCGCCGCCGCGGTCGCCGCCGGCTCGTACCTGCCGGTGCGCCGGGTCCACCTGGAACGCTGGCCGGTGGGGGGCGCCCCCGACGCGCTGCACCGGTTCGCCAGCCCGTGGCACCGGGCCCGCGGCCACCTGGTCCTGCTCGACGCGGACGGCCGCGACCAGATGCGCCGGGCGCGGTGGTACCACCGCCCGCTCCCGCTGCCCGACGTGACGCTGCGCATGACCGGCCCGGGGGCGGTGCCGCACCCCCGGGGCGCCGCGCCCGACCGGCTCGACCCCCGCCAGCCGGCGGCCGCGCTCCTGCCGGCGATCTACGACCGGGTCTGGCGGGAGTACCGCCGCCCGGTGGGGCGCCGCCGCCGCCGACCGTAAGCCCGGTACGCGCCACCGACCCTGCCCAGCGACTCGGCGCACCGCCGGCCGCGAGCCCAGCGCACCGCCGGGGCGACCGGTGTGCGTGGCCACGGGCCGGGCCGCCGGCATCCGGTTTACCCCTTTCATCGGGGCCACCGGCAAGCCGCCGTTGGGCCACGGGCCCCGGACGGGTCCGATAGGGTTGGCGCCGGCGTCGCGGGCGACCGGAAGGGGGGTCGTGCTTCATGCACCACGTGGAGGCATGGCTCGGCACACTGCCGCCGCTGCTCGTGTGTCTGATCGTCACGCTGGTCATCGGCCTGGAGAGCATGGGCATCCCGCTCCCCGGCGAGATCACCCTGGTCAGCGCCGCGCTGCTGGCGGCCTCCGGTGCGATCGACCCGTTATGGGTGGGGGTCGCCGCGGCCACCGGCGCGATCGCCGGCGACTCGGTCGGCTACGCCGCGGGCCGGCGTGGCGGGCGCCCGCTGCTGGATCGTCTCGGCCGCCGCTTCCCCCGCCACCTGAGCCCCCCGCACATCGCCCGAGCCGAACGGATGTTCGCCCGCTGGGGCGTGTGGGCGGTGTTCTTCGGCCGCTTCATCGCCCTGCTGCGCATCCTCGCCGGACCCCTCGCCGGCGCGCTGCACGTGCCGTACCGCAAGTTCCTGGTGGCGAACGCGACCGGCGGCCTGGTCTGGGCGTTCGGCACCACCTACCTGCTGTACTCCCTCGGCCGGGTGGCCGAGCGCTGGCTCAGTGACGTCTCCTGGATCGCGCTGGTGCTCGCGATCGCCTGCGGCGTGGCCACCACGGTGTACCTGCGCCGCCGCGCCCGCCACGCCATCACCGACGAGACCCAGGTCCCGGTCTCCATCGACCGCTGATCCGCTCCCCGAGGGTGCGGCGCGGGCGGCCACGGCGGCCGGCCGCGCTCCGGGCCGAGTGAGGCGCCGGCAGCGGGGTACGCCTCTGCGGTGGCGGCGCCCTCGGCCAAGCGGGTCACCTGGGCCGAGCTGTTCTTCGACCTGGTCTTCGTGTTCGCCGCGACCCAGGTCTCCGGCCTGGTGCGCCTGCACCGCGGCTGGACCGGCGTCGGCATCGCCGTGCTCGTGCTCACCCCGATGTACTGGGGCTGGATCGGCACCAGCGTCTACGCGAACCGGCGCGACATCGAGCACGCACGGGACCGGTTGGGGCTGCTGGGGCTGGGTCTGGCGGTCCTCGCGATGGCGCTGGCCGTGCCGGGGGCCAGCACCAACCGGGGCGTCGAGTTCGCCGCCGCCTACCTGGCGCTGGCGATCCTCCTGTGGCTGCTCAGCTTCCCCGAGTGGCGCGGCGCCCGGCTCAACCCGTACCTGATCAGCGCCGCCGTCACCGGACCCCTCCTCCTCACCGGCGCCCTGTTCACCGACGGTGTCCGGCTCGGGCTGTGGTCGCTGGCCGCCGCCGTCGAGTTGAGCGGGCTGCGGCTGCTGCGGCGCCAGTTGGCGCGGGTACGGTTCGACACCGCCCACCTGAGCGAGCGGTACGGCCTGCTGGTGCTGATCGCGCTCGGCGAGTCGCTGGTCGAGGTCGGCTCGACCGCCGTGCGGCAGCCCCTGTCCAACGGCCGGTTCTTCGCCGTCGTCGCCGCGTACGCCCTGTTCGCCGGGTTCTGGTGGGCGTACTTCGTGTTCGCCATGCGGGGCCTGGACCGGGCGTTCGCCACCACCGGGCGCGCGCAGACCGACATCATCCGGCCGGCGCTCAGCTACGCCCACCTGCCGTTCGTCTGCGGCATCATCGGCGCGGCGGTCGGCGCCATCGACGCGATCGCCGCGCCCCACCGCCCCATCGACCGGTACTCGGGCACCCTGCTCGCCGGCGGTGCCAGCCTGTACTTCGCCACCTTCGCCTACGCCCGCTGGCAGGTGTACCGGACCGTCTCGATGCGCCGGCTGGCCACCGCCGCGGCCTGCGCGGCCCTGATCCCCTTCGCCGGCCGGATGCCGGCCATGTTCTTCCTGGCCGCCCTGGCGGTGATCGTGGCCGCGGTCAACGCGGTGGAGGAGGTGCAGGCGCACCGGCACGGGCTGGAGTACCTGTGGCGGTCGCGCCGGCCCCGCGAGCCGTGACCGGCGGGGTTTCCGCCGCCCGTCACCGGGTAGCGCGACCGTGGTGAGCACACAGTCGGCCGCCGCCGCACCCCAGATGTCCAACCGGGACCGTTGGCGGGCGACCGGCGTCGGCCTGGTCGCCGTCTTCATGACCCTGCTCGACGTGAGCATCGTCAACGTGGCGATCCCGTCCATCGAGGCCGGTCTGAACCTCGGCCCGGCGGCACTCCAGTGGGTGCTCGCCGGGTACGCGCTCACGTTCGGCCTGCTGCTGGTCCCGGCCGGCCGGGTCGGTGACGCCCGCGGCCGGCGCCCGGTGTTCGTGACCGGGCTGGCCCTGTTCACCGTCTCCAGCGCCGCCGCCGGCCTGGCCCGCAGTCCGCTGTGGCTGGTGGTGGCCCGGCTCGTCCAGGGCGCCGCGGCCGGCGTCGCCACGCCGCAGGTCGCCGGCCTGATCCAGCAGTTGTTCCGGCCGGTGGACCGGGGCCGGCCCTTCGGCCTGCTGGGCGCCACCGTCGGCGTCTCCACCGCGGTCGGCCCGCTGCTCGGCGGCGCCATCATCCAGATCGCCGGCGCCCACGAGGGCTGGCGCTGGGTCTTCTACATCAACGTGCCGGTCGGCATCGCCGCCATCACCCTCAGCTTCCGCTGGATCCCCTGCCGTCCACCGGAGCAGCGGCGCCGCGAGAGCCTGGACCCGGTCGGCGTGCTGCTGCTCGGGGCCGGCATCGTGTTGCTCCTGCTCCCCCTGGTGCAGGAGGGCCAGTGGACCAGCCCCCTGAGGTGGCTGCTGTTCCCCGCCTCCGCCGCCCTGCTAGCCCTGTTCCTGGCGTGGGAGCGCCGCTTCGGCCGGCACGCGCGACCCGTCATCGATCTGAGCCTGTTCCGCGTGCGCTCGTACGCCCTCGGCTCCCTGATCGCCCTGCTCTACTTCGCCGGCTTCACCGCGATCTTCTTCATCTTCACCCTCTACATCCAGATCGGCCTGCGCTACTCCGCGCTGCAGGCCGGCCTGGCCGTCACCCCGTTCGCCCTCGGCTCGGCCGGCGCCGCAGCCCTCGGCGGCCGGGTGGTCAACCGCTACGGCCGCCCCCTGGTCGTCATCGGCCTGGTGTTGGTCGCCGTCGGTCTGGGCGCCATGTACGGCGTCCTGCATTTCGTCCCGGGTCGCGGCGCGCCCCTGGCCACCGCGCTCCCCCTGCTGATCGCCGGCATCGGCAGCGGCCTGGTCATCAGCCCCAACCAGACCCTCACCCTCTCCGAGGTTCCGGTGGACCGGGCCGGCAGCGCCGCCGGCGTCCTGCAGACCGGCCAGCGCATCGGCGCCGCGGTCGGCATCGGCGCCATCGGCTCGGTCTTCTTCAACAGCCTCGCCGCCGCCCCGAACCACTGGTCGAGTGCCTTCCGCCTGTCGCTGCTCGTGGCCATCGCCTTCATGGTCGCCGCCCTGCTGGCCGCCCTCCCCGACCTGCGCACCATCCCGTCCCGGCACCAGTCCGAGCAGCCCTCCCGCTGACCGCCCCACCCGGCCGACCCGCCCCCGGCCTCCTCACCGCCCCGCTCCCCTCGCGCGCGTTTCTTTAGGTTTTGAATTTAGGCTTTGTTCGTTACCTCGGCGTTATTGACGTGGCCCAGCTCACTCGGGTTGACTCGGCCCCGGAACCGCTTCCGCAACCGGTTCCGAACGGTGCCGTCGCGGCGACCCGAGATCGCCGGAGGGGGTGGGGCGGATGCCGATCACCATCGCCGACGTGGCCGCGCGGGCGGGCGTCAGCAAGACCACCGTCTCCCGCGTACTGAACGGCAAGGGCGAACTCGACGAGTCGACCGCCGCCCGGGTACGGGAGGTGATCGCCGAGCTCGGGTACGTGCCCAGCGCGCGGGCGGTCGGCCTGGCGCGGGGGCGGACCCGGATCGTCGGGATGCTGGTGCCGTCGCTGACCTGGCCGTGGATGGGCGAGGTGCTCCAGGGCGCGGTGGACGTGGTGGAGACCGAGGGGTACGGGCTGCTGCTGTTCACCTGCAACCGGGGCGACGAGTCGATGCGGCAGTTCGCCTCGCAGGTGTCCGCCAAGTCGTTCGACGGGCTGCTGGTGATCGAGCCGGAGGGGACCCTGGAGTACATCGCCGGGCTGCACGGGCGGGGCCTGCCGGTGGTGATGATCGATGATCGGGCACACCAGCCGCTGTTCCCGTCGGTGGCCACGACGAACCGGAGCGGCGCGCACGCGGCCGGCGCGCACCTGCTCGCCCTGCGGCGGTACCGGCCGCTGGTGATCACCGGATTGGAGCGCTTCGGCTGTACCCAGGAGCGGCTGGCCGGGTTCGCCGACGCGTACACGTTCGCCGGGTACCCGATCGATCCGGCGATGGTGGTCGAGGGGGACTTCACCTTCGACTGCGGGCGGCGGGCGGTGCGCCGGGCACTGGCCGACGGCCTGATCTTCGACGCGGTGTTCGCGCACAACGACCTGTCGGCGGCCGGGGCGATGGCCGCCGTGCGGGAGGCCGGCAAGAGCGTACCGGAGGACGTGGCCGTGGTGGGCTTCGACGACCTGACGCTCGCGGCGCACACTGATCCGCCACTCAGTTCCGTGCACCAGCCGCTCAGGCAGATGGGCGAGACGGCGGCCCGCCTGCTCATCTCGCACTTCGAGGGCGCGCCCCTGCCCTCGGTACCCACCGTCATACCCACGACGTTCACGATTCGCGCCTCAACGGCCGTTGCGTGAGAGCGCTCTCTCCCCTACAAAAGGGAGAACCACTGCCCGAGCACCAACGCTAACCACATAACCCCACCCAAGAGGCCGGATGTCGTGCACCGGCCGCAATGCCGTACGCCCGACAAAATGCACCAGAGGGAGTCTGAATGCGTACCACCCGAACTATCGCGCTCGCCCTGGCGGGCACGCTCGCGATGGCGGGCCTCGCCGCGTGCGGCGACAGCCCGAACGCCAGCAAGAACAACGGCCCGGCGGCCACGGTGCTGAACGTCGGCATGCCCAACGGCCCGCAGACCGAGAACCACAACCCGTTCCTCGGGTCGTCCTCGGGCGCCTCCCTCGGGTACCGCTGGATGATCTACGAACCGCTGGTGATGACCAACCCGATCCGCCCGGCCGAGCAGGGCAAGCCGTGGCTGGCCACCAAGTGGGAGTGGGCGGACAACTTCCAGCGGGTCACGTTCACCATCCGGGACGGCGTGCAGTTCTCCGACGGCCACCCGATGACCGCCGACGACGTCGTGTACACATTCGACCTGCGCAAGGCCAACCCCGGCCTGAACCAGGACGCGATCCCGTACAAGGACGTCAGCGCCAGCGGCAACCAGGTGACGGTCACCTTCACCAAGTCGCAGTTCGTGAACCAGACGAAGATCCTGAACGTGTTCGTGGTGCCGAAGCACCAGTGGTCCACGCTGAAGGACCCGACCACGGACATCATCAAGGAGCCGATCGGCACCGGCCCGTACACGCTGAAGTCGTTCACCCCGCAGACCACCACGCTGAGCGTGCGTACCGAGGGCTACTGGCAGGACCTGCCGAAGGTCAAGGAGCTGCGGTACACCTCGTACAACGACAACAACGCGCAGACCACCGCGCTGGCCAACGACAGCGCCGAGTGGAGCTTCGTGTTCATCCCGAACTACAAGTCGGTGTACGTGGACAAGGACCCGGAGCACCACAAGCTGTGGTTCCCGCCGAACCTGGGCATCCACGGCCTGTGGTTCAACACCACCCGGAAGCCGCTGGACAACCCGGCGCTGCGCCGGGCGATCAACATGGTGGTCAACCGGGACGACATCTTCGAGCAGGGCGAGGCCGGCTACTTCTACCCGAAGGTGGAAAGCGTCACGGGCATCCCCACCCCGGCCGGTGAGTCGTTCATCGCGCCCGAGTTCAAGGGCCAGAACCACAAGGTGGACGTGGAGGGCGCCAAGAAGGAACTGGCGGACGCCGGGTTCAAGCTGGACGGCACCGTGCTGAAGGACCCGAGCGGCAAGCCGGTGACGATCACGCTGACCGACCCGGCCGGCTGGTCCGACTACATCACCGACCTCGAGATCATCAAGGACAACCTGTCCCAGATCGGGATCGCGGCCAAGGTGGACAAGGCCAACCAGGACGCCTGGTTCAAGGCGATCGACGAGGGCCGGTTCGACGCCGCGATGCACTGGACCAACGGCGGCGCCACGCCGTACGACATCTACCAGAACATCATGGACGGCGCGATCCTCAAGCCGGTCGGCACCGGCGGCGTGAACGGCAACTACGGCCGGTTCAACAGCCCGGAGGCGACGAAGGCGCTGGACGACTACGCCAACGCCTCGGACGACGCGACCCGGACCGCCGCGCTGAACACGCTCCAGAAGATCATGGTGGAGCAGATGCCGATCGTGCCGACGTCCGCCGCGAACGTGGGTGGCCAGTACAACACCAAGAACTGGGTGGGCTGGCCGGACGAGGCCAACCCGTACGCGCCGGTCCAGCCGACCCAGCAGAACGCCCTCGAGGTGGTCCTGCGCCTGCAGCCGGCCAACTCCTGACCTGATCCGATCCGTTCCCCGGGGTGGCCGGCCGCCACCCCGGGGGACCCACACCCCAGGCGGGACGAGGCGATGACCATCCGCGAGACCCCGGCCGCCCCCACCACCGAGGTGGTCCTCGAGGCGGCCGGCCTGACCAAGCACTTCCCGGTGCGCCGGAAGCTGCGGAGCCTGTTCAAGCCGGTCCGGTTCGTGCACGCGGTCGACGACGTGAACCTGACCCTGCGGCGCGGCCGGGTCACCGCGCTGGTCGGCGAGTCCGGCTCGGGCAAGTCCACGGTCGCCCGGCTGCTGGCCCAGCTGTACCCGCGTACCGGCGGCGAGATCAAGCTGCACGGCCAGCCGACCCGGGTGCGCGGGGGGCGCGCCTTCCGGGCCTACGCGCGCCGGGTACAGATGATCTTCCAGGACCCGTTCGCGTCGCTGAACCCGGTGCACACCGTGCGGTACCACCTGACCCGGGCGCTGCGCATCCACCAGCGCGCCGGGCGGACGCCGGCGGACCTGGAGACGGCGCTGTGCGACCTGCTCACCCGGGTGCAGCTCACCCCGCCGGAGCGGTACCTGGACAAGTTCCCGCACGAGCTGTCCGGGGGGCAGCGCCAGCGGGTGGCGATCGCCCGCGCCCTGGGCGCCGACCCGACGGCGCTGCTGGCCGACGAGCCGGTGTCCATGCTGGACGTGTCGATCCGGCTCGGCGTGCTCAACCTGCTGCGGAACCTGAAGGAGCGGCTGAACCTGGCCATCCTCTACATCACCCACGACATCGCCTCGGCCCGGTACTTCGCCGACGACACGATGGTCATGTACGCGGGGCGGATGGTGGAGGGCGGCGACAGCGAGACCGTCACCCAGCGGCCGGCGCACCCGTACACCCAACTGTTGATCGACTCGGCGCCCGACCCGGACCAGATCCAGGGCGGCACCGGGTCCGTGCCGCGCGACGCCGGCGGCGGCGAGCCGCCCAGCCTGATCGACCCGCCCGGCGGCTGCCGCTTCCACCCCCGCTGCCCGGCGGTGATGCCGCGCTGCAGCACCGACCTGCCGCCGCGGCTGGAGATCGGTGACGCCCCCGGCCACTGGGCCGCCTGCTGGCTGTACGACCCCGCCGGCGCGGCCCCGTCCGGCACCCCGGCTGCCCGGGAGATTGGCTCATGAAGTATCTGTTGCAGCGCATCGCGTTCTACCTGTTCACCATGTGGGCCGCGATCACCCTGAACTTCTTCATCCCGCGGATGATCCCCGGCGACCCGGTCCAGGCGATGATCGCCCGGTTCCAGGGCCAGATGAGCACGCAGGCGGTCGCCTCGCTGTACGTGCTGTTCGGGCTGGACAAGAAGCAGAGCATCTGGGCCGACTACCGGGGCTACTGGATCCAGCTGTTCCACGGCGACCTGGGCCTGTCGTTCACGTTCTTCCCGGCGCCGGTGTCGCAGGTGCTCGCCCAGAGCCTGCCCTGGACCGTGGCCCTGGTCGGCGTCACCACGCTGCTCAGCTTCATGATCGGCACGATGCTGGGCGTCTTCGCCGGCTGGCGGCGCGGCTCCTGGGTGGACGGTCTGCTGCCGGCCACCACGTTCCTGTCGTCCATCCCGTACTTCTGGCTGGGGCTGATCGCGATCGCCCTGCTCGCCGGGCCGGGCAGCTTCTTCCCCTCCTCAGGCGGGTACGACCCGGGCCTGGTGCCGGCGTTCGACGGCTACTTCATCCCGAGCGCGATCCGGCACAGCCTGCTGCCGGCCCTGACGATCCTGGTCTCGTCGGTCAGCGGCTGGATCCTCAGCATGCGCAACATGATGGTCACGGTCGCCTCCGAGGACTACATCACGGTCGCGCACGCCAAGGGCCTGTCGGAGAAGCGGGTGATGTTCGGGTACGCCGCCCGCAACGCGCTGCTGCCCAACGTCTCCGGCTTCGCCCTGGCGCTGGGCTTCATCGTCGGCGGCACCCTGCTGGTGGAGATCGTGTTCTCCTACCCGGGCCTGGGCTACCAGTTGTTCCAGGCGGTCGGCGCCAAGGACTACCCGCTCATGCAGGGCATCTTCCTGATCATCACGCTGTCCGTGCTGCTGGCGAACCTGCTGGCGGACGTGGCCTACCTGGCGCTCGACCCGCGCACCCGTAAGGAGGGCTGAGCGATGACCCTCGCCACCACCGACCTCAACGCGATCACGCCGGACGGGCCGGCCAGCGACCTCATCGGGCGGTCGAAGCGCACGCGGCTGCGGTTCGTGGCCAACCGGAAGGCGGCGACCGGCCTGGCGGTGCTCGGGTTCTTCCTGCTGATCTCGGTGATCGGGCCGTGGATCGCCCCGTACGACCCGTCCAAGCGCAGTTCGGACCTGATCCAGCCGCCGTCCGCCGCGCACTGGTTCGGCACCACCCACCTGGGTCAGGACGTGTTCAGTCAGGTTCTGGTCGGCACCCGGAGCGTCATCTTCGTCGGGTTCCTCGCCGGGGCGGTCGCCACGATCCTGTCGGTCCTGATCGGGGTCACCGCCGGGTACCTGGGCGGGCCGGCCGACGAGGGGCTGTCGGCGCTGTCCAACGTGTTCCTGGTGATCCCGGCCCTGCCGCTGATCATCATCATCACGTCCACCGTGGAGGAGGCCGGCGACACGGTCGTGGCCCTGGTCATCGGGTTGACCTCGTGGGCGTGGAACGCCCGGGTGCTGCGTGCGCAGACGCTCTCGCTGCGCCGCCGCGAGTACATCGAGGCGGCCCGCGCGACCGGCGAGAGCACCTGGCGGCTCATCCTGTTCGAGGTGCTGCCGAACCTCACCGCGATCATCGCGTCCGGCTTCGTCGGCACGGTCATCTTCGCGGTCATGTCCGAGATCACCCTGGCCTTCATCGGCATCTCCTCCACGGCGGACTGGAACTGGGGCACGATCCTGTTCTGGGCGCAGAGCCAGCAGGCCCTCGCGCAGGGTGCCTGGTGGTGGTTCGTCCCCGCCGGCCTGGCCATCGCGATCCTGGGCACCGCGCTGTCGCTGGTGAACTTCGGCATCGACGAGTTCGTCAGCCCCCGGCTGCGCAGCAGCGGCCGGACGAAGATCAGGACGGCCACCGGCGGGACCGTGCGGATGCGGGTCGGTTTCACGCCGGTGCTCGCCACGACCGCGCGCACGATCGAGGCGCGCAACGGTAAGGAGCAGTCGTGAAGGACCCGGTCCTGGAGATCAGAGACCTCAATGTGGACTACGGCCTGGGGGACCAGGCCGTGCACGCGGTCCGCGACGTGAGCCTGACCCTGCACCGGGGCGAGGTGCTGGGCCTGGCCGGGGAGAGCGGCAGCGGCAAGTCCACCCTGGCGTACGGGCTGACCCGGCTGCTGCCCCCGCCCGGGGTGATCCGCGGCGGGCAGGTCATCTACCACCCGGCGGCCGGTCCGGCGTACGACGTGATGGCGCTCAGCCACGCCGAACTGCGGGCGTTCCGCTGGGCGGAGACGTCGATCGTGTTCCAGGGCGCGATGAACTCGCTGAACCCGGTGTACAAGGTGTCCACGCAACTGCTGGACGTGATCAGGGCGCACGAGCCGAGGATGCCCGCCTCCGCCCGGCTGGCCCGCGCCCGCGAACTGCTCAGGCTGGTGGGCATCGCCGCGGACCGGATGGACAGCTACCCGCACCAGCTCTCCGGCGGCATGCGCCAGCGGGTGATGATCGGCATGGCGCTCGCCCTGGAGCCGCAGATCGTCATCATGGACGAGCCGACCACCGCGCTGGACGTGGTCATGCAGCGGCAGATCCTGCGCCAGCTCATCGAGTTACGTGAGCGGCTCGGCTTCTCGGTGCTGTTCATCACCCACGACCTGTCGCTGCTGGTGGAGTTCTCGGACCGGATCGCGATCATGTACGGCGGGCGGATCGTCGAGGAGGCCCCGGCGCCGGCGCTGTATCGGGACTCCCTGCACCCGTACAGTGACGGACTGCTACATTCGTTCCCCGCCCTGCGCGGCGAACGGCGGGAACTGACCGGCATCCCCGGCTCCCCGCCGGACCTGCGCAACATGCCGACCGGCTGCTCGTTCCACCCCCGCTGTTCGAAGGCGTTCGAGCCCTGCCCGGACCGGGTGCCGGTGCTCGGGCACCCGCGCACCCCGGACGGCCGCACCCGCACCGTCGCCTGCTGGCTGCACCCGGCCACGGGCTAGAAGCTCGGTAGGAACCGACCTCAGGAGAACTATGGACCCGACCGCGACCCTGTCCCCCGTCGACGACTCGTCCCGCCACGGCCCCCTCGACGACCTGCCGACCGGCTTCCGGTGGGGCGTGGCGACCTCCGCGTACCAGATCGAGGGGGCGGTCGCCGAGGACGGGCGGACCCCGTCGATCTGGGACACGTTCTGCCGGGTGCCCGGCGCGGTGGCCGGCGGCGACATCGGGGACGCCGCCTGCGACCACTACCACCGGATGCCCGAGGACGTGGCCCTGATGCGGGACCTGGCGGTCGACACGTACCGCTTCTCGGTGGCCTGGCCGCGGGTGCAGCCGGGCGGCCGGGGCCCCGCGAACCCGGCGGGGCTGGCGTTCTACGACCGGCTCGTGGACGAACTGCTCGGCAACGGCATCGACCCGTGGGTCACCCTGTACCACTGGGACCTGCCGCAGGAGCTGGAGGACGCCGGCGGCTGGCCGGTGCGGGAGACCGCGTACCGGTTCGCCGACTACGCGCTGCTCGTCTTCGACAGGTTGAGCGACCGGGTCCGCACCTGGACCACGCTCAACGAGCCGTGGTGCTCCGCGATGCTCGGCTACGCGTACGGGGCGCACGCGCCGGGGCGGCGCGACTTCGCGGCGAGCATGCACGCCGTGCACCACCTGCTGCTCGCCCACGGGTTGGCGACCCAGCGGATGCGGGCGGCCGCGCCCGGCCCGGTCGACCTGGGCATCACCCTGAACATGGGCACCGCCGAGCCGGCCACGGACAGCGACCTGGACGCCGCCGCCGCCCGCCGCTCCGACGGGCTCGGCACCCGCCTCTATTTGGACCCGCTGCGGCGCGGCCGGTACCCGGCGGACGTGCTGGCGGACCTGGAGCGGCGCGGCATCCGGCTGCCGGTCGAGCCGGGCGACCTGGAGATCATCTCGGCGCCGATCGACGTGCTGGGCGTCAACTACTACATGGGTCACCTGTTCTCCGGCGTGGACGAGGACGGCCGCACCGTGGACGCCGCCGGCAACCCGGTCGTCCGGGCGATCCCGCGCGGGCTGCCGCGCACCGCGATGGACTGGGAGATTTTCCCGCAGGGCCTGACGGACCTGCTCACCCGCGTCGCCCGGGACTATCCGGGGGTCCCGATGGTGGTGACCGAGAGCGGCGCCGCGTTCGACGACGCGCCCGACGCGACCGGCTACGTGGCGGACGAGGACCGCACCGCCTACCACGCGGCGCACATCGCGGCCGTCGCGCGCGCCTGCCGGGACGGCGCCGACGTGCGCGGGTACTTCGCCTGGTCGCTGCTGGACAACTTCGAGTGGGCGTACGGGTACGACAAGCGGTTCGGCATCGTCCGGGTGGACTACGACACGCAGGTGCGCACGCCGAAGCGGTCGGCCCTCTGGTACCGCGACACGATCCGCCGGCTGCGCGGCTAGCGGGCCCGGGCCGGGGTGGGGCAGGCGGCGCGGCCCGCTCCGCCACCGGCCCCCGCCAGGGCGGCGGCGCGGGCGATGCCGCCGTCGCTGAGCAGTTCGGCCACCGGCAGCGTCGCCGCGCCCATCGCGACCGCGTCCGGACCGAGTTCACACAGCTCGATGGTGGCCTGCGCGTACGGCTGGCGCAGGGCGTGCCGGGCGGTGGCCTCGCGGATGGCGGGCAGCATCGCGCCGCCGAGCGCCAGCCCCGCCCAGCCGCCGAGGACGATCCGCTCGGGGTTGAACAGGTTCACCAGCGTGCCGAGCCCGGCCCCGAGGTAGCCGGCGGTGTCGTCCAACACCTTCGCCGCCGTCTTCGACGTGGGGGCGGCGGCGATGACGGCGGCCAGCGCCGACTCCTCGTCCGCGCCCGGTGCCGGGCGGCCCCGGTTGGCCTGGCGGTACCGCTCCAGGATGCCCTCGGCGCCGACGTACGCCTCCAGGCAGCCGTGGGCGCCGCAGCGGCAGGCGCACCCGTCGTACGCGATCGTGGTGTGGCCCCACTCGCCCGCGCTGCTGTGCGAGCCGCGGTAGCTGGCGCCGTCCGCGACGACCGAGGCGCCGACGCCCGATCCGACCAGGGCGACCACCACGTGCCGGGAGCCGCGCCCGGCGCCGAACCACAGCTCGGCCTGGCCGAGGGTCTTGGCGCCGTTGTCGACCAGGACCGGGATGTCGGTGTCCCGGCGCAGCATCGCGCCGAGCGGGACGCCCTCCCAGCCGAGGGTCTGCGCGTGGACGACGGCGTCGCGGGTGCGCTCCACCACGCCGGACACGGCCACGCCGAGGCCGAGGACGGTGGCGGGGTCGACGCCGGCCCGGTCGACGACCGAGCCGAGGCCGTCGAGCAGCCGGTCGAGCACCTCGTCCGGCTTCGGCGTGGTGGACGAGAGCGGGTACTCGGCCTTGGCCAGCGGCGCCATCGACAGGTCGAACAGTTCCACCTGGACCCGGGTCTCGCCGACGTCGGCGCCGACCACATACCCGTAGCCGGGGGCGACCCGCAGCAGTACCCGGGGCCGGCCGCCGTCGGACTCGACGAAGCCGGCCTCCTCGACCAGGCCCTCGCCGATCATCTCGCCGATCAGGTTGCTGACGCTGGCCTGGCTGAGCGCGGTGGACTGGGCCAGTTCGTGCCGGCTGAGCGGGCCGGACCGGTACAGGTGGGTGAGCAGGACCGCCCGGTTCGCGCGCCGCACGTCGCGCACCGTTGCCCGCCTGGTATCCATCTCGCCCGCCCCCAATGACACGTGCCTGAACTGCCGTCCAAGCATGCATCACGGTTTCGGTTAATGCTTTGAACTAAGTCATGAAGTAGACGTAGACTCCGGGATGGTTTGGGGCGCCACCGCCCTGCCGGCGCCCCTGCCCGTGGCCGCCGGATGGTCTGAGACGACAAGGAGATCACCCGGTGCTCGACCTCGCCACCCTCCCGCCGTCGTTCCTGTGGGGCGTCGCCACCTCGGCCTACCAGATCGAGGGCGCGGCGACCGCCGACGGCCGCAAACCGTCCATCTGGGACACGTTCTGCCGCGTTCCGGGCGCGATCGACAACGGCGACACCGGGGACGTGGCGTGCGACCACTACCACCGCTGGCCGGAGGATGTCGCGCTGATGCGCCGGCTGAACCTCGCGGCGTACCGGTTCTCGGTGGCCTGGCCGCGGGTGCTGCCGGACGGGACCGGCCCGGTGAACCAGGCCGGCCTGGACTTCTACGACCGGCTGGTGGACGGCCTGCTGGCGGCCGGCATCCGGCCCTTCCTCACCCTCTACCACTGGGACCTGCCGCAGGCGCTCCAGGACCGGGGCGGCTGGCCGAGCCGGGAGACGGCGTACGCGTTCGGCGAGTACGCGGCGGTCGTGGCGGCCCGCCTGGGCGACCGGGTCACCGACTGGATGACCCTGAACGAGCCGCTGTGCTCGGCCTGGATCGGGCATCTGGAGGGCACGATGGCCCCCGGCGAGAGGGACCTGACCCGCGCCGTCCGGGCCTCGCACCACCTGCTGCTCGGCCACGGGCTGGCCACCGCCGCCATCCGGGCGAACGCGGCCCGGCCCCCGGCCGTCGGCGTGGTGTGCAACCTCAGCCCGATCGAGCCGCTCAGCGACGGCGAGGCGGACCGGGCCGCCGCGGTCCGCGCCGACGGGCACACCAACCGGTGGTGGCTGGACCCGCTGTTCGGTCGCGGCTACCCCGCCGACATGATCGAGACGTACCGGGTCGCTCTCCCGGTCGAGCCCGGCGACCTGGAGTCGATCGCCGCCCCGCTGGACTTCTTCGGCCTGAACTACTACTTCCGGCAGGTCGTCACCGCCGACCCGGACGGGCCGGCGCCGTTCGCCCGGCAGGTGCCGGTCCCCGCCGCGGTGGAGACCGCGATGGGCTGGGAGAGCCACGCGGCGGGCCTGGAGCAGCTGATCCTGCGGCTGGCGGAGGAGTACGGCGTGCGCAGCATCTACGTGACGGAGAACGGCTCCGCCTGGCACGACGAGGTGACCCCGGCCGGGGACATCGAGGACAAGGAGCGCACCGAGTACCTCGAACAGCACCTGGCCGCGTGCGGGGCGGCCGCCGCCAAGGGTGCCCCGATCCACGGGTACTTCGCCTGGTCGCTGCTGGACAACTTCGAGTGGGCGTACGGGTACGACAAGCGGTTCGGGCTGGTCCACGTGGACTACCCCACCCAGCGCCGCACCATCAAGATCAGTGGCCATCGCTACGCCGAGCTAATCGCCGAACACCGCCAGCTCGCGGCCAGCCGGACGGTCGGTTGAGCCGCCGTTAGCATGGAGGCGTGCTGACCACCCCCCACCCGGACCCGGATGGACGGCTCGACCCGGACCGGTTCCGGCGGGTGCTCTCGCACTTCTGCTCCGGGGTGGTCGTCGTCACCGCCATGGCCGGCGCCGAGCCGGTGGGGCTGACCTGCCAGTCGTTCTCCTCGCTGTCACTAGAACCGCCGCTGGTGCTGTTCGGCGTCGCGCGCACGTCCCGCAGCTGGCCGCGGTTGCGCCGGGCCGGCCGGTTCGCGGTGAACATCCTGGCCGCGGACCAGGAGCGGACCAGCCGCGCGTTCTCCGTCCAGGGCGCGGACAAGTTCTCGGTCCAGTCCTGGGAACTCGGGCCGCAGACCGGCGCGCCGCTGCTGGTCGGCGCGCTGGCCCACCTGGAGTGCGGGATCTACGCGGTGCACGACGGCGGCGACCACGAGATCGTGGTGGGGCGGGTGCTGGCGCTGCGCGAGCACGAGCATCCCGGCCCGGCGCTGCTCTACTTCCGCAGCGGGTACCACCGCCTCGGCTGACCCGGCCGGCTACAGGTCCGCCGCCGACCTCACCAGGTGGTCGAGCAGCACCCGGACCGCCGGCGAGCGGGTGCGCCCGGCGGGCGTCGCCGCGAACACCCGCCGCGCGGAGGCGTCATCCGCGTGCAGGCGCAGCAGTGCCAGGTCCGCCGGGGTCGCGCGGGCCGCCAGTTCCGGTACCAGGGCCACGCCGAGGCCGGCCGCGACGCAGCCGAGCTTGCCGGTCCACTCGGCGGCGACGATGTCCACCCGGGGCCGGAACCCGCGCGGCAGCGTGGACCGCAGCAGGGTGTCCTCCACGGTCGCCGAGCCGGCGATCCAGTAGTCGTCCGCGAACTCCGCCAGCCGGACCACCCGCCGCCGGGCCAGCCGGTGGCCGCGCGGCACGGCGACCAGCAGGTGCTCGTCGAGCAGGTGGCGCAGCCGGACCCGCGCGTCGTCCAGCGGCCGGTCCGGCGGGGCGCTGACCACGGCCACGTCGGCGTCCCCGGCGGCCAGCCGCTCCAGCAGGGCGGGCGTGAGGCCCTCGACCAGGGTCAGCGCGACGTCCGGGTGCGCCGACCGGAACGCCGCCATCGCGCGGGGCACCAGCGCCGCCACGGCGGTCGGGAACGCACCGAGGCGGACCCGGCCGGCACCCAGTCCCCGAAGATCCGCCAGGTCGCGGCGGGCGGCGGCCAGCCGGTCGAGCACCGCCTCGGCGTGGCCGAGCAGGCTGCGCCCCTCCTCGGTGAGCGCCACCCCGCGCGGCAACCGGTCGAACAGCCGGACGCCCACCTCCGCCTCCAGCGCCGCCACCTGCCGGGAGACCGCCGACTGCGTGTACCGCAGCTCGGCCGCGGCGCCGGTGATCGTGCGGTGCCGGGCCACCGCCCGGAACACCTCGAGGGATTGCAGGTGCATCCGTGGCATGCTACCCACGGATGGCAGGTATGCGAGACATTCGTGGCCGGCATGGATGTCGCCGGCCTAGCGTCGGGCCGTGCGAATCACGCTGGACAACCCCGCCACCGTCCCCGCCCCCGTCGGCCCGTTCGCCCACGTGGCCCGGGTCGACCTCGGTGCCGGCGCGCTGCTGCTGCTCGCCGGCCAGATCGCGGTGGACGACAGCGGCGACCTGGTCGCGCCGGGCGACATGACCGCGCAGGCCGAACGGGTCTTCGACCTCATCAGCAGCATCCTCGCCGCGCACGGCGGCACCCTCGCCGACGTGCTGCACATCCGCACCTTCCTGACCGACCTGGCGGACCTGCCGGCGTACGGCGCCGTGCGCCGCCGGCTGTTCCCGACCGACCCGCCGGCCAGCACCACCGTCGAGGTGAGCGCGCTGTTCCGGCCCGGCGCCGTGCTGGAGGTGGAGGTGACCGCCGCGGTACCCGGGACAAGTTTCATGGTCATCTAACCACGGCGGGCCGGGACCTGCGATGATCACAGGCAGGCGCGCGGGAGGTGGACCCATGGACTGGGTGGTCGTAGGCCTGGACAACGGCGGCACGGCCAACAACGCGACGGTGCTCACCGCGGACGGCAGGTTCCTCGTGGACCGACTCGTGGAACTGCCCAGCATGGTCCGTGAGGGACCCGTCGTGGCCGTCGACGCCCTGGCCGAGGCGTACATCAACATCCTCGCGGTGACCGGGGTCGCCCCGGAGGCGGTCCGCGCGGTCGGGCTGGACACCCCCGGCCCGGCCGGCGCGACCGGCATCATCTCCGCCAAGGGCTCCACCAACTTCGCCCACCCGGACTGGCGCGGCTTCGACATCCGCGGCGCCCTGGAGGACCGCCTGGGCATCCCCGTCGTCTACAACAACGACGGCAACGCCGCCGCCCTGTACGCCCACCACGTCCACTTCGGCGCCGAGGCCGACCGGTGGTCCTCCGTGTCGGCCATCGTCGGCACCGGCCTCGGCGGCGGCGTGGTGGAAAGCGGCGAGGTCGTGCGCGGGGCGGCCGGCATGGCCGGCGAACTGGGCCACGTGCACATCCCCACCCACGACCTGCTGGAACCGGACCAGCCCGTGCCCGAATGCAACTGCGGCTTCGCCGGGGACGCCGAAAGCGTCGCCTCCCTCACCGGCATCGAGAAGAACCTCCTGCCGTACTGGCTGACCCGCTACCCCGACCACGAGCTGAACGCCGTCCCCACCATGCGGGATGGGGCGAAACTGGTCCGCTCCTACGCCGAACGGGGCGACGAGATGGCGCTGAGGATCTTCGGCCAGCAGGCGCGGGCGCTGGGCCGGCTATTCACCATCGCCGCCAACTTCACCGACCCGGCGGCGTACTTCCTCGGCGGCGGCGTCGTGGAGACCACCCCCGAGCTGCGCGCGTGGTTCCTGGCCGAGGTCCGCGAGAACACCCTCCTGCGCGCGGAACAGGCCGCCACCGCCACCCTGGCGCTGGTTCCGGAGCTGGACATGGCCGGCGCCCGCGGCGCGGCCATCGCCGCCCGCACCCTGGTCGGCGCCACACTCCGCTGACCCCACGCCGCCCGGGCGGCTACGCCTGGAGGAGTACGCGGAAAGTCCGTCTGGCGCAGGGCGACTGACCGGTACCGACCTGTTTAGGCTGGCCGCGTGGTGTTGTCGGGGGTGGTCACGAGGCTGGTGCGGGGGCGCGGAACGGCGCTGTATCCTCACCTACACGCTGGTGTTCCACGGCCGCCGGGCCGCGAGCGTGGTGACCACCGTGGCGATCTGCGCCGCGAAGCTGATCGGCGGCTGGATCGCGAGCGGCGAGCCGCTGCACGCGCTGGCCCCGGTGCTGTGGATCAGCGGTTGGCTGGTCGCCGTGCTGGTCTGGGGCGAGGTCAGCCGGCACCGCCACGCGTACCTGGAGCAGGTGCGGCAGCGGGCGGTGGATGCGGAGCGCAACCGCGAGGAGCTGGCCCACCGCCGGGCCGTCGAGGAGCGGCTGCGCATCGCCCGCGAGCTGCACGACTCGCTCACCCACGCGATCTCGGTGGTGACGGTCCAGTCCTCGGTCGCCCTGCACCTGCTGGAACGCCGCCCCGAGCTGGTCCGGCCGGCCCTGGCCGCGATCAACGAGGCCGGCCAGGAGGCGATGCGCGAACTGCGCGGCACGCTGGGCGTGCTGCGGGCGGTGGACGGTGACGAGACGCCGCCGGGCCCGGCCCGGTTGCCGCTGCTGGCGAAGCGGTTCGAGCGCTCCGGGCTCACGGTTAGGCTGCACGTGACCGGCGAACCGCGCCCGGTTCCGGCCGACACCGGTCACGCGGTCTACCGCATCGCCCAGGAGGCCCTGACCAACGTGGCCCGGCACACCGCGGACGCGCCGGCGCCGGTCACCGTGGACCTGACCCTCGTCCACCACCCGGCCCGCCTGGAGCTGCGCGTCGAGGACGACGGTCCCGGGGTGCCCGACGGCGCGCCGGTGCCGGAGGGGCACGGCCTGCGCGGCATGCGGGAGCGCGCGGCGGCGCTGGGCGGCTCGCTCGACACCGGTCCGCGCCCGGGTGGTGGGTTCCGCGTCCACGCCACGCTCCCCCTCGACGAGGCGGGCAGCCCCGCCCCGGCGGCGGTCGACGCGGCCGGGCAGGTCGCGTGATCAGCGTCCTGATCGCGGACGACCAGCCCCTCATCCGGGCCGGCTTCCGCGCCCTGCTCGAGGCCGAGGACGACCTGACCGTGGTCGGCGAGGCGGGCGACGGGGCGGCCGCCGCGACGCTCGCCGCCGACCTGCGCCCGGACGTGGTGCTGCTGGACGTGCAGATGCCCGGCACCGACGGCATCGAGGCGACCCGGCTCATCGCCGCCGACCCGGCACTGGCCGGCGTCCACATCGTGATCCTCACCAACTACGCGCTGGACGAGTACGTGTTCGCGGCGCTGCGGGCGGGGGCCTGCGGCTTCCTGGTCAAGGACACCCAGCCGACCGAGCCGCTCCGGGCGGTACGGGTCGCGGCGGCCGGGGAGGCGCTGCTGTCGCCGGCGGTGACCCGGCGCCTGATCGCCGAGTACGTCGCCACGCCACCCGCGCCGGCCGCGCCCCCGGAGCTGGACGCGCTCACACCACGCGAGCGGGAGGTGCTCGTCCTGGTGGCGGCCGGCATGTCCAACGAGGAGATAGCCGGGTCCGCCTGCATCAGCCACACCACTGCGAAGACCCACGTCAGCCGCATCCTCACCAAACTCGGCGCCCGGGACAGGGCCCAACTCGTCGTCATCGCCTACGAGTCGGGCCTCGTCACGCCCCGGGCGGGTCAGGGCTCGAAGCCGCGGTAGGCGAGGTGCGCCATCATGCCCTTGTCGGCGTGGCTGAGGTTGTGGCAGTGGTTCATCCACACGCCCGGGTTGTCCGCCCGGAAGGCCACCTGCCACACCTCGCCGGGGCGCACGTCGAACGTGTCGAGCAACAGCGGGGTGCCCGTCGGGCCGCGGCCGTCCCGACTGAGCACCAGAACCCGGTGGCCGTGCAGGTGCCACGGGTGGGTTGCCGTGCCCCGGTTCACCACGGTCATGCGTACCAGGTCGCCCTCGGCCACCACCTGGGTCGGCACGTCGGGGAAGGCCCGGCCGTTGATGGTGAACGCGTGCTGGAGGCCGCCGGAGAGGCTGAGCCCACGGTCCAGAACCATGGACAGGTCGCGGTCGAAGCGGTCGTCCGGCCCGAACGGGGTGGGCGCGGGGCTGCCGTAACCGAGCAGGTCCAGCTCGGGCCAGGAGCGGGCGTCCGGGGTGGCGGCGCCGTCCGGGTTCAGGCGGACGATGGCGGTGTCGCCGTTCAGCACGAGCGTCACCGGTCCGACCGGCATGGTGAAAGCCAGGTCGTACCGGCCGCCGGCGGGCAGGCGCAGGGTCACGCTGGTCAGCTCACCGGGCGCGTTGAGGTCGTTGCCGTCGACGGCGACGAGCCGGTACGCCACCCCCGCGAGGGCGAACCGGCGCGGCGTGTCATCGGTGTCGGTGAGCCGCAAGCGTACCGGCGTCCCCGGCGCGACCCGGCGTTCCACCGGCTGATCGGTGTCACCGACCAGGGTCGCCCCGGCCAGGGTGTGCACCGGGAGCGCCAGGTCCAGGCCGGCGGACTGCGCGGCCCGCGGATACACCACGAACGACCCGTAGAGCCCCAATTTGACGCCCCGGTCCGACACCTCGTGCGTGTGGTACCAGTAGGTACCGACCTGGTCCGCCCGGAACCGGTACACGAACTCGCCGCCGGGCGTCACCGCGTCCTGGGTGACGCCGGGCACGCCGTCCTCGCCCGCCGGCACGTCGTAGCCGTGCCAGTGCAGGGTCACGCCGGGGGTGATGTCCCGGTTGCGCAGGTGGACCTCCAGCAGGTCGCCCTGCCGCGCGGCGACCGGCGGGCCGGGAACGGTGCCGTTGAACGTCCAGGCGTCCACCCGCCGCCCGGACGGCAGGGTCAGCGTCGCGGTCTGCGCGGTCAGGTCGTACCGGCGGACGGCCCCGCCGGGGGCCGGCGTGGCCGGCCCGCGCAGGGCGCTGGAGGCGAGATGGTCTCCACCGTGGGCATGCCCCGGGGTCGGCCGGACGGCGAGGCCGCCCCCGACAAGTCCGAACAGGACGGTGAGCGCGACCGCGGCGGCCGGGATCCGGACGTTGGTCGCGCGGGCCGTCACCAGACCGGCCGCACCGACCAGCGCCAGGGCCACCAGGGCACCGCTCAGGCCCACCGGGTACCCGATGACCATCGTCACGACGGGGCCCACGGCCGCGGAGAACGCCGCCATGAACAGGGGCATCGCCGGGGCGCCCGGCGCGCCGCCCCGCAGCAGCGCAGGGAGCGTACGCGCGGCGGCGTACCCGGCTGCGGCGAGCAGCAGCGGGACGGCCAGGACCAGCTTCTCCTGCGCGAACCACCAACCCCGACCGGCGAGCAGCAGCGCACTCGCGGCCCGGGCGACGGTGAGCGCCAGCGCGCCCGCCAGCAGGACCGGCGCGAGCCGCCCCCGCCGGCCTGCCGCGACGACACCCGCCGCGGCGAGCCAGGCGGCCGTGACGAGGACGGCGACCAGCAGGTCCAGCGCGATGAGAGCGGACGTACTCATCCCGCCACCGGGGCGGAGGCGGGCGCCGGTGCCGGAGCCGGGCGGGCCGGCGCGGCGGCGAAGGCACGGGCCCGGCGCAGCACCAGACCGCTGACACCCATGGTGGCCATGCCGTTGACCGCGTGCAGGCCGAGGATCGCCAGGCCGACCGGCGTGGTGTCGTCATCGCCGCCGACCGCGCGACCGACGAGGACGATGAGCGCCTGGACCACGATCAGCCCGAGCGGCGCGGCGGTCAGGCCGATCTGCCGCCCCGGCGCGCGGGCCACCGCCGCCGCGACGATGGCCAGCAGGATCAGGGCCGGGAGGATCATCCGCCCGTTCACGTCGTGCAGGGCGTACGAGTCGTCGCGCTGCGGCCGGGCGAAAGCCCCGACCGCGGCGAAGTACATCTGGGCCATCATGGCGATCGTGAGCAGGGCACACAGGCCCAGGTAAACCTTGCGCATATCGGTGCTCCTCAACAGCGTTGACGGGAATCGGGAAGGTCGAAGAGGACGGCGACCGGGGCGGCGGGCGGCCCGGCCCGCTCCAGGCGCACGATGGCCGGGCCGAGCAGACGGTCGGCGACCCGACGCAGGGTTTCGGCGACGGCGGCGCGCTGCTCGTCGGTCAACCGGGTGCGGCGCCGACGCAGGCGCACCAGTTCGGCCTGCACCACGGCCGCCGCCCGCGCCCGCAACTCCACGCCCGCGGCCGACTCCTGAACAGCCCCGACCCCGAACGCCGCGCGCGACTCCGCGCCGGCAGCGGGGGCCCGGGCGCCCTCAACCCCGCGGGCCGCCCAGGGCGGCGGCTCCGCTCCAGCTGGCCAACATCCGGTGGCCCAGCCTCGATCGGCCGCAACCTCGGGCGCCGCCCAGGAACGTGGCTCCTCCCCTGCCGTCGGCCCCCGATCGGCCTGAAACGCACCGGCGGCGGCAGGGCCCGCGAACGGTGATGCGGCGCACGGGCCGCCGATCGGGGCGGGCAGCAACGCCGCCACCTCGTCAACCCCCGTCATCACATCCCCCTCCGCGCCGCGTCCGGGCGGCGTTACTAGAGGATCGTTTGTGGGGCGGGTCGCGGTCGTCGTGCGGAGGGCGACACTTGCGTGTACTTCTCTGGTGCCATAGGCGTAGGCGCCCCCAAGGCCGGTACGCCGCTCGGCGTACGTTGATCGCGCAACGCGTACCTTGATCACACACGGCGTAAGCGGAGCGTGGCGGCATGCGCGACCGCTCCCGTTCGGTCACGTCATCCTGCGAGATCTTGGTAAAGACACGCTGATTTCGGGGCAGATCCGTACCAAGATCCGCCGCCCGCACCCGCGGCCCGACCAGACAGGCCCGGCAATACAGGCCCGGCCGGATGGGCTCGGCGGTTGGTGTCGGGTGGCCGGCGGGCCGGCGGCGTTCGGCCTCGTTCGGCGGGTGGTCCGCCGCGGCCCAGCTAACCCGCAGTGCCCCCGCTGCGGCCCAGCTAACCCGCGGGTCCAGCTAGCCTGCGGTGTCCCGGTCCGATTCCCGGTCCGGTTCCTGTCGGGCGGGTGTCGGCGGCGGCTCGGGGCGGGTGCGGCGCCGCCCGTCCAGGCCGATATCGAACAGCGAGAGCAGCACGAGCCCGACCGCGCCCACGGTGATCGCGCTGTCCGCGATGTTGAACGCCGGGAAGTGCACGGCGTTCGGGCCGAAGACGGAGATGAAGTCGACCACCCGGCCGTCCAGGAAGCCCGGGCCCCGGAACGCGCGGTCCAGCAGGTTGCCGAGCGCGCCGCCGAGCAGCAGGCCCAGCACCACGGCCCAGAGCGGGGACCGCAGCCGCGGCGCCACCCTGATGATGACGAGGATGGCGCCGAGCGCGATGGTGGCGATCAGCACGGTCGCGCCGCTGGCGAGGCCGAACGCGATGCCGGAGTTGCGGATGAGGGACAGGTAGACCAGGCCACCGAGGATCCGCGGGGACTCGCCCGGGGTCAGGTGCGCCAGGGCCAGGTTCTTGGTCCACGCGTCCAGCGCGACGACGGCGAGGGCGGCGAGGGCGAGGGCCGTGACGCTGCGCCACCGCCGGGTGCGGTCTGTCTCGTCGGGCTGCGGGTCGTGCACCCGCCCAGTCTCCCAGACCCCGCACGGCCGGGTCGGGCGGGCCGCGTCGCACGATACGGTGACCGTGCCGCGATCGTCCACATCCGCCCCGCGGAGCACGCCCGCAACGAGGCACGCCGGCAACCCGAGCACGGCGACCCGAGCACACCCGCAACCCGAGCACATCGGTGACTGAGCACGTCAGCACCGAGCGCGAGGAGGCCCCTCATGACGTACGACGTGGCCGCCGTCCGGGCGCAGTTCCCGGCCCTCGCCGAGGGCGCCGCGCACTTCGACGCGCCGGGCGGGTCCCTGGTGCCGGAGCCGGTCGGCGCGGCCGTCGCGGGCACGCTCACGGCGGCGATCGCCAACCGGAACGAGTTCACCGCCGCGGAGCGGCACGCCGAGGCGGTGGTGCGGGAGTGCCGGTCCGCCCTGGCCGACCTGCTGGGCGCCGACCCGGCTGGTGTCGTCTTCGGCCGCAACATGACCCAACTGACCTACGACACCGCCCGGACCCTGGCGAAGGCGTGGGGCCCGGGCGACGAGGTGGTGGTCTCCCGGCTGGACCACGACGCCAACGTGCGCCCGTGGGTGCAGGCCGCCGCCGCGACCGGGGCGACGGTGCGGTGGGCCGACTTCGACCCGGAGACCGGCGAACTGGAGCCGGCGCGGGTCGCGGCCGCCGTGCTGTCCGACCGGACCCGGCTGGTGGCGGTGATGGCCGCGTCGAACCTGATCGGGACCCGGCCGGACATTCCGGCCATCGCCGACCTGGCCCATGCGGCCGGCGCCCTCCTGTACGTGGACGGGGTGCACTACGCGGCGCATGTGAGCGTGGACGTCGGCGCCCTCGGCGCGGACTTCTTCGTCTGCTCGCCGTACAAGGTTCTCGGTCCGCACTGCGGGGTGCTGGCCGCCCGGCCCGATCTGCTCGAGCGGCTGCGGCCGGACAAGCTGCTGCCCGCCACGGACGCGGTGCCCGAGCGGTACGAGCTGGGCACGCTGCCGTACGAGCTGATGGCCGGCTGCACCGCCGCGGGCTGGGCGCGGCCGGCGGCGTCCGCGTCGGCATCGCGCCCTACGTGGACGCCGCGGACGTGGCCCGCCTGCTCGACGCCCTCGCGGACCTGGTGGGCGGCGCCGACCGCTAGCCCGGTACCCGCCATCCATCGATAGTTGTCTTGACGTTCGGGTTCGGTCGGGGCTACCGTCACGCGAAAGGAATGCGCTTTCCTAAGGGTTCGGGGCGATCTCGTCCCCGCACCCCGCCACGCACCACTCCCCCGTCCGGAGGCATCCATGACCGCTGCGGCCCACCCCGGGGCCCGCCGCCCCGATTCCCCGCCCCGGCGCAGGCTGCGCCGCTGGCCGCTGCTCGCGGCCGCCGGCGCGGCCCTGCTCGCCAGCACCGTCGCCGTCACCCAGGTCGCATACGCGGCCACGCTGTTCACCGCCAATTTCGAAAGCGGGGCGAGCGGCTGGTCCAAGTCCGGCGGCACCTGGGCCGTCGTCAGCGACGGCTCGCAGGCGTACCGCCAGTCCAACGCCGGCAGCGAGAACGCCCGCGTGTTCAACGGCGACAGCGGCTGGACCAACTACACGGTGCAGGCCCGCGTGAAGCCGGTCAGCCTCGGCGGCAACGGCTTCGCGGCGGTGCTCGCCCGGGCCAAGACGTCCACCACGTTCTACCGGTTGGCGCTGCTCACCGGCAACCAGGTCCAGCTCCAGGCGGTCAACTCGGGCTCGGTGACCGTGCTCGGCAGCCTCAGCCGCACCGTCTCCGCCGGCACCTGGTACACGCTGGCGCTACAGGTCTCGGGCAGCACGATCCGGGGCACCGTCGATGGCACCCAGGTCGGCTCGGCCGGCAACAGCCTCATCGGCAACGGCCGGATCGGCCTGCAGACCGCGTACGCGAGCGCCTCCTTCGACGACGTGACCGTGAGCGACAGCGGCACGGCACCGCCGACCGGCGGGCCGACCACGCCACCCACCACGCCCACCACGCCGCCGACCAGCCCGGGCAACCCGCCGTCCGGCGCCTGGCCGACCCCGAGCGGCAGCGCGTCCGTCTCCGGCACCATCAGGGTCTCGGGCACGTTCGACGGCGGCATGAAGCGGTACTGCTGCATCGGCGACGGCGGGCAGAGCGAGAGCCAGGACCCGATGTTCGAACTCGCCGCCGGCGCCACCATCCAGAACGTCATCCTCGGCGCCCCGGCCGGCGACGGCATCCACTGCCTCGGCAACTGCACGATCCGCAACGTGTGGTGGGAGGACGTGGGCGAGGACGCGGCGACCTTCCTCGGCGGCAGCGACTACTACGTGATCGGCGGCGGCGCCCGGTCCGCCTCCGACAAGATCTTCCAGCACAACGGGCCGGGCACCGTCCACATCAGCGGGTTCTACGCCGAGAACGGCGGCAAGCTGTACCGGGCGTGCGGCAACTGTAGTTCCAGCTACCAGCGGCACGTGGTGGTCGACAACGTGACCGTCACGTCCGTGAAGGTGATCGCCGGCATCAACGTCAACTGGGGCGACACCGCCCGGTTCAGCCGGATCACGGTGCTCAACGACGCGTCCCACAAGACCGTGATCTGCGACAAGTACAACGGCGTACCGAAGGGCAGCGAGCCGACCCGGGTCGGCAGCGGTGCCGACGGGGTCAACTGCTTCTATAGCGCCTCCGACATCACCTGGCGGTGACGGCACAGCGGACGGCCCGGGCGGGCCCATGCCCGCCCGGGCCACCGCGGGCAACGGGTAGGCTCGCGGCGCTCATCGAGGCGGCTGAGGGGGAGTCAGATGGCGCTGCCCGCGACCACCGGCGCACGGCCGCTGCTGACCTACTACGACGACGCGACCGGCGAGCGGGCCGAACTGGCCTCCGCCGACCTGGCGCGCTGGTCCGCCCGCGCGGCCGCCCTGCTGCACGACGGCTACGGCCTCGGTCCGGGCAGCCGCGCGGCCGTGCTGCTGCCGCCGCACTGGCAGACCGCGGCGGCGCTGATGGGCGCGTGGGCGGTCGGCGTCGCCGTCTCGTTCCGGCCCACCGCGACGGCGGGGCTGCCGGCCCTCGGCCCCGGGCAGGACGAGCCGTTCGACGCCACCCTGGTCGCCCACGACCGGATCGGCACCTGGCTGGAGGACGTGCCGCGGGCCCACCACCGGTTCGTGTTCGGGCTGGCCCCCGGGGGCGCCGTGCTCGGTGAGGTGCCGGACGGCTACCTCGACTTCATGGCCGAGGTGGACCGCTACCCCGGCCCGCCGGCCGGGGCGGGACCGGTCAGTCACGACGCCCCGGCGAGCGTCGACGGCACCACGTACGCCGAGTGGGGCCGGCTCGCCGATGCCCTGGCCGAGCAGCTGGACCTGCGCGCGGGCGACCGCCTGCTGATCGACGCGGCGGAGCACGAGCACCCGGTGCGGTGGCTGCTCGCCCCGATGGCGGCGGGCGCCTCCGTGGTGCTGTGCGCGAACCTCGACCGGTCCCGGCTGCCGGGGCGGGTCGAGGCGGAGGCGGTCACCCGGGTTCTTTAGCGTCGGCACCCGCCGGGGCCCGGTCCCGGCCAGCCGCTCTCCTGGCCAGTCGCTCCGTCAAGCGGGCCCGGACCTCCGGCCACTCCGCGGCGACGATCGAGTACAGCGCCGAGTCGCGCAGGAGGCCGCCCTCGCCCGGCGCCCAGGAGCGGGACCAGTTCCGCAGGACGCCCTCGAACCGCGCGCCCACCCCCGCGATGGCGGCCCGGGATCGGCGGTTGCGGGCGTCGGTCTTCAGGTCGACCCGGGCCACGCCCCACTGCTCGAACGCGTGGCTGAACAGCAGCAGCTTGGCCTCCGTGTTGATGCCGGTGCCCTGCGCCGAGGCGGCCAGCCAGGTGAAGCCCACCTCGATCGCGGCGAGCCCGGTGCCGTCCGGCCAGGGCCGCGGATCCCAGTAGGCCGTGGCGCCGATCGCCCGCCCGGTCGCCGTCGACACCTGCGCGTACGGCGCCAGCCGCCCGACCGCCGCGCGGGCCAGTTGCGCGTCGATGTAGCCGCCGACCTCGGCCGCCGTCGGCACCCAGGTGAACGCGTACGCGGCGCGGTCCTCCTCGACCGCCACCGCCAGATCCGCCGCGTGCCCGTGCGCCAGCGGCTCCAGGCGCACCAGGTCGCCCTCCAGGACCGGTCCAGTCAGCAACTGGGCCTCCACTTCGCGGCTCGGGGTGCTCGGATCGCCGTAAGGCTACCGGCGCCGCCGCCCGCGTGGGGGGCACCTCCGGTCGCCATCGTCCATCCGCGACCCGGGGAGTTCCGGCCGTCCACGATGATTGATCGTTTCGCCGGCCGCGGCCGTACTGCCCGGCGGCGGCGTGCGCCGGAGGGGCGGGTGGAACGGTCGTGGGTGGGTTGCTCGGGGTGTTCGGCCCGGCGGCGGCGGGGTTCGGGGCGGCCAGCGCGGCCCCCACGGCCGCCGCGCTTTCGGCCGGCGTGCGCGGTGTGGGGTACGCGTTGGACGGTGAGCTGACGCACCGCGGCCGGTTCGCCGTGGCCTTCACCGGTGAGCTGTACAACCGGGATCCGCTGCGGGAGATCCTGCTCATCGAGCCCGGCCCGGTCTCGGACGCGGACCTGGTCGCGGCGGCGCACCGCCGGTGGGGCGCGGCGGCGCCGCAGTACCTGCGGGGGAACTTCGCCTACCTGGCGCGGGACAGTCGCACCGGCCGGCTCAGCGGGGCCCGGGACCGGTTCGGCACCCGCTCCCTGTGCTACGCCCAGGTCGCCGGCAACCTGCTGGTCGCCGCCGACTCCCGCTCCCTTGTGGACATCATGGGCGGCGCCCACGCCGTCGCCCCGGACGGGCTGGCGCGGTACCTGGGCACCGGATCCGTGCCCGAGCCCGGGACGATCCGGCGGGCGGTCTTCCGGCTGCCGGCGGGGAGCACGCTGGACTACGCGGCCGGCGAGCGGGTCCGGGTCGGGCGGTACTGGCGGCCGCACTTCGCCCCGGCGAGGGTCCCCTTCGACGCCGCCGCGGATGCCGTGCGCTCGGCCCTGCGCGAGAGCGTGGCGGTCCGGGTTGCGCGCGGCGAACCGGCCGGCGTGCTGCTGTCCGGCGGCCTCGCCTCGACCGGGTTGGCCGCGCTCGCGGCGCGGGTGGAGCCGGGCGTCCGCGCCTTCGCGGTGGGCTTCGAGGCGGGCGGCTTCGGCGCCGGCGACTTCGACGCCGCCCGGCGGGCCGCCGGCATGCTCGGCCTGCCCCTCACCGAGGTGTTCGTGACCCCGGGGGACGTGATCGCCGAGCTGCCCCGGATCCTCGGGCAGCTCGGCGAGCCGGTCGGGGATCCGGCGGCCGTCCCGCTCTGGTTCCTGGCGCGCGCCGCCGCCCGGCAGGTCGGCACCGTGCTCTCCGGCGTGGGGGCGGACGAACTGTTCGCCGGCCCCGGGTACCGCCGGGCCGCGTCGCTCGCCCCGCTGGCCGAGCCCGCCCTGGACGCGCTGCGGGCGGCGGGCCGCCGGCTGCTCCGCTCACCGGCCGCCGCCACGCACCCCGCCACCGAGCGGACCGCAGGCGCCGCCGACGGGTCGGCGGCGACCGCCGCGAACGGCCCGACCGCGGACGCGAGGGACGGGCCTACCGCGGGCACCGCCAATCGGCCGGCCGAAGGCGCCACGCACGAGCCGGCCGGCAACGGACCCGCTGCGGGCGCCGTCGCGCGGCCGGCACCGGACGCCGTGGCCGCGATGCAGGCGGCGGACCTGCTCACCCGGCTGCCCGGCGTCCTCGCTACCGCCGACCGGCTCGCGGCGGTGCACGGGCTGCGCCTGCGCACGCCCTTCCTCGACCCCGCGGTGGTGGCCGCCGCGACCCGGCTGCCCGAGCGGTACCGGCTGCTCCGGTACGGCCCGGGCCGGCGTGCCCTGCGCCGCGCGCTGCGCGACCTGGTGCCGGACCGCCTCCCCGCGCACCGCCGGCTCAGCGCCCTGGCCCCGATCGATCGGTGGCTGCGCGGCGAGGTCGGCGAGTGGGCGGAGACGGTGTTCGCCGGCTCGGCGGCCGGGGATGTCATCGACGTGGCGCACGTGCGCGCGCTGCTGCACGCGCACTGGGCCGGCAGCACCGACAACGCCGACCGGGTCTGGGTCGCGCTGACGTTCTGCGTGTGGCACGCCGCCTTCCTGGACCGCGGCCGGGATGCGGAGCCGGCGCGACCGGAAGCGGTCGAACACATGTTCTAATAGGGGGCGTGGGCAGCGAGGGGACCATCCTGCACGCCGACCTGGACGCGTTCTACGCGTCGGTCGAGCAGCGGGATGACCCGCGCCTGCGCGGGCGCCCGGTGATCGTCGGCGCGGGCGTGGTGCTGGCCGCCAGCTACGAGGCCAAGGCCCGGGGGGTGCGCACGGCGATGGGCGGCCGGCAGGCCCGGCTGCTCTGCCCGGAGGCGGTGGTCGTGCCGCCCCGGATGTCCGCGTACACCGCCGCCAGCCGGGCCGTGTTCGAGGTGTTCCGCGCCACCACCCCGGTCGTCGAGGGCCTGTCCATCGACGAGGCGTTCCTCGACGTGAGCGGCCTGCGCAGGATCGCCGGGCTGCCCTCGGCCATCGCCGCCGGCCTGCGCCGCGAGGTGCTGGCCCGGGTCGGCCTGCCGATCACGGTCGGCGTGGCCCGCACCAAGTTCCTCGCCAAGGTCGCCAGTGGCGTCGCCAAGCCGGACGGGCTGCTCGTCGTGCCGACCGACGCGGAACTGGCGTTCCTGCACCCGCTGCCGGTGGAGCGGCTGTGGGGCGTCGGGCGGGTCACCGGGGCCAAGCTGCGCGATCGGCGCATCCGCACGGTCGGGCAGGTCGCCGGGTTGGGCGAGGCCGCCCTCGTCTCGCTGCTCGGTGAGCACGCCGGCCGGCACCTGCACGCGCTGGCCCACAACCGCGACCCCCGCCCGGTCGTCACCGGCCGCCGCCGCGGCTCGGTCGGCGCGCAGCACGCCCTCGGCTTCCGCCGCCGCCACCCACCGAGGGAGCTGGACGCCGTGCTCTCCGGGCTGGTGGACCGGGTCGCCCGCCGGCTGCGTCGCGCCGGGCGCGCGGGCCGCACGGTGACGCTGCGCCTGCGGTTCGCGGACTTCACCCGGGCGACCCGCTCGCACACCCTGGCCCGCCCGACCGCGCACACCGAGACGATCCTGGCCGCCGCCCGCGACCTGCTGGCCGCCGCCCTGCCGCTGATCGACCGGCGCGGGGTCACCCTGGTCGGCGTCGCGGTGGGCAACCTCGACGACGGCGTCGAGCAGCTCGTCCTGCCCTTCGACCGGGCCAGCGGCGGGGGCCTGGACGCCGCGGTCGACGCGGTGCGGGAGCGGTTCGGCCACGCCGCCGTGACCCGGGCGGTCCAGCTCAACCGCCGCCAGCCCGTTGCCGTCCCGCTGCTGCCGGACTGAGGTGGTCAGACGCCGCGGCCGGCGACCTGGCGGACCGAACCCTCGCCGAGCCGGTACGCGAGCCCGGCGATGCCGAGCCGGCCCTCGGCCAACTGCTGCGCGATCACCACCGAGCGCTGCGCCAGCATGTCCACGGTGTACCTGATGTGCTCCCGCAGGGCGAGGTCCGGGTCGGCCAGCGCCTCGTCCCGCACCCCGACCAGGGCCGGCACCACCCGCTCGACCACGTCGCGCAGGTAGCCGCCGGGCACGGAGCCGCTGCGGATCGAGTCCAGCGCCGCGCCGATCGCGCCGCACGAGTCGTGGCCGAGCACCACCACCAGCGGCGCGTCCAGCACGGCCACCCCGTACTCGATGCTGCCCAGCACCTCGGGCCCGACCACGTGGCCGGCGGTGCGCACCACGAACAGGTCGCCCAGGCCCTGGTCAAAGATGATCTCGGCGGCGAGGCGCGAGTCGGCGCAGCCGAACAGCACCGCGAAGGGCCGCTGCGCCGGGGCGAGCGCGGCCCGCCGGTCCGCGTCCTGGTGCGGGTGCCTGCGCCGGCCGGTGATGAACCGCTCGTTTCCCTCGACCAGCAACCGCAGCGCGGTCGCCGGATCCGCCGGCCATTCGTCGTCCACCGCGGCCCGCGTACCCTCCGGCTCGCCCATCGCCACCCCCCACTCCCCGACCGTGCTCGATTATCGTCGCTGCCGGGCCGGACGGCCGGTCAGGTATCGCACTGCGATGCTCATCACTGCCACGGTCAGGACGGCGGGGTGGTGGGGGTGGGTTCCTGATCGCCCGCTTGCTGCCGGTCCAGGGCGCTGCCCTGGAGGACCTCGTCCCAGGAGAGGTTCCAGGCGGTGAAGCCGTTGCCCTGGTTCAGCTTGCGGCCGGTGCCCTTGACCACCACGGGGTCGCCGACCCGGACCCAGTTGTAGATCCACTGCCCGTCGGCGGTCGAGACGTTCACGCAGCCGTGCGAGACGTTGCGCTTGCCCTGGTCGGGCACGGACCACGGCGCCGCGTGGATGAACTGGCCGTCCCAGGTCAGGCGCTCGGCGAACTGGATGTCGGTGCGGTACCCGTCGGGCGAGTTGACCGGTGTGCCGTAGGTGGAGGAGTCGAAGACGGTCTTGGCCAGCCGCTCCATGATGACCATCGTGCCGGAGAACGACGGCTTGGCCGGGCGGCCGAGGCTCACCGGGAAGGTCTTGACGACCTGCCCGTCCTGCTTGGCGACGAGCTTCTTGGTGGCGTCGTCCACCTCGATCGAGCGGCGCACGGTATCGATCGCCGCGCGGATCGTGATGTCGGTGGCGCCGTAGCGCCCGTCCCCGATCGGCAGGCCGCCGAGGCCCAGCCGCACGTCCAGCCTGGTGCCGGGCTGCCAGTACTCCCGCGGCCGGTACTCGACCTGGATGTTGCTGTCCCAGTGCCAGGCGCCCTCCTGCGGCGGGTCGCTGCGCACGAACAGCCGCCGCTCCACGTCCGCCCGGTCCTTCGGCGCGACACCGCCGGACTTGAACTCCACCACGATCGGCATGGCCTGCCCGTACGTGGCGTCGTCGGCCATGTACACGTGCGCCTGGAGCCGGTTGCCCGGCCGCGACATGGTCGTGAACGTCGTCGTCCGGTCGACCGGGTCGCCGCCCTCGGGCTTCGCGGTGACCGTGACGGTGTACCGGGTGTCGTACTTCAGCGGCGAGGCCGGCACCCACGAGCTGCCGTCCTCGCGCATGGCGCCCTCGACCTCGGCGCCGCCGTCCGCCGCGAGCTTGAACCCGTCCACCGTGGTCCCCTCGCCGGGCCGGACCGACAGCTCGGCCGAGACCGGCACGCCGGTGGCGTTGTCGGCCGGGGTGACCTTGAGATTGACCTGCGGGGCCGGGGTCTGCCAGCTGCCGGCGCCGTCCCCGCCCCCGCTCGTGCAGCCCGCGAGCAGCAGAACCGCGGCGAGCGCGGCGGCGAACGCCCCGGTGAGCGCTCCGTGCGCCGTGCGGCCGCCCCGCCGCGTTCCCGTTGTCCGCGTTCCCGTCATCGCCGCGTCCACCCGCCTCCTCCTGCCCAGCCGGCCCGGATTCCACACCTTGGTTCCGCCCGTCGCGCCGGCCCGCGACGACGGCGGCGAAACGCACCCCCGGCGCGGGCCGCCCGACCCCGGTCCATCGGGATCGCCCGCACAACGGTAACCAAGGCGGTGGCCACCGGCCTCCTCGCCGCGGTTCTAGCCGGCGGGCGCGGTGGTGTGGGGCGCTCGCCACAGGCCCCAGGCGAGGCCGAGGCAGCCGGCGGCGACCAGGACGCCGTGCGCGATCCGCGCCGGCGCCGGCGTGAAGAACTGCGGCAGGTACAGCGCGAACCCGAGCGCGAACGCGATTGCGGCGGACCGCGACAGCGCCCCCGAGCGGACCACCGCGACCGCGGCCAGGACCGCGCCGACCCCCAGCGCCAGCAGGCCGATACCGAACGTGGTGGCGGCGACCGCGCCGAAGCGGACCGCGTCCACCGCGGGAAGCAGTTCCCCCGGCTGGCCGGCGATGGCGTGCAGGCCGAAGTCCTCGGCGCCGTAGTACGGGAGCGTGAGGCCGGCGCCGATCCACATCGTGACCGCCGCCGCGAGGGCCGGCGGGCGGCGGAGAGTCGCGGCGATCGCCAGCACCCCCAGCGGCACGAGGATGAAGCCGATCATCGCGAACAGGTGCGACGCGACCCAGGCACCGGAGGCCATCGCGGTGCGGGCACCCCGCTCGGTGGACTCGTCGGTCCACGGCCGGACCGCGGGGTAGAGCAGGAACAGCACACCGGCGGCGGCGAGCGCGGCGGCGCCGAGTCGGGCCCTCACGACCGCTCCGGCCGGGGCAGGCTCGCCACGTACATGGCGACGAGGCGGTGGTACGTCTCGTCCAGGTCCTCGGGCAGGCCGAAGCCGCCGGCGGCCTGGATCGTGGCGAAGCCGTGCACGACGGCGCGCAGGCACCGGGTGGCGTGCACGGCGTCCGTCTCGGTCATGCCGTAGCCGCGCAGGACGGCCAGGAAGACCCCGAGCAGCCGGCCTCCGGCGGCGGCCAGCTCCTTGTTGTGCAGGGGGTCGACGGGCATGGCCGCGTACCGGGCCGGGTGCTGCATGACGTAGGCGCGACATTCGTGCATGAGCGCGGTCACGGCGTCGTCGCCGGAGCGGCCCAGCGCGGCGGTGCCGAGCCGCCCGGTCAGCTCGTCCATGATCCGCACGCCGACCCCGACCCGCAGGTCCGCGAGGCTGCCGACGTGCTTGTACAGCGAGGGCGCGGCGACGCCGGTGCGCGCGGCGACCGCGGCGAGCGTGAGCGCCTCGGCGCCCCGCTCGTCGATCACCGCCAGCGCCGCGTCGACGACGGAGGAGGGGGACAGGCCGGCCCTAGGCATGGCCCGACCCGCGCTTGCTATCAGTCATAACCAAAAGGCTAATGTCATTAGCCATCCCTCGTCAAGGGCGGCCAACCCGGCCGGATCGGCGGCGATGGAATCCCCTGTTTGAGCGGGTTCGCGCGGTTCCCTTGACAACCATGATTTAGGTAAGGCTAGCCTTATCTCACATCGTACCGATCCCGGGGAGGCACATTGTCCACAGTGGTTCATCAGGCCGCGCGGGCGAACCCGCTGGACCGCGCCGACCGGGGCGCCCGCGCGCCGCTCGCCGCCCCAGGCACCGTGATGGTCGTCGCGCACGCCCATCGCCTGGTAGGAGGCAGCCTTGCCACCGTCTGAGCGGTCCGGGTCCACGCGGCCACCGCGCGGCCGCCCGTACGACTTCGTCGCCGTGGGGCTGGGCCCGTTCAACCTCGGGCTGGCCTGCCTGACCGAGCCGATCGGGGACCTGGACGGCGTGTTCCTGGAGCGCCGCGACGGCCACGACTGGCACCCCGGCATGCTGCTGGAGGGCAACACCCTCCAGGCGCCGTTCCTGGCCGACCTGGTGACGCTCGCCGACCCCACCTCGCCGTACTCGTTCCTCAACTACCTCAAGCACACCGGCCGGCTGTACCCGTTCTACCTCCGGGAGAGCTTCTTCCCGCTGCACGGCGAGTACGTGGACTACTGCCGCTGGGCGGCGAACCGCCTGACGTCCGTCCGGTTCGGACAGAATGTCGAGGCCGTCGAGCACGACGCGGGGGTCTACCTGGTACACACAAAGGACGTCACGTACCGGGCGCGGCGGCTGGTGCTCGGTACCGGCACGCCGCCCAACCTGCCCGAGCCGTGCCAACGGCTGGGCGGGGAGGTCGTGTACGGTTCCGGGTATCTGGCGGCCAGGGCTGCGCTGCGCGGCAAGCGGAGCATCACCGTGGTGGGCAGCGGGCAGAGCGCCGCCGAGATCTTCTACGACCTGCTCCAAGGCGCGCCGGAGGCCGGGTACGAGGTGGCCTGGGTGACCCGCTCCCCCTCGCCCGAACACCCGGACTACTTCCACGCGCTGCCGGCCGGCGTGCGCGACCGGCTCGGCACCGCGCAGAAGCAGTTGTCCGAGGAGATTGACGCCGACCTGGTCAACGCCATCTGCGGCCTGCTGTACCCGCAGAGCGTGGGCGGCCCGGTCCACGCCCGACTGATGACCAACACCGCGGTCGTCGGCACCCACCCGACCGGCGGCGGGTACACGTTGGACCTGCGCCACGAGGAGCACGGCGAGCGGTTCTCCCTGCACACCGAGGGCCTGGTGCTCGCGACCGGCTACCGGTACGAGGTACCGCCCTTCCTGGCGCCGATCGCCGACCGGATCGCCCGGGACGCCGAGGGCCGGTTCGCGGTCCGCCGCGACCACCGGGTCGACGGCGCCGGGCCGCCGATCTACGCGCAGAACGCCGAACCGTACCCGCCCGGCTTCGTCGCGCCCGACCTCGGCATGGGTGCCTACCGCAACTCCTGCGTCATCCGGGACATGCTCGGCCGCGAGCACTACCCGGTCGAGCGGTCGATCGCCTTCGGGGAGTTCGGCGCGCCCCGCATGCGGGAGCCCGATGCGCGGGAGCGGGAGGTGGTGCCGGCATGAACCGCGTCGTGTTCAGTCGCACGGACGAACTCGGCGAGTTCGCGCTGCGCCCGGTCGAGCCGGCCGACACGGCCCTGCTGCACGGCTGGCTCACCCACCCCAGGTCCGCGTACTGGCTGATGCTGGAGGCCACGCCGGAGGAGGTGGCCAAGGAGTGCGAGGGCTCGCTGCTCGGGCTGCACGGCGGCCGGCCGGCGTTCCTCGCGCAGCGGTACGACCCGCGCCCCGACCTCGGCCACCTCTACCCGGCCGAGGACGGCGACGTGGGCATGCACTTCCTGGTCGCGCCCGCCGGGACGCCGGTGCACGGGTTCACCCGCGCGGTCCTCGTCACCGTGATGGCGGCCCTGTTCGCGGACCCGGCGGCGCGACGCGTCGTCGTGGAGCCCGACGTGCGCAACACCGCGGTGCACCGGCTCAACGCGTACGTCGGCTTCCGGGTGCTCGGCCGGGTCCGGCTGCCGCACAAGGAGGCGCTGCTGAGCGTGTGCACGCGGGCCGACTTCGAGGCCGCGACCGAGGGGGCGCGATAACCGCCCCCTCGGGGCCAACTACCGGGCGGCGGGGAGGGTGCGTTGCCAGAGGGTGGCGCCGTCCAGGTCGTTCAGGCGGACGGTCAGCGCCCGGGAGTGCGCGTCGATGTCCACCTGGCCGAAGTGCTGGAAACCCTCCATCGGGGACGCGTTGGAGCGCGGCGGGGCGTGCACGAACACCGCCTCGGGGCCGAACGTCGCGTCCAGCGTGTTGGGGCCGAAGGCGCCCGCGTTCGCCGGTCCGGAGACGAACTCCCAGAACGGCGTGAACTCCCCGACCGCCGCCCGGGACGGGTCGTAGTGGTGCGCGGCCGTGTAGTGGACGTCCGCGGTGAGAAAGACGATGCCGGTGACCCCGGCCCGGTGCGCCGCGCGCAGGATCTCGGCGAACTCCAGTTCCCGGCCCAGCGGCGTGCCCGGGTCGCCCTGCGCGACGCCCTCCTGGGTGCCGGGGCCGTCCGGTACCACGAGGCCGAGCGGCAGGTCGTTGGCGATGATCTTCCAGGTGGCCCGGGAGGCGGCCAGCTCGCGGATCAGCCACGCCCGCTGCCGCGCGCCGAGCAGGCCGCGCCGCGGGTCGGCGTAGACGTTGGCGTCGTTCGGGTCCTTGTAGGTGCGCATGTCCAGGCGGAACACGTCCAGCAGCGGCCCGTAGGAGATCTTGCGGTAGATCGGGCCGGCGCTGATCGGCACCCACTCCAGGAACGCCTGCTTCGCGCGGGCGGCGAGCACGTCCACCCGCTTCTCGGTGTACCGGTCGTCCGCCAGGATCTGCCCGGGGTACCAGTTGTTGAGCACCTCGTGGTCGTCCCACTGGTTCAGCTGGGGCACCTCGGCGGCGAAGGCGCGCAGGTTCGCGTCCATCAGGTTGTACGCGTACTGGCCGCGGTACTCGGCGAGCGTCTCGGCCACCTTGCTCTTGGCCTCGGTGGTGAGGTTGCGCCAGATCCGGCCGTCGGGGAGGGTGGCGGTCTCGGGGATGGGGCCGTCGGCGTAGACGGTGTCACCGCTGCACAGGTAGAAGTCCGGCCGCACGTCCCGCATCGCCCGGAAGATGCGCATGCCGCCGACGTCGGGGTTGATGCCCCAGCCCTGCCCGCTGATGTCGCCGGTCCACACGAAACGGATCCCCTTGTGCTCGTGGGGGATCGACAGGCTGCCGGTGAGCGGCGCGCTGGTCAGCCCGTTGTCGCCGGCGACGCTGACCCGGTAGTACAGCCGATGCCCGGAGCCGCCCCGGACGGGTACCCGGAGCTTGCCGGTGAAGTCGGTGGCGGCCGTCATCACCGGGCCGCGCAGGCGGTGCGCGCCCTTGAAGTCGGGGCGGTGGCTCAGGTCGACGAGGAGGCGGCCGGGGCGGTCGGCCCGGGTCCAGAGGGTGGCGGCGCCGCCGAACGCGTCGCCGCTCTGCACGCCGTGGGTGAGCAGCGGCCGTCCACTGGGGACGAACGCCGCGGCACGGCCGGAGAACAGGGTCGAGGCGGTGGCGGCGCCGAACGCGGCCGCGGCCGAGGTGCCCAGGAGCCGGCGCCGGCTCCACTGTCCAGAGTTCATGCCCTGGGTTGTAGCGAGCCCCGGTGGCCGGCCGGTGAACGCCGGCCGAGGCGGGCCTGGCGCGTACCGGTCAGCCGATCATCCCTCGGCCGCTCAGCCCTTCGGCCGCTCAGCCTCGGCCGCTCAGCCCTTGGGCACCGCCATCTCGCCCAGTTCGGACCAGCCGTCCTGCGGGACCGTGACGCTCACGATGCGCGGGGTCTCCACCAGGTGCGGCGGCAGTTCCCGCTGGGCGCGCCTGAAGTGCTCGGACCCCACGTGCGCCGCGCCCGCGTCGCCGTCCCGAAACGCCTCGACCAGCACGTACTCGGTGGGGTCATCGACGCTGCGGGACCAGTCGAACCAGAGGCAGCCGGGCTCGGCGCGGGTGGCACGGGTGAACTCCCCGGCGATCTCGGGCCACCGGTCGGCGTCCTCCGGCCTGATCCGGAACTTCGCGGTGATGAAGATCATTCTCGTGATTCTAGTACCGGGCAGAATGGGCGCATGCCGGACCCAACCGTCCTGCGCGCCGGCCTGGTCGACGCGGTCCTGCGCGCGACCGGACCGATCGGCCCGCCGATCGTCGAGGCCCTGCGTACGGTCCCCCGCCACCTGTTCCTGCCCGAGGTACCGGTGGAAGACGCGTACCGGGACGACGCCATCGTCACCAAGCGGGACCCGCGGGGCCGGCCGATCAGTTCCTCCTCCCAGCCGACCATCATGGCGCTGATGCTCGACCAGTTGGCCCCCGCGCCCGGCCACCGGGTCCTGGAGATCGGCGCCGGCACCGGATACAACGCCGCCCTACTGGCGCACCTGGTGCGCCCCGGCGGCCGGGTGGTGAGCGTGGACATCGACGCGGACCTGGTCGAGCGGGCCGCGGCGGGGCTGGCGCGCACCGGGTACCCGGAGGCGGCGGTCGTGCGCGGGGACGGCGGCCTCGGCGTCCCGGAGCGGGCGCCCTACGACCGGGTCATCGCCACGGTCGGCGTCTGGGACCTGGCACCGGCCTGGCTGGCGCAGATCGCGCCCGGCGGTCGCCTGGTGGCCCCGCTGGACCTCGGCGGCATCCAGTGCTCGGTGGCGTTCGAGCGGTGCGGGGAGCACTGGCGCAGCCGATCGGTCGTCCCGTGTGGCTTCATGCGGCTGCGCGGCGCGTTCGCCGGACCCGAACGCACGCTGGTGCTCGACCCGGAGGCCCAACTCGCGGTCATGCTGCCCGGCGGCGGTGCCGCGGAGCCCGCCGCCCTGCGGGGCATGCTCGCCGCGCCGCCGGTCGTGCGGCTGCCCGCGCCGGCGACCGGCGCGTCCGACATGTTCGGCGGGCTGGGCCTGTGGCTGGGCGCGCGCGAGCGCCGGTACTGCCAGTTCAGCGAGGGCGGGGCCACCGGACCGATCCTGCCATCGGCCCCGGCGCAACTGCGGGACCTGCGGATGACCGTGGGCCTGTTCGACCGGGACGGCGTCGCGCTGCTCGGCGCCGAACCGCACGGCGCGACCGTGGCGTTCGGGTACGGCGCGGGCGGCGGCCGGCTCGCCGGGGATCTGGTCGGGCACATCCGGGCGTGGGAGGCAGCGGGCCGGCCCGGTGTCGCGGGCCTGCGCATCGACGCCTATCCCCGGGCGGCCCCGCCGCCGCCCCCGGACGGGGCGACCGTCATCGAGAAGGCGCACACCCGCCTGCTACTCAGCTGGCCCGTCAGCCGGCCGTGACCGTCGGCTCGTGCCGGACCGGGAAGGCCACCGACCTGGCGATGAAGCAGATCCCGTGGGCATCCCCGTGCAGCGCGGTCGCGCGCTCCACCATGCCCGCCTCGGCGACCGTGACGCGGGGGCGCAGCAGCACGTCGGTGAAGGCGCCGCCGCCGTCGCCGCTCTCCGCCATGGTGCCGACCGCCTCGTCCACGTAGCCGGTGACCACCACGCCGCCGCGGGCGCACAGGCTCAGGTACGACAGCATGTGGCACTGCGAGAGCGAGGCGACCAGCAACTGCTCGGGGTTCCAGCGGGCCGGGTCGCCCCGGAACGCGGGGTCGGCCGAGCCGAGCAGCGGCGCCGGCCCGGCGGCGGTGACCGAGTGGTCCCGGCCGTACGAGCGGTAGTTGACCGTGCCGCCGTCGCCGGCACCCGTCCATATGACGGTCAACGAGTACGTGTGGGATCGAGGCATGGCGACCATCGTAGTACCCTGCGACAGGTGAACCCCGTGGCGGCCGTCGCCTCGGCGTACGCCGCGTGGCGCACGCCGGACCTGCCGCTGTACGGCAACGACCACGAGCGCGCCGACTTCGCTCCCTGACCGGTACCGCGCCCGCTCGCCGTACCCGTCACCGCCGTCGTGGGAGCATCATGTCCGTCGATCGTCCGGCCCCGGTAGGGGTCCGCCCGGTGCTGCGCGCACCGCAGGTTCCGTGGGTGCTGGTGGCCAGCCTGGTGGGTCGGCTGCCGCTGGGCACCGCGCCGCTCGCGCTGCTGCTGTTCGCCCGGCAGAGCATGCCGATCTCGCTGGCCGGCGTGCTGGTCGGCGCGTACACCGCCGGCACCGCCCTGGGTCAGCCGCTGCTGGCCCGGGCGGCGGACCGCTGGCGGCAGCCGCCGGTGATGTGGGCGGCGGTGGCGCTGTCCACCGCCGGCCTGCTCGCCGTCACGGTCCGGCCGGGCCCGGCCGGCACCGTCGTCGCCGCGTTCGCCGCCGGCGCGGGCGCCCCGCCGTTCGAGGCATGCCTGCGGGTGCTCTGGACCGACCTGGTCGCCGACCGGCTGCGCCCGGCGGCGTACACACTGGACGTGGCGGTCCAGGAGCTGATCTTCATCGTCGGCCCGCTGGTCACGCTCGGCGCGGTGGCGCTGGCCGGCCCGCGCGGCGGGCTCGCGGCCACCGCGCTGGTCCAACTCGCCGGCACCGCCGCGTTCGCCGCCGCACCGGCCGTGCGGCGCTGGCGGGGCGAGGCGGCGCCGCGGCACTGGGCCGGCCCGCTGCGCGCCGGCCGGCTGCGCCTGCTGCTCGCCGCCACGCTGCTCATCGGCGCCGGCGTGGGCAGCACGACCGTCGCCGTCGCCGGGTTCGCGGAGGCGCACGGCACCCCCTCCTGGGCGGGCTGGCTGCTCGCAGCGCAGGCTCTCGGCGCGCTCATCGGTGGCCTGGTGTTCGCCGGGGCCGGCGGCCGGCTCCCCGCGGACTCCCCTGCGCTGCTGCCGGGGTTGGTAGCCGCGCTCGCCGCCGGGTACCTGCCGCTGCTGCTGCCGCTGCCGGTGCCGGCGATGGCGCTCGCCATGATCGTCAGTGGTCTGGCCCTGCCGCCGGTGCTCACCCGGGTGTTCATCACCACCGACGCGGTCGCGCCGGCCGGCACCGCGGCGGAGGCGTTCGCCTGGGTGGCCACCGCGTTCGCCGTGGGCAGCGCGCTCGGGGCCGCAACCGACGGCGCGATCCTGGACGCGCTGCACGCCGTCGTGGCCGGCTTCGCCCCCGCCCCGCTGGTGATCTTCGCCGCCGCCGCGCTGCTGTACCGCGACGCCCGCGCCCGCCGCTGACGGCACGCGCCGGGTGCCGTCGATCGCTGGCTACGGGGTCTCGGCGGGCGCGCTCTCGCTCGCCGTGGGCTCCGGCGCGGTCGTCGGCCCCGTGGTGGGCGTCGGCGGTGGCGGCTCCGGCGTGGGCGCCGGCGGGGGTGTGGTCGGTGCCGGCACGGTCGTCGCCGCCGGCGGCTCGGCCGGCCCGGTCGTGGCCGTGGTGGGCGGCTGGGTCGTGGGCGCCCTCGTCGGAGCCTGCCGGGTCGGCGCCGGCCGCCGCAGCAGCGGCTCGGTCGAGTTCCTCGCCACCGGGTCCGGCCGGACCAGGAGGTACAGCCCGAGCGTCAGCAGGAAGACGACCACGAGCACGAGCGTGGACGGGCGGACGCGTCCGCCGAACAGGGCGGGGCTCATCAGCTGATACCGGTGGGCTGGGCGACGTCGACGCCGGGCGACCCGGGCGCCTCCGGGTCGCTGAGATCCTCAGCCTTGAGCGCCTGGGCGACCCGGGCGCGCAGTTCCCGGCCGACCTCGAACTGCTTGCCGGGCAGGGTGCGGGCGACGACCCGGACGACCAGGGTGTCCAACTCGATCCGCTCCACGCCGAGCACCGTGGGCGCGTCCAGCAGCAGCGGGCCGAGGTAGTCGTCCTGGACGGCGGCGCGGCCCACCCGGCGCAGCGTGTCGCGGATCTCGTTGACGTCCGAGGCGCTGGGCACCGGCACGTCCACCACGGCCCGGGCCCACTCCCGGGACATGTTGGTGACCTGCACGATCTGCCCGTTGGGGACGATGACCACCTCGCCGTTGGCGCTGCGCAGCCGGGTGATCCGCAGCGTGACCTCCTCGACGGTGCCGCTGACGCCGCTCTCCTGCCCGAGCGCGGCGATCCGGATCACGTCGCCGAAGCCGTACTGCCGCTCGACGATGATGAACACCCCGGCGAGCAGGTCCTGGACGATCCGCTGGGCGCCGAAGCCGAGCGCGACGCCGATCACCGTGGCCGGCACCACCAGGCCGGCGAACGACACGCCGAGCCGCTGGAGGACCATCGCCCCGGTCACGCAGTAGATCAGCACGATGACGGCCCACATGATGACCTGCGCCAACGTGTGCCGGTGCTTGGACGACTCCGAGCGCACCAGGCCGTTGCGCCCGCCGAACGCGTCGATCCGCCGGGTCGTGCGCTGCCCCAGCCACCGGACCAGCCGGGCCAGCAGGATGGCGCCCGTGACCAGCAGCACGACCTCGAGGGCGCTGCCGCGTAGCCAGGTGGTTACGTCCGTTAACGGAGTAATCGCCGCATCCATCGTTCCCATGCTGCCACCAGAACCGGCGCATCGACCGCGCTCGGGCGCGATGCGTGAGGGCCGTCACCGGTCCGCGCCGCGGCGGCGGGCGGCTCAGCCGGTGAGCCAGTTCCGGCGCTCGCCGACCGAGCTGCTCTCCGGCGGTGGGTCGGTCGGGCCGGCGCGCTCCTCGGCCCGCTCGGTCCGCTCCTCCGCGCGGGCCTCGTCCTTCTTGCTGGCCCGGGTGCCGGGCGGCTTCCGGTCCGGCGTCGGCTCGCCCCCCGGGTGCTCGACCAGGTAGCGCACCGCCGTGTTGAAGACCGCCAGCAGCGGCACCGCCACGAGCCCCCCGACGATGCCGGCCACCACCACGCCCGTGGCGATCGCCAGCACCACCGCCAGCGGGTGCAGCGCCACCGCCCGTCCCATGATCAGCGGCTGGAGGACGTGGCCCTCCAGCTGTCCCACGGCGATCAGCAGGCCGATCACGGCCAACGCGCTGACCGGACCGTGCGTGACCAGGGCGATCAGCACGGCCAGCGCGCCGGACAGGATCGCGCCGATCACCGGGATGAACGCCCCCAGGAACACCAGCGCGGCCATCGGCAGCGCCAGCGGGATGCGCAGCAGCGCCAGGCCGATACCGACGCCGAGCGCGTCCACGAACGCCACCAGCACGGTGGCCCGCACGTACGAGACCAGGGTGAACCAGGCGTAGTGGCCGGCGCGGGCGACCGGCACCCGGGCCGGGCGGGGCAGCAGGCGGCACAGGAAGCGCCAGATGGTCGCGCCGTCCCGGAGGAAGAAGAACAGCGTGAACAGCACCAGCAGGAAGCCGGTCGCCAACTCGCCCACGGTGGTGGCGGTGTTGAGGGCGCCCGAGGTCAGGGCGCCCTGGCTGGCGCCGATCCGCTTCTGCAGGCTGTCGATCGCGTTGGTGAGGTGCGCCTGGGAGATATGCAGCGGCCCGCGCGCGAGCCACACGCGCACCTCGTCCAGACCCTGCCGCACCTGCGTCGACAGGCCGCTGACCTGCCCGATGACGGTCTGCGCGATCAGGGCGACGGCGCCGAACACCAGCAGCAGCGAGCCGACCAGCACCAGCCCGGCCGCCAGCGACCGCTGCACGCCGTGCCGGTTCAGCCAGGCGGCGAACGGCTGGAACAGCGCCGCCAGCAGCAGCGCGATCGCCACCGGGATGAGCACCACGCGCAGCAGTGAGATCAGCTTGAGCAGCACGTACGCCGTGAGGACGAAGAGGATCAGGCGCCACGACCAGGCGGCCGCCACCCGGACGCCGCGCGGGATCCCGCCGTCGATCGTCGACCCGGACTCCGCGGTCACGACCCGCAGCGGCTGGTCCTCGCCCGGGGCGGTGAACGGGGGCGGCTCCCCGCGCCGCGCGGCGCCGGACATGCGCGTCCGCGCCCTCTCCATCCAACTCACGGTGCACCCTTTCCTCGCGCGGTCGCGGGGGGTATACCCACGCCGCTCGCCCTCACCGCCGCCGCGGCGCGGCAGGGGGCTCGGGGCGGGTGCGCCGCCGGCGCCGGATTACCGCTCGGGGACGAGGTAGGCCAGGGCGGTGCTGACCAGGCCGGCCAGGGACTCCTCCGGGTGGTCGATCCAGTGTTGGGTGGCGGCGCGGAGGGTGGCCAGGAACGTGGCCGCGAGGACCCGGGCGCGCAGGGGCGCGGCCGGGGTGGCGGGGAGGCGGCCCAGCAGTTCGGCCGTGAGATCGCGTTCGATCGCGCCGAAGGCGGCCACCTGGTAGGCGGTCAGGGACGGGTGCCCGCTGATCAGGCGGCGGCGGGCGAGCCAGGCCGGGTCCGGCGGGCCGGCCTCGGCGGTGAGGGCCTCGCCGGCCCGGCGCAGGGCGGTCCACGGGGGATCGGTGCGCGGGCGGGCCCGGACCAGGTCGAGCAGGACCCGGATGCGGACCAGGTCCGCGTGCAGCAGGGCCTCCTCCTTGCTGGCGAAGTAGTTGGAGAAGGTGCGGCGGGAGACGTCGGCGGCGTCGGCGATGGCCTCGACGGTGAGGCGGTCGAGGCCGTGCTCGGCGGCGAGGCGCAGGGCCGCCTCGTGCAGCGCCTGGCGGGTCGCGGCCTTCTTCCGCTCCCGCAACCCGACCGGCACCTCGGCCACGGGGTGCTCCAGCGGGCCGACCTGCACCGTGCCAGCGTCCATCGGGCCAGCGTAGCCCGTCGCGTGATCCAGTTCTCAATGAGAAAACTTGCGCAGCGGGCAAGATCTCCCGATGCTTGTATGTGCCAAGCAATACGAGGAGGAGTCCGTGACCGGCAACGTGGAGATCCCCACCCGCCACGGGGAGCTGGGCGAGCGGCTGCGCGACCTCACGAAGGTCATCCGGCTGCTGCGCCAGCGCCGCGGCGACGACCGCCCGGCGGTACCGGTCGGGCTGCTGGGCACGCTGATGTACATCGACGCGTGCGGCACCGGCGTGCCCGGCTGCCACGCCAAGGACCTGGCCGCCGAGGCCGGCCTGGACCCCTCGACGGTCAGCCGGGCGGTCGCCTCGCTCGTGGCGCACGGCCTGGTCGAGCGGCAGGCCGACCCGGCGGACCGGCGGGCGAGCGTGCTGGCCCTGACCGGGGCCGGCCGGGCGGCGCTCACCGAGGCGCAGAACTGGTACGGCGGCGTGCTCGACCGGGCGCTCGCCGCCTGGCGGCCCGAGGAGCTGGATGTGTTGAGCGCCCTCCTCGGCCGCTTCATCACCGATCTGGAGAGAACCCTGACTACCGAGAACCTGGAGGCCGCGCGATGAGCGCACCGACCACCACGGCGTCATCGGCCGGCGTCACCGGCGCCGAGCCGATGACCCACCGGCAGACGCTGGAGGCGCTCAGCGGACTGCTGCTGGTGCTGTTCGTCGCCATGCTGAGCGGCACCGTCGTCGCCACGGCACTACCGAAAATCATCGGCTCGCTGGACGGCTCGCAGACCCAGTACACCTGGGTCGTGACCGCGACGCTGCTGGCAGCGACCGCGACCACGCCGATCTGGGGCAAGCTGGCGGACCTGTTCAGCAAGAAGGCCCTCGTGCAGATCGCCATCGTGGTCTTCGTGCTGGGCTCGGTGGTCTCCGGGCTGAGCCAGACCGCCGGACAGCTCATCGCCGCCCGGGCGTTCCAGGGCATCGGCGTCGGCGGGTTGCAGGCGCTGGTGCAGGTCGTGATCGCGGCGATGATCCCGCCACGGGAGCGTGGCCGCTACAACGGCTACCTGGGCGGGGTGATGGCGCTGGCGACCGTCGGCGGCCCGCTGCTGGGTGGCCTGATCGTGGACACCTCCTGGCTGGGCTGGCGCTGGTGCTTCTTCGTGGGCGTCCCGGTCGCCGTGCTGGCGCTGGTGGTGCTCCAGTTCACCCTGCACGTCCCGACGATCCGCCGGGAGAACGTCAAGATTGACTACCTGGGCGCCGCGCTGATCGCGGTCGGCGTCAGCCTGCTGCTGATCTGGGTGTCGTTCGTGGACGGTTCGTTCGGCTGGCTGTCCTGGCAGACGGCGGCGATGGTCGGCGGCTCGGTGCTGCTGCTGGCGATCGCGGTGCTCGTCGAGTCGCGGGCGGCGGAGCCGGTCGTGCCGCTGCGGATCGTGCGGGAGCGGACCACCGCGCTGGCGATCCTGGCCAGCCTCGCGGTCGGCATGGCGATGTTCGGCGGCGCGGTCTTCCTGGGCCAGTACTTCCAGATCGGACGCGGCTACAGCCCCACCGAGGCCGGTCTGCTGACCATCCCGATGATGGGCGGCGTGCTGATCTCCTCGATCGTGGCCGGCCGGCTGATCACCAAGCACGGGCGGGTCAAGCCGTACATCGTGACCGGGCTGGTGGTGCTGATCGTCGGGTTCGCGATGCTGAGCGTGATGGACCACGAGACGTCCCTGTACTACCTGGGTGTGGCGATGTTCGCGGTCGGCGTCGGCGTCGGCATGAGCATGCAGAACCTGGTGCTCGCCGTGCAGAACACGGTCCGGCTCAAGGACATCGGCGCGGCCAGTTCGTCGGTGGCGTTCTTCCGGTCGCTGGGCGGGGCGGTCGGGGTCTCGGTACTCGGCGCGGTGCTCGCCCGCCGGGTCACCGACCAGATCACGCACGGCCTGGCGACGGCGGGCATCCCGGCCGGGAGCTCGGGCAACGCCGGCGGCAGCCTGAACCTCAACGCGCTGCCGGAGGCCGTCCAGCACATCGTGCGGGCCGCCTACGGGGACGCGACCGGGCACATCTTCCTGATCTCGGCCGCCATCGCGGTGGTCGGGCTGGTCGCCGCGTTCGCCCTGCGGCCCGTTACCCTACGTACCAGCCTCGATCTTCCGGAGGCCACCGACCGGACACGTTGACGCCATCCGGTCACCCAGCACCGCCCGGTGCCCCCGCCGCGAGGCGGGGGCACCGGTGTCGTCACCGGCCTCGAGACGGGGGGGATCGAGGGTATGAGCTTGCTGCGGGAGCTGCCCGTCGGGGTGGACAGTGAGGCGGTCATCGGGCAGCGGCGGCGCCTGCCCTGGCCGGCGGTCCGGGAGGTGCTGCTCGTCGCGGCGCTGTTCCTGGCCTACAAGCTGGGGCGGCTGGTCGCGGACGGCAACGTCGCCGCGGCGATGGAGAACGCCCGGGTGGTCTGGAACCTGGAGCGCGTGCTGCACCTGCCCAGCGAGTACGTGGTCCAGCACGCGGTGCTCGGCAACCGGGCGCTGGTGCGCGCCGCCAACATCTACTACGCGTACGTGCACTTTCCGGTCACCGGCGCCTACCTGATCTGGATGTACCTGCGCCGCCCCACGTTCTACCGGTGGGCGCGCCGGACCATGGCCTGCCTGACCGCCGCCGCCCTGGCGCTGCACCTGCTGACCCCGCTGGCCCCGCCGCGGATGCTCACCGCGGTGGGCATGGTGGACACCGGCCGGCTCTACGGCCCGGCCGTCTACGGACCGCCCGATGTGGACCAGTTGGCCAACCAGTACGCGGCGATGCCCTCGCTGCACGTGGGCTGGGCGCTGGCGGTGGCGCTCACGCTGATCGTCGCGACCCGCGGCCGCTGGCGCTGGCTGTGGCTGCTGCACCCGCTGGTCACGCTGCTGGTCGTGGTCGTGACCGGCAACCACTACTGGCTCGACGCGATCGTGGTCACCATGCTGCTGGCCGCCGTCCTCCTGCTGCTGCCGCCCGCGCCCCGCGCGACGGAAACGCCGGCACCTGCCAAGCCGGCGCCGGAGACGGCGCATACGGAGCCGGTGACAGCCGAGAAGGCGGAAGCGACGCCGAAGGCGGCTCCCCTGATCCCGGCGCAGCGCTGAGATCGGGGGAGCCTCCCGGCCGGTTCAGCCGATGTCGCGGCGGCGGAAGCCCACCAGCCCGGCCGCGGCCAGCACCACGGCGACGGCGGTGAGCCACAGCACCGGCGTGGCGCTGAACTCGGCGCCGGGCAGCTTCGGCACGTGCGCGAACGGCGACGCGTCGACGATCCACCGGCTCAGGTTCAGCAGCGCGCCCAACTCCAGCAGGACCAGGCAGGCCACCAGGGCGACCCAGGTCAGCGGGGTCGCCTGCGGCACCAGGCCGAACAGCGCCACGCCGAGGCCGGCCAGCACCCAGGCCGCCGGCAGCTGGACCATGGCGGCGCCGAGCAGCCGGGGCACCTGACCGCCCACATCGGAGATCTGGGCGCCGTAGGCGAGCCCGCCGGCGGCACCCGCGGCGGCCAGTAGCAGCGCCGAGCCGACGACCGCGAAGACCAGGTGGCTGAGCGCCCACCGCACCCGCCCGGTGCGGGTGGCCAGCAGCGGCTCCAGCCGCCCGGCGCTCTCCTCGGCGCGCAGCCGCAGCGTGGCCTGCACGGTGTAGCAGGCCACGACCAGGCCGACGATGCCGAAGACGGCACCCAGGTACCCGTCGGTCACGCCCTTGCTGCCGCCCAGCCGGGCGAGCATGTCGGTCAGCTCCTGGTTCACCGCGATCTGGTCCGTCAGGGCGCTCGCGGCACCGCCCAGCGCGGCACCGGCCACCGCCATGCCGAACAGCCAGCCGGCGAGCAGGCCGCGGTGCAGGCGCCAGGCCAGCCCGAACGGGCTGCGCAGCCCCGCCGCGGCCATCGCCGGACCGGGGCGCTGGGCGAGCAGCGCGGCGCCGACGTCCCGCCGGCCGGCCAGCGTGTACGCGAGCGCCGCCAGCAGCGCGGCGAGCGCCACGGCCAGCCCGGCCACCCACCACCGCTCCCCCGCGTACGCGCGGATGTGGATCGCCCAGCCCAGCGGCGACAGCCAGCTCAACCAGGTGGGTCCGGTGTCGCCAACGGCGCGCAGCAGGTACGAGCCGGCCAGGACGGCGCCGGCGATGGCAATCGCGGTCCGGGCGTTCTCGGTGAGCTGGACGGCGACGGCGGCGATCGCCGCGAACGCCAGCCCGGTGACGCAGACGGCGAGGCCCAGGGCCAGCGAGCCGGTGGCCGGCAGCCCCGTGGCGAGCAGGAACAGCGCGGCCAGCGCCCCCGCGACCAGGTCCGCCAGGCCGGCGGTGACCAGGGCGGCGGTCAGCGGGGCGTGCCGGCCGACCACCCCGGCGCTGATCAGCTCCAGCCGGCCGGTCTCCTCCTCGGTGCGGGTGTGCCGCACCACGGTCAGCAGGCTCATCAGCCCGATCAGGATCAGCTCGGTCGACATGATCTTCCATGCCGTGAGACCGCCGAGCGAGACCCGGAACAGCGGGCCGCCGATCGCGACCAGGGCGGGGGTGGACAGGACCGCCCGGACCGAGTCCAGGTCCGCCTTGGTCGGGTAGAGCTGCTTGTACTGTGCGGCGGTCGCCATGGGCAGCAGGGCGATGGCCAGCACCCACACCGGCAGGCGGAGCCGGTCGAGCCGGAACGCCAGCCGGGTCAGGTGGCGCGTCCCGGTGAGCGCGCTCATGACCCGACCAACTCCTCCTCGTAGTGGCGCAGGAACAGCTCCTCCAGCGTGGGCGGCTGGCTGGTCAGGGACCGCACGCCGCAGCCGGTGAGCTGGCGCAGCACGTCACCCAGGTGCTCGTTGTCCACGTCGAAGCGGACCCGGGGCCCGTCCACCACCAGGTCGTGCAGGCCGGGCAGGGCGTCCAGCCCGGTCGGCGTGGCGGCCAGTTCGGCGGTGATCGACGTGCGGGTCAGGTGGCGCAGTTCGGCGAGGGTACCGGTGTCGACGGTGCGCCCGGCCCGGATGATGCTGACCCGGTCGCACAGCGCCTCCACCTCGGCCAGGATGTGGCTGGACAGCAGCACGGTGCGCCCGTTCTTCCGCTCCTCGGCGATGCAGGTGCGGAACACCTCCTCCATCAGCGGGTCCAGGCCGGACGTGGGCTCGTCGAGGATCAGCAGCTCGACGTCGGAGGCGAGGGCGGCGACGAGGGCGACCTTCTGCCGGTTGCCCTTGGAGTAGGTGCGCCCCTTCTTGGTGGGGTCGAGGTCGAAGCGTTCCAGCAGGGTGGCCCGGCGCCCGGCGTCCAGCCCGCCGCGCAGCCGCCCGAGCAGGTCGATCACCTCGCCGCCGGTGAGGCTGGGCCAGAGCGTGACTTCGCCGGGCACGTACGCGAGCCGGCGGTGCAGGTCGGCCGTGTCCCGCCACGGGTCGCCGCCGAGCAGCGTGGCCGTGCCCGCGTCGGCGCGCAGGAGCCCCAGGAGCACCCGGATCGTGGTGGACTTCCCGGCGCCGTTGGGGCCCAGGAAGCCGTGCACCTCGCCGGTGCGGACGGTCAGCTCGAGACCGTCCAGCGCGCGGGTCCGGCCGAAGGTCTTCACCAGGCCGGACACCGAGATGGCGTCAGTCATGGCGCCGACGGTACGCTTCTTCAGAAAGTTCTGAAAGTTGGGAACACACAAAATTAATGGTCAGATCAAGGCAGAAGGAGGTGCGCTGTGCCGCAGCGACCCGCCCCCACCAGCATCGACCGCGATCAGGCCGCGGTAACGCGGTTCATCGAGCGGTTTGCCCAGATGATGGTCGAGGCGGGCATGCCGCGCATCGCGTCCCGCATCTTCGTGGCCATCCTCGCCGCCGACTCCGGCCGGCTCACCGCCGCGGACCTGGCCGACCAGCTCAGGGCGAGCGCGGGGGCGATCTCCGGCGGGGTCCGCTACCTGATCCAGGTGCGGCTCATCACGCGCGAGCGCGAGCCCGGCTCCCGGCGCGACCACTACACGGTCGGCGATGACATCTGGTACCACAGCCTCAGTCAGCGGGACCAGATGCTCCGCACCTGGATCGAGGCCATGCGCGACGGCGCGGCCACCCTGGGCGGCGACACACCGGCCGGCGCCCGGTTCGCCGAGTCCGCGGAGTTCTACGAATTCATGCTCACCGAACTGGAGAGCATGCTGGAGCGCTGGCACCGGCACCGCGCCGGACGCTAGGCCGCCGACTCGTCCATGCAATTGCAGGGTGCAATCGCTGATACATACGCCAGGTGACGGATGTCTCGCTCTGCGCGCTGACCAGAATCAGATCTCGTGCATGCTGCCAAGACATCCATGCGCCTGGCCGACCAGCTCTACCTGATCGCGCACGAGGAGCGGACCGGGCGGTCGCGGGTGCACCCGCGGGCGGCCGGGCTGGGCCTGGCCGCGGGCCTCGTCGGGGAGCTGATGCTGCTCGGACGGGTCACGATGGACGGCGGCGAACTGCGGGTGGTCAGCCGGGAGCCCCCGGGCGACGCGCTCGCCCACCACGTGCTGGACCTGCTCGTGGCCCAGTGGCAGCACCGCGACCTGCGCACCTGGCTGGCGTTCCTGGCCCAGGACGCCATCGCCAAGGTCGGCGAACGGCTGCTGCGCGCCGGCGCCGTGGAGGCGGTGGTGCGCCGCCGGTTCATGGGCCCCACCCAGACGACGTACCTGCCGGTGAACGCGGACCAGCGCAACGCCGCCGTCTGGGCCGGCGTGCGCCTGGCGAACCTGCTCGTCGAGCAGGGCGGCGGGCTGGCGCCCGCGGAAGGTGTACTCGCCGGGCTGGTGCTGGCCACCGGGCTGACCCGGCACGTGCTGTGGGACTTCCCGCTGCACCGGCCGGGCCTGGCGAACCTGCACACCGCCGTCGAGTTCCTCCCCGCCGAACTGCGCGAGCTGGTGGAGCACACGCAGACCTCGGTCGGCGCCGTCCTCGCCGCCGGCCGCCGGTGAGCCCTCGGGGACGGCACGCCCCGAGCCGGCACAACCGCTTGTCCCGGGTCGATCCCCACGTTTGGAGGCAGGAGTTGGAGTTGGCGCGACCGGATACGGCCGGACCGGACATCGTGTCCCGGTCACTGGCGAGCAACCGGCTGGGCGTGCCGTCGGTGGTGTTCTTCGGGGTGGCCGGCGCCGCACCGCTGACCGTCGTCCTCGGCGCGATAACCACGATCTACGCCGTGCTCGGCAGCACCGCGGTGCCGCTGTCCTACCTGGTGGCCGCCGCGATCCTGTCCCTGTTCACCGTGGGCTTCGTGGCGATGAGCCGGCACATCGTCAACTCCGGCGCCTTCTACTCGTACATCAGTCACGGGCTCGGGCGGGTCGCCGGGGTGGGCGCCGCGTTCGTGGCCCTGCCGGCGTACTCGATGATGCAGATCGGCCTGTTCGGGCTGTTCGGCGTGGTCGCCTCGGGGGTCGCCGGCGCCGCCGGGTACCACCTGAGCTGGTTCGTCTGCGCGCTCGCGGCGTGGGCGCTGGTCGCGGTGCTGAACCTGCTCTGGGTGGACCTGTCCGGCAAGGTCCTCGCGGTGCTCCTGGTCTCCGAGATCACGATCGTGCTGATCTACGACGCGGTGATGATCGCCAACCCGGCGGGCGGCGCGGTGCGGGTGGACATGCTCGCGCCCACCGCGATGCTCTCCCCGCAGGCCGCCGCGATGCTGGTGCTCGCGATCGCCGGCTTCGTCGGCTTCGAGGCCACGGTGGTGCTCTCCGAGGAGACGAAGGACCCGAAGCGGACGGTCGCCCGGGCGACCCACTGGGCGGTGCTGATTCCCGGCCTGCTGTGCGGGGCGTCCGCGTGGGCGATGGCGGTCAACGCCGGCCCGGAGAACATCGTCGCGACCGCCCGGGAGCACGAGACCGACCTGGTCTTCGCGCTCGTCTCGCCGCACGTGCCGGCCATCCTCGTGCAGATCGGGTACGTGCTGTTCCTCACCAGCGTGTTCGCCGCGCTGCTGGCGTTCCACGCGGCCGTTGCCCGGTACCAGTTCGCGCTGGGCCGGGAGGGCATTCTGCCCTCGGCCTGGGGCCGCACCCAGCCCCGGACCGGCGCGCCGCTGCTCGGCTCGCTGACCCAGAGCGTGCTCGCCCTGGGCGTGCTGATCGCGTACGCGTCCAGCGACGCCGACCCGCTGGTCTACCTGTTCGCCTGGCTCACCGTGGTCGGCGGGCTCGGCGTGCTGATCCTCATGTGGGCCGCGTCCGCCGCGGTGGTGGCGTTCTTCGCCCGGCACCGCCGGCGGGAGAACGCCTGGCGCTCGACGGTCGCGCCCGCCATCGCGTTCCTGCTGCTCAGCGGCGTACTCGCCGCGACCGTCGTCGGCCTGGGCGACATGCTCCAGGTCGCACCGGACTCGCCGTTCCGGTGGCTGATCCCGCCCGCGTACGCCGGGGTGGCCCTGCTCGGCTTCGGCTGGGGCCTGGTCACCCGGCTCGCCCGCCCGGACGTCTACGCCTCGATCGGGCGCGGTGCCGGCGGCGGTGCCGGCGGTGCCCGCCCCGTCTCCCCCGCGCCGGCCGGCACGCCGGCACCGCTCCTGCCGCCCACCGAGGAGGAATTCCCATGCGCGACCCCATCCGGGACGATGCCGTCCGGGACCATGCCATCCAAGACCTGGTGATCCGGGACATCACCCCGCCGGACACCACCGACATCACCGGCCTGCTCGCCGAGGCGATGGGCGAGGGCCCGGTCGCCCGGTGGCTGATGCCGGACGCGCGGGTCCGCCGGGAGTCCGCGCCCGCCTACTTCGAGATCTTCGCCGAGCACGCCGTCCGGTACGGCGAGGTCTACACCTCGGTGGCGGCCGCGGGTGGCGAACTGTCCGGCGTGGCCCTGTGGTTCCCGATGACCGCGCCGGTGCCCCCGCCGCAGGACTACGACGCGCGGCTCAAGGACGCCGCCGGCGCGGCCTTCGACCGGGCGCGGGAACTGGACGCGGCGCTGGAGACGCACCACCCGATGGTGGCCCACCACTACCTGGCCTTCCTGGCGGTGCACCCGGACCGGCAGTGCCACGGGATCGGCAGCGCCCTGCTCAACCGGCACCACGACCGGCTCGACGCCGCCGGCCTGCCCGCCTACCTGGAGGCCAACGACCCGCGCAACCGCGAGTTGTACCTGCGCCACGGGTACCGCGACCGGGGCGTCATCCGGCTGCCCGACGGCGGACCGGAGATCTGGCCGATGTGGCGCGAGCCGGCGTCCTGACCGCCGGGCTCGGCCGGTGGCCCGGGGTGGCTCAGGCGGCTGGTTCCGGGAAGTCGTACAGCCAGTACGACTGCTGGTCCAGCCGCTCCATCCGGACCGGACCGGAGATCCGCCGCAGCAGTGCCCGGACGGACCGTGGCAGGTGCCGCACCTCGTCCGTGCGTGCGCAGACATCCAGCGCGGTGATCGAATCGCGGGTGGACGTCTGGTGCATCGCCCCGATCAGCTCCGGGAATGCGGTGACCGGCGCACCCTGCCGCACCGCCACGAACACCACGTACCAGATACGCCGCCGCGCGTAGTGCTCCGGCCACCGGCGCGCGAAGTACGCCGGCGAGATCAGCGGCACCGCCTCGAGATGGTTGGTGTATGTGGACAGCCCGCAGAGGCTGCCGTCGTCACCCAGGCACAGGTACTTCCGCACCCGCGCGTCGAGCATCACCTGGTCGAACTCGTCCCGGTACATCAGGTGCCGCTGGACGGCGAGGGCGTTCAGTTCCCTGAACGCCTCGTGGTACAGCTCCCACGCATCGTCGATGAGGGATTCGTGGACCTCGTCGACAATCTTGATGCTCATACCCCACCCCCGTCGCCGCGCCGGTGGCACCCGTGGCCGTAAGATACTCGCTGTTATTTACTCATGACAATGAGTTACATTTAGCAACTTGCATATGGCAATCCGGATCTTGGGCGACCATCGGCCACCCGATGCCGCGCCCCGCGTCCGGCGCCGGGTTCGGCGCCGGACGCGGGTGGGTGGATCAGGCCTTCACGAACAGGTTCGGGAAGAACGGCAGCCCCTTGGTCACGTCGGGCTCGGCGCCGCCGATCGCGGTACCGATGACGCAGGCCATCCGGGTGTAGTACAGCGGCAGGCCGATGTACATGCCCATGAGCTTCTGGTCCAGGTCAGCCCACTTCGCGGTCGCCTCCTCCGCGGGCAGATCGGCGATCGCGTTGATCTCGGCGTCCAGCGCCGGGTCGCTGAGCTGCCCCCAGGACTGGCCCTCGCCGATGCTCTGCGAACGGAACAGCACCGGGAACCAGCTGCCGCCGGACGGCCAGTCCGAGCACCAGCCGCGCGGGGCCTGGCCCGTGTTCACGTTGGCGCTGTAGTCACCGGTCTTGGCGCGCAACTCCGCGGTGGTCACACCGATCGCCCGGACGGTGAAGCCGGCCTCCTTCAGCGCCTGCTCCCGCACCTGGCTGACCTGCTGGGTCACCGGCTTGGTGTTGTCGTAGTACCAACTGACCTCGAAGCCGACCTTGCCGGCGTCCTCGAGCATCTTCTTGGCCGCGACGGGGTCGCCCTTGCCGGTGCCGGTCAGGTCCGCGATCGGGGTGTACTTCCGGTAGCCCGGCACGCTCGGCGGCATGATCGTGCTGGCCGGCTCGGCGACGAACTCGTTCAGGCCCTGCGCGGTCCAGGTCTGGTCGTACGGGTACGCCTTGGCGATCGCCTTGCGCACCTCCAGCGGGATCTTCGTGCTGTCCAACTGCCAGAAGTACGTGCACGGCTTGTCGCCCCGCAGCAACTGGGCCGACTTGTCGCCGGTCAACTGGGGCAGCAGCGACGCGTCGACGACGCCGTAGTTGAACGAGGCGGCGTCCGGGCCGTTGCTGTTGAGCACCTGCTGCTGGTTCTTGATGTCGTCGACGCCCCACTTGAACAGCCACGAGTCCGGGTACTGGTGCCGCACCGGGTCGGTGTTCGGGTCCCAGTTCGGGTTCCGCTTCAGCTTCAACTCGGTACCCGGGGTGTACGTGTCGAACGCGTACGGGCCGGTCGAGATCGGGTGGTTCTTGTACTCCTGCTTGGTGTCCTTCGCCTGCGGGATCGGCGTGAAGACCGAGAAGGACAGGTAGAACGGCAGGTCCGAGAAGGGCTTGCTGAGGTGGATCACCAGCGTGGTGGCGTCCGGGGTCTCCACGCCGGCGTAGCTGTCGCCGCTGGCGTACGGCCCCTTGTACTTGTCGCCGTCCTTGAACAGCGAGAGTTGGTACGCCGGGCCGTTGGCGTACACGTCGTGCGCGAACGAGCGCTTGATCGCGTAGGCCAGATCATCGACCTTGACCTCGCTGCCGTCCTCGTACCTGATCCCGGACCGCATCGTGAACGTCCAGGTCAGCTTGTCCTCGGAGACGGTACCCAGGTCCGTCAGGTCCGGCACCAGGATCGCCTTGCCGTCGCGCATCGCCCAGGTCGTGGGGGTGCGGAACAGCAGCCGACCGATCTCGTTGCCGTCGGTGTAGTAGATGTCGGTCGGGTCGAACGTGTTGGGGGTGGACTGCGAGTAGACGGTGATCGTCCCGCCCTTGCGCGCCCCCGGCACCTCCGCCGCCGGCCCCTTCGCGTTCGGGTCCATCACGGCCTGCTGGGCCGAGATCTCCCCGCTGTCCTTGCCGCCCTGCCCCTCGTTGGTGGTGGACGGGCTCCCGCAGCCGGCCACCGCGAGGGTTACCGCGGCGGCCGCCGCCACGGCCTGACTCCATCGCCTCACTTGTGGATACACCCCTTCTGAACGCCGTCGGTCAATATGGGTGGAGGTAACCTACGTGACGACGGTCGATGGTTGGCGGAGAGTTCCGGACCGTCGCCGTACCGTGATGGTGTAGTGACATAGGCACCGTGTCCGATCCTTCCGGCATCGCCCGGGCGGCCGCGGCGACGGCGGACGGATCGGTCTGTTCGCACGTAACCGGGCTTGCCCCACCGATCTTGGCTGGGTATCTTTCGACGGCCGCCCGGCGGTCGGGACGGATCTTCGGGGAGGAACGTCGCGTCATGTCCGCTGCCCTGCGCGCCGCAGTCACGGTCGCCATGCTGGTCGGCTTCTACGTGCTCGGCCTGGTCCAGCTCGCCGTCGCCGGCCTGCTGCTGTTCTGGATCTGGACGCACCTGCACGGCGCCGGCGCGGCCAAGCTGAGCTGGCTGCTGATCGTCGGCGTCGGCGCGGTGGTGGTCGGGCTCTGGCGGGCGATCCGCGCCACGCCGGGCGAGCCGGAAGGGCTGCCGGTCACCCCGGAGCAGGCACCCGAGTTGTGGCGGCTGGTGCACGACATGGCGGTCGAGGCGGGCACCCGGGCGCCGGACGAGATCCGACTGGTCGCCGAGGTCAACGCCGCGGTCACCGAGGACACCGAACTGCTCGGCCTGGTCGCCGGCCGGCGCCGGCTCTACCTGGGCGTGCCGCTGCTCCAGGCGTTCACCGTCGACCAGATGCGCTCGGTGATCGCGCACGAACTGGGCCACTACTCCGGCTCGCACACCCGGCTCGCCGCGGTCGCGTACCGGGGCCGGATGGCCATGGGCGAGACGCTCAGCCGGGTCGGCAAGTGGAACGTGTTCGGCTGGGTGTTCAAGGGGTACGGGCTGCTGTTCCTGCTGGTGAGCAACGCCGTCACCCGGCGGCAGGAGTTCGAGGCCGACCGGGCGTCGGTGCGGGTGGCCGGCGTCGAGGCGGCGACCTCGGCGATGCGCGAGATCCCCGTGGTCGCGACGGCCTGGGACTTCTACTTCGGGCGGTACGTGGCGTACGGCTGGGAGCTGGGGTACGCCCCGAACGACATCTTCGGCGGCTTCGCGCACCTCTACGCGGCCCGCACCCAGGAGCTTGCCGAACTGCGGGAGCGGGAGCCGGATGGCGAGACCTCCCGCTGGGACACCCACCCGTCCACGGCCGAGCGGATCGCGGCGATGCACGCCATGCCGCCGGTCGCGCACCCGGTCGACGGCCGGCCGGCCGCGACGCTGCTGCCGCGGCTCGGGGACGCGGGGCTGGCGCTGCAGCGGGAGGTGGTCGACTTCGGCTCGCGCACCATCCTGCCCTGGCCGGAGTTCACCGCCGCGTCGACGACCGCCCTGGTGCAGCACCGCGCCGACCGGGTGTTCCGCTCGGTGGCCCGCTGCGCCGGCGTCCCCGAGGCCGGGCTGGCCGACCTGTTCGCCCTGGTCGCCGCCGGCCGGCTGGGCGAGCTGACGGCGGAGTTCTTCCCACAGTCGGCCCGCGACGAGGCCGCCGCGAAGTTCGCCGATGTGATGGACGACCTGATCACGCTGGCCGCGGTGCGCTGCGGGGTGGCGTTCTGGCGGCACTCCTGGTCCGAGCCGGTCCGCGCGGTCGACCCGGCCGGCAACCCGGTCGACTACACCGAGATCGCCAAGCTGGCGGTGGCGCCGGAGACCCTGGAGGAGGCCCGGGCCCGCCTGACCCACCTGGGCATCCGGGTGGACGCGGCGCGGGTGGTCGAGGTCCAGGCGACCGCGACCGGCTCGGATGTGATCGGCGCGATGGCCAACGTCCGCCTCGACGGGCAGGAGAGCGACCTGATCCTGCTGAACCGGGGCTTCATCTTCGTGCCCGCACCGAAGAACACCGACGAGGGCGAGCAGCGGATCGCCACGCTGCTCGCCTCGAGCAGCCCGGTCGAACTGGCCCGCCTGCACCGGTTCGTGCCGTTCGAGGAGGTGGCCGCCGCCCGGGTGGTCAAGAACGTCCCGATCAACGTCGAACTGACCCTGCACGGCGGCGACACGCTGACGGTCAAGGAGCGGTGGTCCAGCGACACGGTCGGCAAGAGCCGGGACACCCTGGAGGCCATCCTGGACCGGATCAACGAGCGCACGCAGGCGCAGCAGGGGGCCTGAGCTGGGCCCTCCCGGAACCCCGGCCGGGCGACCCGGTCGCCCGGCCCACCGGCAGGCAGACGCACAGCGGGAAGGTCGGCGATGCGACTCCGCCCACGAACGCTCCGGCAGATCGACTCACCCATCGACACCGCGTACGCCCTGCTCGACCGGCGCCGTAACGGGCGACCGCTGCTCGACCTGGCGCAGGCGGCGCCGCAGTACCCACCGGCGCCCGAGGTGGTCGCGCACGTCGCAGCCGTGGCGCGGGATCCACGCGGCAGCTCCTATGTGGAGATCCCCGGCTTGCCGCGCCTGCGCGAGGCGTTCGCGGCGGAGATCGCCGACGCCTACCGGTGCCGGATGCGCCCCGGGCACATCGTCGTCACGGCCGGCTGCAACCAGGCGTTCTGCCTCGTGGCGTCGGCGCTGGCCGACCCCGGCGACGAGGTGATCCTGGCGCTGCCGTACTACTTCAACCACGACATGTGGCTGCGCCTGAACGGGATCGCCCCAGTGTACCTGGAGCCCGGCCCCGACCTGGCGCCCACGGCCGAGGCGGCGCAGGCTCTCGTCACCGCGCGGACCCGCGCGATCGTCCTGGTCACCCCGGGCAACCCGACCGGCGTGACCGTCGGCCCGGACGAACTGGCGCGGTTCGCGGCGGTCGCGCGGCGGCACGACATCGCGCTGGTGCTGGACGAGACCTACCGGTCGTTCCGCGACACCGAGGAGCCGGCGCACGACCTGTTCGCCGACCCGGACTGGGCGCGCACGGTCGTGAGCCTGCACAGCTTCTCCAAGGACCTGGCCATCCCCGGGTACCGGGTCGGCGCGATCGTCGCGTCGGAGCCGCTGAACCGCGAGGTGCTGAAGCTGCTGGACTGCGTGGCCACCTGCGCCCCGCGGATCGGCCAGGAGGCGGCGTGGGCGGGCCTGACCGGCGCCCGCGAGTGGCGGCGGGCGCGGGTCCGGGAGATGGCGGAGCGACGGGAGTGCTTCCTGGCCACGATGGCGGGGCGACCGGGCGGGTTCGAGGTGCTCTCCGCGGGCGGCTTCTTCGGCTGGCTGCGCCACCCGTTCGCCGGCCGGTCCACCGAGGACGTCGTGCGCGAACTCGCCCTCGCGTACGACACGCTCGTCCTGCCCGGTACGGCGTTCCTGCCGGACGACCGGGGCACCTTCCGGGTCAGCCTCAGCAACGCGGACCGCTCCGCCCTGACCGACTTCGCCGGCCGGCTGGCGGTCGCGGGCGCATAGCACGCCCGAGCACCCCGCTCCCGACCGTCGGCCGGCGGGAGGGGGCGCCGAATCCACCGGTGGTCAGGGCGCGGTCGGCGCGGTGGGCTTACAAAGGGGGTGGTGGCGCGCGCGTTGACACGGTAGAAACATCCCATCCACCTTCTTCTACACCTTGAACCAAGTAGCGACCGAGCGACGCGAGACAGAGAGCGCTCTCACCATCTGCCGCGCGGCCCGGCCGTCCAGCGGAAGGGACCTTCGCATGACAACCCACACGCACGGCGGCGGGTCCGCGCGGCTGCGTTCCGGCCGCCGGTTCGCGGCTCGGGCGTTGGCCGCCGGCCTCGTCGTGATCAGCGTCGGCGCCGCGACCGGTACCGCCGCCGCGGCTTCCCCACCACCCGGAGGCCCGCGGCACGGCGCGCAGAACCTCGGGGCCAACGTGACCGTCTTCGACCCCGGCATGCCGGTGAGCCAGATCCAGGCGGCCCTCGACGCGGCGCGCGCGGTCCAGGTCGACAACGAGATGGGCACGGACCGGTACGCCTTCCTGTTCAAACCCGGCACCTACGGCACCGTCGACCAACCGCTACAGATCAAGGTCGGGTACTACACGGAGATCGCCGGCCTGGGCGCCGCGCCGACCGATGTGGTCATCAACGGCAAGGTCGAGGTCTACAACCGCTGCCTCGCCGACGGCGGTACCGGCAACTGCCTGGCGCTGGTCAACTTCTGGCGGACGCTGTCCAACCTGTCGATCAACATCGACGCGAAGGGGCAGGACGACTGTCGGGGGTCGGCGAACTTCTGGGCCGTCTCGCAGGCGGTGTCGCTGCGCCGGCTCAACATCACCGGCGCGAACCTGTCCCTCATGGACTACTGCACCGCCGGTCCGCAGTACGCCAGCGGCGGCTTCATCGCCGACTCCCCCCTGCCGTTGGTGGTCAACGGATCGCAGCAGCAGTGGCTGACCCGCAACAGCGAGGTCGAGGGCTGGTCCAACGGCGTGTGGAACCAGGTCTTCTCCGGTGTGGTCGGCGCGCCGGACGAGGCCGGCTTCCCCGACCCGCCGTACACCACCCTCGCCGCCACCCCGGTGAGCCGGGAGAAGCCGTACCTGTTCGTGGACGCCCGGGGCGGGTACAACGTGCGCGTCCCGTCCGCCCGGAAGAACAGCAGCGGCGTCTCGTGGGGCGGCGGCCTGACCCCGGGCCACACCATCCCGCTGTCCGACTTCTACGTCGCGAAGCCCTCCGACTCGGTGACCACCATCAACGTGAACCTGGCGCAGGGCAGGAACCTGCTGCTCACGCCCGGCGTGTACGACATCGCCCGGAGCATCGAGGTACGCCGGGCGAACACGGTGGTCCTCGGCCTCGGGCACGCCACGCTGACCGCGGTCAACGGCGCGATCCCGCTCAACGTCGCCAGCGTCCCCGGCGTGATCGTCGCGGGGGTCACCATCGACGCGGGGGCGAAGGAGTCGCCGGTGCTGCTGCGGGTGGGCCGCGCGCACGGCCACGGGTTCAGCTCCTCCGACAACCCGACCACGCTCTGCGACGTGTACTTCCGGGTCGGCGGGCCGCACGTGGGCAAGGCGAACATCGCGCTGGAGGTCAACAGCGACAACGTGCTCATCGACCACACCTGGGTGTGGCGCGGCGACCACGGCGTGGAGGGCCTCACCGACACCCAGCGCTGGAGGACCAACATCGGCCGTTACGGCGCGGTCATCAACGGCGACAACGTGACCGCGACCGGCCTGTTCGTCGAGCACTTCCAGCGGTACAACACGGTCTGGAACGGCGACCGGGGCACGACCATCCTGTACCAGAACGAGTTGCCGTACGACCCGCCGACGCAGGCGGACTGGATGAACGGCAAGGTCAAGGGGTACGCCGGGTACCGGGTGGGCGACCAGGTCCGCAGCCACAAGCTGTACGGCGCGGGCGTGTACGTGTTCAACCAGAACAACCCGTCCATCCACACCGGGAACGGGTTCGAGGTGCCGCGCAGGCCGGGCGTGCGGCTGCACCACATCATGACCGTCAACCTGAGCGCCGGCACGATCGACCACGTCGTCAACGGCGTGGGCGACGCGGCCGACACCACGAAGGTCGGCGCGCCGGTGTTCGTGGCCGACTACCCCGCCCCGTAACCCCGTCCCGTTCCCCCGATGCCGGCGGGTCGGAGCCCTCCGCTCCGGCCCGCCGGCCCGTCCGGTAGTGGTACCGGCACAGGTGCGCGAACCCGGCCCGCTCGTACGGCCGTACCGCCCCGGCGTTGCCGCATTCGGCCCGGCGGATCCGGCCCGCCAGCCCCGCCCGCGTGGCGTCGGCGTGGGGCAGTACCGAGCCGGCCCACCGGGCGCCGCCCTCCGTGTGCCACAGCCACCACCCGTCGGCATACTCGGTGACCAGGAGGGGGAAGCGCGCGCCGCCCGCTCCTGGAGCCCTCGCACGAGGCCGGGCGCGGTCGCGGCTGCCCCTCCTCAGCCGAACGCCGGGGGCGGCGCCATCGGCGACGGCGGAGGCGGCGCGGGCGGCCGCGCCGAGGGCTGCTGCGCCGGGGGCGCGATACCGAGTTGCTGGGCGATCATCGGGGTGTTGACCGGCTCCACCCGGGCGCGCATGTCCGCGTACGCGGTGAGGGTCAGCGGGGCGATCAGGATCGCGAGCGCCCCGGCGATCAACGCGGAGAGCAGCGTCGTGACGACCTCGCCGACGACCACCCCGGTCGTGCCCGGCAGCGAAGCGCGGGCGCCCCCGTTGATGAACAGGCCGAACAGGGCGCCTACCAGGCTGGCGCCGATGGACAGCCCCAGGATCGTCGCCAGCCGGCCGACCGAGACGCCCAGGTCGCGGTGGAACAGGGAGAAGCAGCGGCCGAACGCGTTCCCCCGCTCGATCGCCACGGCCGCCGGCAGGACGAGGAACACGGCCGCCACGTAGAAGACCGGCAGGACGCAGAGGCAGACCCCGACCACGTAGAGCGGCACCGCGAGAAGCTGCCAACCGAGCAGCGGGAGGGCCCGCCGCACGGCCAGGCGCAGCGCGTCGCCGAGGCGGACCTCGCCCCGGACCGCGATGGAGACCCCGACGTACACGGCCGCGAGCGTCACCATCGCCGAGACCACGACGGCGACCAGCGCCGACAGCAGGCTCAGGCCGGCCAGCGCGAACACCGGCCCCAGGTCCGGGGACCGCGTCGCGTCGGCCCGGGCGAGGTCCCGGTTCAGATCCTCGGAGACCAGCGTCGTGTAGACCGCCACCGGCGTCTGCACCAGCAGGGCCAGCACGACCCCGACCGCCTGGAGCGTGGCCAGCGGCCGCCAGCCGCGCTTGGCGATCGCCACGCCCCGGCCCCACCAGCCGCTGTAGTTCGGGCTGATGAGCGGCTCGGTGAGCGGGTCCGACGGGGGCATGTCGCTACCGAAGGGGGCGGGCGGGTACGCACCGTACGGCGCGGGCGGGTAGGCGCTGTAGGGCGGGGGCGTGTAGCCGCCGTACGGGGCCCCGCCACCCGGTGGGCCGGGAGAAGCGCCGTACGGCGGCGGGTAGCCGCCGGGTGGGTGGGCGGAGTTCGGATCCCAGTTGGTCATCGTTTCCCTCTTACTCAGCTGGCCACGACCGGGATCAACATAGTGCGCACGCACCACCCCACGATGCCCCCGTTCCGACCGCTGAGGATTCGGCCGGCCCGGCGACCGGTTCACCGCCCGGCGCGAGCAGGCCAAGTGCGGCAACGGGCCGCGGCCCCATGCCCCTGACGGGTGCCGTCGGGCCAACCTCCCGTGGCGGGAAGCGGGCGGTGCGAGACTCGCCCGTGTGCGGGTCACTCACGTCGTCCCGATTCCGTTCGGGCCGGGTGGGATCCTCGGCGGGGGCGAGCGGTACCCGATCGAGTTGGCGCGGGCGCTGGCCCGGCACGTGGACTGCGAGCTGATCACCTTCGGGGACCGGCCCGCCGCGTGGCGGGAGCCGGGCGGGCTGCGGGTACGGGTGTTGCGGCGGTTCGGGCGGCTGCGGGGGCATCCGGTGCACCCGATCGCGCCGCAGTTGGCGTGGTGCCTGCGCGGGGCGGACATCGTCCACACCCACCACCTGCGCAGCGCGCCGTGCCGGGTCGCCACGGCCGTCGCCGCCGTGGCGGGGCAGCACCGGGTCACCACGGACCACGGGCTCGGCGGCGGCGGGTGGGGCGGGGCGCTGCCGGCGATGGTGGAGCGGTTCCTGACCGTGTCGCGCTTCTCGGCGGAGAACCTGGCGGCCCCGGCGGACCGGACCCGGGTGATCTACGGCGGGGTGGACCCGGGCCGCTTCCGCCCGGATTCCGGCGGGCGCGACCGGGACGGGGTGCTGTTCCTCGGCCGGCTGACCCCGCACAAGGGGGTGGACCGGCTGCTGCGGGCGCTGCCGGCGAACGCGTCCCTCACGGTGGCCGGGTCGTCCGGGCACGACCGGCGGCCCCCGGAGCGCGACTACCCCGATCTTCTGCGCCGGCTCGCGGCCGGGCGGCGGGTCCGGTTCACCGGCCCGGTCACGGACGCGGACCTGCCGGCGCTGTACCGGGGCGCGGCGGTGTTCGTCCTGCCGACGGTCGAGCGGACCTGCTACGGCCGGCCGGTGGCGGTCACCGAACTGCTCGGCCTGGCGGTGATCGAGGCCATGGCCAGCGGCACGCCGGTGGTGGCCAGCCGCACCGGCGGGCTGCCCGAGGTGGTCCGCCACGGCGAGACGGGGCTGCTGGTCACGCCGGGGGACGTGGACGAACTGCGCGACGCGGTCGCCCGGCTGCTGCGGGACCGCCGGCTGGCCCGCCGGATGGGCCGGGCGGCGCGCGCGGCGGTCCTGGCGCAGTTCACCTGGGACCGCACCGTGCACCGCTGCCTGTCCGCGTACGCCGAACTCACCGCCCGCGGCTGAAGACAGCGCGGCTGAAGACGGCGGGGGCGTGAAGCAGAGGCGGCATGAGGGCCAGGCGAGTGAAAGCAGGGCGGGTGAAGACGGTGGGGGCTGAGCCGGGACGGCCCGGGTACCAGCGCGACATGCTTGCCGGGCTCGAAGGGCGCAGGGCGCTGCGGGACCGGGCGACGCGGGCCGCTCACCTGGCGGGCCGGGCGCTGCTCAACGGCGCGGTCGGTCACCTGCCGCCCGCGGTCGCGGCACCGCTGCGACGGCCGGTCCCCGGCGGACCGATGCTGCGGGCCGTGCGGGGAGTGCTACGCCGCGGCGGGGTCCCCCGCGCGGTGCGGACGTTCACGCTGCCGGACAACCCGACGCTGCGGTTCGTCAATGTGGACTCGCTGGTGCTCCAGCAGTTGTACTGGTTCGGCGAGCGGGGCTGGGAGCCCGAACTGCTGCCGTGGTGGCGATACCTGTGCCGGCGCTCGGCCAGCATCCTCGAACTGGGCGCCAACGTGGGGTACTTCACCGTGCAGGGCGCCGCCGCCGCGCCCGGCGCCCGGTACACGGCGGTGGAACCGCACCCGTTCTCGGTGCGGGTGTGCCGGCAGAACCTGGCCCTCAACCGCATCGAGAGCGTGCGGGTGCTGGCGGCCGCGGCGACGGACGGCGACGGGGCGGGCCGGATCACGCTGAGCATCCCGTGGGAGCAGCTCGCCACCCCGACGGTGGCCTTTGTGGCCGGCGACTGCGAGCTGCCCGGCTCGATGGCCGACCGCCCCGGTACCGCGATCACCGTGCCGACCGCCGACGTGCGGACCCTGCTGGGCGGGGTGGACCTGCTGAAGCTGGACGTCGAGGGCCAGGAGCACGCGCTGCTGCGCGCGGGCTGGCGGCAGCTGCGGGAGTCCCGGCCGGCCATTGTGGTGGAACTGCTGCCCGGCACGCCGCAACTGCGCGGCGTGCTGAAGGACCTCTGCGACCAGCTCGGCTACCGCTGTTACGTGCCGGCACCGGACCGGCTCGTCCCGCTCGGGGCCGACCGGCTCGCGGCGGTGCAGGTGCAGCGGGAGTACGGCGTCAACGATGTGGTGCTCGCCGCCCGGCACGACCTGCCCACCCGCCCGGTCCCCCACGGCGGGGCCACCCCGGACCTACGCTGCGGGTAAGGTCGGTTCCCGGCACTACCCCTTATCGGGTGCGACCGCTGGGAGGATCTGTGGTTTCTCGTCGGACGATGCTGACCGTGACGGCCGGCGCGGCCGCGGGCGCGGTGGCGTCGATCGCCGCCGCGACACCGGGATCGGCGTTTCCGATCAACCCGGACCTGGCGACGCCGGCGACAGCGCCGCCGCGACCGCGGGTGCCCGGTACCAAGTCGGTCCGGCGCGGCGTGCGCGGCGGGCGGTTGCGGGTCGAGAGCGCCGACGTCAAGGTGAGTCACCTCGGCGTCGCCCCGGCGAAGGGGTCGGTCACGCAGGTCCGGGTGCGCACCGCGATCGGGTGGGGCCACTGGAAGACCGTGCACGGCTGCACCGCGGGCCGGGACGGCTACCCCGAGGCCGGCGGGGTGCTCCTCAACGCGACGGGCGTACTCGGGTACGAGGTCTGGGTGGCCGGCGCCGGGTCGGCCGCGGTCACCGAGATCGACGCGTCGAGCGCACCGCGCGCCGGCCTGGCCGCGACGGCGGCCCCGGCCAGCTCGATGCCACTGCCCGGCGGCGCCTCCTGCACCGTGCCGTACCTGTCCCGGGCCGCGTGGGGCGCGAACGAGTCGCTGCGGTTCAAGAACGGCGTCGAGAGCTTCCCGGCGGAGTACTACCCGGTGCAGACGGTGACCGTGCACCACCAGGGCGACGAGGGCAGCAGCTCGGACCCGGCCGCCACCGTGCGCGCCATCTACGAGTACCAGTGCGTCGGGCAGGACTGGGGCGACATCGGCTACCACCTGCTCATCGACGACGCCGGCCGGGTCTACGAGGGGCGCTGGTCCGGCTCGGACGGGCTGCCGATCTTCGGCGGCGCCCCCGGCCCCGACGGGCGGCCCCAGATGGTCACGGCCGCGCACGTTGACGGGTTCAACTCCGGCAACATCGGCATCTGCCTGCTCGGCGATTTCACCACCAAGCTGCCCACCACCGCCGCGCGGGATTCCCTGCTCCGGGTGCTCGCCTCGCTGTCGGTGCTCTGCCGGCTCGACCCGTGCGGCACCACGAACTTCGTCAACCCGGTCAGCGGCACCGAAAAGCCGGGGATCAAGACGATCCCCGGGCACCGCGACTGGGCGGCCACCGAGTGCCCCGGCAACAAGTTCTACCCGCAACTGCCGAGGCTCAGGAGCGAGGTGGCCTACCGGAGCACCCCGGCCCCGCAGCTGACACCGGTACCGCCGGTCCGCCGGCTCCCCTGAGTCGGCGGGCGCCGGGTTCACCGCTGGGGCGGCGGTCCGTCAGTGGACGAGTACCGCTGCCGGCGAGTACGTCCCGAGGGCGGTGAACGCCCGGACGCTGTAGGTGTGCAGGCCCGGTCCGGGCGCCGGCAGGGCGGCCTCGCCGGCGCCGACCCGGCTCACCGGCGTGCCGTCCACCGCCACCTCGTACCCGGCGATCGGCGCGTTGGCGTACGGGTTGGCCCAGAAGTTCGCATCCCAGGCGAGCCGGACCACGGACGCGTCGGCGGCCGCGACGCGCGGGTTGGCCGGGGCGGCGGGGGTCACGTCGGTCCAGGAGACGTTGCCGAGCGCCGCGTAGGCCAGGGGCGACCGGTTGCCGGCGGCGTCCACCGCCCGGATCGCCCAGATGAACAGCTTCGGCGGCAGGATGCCGCTGGTGATGAACAGGCGCGGCTCGGTGGCCGTGCCGTACGGCATCCCGGACTCGAGCACCTCGTACGTCACCGCGCCCCGGTCGTCGGTGGCGGCGTCCCACTCCAGCCACAGGCCCTCGTTCGTGACGGTCCGCGCGTTGGTGGGCGCGGTGGGCGGCACGGTGTCCACATCGGTGGGTGGCTGGCCGCCACAGGGCGCGCCGTTGAGCGTGCAGCGCAGGGGAAGCCCGGTGCCGGTGGCGTTGAAGCCGAAGGTCGCAGTCCCGCCCGGCGGCACGTTCCCGGCCCATGAGGCGTTGCGGAACGTGTAGTGGTCGCCCGTACGGGTGTATGTGGCGCCCCATACCGAGGACAGGCTCGCCCCGGCGGGCAGGTCGAACTCCACGCGCCAGGTGACCAGGGCCGTGCCGGCGCCGTTGCGGATCGCCACGCTGGCCACGTACCCGGTGGACCAGGCGGCGGCCCGGGTGATCGCGGCGGTGGCCTGCCCCTCGGCGGCCCGCGCCGGCGCGGGCGCGACGGCGGCGAGGGCCACCGCGGCGAGGGGTACGGCGGCGGCGAGGGCGAACGTGACGGGCAGGCGGCCGGTACCGAGTCGCTTCATATCGAGCAGCATAGATGAAATGGCGGCGGAGCGGTTCATCCGCGACCCGTTCAGCGAGGACCCGGACCGGCGGTGGCCAGCGGATCATCCCATCGCCCCCTTCTGCCCGCGGCACCCCACACGTGCCTCCCGCCACTTCCTTCCCGCCGGTAGGAGTAAACGATCACCCAATGTGGAGCCGGAAATGGCGGCATGCCCGGCGCGTGCGCGGGAACGATGCCGGGGTGGCGAGTTTCGCGGTCGCGGCCTCCAGCCGGGCCACCAGCGTGGGCGGCACATGGGTGCCGGCCGGCGCGGTCCACGCGTGGCCGCCGGGGCAGAACCAGACGCTGTGCGGCCTGCCACTGGCCAGCAGCGGCCTGCGCCCCTTCCCGCACGTGCGCTGGGAGTACCAGCGCAGCGACCGGTTGGGCGCGACGGACGAGGTCCGGCACGTCTGCCGGCGCTGCCTGGCCGCCAGCCTCTCCCACGCGGAACACGGCCGGGCGTGGACCCGCACCGCGCCCCGCCCCTGACGGACCGCGGGCCCGCCCGCCTCAGTGCACCGCGAGCGCGACCGTTCCCAGGGGCCCGAAGTCCGCGGCCACGCGGGTGCCCGGACGCAGCGGCGCCGGGGCGGTCATCGAACCGGTGAGGACCACGTCGCCGCGGCGCAGCAGGCGGCCGTGCCCGGCGAGCGCGTTCGCCAGCCACACCACCGCCAGGAGCGGATCACCCAGCACGGCGGACGCGCTGCCCCGCACCGGCTCGCCGTCGTCCACCCGCAGCTGGCACGTCGCCGTGCGCACCGCGTCGGCGTCGTAGGCCGCCGGGGCGCCGAGAACGGCCCCGCAGCCGGCGCCGTTGTCCGCGATCAGGTCCGGGGCGCACCGCGCCCAGCCCGCGATGCGGCTGTCGACCACCTCGAACGCCGGGGCCACGTGCCCGACCGCCGCCGCGGCCTCGGCCGCCGTCGCCTCCGGACCGGGCAGGTCCCGGCCGAGGACGAACGCGATCTCCGGTTCGACCATGGGCGCGAACAGGCCCGCGCCCTCGATCCGGGCGGGCGTCGCGTGCGCCGTCCCGGCGAACAGCCGACCGTAGATCGGCGCGTCGCCGCCCATCGCGGCGCGGGCGGCGGCCGTGGTCAGCCCCACCTTGTAGCCCGCGACCCGCTCCCCCGCCGCGACGCGCCGCTCCACGACGAGCCGCTGCACCTCGTACGCGGACGCCTCGTCCCACCCGGTCAGCCGCCGGGAGGGCGGCTCGATGCCGCCCCGCTCGGGGGCGGCCGCCAGCAGCTCCGCCGACAGCGAAGCCAGGGCGGACGCCGGCGGCATCACGACCCACCGCCGAAGTCGGGGACGATCCGGCAGCGGACCGTCTCCCGGACCCGCCAGCCGAGCCGCTCGTTGCCGGCGCGGGCCCGGCCCACGTCGGCGACTCCCAGCGTGACGAGGCTGATGCGTTGCTCCACGGACGCAGCCTATCCGCCGGGCGGCCCGCCACCCCGCGCGCTAGGCGAGGGCGTGGCGGGTCTGCTCGGCGATCTCGAACTCCTCGTCCGTGGGGATCACGCAGACGGTCACCGGCGAGCCGGGCGGGGAGATCACCGGCTCGGCGCGGGCGTTTCGGTCCGGGTCCACGGCGATGCCGAGGCCGGCCAGGCCGGCCAGGGCGGCCGCCCGGACCACCGGGGCGTTCTCGCCCACCCCGGCGGTGAACGCGATCGCGTCCAGCCGGCCGAGCAGCGCCAGGTACGCGCCGACGTACTGCTTGATGCGGGTGCAGTACACGTCGAAGGCGAGCGTCGCCGCGGCGTCCCCTTCGGACCGGCGACGCAGGACGGCGCGCATGTCGTTCTCGCCGGCCAGGCCGCGCAGGCCGCCGTCCCGGTTCAGCAGGTTGTCGATCTCGTCGATGGACATGCCGCCGACCCGGTGCAGGTGGAACACGACGGCGGGGTCGATGTCCCCGCTGCGGGTGCCCATGACCAGGCCCGGCAGCGGCGTCATCCCCATCGTCGTGGCGATGCTGCGCCCGCCGTGCACGGCGCACGCGCTGGCACCGTTGCCCAGGTGCAGCGTGATGACGTTGACCTCCGCCGGTGGGCGGCCCAGCAGGGTGGCGGCGCACCGGGACACGTACGCGTGGGAGGTGCCGTGGAAGCCGTACTTGCGCACCCGCAGCCGCCGCGCCACCTCGACGTCGATGGCGTAGGTGGCGGTGGCCTCGGGCATGGTGGCGTGGAACGCGGTGTCGAACACGGCCACCTGCGGCACGTTCGGCAGCAGCCGCCGGGCCACCTCGATGCCGGCCAGGTTCGCCGGGTTGTGCAGCGGCGCGAGCGGGATCAGCCGGCGGACCGCGTCGACCACCGCGTCGTCCACGACCGCCGGGGCGGAGAAGTCCGGGCCGCCGTGCACCACCCGGTGGCCGACCGCGGCCAGCCCCGTCAGATCCAGAGTGGACAGGACGGAGCCGAGCGCGGCACCGTGGTCGGCCGCGTCGCCGCCCGGCTCCCCGATCCGCTCGACCAGGCCGTGCGCGAGGGTGTCGGCGCCGTCGAACAGGCGGTACTTCAGCGACGACGACCCGCAGTTGAGGACGAGCACCGCGCCCGCCAGGCGGCCGCTCATCCGGCCGCCTGGATCGCGGTGATGGCCACGGTGTTGACGATGTCCTTGACCGTGGCGCCCCGGGACAGGTCGTTGACCGGGCGGCGCAGCCCCTGCATGACCGGGCCGACCGCCACCGCCCCGGCCGAGCGCTGCACCGCCTTGTACGTGTTGTTGCCCGTGTTCAGGTCGGGGAAGACGAACACCGTGGCCCGCCCGGCGACCGGGTTGCCGGGCAGCTTCGCGGCGCCCACCACCGGGTCGATCGCGGCGTCGTACTGGATCGGCCCGGCCACCGGCAGGTCCGGCCGGCGCTGGCGGACCAGCGCGGTGGCCGCGGCCACCTTCTCCACGTCGGCGCCGGCCCCCGAGGTGCCGGTGGAGTACGACAGCATCGCCACCCGGGGCTCCACGCCGAACCGGGCCGCGGTGTCGGCCGACGAGACGGCGATGTCCGCCAGCGCCTCCGCGTCCGGGTCCGGGTTGACCGCGCAGTCGCCGTAGACCAGCACCCGGTCCGGCAGCAGCATGAAGAACACGCTCGACGCCACCGAGACGCCCGGCACGGTCTTGATGATCTCGAACGCGGGGCGGATCGTCGCCGCGGTGGTGTGCGCGGCGCCGGAGACCATCCCGTCGGCGTACCCCGCGGCCACCATCAGCGTGCCGAAGTAGTTCACGTCCCGCACCACGTCGTACGCCAGGTCGAGGCCGACCCGCCGGTGCCGGCGCGCCTCGGCGTAGGCGGCGGCGAACTCCTCCCGCCACGGGCTGGTTTCCGGGTCGACCAGCCGGGCCGCGCCCACGTCCACGCCCAGCTCGCGGGCCCGGCGGGCGATCTCCCCCGGGTCGCCGAGCAGGGTCAGGTCGGCCACCCCGCGGCGCAGGATCGTCTCGGCCGCCCGCAGGATGCGCTCCTCGGTCCCCTCCGGCAGGACCAGGTGCCGCCGGTCCGCCCGGGCCCGGTCGATCAGGTCGTACTCGAACATGAGCGGCGTCACCCGGTCGGAGCGGGTCACCTCCAGCCGGCTGGACAACTCGTCGGTGTCCACCGCCGACTCGAACGCCCCCAGCGCGGCCTCCACCTTGCGCGGGGTGGCCACGCTCAACTGCCCCTCGATGCGGCTGGCGGCGGCGATCGTGTGGTAGCTGTCGGCGGCGGTGACCAGCATCGCCAGCCCGGTGTTGAGCCGCTCGATGACCCGCACCGCCCGCGGGTCCGGCCGCTCACCGAGGGTGATCACCAACCCGGAGAGCGCGACCTGCCCGGCCGCGTGCGCGGCGCTCGCGGCGATCAGCAGGTCCGCCCGGTCCCCCGGGGTGATCATGAGCGCGCCCTCGACCAGGTAGTCGAGCAGCACCGGCACGTGGGCGGCGCCGACCACGAAGTCCAGCACGTCCCGGTCGAGGGCGGCCGGGCCGCCGGTCAGCACGGTGGCGTCCAGGGCCTCGGCCACCTCGGTGACCGTCGGCGCGGAGACCGCCGGGACCTCCGGGATCGCGTACACCGGCACCGGCAGGCCGGCCGGCGGCTTCGTCTCCGGCTGGACCCGGTTGGCGACCACCGCGAGGACGGTGCTGCCGAGGTCCACCAGGGAGTGGTAGGCGCTGCGCACGGCGGCCTCGACCGACGCGGCCGGCTGGTCGAGGCCGTCCACCACCGGCACCACCACGCTGCCGAACTCGGTCGCCAGTCGGGCGTTGAAGGCCAGCTCGCGCGGCAGTTCGCGGGGCCGGTCGCCGTCGTCCGCGGCGAAGTCGCTGCCGGCCACCACGACGGCGGCGCAGCGGCGCTCCAGCGCCCGGTACCGCTCGACGATGCGGCCGATCAGCTCCTCCCGGCGCCCGTCCGCCACCAGGGCGACGGCCTCCTCCAGGGTCACCCCGTACGCGTCGGAGTACGGCGCGACCACCGGGTACCGGGTGGTCAGCAGCTCCAGCAGCGGGTCGGTGCGGTCGCCGGGGACCAGCGGGCGGAACACGCCGATGCGGGCCACCCGCCGGGACAGCAACTCGGTCAGGCCGAGCGCCACGGCGCCCTTGCCACCACCCCGGCCCAGGCCGGTGACGTAGACGCCGCGCGCCGGCGGACGCTCATCACCCACGGCGGGCCCAGTCCCCGAGCGACCAGTCGCGCACCTCGGGCATGTCCTCCAGGTGCTCCACCACGTACGCCTGGTGCTCGGCGAGCTTGGCCTCGCACCACGCCATCAGGTCGGCGGCGCCGGGGGGCAGCCGCCGCGCGTTGTTGATCGCGTCCATCACCAGGTGGTACCGCGAGGTCCGGTTGCGCACGGTCATGTCGAACGGGGTCGTGGTGGTGCCCTCCTCGATGAAGCCACGGACCCGGAACCGGTCGGCGTCCGGCCGGCCGTGCACGAGCTGGTGGATCGCGCCGGGGTAGCCGTGGAAGGCGAACACCACGTCGACGTTGGTGGTGAACAGTTCGGCGAACCGGACCGCGCTCATGCCGTGCGGGTGGTCCTTCGGCCGTTGCAGCGCCATCAGGTCCACCACGTTGACCACCCGGGCCCGCAGGCCGGGCAGCCGGTCGCGGAGAATGTTCGCCGCCGCCACCGTCTCCATCGTCACCACGTCCCCGGCGCAGGCCAGCACGATGTCCGGGTCGCTGGTGCCGTCGTCGGTGCCGGCCCACTGCCAGATGCCGGCGCCCCGGGTGCAGTGCTCGATCGCCTCGTCCATGGTCAGCCACTGCAACTGCGGCTGCTTGTCGATGACGATCAGGTTGATGTACGAGCGGGACCGCAGGCAGTGGTCGGCCACGGAGAGCAGGCAGTTCGCGTCCGGCGGCAGGTAGACCCGGGCGATGTCGCCGCGCTGGGTCAGCACGGTCTGGATCAGGCCGGGGCCCTGGTGCGAGAACCCGTTGTGGTCGTTGCGCCACGCCGTGGAGGTCAGCAGCACGTTCAGGCTGGGCACCCGGGCCCGCCACGGCAGCCGGGTCGCCTCCTGCAGCCACTTGCCGTGCTGCACCGTCTGCGAGGCGCTGACCATCGCGAACGCCTCGTAGGTGGCGAACATGCCGTGTCGGCCGGTGAGCGTGTACCCCTCCAGCCAGCCGTGGCAGTTGTGCTCGGAGAGCACCTCCATCACCCGGCCGTCCCGGCCGATCGCCACGTCGTGCGGGTACACCTGCTCCATGAACGCGCGGTCGGAGACCTCGAAGACCGCGCCGAGCCGGTTGCTGTTGGTCTCGTCCGGGCAGAACAGGCGGAACCGGTCGGGGTTGCGGGCGTAGACGTCGCGCAGCAACTCGCCGAGCTTGCGGGTGGACTCGGCGCGCAGCCGGGCCGGCTCGGGCACCTCCACCGCGTACTCGCGGAAGTCCGGCAGCTCCAGGTCGCGGGTGAGCCGGCCGCCGTTGGCGTGCGGGCTGGCGCTCATCCGCAGATCGCCGGCGGGGGCGAGATCACGCACCGGCGGGGTCGGCGCACCGTCCGCGTCGAACAGCTCCTCCGGCCGGTACGAGCGCAGCCACCGCTCCAGCAGCGCCATGTGCTCCGGGTTCTCCCGGACCCCGGACAGCGGGACCTGGTGGGCGCGCCACGTGCCGGTGATCCGCACGCCGTCGACCTCGTCCGGGCCGGTCCAGCCCTTGGGGGTGCGCAGCACGATCAGCGGCCAGCGCGGGCGGGTGCCGTCCCACTGCCCGGCCCGCGCCCGGTGCTGGATGCCCCGGATGGTGCCCCACGCCTGCGCCAGCGCCGCGGCGAACCGGTGGTGCATGCCGGGCAGGTCGTCGCCCTCGACCTCGATCAACTCGTAGCCGTGCCCCGCCAGCAGCGAGCGGACCTCCTCGCGGCTCTTGCGGGCCAGCACCGTCGGTCCGGCGATCTTCGCGCCGTTCAGGTGCAGGACCGGCAACACCGCGCCGTCGCGGACCGGGTTGAGGAACGACACGCCCTTCCAGGAGCCCTCCAGCGGGCCGGTCTCGGCCTCGCCGTCACCGACCACCGCCACCGCCAGGAGGTCGGGATTGTCCATCACCGCGCCGAACGCGTGGACCAGCACGTAGCCCAACTCACCGCCCTCGTGGATCGAACCGGGCGTGGTCACCGACACGTGACTGGGAATGCCGCCCGGGCTGGAGAACTGCCGGAACAGCCGCAGCAGCCCCGCCTCGTCCTGGCCGACCCGGGGATAGATCTCACTGTAGGTGCCCTCCAGGTAGCCGGCCGCCACCAGAGCCGGCCCGCCGTGCCCCGGGCCGGCCAGGTAGATGGCCTCCTGCCCGGTGCGGCGGATCAGCCGGGACACGTGCGCGTAGACCAGCGCCAGCCCCGGGCTGGTACCCCAGTGGCCGAGCAGCCGCGGCTTGATGTGCTCGGGGCGCAGCGGCTCGCGCAGCAGCGGGTTCGCCCGGAGGTAGATCTGCCCGACGGTCAGATAGTTGTTCGCCCGCCACCAGGCGTCGATCTGGCGCAGTTCCTCCTCGCTCAGGCTCGCCAGTTCCCGAGCCAGCGGCTCAGGGTCGAGGTCGGTGGCGTGCTGGATGACTGTGGACACGGACGCTCCCTCCGGGCAGCCTCTTCGGCCCCACCATCCTATGAACGAACCGGGGCCCCGTCCCGGGGACGACCGCCCCTTCCGAGACGGGCCCTTGGTCCCATCGATCCCGGCGCTCCGGCCCGGGCGCCGCACCCGGCCACGGCGCGATCCTGATGGTGTCGGAAATCGAGGAAGCGGAGCCGGCCATGACCATCCAGAACAGCACCAGCGAGAGCAGCACCAGAACCCTGACCACCCCGCTCGAGCGGGCCGAGGTGCCCGGCGCGATGCTGACCAAGGCGGCGGCGAAGACGCTCGCCGTGCTCCGGATCGCGACCGGCTTCGTGTTCCTGTGGGCCTTCCTGGACAAGCTGTTCGGCCTCGGGTACTCGACCCCGTCCGCGCGGGCCTGGATCAACGGCGGGTCACCGACCAAGGGCTTCCTCTCCTCGGTCGAGGTCGGCCCGTTCCAGTCGGCGGCGCACGCGATCGCCGGCACCTGGTGGGCGAACGTCCTCTTCATGCTGGGCCTGGCGGCCATCGGGCTGGCCCTGATCAGCGGGATCGGCCTGCGGGTCGCGGCCGGGTCGGCCACCCTCATGATGGGCATGATGTGGCTCGCCGAGTTCCCGCTCGCCCAGCACACCAGCGCCGGCGCGCCCACCGGCTCGACCAACCCGCTGACCGACTACCACCTCGTGTACGCCATCGTCGCGATCGTCCTGGCCGCGGCGTACGCCGGGCACACCTGGGGCCTCGGCCGCCGGTGGGCGAAGCTGCCCTTCGTCCAGAAGCACCGCTGGCTGATCTGACCGGCACCCTCCATCGTGGCGAGCCGCACCGCGGCTCGCCACGCATGCTTTGCTGGTCCAGGAGCGGGTACCGGTCACCCGGGAGCAGCAGCAGGAAACGGAGCGACAAGACATGAGCGACCAGCAGGCGACGCCACGGCCCACCTCCGCCGCCCTGACGGAGGCGGCGGCGGTGGCCGGGTACGCGCCGTCGGTGCACAACACCCAGCCGTGGCGGTGGCGGATCCTGCCGGACGCGATGGAGCTGTACGCGGAGCGGTCCCGGCAGCTGTCGGCGGCCGACCCGGAGGGGCACCTGATGCTGGTCAGCTGCGGCGCGGCGCTGCACCACGCGGTGGTCGCGCTGGCCGCGGCGGGGCGCGCCGCCGAGGTGCGGCCGCTGCCCGACCCGGACCGGCCGGACCTGCTGGCCCGGGTCACCGCCGAGGCCCCGGCCGAGGTCACCGCCGAGGCGATGCGGCGCATGCAGGCGATCCGGCTGCGCCACACCGACCGCCGCCCGGTCAGCGACACGCCGGTACCGGAGGCGGCCGTGCAGGCGATCGTCGCCGCGACCACCGGGCTGGCCCGGCTGCACCTGCTGACCCGCGACCAGGTCCTCGAACTGGCCGCGGCGGCCAGCGCGGCGGCGGAGGCCGAGCAGGCGGATCCCCAGATGCAGGAGGAGTTGGCCTACTGGCGGGACCGCGCGCTGCCGCCCGAGGTGCTGCCCGAGCGGCCGGCGCAGACCACGGTGCCGGTGCGGGACTTCGGGGCGCCCGGCACGCTGCCGATCGGCCCCGGCCACGACCGCGCCGCCCGGTACGCGGTGCTGTACGGCGACGACGACGAGCCCCGGACGTGGCTGCTGGCCGGGCAGGCGCTCTCGGCGGCGTGGCTGGCCGCCACCCAGTTGGGCGTGTCGATGGTGCCGCTGTCCAGCGTCATCGAGGTCCCCGGCACCCGGCAGGCGCTGCGCCGCGCGCTGGCCGACCTCGGCTACCCGTATCTGGTGCTGCGGCTCGGCGTGGCCGACCCCGAGCGCCGCGGCCCCGCCCACCCGCCGCGCCTGCCGGTCGAACAGGTGATCGACACGTCGGCGGTCGCGGCCGGGTAGGCGGGCCGGGCGCCGGTCACCCGTTGCGCCACGCCGCGGCGTCCCCGCTCCACTTCGGAGTGCGCTCGCTGCGGCCCGGCGCCCGCCCGCGCGCGGCCAGCAGGTGGCCCAGGGCGAACGACCCGAGCACCCCACCGACGCTGACGACCAGCGCCTTCGCCTCCGCCGGCGCGGGCACCGGACGGGCCAGCAGCGCCAGGAGCACCAGTACGTGCCCCTGGACCACGTAGGCGGCGAACGCGTCCCGGGTCAGCGCCGGGAACCGCAGTGGCGCCGCGAGGTGCCGCTGCGCCGCGCCGAGTAGCCAGACCGCGAGGTTGACCGACAGCAGCCCCTCCGCCGCCGCGGTGGCGAGCGCGGCCGGGTTCCAGCCGCCGAGGAAGTGGTCGGTCGGCTCACCCAGGGCCGCGACGAGCAGCGCGAACCCGGCGATGGCCGCGGAGCCGACGAGGGCGGCCAGGCCGCAGGCGCGGCGCAGCCGGTCCGGCACCGGGTTCGCCAGCCAGCCGGCCCGGGCGGCGTGGACCCCGAGGGCGAACAGCGCGACGAACTGCGGCCACTGGCACAGGTGGAGCCCGAGCGGGCCGCTGGTGTTCAGCGGGAACCAGCCGCGGACCACGAACGAGCCCGCCGCGACGACGGCCGACAGGCCGAGCAGCCGCCCGATCGTGATCGGGGTGGGCGGGCCCGCCCCCGCGCCGGCGCGCCGACCGGGCACCGCGCGCAGCACCGCGTACCCGAGCGAAAAGACCAGCAGCACCTCGGCGAACCACAGGTGTACCGGGTCCAGCGCGGTGACCGTCGCCCACGGGGAGCGTGGGCGCCCGGTCAGGCGGTCCAGAATGTACTGCGCGGGCGGCCAGAGCAGCAGGGTGAACACGAGCAGGGGCAGGCCCAGCCGCCGCAGGCGCTCGCGGGCGTACCGGCCCGGCGCCCGGCGGTCGACGGAGGCGGGGGTGAGCAGCCCGGCGATGAGGAAGAACATGCCCATCGCGAACAGCGCGAACGGCCCGAGGATCCCCTCCAGGACGGCCGTGGTGACCGGCGACAGGGTCACCTCGCGCGCGTCCGTGTACGCCCACGCGCCCTGGAACGTCGAGTAGCCCGCCCAGGCGTGCCCGAAAATCACCCCCGCGACCAGCACGATCTTCAGCCGGTCCAGGTAAGGCAGGCGATCGTCCAATGCCGCCGCCCCCTTCCCCCTCGGCCTCCCCGGTGCACCGGCGGGATGGCCGAAGGGTATGCCGCTGACGGCGGCGCGTCTACATCAGACGAGCACCCCGCCGGCGGGCGGGTTCGAGGTGACGGTCACCTGTCCGGCTCCGCCCTACCCGCCCGGCGCAGGGCGCTGAACAGCGGCGGGGACTCCCAGGCCGGCTCCGCGCTCTCGTGCCAGCGCTCCAGGTCCGGCGCCTCCAGGCGGGGCCGCCCCGACAGGTACAGGAAGGAGCCGCCGAGGAACCCGGCGGCGGCCAGGCCCAGGCAGACGAGGATGCCCACCTCGATCCCCGACTCCTGGCCCAGCGACCCCGCGACGAAGGCGAGGATCGGGGAGACCAGGAACGCGGTGACGCCGCGCAGCAGTTCGATCAGCGCGAACACGCGTTGCAGCAGGCGGGAGCGCAGCGACAGGCCGGCGATGAACAGCGCCGGGGAGACGGACGCCCCGACGCCCAACCCGACCAGGCCCGTGGCCACCGCCAGCGTCGTCCCGGTGCCGGGCAGAGTGATCACCACCAGCAGCGCGGCCACCACGATCAGCAGCACGCCGATCCCGGCCAGGACCGGCAGATACCGGGTCCGGAGCAGGGCGCCGAACAGGACGGCGACCGCGCCGGCGGCGACGAACTCCGGCAGGAAGATGAGCGCGGCGGCGGTGGGCGTGCTCGCCCGGTGCAGGAAACTCAGCAGCAGGCCCATGACGCCGAAGGCGGCGGCGCTGGCGGCGAGCGCGACGAAGATCCCGGCGACCGGCACCGACGTGGCGAGCGCCTTGACGGGGATGAGCGGGTTCGGGAGCCGGTACTCGTAGATCACCAGGAACACGATCAGGGCGACCCCGACGACGAGCGGGACGAGCGCCAGCGGGCTGGCCGTCATGCGCGCCTGGAGGACACCGGCCCCGAAGAAGGCCGACACGCAGCCGACGAACGCCACGCCGAGCGCCACCACGTCCCACGGCGCGCTGCGGTCCTGCGCCGGCTCGTCCCGGAAGGTCAGCACCGAGAGCAGGAACGCCGCGCCGGCGATGGCCGCCACACCCCAGAACAGGGCCCGCCAGTGGCCGACGGCGGCCTGCAGCGCGCCGAGGCTGGGACCGGCGGCCACGGCGCCGAAGATGCACAGGTTCAGGATGCCGGCGCTGATCGGCATCTTCGCCGCCGGCCAGGCGGTGACCAGCGGCGGCACCGCGGCGATCAACATCAGGCTGGTCAGCAGCCCCTGGACGATGAAGGCGGCCGCGAACACCGGCGCGTTCGGCGCCCACGCCGCGAGTACCGACGCGGTGACGAACGCGGCCTCGTACCCGACGAGCAGGCGTCGCGGAGGGAAGCGCGAGGCGAACTGGATGGCCAGCACGGTGCCCACCGCGTAGGCGCCGGCCGACAGGCTGACGGCAACCTGCAATATCGACAGGGGTACGCCGAGGCTGGCCGAGATGGCCGGGCCCAGCGGGAGGATGGCCACCACGAGGATCAGGTAGGGAACCAGGGAACAGACGACAAGGGCCACCGCCCCCGGGTAGCTCTCGGCGAGCGGTCCGCGGCGCACCCGGGGCCGCTACCCGCACGCCCGGCGGGTAACCGGATGCACCGGCGCGGTGGCCGGGGATACACCCGCGCGGGTGTAGCGCCGCGCATCCGGCCGCTGCTCGCGCCTGGCTGGCTACCGTCCGTAGGTGCCCAAGAACGATGTAGCGGGCCGGCGGCCGGGCCGCGCGCTGCTGGTCGCGGCGCTCTTACCGCTGCTCGTGGCCGCCTGCCACGCGTCGCCCCGGGTGGACCGCGTGGGGTCCACGGCCGGTGGGGCGCAGCCGCGGGCCTCGGCCGCGGGCGCGGCCACCGGTACCCCCGCGGGCCGCGGCTACCTCGACCGCCTGCCCGCCTTCGGGACCGCCCCGCCGGCACACCCGGTCGCGCTGCCCGTGGGCGGCGGCGTGCCGTCGTTCTCCCGGGTGCCGACCGACCAGCCCGTGGCGTTCATCACCATCGACGACGGCTGGGTCAAGCACCCGCGGGCCGAGGAACTGCTGCGGGCGGCGCACGTGCCGGTGACCCTGTTCCTCACGATCGATGCGATCAAGGACGACCCGGGGTACTTCGCGCGGCTGCGGGACGCCGGTGCCGTCATCGAGTCGCACACCATGACCCACCCCCGGCTGGCCGGCCGGTCGTACGCGTTCCAGCGGAACGAGATCTGCGGCGCCACTGACCGGCTGGCCGACCTCTACGGCCGCCGGCCGACGCTGTTCCGCTCGCCGTTCGGCGAGCAGGACGCGACGACCCTGCGGGCGGTCCGCGACTGCGGGCTCAAGGCCGCGCTGACCTGGCGGGAATCGGCCTTCAACGGGCGGATGCACTACCAGGAGGGCCGGACGGTGCGGCCCGGCGACATCATCCTCATGCATTTCCGGGACCAGTTCGTCGACGACTTCATCGCCATCCTGCGCGCCGTCAAGAAGTCCGGGTTGACCCCCGCCGCGTTGGTGGACTACCTCCCCTGACGCCCGCCCGCCGCAGGGGTGAACGGTGGGGCTCGCGGAGCGCTATGGTGGCCCGCATGCGGGACCAGCGGACCATGAGCCGCATCGGCGAGCACACCGCGCTGCCGATGCTGGCCCTGCTGTCTGTGCTGGTCATCGTGCTTGCGGCCGGCCGCTCCATCGGGCTGTGCATCGTTTTCCGCCTGGCGCGGCGGGCGATCCCGGGCTGCGTGCCGGCGTGGTCGGCGGACCGCGCTCCGCCCGCGCCGTCGGCGGCCTGACGCCCCTCAGCCAACAGCCCCCACCGGCCACTCCCCGCCCGGCGACACCACGCCCGCGGGGCCGCCGGTTCCTCCGCCTGGAGTTTGTGATGGACCTCGAAACGACCCCGTTACCCGGCATCGGGGTTCGCTGCATGCTGACGACCGTGGACGGCCGCCGCGTGGGCGTGGTGACCCACCACGCCGACGGGCGCCGCGAACTGATCTTCGACGGCGGCTCGGACACCGATCCCGACGCGATGTGCAGCCTCACCCTCTCCCGCCGCGAGGCCCTCGCACTGGCCCGGCTGCTCGGCATGCTCGACGTCACCGAAACCCCGTGACCGCGGGTGCCGTGCCAGTGAGCGCCGGCACGGTACCCGTCACGGGCCGCCGGCCCCGATCAGGACCCGGCGACGACGGTGAGCAGGACCACCGAATCCTCCAGGGCGGCCAGCGAGTGCCGTTCGGACGGTATCGCCGCGTAACCGCCCTCGGCCAACTCCACGCTTTCCGTGCCGGCCGACAGCCTGACGCGTCCACACAGGACGTGCAGGCTGGCCTCGCCGGGGCTTTCGTGCTCGGCCAGTTCCCGCCCCGCCACGAGCGCGAGGACGGTCTGCCGCAGCGCCGCGCGCTGGCCGCCGCGGACCGAGTGGGCGGCGCGGCCGCTGCCGGACCGGCGCGCGAGGGCAAGCTGTTCGTCGGCGACGGCGGTCAGGGAGAGCGCGTCCATGGGCTGTCCTTTCGCCGGTACGCGCCCGTCGCCCGCCGGCGACCCGGCGATCCCGGACGTCACGCCCGCGAGTTTACACAACCCGCCCTGGTACAAAAGGCGATGCCCGCCACGCGTGGCGCGGGCAGCACGGCGGCTGGGCGCGACGCGGAGGGGGCGGCGGCGGTCAGCGGAGGCGGCGGGCGGTGAAGGTCGGCGGCGGCTTGGCGATCGCCCCCTGGGCGGCGACGATCTGAAGCTCCCGGGCGCCGGCCGCGAGCGTCGCTTCGAGGACCGCGAAGACCGTGCGGGTGGTGCGCTCCAGCGCCGCCGCGGGCGAGCCGGTGGCCAGCAGGTGGGCCAGGTACAGCGCGGCGGTTATCTCGCCGCCGCCGTTCGGGTTGATGGGCAGCAGTGGGGTGGTCACCGCCCAGGCGCCCTCGTCCGAGACGGCCACCACCTCCAGCGACCCGGTGGGCAGGTCGCCGTGCAGCACGCTGGTGACCAGCACGTGCCGCGGGCCTGTCCCACGCCTGGACCGAGAGGATCTTCACCGGCCCATCCTGGCACCACCCCACCCCACCGAGGCGCCCTGCCGCCTCGGGGCCACCCGGCGCTCGCCGGGGCGCGGGCACGCGCGATACTTGCCTCGACGCAACAAGATCGGGCGATCGGAGGCGGTGTCGATGGGGTTCAGCCAGGCCTTGACCCGATCGGGTGACGTGGCGCGCATCGCCATGTCCGGCGAGATCGACCTGCGCGTGCACGACCAGGTCCGCGCGGTCCTGGTTGAGGCGCTGGCGACCGCGCCGGCCCGGCTCGAACTGGACCTGGGCGGCCTGGACCTGATCGACTCGCGCGGCGTCGGGGTGCTCGTCGGCGTCCACCGCGCCGCGGTCGGCTGCACCGTGGAGATCACGCGCCTGCAGCCGCCGGTGGCCAGGGTGCTGCGGGATCTCGGCGTGTTCGATGTGCTCTGCCCCGGCGGGACCGATACCGGTCTACCGCCGGATCGTGATCTCTGAAGCACGCGTGCCGGCGAGCTGACCGCCGCCGGGGTCGACCAACACCGCGACCGACGATGCGCCGTGGGTGCTCCGCCGGTTGGGCCGTCCTTGGCGTCGTCCGGGCGCGGACATTGCCGGACGACATCTTCCCGACAGTCGGCGGCGCGTCTGGTTCCTACAATCCAGGCCGCCGGAGTCACTCCACGTGGGAAGGCCGTCCCTTATGCCACGTCGCCGTCGAGTCTGGGTCTGGACCGGACGGAGTGTCGCCACGCTGTGCGTCGCCGGCCTGGGCGGCTACCTGTACCTCGTCGGGCTGGACAAGGCCGACAAGGTGGCCAGTGCCATCGCCAGCCTGATCGCGGTGGCCGCGCTGGTCGCGCCGTACCTGCTGCCGGCACGCGGTCAACCCTCGGATCCGCGACCACGGCCGGGCGGCCCCGAAGGGGCCACCGCCATCCAGGTCACCGGCGATGTGCGGGTTCTGGCCAAGGGCACCAGCGCGGCCGCGGTCTCCATGCGGGACGTGACCGTTGGCGCGGTTCCCGTGGACCCTCCCCCGCCGGGGCGGTCCCGCGACTGACCGCGCCCGGTGACGCCGCTTCATCGTCGCCCCACCACCACGTACCGGCAGAGCCCGCCCGCGCGCCTGTCGCCGATGCCACCGACCACACCGCGCCGGCGGAATCGGGCGCGGGGTTGGTCATCACGGCGAGCGGCGGGTCCGTCGCCGCCCAACACATCGATCAGGTGCACTATTACCAGCCGGGGAGGGCGGTGTCCTGGCCGCAGCGGGTCGGCGACATCCCGGTCCTGGCGTCGGCGTTTCAACCCCGTACCGGCCTGCGCGCGCACATTGGGGCCGCCCGCGGCGATGGGGGCACGGTAGTGCTCACCCAGGTCCTTTCCGGCGGCGGCGGGGTGGGCAAGTCGCAGCTGGTCGCCTCCTACGCGGTGCGGGCCATCGCCGAGGGCACCGACCTGGTGGTGTGGGTCAACGCCGCCAGACCCGAGGCGATACCGGCCGCCTTCGCCCAAACCGCGGCCCGGGTGCAGGCGCCCGGGGCGGACGGCGGCGACGCCGAGGCCGACGCCAGGGCGTTGCTGGACTGGCTGGCCACCACGGACCGGTCGTGGCTGGTCGTGTTGGACGACCTGAGCGACGCCGCCCACGTCGGTGCCTGGTGGCCGGCCAGCCACACCGGCACCGGCTGGGTGCTGGCCACGACCCGCCGCCGGGACGCCGCGTTCTCCGGTGGCGGACGCTCCATGGTGGACGTCGACGTGTACAGCGCGGACGAGTCCGCCGGCTACCTCGCCGAGCGGCTGTCCGGCGCCGGCGCGGCCCACCTGCTCGATGCCGGCGTCGGGCCCCTCGCTGAGGAACTGGGGCGGCTGCCGCTGGCCCTGTCCCACGCCGCCGCCTACATGATCAATGAGAACATCGGCTGCACGGAGTACCTCGCCCTGGTCACCGACCGGCGATCACGACTCGATGCGGTGCTGCCGCCCAGCGCCGACGCCGACGGTTACCGCCGCCCCGTCGCGGTCACCCTGCTCCTCGCCGTCGACGCGGCCCAGGCGTGCGACCCCGCGGGCCTCGCCCTACCGGCGCTGCGGCTGGCCGCCGCGCTCGACCCCGCCGGCCACCCCGACACGCTGTGGACCGAGAGCGCTGTCACCACCTACCTGAGCGCCCACCGCACCACCGACAGCCCCGATCCACCACCCGTCACCGGTGCCGAGGCCCGCGCGGCGATGCGGCTCCTGCACCGCTACGGGCTGGCCACCCACGACCCGAGGCCCGGACCGCGTGCGGCACGCGTCCACGCCCTCACCGCCCGGGCGGCCCGCGAAGCCACCCCACCGGCGCAGTGGGCAGCCATCGCGCACGCTGCCGCGGACGCGCTGCTGGCCGCCTGGCCGGACCCGGACACCAGCCCGGACCTCGCCGACCTGGTCGCCGCGCTGAGAGCCAACACCGACACCCTCACCGCCCACGCCGGTGACCTGCTCTGGCAACCCGACGGGCAGCCACTGCTGTACCGGGCCGGCGACAGCCTCCTGGACGCCGGCCTGCACGATGCCGCCACCACCCACTGGCAGAAGCTGGTCGCGTCGGCCGAGCGGACCCTCGGCCCGGACCACCCCGCCACCTTGTCCGCCCGGGCCCGTCTCGCCAAGGCCCATCGGCAGGCCGACCGCCTCGCCGAGGCCATCACCATCCAGGAAGGGGTGGCCACCGACCGCGAACGCGTCCTCGGCATCGAACACCCGGACACGCTGAGGGCACGGGACAACCTGGCCACGTCCTACTGGCAGATCGGGCGCGTCGGCGAAGCAATCGCCCTGATGGAGCGAGTGGTCACCGACATGGAGCGGGTTCTCGGCCCCGAAGATACGGACACGCTGGCCGCCTGGACGAATCTCGCCCTCTCCTACGGGAAGGTGGGGCGTACGGCTGAGGCCATCGCCATCCAGGAGCGGGTGGTCACCGATGCCGAACGGATCGTCGGCCCGGACGACATCGACGCCTTGTTCGCCCGGGCCATTCTCGCCGCCTTCTATCGGGAGGTGGGGCGCACCGCCGAGGCCATTGTCATCGAGGAGCAGACGGTCGCCAGCGCCCAGCGGCTCCTCGGGCCCGAAAACCCGTCCACGCTGATTGCCCGGGCCAACCTCGCCGCCTCGTACGAGCAGGCCGGGCGCGTCGACGATGCCATCGCCGTGCAGGAGCGGGTGGCCGCGGACAGCGAACGCCTGTTCGGCCCCGAAAGTCCGAAGACGTTGAGCGACCGGTCGATCCTCGCCACCTTCTACCGGAATGTGGGCCGCACCGCCGAAGCCATCACGCTCTTCGAGCGGGTGGCCGCCGACCGGGAACGCCTGTTCGGCCCCGAACACCCGGAAACGCTGACCGCCCGGGGCAATCTGGCCTCCTCCTACCAGAAGGCGGGGCGCACCACGGAGGCGACCACCATCATGGAACGGTTGGTTACCGACATGGAGCGGATCCTCGGCCCGGAGCACCCTTACACGCTGACCTCGCGAGCCATCCTCGCCGCCTGCTATGAGCAGGCCGGGCGCGTCGACGAAGCCATCGCTGTTCAGGAACAGGTGGTCGCGGACCGGGAACGCATTCTTGGCACCGAACACCCGGAAACGGTGGCCGCCCGCAGCGATCTGGCCACCTCCTACCAGAACACGGGGCGCACCTCGGAGGCGATCACCATCATGGAGCGGGTGGTGGCCGACCGCGCGCGGATTCAGGGGGCCGAACACCCGGACGCGACGGCAGCGGCGGCCATCCTGCGCGAGTGGAGGCAGGATGTCTGATGAGGTCACGCCGCTACCGGTGGCGGCTAGCATCCGATTGTGCGGATTTTTCTCGCCGGGGCGACCGGGGTGATCGGTTCCCGGCTCACGCCGCTGCTGCTGCGGGCCGGGCACGAGGTGGCCGCGATGACGCGCACGCCCGCGAAGGCGGCGGGACTGGCGGCCACCGGCGCCCACCCCGTCGTCTGCGACGTGTACGACGCCGAGGCGGTGCGGAGCGCGGTCGTGGCGTTCCGGCCGGACGTGCTGATCCACCAGCTGACCGACCTGCCGGACAAGGCGGCGGACCTGCCCGCCCGGCGGGAGGCGAATGCCCGGATGCGCCGCGAGGGGACTGACAGCCTGCTCGCCGCGGCGCGGGCCGCGGGTGCGGCGCGGGTGCTCGCCCAGAGCGTCGCCTGGGAGTTGGCCGGGGAGGGCGGAGCGGCGAAGGAGTACCTGGAGCACCGCGTGCTGGACGCCGGCGGCGTGGTCCTGCGGTACGGCCAGTTCTACGGGCCGGGCACGTACCACGAGCGGCGGCCGCCCGAGCCGCCCCGGATCCAGGTGGACGAGGCCGCCCGGCGCACCGTCGACGCGCTGGACTCCCCGACCGGAATTCTCACCATCGCGGACGAGTAGGGGCGCCGCGTAAAGCCGCCCGGCCGGCACCGCGGAACCCACGCCGCCGGTGAGCCCCGGCCGCCACCCCGCGTCACCCTCGACTCTGCTGGCGCTACTCAACTCGCGCCGGATGGGTATCCCACCGCGCCAGGGGCGTCCGAGTCACGGAGCGAGCAGCAGACGCATGAACGACAGACCAGGCCATTCCCCCACCGGCGGGCACCACCCGCCGCCGTCACCGGCGCGCCGGCGGCCGCTGGCCACCGTGCTCGGCATCACCTGCGCGATCATGATTGCCGAGATCGCCGGGGCGCTGCTGTCCGGGTCGCTCGCCCTGCTGGCGGACGCGGGGCACGTGCTCACCGACGTCGCGGGCCTGAGCCTGGCCCTGGTCGCCGCGGTCCTGGCGGCCCGGCCCGCCACCGCCGCGTACACCTGGGGCTACCAGCGGGCCGAGGTGCTGGCGGGTGCCGCCCAGGCCGCCGTCCTGCTCACGGTCGGCGGGCTGATCCTCATCGAGGCCGTCCGGCGGCTGGTCGCGCCGCCGGGCGTCGTCACCGGGCCGATGATCCTGTTCGGGGCCGTCGGCCTGGTCGGCAACGCCGTGGCGGCCGCGGTGCTGTTCCGGTCCGGCGACCGGAACCTCAACACCCGCGCCGCGACCCTGGAGGTGCTCAACGACGCGCTCGGCTCGGTGGCCGTGCTGGTCGCCGCCGGCGTCATCGCCCTGACCGGCTGGACCCGGGCGGACGGGATCGCGTCGCTGCTGATCGGCCTGTTGATCCTGCCGCGCACGTGGCGGCTGCTGCGGGAGTCCGTGGACGTGCTGCTCGAGGCGACCCCCAAGGGCATCGACCTGGCCGCGGTGCGCGCGCACATCCGGGAGCTTCCGGGCGTGCGCGCCGTGCACGACCTGCACGCGTCCACGGTGGCCAGCGACCTGCCCGTGCTGACGGCCCACGTGGTCGTCGACGATTGCTGCTTCCGGGCGGGGCAGCTTCCCCGCCTGCTGGACCAGCTCCAGGACTGCCTCGCCGGGCACTTCGACGTGCGGCACTCCACGTTCCAGTTCGAGCCGGCCGGTCACGCGGACCACGAAGGGTCGTCGCACGCCTGAGGCGCCGGCCGGGAGCACCCGGCGTGCCGGGCCGGCCCGCGCGGGCCGGCCCGGACGTGCGGATCAGGCGAGGTCGAACCGGTCCAGGTTCATGACCTTGACCCAGGCCGCGACGAAGTCGCCCACGAACTTCTCCCGGGCGTCGTCACTGGCGTAGACCTCGGCGAGCGCGCGCAGCTCCGAGTCGGACCCGAAGACGAGGTCGACGCGGCTGCCGGTCCACCTCAGCTCGCCGGTGGCCCGGTCGCGACCCTCGAAGGCGGTCGCGTCCTCGGACACCGGCTTCCACTCGGTGCCCAGGTCGAGCAGGTTGACGAAGAAGTCGTTCGTCAGCGACCCGGGGGTGGTGGTGAGCACGCCCAGCGGCGAGCCCTGGTGGTTCGCACCCAGGACGCGCAGGCCGCCGACGAGGACGGTCATCTCCGGCGCGCTGAGGGTCAGCAGGTTCGCCCGGTCGAGCAGCAGGAACTCGGCCGGCAGCCGCTGGCCCTTGCCGACGTAGTTGCGGAACCCGTCCGCGGTCGGCTCGAGCGCGGCGAACGACTCGACGTCGGTCTCCTCCTGCGACGCGTCGGTGCGGCCCGGGGTGAACGGCACCTCGACGTCGAAGCCGGCGTTGCGGGCCGCCTGCTCGACGCCGACACCGCCGGCGAGCACGATCAGATCGGCGAGCGAGACCCGCTTGCCGCCGGTCTGGGCGGCGTTGAACGCCTCCTGGATGCCCGCCAGGGTGCCCAGCACCCGCGCCAGCTCGTCCGGCTGGTTGACCTCCCAGCCGATCTGCGGCTGGAGGCGGATGCGCGCCCCGTTGGCGCCGCCGCGCTTGTCGCTGCCGCGGAACGTCGACGCCGACGCCCACGCGCTGGAGACCAGCTCGGACACCGCCAGCCCGGAGGCGAGGATCCGGTCCTTGAGGGTGGCCACGTCCGCCGCGTCGACGAGGTCGTGGTCCACCGCCGGGATCGGGTCCTGCCAGAGCAGGGTCTCGGTCGGGACCTCCGGGCCGAGGTACCGGGCGACCGGGCCCATGTCGCGGTGGGTCAGCTTGAACCAGGCCCGGGCGAACGCGTCCGCGAACTGGTCCGGGTTCTCCAGGAAGCGCCGCGAGATCTGCTCGTAGATCGGGTCGGCCCGCAGCGCGATGTCGGAGGTGAGCATCCGCGGTTCGCGCCGCTTCGACGGGTCGTGCGCCTCGGGCACCATGTCGGCGCCCGCCCCGTGCTTGGGCCGCCACTGGTGCGCGCCGGCCGGCGACTTCATCAGTTCCCACTCGTAGGCGAACAGGATGTGGAAGAACTCGTTGTCCCACCGGGTCGGGTGGTAGGTCCAGGTGACCTCGATCCCGCTGCCGATGGTGTCGGCGCCCTTGCCGGTGCCGAAGCTGCTCTTCCAGCCCAGGCCCTGCTGCTCCAGCGGTGCCGCCTCGGGCTCCGGGCCGACGTGGTCGGCCGGGCCGGCTCCGTGGGTCTTGCCGAAGGTGTGGCCACCGGCGATGAGCGCGACGGTCTCCTCGTCGTTCATCGCCATCCGGCGGAACGTCTCGCGGATGTCCCGCGCCGAGGCGACCGGGTCCGGGTTGCCGTTCGGCCCCTCCGGGTTGACGTAGATCAGGCCCATCTGCACCGCGGCGAGCGGGTTCTCCAGCTCCCGGTCACCGGTGTAGCGGGCGTCGCCGAGCCAGGTGGTCTCGGGGCCCCAGTAGACGTCCTCCTCCGGCTCCCAGACGTCCTCCCGGCCGCCGGCGAAGCCGAAGGTCTTGAAGCCCATCGACTCCAGGGCGACGTTGCCGGCGAGGACCATGAGGTCGGCCCAGGACAGCTTCTGGCCGTACTTCTTCTTGACCGGCCAGAGCAGGCGGCGGGCCTTGTCCAGGTTCACGTTGTCCGGCCAGCTGTTCAGCGGCGCGAAGCGCTGCTGGCCGGCGCCGGCGCCGCCGCGGCCGTCGCTGATGCGGTAGGTGCCCGCGCTGTGCCAGGCCATCCGGATCATGAACGGGCCGTAGTTGCCGAAGTCGGCCGGCCACCAGTCCTGCGAGGTGGTCAGCACCTCCGCGATGTCGCGCTTCACCGCGGCCAGATCGAGGCTCTTGAACGCCTCGGCGTAGCTGAACCGCTCGCCGAGGGGGTTGGCCACCGCCGGGTTCTTGGCGAGGATCTTCATGTTGAGCCGGTTCGGCCACCAGCCGCGGTTGCCGCCACCCTCGGTCGGGTGCGCCGCGCGCCCGTGCACGACCGGGCAGCGGGACTCGCTGCCGGCCTGCGCGTCGTGGACGACCGCTTCGTGGTTCTCGGACATCGGGTTCCTTCCGACACTGAAGGGATCAAGGAATGTTGTCGCTGGAGGGGCCAGGGGAATCAGGACGTGACGGCGTGGTGCTTGCGTATCGGGTGGCACTCCAGGATCATGGCCACGCTCCGCAGTCTTGCTCGCTTTCTGGAACGAGTCAAGAATATCCGCCGAATGTCGCCCGGTGCCGGCGACGCTCACGGAAGTGACCGCCGTCCCAGGACGGCGTCGGGGAGTCCCTCGCCCGCGCGCAGCACCTCACCCGGTCGCCGCCCGCGCCGCAGCCGCGACTCGACCGGTACGACCACGGCGACCGCCGCCAGCAGCGCGACGGGCAGCAGGCCGAGGTGCCACCAGGGTGGCACCGGGGCGGGATCGGTGGCCTGCCCGGTGAGCAGTCGCAGGGCGAGCGGGCCGAGCGTCAGGTGCGCCAGGAGCAGCCCGAGCGCCGGGCCGGCCGCCGCGGCCAGCGCGACCGCCGGCAGCAACTCCCCCGCGGCGACCCAGCGGGCGTCACGCGGGCGCAGGCCGAGGGTTCGCAGGCGGGCCAGGGTCTGCCACCGCTCGGGCGCGGTGGCGGCCGCGCCGAGGGCGAGCCCGAGCAGACCCAGGGCGAGCAGGGCCACGGCCGAGACCAGGGCCAGGCGCAGCAGGCCGGCGGTCAGCGGCGCCGCCCGGCTGGCACGCAGCACGTCCGGGCGGAGCACGACGCGGGCCGCCGCGCCGTTCTCGGCGGCGGCCCGCGCCGCGCCCGGACCGGTCACCCACACCGTGTTGAAGGCCGGGAGCACACCGGCGGCGGTGGCGGCCGCGGCGTCCACGAGGACGACGTCAACCGCGCCGCCGACGGCGGGGGCGGTGCCGACGGCGGCGAGGTGGACGGGCGGCGCACCGGTGCGCAGCAACTCCAGCCGCATACCGGGGCGCAGGCTGCCGTCGTGCGAGCGCACCAGCGCCGGAAGGTCGCCGTCCGCGGTTGCCGTGAGCCGGTCGAGCTGCGGCGCGTCCGGTAGCGGCGTGGCGGCCAGCAGCCGCCGGTACTCGGCGGCGTCCACGATGACGAGGCGGGGGGCGACGTCCGTCGCCGCGGCGGCGATGCGCACGCCGTCGGTCAACTGCGCCGGCACCGCCTGCCGGACGCCCGGCGCGGCCGCGACCCGCCGGGCGAGCGCGGCCGTTGCGGGCACGCCGGCGGGGGCGACATCGAGGCGGGCGTCGGCACCGACAGCGCGCCAGGCGCCGTCCACCAGGCCCTGCCGGGCGGTCGAGTCGAGGGTGAGCGCAAAGCACGCCAGCGCGGTGGCGACCAGCATGACCAGCGGCGGAAGCACGCGCGCGGCGGTGGCCGCCGCCCGCGCGGCACCGAAGACCGCCAGCGGACGGCGCGAGCGCAGCGAGCGCCGCAGCGTCAGGCGCGTCCCGAAGGGCAGCAACCGCAGCAGGACGAGCGCACCGGCGAGAACCCCGAGGGTGGGCGCGCTCGCTTGCAGCCGCACGCCGCCGGCCTGGTCCGCGGCCGGGTCGCCCGCGACCGCCGGGAGGATGCCGCGCTGGTGCAGGGCGACGAGGGCGGCGACCGCGGCGATCACCACCCCGGCCTCGGCCGTGGCCCGGCGCAGCTGACCGGTGTGGCGGGCCCGGCGGCGCGGGGTCCGGTTGGCGGGGACGCGCCAGTCCCGCGTGGCGCGGGCGGCGGCGAGGACGCCGAACGCCGGACCGGCGACGGCGGCGGCCACGACGATGGGGAGCGCCCACCCCCAGGCGGCGCCCGGGGTGACGGCGCGGGCCACGACGAGCCCGGCGACCGCGGCCGGCAGCGCCACCGCGGCGGATTCGAGCAGCAACTCGACGCCGACGTCGGGCAAGGTCGCGCCCCGTTGCCGGGCGGCGACCAGCGCCGGGACGCGGCGGTGGACCAGCAGGTCGGCGGCGAGCAGCAGGATCAGGACCCCCGCCGCCACGATGGCGATCAGCAGCACGGACGCCTGCGCGGAAGCCGCGTCGACCCGCACGCGCACGTCCCGCAGCACGGCGTCGATCCGCGTCTCCCACCGCAGCGAGGTGTCGAGGGCGCCGGACGAGCCGGAGGCGGCCTTGAGCGCGACCACGGCCGCGCCGACCGCCCGGCCGGACTCCCAGGTGAGCGCGCCCGGCTCCGGGGCGAACCGGACGGTGCGCCGGAACTGCCCGTCGTCGAAGGCCAGGCGCGCGTCGGGCAGCGAGTCCGGCGACAGCAGGCCGGCGAGCCGGGTACTGCCCACGCCGTCCGCGCCCACGACGGGGTGCAGCAGCCACGGGGCGAGCCGCCAGGCGGGATCGGCGTCGTCGGTCGCCCGGAAGATGCCGCTGACCCGCACGTCCTTGACGGTGCGCCGGGCGTCCTGCACCGGGATCCGGTCGCCGGGGCGCAGGCGGAGGGCCTCGGCGTCCGCTTCGGACAGACCGACCTGCACCGGCCAGGGCGGCCCGTCGTACGGGGCCGGCGCGGCGGCGTCCGGCACGGCGGCCCGGGGCGGGCCACCCGCGATCCAGGTGACGTGCGGGCCGCTGCCGGGCCCGCGGTCGTCCGCGAAGTAGGCGAGTTGGAAGGTGCGCAGCACGCTGCCGTCGGTGACCTTGAGGATGTCGCTGGTGACGAGGGCGACCGGTGGCCGCAGCGCGGCGCGCAGGGCCGGGTCGAGCTCGTTGACGGCCCGGGCGCGGAGGTCGTCGAGGTCCTCGGCGAGGCGGGGCGCGCGGACCCGGCCACCGGTGGGCCCGTCGTCGGGCTCCCAGTTGCCCCTCGCCAGCACGTCGGCGTCGCCGCCGGCCCGGCGCACGGCGTCCCGCACGGCGTCGTCGGCGGCGGCCCGCAGCAGCGGTGGCGCGGCGCCGGCGAGCAGCGAGACGGCCGCGACGACGGCGGCGGCCAGCACCAGCGGTCCGGTGTCGGCCCGGGCCCGGCCGCGGATGCTGGGCCAGTGCGGGACCGGCGGCCGCCAGCGGCGCCGCGCCCGCCACCACCCGAGCCCCCTCATGAGGCGACCCGCAGGTGAGCGGCGTCCGCCCGGCGGGCCTGGACGGCGACCACCGCGGTCACCGCCAGCGTGCAGCCGGCCACCAGCGCGGCGAGCAGGGCGGCCTCAGCGGCCCACGGCCAGTGCGCCACCGCGCCCGGGACCGGGGCGGCGCCGGTGCCGGTGCGGACCAGCAGGGGCGCGACGAGGCGGGTGGCGAGCGCGCCGACCACGGCGCCGGTTGCGAGCAGGGGCAGCAGGACGCCGGCGTGCTGGCCGAGCAGCACGGCGCGGATCTCGCGCCGGGTCATGCCCAGGCCGCGCAGGCGCGCCACCTCGAGGGCGCGCAGGTGCAGGTCGCAGGTCACGTGCAGGACGATGCCGGCGAGCAGCAGCAGCGCCGAGGCCGGGACGAGCAGCCGCAGCGCGGCCGGCAGCCCGGCGCTCAGGGGACCGCCGGTGCGCCGGGCGGCCTCGCCGGCGCGCGTGGTGACGGCGCCGAGGTGGAGGGCGCCGGCGCGCTCGGCGGCGTCGGGCCGGGCCGGCTGGCCGACCCAGATGGCGTCCACGGGGAACGCCAGGTCGCCGTTGCCGACGAGGGCGCGGGACAGGGCGTCCACATCGACCAGAACGGCGGCGGCGCCGGGCGCGGAGGGGACGGTGGGCACCACCTCGGCGACGGTGACCGGCACCGGGGTGGCACCCACGGTCAGGCTCAGCCGGGCGCCGGGCCGGGCCCGCAACTCGTCGGCGAACCGGGCCGAGACGGCGACCGGCACCGGCCCGTCGACGGGGAACGCGGTGGCGACGAGGTCGCGGGCGGCCTCCGGGGGGCCGGTGAGCCGGACGGACGTGGTCATCCTGAGCTGAACGCCCGCGGGCGTGCCGGTGACCGCGACGGCCGGGTCGGTGAGGTGCGCGGGCGAGGGAGCGGCGGAGGTGGCGGTCCACGGCGATCCGGGCGGCGCGTCCCCGGCGCCCGGCACCGTCAGCGTGACGGCGACCCGGCTGCCGTTGGGGTCGGTCCCGGTCCCGTCGACGGCACCGGCCGGGCCGGTGAACGGGAGGGACACCGCCACCAGTCGCAGCCCCTCGGCCGGCGCGCACTCCGGCAGCCGGTGCGCCCGGCCGTCGAGCGGGACGGGCGAGCCGACGCAGGGGGTCCGCAGGCCGGTGGCGTCCTGCATCAGCAGGCGGGGCGTCACGGCGAGCAGGATCGCGCCGCTCGCCGTGCCGGTCAGGGTGAGCGCGGCGCCCGCCGGGACGGCGACACCGGTGGCGCGGGCGGGCGGCGAGAGGGCGGCGCCCACCCCGGCCCAGGTGCGCCCGCCGTCGAGCCGGCCGCGCAGCAGGTCACCGGCGCGGGCGGTGTCGACGGCGACCAGCCGGGTCGCCTCGCCCACGCTGCCGAGCCACTGCCCGACGGCGACGCCGCGGTTGACCACGGGGCTCACCGCTCCCCCGGTGGCCGCCGCGACGGCGGCACCCTGTCCGGCCACCGGCGGGGCGGTGAGGGTGACGGCGAGGTCGGTGCCGACGGACAGGTCGGCCTGGTCGTGCTGCGAGCGCTGCCAGGTGGCGTCGAAGGCGGTCCCGAACGTGCCGGCGGCGCAGGCCAGGCCGATGAGCAGGCCGGCGGCGACGGCCCGGGGCCGCCGGGCGGCCTCCACCACGGCGAGCGGGAGCACCAGGCCGCGGGCGCGGCGCGCCAGCCGGTCCGCACCGCGCAGCGCGGGCAGCACGAGGCGCAGCGCCAGCGCGGCACCCGCGGCGAGCAGCACCGCCGGCGCGAGCACGCGGATCGCGTCCACCTGGGAGCCGGAGGCGGTGGGCCCGGCGCGCAGTTGCCACCAGCCGGCGGCGGCGAACGCGACGAGGAGCAGGTCCGCCCCGGAGCGGGCGAGCAGGGCGGCCCGCGGGTGCCGGTCGCCGGCCCAGGCCGCGGGCCGCATCGCGCGGGCGACGAGCACCGCCGCGAGCGCGAACGCGCCACCGGCGACGGCGAGCACCTGACCGGTGGTGACCGCCGGCCCGGCGGTGAGCCCGGCGCCCGCCAGCGGCGGCAGGTGGGCCAGGCCGGCGTGCAGGGCGGACGAGGCGGGGACCGCGAGCGCGGCGGCGAGGACGGCCAGCGCGCCCGCCTCGACGGTGGTGGCGGCGGCGAACTGGCCGCGGCTGGTGCCCAGGGCGGCCAGCAGGGTCGCCTCGCCGGCGCGCACCCCGGCGGTGAGCCGGCCGGCGAGGGCGAGGGCGGTCGCGGCCAGCACGACGCCGAGGATCGAGACGGCCAGCACGGTGCCCGTGGTGACCCGCTGCTGCTCCCGGCTGGCCCGCAGGGTTGCCGGCAGCCGGGAGGCGATCCGCTCGATCCGCACCCGGTCGCCGAGGGCGGCCGCCAGGCGGTGGTCCGCGCCGGAAAGCGTCGTGGCGACGGCCGCCAGGGCGCGGCGGTCCGGGGCCGACAGGTCGGGGTGTGCGGTGATCTCCAGCCGGTCGATGGTGCAGCCGCCGGCCAGCAGGTCCGCGAGGTCCACGATGAACGGCCCGTAGGCGCGGACCGTGCGCAGCGAGTCCACGTCGCGGTAGCCGAGGTCGTACCCGGCGGCGGCGAGCGGGTCGCGGTCCCAGCCGGCGCCGGGCAGCGGGCGCACGACACCGACCACCGTCACGTCGACCGCCGGGGCGGCGTCGCCGGCCACCTCGGCGCCGATGTGGACGCGGTCGCCGGGCGCGAGCCCGAGCAGCCGCGCCGTGGGTTCGAGCAGCACCGCCTCCAGCGACACCGCGCCGGCCCTGGGCCACCGCCCGGCCGCCAGCAGGGCGCGGGCCGGCAGGTCCTCCACACCGGACAGGTAGGTCTCGGCCCCGGCACCCGCCGCCGGCAGCGACCGCATCTTGGCCGAGGCTCGCGCGGCCGTCGTCGCGGGGAACGGGGCGAGCGCCGAGGTAAGCACGGCACGGGTGTCCTCCGCGACGGACCGGGCGTGCGGGCTCCGGATGGTGACCGTGTAGGCGGTGACATCGACGTCGCCGGGCGTGGCGCGGCTCGCGGCCACCTCCAGCGCCCGCCCCCCGGTGCGGGTGACGAGCAGGGCGCAGGTGCCCAGCAGGGTGGCGCCCACCGTGACGACCATCAGCAGCGCCGCCAGCAGCGGCCACTGCGCGCGGGCCCGGCGGGCCAGCAGCCTCAGCACGCCGCCCCGACCCGCTCCCCGGCGGGCCCCTCGATCCGGCCGTCGCTGATCCGGATCACCCGGTCGGCCAGCGCCATCATCACCGCGTCGTGCGTGGACACCAGGGCCGTCACGCCCTCGGACTCCACCACCCCGCGCAGCAGCGCCATCACCGACATGCCCGTCTCGTGGTCCAACTGCCCGGTCGGCTCGTCGGCGATCAGCAGCCGGGGCGAGGCGGCCAGCGCCCGCGCGATCGCCACCCGCTGCTGCTGGCCGCCGGACAGCTCACCCGGGCGCTGCCGGGCGTGCTCGGCCAGCCCCACCAGCTCCAACAGCAACGCGACCCGCCGCTCGCGCTCCCGCGCCGGCACCCGGGTCAGCCGCAGCGGCGCGCCGACGTTCTCCGCCGCCGACAGCACCGGGATCAGGCCGAACGTCTGGAACACGTAGGCGACCCCGGCCCGCCGCAGCCGGGACAGGCCGTCCTCGTCGAGGGCGGTCACGTCGGTACCGTCGATGACGACCGTGCCCTCGTCCGGCCGGTCCAGGCCGCCGACGACGTTGAGCAGCGTCGTCTTGCCGGAGCCGGAGCGACCGACCAGGGCGACCATGGTGCCGGCGGCCACGTCGAACGACACGTCCCGCAGGGCGTGCACGGCGGTCGGCCCGGTGCCGAACCGCCGGTGCACGCCGCGCACCCGCAGCAGCGGGCCGCCGCTCACCCGGGCCGCCCGCGGTCGGGGCGGATCGTCACGTGGTCGGCCTCCAGCGCCAGCCGGACCCGCCGGGTCAGCGCCAGCGCCTCCCGGTAGTCGCGCGGCACCTGGACCCGCCCGGCGCGGTCCATCACGGCGTACTCCTCCGCGACCACGTGCGTCTCGCCCGCGTCGTTCGTGGCGGTGCGGCGCAGCACCTCGCTGCTGGTGCGCCCGTCCCGGATCGCCACCGTGCGCTCGACCTGGCCGCTGACCGCCGGGTCGTGGGTCACCACGACGACGGTCACGCCCAACCGGCGATTGACGTCCCGCAGCACCCCGAACACCTCCGCCGAGGTGGCGGTGTCCAACTCGCCGGTCGGCTCGTCGGCCAGCAGGACGCGGGGCTCGTTCGCCAGCGCCACCGCGATCGCGACGCGCATCTGCTGACCACCGGACAACTGCGCGGGGCGCCGACCGGCGCAGTCGGCGACGCCGAGGGACGCCAGCAATTCGGCCGTGCGGGCGCGGCGGGTACGGGCCGGCGTTCGGGCCGTCACCATCGGCAGGTCGACCATCTCCCGCGCGGTCAGGTAGGGCACCAGGTTGCTGGCGGTCTGCTGCCGGACGAACCCGACCGTGTGCCGCCGGTAGTGCACCCGCTCCGCGCGGGACATCGCCAGCAGGTCCCACCGGTCCACCCGCGCCCGCCCGGCGGTCGGCACGTCGAGCCCGGCGAGGATCGACAGCAACGTGGACTTGCCCGACCCGGACACCCCGACGACGGCGACCAGCTCGCCGCGCTCCACCACCAGGTCCAGCCCCTGCAGCGCCTGCACCTCGACCGACCCGGACTGGTAGATGCGCACCAGGCTCTCGCAGGCGATCAGCGCGTCCCGGCCGGACTCGGGCGCCCGCGGCGGCGGCACCGGAAGGGGCAGCGGCGTGGCCGACATCGCCCTCCTCCCCGCGCGGTCGCGTGGGCGTCGGGCCAGACTCTATATCCAGTCCCATCGGTCCAACAGCGGGCGAAGCGGCGGTTTGCGGCTCACCCGGTGCGCGGCGGCTGCTCCTCCTCGGCCGGGCGGCCGAAGGTGACCGCGGCGCGCAGCGGTGCCGGCACGGCGGCGCGCAGGGCGGCGTCGGGGCGCAGGCCGAGCGCGTCGTTCACCGTCGAGAACGCCACGCGCAGCGCCACGAACGCGGTCATCGTGAAGATCTGCGAGTCGGTGAAGCCGGCGTCCCGCAGCTCCCGCACGTCGGCGTCGGTCGTGCCGTTCGGGTCCCGCGCGACCTTGCGCGCCCATCCGGCCATGGCCCGCTCGCCGGGCGTCAGGCCGCCGTCGTCGCCCTCGACCACGCCGGCCGCGGTCCGCGCGTCGCTCGCGTCGGCCAGCCGTTGCCCCCAGGCCAGCGAGCAGTACGAGTCGCCGCGGGCGGAGGCGCAGGCGGTCACCAGGACCGCGCGCTGGCGCAGGCTGAGCTGGTCCGCGGTGCTCACCTGCCGCAGCAGGGCGGACAGCCCGACCAGGGCGGCCGGCTGGTACGCCCACAGCCGGGACACGTTCATGACGTAGCCCAGTTCTTCGATGTCCTCGTCGAACAACTGCTGGGCCTCAGCGCTCGGTTCGGGGACGCCGAGGAAGCCGATGGTGTCCATGCCTCTCCCCTGTGGTCGATGGTTCGTTCGCGCCACCAGCGTTCCGCACCGAGGACCGTTCCCTCATCCGTGGTTCGCACGGTCTTCGCACAGAGTCCGGGTGCGTGCGCCGGCCGTTCGGGCGACTCTCGGACGCACGCTGGATGGCCTCCGACCCGGGGCCCCGGAGTACGCTCCTATCGCCCGCGTAACGGATGTGGACGCTGGTGCGCTGTTAGTCATGACAGCCGGCGGGCGACATCGTTGGTCGCGTCCGGGAGGGCGCGGTTGGTCGCGTCCGGGAGGGCGCGAGCGGAGAGGACGGGTGTGGTAGCCCCCATCGGGGACGAGCAGAGGCTGGACCGGCCGCCTGCCGCAGCCGGCAGACCCGAGCACGGGCCGCCGGTCGGCGACGGGGGCGGGTGGGTGGCGCAGCAGGTCACCCGGCTCCTGCCCCGTCCCACCGGTAGGCACCGGTCCCCCGCGGCGATGCGGTGGTGGCCCCCGCCGATCTCCGCCACCTGGCTGCGGGAGTGGTGGATCGCCCTGGTGTCGGCCGCGGCGATCGTGATCACCATCCTGGTCGTCGCCGTGGCGCTGGCGAGCAGCGGGTCGCCGGCCACGACGACGACGGCCGGGTCCTCCCCGACCGAGGCGCCGGTGGCCACCACCGCCGACGACGAGGAGCCGGACGAGGAGACCCCGCCCCCGCCCGAGCCCACCGCGCGGAGCACCACCACGCCGCCACCGCCCCGCGCCACCGCGACCCGGCCCGTCGGGCCGCAGCTCACCGGCCGGCTCGCCCGCTTCGCCACCGGGGTCCAGCAGCAGGTCGCCGCGGGCAACCTGGCCGCCGACGCCGGGCGCGACCTGCTGCGACAGGTTTACGACCTGGCCGCGCGGTCGGACCGCGGCAACGGCAGGGGAAGGCTGCGCGAACTCGACCGCCGGCTCAACGAGCTGCGCCGGGAGGGGAAGCTGAACCGGGCGGGTTACGAGGCGCTCAGCGCGCTCACCTGACGGGGCCGGGCGGGCGATCCGCGCCCGATCGTGCCCGCTCCCCCACCCCCGCTGACTACGGTCGGGGGATGCCCACCAGACGCATGGAGGCGTTCAGCGACGCGGTCATCGCGATCCTGATCACCGTCATGGTGCTGGGGTTGCGCGTGCCGCACGGCACCACCTGGTCGGCGGTCGCGGACTCGGGGCCGGTCCTGCTGTCGTACGTGCTGAGCTTCGTCTACCTGGGCATCTACTGGAACAACCACCATCACATGCTCATGCTGACCGAGCGGGTGAACGGGCTGGTGCTCTGGGCCAACCTGCACCTGCTGTTCTGGCTGTCGCTCATCCCGTTCACCACCGGGTGGCTGGGCGAGAACCGGTTCGCCGCGACGCCCGCGGCCGCCTACGGCATCGTGCTGCTGGCCGCGGCGGTGGCGTACTTCGGGCTGCGGACCGCCATCATCCGCGAGCAGGGCGCGTCGTCCAAGCTCGCGAAGGCGTTCGGCCGCGACCTCAAGGGAAAGGCGTCGCCGCTGTTCTACCTGCTCGGGATCGTGCTGGCCGCCGTGAACCGGTGGCTCTCGCTGGCGGTCTACGTCGCGGTCGCCCTCTGGTGGCTGGTGCCGGACCGGCGGGTCGAGCGGGCGGTCGCCGGCGCCTCACAACCCTGATCCGCCCATCGCACCCCCCGCCGGCACCGCACCCACCGGCGCCCCGGGCCCAGCCGGATCAGCCGATCACGCCGCGCCGGGCCAGGTCGGAGATCTCCTCCGCCGAGAGTTCCAGCTCGCCGGCGAGAATCTCCCGGGTGTGCGAGCCGAACGCCCGACCCGAGTGGCGGATCCGGCCGGGGGTCCGGGAGAGGCGAAACAGCACGTTGGGCATCCGCGCCCGCCCGAACTCGTCGTCGGGGACGGGGGTGAAGATCTCCCGTTCCCGGCTGTGCGGGTCGTTCACGAGCTGCGCGATGTCGTAGACCGGCGAGCCGGCCACGCCTTCCCGCTCGAACGCGGCGACGACCTCGTCGAGCGTGCGCGCCCCGACCCACTCCTGGACGTACCCGTCGAGCAGGTCGGCGTGCGCGGCGCGCTGGTATCCCCGGGAGAACCAGGGCTCGTCGATGACCTCGGGGTGCCCGACCAGCCGCATCAGGCGTTCCGCGATCGAGGTGGCGCTGGAGGAGAGCGCGACCCACCGCCCGTCCTTCGTCAGGTAGGTGTTGCGCGGGGCGTTGCTCGTCGACCGGTTGCCGGAGCGCTTGTTGACGACGCCGAGCCGGTCGTAGCCGATCGACTCCGGGCCGAGCGTCGCCGTCATGGTCTCCAGAATGGACAGGTCGATGACCTGGCCCTCCCCGCCCCGCGCGTCGCGCGCGTACAGGGCGGTGAGTACCGCCGCGAACCCGCTGATCCCGGCGATCGAGTCGGCGAGGCCGAACGGCGGAAGCGTCGGCGGCCCGTCGGGTTGGCCGGTCAGGTGGGCGAAGCCGCTCATCGCTTCGATCAGCGTGCCGAACGCGGGCCGACGGGCGTACGGGCCGGTCTGCCCGAAGCCGGTCATCCGGAGCAGGATCAGGCCGGGGTTGGCGGCCCGCAACCGCTCCCAGCCGAGCCCGTACCGCTCCAGGGTGCCCGGCCGGAACCCCTCGATCAGCACGTCGAACCGCTCGACCAGGCGGAGCAGCAGCCCCGCCCCGGCCGGCTCGCCCAGGTCCAGGCCGAGGCAGCGCTTGTTGCTGCCGATCATCTTCCACCACAGCGAGTCGCCGTCCTCGCGGAGCCCGTGACTGCGCAGGGCGTCCCCGTGCGCCGGATGCTCGATCTTGACGACATCAGCGCCGAAGTCGCCGAGGAGCCTGCCCACGGTGGGCCCAGCGATCATGGTGGCCGCGTCGAGCACCCGGAGGCCGGCCAGCGGCCCGTCCGAAGTGGCCGGTGGCTCGCCGGTCACGCGGTTCCCCCCTCGCCGGCGGCCCGGGCGGCGATGGCGTGGGCGGCCGCCCGGCCGGACGTCAGCGCCCAGGTGAGGTGCAGGCCGTGGCCGAGCAGGAGCAGGCCACCCTGGCCCGCGGCGCCGGCGGCGAACAGTCCGGGTATCGGCGTCCCGTCGCCGGAGAGCACCCGCAGGTGGTCGTCGACCGCGAGGCTGCCCTCGGTCACGGTGACCACCGGCCGGGCGGGCCCGACCAGCACGTACGGCGGTTTCCACGACGGCCCGCCGGCCAGGTGCCCGGCGAGCCGCTCGGCGGGGACGCCGACCAGCGCGGCGACCGCCTCGACATCCCGCGCATCGCGCACCAGGTCGGGCCGGGCGGCGCGGTAGTCCGCGAGGCGGGCGAAGCCCATGGTCGGGGCGCTGGAGATCCGCCGGTCCGGGTACTCCCCGCCGGGCAGCCAGCGCGAGTCGAGCAGCAGATACGCGGTCCGGCTGGCGGTCGCCGCGACCCTGTCCACCGCCCCGGGTACGCGGATCAGTTCGCCGGTGTCCAGGATGAGCGCGGCGTCCTCGGCGGCCGGTGCCATGTACGCCCGCGGCATCGCCGCCCACCCCGAGGCGCGCACCTCGTCCGCGCCGCCGCCGGCCGGGCCGGGGATGACCCGGCCGGCCGCCTGGCCCGCGGTGAACAGCGCCGGGGACCACTCGTCCGCGGGCGGGCCGGTCCGGGCGACGAACCTCAACTGCGGCGCGAACGCGGTACCCATGTTCCGCCAGGCCGCGCCGACCGACCTGCCGAGGGCGAGGCCGTCACCGCGGCTGGTCGGGTTGACCGCCGGACTCGTCGCGGCCGCGGGCGTCAGGTACCGGGCCTTCAGGTCGTCGTTCGCGGCGAAGTCGCCGCAGGCCAGGACGGTCGCCACCCGGCCGCGCAGATCGACGCCGCCCGCGCGTACGCCCGCCACCCGGGCGCCGTGCCGAAGGAGGCGGGTGACGCGGGCGCCACAGGTGATCGTGACGCCGAGCTGGTGGGCCCGCCGCAGCAGCCACCAGATGAAGGACCGGCCGTCGGGCGCCGTCGCGTACAGGCGCGGGCGGCGGTGGGGATGCTCCGGGTACGGCCCGGTGAGGGGCACGCCGAGGGCGCGCAGCCAGCCGAGCGTCTCGCCACTGGTCCGGGCGAGCAGGTGGCGAAGGTCCGCGGGGACCAGGTGGGCCGCGTCGGCGGGCAGGAACCGGGCCGTGTCGGCGAGGAAGTCCTCGATCGAGTCGTCGCCGTCCGGCGGCGGAAGGCAGACGCAGATGGAGCCGACCGCGTGGGCCGTCGTGCCGCCGGGACGGTCGTTCTGCTCGACCACGTGGCACGCCAGGCCGGCCTCGGCGAGGCTGACCGCGGCCGCCAGGCCGGCGGCGCCGGCCCCGACCACCACCACGTCGGGGTTCATCGCGCGTCACCCCCGGACGCCACCGGCGACCGCCGGGCGGCGGCCGCGGCGGAGGCACCGGCCCGGCGCCCGCTGACCAGGGCCCAGGCGAGCCCGCCGGCGTAGGCGCCGTGGAACACCCCGCCCGCGTCCGCCCCGGCGGCGAAGAGCCCGGCCAGGTGCTCGCCGCCGGCGTCGACCAGCGCCCCGGACGGTTCGACGGCCAGCCCGCCGTACGGCAGCGTGATGGCCGCGACGCAGGCGACCGCGACGAACGGTGGCGTCCTCAGGGGACTGAGCGGTCGGCTGCGGTGCGGCATCAGCTCGGCGTTCGCGAGGGTCTGGGCGAGCGTGGTGCCGGGTATCTTCCACGCCTTCGCCATCGATTCGGTCAGGCCGACCAGCGAGTCCGCCGACAGCAGGATCTCGCCGCGCGGAACGCCGGCCCGATCGGCGATCCGTCCGATCAGGTCGATCGGGATCCGGTCGGCCCGGTCGCCGTCGCAGATCAGGTAGAAGGCGCCGCCGGGCTGGTACATCGCCGCCACGGCGTTCGTCTCCTCCACGACTCCGTCGGCCTCGTCGGTGAAGCGCCGCCCGTCCCGGTTGACCAGGATCGCGTCGGCCGCCGCGTTCAGCGTCGCCGCCTTGAACTCGGTCGGCTCCAGCAGGTCGGCATGCTTGGGCATGGTGTGCCCGTAGAAGTCCGCCATTCCCCGGCTGACCGTCCCGCCGGCCGCCAGTCCCATCCGCAGGCCGTCACCGGTGCAGGCCGGTGCGGAGCGCAGCATGAGGTGCCGGGCCTCGGGCCCCAGATACGAGCGGGTGAGTTCGGCGCCGCCCTGGAATCCGCCGGACGCCAGGACGACGGCTGTCGCATGCACCTCCCAGCCGGTGTCGTCGGCCAGGCGTACGCCGTGCGGGGTACGGGTGAGTGCGGTGACGCGGGACCGGTGGCGGATCTCGACGCCCAGGCCGCTCACCCGGTCAGCCAGCTCCTGGAGAAACGGCGTGCGGTCGCCGACGGCGCCGAGGCCCATCACCCGGCCCGTCCCGAGCCGGTCGGGTCGCTGCGCGGCCAGGGGAAGGCCGAGCCCGGCCAACCAGTCCAGGCCGGCCAGGAGGTCGGCGGCGAGCGCCGCCTGCAACCGGGCGTCGCCCAGCGGAACGCGGCGGCGCATCTCCGGCAGGTCGGTGAACGTCCAGATCCGGCCGGCCGACCAGCGGGCGGCCCCACCCACCCGGTCGGTCGCCTCCAGCAGCACGACCCGGGCGCCCGCCCCCGCGGCCGAAGCCGCGGCGCACAGCCCGGCCATCCCGCCGCCGACGACGATCACATCCGTCTGGTCCATGTGCCCTCCGATGTGCGGTGCGGGCGGCCCCACCGGCGTGCGGGGTGCGGGCGCCGGTGGGCCACCGCTATGGTTCGGCCGACTCAGTTACGCCAGTCGTATTCCTTGGCCATCTTCTCGATGGTCGCCCGGTCGAAGTCGTTGATCTCCTTGACCAGGTCGTTGGTGTAGAAGATCGAGGGGTCCTTGACCTTGTCGGCCGCGCCGGCGAACGCCACCTCGTTCGCCCACTCCTGCGGCCTGGTCTGGCCGGGCAGCAGGCTCGAGTCGGCCGGCAACTGGTTGGCCATCCGGTACTTCATGATCTTGACGAGGTTGGCCACCGCCTCCTCGCGTGGCTTGCCCTCGCCGGCCTCCGGGTGCCGGTCCAGGTAGATCGCCGCAGCCGCCTCCGGGTTCGCCAGGGCGAAGACGATGCCCTTGAGCGTGGCCCGCCCGAGCCCGACCACCATCGCCCGGTCGGACTCGATCGTGGACTTCTTGGTCTGCAGGTAGAACCCGCCGAGTTCCGACACACCCTCCGGCCGGGGCAGGACCCGGTAGGAGATGCCGGCCACGTCCCACTGGCCGCGGTAGGTGTCCCAGGTCAGCGCGGCGTCCACCTTGCTGTCCTGCACGGCGGTACCCATCGGCTCGCCGCCGCCGGTGACGGTGAGCTTGACCTTGTCCGGGTTCGCCCCCGCCAGCCGCAGCCACTCCCGCGCCACCAACTCGTCGGCGGTACCGAGGGCGGATATGCCCACGGATCTGCCCTCCAACTCGCGCAGCGACTGGATGGGTGAATCGGGCTTCACCGCGAAGTCCCACTTCATCGGGTACGCGTACTCGAAGAAGTTGACGCCGGGCAGGGCGCCGTTCTTGGCGTAGTTGCTCACCTGGAAGCTGGGTGTGCCGGTGGCGAACTGCGCCCGGTCGCGGTCCAGTTCGGCGGTGGCCTGCGCGTTGCCTCCGGCGTGCTTGAACGACACCGACAGCCCCTCCTCCTTGTAGAAGCCCAGGTTGACGCCGATCTCCTGGATCGCGAAGTGCGGTCCACCCGTGGTGGACCCGGTCGCGAAGACCACGTTCTTCAGGCTGCCGTCGCCGGCGCCCGAGCCGGTGTCGCCGCCCTGACTCTCGCTGAGGCAGCCGGTGACGGTGGACAGGGCGAGCGCGCCGGCCGCGACGACGATTAATCCGCGCCGGACGGAAACGGACTGGGGCATGGGAAACCTCCTGGACGGGCCGGACGCCCGCGCGGTGGACTATTCGGATGGGGCGAGGGTGGATTGCTGCGACCGTTCCGGCGCCCAGTAGATGAGGCGCCCGCGCAGCAGCCGGATGATGCCGTTGAGGACGACGCCGGTCATGGCGAGCAGGATGAGCGCGGCGAACATCGCGGCGGTGTTGCTGACCGCCTGGTACTGCTTGAGCAGGATGCCCATGCCCGCCTCGGCCGCGACGAACTCGCCGACGATCGCGCCGAGCAGCGCCTGGACCACCGCGATCTCCAGGCCCGCGAAGATCATGACGAGCGCGCCGGGCAGCCGCAGTTGCATGAGCGTCTGTAGTGGACCCGCGCGCAGCGCGGTGAACAGCCGCTCGTAGCCACGGTCTACAGTGGTTAGACCGGTGTAGGTGTTGACGAACATGGGAAAGAAGACCAGGAACGCGGCGAGCAGCGCCTTGGTCGTCAGCCCGAAACCGAACCAGATCATCAGCAGCGGGGCGATGGCCACCTTCGGCAGCCCCTGGAGCGCGAACACGTACGAGGACAGAAAGCCGTCGACAACCCGGCTCGAGGCGGCGAACACCCCGGCCAGGACCCCGAGCAGACCCCCGACCAGCAGGCCCAGGCCGGCCGCCCGGAAGGTGATGATCAGGTGGAAGACGAGGCTGACCCGGGAGTTGAGCGGGGCCGTGAGCCCCCGGTACAGGGCCTGGCCGACGTCCAGCGGCGCGGGCAGCAGGTACGGACGGATGTTGAAGATCTCGACCGCGACGTGCCAGAGGGCCACCAGCACGACCAGTCCGAGCAGGACGGTGATCGGGGGCCGCAGGCGTTCGGGCAGCCGCCGCCGGGCCCGGCCGGCGCGTGGCCGGGCGCTCGCGGCGGCGTTCACCGCACTCATGACGCCCCGACACCGACCGGAACGCCGGCACCCACCAGACCCGCCCGCTTCAGCGCCTCGGCGATCTGCCCGGTGCGCTCGGCGTCCGGGCCCACGGCCGGGGGACGGATCCGGTTGTTCGACAGCAGGCCCAACTGGACCAGCGCCTCCTTCGCCGCACCCACCGGGCTGATGTGCCCGGTCGGCTGTTGGTTCTCGTAGATCGCCTCGGTCAGCGGGAGGCAGCGCTGCTGGAACAGCCGGTGCGCCCCGGCCAGGTCGCCGGCCGCGGCCAGCTCGACCAGTTCGGCCCAGATCGGGGTGCCGACCGAACTGACCCCGATCAGCGCGCCGTCGGCGCCGTGCATCAGCATCGAGATCAGCGGCGGGCCGTCCGAGGCGGCCAGGATGTCGACCTTGCCGGCCAGTCGGTGGTGCAGCGCGACGTAGTCGGTGATGTCCCGGGTGCCGGCCTTGACCGCGCGCACCGCGGGCAGGTCGACCAACCGCTCCAGCACGTCCAGCGGGTACGCGATGCCGCTCGCCCGGTTGTACTGGAAGACGATCAGCGGCACGTCGACCGCGTCGGCGACCGCCCGGAAGTAGGTCAGCGCCGCCTCGGCGTGCCCGACCAGGGGGCGCAGGGGGCGGGCGTCGAACGGCGGGCAGACCAGCAGCGCGTCGGCGCCGGCGTCCACCGCCTCGCGGGCCGCGGTGGCCAGGGCCTTCGGCGTGCGCCCCTCGACGCCGGCGATCACGTGCTTGCCGGCCGGGGCGGCCGCCCGCGCCACCCGCACCACCTCGCGCCGCTCGGCCGCGTCGAGCATCATCAGCTCGCCCATGTGCCCGCTGACCACCACGCCGGACACGCCCCGCGGTGTGCTGCTGTACTCGATCACCCGGCGGAGCGCCTCGGCGTCGACGGTGTCCGATTCGGTGAACGGCACCACCGTGGCCGGGTAGAGCCCGGAGAACGTGGTCATCGCAGGTACTCCTTCTTGTCGGTCCGGCCGGGTTCGGCCGGGTGCTCCTTCAGCAGGTCGCGCACCTGCGCGACACGGTCCCGGAAGTCCGCGGTGTCCACGACCGACGGGGTGCGGGGCCGGTCGAGGTCGACCGTGATGGTCTTGACGATCCGGCCCGGCCGCGGCGACATCACCACGATCTGGTCGCTCAGCAGGACCGCCTCGGAGATGTCGTGGGTGACCAGCACCACGGCCTTCCGCTCGACCTCCCAGATCCGGGCGAGCTCCATGTTCATCCGCTCCCGGGTCATCGCGTCGAGGGCACCGAACGGCTCGTCCATCAGCAGCGTGCTCGGCCGCAGCAGCAACGACCGGGCGATCGCGGTGCGCTGTTGCATCCCGCCGGACAGCTCGTGCGGCAGGTACTTCTCGAACCCGGCCAGGCCGACCATCTCGATCAGCTCCTGGGCCCGCTCCCGCATCTCCGGCGAGAGCCGCTTGCCGATCTTCGCCGGTAGCAGCACGTTCTGCAGCACGTTCTTCCAGGGCAGCAGCACCGGGGACTGGAAGACGATGCCCACGTCGTCGCGCGGGCCGGTCGACTCCTGCCCCCCGATGCGGATGCTGCCCCGGCTTGCCCGCTCCAGCCCTGCCATGATCATGAGCAGGGTGGTCTTGCCGCAGCCGCTGGGGCCGACCACGCTGACGAAGCGCTCGCGCCCGACGGTCATCGAGACGCCGTCCAGGGCGGTGACGGTGCCGCGCTTGGACTCGAAGGTCCGGGTCACCTGCTCGCAGACCAGGGTCGGTTCCCCGGCGTCCGGAGGCGCCCCGGGCCGGCTGATGGTGGACTTCGCCGAGTTGACCACGACCTACCTCTTATCTGTGTGCGAGGGGATCCAGAAGATGACCCGTTTCCTGCTGGCCTTGAGGACCCGGTAGAGCACGAACGAGCTGATGGCCAGCAGGATGAACACGGCGAACGCACCGGCGGTGTCGTTGACGTACTGGAAGCGGATCAGGATGATGCCCAGCCCGTTCTGGCCGGCCAGGAACTCCGCCACCACGGCGCCCAACTGGGCCCGGACGATGCCCATCTCCAGGCCGGCGAAGACCGCCACCATGGCGGCCGGCAGCCGCAACTGGGACAGCATCTGCCAGCGACTGGCGCTCATGCCCCGGAACAGCCGCAGGTAGGTGTCGTCCACATTGACCAGGCCCGTGTAGGCGTTGACGAAGACCGGGAAGAACACCAGCAGCGCCGCCAGGGTGATCTTCGTGGGGTTGCCGAAGCCGAGCCAGACCATCAGCAGTGGCGTCAGTGCCACCTTCGGCATGCTCTGCAGGCCGAACACGTACGGGCGGACCACCTGGTTGACCACCCGGTTCATCGCGCACAGGCCGCCGAGCACGATTCCGGCGCCACTGCCGAGGGCGAACCCCGCGAGCGCCGCCGAGGTGGTGTGCCACAGGTGGGGCAGGTAGCTGTCGCGGTCGCTCGGGGCGACGGTCATGCCGTGCCACAGCGCCTTCGCCACGTCCATCGGAGCCGGCAGCATGTATCCGGGCACGCTGCCGAAGACCACCACGAGTTGCCAGAGCAGGACGAACACCACGGCTGCCGCGATCACGTAGCGGGGATCCCCGCGGCGGCGGGCCGAGCCGGCGGACCGCCGTACGGTCCGGCGGCGGGCCGCGGGGGCCGGCGCGGGGGCTTGCAGGGTCGTCACAGTGCTTCTCCCGTCGTGCCTACGCGGGGTGGATGACCGGGCTCGATACGCGGAGGTGAACAACGGGGCCGACGCCGCCGCCATCCGGTCCACCTATCAGTCAGTCCTATGGTTAACTAGATGAGCGGATGCTAGGCTCCGATCACACCGCCGTCAACAGCCCGAGCGGAACTCGCACCATCCGGTCCCTCGGAACCCCCGGCGGTACAGCAGCGACCCCGACGAGAGACGGGTGCCCATGTCCATACCCCAGCCCCCCTGGCACACCGCCCTGACCAGCACGGGGCCCGGCGGCGTATTCGTCCGCGGCCGGCCGGTCGCCGACCTGATGCGGGCCGGCAGCTTCGTCGCCACCCTGCTGCTGCTGTGGACCGGGCGCCGGCCGCCGGCCGCCGACGTCGAACTCGTCGAAACCTGCCTGATCGCCTGCGTGGATCACGGCGCGGTGACCCCGTCCGCACTGGCCACCCGGACCGCCGCCTCGACCGGCAACCGCCCCCTCCCCAGCGCGGCTACCGGGCTACTGGCCACCGGTCCGCTGCACGGGGCGGCCGTCACCGCCTGCGCCGAACTCCTGGCCGCCGCTCCCCCCACCGACCTCGACCGCTGGGCCGAGGAGACGGTGGACCGGGTCCGCCGGCGGGGCGGGCGGGTGCCCGGCCTCGGTCACCGCTGGCACCGCGAGGACCCCCGCACCGCCGTCATCGTCGACCTGCTGGCCGCGCAGAACCGGGGCCACGCGCCGGTCGCCGCGGCACAGGCGCTCGCTCGGGCCCTGTCCCGGCGGACCGGCAAGCACCAGTGCGTCAACGTGGACGGCGGGTTGGCGCTCGCGGTGGTCACGATCGGGTTGCCCGCCCCGTTCGGCGACTGCCTGTTCGGCCTGGCCCGGCTCGGTGGACTCAGCGCGCACGCCGTCGAGGAGTCCACCCGGCAACGCCCGATGCGGGTCATCGAACCGGAACTGGTCCGGTACGACGGGCCGGCGGTGCAGTCGGCCACCCCAGAGAAGGTCTGCTGAACCTACAATGGACATCGTGAATCGCCCACCCGGGGCCGACCTCGCGCGCGACAACCCAATGCCGCTGTATTACCAGATCGCGAACGTGCTCCGCAGCCGCATTGATACCGGAGAATGGGTAGTCGGCGACCGGCTCCCGTCCGAGGCGCAGTTGGCCGCCTCGTTCAAGGTCAGCGTCGTGACCATGCGCCAGGCACTCAGCCTGCTGGAGCAGCAGGGCCGGCTCAGCCGCCAGCAGGGCAAGGGAACCTTCGTCACGGCCACGGAGGAGCCCACCGACCGGGTGCGCATCACCGTTCCGCTGGAACTGGTCTCCGAGGCCGTCGCCGGCCTGGACGTGCGCGCGCTCGGGGTGACCGAGGTGGTCCCGCCGACCGACATCCGCACGACCCTCGGGCTGGAACCGGGCGAGCCGTGCGTGCAGGTGCGCCGGGTCCGCTCCGGCACCCGCGGGCCGATCACCTTCGCCACCTCCTACCTGCCGCGTTGGCTGGGCGAGGGGCTCACCATGGCAGACCTCCAGCAGTCGATGATGATCGACATCCTGGAGAAACGCGGCGTGCACTTCCACGGCGCGATCCAGACCATCGAGGCCGCCCTGGCCGAGCCGGACACCGCCGCCGTCCTCAGCGTGCCGGTCGGCGCGCCCATCCTGCTGGTGCGCCGGATCTACGAACTGGAGGACGGCCGGGTCGGGTACGTCGCGCTGAACCGCCACCCCAGCCACGAGATCCGGTACGAGCTGCGACTCAGCCGGGGCGAGGCGGACGGCGGCCGGTGGGCACTACCCGACCCGCGCGGCGAACCACGGCAGGACACCGGCACCGGCTGACGCCACCGCTTGCCGCCTCGCGCCGAGGGAGCCGGTGCGGGCCGGGCCGGTCGCTCGGCCGACCCGACCCGCACGCGCCCGGCTCACTTGTACAGCACGGCCTGGATCTCGGGCTTGTCGATGTTGGTCTTGTCGTACCAGTAGAAGCCCGTGTCGATGGTCTTCGGCAGGGACTTGCCGTTGATCGCGTCCACGGCGGCCTTGACGAGCGCGGCCCCCATGCCGACCGGGTTCTGGGTGATGGCCCCGGCCATGACGCCGTTGCTGATCGCGTCGATCTGGGCCTGCCCGGAGTCGAAGCCGACGACCGCGATGCCCTGCTTGCCGCTCTCCTCGATGCCCTTGACGACGCCGATGGCGGAGCCCTCGTTGGCGCCGTAGATGCCCTTGACGTCCGGGTTGGCGCGCAGGATCGACTTGGTGATGTCGGCGGACTTGGCCTGGTCGCCACCGCCGTACTGGACGGGCAGGATCTGGACCCCGGGCGCGTTGGCCGTCATCCAGTCGATGAAGCCGTCGCGCCGGTCGCGGCCGGTGACGCTGGTCTGGTCGTGCACGACCAGGGCCACCTTGCCCGCGCCGCCGATCAGCTCCGACATGTGCTTGGCCGCCTCGCCGGCGGCGGCCTTGTTGTCGGTCGCGGCCGTGGTGAGGGGGACCTCGCTGTCGACGCCCGAGTCGAAGGCGATCACGGGGATGTTGGCGGACCTGGCCTGCTGCATCAGCGGCGCGGCGGCCTTGCTGTCCAGGGCGGCGAAGCCAATCGCGTCGGGCTTCTTGGCCAGCGCGTTGGTGAGCATCGTCGTCTGGGCCTCGATGTCCGCCTCGGTGGCCGGGCCCTCGAAGGTGATGCGCACGCCCTGCCGGGCGGCCTCCTCCTCGGCCCCCTTCTTCACGGCCTGCCAGAACTGGTGCTGAAAGCCCTTGGAGACGATGGCGACGTACGGCTTCTTGGCGCCGCCGGAGTCGGAGCCGCCGGAGTCGCCGCACCCGGAGACGAGCAGCAGGGCGGCGGCCGCCAGGGCGGCGAGTGTGCGGGTTCTGGTCATCGTTCGGCGCTCCTTGCGTGGTGGCGGGGGTGGTGGGCGGTGGTGGGGTCAGGTCTCCTTCTTGCGCACCATGTCGGCGTAGACGGCCACGAGGATGACCAGGCCGAGGATGACGTTCTGCCACTCCTGCGGGATGGACATGATCTGCAGGCCGTTGTTGAGGACGGAGATGATCAGGGCGCCGATCATCGTGCCGATGATCGAGCCCTTGCCGCCGGCCAGCGACGTGCCGCCGATGACGACGGCGGCGATCGCCTGTAGTTCGTAGCCCATCCCGGTGGCCGGCTGCGCCGAGCCGAGCCGAGCCGAGATCAGCACGCCGGCCAGCCCGGTGAACAGGCCGGCGAGCGTATAGACGACCACCTTCCAGCGGCGGACGTTGATGCCCGACAGGGCGGTCGCGGCCTCGTTGCTGCCGATGGAGTACGTGTAGCGGCCGAGCAGGGTCCTGCTCAGCAGGAAACCGGCGAGCACGGCGGCGGCGAGGAGCACCACGACGGCGTTCGGGATGTTGAGCGCGGGGATGAGCTCGCCGGTGGAGATCTTGGTGTAGCCCGGGTGGTCGCTGAAGTAGATCGGGGTGCTCTTGGAGATCACCAGGGCGAGGCCCTGGGCCACCAGCATCATCGCGAGGGTCGCGATGAACGGCGGCAGCTTCAGCACGGCCACGTTGACGCCGTTGACCAGGCCGATCAGGCCGCCGAAGAGGACGGCGGCGGGCACGCCGAGCGCGACGGGCAGGCCGGCGTCGACGATGAACACGCCGGACATGACGGCGCACAGCGCCATGCCGGTGCCGATGGACAGGTCGATCCCGCCGGTGATGATGACGAAGGTGGTGCCCAGCGCGAGCGTTCCGATCACAACCGTGCTGAACAGGATGTTGATGACGTTGGAGTACGTGGGGAACGCCGAGTTGGCCAGCGCGAAGAACGTGAAGATCACGATCAGGCTGGCGAACGCCAGCAGTTGCTGGAGCCGGTTCTTGGCCGCGGTCAGCCAGTTCGGCCGGGCGGCCGTCTCCGTGCCGTCGGTGAGCGGGAACGCCATCGTCACACAGCCTTCGGTTCGGTCGGTCCGCGGTCGGGTGCGGCGTCCGGGCGCCGCGGGTCGGGGAGGCCGAGTTCGGCGGCGTCCGCCGGGTTCTCGTTCGGGCGCAGCGTGGCCAGGTGCATGACGCTCTCCTGCGAGGCGTCGCCGGCGGCGAGGATGCCGCTGACCCGTCCCTCGGTCATCACCGCGATCCGGTGCGACATGCGCAGCACCTCGGGCAGCTCGGAGCTGATCATGATGATCGACTTGCCCTGCCGCGCGAGGTCGTTGAGCAGCGCGTAGATCTCCTCCTTGGCGCCGACGTCGATGCCGCGGGTCGGCTCGTCGACGATCAGGACGTCGCAGTCCTTGACCAGCCACTTGGCGATGACGACCTTCTGCTGGTTGCCGCCGGAGAGGTACTTGGTCGGCTGCCGGACGGACGGGGTCCGGACGGCCAGCCGGCGGACCAGGTCCGTCGCGGTGCGGCGGGTGGCCGGCCGGTCGACCAGCCCCCAGCGGGTGAACCTCTCCCGCAGCGAGGACAGCGCGACGTTGTCGCTCACGTCGTGTTCAAGCAGCAGGCCCAGGTGCTTGCGGTCCTCCGACAGGTAGCCGATGCCCAGCCGGGCCGCCTCGGCCGGATTGTGGATCCTGACCGGCCGACCGTGCAGGCGGATCGTCCCGCCGGTCGTCCGGTCCGCGCCCACGATCGCGCGGGCCACCTCGGTGCGCCCGGCGCCCATCAGCCCCGCGAAGCCGAGGATCTCCCCCTTGCCGAGGGTGAAGCTGACGTCGCGCAGCAGCGGCCCGGTGCTCAGGCCCCGGACGTCGAGCACGACCTCCCGCCCCGGCCGGACGTCGACCGGCCGCGCGTCGCTGGTGAGCGCGCGGCCCACCATGAGCGTGATGATTTCCCTCGTGGTGGTGGCGGCCGTGGCGAGCGTGTCGACGTACCTGCCGTCCCGGATGACGGTGATGCGGTCGCTGATCGCCTTCAACTCGTCGAGCCGGTGGGAGATGTAGATGACCCCGGTGTCCGGGCGCACGAACCGGCGGATCAGGCCGTGCAGGGTCGCCACCTCGGCGTCGTTCAGCGCCGCCGTGGGCTCGTCCATGATGAACACCCGCGCGTCGTACGACAGCGCCTTGGCGATCTCGACCATCTGCTGGCTGGCGACGGTCAGGCCGCCGACCACGGCGCGGATGTCCAAGGGCAGCCCCAGCCGCGCCACCAGGTCGGCGGCGCGGCGGTTCAGCTCCCGCTCCGACAGCAGGGGGCCGCGGCGGGGCTCGCGGCCGATGAAGATGTTCTGCGCCACCGTGAGATGCGGCATCAGGTTGAACTCCTGATGGATGATGCTGATCCCGGCGTGCAGCGCGTGCCGGGGGTTCTGCGGCACGAACGGCTCGCCGTTCAGCCGGAAGGAGCCGGCGTCGGGCCGGTAGCCGCCGGACAACAGCTTCATCAGCGTCGACTTGCCGGCGCCGTTCTCGCCCACCAGCGCGAGCACCTCACCGGCGCGCAGGGTCAGGTGCATGTCGCTGAGGGCCCGCACGCCCGGGAATGCCTTGTGCACGCCCGCCACCTCGAGCAGGTGGTTGCTCATCGCGCGTCCCCTCCCTCTACCCGTGGCCCGCGGCGGATCTCACGCCTGCCCCGGGAACCGGTAACGCTCGACGGACTCCATCAGCATCTCGGCACCGGACCCGGGCACCGAGGGCGCGATGTACCGTCCATTGCGGACCTGTACCGGCGCCGCGAAGTGTTCGTGCAGGTGGTCGACGTACTCGATCATCCGGTCCTCGGCCGTGCCCGAGACCGCCACGAGGTCGAACATCGCCAGGTGCTGCACCATCTCGCACAGGCCGACGCCGCCCGCGTGCGGGCAGACCGGGACGCCGAACTTCGCGGCCAGCAACAGCATGGCGATGTTCTCGTTGACCCCGGACACGCGCGTCGCGTCGAGTTGCAGCACGCCGACCCCGCCGGCCTGGAGGAACTGTTTGGCCATGACCCGGTTCGCCATGTGCTCCCCCGTCGCCACCGGGATCGGGGCGATGGCGCGGGCGATGGCGGCGTGGCCCAGCACGTCGTCCGGGTTGGTCGGCTCCTCCACCCAGGCGACGCCGAACGGCGCGAGCGCCGCCACCCAGTCGACCGCCTCGGCCACCTCCCAGCGCTGGTTGGCGTCCACCGCGATGCGCACGTCCGGCCCGACGGTGTCGCGGGCGATCCGCAGGCGGCGCACGTCCTCCCGCCGGTCGGCGCCCACCTTCACCTTGATCTGGGTGAAACCGTCCGCGACCGCCTCGCGGCAGAGCCGGGCGAGCTTGCCGTCGTCGTAGCCGAGCCAGCCCGGGCTGGTGGTGTAGGCGGGGTAGCCGGCGCGGAGCAGCCACGCCTGCCGATCGGCCCGGTCCGGCTCGGCCGCCGCCAGGATCTTCAGCGCCTCGTCCCTGGTGAGGGCGTCGCTGAGGTACCGGAAATCGACCAGGTCGACGATCTCGGTCGGGGTCAGCCCCGCCAGCAGCCGCCACAGCGGCAGCCCGGCCCGCTTGGCCCTGAGGTCCCACAGGGCGTTGACGACGGCGCCGACGGCCATGTGCATCACCCCCTTCTCCGGGCCGAGCCAGCGCAACTGCGAGTCGTGCACCAGCCGGCGCCAGAACCCGCCGAGGTCGTCCAGCAGCGCCTCGGCGTCCTGGCCGACGACGTACGGCGCCAGGCTGCGGATCGCGGCGACCTGCACGTCGTTACCGCGACCGATCGTGAACACGAAGCCGTGGCCGGCGTGCCCGTCCCCGGCGTCGGTCCGCAGCCGCAGGTAGGCCGCCGAGTAGTCCGGGTCGGGGTTCATCGCGTCCGAGCCGTCGAGGAATCGGGAGGTCGGAAACCGGACGTCGTGCGTGTCCATCGCGATGACGCGGCTCACGGGTGGCTCCTCCCGCGGTGACGTGGTGATGCTGCCGGACGGTAGACATCGGATCTCTCTCATGTCAAGATGCCGATTCATCGCAGTTACATCGATAACCACGGCGCCGGATGGTCGAGACGTCCGAGGTCTGGTGGGAGGTGCCGTGCCGCAGCGGCCGAGGGCTGAACCATGGCGGTGACCGACGACGCGATCGCCGCGATCAAGAAGATGATCGTCGACGGCGACCTCGCGCCCGGCGACCGGCTCCCCCGGGAGGCCGACCTCGCCGAGCGGCTCGGCCTGTCCCGCAGTTCCCTGCGCGAGGCGGTGCGGGCGCTGGCCCTGATCAAGGTCCTCGACGTCCGGCACGGCGACGGGACGTACGTCACCGGGCTCGACCCGGCCACGCTCATGAACGCCCTCGGGTTCGTCGTGGACTTCCACCGCGACGACAGCGTGCTCCAGTTCCTCCAGGTGCGGCGGATCCTGGAGCCGGCCGCGACCGCCATGGCCACCGTGGCGATGTCCACCGTGGACATCGCCGGGCTGGCCGAGCACCTCGACACCCTGCCGCCGAGCCCGCGGATCGACGAACTCGTCGCCAACGACGTGGAGTTCCACGCCCGGATCGCGGCGGGCAGCGGGAACCCGCTGCTGTGCTCCCTGCTCGACAGCCTGTCCAGCCGTACCCAGCGGGCGCGCATGTGGCGCGGACTCAGCCAGGACACCGCGATCGAGCGCACGCTGCTGGAGCACCGCGCCATCCAGCGGGCCATGGCCGCCCGCGACCCGGAGACCGCCCGCTCGTGGGCCACGGTGCACATCGCCGGCCTCGAGGACTGGCTGCGCACCAAGGTCGCCGGCGGGCGGCCGCCCGACCCGCTTCCGGCCGCACCCGGGGAGGCCGGATGACGGACACCGGCCGACGGCGCGCGGCGCCACCGTCACGACGGACACCGGCCGCTGGAAGTCGGCGCCGCGCGGCGCCACCCGCACCGCGCCGGGATGAGCTCCAGCCCAAGCCGCCCGGCCGGGGAAACGTCCTCGCCCGGCCGCGCGTGCGGGTGCGGTGATCGCACGACGCTGCCCGGTGGGACGGCTCCACCGGGCAGCGGATGCGGGCCGCGGCTACCGGGAGCGAACGGTCTTCGCGGCCAGGGCGGCGAAGCCCACGGCCTGGATCACCGCGCCGGTGACCTCGAACCATTCGCTGCCGGCGATCAGCCCGGTCACGTGCAGCACCGCCCAGCAGCAGATGGCGGCGGCGGCCCAGCCGGGCACCGTGCGGGCGCGGAACAGCGCGATGCCCAGGAGCAGGGTGCCGAGCAGGTTGCCCGCGACGAACAGCAGGAACCACGGGATGGCCGCCGTGTTGGCGGCGTCGAGCACGGCCGCGTAGTCGTCGACCGGGCCACCCCGCTGAGCCATCGCCAGCACGATGTGGTCGCTCATGCCGACGCCGAAGTACGCGACGTACCCGCCGATCATGAGTGACCCGCCGATCAGGCCCAGCCGGCGCGCCCGGAGCCGGGTCAGCGCCATGGCGCCGATGGTCGCCGGGACGATCAGCAAGCAGCCGACCATCGCGGCGATGATCGCGCCCCGGGCCAGCGACGGGTGCGCCGCATACAGCGCAAGCGCTTCCTCGCTGGTCTGGTCGCCGCCGCCGGCCCGGGTCGCCCAGGCGTAGCAGGCGTTCGCCACGACGATCGCCCACGGGGCCAGCAGCATCGCCAGCGCGGTGCCCCCGCGGCGCAGGCCGTCGGCCGGCGGGGCGAGTTCCGCCTCGCGGTCCAGTACGGCGGTCACGACGCCACCGCCGGCTGCCGGCGCAGGGCCGGCCAGACCAGGATCAGCGCGACCGCCGTCAGGGCCAGGCCGAGGCCGATGAGCACGAGGTTCCCGGTGGAGATGTCGGAATCGCCGAACGCCGGCGCGGCGGCGAGCGCGGAGAGGATCCGGGTGACGATCACCGCCACCAGCCCGCCCCGCCGGCCCTGCCAGGCGAACCAGGCGCCGGCGAGGGTGACGGCGCCGAGCAGGGTGATGATCGCGGCCGCCGCGACCGGCGGCTGCCCCACCCCGCCCACGCCGAACAGCCAGGTGGCCAGGTCGGCCAGGCCCAGCAGGCCGGCGAGCGCGAGGCCCACGGTGAAGGTGCGGGTATGTGCCATGGTGCCCTCCGTCGGAGTGGATGTCGTGGTCAGAGTCTCGGCCGGGAGGTCGGGCGGGCACATCGGAGCGGGCCCGGATCTTTCGCCTCCGTGCCGGCACGGGGGCGTCTCCGTGCTGGCACGGTACTTCCGGCACCGCCGAACGCTTACTGTGGCGGCATGACGGCACGCGGCGAAACCGCCCTGCCCCGCGCCACGTGGGCGCCGGGGCTGCGCGTCGCCCTGCCGCGCCTGACCGCCTGGGGCATGGCGGCGCTCGCCGCGGCGCTGGTCGGCGCGGGCGCCTGGGTGCTCACCCTCGGTGCGGGCGCGGGCATGGTGGCGTACTTCGCCATCGGCTGCCTGCTCGCCGGCGCCTGCGTGGCCCTCGGCGTGCTGATCGCGGTGAAGCGCCCCGCCAACCCGGTCGGTGCGCTGCTCACGCTCGTCGGGCTGGTCGCGATCGCGATCGCGTTCAGCGACCTCTACCGGGACGCCGTGGCCCGCCGGCCGGGGACGCTGCCGGTCTGGCCGCTGCTGGTGACCGCGAGCCAGGGCGCCTGGATGCTGCACTACGTGCCGGCGTCGCTGCTCATGCTGGTCTTCCCGGACGGGCGCCTGCTGCCCGGGCGGCGCTGGCGCGTGGCGGCGGCCGGCGTCCTCGCGGTCCCCGCCGCGTTCATCCTGCTCGCGGGCCTCGACCCCACCCCATTCCCGGCGCCGTACGCGGAGGTCGGGCACGCCTTCGGCACACCGTCGCCGGGGCTGGCGCGGGTGCTGGGGCCGGTCAGCATGGCGCTGCTGCCGGGGCTCCTCGCGCTCCTGGTCGTCTGCGCGACGGCGATGGTCATCCGGTACCGCCGGGCCGCCACCGCGGTGGCCCGGGCGCAACTGAAGTGGTTCGCGCTGGGCGCGCTGTTCCTGCCCGGGACGCTGCTGCTCTGCTGGCTGAGTTACCTGCTGGTGGACGGGCCGGAGCTGATCCTCATCGGGCTGGCCGGCACGCTGATCGCCATCCCCGCGGCGACCGCGATCGCGATCCTGCGCCACGACCTGTACGACGTGGACCGGGCGTTGAGCGCGGCGGTCACCTACGGCGTGGTGACCGCCGGGCTGCTCGCCTTCTACACGGCCGCCACGTTCGTCGCCGGGCTGGTCGCCGGGCGGTCGTCGCCGGTGGCCGCCGCGGCGGCGACCGCGGTCAGCGCGCTCGCGCTGGCGCCGTTGCGCAGCCACGTGCAGCACCGGGTGGATCGCCGGCTCTACCCCGCCCGCCAGGCGGCGCTCGCGGCCATCGAGGATCTCCGGGCCCGGATCCACGCCGGCCAGGCCGCGCCGGAACGCCTCGAGGAGACGCTGCGGGCCGCGCTGCGCGACCCGGACCTGCGCATCGGGTACCACCTGCCCGGCACGGACGAGTTGCTCGGCGCGGCCGGCACACCGTTCGACTCCGCCGCGGAGGCCACCCCGATCCGGCTCGGCGGGCTGCGGATCGGCGTCCTGGTGCGGGGCCGCGCCGGCGGCTCGCCGGAACTGATGCGCGAGATCGCCGACGCCTGCGCCCTGCTCGTCGAGGTGGTGCGGCTGCGGCTGGAGGTGCGCCGCGCGCTGCTGGACGTGGAGGCGAGCCGGGCGCGGCTGCTGCGCGCCGGGTACGCCGAACGCCTGCGGCTCGAACGGGACCTGCACGACGGCGCCCAGCAGCGGCTGGTCTCGCTCGGCATGGCGCTGCGGCTGGCCCAGCGGCACCTGCCCGAGACCGACGTGGCGGGGCTGCTCGACCAGGCGGTCACCGAGCTGGGCACCGCGGTCGCGGAGCTGCGGCAGATCGCGCAGGGGCTGCGACCGTCCAGCCTGGACGGCGGGTTGCCCGAGGCGCTCGCGATGCTGGCGCGCAGCGTGCCGATCCCGGCGACGGTCGACGTCGACCCCGAACTGCACGCCGATCCGGTGGCCGAGGACGTCGCCACCACCGCCTACTACGTGGCCAGCGAGGCGGTCGCGAACATCGTGAAGCACGCCGCCGCCGGGAGCATCCACCTGAGCGCGTCCCGCCGGGACGGCCGGTTGACGGTGGCGGTGCGCGACGACGGGGTGGGCGGCGCGACCGTCCGGCCCGGGGCCGGGCTGGCCGGCCTCGCCGACCGGGTCTCCGCGGCCGGCGGCGCGCTCACCGTGACCAGCCGTCCCGGTCACGGGACCCTCGTACAGGCGGCGGTGCCGTGCGGATCGTGATCGGCGAGGACTCGGCCCTGTTCCGCGAGGGGCTGGCGCGGCTGCTGGCCGACGCCGGCCACGAGGTGGTCGGCAAGGCGACCGACGCGCCCGGCCTGCGGGCCGCCGTCGACGACACCCGGCCCGACCTGGCCCTCATCGACGTGCGGATGCCGCCCGACCACACCGACGACGGCGCCCGCGCGGCCCGCCGGATCCGGCGGGACCACCCCGGCCTGGGCATCGTCCTGCTCTCCCAGCACATCGAGACCCGGCACTCGGTGGACCTCGTCGCCAGCGGCCGGTTCGGGTACCTGTTGAAGGACCGGGTGCTCGACGTGGACGACTTCCTGGACGCCCTGCGGCGGGTGGCGGCCGGCGGCTCGGCCCTGGACCCCGAGGTGGTCACCCGGTTGATCGGCCACCGTCCGCCCTCCGACCCGCTGGCCACCCTCACGCCGCGGGAGCGGGACGTTCTGACGCTGATGGCCGAGGGCCGCACGAACATCGGGATCGCCCGCCGGCTCTGCCTCACCGACCGCACCGTCGAGGCGCACGTCGGGTCCATCATGGCCAAGCTCGGGTTGGGCGGCTCCGACGAGGATCACCGGCGGGTGCTGGCGGTCCTGGTCTACCTGCGCGGGGCCACCCACCGGCCGTAGGCGGCATCCGGCCCGGTCGGCGCATACACGCCGTGGCCCCCGGTCGGTCTCGACCGGGGGCCACGGGTGGGCGGAGGGGCGCGGTCAGCCGGCGGAGGAGGAGGTGACCACGGAGCCGTTGTTCCCGGCCGCCAGTATCCGGGCCAGTTCGAGCCGCTTGATCTTCGTGGTCGCGGTCTGCGGCAGGTCGGCGTGCCGCCACTGCACCGGTTCGGCCATCGCCGGCAGGCCCCGCACCGCCGAGCGCCACGCCTGGCGGTCCAGGGGGGTATCGCCCCTGGTGCACACGATCGGCACGGGCCGGCCCTCGGTGTTGGGGATGATGACGACCTCGACCAGATCCGGGATCCGCGCCAGCAGACGGTCCTCGATGGCCAGGGTGCTGCTGATGCCCGGGATCAGGTCCACCTCGCGGTCCAGCAGGTGCAGGCAGCCCCACCTCGTGCGGTACCCGACGTCGCCCATCCGCCACCAGCCGTCGTTGACCTGCTTCTGGTGGCGCTCGTGCTCGCCGAGGTAGGTGACGATCCGGCCGTCGCTGCGCACCTCGATGTAGCCCGGCGACTCCGGGGACGGCGGGTTTCCGTCCCGGCTGACCACGCGGACGCCGGTCATCCCCGGGAACGGCATGCCGACGCAGCGACCGTCGTCGGCCTCGGTGCCCCACTTCGGGTGGTAGGCGCGGCCGGCGATCGGGCCGACCTCGCTCTGCCCGTACATCTGGATGTACCGGGGCGACCGGCGCCGGGACGCGCTGAGCAGCCGGCGCACCGTGCGCGGGTGGATCGCGTCGAACGTGCTGCTGAAGTACTTGACATTGGCCAGCGGCTGGCGCGGGTCCTCGACCAGTTCCTCCCACCGCACGAACGCGTTGGGGTGGGCCTCGATCAGGCCGGGCGGCGCCTCGGCGAAGACCTCAGCGACCCTGCCTGGGTCGTCGTCGCGCAGGATGATCAGCGGGTGGCCCTGGAGGATCGTGATCGGCATCGCCGTGAACATCCGAGAGTGGACGAAGGACACGTGGATGGCGATCGGTTCCTTGCGGCTCACCAGCCGCGCCACCGTCGCCTGCGGACGGTACCGGGCCTCGAACGTCCGTCCGGTGTGGACGGCGAGCTTCGGGATGCCGGTGGTGCCCGAGGTATGGGTGATCAACGTCGGGTGCTCGGGCGGTATGGTGACCGCCGGCACCCGCGGGCCACCGGCGAGCGAGGCCAGTTCGACCGCGCGGTCGTGCCTGCCGGACGCCAGGATCACCCGCTTGGCCAGGTCGAAGACCGACGCCGGCAGATCATTCTCCAGCTTGGCCTGGTCGGTCAGCAGGTACGGCCGGTCCACCCGGCGGACCAGTTCGGCGACGGTGTCACCGTCCAGCTTCGGCGACAGCAGCACCGGCACGGCGCCGATCCGGGCGATCGAGCAGGCGAGGAGCGTGATGTCGAAGCCGTTGGCCTTGTGCACCACGATTCGGTCGCCGGGGCGGACCTGCGCCGCCCAGAGCCGCGCGGCCAGGTCGTCGACGAGGTCCGCGACCCGGGTCAGGGTCGCCCGCCGGCCCAGTTCGGGTGCCACGTCGAGCGTGTGATCGAGGATCACGGGGCTGGCCGGGTACCGGGCGGCGGCCCGCTCGAACAGCGTGCCCAGCCGGATCCCCCTGTTGGCAATGCGCTGTAGAAACATGGAAACCTCCCTCTTTCGACGCGGGCCGGCCGGCTCACTCCTTCTCGATGACCTCTTTGATGCGGTGCAGGGTCTCGGCCAGGTCGCCCTCGAGCTTGGCGGTCCAGTCGACGACGAAGCGCTTGCGGTCCGGCTCGTCGAGGTCCTTCACGATCTTGCGAATGCCCTCGGTCGCCGGGCCCATCCGGAAGTGGTGGGTGAGAACCGCACCCGCCTCGCGGGGTTCGATGTCGAAGCCCCAGACGCTCTGCTGGTTCTCGCCCGTGTGCGTGCGCATCGCCCACCGGAAGGTGCGGCCCGGTTCGGCCGCCACGATCTGGCACTCGGTGTACCAGACCCCGCGGATGAGCGGCGCCCACGCCACCACGTCGTCCGGGCGCAGGTTCTCGCCGCGGAAGACGGCCCCGACGGTCGCCGCCTCGCCGGCGATCCACTGACCGCCCCGGCACTCCGGGCTCCACTCCCCGCTGCGGGTCAGGTCGCTGACGACCGAGTAGACCCGCTCCGGGCTGGCCGAGACCTCGATCCGCGAACGGAGATCGAAGAGCGGAACGCTGTCCACAATCGATTCATTCATACCTGTAAATGTGCCAGTCCTCGCGGCCGTTCGTGACCGCCGCGGGGCAAATCTGTCAAGTCACCGCCCCACCGCCCGCGAGCGGGGCGGGCAGCACCGCGCCGCCTATCGCGGGCGGGGTCTGCGGCACCGCGCCGCCTACCGCGGGCGGGGTCTGCGACACCGCGCCGGCTACCGCGAGTACGACGCGGCTGCCGTGCAACTCTCCCGCTTCCGCCCGGCGGTGCGCCTCGGCGGCCTCGCTCAACGGCAGCCACGCCACCTTCCGGGGGCGCAGCCGGCCGGCCGCCAGCAACCGGTTGATCGTGCGGGCGGCGTCGGCCAACTCGGCGGTGGTCGCCTGCGAGATGGCGAACCCGTGGATCGAGCAGTCCTTGAGGTACAGCTCGCCGACGGGCAGCACCGGCCGGGTCCGCAGGCCGGCGAGCACCACGATCCGGCCCCGCTTGGCCAGCATCGGTACCGCCGCGGCGACATCGTTGCGCCCGGCGGCGTCGATGTACGCGTCCACCCCGCCGGGACTGTGTTCCAGGACGCGCCGCGCCCACTCCGGATCCCGGTAGTCCACGACCGCCGCCGCACCCAGCGACCGGCAGTACCCGGCGTCCCCGGCGGACGCGACGGCGACGACCCGGGCGCCCAGGTCCACGGCCAGCACGACCAGCGCGCTGCCCACGTTGCCACCGGCGCCCACGACCACAACGGTCTCGCCCGCCCGGACCCGCCCGTGCTGGTTCAGCGCCAGGTGGGCGGTCGCGGCCGGGTGGGCGACGGCGACGGCGTCCGCCTCGGGCACACCGGGCGGCAGGCGGTACAGGCGGTCGGCCGGTACCACGACCTTCTCCGCGGCGGCGCCCTGCCGTCCCGCATGACCCATGCTGTTGCACCAGACCCGTTCACCGACGCGGAACCCCGGCGCACCGGGGCCGGCGGCGCTGACCGTGCCGACGAGGTCCCGGCCGACGACAAACGGGAACGTGACCGGGGTCCGCCAGGCACCCGAGCGGACGAACGTGTCGACGTGGTTCACGGTGGTCACCGCGACGTCGACCAGCACGTCGGTGGGGCCCGCCGCCGGCGGCGCCAGCTCCCCGTACCGGATCGCGTCCGGCGGACCGAGTCGTTCGATGTAGGCAGCTCGCACAATGAGCAATTGTGCGGCGCCGGGAGGCCGGTGTCCGGCTCACCGCCGCGGCTGTGTCAGGTCCACGCCGTGCCCGGTCGGCGCCTCGCGGCCGCCTCCGATCGGGCGCCGCCCACCGCCGCACCCGATACGCGCCGCCCACAGCCGCACCCGATACGCGCCGCCCAATGCGCGCCACTCACGGCCGCGCCACTCACGGCGCCCCGGGCGGCGCGGCGGCCGCTTGCCGGGTGGTTACCGCACCCAGGCGCTGTCGGGCCGGAAGCCGCCGAAGTCGGGGACGCCGCCGCCGGCCGGCACCAGGAACGGGCCGCCGAGACAGCCGTCGTTGGCGAACAGCGCTGCCGCCGAGGAGCCGGTGTTCAACGCCGAGCGCGCCTGGCCACCCCAGCCGTGGTCCACCAGGCTGACGCACGTGCCGGACGGAACGAGCGACCTCAGCGTCAGCCGGGCGCCGCTGTAGCCGGCGCCGTCGAACAGGCACAGCGTGTTCGTGAACGGGCACTCGGCGGGGAGCGTGCCCGCCCCCGCCGCCCGTGCGGGCGCGGCCACGCCGAACACCGTGGTCGCGGCCAGGGCGACCGCCAGCAGGGCGGCCTTTCCGCTTCTGGTTACCGACATCTCGGGTACCTCCAGGGTGGTTGGTGACTGACCTTCATCGGTGGTGCGGGCCCGCGGTGCGCCCGGGCGACATGGCGGCTGGCGAGCACCTACCGCCGTTCGCGGGCCTGCCTCATACACATTGGACAGGCGGAGGACGGCGGGCCGGACCGGCGCCGGCAACCCGGAACGGAATCCGCTCCTGCGCGGGTGTGGGCCGTCCGTGTGCTCCGTTGGGCTGCGAACTGGAGCCCCGGCAACTCGTAGGGCGTGCGGACCGTTGCGGTGCCCGGATGTGGCATCCGACTTCTCCCCGTACAGGCGGGGAAGTCAGGCCGGCCATCAGCCGCGCGCGGCCGCGCCACTCCCCCGCGATATGCACCATCGACCGCCCCGGGTCGGGCGTGAACGCCGCCGCGCCGGCCACCCCGCGAGGCATCGATAGAGTGGCATATGTACGGGGTATCCACCACCCCCCGGCGGCCGAATTGATCAGCTACCGGGTTTCGGCCGGCAACCGGTGACAGCGGCCGAAGCGATCGGTATTCTCCGGGGCGTCAACGGGGAGCCGGCCGTCGCACGACGGGTAGCCACGGTGGAGCGAACCGACCGGCGCTACCGGCCGGATGCGGCACCGGCCAGCAGGCCGGGCGGCATGATGGTCAGCTCCCGGCCGAGCATGGCACGCAACGTCGGGTACGCCCGGGCGTCCCCGGCCAGGATCCCGCCGAGCAGGGTCCGGCCGTCGGCGGCCAGCACCAGCTTGGCGTACCTGCCCGCGGCCCGGTCGAGCTGCGCGAACTCCACGGCGCCCGGGGTGCGGGCGTGCGCGTCGCCGAAGCTGGCCACGTCCGCGCCCATCACCTTCAGCCGCACCGACGCGTCCGAGCCGGTGAAGGTCTTCCCGCCCCGGCCCAGCAGCTGCGCCGCCACGACCTCCGCCATCCGGTATCCGGGATTGACCAGGCCGTAGCAGCGCCCGTGGACCGCGGCGCAGTCGCCGATGGCCCAGATGTGCGGGTCGGCCGTGCGGCACCGGTCATCGACGGCGATCCCGCCACGCGGCGCGACCGTCAACCCGGCGGCCGTCGCCAACTCGTCCCGGGGGCGGACGCCCGCGGCGAAGACGATCAACCCCGCGGGCAGGGTCGCGCCGCCGGCGAAGGTGACGCCGCGCACCGCGCCACCCGGTCCGCCGTCGACGGACGCGACCGTGGTCGCGTGGTGTACCCGCACGCCGAGCCCGGCCACGAAGGCGGCCAGGACCCGGGCGGCGGCAGCGTCGAGCTGGGCCGCCATCAGCCGGTCCGACCGCTCCACCAGGTGGACGCGCATGCCGAGCGCGCGCAGCGCGGCGGCGGCCTCCAACCCGAGCACGCCGCCGCCGACCACGACCGCCGGCCGGCCCGGCCGCGCCGCCCGCCGCACCCGCTCGGCGTCGTCGAGGGTGCGGTAGGCGAAGCAACCGGGGCGGTCGTGCCCGGGTACGGGCGGCACGAACGGCCGGGCGCCCGTGGCGAACACGAGCGCGTCGTAGCCGACCCGCTCGCCGCCGGCCGCGTGCACCACCCGCCGCCCGGGTTTGACGCGCACGGCCGGGGTGCCGAGCATCAGACGTACCGCCGGGTCGTCCGGCACGGAGGGGGTCAGCAGCGCACTCCGCTCGGCGTCGCCGCCGGTCAGGTACGACGAGAGCAGGGTGCGGTCGTAGGCCGGGCGGGCCTCCTCGGCCAGCGCGACGACGCGCCAGTCGTTCCCGTGCTCCCCGGCGCGCAGTGCCTCGATGAGTCGCTTGCCGACCATTCCATGCCCGATGAGCACCAAGGTGCGGGTCATGGCGTCACTCCACTACCGACGGCCAGCAGGCGTCCGGTTTCGGTCGCCGGGCCACGGGCCGGCTCGGCACCCAGCCGCTCGCAGATCCGGTCGACCTCCGCGACGCACGTGCCGCACCCGGTGCCCGCCCGGGTGGCCTCGCCCAGCGCCGCGCGGTCCCGGCAGCCGCGCCGCCAGGCGGCCACGATGCCCGCCCTGGTGACGGTGTTGCAGAAACAGACGACGGCGTCGTCCGGCAGGTCACCGGTGCCCGTGCGGGGCGGCGTGCCGAGCAGCAGGGCGAGCCGGTCGGCGGGCAACGGCAGGTCCCGGTCGAACAGTTGGGTGGCGGCGGCGGTCGCCTGCGGCAGCCCGTACAGCACGCCCCGGACGATGCGCCCCGCGAGCACCTCCAGCGCGGCGTGCCGGCGACCCGCTGGATCCGTGAACGTCACCGTCTCGGCGCGCCCGTCGGCGGCCCGGGGGCGGGGCCGGTCCAGGGCCACCACGCTCAGCTCCGGGTCGCGCAGCCGGACGACCGCCGGCACCGGCTCGTACCGCCGCCGCCCGCCCGTCAGCAGCGCGGCCAGCGTCTCCGCCTGCGCCCAGGCGCGCGCCACACCGCCGCCCGACTCGCGGCCGTACCGCGCGCAGTCCCCGATGGCGTACACGTGGGGATCGTCCGTGCGCAGCCGGTCGTCGACCACGATCCCGCCGGCGACGGCCAGCCCGGCCGCCCGCGCGAGTTCGACGCGGGGCCGCGCACCGGCGCACAGCAGCAGGGTGTTGGCGGCGACCGTTTCGCCGTCGCGCAGCACCAGCAGGCCCTCGTCGTAGCGGACCGCCTCGCGCTCAAGCCGCACGTCGACGCCCCGGTCCGCCAGGTGCCGCGCCAGCAGCGTCCCGGCGGCGGCGTCCAGGTGCCGGTTCACCGGGTACGGATGGCGGTGCACGAGCGTCACGCGGTGCCCGGCCCGGCGCAGCGCCAGGGCGGCCTCCACCCCGAGGACGCCACCGCCGAGCACGCAGACCGGTCCCGGGCCGAGCGCCACGCAACTGTCGAGGGTGCGCAGCGGCCGGACCTGTGGACTCAGCCCGCCCCGCCAGCGGATTCCCGGAACGCGTGGGACGACGGCACGCGCGCCCGTGGCCAGAACGAGCGCGTCGTACCGGAACCGCCGCCCGTCGTCGAGGTGGACGGTGCGGGTGGCGCGGTCGATGCTCGTGACCGTGGCCGAGCGGTACGCTTCGACGCCCGCCGGCAGGTCCGGAAGCGTGACGGCCTCGGCGGGCAGCGCGCCGGCGAGCACCGACGCGAGCAGCATCCGGTTGTACGGCGGGCGCCGCTCGGCGCCGAGCATCACGACCGGGTCGCGGTGGCCACGCCGGTGCAGGCACTCGACGAACCGGTGGGCGGCGGGGCCGGCGCCGACGACGACCACCCGCGTCATGTCGGCCCCCGGTAGGCCCGCACCCGCACCGCGCACACCTTGAACTCCGGCATCCCGCTGACCGGGTCGAGCGCGGGGTTCGTGAGCAGGTTCGCGCGCCCGGCGCCCGGGAAGTGGAACGGCAGGAAGACGGTGTCCGCGCGCAGGGTCGGCACCACCCGGACCCGCGCCACGGCGGTACCGCGGGCCGAGCTGACCCGGGCCCAGTCGCCGTCGGCCAGGCCGGCGCCCGCGGCGGTGTCCGGGTGCATCTCCACGAACGGCTCGGGATCGGACCGGCGCAGTTCGGCCACCCGCCGGGTCTGCGCGCCGGACTGGTAGTGGCCGAGCACCCGCCCGGTGGTGGCGTAGAGGGGCCGGTCGCCACCCGCCTCCTCGGCCGGTGGCCGGTGGTCCACGTCGACGAAGCGGGCCCGCCCGTCCGGGTGGGTGAAGCGGTCGAGGAACAGCCGCGGCGTTCCCGGATGCCCGCCGGGCGTCTCCGGGCACGGCCAGTGCAGGGCCTCCCCCGCGTCGAGCCGCTCGTAGCTGATGCCGGAGTAGTCCGCCCGCCCGCCGCGCGAGGCGCGCCGCAACTCGTCGAAGACGTCGCGCGGGTCGGTCGGGTACCGCTCCGGCGGTTCGCCGAGGCGCACCGCGAGGTCGTGCAGCACCCGCAGGTCGCTGCGCACGCCGGGCGGCGGCGCCACGGCCCGCCGGCGCCGCAGCACCCGACCCTCCAGGTTGGTCATGGTGCCCTCCTCCTCGGCCCACTGCGTGACCGGCAGCACCACGTGCGCCAGGGTGGCCGTCTCGGACGGCACGAAGTCCGCGACCACCAGCAGGTCGAGCGCGGCCAGCCGGTCGGCGACGTGCCCGGCGCGGGGCGCGGAGACCGCGGGGTTGGTGCCGAACACCAGCAGCGCCCGTGGACCGCTTTCGGTGCCGAGCGCGTCGAGCAGTTCGTACGCGCCGCGTCCGGGGCCGGGCAGCGCCTCCGGTGGCACACCCCACACGCCGGCCACGTGTTCGCGCGCGCGAGGGTCCGTGATCATCCGGTACCCGGGTAGCTGGTCGGCCTTCTGGCCGTGTTCCCGGCCGCCCTGGCCGTTGCCCTGGCCGGTCAGGCACCCGTAGCCGCTGCCCTCGCGGCCGGGCAGTCCGAGCAGCAGCGCGAGGTTGATGAACGCCGCGACGGTGTCGACGCCCTTGCTGTGCTGCTCGGCGCCGCGCCCGGTGAGCAGGTACGCCCGGGTGGCGGCGCGCATCATCCGCACCGCCGCGCGCTGGTCGCGCACGGGCACGCCGGTGACGCGCTCGACCCGCTCCGGCCACCAGGTCAGCGCGCGCTTGGCGAACTGCTCGTAGCCCGCCGTCCGGGCGCGCAGGTAGGCGCGGTCCGTCAGGTCGTCGACGATCGCGATGTGCGCCAGGCCGAGGGCCAGCGCGAGGTCGGTGCCGGGTCGCGGTTGAAGGTGCAGCGCGGCCCGCTCGGCGGTGCGGCTCCGGCGGGGGTCGATGACGATCAGCTTCGGGGTCGCCAGGTGCCGCATCAACGGCGGCATCGTCTCGGCCACATTGGCCCCCGCCAGCATGACCACGTCGGCGCGGCCGAGGTCGGTGACCGGGAAGGGCAGCCCGCGGTCCACGCCGAAGGCCGCGTTGCCGGCCGCGGCCGCCGAGGACATGCAGAACCGTCCATTGTAGTCGATCTGGCTGGTGCCCAGCGCCACCCGGGCGAACTTGCCGAGCAGGTACGCCTTCTCGTTGGTCAGGCCGCCCCCGCCGAGGACGGCCACCGCGTCGGCGCCGTGCGTACGCCGGATGGCGCGCAGCCGGGACGCGACGGTGTCGAGCGCGGTGTCCCAGTCGGTGTCGACCTGGCGGCCGCCGGCGGCGCGGATCCGGGGCCGGCGCAGCCGATCGGGGACGGTCAGCACCTCTGCGGCGGTCCAGCCCTTGCGGCACAGACCACCCAGGTTGACCGGGAAGTCGTCGGCCTCGACCCGGACCGCGCCGTCCCGCAGGGCCAGGCGGGTGCCGCACTGGAGCGCGCAGTACGGGCAGTGGGTCGGCACCGATCGCGGCTCAGACATTCCGCACCGCTGCCCGGTCGGCGTGGAGGGTCGCCTCCGGGACGGCGAGCCGGCGCCGTGCCCGACCGCCGAGGTAGCCGAACCACGTGATGGCCAGGCACCCGGCATAGCCGGCGAGGAACGCCACGAAGGCGCGGGCGCCGCCGCCCGGCCCGCCGGCGTAGGCGGCACGGAAGGCGAGGTTGATGGCCACGCCGCCGAGCGCGCCGACCGCGCCGCCGATCCCGATGACCGCGCCGGTGAGCCGGCGGGCGCGGGCGAACTGCCCGCGGGCGTCCTCGCCGGCCAGCACCGCGCGCGCCGCCTCGGCGGCGAAGACCGCGGGGATCATCTTGTACACCGAACCGTTGCCGGCGCCGCTGAGCAGGAACAGCGCCACGAAGCCGGCGAGGAAGCCGGTGGCCGAGCCGGCCGCGGCGGCGACCAGCAGCCCCCCGGTGCCCAGTGCCATGCCGAGGAACGCCGCGAAGGTGACCCGCGCCCCGCCGTACCGGTCGGCCAGCCACCCGCCGACCGGTCGCGCCGCCGAGCCGAGCAGCGGGCCGACGAAGCCGGCCGAGGCCGCCGCCAGCGGTGCCCAGCCGAACTCGGTCTGCAGCACGATGCCCAGGGCGAACCCGTAGCCGATGAAGGAGCCGAACGAACCGACGTAGAGCGCGGAGATCCACCAGGTGTGCCCGGAGCGGCACGCCTCGGCCAGCGCGGGCCGTTCCCGGCGCCGCGGCACGATGTCGTCCATGTACCGGGCGGCGACGGCGGCCGCGACGAGGATGGCGGGCAGGTAGACGGCGGGCAGCAGGGCGGGGTGGGCCGTACCGGCCACCGCGATCACCGCGACGCCCACCAGTTGCACGGCCGCGACGCCCAGGTTGCCGCCGCCCGCGTTGAGGCCGAGCACCAGACCCTGGCGGTGCTGCGGAAAGAGCATGCCGACGTAGGTCATCGACGAGCCGAACGTGGCCCCGCCGACCCCGGCGCTGGCGGCGACCAGCAGGTACCCCCACAGCGGGGCGCCCGGCCGCTGCACCAGGTACCAGGCGCCGAGGGTCGGCACCGCCAGCAGCAGGCTGGCCAGCAGCGTCCAGGTGCGCCCGCCGAAGCGCGCCACCCCGGCGCTGTACGGCAGGCGCAGCAGCGCCCCCACGAGGGTCGGGGTGACGACGACGAGGAACTTGTCCGCCGGGTCCAGGGAGGCGCCCGACCGCGGGGTGAGGAACAGCACGAGCACCGACCACATCGTCCAGACGGAGAAGCCGAGGTGCTCCGAGAGGATCGACGCCGCCAGGTTCCGGCGGGCGACCCGCCGGCCGCGTTCGGCCCAGAAGCGCTGATCCTCGGGGTTCCAGTCGTCGATCCGCCGCGTCCGTCCCGACCACCGGGTCCGGGGCATGGTCCTTCCCCCTTCAGTCGACTGTGGATTGGCGTTCGCCGCCCGCACTAGGCGGCCGTTCCCACCCGCTCCGCCGCGGCCAGCACGCCGGCCATCAGGTCGCCCAGGATCCGTTCGCCGTCCACGGAGAGGACGGATTCGGCGTGGAACTGGATGGTGGCGAAGAACTCGCCCCGCAGCGCGTGCACCTCGCCGGTCCGGGCGTCCCGGCTCACCTCCACCGGTCCCACGCCGTCGATCTCCACCCGGTCGGCGTCGCCGATGGCCGCGAACGTGTTGTAGAACCCGACGCGCTCGGGCGCGCCGAACAGGTCGATCTCCCGCTGCACGCCCTGGTTCGGGATCTCCCGGCGGCGCAGCGCGAAGCCCAGTTGGGTGCAGAGCACCTGGTGGCTGAGGCAGACCGCGAGGAAGGGCCGCCGCCGGGCCAGCAGCGCCCGCGCGGCGGCGCGCAGCCGATCGATCTTGTGGTGGCCGTCGGCGCGCGGGTCGCCCGGCCCGGGGCCGAGCACGACGAGGTCGGGCCCGTCCAGGTCGTACGGCTGGTCGTAGCGCCGCACCGTCACCGACATGCCGAGGGCCCGCATCTGGTGGTCCATCATGGAGGTGAACGCGTCCTCGGCGTCGATCACCAGCACCCGGCGGCCGGCCAGCCGCGGCGCCGGCCGGGTGCGGGCGCCGATGTCGTTGAGCCAGAAGTCTGCGATGCCGTGGTTGCGGCGTTCCAGCGCCGCCCGCACCTGCGGGTGCCGGCCGAACCGGCCCGCGCCGCCGGCCTCCAGGGCGGCCAGCAGCCCGGCGGCCTTCGCCCGGGTCTCCGCCACCTCCGACACGGGGTCCGAGTGGCGCACCAGCGTCGCGCCCACCCCGATCCGCAGGTGCCCGCGGTGGTCGATGTCGGCGGTCCGGATGGCGATGGCCGAGTCGAGGACGTCGCCGCCGGTCGCGTCGCGCCCGATCAGCGCCACCACCCCGCCGTAGTAGCCCCGCCCCTCCGGCTCGTACCGCCGGATGACCCGGAAGGCGCTCTCCAGCGGGCTGCCGGTGACCGTGGGGGCGAACATGGTCTCCCGCAGCACCGTCCGGGGGTCGCGGCCGGTCCGGCCCTCGATGAGGTACTCGGTGTGCGCCAGCCGCGCCATCTCCTTCAGGTACGGCCCGCGCACCCGCCCGCCGTTGTCGCACACCCGGGCCATCATCTTCAGTTCCTCGTCGACAACCATGTACAGCTCGTCGGTCTCCTTGCGGTCGGCGAGGAAGTCCAGCAGCTCCGGCAGGGCGGGACCGGACGGCGGGTAGCGGTACGTACCGCTGATGGGGTTCATGACCGCCGTGCCGTCGCGGACGCTGATGTGCCGTTCCGGGGTGGCACCGACGAGCGTGCGATCCCCCGTGTGCACCAGGTAGGTCCAGTAGGCACCGGACTCCCGCTGCACGAGCCGACGGAAGAACGCCAGCGCGCTGGCCAGCGTGTACCCGTCGATGTCCGCCCGGTAGGTGCGCTTGATGACGAAGTTGGCGCCCTCGCCGGTGCCGATCTGAAGGTCGATGACCTCCCGGACCGTGGCGGCGTAGTCGTCGTCGGCCACGTCGAAGCGCCCGTTCGACAGCCGCGTCGGCACGTCCGGCAGCAGCCGCAGGGCGTCGCTCAACGGCAGGCTGCCCTGCTCCGTCACCGACAGGGCGACCAGCGGCGTGCCGTCGTCCACGCAGCTGAACCGGCGCTCGGCGATCTGGCGGTACGGGATGAGCACGAGCGCGTCGTGCCGGGGTTCGGCGCCCGGCGTGTGACCGGCCGGCGGCAGCGGAATCCCGGCCAGCGTGTCCGGGGTGGACACCTGCCCGACGACGACCTCCAGTTCGTCACGGGACGCCGCCTCCGGCCGGTACAGCAGCGCGAACGCCGACGGCGGCTGGGCGAGGACGCGGGCCAGCAGGCCGCTTCCGGCCGCGCTCATCGCAGCGCCCGCCGGCCGGCGGGCACGCCCGCACCGATCGGGTCGCCGGTCGGCCCCAACTGGTCGACGATCTGGGCCGTGCTGGCCACGAACGCGCACCGCAGCGCGGCGTACTCCAGCGCCATGCGGTGGAAGCGCTCGGAGAAGTCGGCGACCGCGTCGGCCACCAGGAACGGCTGGATGTCGTTGCTGAACGCGTCCACGGCGGTGGCCAGGACGCCGACGTGCGCGTAGACGCCGCACACGACGATCTGGTCGCGCCCGTCCCGCCGCATCCGGTCCAGCAGGTCCGAGCGGACGAAGGCGCTGTACCGCCACTTGGTGAACAGCCAGTCCGCCGGGCCGGGGCTGAGCTCGTCGATGATCTGCCGATCCACCGGGTCGACCCGCATGCCCGGTCCCCAGAAGTCCTTCAGCAGCCCGCGCTGCCGGTCGTCCATGTCCCCCGGTTGGGCCGTGTACCCCACCGGGATCTTGTGCGCGATGCACTCCGCCCGCAGGCGCCGGACGTTGCTCACCATCGCCCGGCCCGGTTCGACCGCGGGGATCGGCCGCAGGAAGTAGCGCTGCATGTCGTGCACGAGCAGGACCGCCCGGCGCGGATCGATCCGCCAGTCGGCCGTGTTGGCCGGCAGGCTGTCCGCGGTCGGCAGGGCGTACGGCGTGATCGTGGGAATTCCCGCCATGACCTTCCTCCTTGAACGGCGAGGGACGGCGGCTAGACGCCCAGGGCGGCGCCGCCGTCGACGGTGAGATCCTGCAGGGTGATGTGGCTGGCCCGGTCGGACAGCAGGAAGGCGACGGCGTCGGCGATGGCGGCCGGGGTGGCCACCTTGCCCAGCGGGATGCCCACCCGGTAGCTGTCGAGCCGGCCCTCGAGGGTTTCGCGGCGGTCGCCGTCGTCGCGCCACATCGAGCGCAGCATCGGCGTGTCGGTCGACCCCGGCGCGACCACGTTGCACCGGATCCCGTACCGGGCCACCTCCAGACCGAGGCACTTGGTGTACATGGCCGCGGCCGCCTTGGAGGCCGCGTACGCCGCCATCCGCATGCGCGGTACCCGCGCCGCGTTCGAGGCCACCGTGACGATGCCGCCGCGGCGGCGCGGGACCATCCGGTCCACGACCGCCCGGGAGACGTTGCGGACGCCGGTCACGTTGACCGCGAAGGTGTCCGACCAGTCCTCGTCGCTGAGCGCGCGCGCCTCGCCGAGCCGCAGGATCCCGGCGCAGTTGACCAGATAGTCGACCGGTCCGAGCCGGCGCTCCACATCGTCCACCATGGAGGTCACCGACCGGGCGTCGCGTACGTCGGTGGGGAACGCCTCCGCCCGTGCCCCGTTCACCCCAAGTTTCGCCACGAGCGTCGCGAGCCGGTCGCTCTCCCGATCGACGGCCGCGACGGCCACCCCCTGGTCGCCGAGCGCCGAGGCGACGGCCGCACCGATTCCGCCGGCCGCTCCGGTGACGACGGCGATTCCCTGCTCCATCTGCCCTCCCACCTCACTCGTGCCACGCCATGACCACGGACGCCGCCTGCTCGGGGTTGAGCCGCGGGTCGCAGAGGCTGGTGTACTTTTCGCCCACCCGGTCGATCTGGGACGCGTCCTGGACGCACTCGGTGACGGTGTCCGGGGTGGTCTCCAGGTGGATGCCGCCCGGGACGCCGCCGCCGCGCCGCACCGCGCCGAGGAACAGCCGGACCTCGCGGGCGATGGTCTCGACGAAGCGGGTCTTCAGACCGTCCGGCGCGACGACGGTGTTGCCGTGCATCGGGTCGGTGAGCCAGCTGACCGGGTGCCCGGCCCGCCGGGCCGCCTGGACCAGGTCCGGCAGGCGCTCGGCCACCAGGTCCGCGCCCATCCGGGCGATGAGCGTGAGCCGGCCGGGCTCGCGCCGCGGATCGAGCCGCTCGCAGACCTCCAGCAACGTCCCGGTCGTCAGGTCCGGCCCGACCTTGTACGCGACCGGGTTGGTCACCCGGGCCAGCAGGGCCACGTGCGCCCCGTCCGGCGCGCCGGTGCGGTATCCGATCCACGGCCAGTGCGTCGAGGCGAGCACCGGTTCCCCGCCCGGCTCCCGCCGGACCATCGGGATCTCGTAGTCGAGCAGCAGCGCCTCGTGGCTGGTCCAGACCGGCGGCTGCATGCCGGGCAGCGCGGCGTCCGGGCGCCAGCCCAGGTGGCCCATGATCGTGGTGGCCGCGCGGTACCCGCTGAGCATCCGCTCCGGATCGGGCCGGCGGCCCTGCGGATCGGGCTCGGGGCAGTTCACCATGTGGCCGCGGAAGACCGCCAGTTCGGTGCCGCCGACCACCTCGACCGGGCGCGACCGGGGCTTGGCGAACTGGCCGGCGATGCGCCCGACGCGGACCACCGGCCGGCGGTCGCGCAGCCGCATGGCGCCGGCGAGCAGGTCCAGCATCGCCGCCTTGCGCGCCACGTCGACGGCGCCGGACTCCGCCGGGTCCTCGGCACAGTCGCCGCACTGCACCACGCACGCCTCGCCCCGGGCGACCCGGGCGAGCACGCCCCGCAGCCGCCGCACGGACGCCGCGCCGACCAGCGGGGCGCTGGCCGCCAGTTCCGCGCGGATGTCCTCGACCCGCGCCTCGTCGCTCCACAGTGGTTGCTGGGGAGCCGGCCTCGTCGCGGGCTCGCTCGTCATCGTGTCCACTGGTTCCCTCCATGCCGCGGCACCGGGCTCGCGCTGCTGTCGGTCAGGGATCGAGGCATCTGGCCGGAATTCGCCCGGCCATCCGCGCGCTGGCGCGTCGCGGAGAACCCTCACCCGCATCCTGCGGCCCGGCCGGCGCGGAGCCCATCGAATCAGATCGATTCCGTCAGCTCTGCGACACTCCGTCAAGTCGCGCCGCGCCTATCGGGGTGCGACGCCGACGGTTCAACTGGCGTAGGCGAGTTCGGCATCCGGGCGGACCGGCGCGCGGCGGCCGCGGGCCCGGTCCAGCCGGGCGACCGGCGGCACCTGGGCGCGATCGCCGCCGAGGACCGCGATGGCATGCGCCGCCGACGCGAGGGTCACGTGCCGGTGCCAGCCGCCGAAGGAGCGGCCGGTGAAGTCTCGCAGGCCGACCCCGTCGGTGATCTCGGCGCAGTCCCGGTCCACCCGGCCGGGCAGCCGGGCGAGCCGGAGCAGGTCCGCCACGGGTGTGTCGATCAGCGTCGTCAGCCACAGTTCGCGCGGCGCGGGCGCACCGGCCGGCTCGACCCCGATCAGGAGCAGGTCACGCGGCAGGGTCTCCGGCCCGCCCACGGGATCGCGCACCACCGCGGTCGTGGCCATGGTGACCGGCGCCGGCCGGTGCGCCGCGCCGGTCCGCCAGTGGACGGGGCGGCGCATGTTGCGCAACGCGATCAGCAGCCGGTCGGCCTGGACCCGGGCACCGTGCCCGGGAAGCCCCCGGTCCGGCAGGTCCAGCGGGACGGTGCCGTTGATCCGGACCAGCGCGGGCACCCGGGCCGCCCGGAGGCGGCGCAGGACCGCCAGCGGGTCCAGCCGGCGGGCGTCCAGCACGACCGGCCGGACCGGCAGCTTCCAGTCCGCCATCACCTCGACGCACGACCGCACGGCGCACTCGCCCGGCGACTCGGGTTCCAGCTCGTCGGGGATCGCCGGGCCGCCGCGCCGCCCCGCCTGCCGGACCTCGTCGGGCGACAGTTGCATCCGCCAGTTCACCGGCATGCCGCGGTCCGGCCAGGCCGCCCAGACCCCGCAGGCCTCCTGACAGTTCAGCAGCTGGCCCAGCTCCGGGAAGAAGCGACGGTGCACGCCCACCGAGTTCTTGCCCGCCTTCGGGATGACCATCGGGCGCATCACCCAGGCCAGGGGCGGCTCCGGCCCGGTCAGGAGCTCGGCCAGCGCCCGCCGGACCGGCCGCCAGTCCCAGGTGGAGGAGCAGATGAAGTGGTGCAGGCTCTGCTCGGCGGCCGGGCCGCCGATCAGGGTGGCGATGTTGCGGATGGACTTGCGCCCCTCGGCGCCGAGCAGCCCGTGTACGTACTCGGTGCCCTTCCGTCGTTGGTCGCACCGGGGCAGCGCGGCGAAGATCGTCGAGCAGACGTCCGCCGTCACCTGGTCCGGATACACATTTGTGCTACTCATGGGATGCCCCCGTTCCGGTCAGCAAACCGCATTCACGACGCATCCGCGGTCCAGCCGAGGACGCGTGACTGAATGAGCTGGTCCAGATATCCGAGCCGCGAGAGAGTTGCCCTGTCTGATGGTTGACTGACCGCGCGGGGAGTGCGTACCGGATTCGGCGGGAATGGTCGCGCGGCCTACCTGTGACAGATCTAGATTAGTCGATGTATTTGGTCATGGCAACCGCATGTTTCGGGTGCCTCGTTCCATTGTTTGTGGGGCGTGCTCGACCGCGGTCCGGTGCGTACCGAAAATGCACCGGACCCGGCGGTCATTCAATTGAGAAACGTCGACGGAGGCGGCGCTCAGCCGCCGAACGTCCGTTCCTCGCGGGCCGCCCTGAGTGCGTTCGCCCACCAGGAAAGCTGCTTGAGCAATTCGTCCGCCGCCCGGTTGGCCCGCTCGGGTTCGCGCAGCGTGCCGCGCTCGTCGAACTGATCCTCGGCCCAGTGGAAGCTCACGGTGTGCCGGACGGCCACCGCGTTCAACTCGGCAAAGACGGGCTTGAGCTGCTCGACCGAGCGCAGGCCGCCGGCCGTGCCGCCGTACGAGACGAAGGCCACCGGCTTGGCGAACCACTCGACCCGCGCCGTGTCGATCGCCGTCTTCAGCCCGCCCGGATAACCGTGGTTGTACTCGGGCGTGACGATCACGAACGCGGCTGCCCGGTCGATACGGGCGGCGAAGTCCGCCGCGTCACCGCTGCCGTCGAGGGTCGCCGGCAGGGTGAACTCGGCCAGGTCGATCACCTCGACCTTGAACTCGTCCCGCCCCGCCAGCCGGCCGAGGAGCCACTCGGCAACCACGGGCCCGAACCGGCCCTCCCGCACGCTGCCGACCAGCACCGCGAGATCGATGGGATTCTGTTGCTGCTGCACGGGAGGCCTCCCAACCTCAGTTAGCCGGACCGGTTGACGTGCGAGTGACCAGCTGCGTCGGCAGTACCATCCGGCGCTGGGTGTACGAGGAGTCGAGCAACATCCGCCCCATCAACCGGCCCTTCTCGCGGATCGGCTGCCGCACGGTGGTCAGGCCCGCCGGGGCGGCGGCGGGAATGTCGTCGAAGCCGACCACCGAGACGCCACCCGCGCCCGCGGGGACGTTCCGGCGGGCCAGCGCCTCCAGCGCACCGAGCGCCAGGACATCGCTGGTCGCGACGATCGCGGTCGGCGGATCCGCCCGCTCCAGGGCGGCGTCGGCCGCCACCCAGCCGGACGCGGCGGTGTTGCGCCGGGCCGCGACGACCGTGACCCGGCCGTGCCCGGCCAGCCCCTCCCGGATCCCCGCCAGGCGCAGCCGGGAGTAGGGAAACAGCTCGTCCTCCTCGACGGCCTCGTCCGGGCTGGACGGTTCGTGCAGGTGGTCGACCACCACGGCGACGTGCCGGTGACCCAGGCCGGCGAGGTACTCGCCCACGCTGCGGCCCGCCTCCCGCTCGTCGATCATCACGCAGTGACTCTCGGAGTTGTCCACCGACCGGATCAGCGGCAGCCCCCGGCTCAGCAGCACCTGCAAGGCCGGATGACCGTCGTCGATACCGTCGGCCACCGCCCCGTCGATCACGGCGTGGCGCACCGCCTCGACCGAGCGGCGCACCTCCTCCTCGGGGGCGACGACCCGGCGCGCGAGGGGGATCAGCACGACGCTGATCCGGTTCTCCTCCGCCACCTCGGCCAGGCCCGTCAACAACTCGACGCAGTACGGGTCGGAGAACGCGTAGGACAGTTGCGAGGTGAAGAGCACGCCGATCGCGCCGCTGTGCCGGCTGCGCAGCGACCGCGCCGCCGGGTCCGGCCCGGCGTAGCCCTGCTCCCGGGCGATGGCGAAGATCATGTCGCGCACCTCGTCGGAGACGTGCTCCGGCTTGTTGTAGGCATTGGACACGGTGGTGAGCGACACGCCCGCGGCCAGGGCCACCGTCTTGAGACTCGGGCCCTTCGCCTTCCCCGCCGCCGATCTCTTCACGCCACCCGCCGTGTCCACTCGTCGCGATCTTGATGTTTAACGTTCATGTAAAACGATACACAAGGACCGCGCGCTGTCAAACGCCGCCGCACGCAATGTCACTTCCGGCACCCACCACCGACCCTCCGCCCGTCGATCTTGGACTTGTGGCGCCCGAACCGAGGTGATTGAGGCCGTTTTACTCCCCCACGGAGTCCAAGATCGACGGAAGCCGGGCGGGCGGGCCGGGATGCGGGTGACGGGACCTGACACATCTACCGGGGGTCACCGGCGCCGGGCGCTCCGCTCTGGCAGGTTCGGCCATAGACCAACGTCGAGTCGTAGCACGAACCGGATTCAAGGAGCAGCCGATGGCCAGGTTCCTGTGGGCCAGCTTCGACGGCGGCGGCAACGTCCCGCCCAGCCTCGGGGTGGCGCGAGAACTCGTCCGGCGCGGCCACGAGGTGTCGTTCGCCGGGCGCCCGGAGCTGGTGCGGCGGATGCGCCGCGACGGCCTCCCGGCGATCGAACTCACCCGGTCGTACGCGCACGCCGACCGGTACGACTGGCACCCGCGCGGGCGGCTGTTCGCGTACCTCACCTCGCCGGCGGTCGGCGACGAACTGCTCGCCCTGGCCAAGGCGGAGGGCCCGGACGTCATGATCATCGACGCCATGTTCGGCGGGGCGCTCGCCGCGGCGCCCCGGTTCGGGCTGCCCACCGCGGTCATGCTGCACACGTTCCTGCACCGCACGATCGACGGCTGGCGGGTCCTGATGGCGGACGAGAGCGACGCCCGCGCCCGCAGCGGCTTCGACCCGCTGCCGCCGCTGGAGGCGATGTGGGGCGAGCCCGACCTGCTGCACGTCAACTCGCTGCGGCAGCTCGACTGCGCACCGAAGGTCCGCTGGCCGAACATCCGCCACGGCGCGCCGATCCTGACCGACGACGGGCGCGCGGTCCCCGTCGAGCTGCCCTGGCCGGCCGGCGACCCCCACCCGGTCGCCCTGATCAGCTTCAGCACCGCCCTGGCGCAGGCGTCCCTCGGCAAGGTGCAGCGCAGCCTGGACGCGCTCGCCGACCTGCCGGTCCACCCGGTCGCCACGGTGGGCGACGCGATCGACCCGGCCGCGCTGGCCATCCCCGCCAACGCGCACGTCGTCCGGTTCGCCAAGCACAATCCGCTGGTGGAGCGGGCGGCGCTGGTGCTGACCCACGGGGGCCACGGCACGGCGATGCGGGCGCTGGCGCACGGCGTACCCCTGGTATGCCTGGCCGGCCGGGCCGCCGACCAGGAGGGCGTGGCCGCCCTCGACCAGCCGCGGATCGCCGCCTTCTGCGAGGAGCGCGAGGTGGGCCGCATGGTCGACGCGGACGCGCCCGCGGAGCGGATCCGCGCCGCCGCCCGGGCCGTGCTGGAGGACCCGCGCTACCGGGCGAACGCCCGAGCCGTGGGCGCCCTGCTGGGGGCCAGGTCCGGCGCGGCCGAGGCGGCGAGCGCGGTGGAGCGGCTCGTCCGCTGACGATGCCGTTCCCGCGCCACCGGCAAGGCCCGCCCGCCGAGTCCACCGAGACGGACCGGCGGGCGGCCTACCGGGCGGACCGCGTCACCGCGAGCCGCCGGGCAGCGAGCCACCACCCGTCGGCTGGCGCCCCTCCCGCGCGAGGTACTCGGCGCAGCCGGGCAGCCCCCGCTCCACGATGACGTCGTTCATGTCGTACGGGTCGATCTTCGGGAAGAGCGGCGGGATCTGCGTGATCGGCGTGTCGTACTTCCCCGCGAAGTACTGGTAGTTGAGCGCCGCCGACGCCTCGTTCGCCGCCTTGTCCTTGGGGTGCGGAAGGTGGATCGCGGCCGCCGGGCGCACCAGGACGAACCGGGCGCCGGCGCGGTGCAGCCGGTAGCCGAGGTCCAGGTCCTCGCCGCCCCAACTGCGGTAGGTGTTGTCGAACCCGCCGACCGCCCGGATCTGCTCCGTGCCGGCCGAGGCGTTGGGGGTCCAGAACACCACCCAGGGCGCCGGGATGCCACCGAACTCGTCGGTGTACTTGGCGTAGAACCGCTCCCGGTGGTCCAGGAAGGTCCCGGTGCGCTCCCAGCGCGCGATGGTCGCCGCCGGATCGTCCAGATCGATCTCCGCCGCGATGAGGTCCGCGTCCTCGTTGTTCATGTTGAACCCGTACACGTACCCGCAGATCGCGATCGGACCGTCGGCCGACCGGTGGGCAGCGACGTGCGCCGCCAGGCAGTCCGGGTGCAGTTGCACACCCGAGTCGATGAAGACGCACACCTGGCCGCGCGCGTGGCGGACCCCCACGTTGCGCGCCTCGGCGGCCCGCCACCCCTCGTCCGGTTGGAAGAAGTAGTGCAGGTCCAGCCGGTCGCGGAACCCGGCCACCAGGTCCGCGGTCCCGTCGCCGGAACCGTCGTCGACCACGATCACCTCGAAGTCGGCCCGGGGCAGGCTCTGGCCGGCGAGCGACGCGAGGGTGTGCCGGAGCAGATCGGCCCGGTTGTATGTCGGGATCACAACGCTGCACGCGAGCGTGTTCGTTTCCACGGTTCCTCCTCCAGTGGATCTCCGCTGGTCCGCCATCCGCACGGCGCGGGCGAGGGCGCCGCCCGCCGATTCTTTCGCCACCGGTCGCACCCATCCCACCGGGAAGCGCCGATATGTCACCTCGACACACTCGAGGATCGTCGATTTGACATACTCGCCGGCTTCACTTGAGCCCCCCGATCCCCGGCGAGTATATGTCGACTGTGCCCGCCTCCACGGCCGCCACATTCCTGGGGGGAAAATGTCCGACAACGATCTCAAGTGCAGCGTCATCATCCCGACCTACAACCGCCGGGAATTGCTCGGCCACACCCTCGATTCGCTCACCCGGCAGACCCTGCCGCGGGCGGAATTCGAGGTGATTGTCGTCGACGACGGGTCCGGCGACGCGACCGGGGAGATGGTGCGCGGGTTCCAGGACCGGCTGCGGCTGCGCTACTTCTACCAGCCTGACGAGGGGTGGCGGGTGGCGCACGCCCGCAACATCGGCATCCGCAACGCCGCCGCCGGCATCTGCGTCTTCATCGACTCCGGCCTGCTGCTGCACTCCGGGTGCGTGGCCGCCCACGTGGCCAGCCACGAGGGGCGCGGCGGGCCGTCCGCGGTGATCGGCTACGTCTACGGCTTCAGCAACGACAACGCCGGGGTGGAGCGGCTCAGCCGCCAGATCGATCCGGACGACCCGGACGGCACCATCGCCCGGCTCGCCCGCGACCGCCGGCTCGCCGACCTGCGCGAGGAGTTCTACGCCGAGTACACCGACGAGTTCGGCGACCTGCCGGCGCCGTGGTCGGTGTTCTGGACCTGCAACGTGTCGGCCCGCACCGGGCAGATCCGCGAGGTCGGCGGCTTCGACGAGGCGTTTCGCAGCTGGGGCGGCGAGGACCTCGACCTCGGCTACCGGCTGCACCGCGCCGGCGCCCGGTTCTTCCTCGACCGGCGGGCGGCGGCGACGCACCTGCCGCACGAGAAGAAGACCGGCGCCAACGAGGAGCACGCGACCGAGAACTACCGGTACATGGCCCGCAAGTACGACACGCCCGTCACCCGGCTGCTGGAACTGGACGAGGTCCGGCCGTTCACGATCAACCGGATCATCCGGCAGCGCGGCATCCGGGAGCGCGGGCCGGCCGAGGCCCCGCTGCCCACGGGAGAGCCGGCATGACCGCCGGGCAGGTCTCGGTCACCGGCACCGGCCGCCTGCGGTTCCTACGCGACGGGGGCCTGAACAACCTGATCGCCGCGACGGGAGCGATCGGCGTCGGCGGCGCCATGGTGGTCACCTCCTTCAGCCTGTTCCTGGCCGACGAGATCAAGGCCGCTCCCCTGATGATCGGGCTGTTCTTCGCCGGCCGGGCCCTCGCGGAGATCGCCCTGGACCTGGTCGTCGGCGCCCTGTCCGATCGGATGGGCAACCGGCGGGCGCTGCTGGCCGTGTGCTCCGCCTCCTGCGGCGCGGGCGCGCTCAGCTACATGCTCCTGCGCGACTACTACCTGCTGTTCCTCGCCGGGGCGTTCTTCTTCGGCATCGGCGGCGCGGCCTTCTCCCAACTGTTCGCCTACACCCGGGAGTTCGCCGAGGCGCGCGGTATCGGGGTGGCCTTCTTCAACTCCGCCCTGCGCGCGGTCACCTCCGTGGCCTGGATCGTGGGCCCGCCGCTCGGCTTCCTGCTCATCGCCGAACACGGCTTCGGCGTCCTCTACGGCGCCGCCGCCGCCCTGTACGGGCTGGCCGCGCTGAGCTGCCTGTTCGGCCTACCCAACGTGGCCACCACCCGGCACGGCGACGCCGAGCGCGACACCGAACGCCAGTCGCTGCGCCACTCGTTCGCCGGAATCAACCGGCGCGCGGCGATCCTGATCGCGGTCATCGTCGTGATGGTGACCGTCAACATGATGTACCAGATCGACATCGCCCTGTTCGTGACGAAGGATCTGGGCTTCGGCATCGGGTTCACCGGCCTGCTGCTCGGCCTGGCCTCCGCGCTGGAGATCCCGATCGTGTTGTACTTCGGCGCCAAGGCCGACCGGATCGGCAGGTCCCGCCTGGTGCTGATCGCGGTCCTCTGCGCCGTCGCGTTCTTCGTCCTGCTGCCGATGGCCGACAGCCGGTGGCAACTGCTGGCACTACAGGTGCCGAACGCCATGTGGGTGGCGATCATACTGAGCATCCCCGTGGTCATCCTCCAGGACGAGATGCCGGGGCGGGTCGGCGTCGCCTCGGCGCTGTACTCCAGCGCCTTCAAGGCCGGCATGTTCCTCGGCGGCGCCGTGGCCGGCACCGTGGCCGCGCTCGTCGGGTTCACCAACCTCTTCTGGGTGTGCGCGATCCTGGCCGCAGCCTCCGCCGCCCTCCTCGTCGCCGGCAAACCCACCGAACCGTCGGCGGCCGCCCCCGCGGAGGAGGCCGACCTCAGCGACGACCGAGGCCCGGTCAGCCCCAGATCCGCCGGAGCATCCGGTTGACCTCAACCAGCAGACCGCACACCACCGGCGCGTCGCCCGACACGGGCGGGAGTGCGAGCAATTCGCGCGGCACGAACGGTTCGCGCGACGCGGGCAGTGCGAGCGGCACGGGCAGTGCGAACGGCGCGGGCAGCGCGGGCACTGCGGGCGCACGGGTGCACCCACGCGCAGGCGGTGGCCGCGGTCCACCTCGGTGGCGGGTGGGCGCGGCCACTGCCGCGGTTCAGGCGAGTTGCGTGGCCGGCGGTGCCGCTTCGGTCACTGCGTTGGCGTCGATCCAGTCCTGGAGGGCCGGGCCGCATTCGAAGCTGGCGATCATGGCGTAGCGCGGCGCGTCCCCCACGTGGTACACGGCGTGCCAGAGTCGTTCGGTGTCCACCACGAACTGGGCGCCCATGGGCAGCGGGATGCGGTGTTCGGTGGCCGGGTCGTCGCGGTCCTCGCGCAGGATCATGTAGCTGTCCGGGTTGTCGGTCAGGTTGAGCCAGGCGCGCACCACCCGGCCCTCACCCTCGGGGTTGAGCCGGTTGTTGTCGTCCTGGTGCAGGTACCGCTCGATGACCGACGCCGAGTCGGTGGACGGTTGCAGCTTGATGATGCGGACCCGGCCGTAACGGGCGCCGACCGCGGTGACCCAGTCCCGCAGGACCGGGGCGGTCTGGGCGTTGACCGTCCAGACCCCGTCCTTGTCCGGCAGGCCGTGTTCCCAGAATCCCCGGGGGTCGTCCTCGCCGTTGGCGGAGGCCAGGACCGCGAAGTTGGTGTCGCCGCCGGACTTCCAGTCCAGGTAGGTCAGGCCCTCCCACTGCGCCGGATCCAGCGCCTGCCCGTAGGGCCGGAGCGTGATGAACCCGGTGTCGACGAGACCTGGCAGCATGCTGTGCTGCGGCTGAACAGCTGTCATGGTGGTTACCCCCGTGTAGCTCATTGAGTACGCCACGCGGCAGGTACCCACGCCCCCCGGGCACAATCGCGGAAAAAGGGGCAAACATGCCACCCTTCCTGCCGTCGATCTTGCGGTTGCGGTGGTCGCCAAAGCGCGCATTCAGCCACACCTCGGGCACCACAAATCCAAGATCGGCTAACCGGGTGGGTGGGCCGGCGGCCCGCGACCGACCCGCCGCGACATCGACCAACGCAGGTGTTCCAACATAGGGAGTTGTCGGATCTCTACAACATCCGCTCCCCTGAGGTAGCGGGTCCGGGGGTTTCCATCCAAGGCGGCTGTGGTGAAGGTTGTTGGCGGGGACCCCTGCCCCGAGGGCGGCGGTCCCCCTTCTGTTGTGAACGCACCTATGGGGGCTTACACGGTGCTCAGCCGCATCGCCATCGTCAATAGAGGAGAGGCCGCGATGCGGCTGATCCACGCCGTCCGCGAGCTCAACGCCGAGGCCGAAGCCCCGCCGATCGAGACCGTCGCGCTCTACACGGACGCCGAGAGCACCGCGACCTTCGTCCGTGCGGCCGACGACAGCTACTGCCTCGGGCCGGCCTCGGCGCGCCCGTACCTGGACCACGCCCTCCTCGAGCGCGCGCTGGTCGAGACGCGCGCGGACGCGGCATGGGTGGGCTGGGGCTTCGTCGCCGAGGACCCGGCCTTCGCCGAGCTCTGCGAGAAGATCGGGGTCACCTTCATCGGCCCGAGCGCCACCGCGATGCGCGCGCTCGGCGACAAGATCGGCGCGAAGCTGATCGCCGAGGAGGTCGGCGTCCCGGTGGCGCCGTGGAGCCGCGGCGCGGTGGAGAGCCTGGCCGCGGCCAAGCACGCGGCGGCCGGGATCGGCTACCCGCTGATGCTCAAGGCGACCGCGGGCGGTGGCGGGCGGGGCATCCGGGTCGTCCGCAGCGAGGAGGAGCTCGCCGACGCCTACGCGCGCACGAGCCTGGAGGCGGAGCGCGCGTTCGGCAGCGGCGTCGTGTTCCTGGAACGGCTGGTCACCGGCGCCCGGCACGTCGAGGTGCAGGTGATCGCGGACGGCCAGGGCACCGCCTGGGCGCTCGGGGTGCGGGACTGTTCGGTGCAGCGACGCAACCAGAAGGTCATCGAGGAGTCGGCCTCCCCGGTGCTCGCCCCCGAGCAGGCCGGCGAGCTGAAGGCGGCGGCGGAGCGGCTCGCGCTGGCGGTGGACTATTGCGGCGCGGGTACCGTCGAGTTCCTCTACCACCCGGGCGAGCAGCTGTTCGCCTTCCTCGAGGTCAACACCCGGCTCCAGGTCGAGCACCCGATCACCGAGGCCACCACCGACTTCGACCTGGTCAAGGCCCAGATCCACGTGGCCGCCGGCGGCCGGCTCGGCGAGCTGTTCGCGCAGTCCGCGGAGCGGACCAGCTGGCAGGGGCCGGCCGAGGCCGGGCATGCCGTCGAGGCCCGGCTCAACGCCGAGGACCCCGACCGCGACTTCGCGCCCTCGCCCGGCCGGATCGTCCGGCTGGCGCTGCCCGGCGGCCCCGGCGTCCGGGTGGACACCGGGGTCAGCGAGGGCGACGTGATTCCGGCCGACTTCGACTCGATGATCGCCAAGATCATCGCGTACGGCCGCACCCGCGACGAGGCGCTCGGCCGGCTGCGTCGCGCGGTCGCCGAGACCACCGTGATCATCGAGGGCGGCGCCACCAACAAGAGTTTCCTGCTCGACCTGCTCGACCAGCCCGAGGTGATCGACGCCAGCGCGGACACCGGCTGGATCGACCGGGTCCGCGCGCAGGGCCGGCTGGTCTCCACCAGGCACTGCGGAATCGCGCTGGCCGCGGCCGCGATCGAGGCGTACGAGGACGAGGCGCTCGTCGAGCGGCAGCGGCTGCTGTCCACCGCGCACGGCGGCCGCCCGCAGGTCCAGCACTCCAGCGGCCGGCCGATCGACCTCAAGCTGCGGGGCGCGAGCTACCGGGTGTCGGTCGCGCAGACCGGGCCGCGCCGGTTCCGCGTCGGCATCGGCGAGGTGCCCACCGTGGACGTCGAACTGGAGCGGTTCGACGAGCACACCGGCCGGATCCTGGTCAACGGCCAGCGGTACCGGCTCGTCACCGACACGCACGGGCCCACCCACCTGGTCGAGGTGGACGGAGTGACGCACCGGGTCAGCCGCGACGAGGGCGGCGTGCTGCGCTCCCCCGCGCCCGCGCTGGTCGTCGCGACCCCCCTCGAGGTGGGTGCCGAGGTCGAGGCGGGCGCGCCCGTGCTCGTCCTGGAAAGCATGAAGATGGAGACCGTGCTGCGCGCGCCGTTCCGGGCGAAGCTGCGGGAGTGCCTGGTCTCCGTCGGCAGCCAGGTGGAGACCGGCGCGCCGCTGCTGCGCCTGGAGCCGCTCGGCGACCAGGCCGCGGGCGAGATCGCCCAGACCGAGGCCGTCGACCTGGAGCTGCCGCCCGAGCCGGACGGCCTGTCCGCTGAGGCCCGGGTCGCGCGCGGCATCGCCGACCTGCGCAGCCTGCTGCTCGGCTACGACCTCGACCCCCGCGACGAGCGCCGGGCGCTGTCCGCCTACCTGGCCGCCCGGGCCGAACTCGGTCACCGCCCGCTCGCCGAAGAGGTCGAGCTGCTGCAGGTGTTCGCCGACCTGTCCGAGCTCAGCCGCAACCGGCCGATCGGCGAGGAGACCCGGGTCGACACCCGGGTGCACAGCCCGCGCGAGTACTTCCACGCCTACCTACAGTGCCTGGACGTCGAGCGGGCCGCGCTGCCGGAGACCTTCTGCCAGCGGCTGGCCCGGGTGCTCGCCCACTACGGCGTCGAGGACTTCGAGCGCACGCCCGCGCTGGAAGAGGCCGTGTTCCGGATCTTCCTGGCGCAGCGCCGGGCCTCGGCCGACGTCTCGGTGATCGTCACGTTCCTGCAGCAGTGGCTGACCGAGTCGATCCCCGGCGACGGGCTGCGTGAGCTGGTCGCCCACGCGCTGGAGCACCTGATCTTCGCCACCCAGCTCCGGTTCCCGGTGGTCGGCGACCTGGCCCGCAGCATCGTGTTCCGGTGGGCCGCCCAGCCGATGCTGCGCCGCAAGCGGGCCGAGGTGTACGCGGAGGTCCGCGGTCACCTCCGCCACCTCGACGCGGACCCCGCCGCGGCCGACCGCGCCGAGCGGATCGCGAAGATGGTCGCCTCGCCCGAGCCGCTGGTCCGGCTGCTCGGGCAGCGCATCGGCAGGCCGGGCGCCGACCACGGCCCGATGCTCGAGGTGCTCAGCCGCCGCTACTACGGCAACAGCGGCGCGAGCGACGCGCGCTGCGTCGAGGTGGCGGGCCACTCGTTCTTCACCGCGCGGTACGACCGTGACGGCGAGCGCTTCCGGCTGGTCGCCGCGGCGGCGGACTTCGCCGAGCTGCCCGCGGTCCTGCACAAGGTCGCCGAGCTGTCCACCGCGGACTCCGGCGGCTCCGGCCCGGCGCGCCGCGACCCGGGGCCGTCGGTCGCCGACGTGTACCTGACCTGGGCCGACCAGCCGGACGTGGAGGCGATGGCCGCCACCCTGCTCGATGTTCTCGAGCACGCCGGGCTGCCGGAGGCGCTCCAGCGGGTGACGATGTCGGTGGCCGGGCGCAACGGCACGGCGATGCATCATCACTTCACGTTCCGTCCGGGCCTCGGCGAGGACCGGGTCATCCGCGGGCTGCACCCGCTGATCGCCGAGCGGCTGCAACTGCCGCGGCTGTGGAGCTTCGACCTGACCCGGCTGCCGTCCGCGGACGAGGACGTCTACCTCTTCCACTGCGCCGCCCCGAACAACCGGGCCGACGAGCGGCTGGTGGCGATGGCCCAGGTCCGCGACCTGACCCCGCTGCGCGACGCCGACGGTCGGATCCTCGCGCTGCCCGCGGTCGAGGGCGCGCTCGACGCGTGTCTCGACGCGATCCGCAAGGTCCAGGCGCAGCGGCCGGCGAAGAAGAGGTTCGACACCAACCGGATCACCATCTACGTCTGGCCGCCGAACGACCTGACGATCGACGAGCTGGACGCCGTCGCCCAGCGCGTGCTGCCGACCACGGCCGGCGCGGGCCTGGAGGAGGTCCTGTTCCTCGGCCGCCAGCGCGACGCGGCCACCGGGGAGCTGACCGACATCGCGGTCCAGATCTCCTACGACGCGGGCATGCAGGTGTCGGTCACCGAGCCGACGACCGAGCCGATCCAGCCCCTGGACGGCTACCGCCAGAAGGTGCTCTCGGCGCGGCGGCGCGGCACGACGTACCCGTACGAGCTGACCGGGATGCTGGCCGGCCAGCGCGGCGCCTTCACCGAGTACGACCTGGACGACACCGGCGCGCTGGCCCCGGTCGAGCGGCCGAAGGGGCAGAACACGGCGGGCCTCGTGGCCGGTGTGGTGCGCACGCCGACCGAGCGGTACCCCGAGGGCATCACGCGGGTGGTGCTGCTCGGCGACCCGACCAGGGCGCTGGGCGCGCTGGCCGAGCCGGAGTGCGCACGGGTGATCGCCGCGCTCGACCTGGCCGAGCGGATGCGGGTACCGGTCGACTGGTTCGCGCTGTCGGCGGGCGCGCGGATCTCGATGGCCTCGGGCACCGAGAACATGGACTGGGTGGCCGCCGCGCTCAAGCGGATCGTGGAGTTCACCCAGCGGGGCGGCGAGATCAACATCGTGGTCGCCGGGATCACGGTGGGCGCGCAGCCGTACTGGAACGCCGAGGCCACGATGCTCATGCACACCAAGGGCATCCTGGTGATGACCCCGGACTCGGCGATGGTGCTGACCGGCAAGCAGTCGCTGGACTTCTCCGGCGGGGTGTCGGCCGAGGACAACTTCGGCATCGGCGGCTACGACCGGGTGATGGGCCCCAACGGCCAGGCCCAGTACTGGGCGCCGGACCTGCGGGCCGCCCGCAACGTGCTGATGGCGCACTACGACCACACCTACATCGCGCCCGGCGAGAGCCGGCCGCGGCGGGCGGCCACGTCCGACCCGGTCGACCGGGACATCTGCGGCTTCCCCCACGCGGTGCCGGACAGCGATTTCACGACCGTCGGCGAGATCTTCTCTCGGGACCGCAACCCCGACCGGAAGAAGCCGTTCGACATCCGCACGCTGATGCGGGCCCTGTCCGACCAGGACCACGTGATCCTGGAGCGCTGGGCGGGCATGGCCGACGCCGAGACCGCGGTGGTGCAGGACGTGCACCTCGGCGGCATCCCGGTGTGCCTGCTCGGTATCGAGTCCCGGCCGGTGCCGCGGCGCGGGTTCCCGCCCACCGACGGCCCGGACACCTACACCGCGGGCACCCTGTTCCCGCGCTCCTCCAAGAAGGCCGCGCGGGCGATCAACGCGGCCAGCGGGAACCGGCCGCTGGTCGTCCTGGCGAACCTGTCCGGGTTCGACGGCTCACCGGAGTCGATGCAGAAGTTGCAGCTGGAGTACGGCGCGGAGATCGGCCGGGCGATCGTGAACTTCGAGGGGCCGATCGTCTTCTGCGTGATCTCGCGGTATCACGGCGGGGCGTTCGTGGTGTTCTCCAAGGCGCTCAACCCGAACATGACCGTGCTCGCCGTGGCGGGCTCGTTCGCGTCCGTCATCGGCGGGGCGCCGGCGGCGGCCGTGGTGTTCGCGGGAGAGGTCAACGCCCGCACGGCGAAGGATCCTCGGGTGGCCGAGCTGGAGGCGGGTATCGCCGCGGCGACCGGTGGGGAGCGGGCGGCACTGGTCGCGCAGCTCATGGAGGTCCGGGCCACGGTCCGGGCGGAGAAGCTAGGCGAGGTGGCGGCCGAGTTCGACGGGGTGCACAGCATCCAGCGCGCGGTCGAGGTCGGCTCGGTGGACGCCATCATCCGGCCCGAGGAGCTGCGCCCGCAGATCATCGCGGCCATCGAGCGCGGCCTCGCCTAGGTGTACGCGTGAATGGGCCGGGGGGCACCGTGCCCCCCGGCCCTCGCGCTCGCATGACCCTTGCCCATGGGCGGCACAGGGCAGTCCACATCGGAGAGTCGCTGGCAGGCGCTCCGGGTCGGCCACCGATGCGGCCGACCCGGAGCGCACGGGTTCAGGAGCGGGCGCCGGTCGACGCGCCGGAGCGGCGGTACGCCAGCAGCGCGATGACGAGGGCGACCAGGCCGAGGGCGGATCCGGCGATGCCGAAGCCGGTCCCGGCGCCGCTCCCCCCGTCGCCGTCCGCCTTGGTCTCGGCCAGCAGAGCGGCCGTGGTGGGGGTCGCGGCGGCGCCGCCGGCGGCGGCCTTGGTCAGCTTGAGTACCGGCGCCGGATGCTCGGGCTCGGCGCCGTCGGTCGGGGTGTCGATCCAGCGCACGACATCGCCGTCGGAGTAGGTCTGCAGCGCCTTGAACACGATCTGGTCGACCTGGGGCAGCGGGCCGAGGGAGACCTCGAACTCCTGGAACGTGCCCGGCTTGATCACCGCGTCCGCGGCGGCGGTCCAGGTCACCTTCGAGACCGCCTCGGTCAGCTCCCCGTTGTGCGTCTTGACCGGCTGGGCGAGCTTGGCGCGGTCCGCCTGGGCGGTCCACCCGGCGACCGGCTTGAGGGACACCGACGCGATCGGGGTGTCGGCGGGGAAGGTGACCTCCAGCTTGACCGTGCTGGCGTCGTCCTTCTCGTTCGGTACCCGGAACGCGATTTTGGTGTACCCGCCCTGGGCGGCTTCCTTCGGGTTCACGGTCACGTGGGCCGACGCGGGCGCGGCGAGCACCAGGACGCCGGCGGCCACCGCGGCGAGCACCGCGGCGCCGCGCGTGAACAATGCAGTACGCATACGAGAGTCCTTCGTCGGTGTGGCTGCGCACGGGCCACCCTCGAGCGGCGGCGGCCCGGCGAGCGGGATGAGTGCGGGTTGACTACGCCGGGTTAGTCGGACGATGGCCCATAAAAGTTCCCGAACCGATTCAAAGCCCCTCCCGGGCCGGCACGTTCCGGCGGGCGGAGACGAGACCGGGGCGCGGGCGCCACCGGCGAGGTGGTGGTCATCGACGAACTCCTCACCCGCCAGTCACATCGAAGGACGAAAATGTGTTGCGGGGGTCGAGGAGGTAGTCGCTCACCGGGCAGCATCGGTTCCGGGCACCGCAAAAGTCTGATGTATAGGATGCCCCGCACCGAACCTCGCCCAGCTCAGCAGTGACCAACCGCACGATCAGGACGAAGCGGCCTCCTGCGCTCTGTCGGAGTCGTCGAGGAGGCCTCCGAGGCGCCGGAGGACGTGGCTGCGCCAGCCGCCGCCCATGATGCGCCGGGCCGTCTGCTGGCGTGGGTCGTCGGGGTCGAAGCCCGTGTGCTCGAGGATGAGCCGGGTGCCGTGCGGAGCGTGAACCGGTGGCCGTCGACGGCCGCGAAGTCGTTGGGCATGAGCCACTCGGCCATCAGCACGGGAGTCGTGAGGGCTCGCCACACCCGCGTGGGAGGGTGCGGGTAGTACTGGTCGACGCGGATCGTCGTAGGGCCCTCGGTGGTCATGCCCGGTCGGCTTCGTCGGGCGGCAGCGCGTCGAGGAGCCTGCCGAGGTCGGTGAGACGGTTCCGCCAGAACCGCTCGTAGGGGCCGAGCCAGTCGCGCACTTCGAGCAACGGCTCGGCGTTGATGGAGTAGAGCCGGAACCGGCCGTGCCGCGCCTCCGTGACGAGTCCGCATTCGCGCAACTCGCGCAGGTGCTCCGAGACCGAGGGCCGAGCCATGTCGAAGTGCGCGGCGAGGTCGGAGGCGGAACGGGGGCCATCGATGAGGAGGTCGAGCACGTCCCGCCGGGTGGGGTTCGCGAGCGCGGCGAACACCCGGTCGACGGGAAGGGTCTGCGATCGATGGGGCATGGAGCTTCCTAACGGCGCCGGTACAGGCTGACCGCGGCGACCGCGGCGGCGAGCAGGATCGCGGCCATCCAGGTCAGTCCGACGAGCACATAGTAGCCGCCGCCGTGGGACGCGTTGGCGAGTCTCGGGTCGCCGTGGGCGAGCCACCGCGCCGCCGCCACGAGCACCGTCACCGGCTGGTTGTCGGCGAAGCCGCGCAGCCAGTCCGGCATCGACCCGGCCGGGACGAACGCGCCCGACACGAAGGTGAGCGGCAGGACGACGAACCCGATCCCCTGCGCGCTCTGCACGTCGCGGGTCGCGACGCCGGCGAGGATGAAGACCCAGCCGAAGGTGAGAGCCACCAGCAGGCACCAGCCCAGCACGCCGAGCAGGCCCGCGAAGCCGACCCCCGGGCGGAATCCGACGGCGACGGCGATCGCGGCGGTCGCGAGCAGCGTGACCGCGGAGAGCCCCAGCTGGGCGAGCACGCGTCCGACCAGTGCCGCCGAGGGGGCGATGGGCAGGGACTTGAGCCGGTCGGTGACGCCGGTGCCCATGTCCTCGGCGACCGCGCCGCCGACGCCGATGACGGAGAACAGCATGCTGACGACGAGCAGGCCGGGCGCGAGGAACTGGACGTAGTCGAGCCCGCCGGTTCCGATGGCGCCGCCGAACACGTAACGGAAGATCAGCAGGAAGACCACGCTCTGCACCACCGACATGATGACCACGGCGGGTGTGCGGATGGTGGCGAGGGCGTGCCGCCGCGTGACCGCGAGCAGGGCGACCGGCCAGGCCGTGCGGCGGGGAGCCGAGACCGTCACCGGCCGCCCTCCGGCTTCCCGGCACCCGCCGGCTTCCCGGCACCCTCGGGCTGCTCAGCGCCCTCCGGCTCCCCGCCACCCTCGGGCTTCTCGGCGCCGACGAGGTCGAGGAAGACGTCGTCGAGGGTCGGCCGATGGATGGTCAGCTCACGCACCTCGATCCCCCGCGCGCCCAGATCGGCGAACACGCCGAGCGCCTCGCGCGCGCCGGACCTGGACGACCAGGTCACGCTCATCCGCTCCGCGTCGATCCGGCAGTCGCCGGGCACGGACTGCGCGGCGACGGCCGCGTGCTCGGGGCGGTCGACGGCGATGGTGACGGTCTCGCCGGCGACCCGGGACTTGAGCCGCGCGGGCGAGCCGTGGGCGACGATCCCGCCCTCGTTCAGAACGACGACGTTGCCCGCGAGGGCGTCCGCCTCTTCGAGGTACTGGGTGGTCAGCAGCACGTCGGTCCCTTCGCGGGTGAGTTCGGCGACCGCGTCCCAGAGCTGCCGGCGGCTGAGCGGGTCGAGCCCGGTGGTCGGCTCGTCCAGCAGGACGAGCGCGGGTCGGGCGACGAGGCTGACGGCGAGGTCCAGGCGCCGGCGCTGGCCGCCGCTGTAGCCGCCGGCGACGCGGTCGGCGACCGCTTCGAGGCCGAGCCGCCCCAGCGCGGACTCCGCCGCGTGCCGGGCCGCCCGCGCGCCGAGCCCGCTCAGCCGGCCGAAGACCCGGAGGTTCTCGCGGCCCGTGAGCTTCGGTTCGACCGCCGCGTGCTGGCCGGCCAGCCCGATCACTCCCCGCACCGCCGCTGCCTCCCGGCGCACGTCGTGGCCGGCGACCCGGGCGGTCCCGCCATCCGGCCGGACGACGGTGGAGAGGATGGACACGAGCGTGGTCTTCCCCGCGCCGTTCGGGCCGAGCAGCGCGTGCACGATGCCGCTTTCGAGCGCCAGGTCGATGCCGCGCAGGGCCGGCCGCCCCCGGTACGACTTGACGAGCCGCTCGGTTTCGATGATGGCGGACATCAGGCGAACGGGAGGGCGAAGCCGTCGGGCCGCACGGTGAAGCCGAGCCTGCCGGCGTCGGCGAGCACGGGGTCCTGGGCCGTGACGAACAGCGTGCCGTTCTTCGGGGTCGAGATCGTCATACCGGCCAGAATAGGTAGGAGATATCCTACGCATCAAACGTAGGAGATAACCTACGCTTTGGTACGGGTACCAGCCGCGACTACCCGTTGCCTAACGGGGGAGACGCCCCACATGGGTGCACGGGCCGCCGAGGTGGCGTTGAAGGCGCTGGCGGGCGGGCTGTTCGTCCTGGCGTTCGTCGCGATCGCCCAGATCGTCGTGCCGAAACGGTTCGCCGGGGTGTTCTCGGCCGCGCCGTCGGTGGCACTGGGCACCCTGCTGGTCACGGTGATGTTCAGCGGTGCGGCGGAGGTCGCGCGATCGGTGCGGGGCATGGCCGTCGGGGCGGTCGCGCTCACGATCTACTGCGTGGTGGCGGTCGCCCTGCTGCGGCGGTGGGGCGTCTGGCGCGGATCGGCGGCCGCGCTGGGCGCCTGGGTCGTCACGGCGGCGCTCGGCTACCTGCTGGTCCTGTCGTGAACGGCATCGGGGCCAGGCCCGCCGAGATCGCCCGGACCAGGCGTCGGGACTGGCTGATCCGCTTCGCCTTCGGCGCCGGCATCTCGGGTGTCGCCGGCCTGGTGGGCGCGCTGGCCGGTCCCCTGGTCGGCGGCGCCTTCCTCGCCTTCCCGGCGATCCTGCTGGCCAGCCTGACACTGGTCGCGGAGGAGAACGGCCCGAGGCAGGCACGCGACGAGGCGCGGGGGGCCACCTTCGGCGCGGTCGGGCTGCTGGTGTTCGCGCTGGTTCTCACCGCGGCGGCACCCCGTTGGCCGCTATGGATCGCGTTTCCGGTCGCGACCGCGGCCTGGGTGGTCGTCTCGCTCGGCCTGTACGCGCTCACCTGCGCGTTCGGGCGCGATCGGGACGAGCCGAACCACGGGCCCACCCGGTAGCACCGACTACCCCGGTCGGGCCGGGGTACCCGAGTGGAGGGCCGGAACGGCCGCAACCCGGGAAGGTGCCGCGGCGCACGCCGGACGGCCCCGGCGATCGGAGCGAGGAGGCCAGTCATGGCTACGTCAACCGTTGAGGCAGGGCACGGTGACCGCCCGGGCGGCGAGGGACACGGCGACAACCCGGGCCCGGCGGGGCCCGGCGGGCAGCCGTCCGGTGCGACGCTCCAGCCGGCGCCGCCGGCCAGCGAGCACGCCCGGGCCGCGGCGTCCAGCACCTCCCGCTCCACCGAGTTCACCCTGCCGCTGCTCGGCACGGTGAAGCTGCCGCCCGCCGACGATCTGGCGTTCCTGGGCGGGATCGGGGTGCTCGCCCTGGTCGGGGCGGTCGAGTGGCCGATCGCGGTCGTGCTCGGCGCCGGTCACGCCCTGGCCACCACCCGCCGCGACCGGGTGCTGCACGGGGCCAGCCAGGCCCACTGACGGGTGTTACCGGTCCCGGGAGGACCCCTTGGGCTTGGCGGCACTCGTGCGCGGTCCGGCGCGGGCCGTACTCGGACTGGCACACGTCGCGTCCGACTCCACCGGCCGCAAGGAACGCCCGACCGGCACGCCACCCACCGACGACCGGCTGTCCATCGACGTGGCGGGCGTCGACCGCCCGGACGCCGCCGAGTTCCGGCACGAGCTGTGTGCGGCGGTACAGGCGCTGCCCGGCGTCTGCTGGGCGGTGGTGAACGCTCCGACGCGACGCCTCGTGGTCGGGCTCGGGCAGCCCGCGGCGGGATGCGCGGACGTGCTCGCCGCGATCGAGTCGGTGCGGGCGCGGCTCCCGCAACCGGCGGACCCGCCCGCGGCGGAGGAGGCGGAGGCGCCGGAGCCACCGGACGACGAGGCACCGGTCCGGCGGGCGGTGACCGCCCTGGCCGCGGACGCCGCCGGGCTGGCCATGGTGACCGTTGGACGGGTGACCGGCCGGGTGCCCGGGTCGGTCGAGGCCGCCGCGCTCATGGCCGCCGCCGACACGCAGCCGCGGGTCCGCACGGCCCTGGACCGGGCGCTCGGCCGGCCGCGCGCCGAGACCGTGCTCGCGCTCGGCAACGCCATGGCTCAGGGCTTCGTCGGCGGGGCGTTGGGGCTCGGCCTGGACGTGCTGCAGCGGCTGGGTCAACTCGCCGAGGTCCGCGCCCGCCGGGACGGCTGGCATGCCCACCGGCGCCGGCTCCACGGGGACGCGGAGCGGACGGCCGCCGCGCCGGTGGTGGTCCAGCGGCCCCGGCCGTTGCCGGACGGGGAGGTGGAACGGTACGCCCTTCGCTCGGCCCGGGTCGCCGCCGGCGCCGGGGTGGCCCTGGCCGCCGGTGGGGGCCGCCGCGCGGCGGCGATCGCCGTGGCGACGCTTCCGAAGGCCGCCGGCGCGGGCCGGGAGGCGTTCGCCGCCCACCTCGGCCGGATGCTCGCCCGCCGGCACGTCCAGGTGATGGACCGGCAGGTGCTGCGCCGCCTGGACCGGGTCGACACTGTCGTCCTCGACGCCCGCGTCCTGACCAGCGGGCAGTGGATGGTCGCCGAGGTGCGGCCGCTGCCCGGGACCGAAGCCGACCAGGCGGGGCTGCGCGTATATGACCTGTTCGGACAGTCCGCGGTGGATGGGCCGGTCGAGCGGGACGGGTGGCTGCTGGGGCCGGTCGATCGGCTGCGCCTGCGCGGCCCCACCGCCGCCTCGCAACGGCAGCGGCTGCGGCGGGACGGGGCCGTCGTGCTGGGCCTGGCCGAGGACAAGCGCCTGCGGGCACTCGTGATCCTGTCACCCCAACCCGCCGTCAACGGCGACGCGCTGATCGCCGCGGCCCGCCGCGCGAAGGCCGACCTGGTGTTCGCCGGTGACCGCCCGGCCCTCGCCGCCCACACCGGCGGGCGCGACCTTCCGGGAGGGGACCGGCTGCTGGACACCGTGCGCGCGTTACAGGCCGACGGGCGGGTGGTGCTGCTGGTCTCCGACCGGGCGGCGCCGCTCGGCAACGCCGACTGCGGCATCGGCGTCGACACGCCGCAGGGCCGGACGCCGTGGGGGGCGCACCTGCTCGTCGGCGCCGACCTGGACGCCGCGGCGCTGCTCATCGACGCGGTGGACGCCGCCCGCACGGTCTGCCATCGCGGTGTGCGGCTGGCCGCGGCCGGCTCGGCCATCGGCGCGGTCAGCACGGTGACCGACCAACCCGACGGCGCCGCCCGGCGGGCCATGCGCGCGGTCAACACCGCCGCCGCGCTGTCGCTGGCCCACGGGGCGTGGGCGGCGTCCGCGCTCGCCCACCGCCCGGCAACGCCACCGCTGCCGCTCACCCCCTGGCACAGCCTGCCGGTCGAGAACGCACTGTCCATGGTCGACAGCGACGGTGACGGGCTGTCCACGGCGCAGGCGCACGACCGCCACCGCCCGGACGCGCGGGTGACCCAGCCGCCGCCGAGCCTGCTCCGGGCGTTCGCCGCGGAGCTGACCAATCCGCTCACGCCGATCCTCACCGGCGGCGCCGCCCTCTCGGCGGCCACCGGCTCCGCCGTCGACGCCGGCATCATCCTCGGAGCGAGCGCCCTCGGCGCCGGGATCAGCGCGGTGCAGACCACGATCGCGGACCGGGCCATGGCCGACCTGTTCGCCCGCTCCACGGTCACCGCCACCGTCCGCCGGGACGGCGCCGCCGCGCGGGTACCCGCCGACGAACTCGTCCCCGGGGACGTCGTGACCCTGGGCCCCGGCGACGTCGTGCCGGCCGACTGCCGCCTGATCGAGGCGCGCGGCCTGGAGATGGACGAGTCCTCGCTGACCGGCGAGTCGCTGCCGGTGACCAAGGCGGCCGCCCCGGTCGTGGCCTCGGACGTGTCGGAGCGCGCATCCATGGTCTACGAGGGGACCACGGTCGCCGCGGGCCACGGAGCCGCCGTGGTCGTGGCGACCGGCTCCGGCACCGAGACCGGCCGCAGCATCGCCACGGCGCAGCAGGCCGCACCACCGTCCGGTGTGGAGCAGCGGCTGGCCCGGATCACCCGCGTGACGCTGCCCGTCGCGCTCGGATCGGGCGCCGCCGTCATGGCCTCCGGGCTGCTGCGTGGCCAGCCCCTGCGGCAGACCATCGGCACCGGGGTCGGACTCGCGGTGGCCAGCGTCCCCGAGGGGTTGCCGTTCCTGGCCAGCGCCGCCCAGACGGCCGCCGCCCGGCGGCTGTCGCGCCGCGGCGCCCTGGTCCGTTCCGCCCGCACCATCGAAGCGCTCGGGCGCGTGAACGTCCTGTGCTTCGACAAGACCGGCACCCTGACCCAGGGCCACATCCGCCTCGCCGCGGTCAGCGACGCCGGCACCACCCGTTCGCTGGCCGACCTCACCGACCGGCACCGGCACATCCTGGCCGCGGGGCTGCGCGCCACCGCCCTGCCGGCACCCGACCAACCCCCCGCGCAGTTGACCGACCGGGCCGTGCGCGCCGGCGCCGAGCAGGCTCGCGTCGGGGCCGATCACAAGGCACCGGGGTGGCGGGTGACCTCGCTCGTGCCGTTCGAGGCCAGCCGCGGCTACCACGCCGCCCTCGGCGGCACGGACGCGGGCCCGCTGCTGTCCGTGAAGGGCGCACCGGAGCGCGTCCTGCCCCGGTGCACGAGCTACCGGGACGAGCACGGCGGCGACCAGCCCCTCGCCGGGCACGTCCAGGACCGCGTGCGGGCGCACCTGCACCGGCTAACCAGCGAGGGCTACCGGGTCCTCGCGGTCGCCGAGAGCGACCGCCGCGGCGACGGCGACCTGACCGACGACGCGGTGGCCGAGCTGTGCTTCCTGGGCTTCCTCGCCCTCGCGGACCCGGTCCGGGCGGCCGCCGCCGCGTCCCTGGCGCGGCTACGCTCCGCCGGCGCCCAGATCGTCATGATCACCGGCGACCATCCGAGCACCGCCGAGGCCATCGCGCGGGACCTGGGCATCCTCGACGGCCGCCGGGTCGTCACCGGCGCCGACATCGACGCGCTTGATGACGAGTCGCTCACCGCACTCGTGCCGCACACCGCCGTGGTCGCCCGGGCCACTCCCGCGCACAAGGTCCGCGTCGTGCGGGCGTTCCAGGCCAACGGGCGGGTCGTCGCGATGACCGGCGACGGCGCGAACGACGCCGCCGCCATCCGGCTGGCCGATGTGGGCATCGCGATCGGCCGGCGCAGCACGCCGGCCGCCCGCACGGCCGCCGACATCGTCATCACCGACGACCGGCTCGAAACCATCATCCTCGCCCTGGTGCAGGGCCGGGCCGTGTGGCGGGCCGTGCGCGAGGCCCTGGCCGTCCTCGTCGGCGGGAACCTGGGCGAGATCGGCTTCACCGTCCTCGCGGCCGCCGTCACCGGTACCAGCCCGCTCAACGCCCGGCAGCTGCTGCTGGTCAACCTGCTCACCGACCTCGCGCCCGCCCTGGCGATCGCGCTGCGCCACCCCGACCAGACCAGTGTGGACACGCTGCTCGCGGAGGGTCCCGACACCTCCCTCGGGCCGGCGCTCACCCGCGACATCGCGGTCCGCGCGGCCGCCACCGCCGCCGGCGCCGCCGTCGCCTGGGTCCCCGCCCGGTTCACCGGACGCGACGTGCGCGCCCGCACCGTCGCCCTCGCCGCGCTCGTCGGCAGCCAACTCGGCCAGACCCTGATCGTCGGGGGCCGGGACCCGGCGGTGGCCGCCGCCAGCCTCGGCTCGGCCGCCGCCCTCGCCGCCGTGATCCAGGTTCCCGGGCTCAGCCAGTTCTTCGGCTGCACCCCCCTCGGTCCCGTCGGCTGGACGCTGGCGGCCGCCGGCCTCACGGTCGGCACCGGACTTCCCCTGCTCCTGCGGCACGTTCCCGAACCGGCGCGACGCGCCATCGAGGACTACCTGGACCCCGACCACCTGGCGGCGCTCGCCAGCCGGGGGCCGGCCGCCGACATCCTCGCGCGCTTTCGGCCGGCGGAGTAGGAACAGCAGCACCGGATCCACGACCCTCGTCATGGTCCACGGAGCTGCCCGCGAACATCCACCGCCAGCCCGGCCGTGGGCGGCAGGAGCGAGCCGGTCCACGGAGCCCCAAATCGTTGACTTGCGGAAGCCCTCTCGTCGCACGCGAAGCCCCGCCGGCCTGCGCGGCCGGCGGGGCGGATACGCGCCTACTGCACGGTGCAGGCGGTGCCGTTGATGGTGAGCAGCCGTGGGTTCGGGTTGGTGTAGCGGCCACCCATGGTGGCGTTGAACCCGACGAACACGGTGGCACCCGGTTGGATGCGGGAATTCCAGGACTCGTTGAGCACCGTCACCGTCGCCCCGGACTGGCTGGAGCGGCCCGACCACGACTCGCGGACCCGCTGGTCACCGGTGAAGGCGAAGCGCATCGTCCAGCCGTCGATGGTGGTGGTACCGGTGTTGGTCACCTCCACCTGGGTGGTGAAGCCGCCCCCCTCCGGCCACGTGCCGTAGTTGACGTAACGGGCACTGCACGTCGGCGCCGCGACGGGCTGGTCGGCGCCCTGGTCGTCCAGGAACGACGCCATCCAGGCCAGCGCCGAGTTCCAGTTGATCGCGACCTCGTTGGTGGAGTACGAGTTGATGTCGTCGACGTAGCAGAACATCGGCTTGCAGCCGGCGAGCAACTGCTGGGCGAAGGCATCGTCGAGGAAGGAGTTGGCGCCGCCGGCCAGCGACCCCGCGGGCGGGTTCGGCAGGGCCGGGTCGAGTTGGTTGCCGTAGATGCGGCTGTGCTGGTTCTTCGAGGCTTTCTCGCCCCACCCGGTCACATAGGACTGGTTGAGCGCGTTGCGGCCCAGGAGGTAGTCGATCGCCTCCACCGCGCCGTCCCGGTAGCGGGACTGCCCGGAGATGTCGAAGGCGGTGGCCAGCACCGTGATGCTGTTGAGCAGGTTGCCGTTGCCGCCCCAGAAGTAGGCGCCCGCATGGCCCAGCATCGGCATCCCGTACGCCTGGGCGCCGGCCATGTCGAGGTAGCTGTCGGCGGCGTCCAACACCGACCTGCGGATGCGGGTCAGCTCGCCGGCCGGGAGTCCGCTCGGGACGGTGGCCAGGTCCAGGCGGGCCACCGCGGCCATGGCGGCCGAGTGGAAACCGGTGACGCTGAACGGGTTCGCGGTGTTGTGCGGCGAGGCGGTCACGTCGGCGAGATAGCCGGCCTCGCCGGTGGTGAGGTAGAGCTCCGCCGCGGCCCAGTAGAACTCGTCCGTGACGTCGTTGTCGTTGTAGGCCCCGCCGCCGTTGCCGTCGCTGGGGTCGGCGTAGATGGCCGGATTCGCCTTCGCCGCCGCGTACGCCTTCTTCGCCGCGGCCAGCGCCCGGTCGGCGAAAGCCTTGTCGTAGGGGGCGAACAGCCGCGCCGCCTGGGCCGCGGCGGCGGCCAGGTTCAGGGTCGCCGAGGTGGACGGCGGGTGCAGTTCGCGCGGCTGCGGGTCGTCCTGCGGCTGCATGGGCAGGCCGGTCCAGACCCGGTCGTGCACCTTGTGGAAGACCATGCCCGCCTTCGGCTTGCCGTCGGGCACCTGCATGCGCAGCATGAACTCCAGTTCCCAGCGCGCCTCGTCCAGGACGTCCGGCACGCCGTTGCCGCGCTCGGGCACCCGCAGGGTCGAATCGCCGAGCGCCGCGCCGAACCCGCCGGTCGGGGCGGTCTTGGTGCGCTCGAAGGCGCCCATCAGCTGGGCACTGGCCATGCCGCCGTTGACCACGTACTTGCCCTGGTCACCCGCGTCGTACCAGCCGCCGCGCACGTCGAGCCGGTAGTCGCACACCCCGGGCTGGCAGGGCACGTCGGTGTCGCCCTGGTTGGGCGCCACCCCGAGGTGGCCCGCCGGGCGGGCGTACTGCTCGCCGACCAGGGCACCGTCGATGGCGATGCCGCTGCGCTGGATGTAGAAGAACTGCAACGTGTCCGACCTGAGCTGGCGGTAGATCGAGCCGGAGATGTCGAACGGGTAGCTGGCTTCGCCGTCTGCCACCAGCGTGTATCCGGTGGCGGCCGCCCCGTACCCGGAGAAGTCGATGGTGTGCACGTTCTGGCCGGACGCCTGGTCCACGCCGCGCGGGGTGGTCTGCCCCAAGGCCACCACGGCGCCGGCGGCGTCGCGCAACTGCCAGGGCATGGCCACGGTGCTTTCGGTGACGAGCGTGGCGTGCTTCGGGCCGTTCGGCAGGTACCCGGTCTGGTTGACCCGCACCCGTGGCCCGGTGTCGGGCGCATACGGCGGTACCTCCTCGCCGCCGCGCAGCGACACGTTGTCCACGCACATGGTGTAGGCCGCCGCGTTCCCGCCGACCTGGAAGGCGACCTGGGCGATGTGGGTGTCCTCGGTCGCGGTAAAGCTGTACTCGTAGTGGGCGCCCGCCGCCGGTATCGGGATCTCGTGGCCGAGGTAGGACGTGAACGGTTCCGCACCGAGCTGCACCGTCACCCGGATCGTGGCGCCCGGGTCGGCCGAGGCGTCGAAGGAGAAGGCGTACTCGCTGCCCGCCAGCAGCGTGATGTCGCTCTGCCCCAGGCCCGCGTCCCACGGTTGGGCCAGCCCGCCCGGCACGTCAGCGCAGAATTCGCCGTCGCGGACGCCCGACGAGGTGGTGCCGTACGTGAACCACCCGGCGGTGCCCTGGTCGAAGCGGCCGTTCTTCACCTGCTCCGGTCCGCCGGCCGGCGGACCGTCGTACTCACTGGACAGTGACACGTCGTCGAGGCAGAAGGTGAAGGGGACGGGCGCACCGATCTGGAAGGTGACGCCGCTGTTGGTCGAGTCGAGGTCGGACGTGAAAGTGTAGGTGAAGGTCTGCGCCGCGGGCGTCAGCGCGACCTCGCGCGACAGCGGTGCGGTGTACGGCTCCTCGTTGAGCTGTACGGTGGTCCGCACCGTGCTGGCGGTGCTGGCCGAGGCGGTGAAGGTCAGCGTGTACCTGGCGCCGTTGACCAGCGGGATGTCATTGTGGCCGATCATGACATCCCAGGGGTTCTCGCTTCCCGCCGGGACGTCGGCGCAGGCCCGACCCGCGTTGACGGTCAGCGCGGTGTTCGCGCTCGACCACCAGGGCGCGGTGCCGCTGTCAAAGGTGCCGTTGGTGATGTGCTCTACCGGCGCCGCGTGCGCCGGCGGGGTGGCGGACATGAGGCTGGCAAGCAGCGTCGCGGCCACGATCGCGCCGGCCCGCCTTCGGGTGGATGATTTCACGTGGACGGCCTCTCCGATGGCATAGAGGGGTATCTCTGGGAACGCTCCCAAAACCGGATGCTGTCAGGACGCCCTTCCACTGTCAATCGAAGATGATCTTTGCGATTACCTCCGGTCCGGCCAGCCAGAACACCGGGCCGATACCGATGGCAAACGACGCGATGTACAGCAGCAGCGCGCCCAGCGCCAGCCCGGGCGCGGCCTGCTGCAGCGCCGTGGACCAGGCCGGTGAACGACAGGATCGTCGGCGCGTAGTAGATCACCGTGTTGATCCCGATCAACTGCTGGAAGGCGGCCAGGCCCGCCCCGACGACCAGCATCGGGCGCACCCGCGCCGACAGCAGCGCGTGCCGCCCGGCCCGCGCGGCCGTGGCATGCTCGATGCCGTCCAGTTCCTCCTTCACCTCGTCGGTACCGCGCAGCCGCCGCAGCACCCGCCGGGCGTCGTCGCGACGGCCGTGCCCGACCGGCCAGCGCGGGCTGTCCGGGACGAACATCATCCCCACCGCGAGCACGATGCCGGGGACGCCGGCCAGGCCCAGCATCTACCGCCAGTTGCTGGGCATGTCCCTGAGGGCGAAAGGCCCAGCACGAACCGGGCACCGATGATGGCGCCACGGCGACCCCACCGGTTGGCCAGCCGCCCGGCCACCAACGCCCCGACCACGGCGCCGACGAGCAACGAGGACACGATTGCCTGCTGGTCGAGATCCGAGGCCGCATGCAGGTCGTGCCTGATGTACAGCAGCGCGCCGCCGATGACGCCGGTGTCGTAGCCGAACAGGAAGCCACCGATGGCGGCCACCACGGCCACCCGCAGCAACAGGCGGCTGCGTCTGGACCCCACCTCCCGCATGAAGCCAGGCACGCGCGTCTCCCCACCCCGGACTGATGCGGATGCTCGCGTTCCAGGGGGCAACGCCTGGGGTCCCTGGCCAGGCCAGGGACCAGGTGGCGTGGAAGGCACCGACGGTAACCTCTTACCGACAGCGACGGCCCGGAACTTGTCACTGATCCTCAGAACTTGTCATTGAGCTCCGCAAACGCCAGGAGCTGCTGATGGACGTCTATCACTGATGGTCAACGCTGGGACGGGGTTTTTCGGGGGGGTAAACGGGGGGCCATCGTGCCAGGGCGGATCGGTTGCGTCGCGGTCAGGCCGGTTCAGCGCGGCGGATGCTTGTCGCGGCAGCCAGTCAAAGATCAACGGCCACATCCTGATGCCGTGTCGCTCCGCCCGGGGCTGGTGGCTGGGTGAGTGGGCGGTGGCTCGCTGAGGCACCGTCCTCAATACAAGGACGAGCGCGGGTGGTGCGTACTCGGCGGCGGCCGAGTCATCACCATCCGGCCCGATTTCGTTCTGCTGTGCGAGATCCTGGAGCGACCTCACCT
>NZ_BBQH01000011.1 GCF_018397995.1 Rhizomonospora bruguierae
CGGCGGCACCGCGGGGCACGGTCGCCGGCGCCGCGAGGACGAGCGGCCCCTCGCCAGCGGCGCGGGGACGGAAGAGGACCTGTTCGCGGTAGCGGACGAGGGCGTGCCGGCCGTGACCGAGCCGGTCGCGCCGTACGACGGCTCCGCCGACCAGGCCGGACCGCACCTGGGCGGGAGCGGTCACCGCCGATGATCCGTGGTTTCCGGGCGGGCTCGGGGCGCAGGTCGCCCCGGGCCCTCGCCGTCACGCTCACCGCCACGCTCGCCGCCACGCCGCTGGCGACCACGGCGGCACCGGCCATCGCCCACCCCGCCGCCGCCCACGCCGCGACCGCCCAGGTCCGCGCCGACGAAGTCCGGGCGGCACAGTGGTACCTGGACGCGATGGGCGTCACCGAGGCGCACCAGATCACCCAGGGTGAGGGCCAGGTCATCGCGGTCCTGGACAGCGGCGTGAACCAGAACTTCCCGGACCTGGCCGGCAGCGTCCTGCCCGGCGTGGACACGTGGACCAGGGACCGGAAGGGCTGGGTCACCGAGAACAGCCACGGCACCAAGGTCTCGGCGATCGCCGCCGGGCACGGCCACGGCGCGGGCGGCGCGGCCGGCATCCTCGGGATCGCGCCGAAGGCCAAGATCCTGCCGATGGGCGTGTGGCCGCCCGGCCAGCTCGGCAGCCGCGCGAAGGATCTCGCGGTCAGCATCCGGTACGTGACGGACCACGGCGCGACGGTCATCCTGGTGGCCGGCGGCGGGTCCGGCGACGACTCCCTGACGGCGGCGGTGAAGTACGCGTACGACAGGGGCGTACCGGTGGTGGCGTCCGCGGGCAATCCCGACGACGCGACAATCATCGCGCCGGCCTCGTGCAACGAGGCGATCGCCATCTCGGGCACGAACCGGAAGGGCGACTGGGCCAGCAACGCGTCGGTGTGGGCGCACGGCATCGACTTCGCCGCCCCGGCGACCGACATCATGGTGCCCAACGACAAGGACTCCGGCTACTACCCCGGCAATGGGACCAGCTTCTCGTCGGCGATCGCCGCCGGCGCGGTGGCGCTGCTGCGCAGCAGGTACCCGAGCCTGTCCGCCGAGCAGATCTTCCAGCAGCTCAAGGACACCGCGGTCGACAAGGGCGACCCCGGGTACGACGTGAAGTACGGCTGGGGGTCGATCGACCTGATGGCGGCGCTCACCACGCCGCCCGGCAGCAAGCCCACCGCCAGCGCGACGCCGCGCTCGACGTTCACCCCGCCGCCGCCGATCGCGGACGAGGGGCGCAGCCTCGGCACCAAGCTGGGCATCACGATCGCGGCCGTGGCCGGCTTCCTGCTCGTGGTCGGCGGGCTGGTCGCGCTCGTGGTGCGGGCCGCCGTACGCCGCCGGCGCCGCAGCGGTGCCCCCGCCTGACATCAGCGGACCCCGGTACCCGAAGAACCCGGCTACCCGAAGAACCCCGGCGGCCTCTACGCGTACGAGGCCGCCGGGGTCTTCGGCATACCTGGACCCAAGCTGCGCCGGCGACCCGCGCGTGGCGAAGGAGTACGCGGACTCCTGACCTGGAGGCGGTGCTCCCGGGCCTCGGCCGCCCGGCGTGAGATCCCCGGCGGCCCGGCTGGAGTTCGACCCCGGCGGCCGGTACCGCCGTGCCGTCGAGCGGTGAGGTCCGGCGGCGGTGACTCAGATGTCGCTGGGCGGCAGCCAGGCGAGCTGGACCAGGCGGGCGCCCTCGCGGCGGGTCACCAGCCAACCCCGCCCCGGTGGCATCCGGGTCGGCCGGACGCCGCCCAGCAGCACACCCTCGTCCCGCTGGCCGGACATCACGATGCCCGGCGAACCCACCTCCCGCAGGCGGGCGATGAACGTCTCGAACATCGCCCGGCCGGCGCCGCCGCTGCGCCGGGTCACCAGCAGATGCAGGCCGATGTCGCGGGCCTGCATGGCGTACTCCAGCAGCGGCATCAGCGGATTCATCGACCCGCCGGCGACCAGGTCGTAGTCGTCGATCAGCAGGAACAGCTCCGGACCCGTCCACCAACTGCGGTTGCGCAACTGCTCCGCGGTGACGCTGCCGCCCGGCAGCCGCTCCCGCATCGCCGCGACCACCTGCCGGACCACGTCCTCGGTGGCCTGCGAGTTGCTGGCGTACCCGATGAGGTGGTCCTCGGAGACCGCCCCGAGCAGCCCGCGCCGGTAGTCGATCGCGATGATCGCCGCCTCGTCCGGCGTGTACCGCTCGGCGATGCTGCGCGCCATCGCCCGCAGGAACGTGGTCTTGCCGCACTCCACGTCGGCGAAGAGCAGGAAGTGCGGCTCGTTCGCGAAGTCCAGGTGGACCGGGCCGAGGTCGGCCTCCGCGATGCCGATCGGCACCCTCCACTTGGACGTGCCGCGGCGGGGCGGCTGCGGCAGGCTCTCGAAGGCCACCTTGTCCGGCAGCAGCCGCACGGCCGGGGCGGGCGCGCCCTTCCAGCTCTCGCGGACCGCCTCCACCAGGCCCTCCAGCCCTTCGCTGGCATCCTCCGAGGTGCTGCGCCCGTCGATGCGGGGCAGGATCGTGAGGCTGTGCATGGCCTCCGGGGTCAGGCCCCGGCCGGGGCGCTCCACCGGCACGTTCGCCGCGGCCCGGCGCCCGTGCATGGAATCCACCGGGTCGCCGAGGCGCAGCTCGAGGCGGGTACCGAACAGGTCGCGGATCTGCGGGCGCAGGTCCATCCACGTGGTGGCCGCGCCGACCACGTGCACGCCGAACGACAGGCCCCGGGTGGCGATGTCGGTGATGGTCGGCTCCAGTTCCTCGAACTCGCCGCGCAGCGTGCGCCAGCCGTCGATGATCAGGAAGACGTCGCCGAACGGGTCCTCCGGGTAGCGGCCGGCCCGGCGCAGGTTCCGGTACGACTCCATCGAGTCGATGCCGTGCTGGGCGAACTGCGCCTCGCGGTTCTCCATCAGCTGGTAGACCTCGGCGACGGTGCGGCGCACCTGGTCGGCGTCGAGCCGGGTCCACGCGCCGCCGACGTGCGGCAGCCCGCGCAGCGCGAGCAGGCCGCCACCGCCGAAGTCCAGGCAGTAGAACTGGGCCTCCTGCGGGGTGTGCGTCAGCGCCAGCGAGCCGACCAGCGTGCGCAGCTCGGTGCTCTTACCGGACTGCGGGCCGCCGATGATAATGATGTGGCCGGCCGCGCCGGCCAGGTTGAGCCACAGCAGGTCGCGCCGCTGCTCCAGGGGCTTGTCCACGATGGCGACCGGCACCTGGAGCCGGCCGGCCAGCTCGGTGCGGCTCGTGGTCAGGCCGCGCGCCGGGTCGGTCACCAGCGGGGACAGGCACTGGTCCAGGGTGAGCGGCAGGTCCAGCGGCGGCAGCCAGACCTGGTGCGCCGGCGGGCCCTGCCCCTCCATCCGGCCGACCAGGATGTCCAGCATGCTCTCGCCGAGCACGTCGTCGTCCGCCGGTTGCGGCTCGGGCGGCAGCTCCGGCTGGACCGCCGGCTCCACCTCCTCCGGCACGTACAGCGCCACCGGGATGATCGGCTGCCCGCCGGCCCGGCCGACGCGCCGTTCGGTACCCGCGTAGGTGCCCGAGACGTACGCCGCCTTGAACCGCACCAGCGGCTCCGCGCCGTATTTGAGGTACCCGTGCCCCGGCGAGCGGGGCAGCTCGGCGGCGTCCGGCACGCCGAGCACCACCCGGGACTCGATGGCCGAGAACGTCCGCAGGCCGATCCGGTACGACAGGTGGGTGTCCAGGCCGCGCAGCCGGCCCTCCTCCAGGCGCTGCGAGGCCAGCAGCAGGTGCACGCCCAGCGACCGGCCCACCCGGCCGATCTGCACGAACATGTCGATGAACTCCGGCTTGGCGGTCAGCAGCTCGGAGAACTCGTCGCAGATGATGAACAGGCTGGGCAGCGGCGCGAGCGCGGCGCCGGCCGCCCGGGCCCGCTCGTAGTCCCGCTGCGAGGCGTAGTTGCCCGCCTTGCGCAGCAGTTCCTGGCGCCGGATCAACTCGCCGTTGATGGCCGCCTCCATGCGGTCCACCAGCGAGATCTCGTCGGCCAGGTTGGTGATGACCGCGGAGGTGTGCGGCAGCCGGTCCAGCCGGGTGAAGGTCGCACCGCCCTTGAAGTCGACCAGCACGAAGTTGAGCACCTCGGAGCTGTGCGTCGCCGCCAGCCCCAGCACCAGGGTGCGCAGCAGCTCGGACTTGCCCGAGCCGGTCGCGCCGACCAGCAGGCCGTGCGGGCCCATGCCGTCCTGCGCGGACTCCTTGATGTCCAGCTCGACCGGCAGCCCGTCCGGCGACAGTCCAATGGGGACGCGCAGCTTGTCCCGGTTCGGGCGGGGGCGCCAGTGGGCGGCCGGGTCGTAGTGGAACGGGTCCCCCAGCTCCAGCAGTTCGGTGAGGGTGGTGACGGTAGCCAGCGGCTCGTCGGTGCGGGAGGCGGCGGACATCCGCAGCGGGGACATCTGCCGGGCCAGCGCCTCGGCCTGCTCCACGGACAGCTCGTCCGGGCTGCCCACCACCTTCGCGGCGTCCATCGTGATCGTGCTGAGCTGGCCGGCCGCGTCGATGTCGAGGATCAGCACGCTGTCGTCGAGGGTGCGCGGCGGCTGGCCGCCGACGTCGATGACGGTGACGCCCTCGATGCCGCCCTCGGTCATCAGGTGCGCCGAGCCGGTGGTCTCCCCGCCGTCCAGCACCACGAGCAGGTGCGGCCCGTCCAGCGGTGGGTTGTTTGGGTTGAACCGGGGCCGGCTGCCGAGCACGTCCTCCAGCAGCGACTCCAGCGCGCTGGCGCCGCGGCTGATCAGCCGGACCTGGCCCAGCGCGTCGGTCTTCGTGGGGTGCAGGGCGTGCGGGAGCCACTTGAGCCACTCCCACCGGGACAGGTACTCGGTGGCGCAGCAGACCGCCACGTACAGGTCGTCCGGGGCGTGGAAGGTGCCCGCCTGGGCCACCATCGCGCGGACCAGGGCGCGCGCCCGCTCCGCGTCACCGCGCACGTAGACGCGGGCGAAGCCGCGCAGCGCCACCGCGACCGGTAGCTGCTTCACCACCGCGTAGGTGGTGACGAACCGGCGCAGGGCGGCCGCGGACAACGGCTCCAACTCGTCCACCGGCGCGGTCGGCGACGGGCGCAGCGGCGTGGCCAGCCGCAGCGGGCCGAGCCCCATGCGCAGCACGCCGAAGTCGCTGTCGGTCGGGCGGCGCTCCCACAGCCGGGGGCCGTCCGCGACCCACCACAGCGTGTCCGGGTCCGGGTGCCGGTAGAACATCGCCCGGCGCTGCTCCCGGACGGTGCGCCGCACGCCGCGCCGCAACTGGCCGAGCCGGCGCAGGTAGTCCCGGCGCAGGCCGAGCGACTCGCGCTTGCTCACCTTGCCGCTCTGGCCGAGCATCGTCACGCCGACCATGCCCAGCATGGACACGCCGAACAGCCCGCCGGTCACGTACTGGAGGGTGCCGCCCCGGCCGGAGGTGAACATCAGGGCCATCGCGGCGGACCCGGCCAGCATCGGCACGACCATGACCATCTGCGTCCACGCCGCGCCCTGATTGGTGGCCAGCGTCGGCGGCGCCTCCAGCGACACGTCGCCCTCGGGCAGCGGCGGCCCCGGCCGGCGCGGCGGCCGCTTGACGACCTGGATGCCCATGAACCGTGTTCCTCCCCGTTCGGTTGGCCGCCGCGGGCGGCGGCGGGCGGCGCCCCACTGCTAGTTTGACGGCACCGGGGCACCTCGCGCCGCCCCGCCTGCACTTCACGTTCGCGGCTGTCTATTTGGAGTTCGCCTGATGAGCGCCCCAACCGGACTCGGCCTCGCGCGGGTAACCATAGCCGCGCCAGGCCGACGAATCGACATCGCGCTGCCGGAGCACCTGCCGCTGGCGGAGTTGATGCCGACGCTCCTGCATCACCTCGGTGAGGGCATGCGCGACGCGGAGGCAGACACCAGTGGGTGGAACCTGTGCCGCACCGACGGCAGCCGCCTGCTGTACCAGCGCTCGCTCGCCGCGCAGCAGGTCCGCGACGGCGAGGTGCTGCACCTGGCGACCCGGGAGAAGGACTGGCCGGAGCCGGACTACGACGACCTGGTGCTGGCCGTCGCGGAGGGCACCCGCCGGCTGGGCCCCGCCTGGCACGGCGGCCTGACCCGCTCCGCCGCCGTCGCCGGCGCCGCAGCCGGCCTGCTCGTCGGGCTGGTCGTGCTGGCGCTGTCCGGTCCACCGTGGCCGGGCGCCGCGCTGGGCGCGCTCGTCGTGGCGCTGGTGACGCTGGTGACCGGCACCGTTCTGTCCCGCGCCGCGGCCGACGCCGGCGCCGGTGCGGCCATCGCGGCCGCGGGCCTGCCGTACGCGTTCGTCGGCGGGGCGCTGCTGCTGGCCGGCACCTCGGGCCGCGCCGCCCTCGGGCCGGCGCACCTGCTGGCCGGCGCCGCGGTGCTGCTGCTGGCCAGCGTCATCGGCTTCTTCGGCGTCGCCGACCGGCTCTGGCTGTTCGTGGCCGGCGTGGTGGCCGCCCTGCACGCCGCGCTCGCCGCCCTGCTCGCCCTCACCCCGCTGGACGCGGTCGGCGCCGCCGCCGGCGTGGTCTGCGTGGCGCTGCTGGTCATGCCGCTGTCGGCGCTGCTGTCCGTGCGGCTGGCCCGGCTGCCCATGCCGGACCTGCCGCAGAACGCCCAGGAACTGCTCGCCGACAAGCCGCTGCCGCCCCGCGAGCACGTCTTCGCCACGGTCGCCCGGGCCGACGAGGTCTTCGCCGGCATGCTGCTCGGCACCGCCGTCACCGCCCTGGCCGCCCAGGCGTACCTGGTCTTCGGGGGCCCCTCGGCCCGGCTGCTCGCCGCGATCGTGGCGGTGCTGCTGCTGATCCGGTCGCGGTCGCTGACCCGACCCCGGCACCGCGCGCCGCTGCTGGTGAGCGGCGCCCTCGGCCTGTCCTTCGGCGCCGCGGCGATCGTCCTGTCGCAACCCCAGTCCGTCCGCCCGATCCTGGTCGCCGCGGTCCTGCTGCCGATCGCGCTGGCGGTGGTCGCCGCGGGCGCCCGGTACTCCCGCCGCCGCCCCAGCCCGCAACTGGCCCGGCTCGTGGACGCGCTCGAGTTCGTGCTCGCGATCGCCGTCGTCCCGGTCGCCCTCGTCGTGCTGGGCCTGTTCGCCTACGTGCGCTCGCTGGCCGGCTGACGACCCCGCCCCGCTCGCGCGGTCCTCGTTCGACGCTCGTTGACGCGACCGCCGCGGGTTGGGCGCCGGCGGCCCGGGGTAGGAACTACGATCGCGGCCGGCGGCGATCCGCGAGGGAAGACGTGACGGTGACTCGATCGGGATACACCGACCAGGAGTGGGGTCTGCTCGTCGGGCTGCCGCAGAGCGTGGTGGCGGCGGCCAGCGCCGTGGAGGCGGACGGCGTGCGGCGCACCGCGGCCGAGTCGAACGCCGGGCTGGAGACCATCGCGGACGGGCGGGACTCGGGGAGCCCGCTGGTGGAGGCGGTGGCCACGGCGATCGTGGGTGAACTGGGCGACCCGGACGACCTGCTCCCGGGCGGGCAGGGCGTCGAGGAGTTGCCGCCGATCCGCCCGGCGGACCCGGACGGCCTGGTGCGGGACGTGCTGGACCGGGCCCGGGAGGCGTCCCGGCTGCTGGCGGAGAAGGCGGAGCCCGAGGAGGCGGCGGCCTACCGGCACTGGCTGGTGGGCGTCGCGGAGGCGGTCGCCGAGGCGGCGGCCACGGGCGGGCTGCTGGGCCTGGGCGGGGAGCAGGTGAGCCCCTCGGAGCAACGCTTCGTCGCCGACCTCTCCACGACCCTGGGCGCCTGACCCCGCGCCCCACCCGATCCAGGCACCACGACGCCAAGGTCGCCGGGGAAGTGAGCGGGGAGGGTGAGGGGGCGAGTGAGGGCGGGGTGAGTGGGTAAGGGGGTCGCATGCGCCGACCGGATGAGATCGAGACGACCAAGGACATTGAGTCCGACGGCATCCCGCCCTACGCCGACGAGGACACCGACGCGTACGACGACCTGGGGCAGCGGGGGCTGGAGGACGGGCCGCCGGCGGTGCCCGGCGGAGCGCCGGACGCGGTCGACCGGTTCGGGACGACCGCCGAGGAGCAGCGGGTCGGCGAGGATCTGGACGCGAAGCTGGCGCAGGAGGAGCCGGACGTCGAGGTCGGCTCCCCCGCGGGCGACCCGAGCCGGCGGCTGACCGACGAGGCGACCGCGGAGCGGGCCACCGAGGAGTCGACGCGGGACGCGGACGTGCTCGACGACGGGCCGCCGCTGGCGTCGAACCCGGGCTCGCCGGTGTCGCTGTACGACCGGCCGGACGTGCCGGGTGGGGCGGATCCCGCGGTGGGCCGGCTGGTGCAGCCGGATTCCGGGTTCGGTGAGGACACCGACAAGGAGGAGATCGCCCTGGACTCCGGTGAGCGGACCGGCGAACTCCCGGAGGAGCGGGCGATGCACCAGATCGGCGAGGACGACCTGTAAGGGCGACGGGGGCGGCGCCGGTACCGAGGGTGCCGGCGCCGTTACCTTTGCCTTTGCCCGTAGCTGTCCCGAGACGTGACGGGACCACCCGAAGTTGGTCCATTCTCGTAGACTGCCCGGCGTGGGAAAGCTGGCAGACGTCTACGACCGCATTTCCGTGACCGCCAAGTCGCCCGACCGTACCGTCTCGATCACGGCGACGGGGCGGGGTCAGGTGCGGGTGGAACTGGCGCCGGACGTGGCCCGGGTCCACACGGACGAGTCCCTCCAGCGGCAGTTGAACGCGACGGTGCGGGTGGCCGCGGCGGCGCTGAAGCAGGCCATGTCGCGGGCGTACCAGGTCGCCTTCCCGGAGAGCGCGCAGCCGTCGTGAGGCGGACCGCCACCACCGTCGCCACCGCGCTGCTCTGCCTGGCGGCGGGGGCGTGCACCGGGGACGCCGCGGAGAACAGGGCGCCGGACCCCACCGCGAGCACGGCGACCGCGCCGGCCGGCGGGCCGGAGAGCGGCGGGCCGGCGCCGAAGGCGTTCGCCGCGCCGCTGCCCGACTGCGAGACGATGGTCAAGCACTATCCACAGGGGATCTACCGGTCGGTAGGGCCGTACCCCGGCGAGACGGGCGCGCCGCCGTCGGACGACCTGGAGTACCGGTACTGCAACACCGCCGGGTACGCGGCGGCGGACGGTGAGGTCGTGCTCACCACCGTCATCACGATCTATCGGCCGAAGACCGAGCCGTACCGGGGCATCCCGGTGGCGGCCTGGCAGCCGAAGCAGACCGACGCGCTGATCGCCGAGGGGTGCCCCGGCGCGGCCGCGGCGGCCTGGGCGGGCGGCGACGGCGGCAAGCGCTGCGCCACCGACCTCGGCGCCGTGGTCGTCGGCGCCGGCGGCGGCGCGGTGCTGCGGGCGCAGGTCAGCGGCAAGCTGCCCCGCGCCCGGCTGGAGTCCGCCGCCGACCGGATCGGTCGCGCGGTGCTGAGCGAGTTGAGCTAGGGGAGGATCCGATGAAGTCCGCCGCGGAACGGCATGTCGAACTCGTGGAGCGGCTGCCGGTGCACGCGACGTCGGCGCGCGGCTACGTGGAGGTGGACCGCGCCGAGAATGGCGACATCAGCGTGAAGCTGCGCAACCAGGCCCTGCGCCGGCTGAACCACGAGGAACTCGCGGCGGAGATCAGCGGAGGGCTGGAGGCGGCGCTGCGCGAGTACAGCAGGAAGAGCCATGAGACGCGGCGGCGACTGGTCGGCGCCGACTTCGAGCGCGACATTCTGGGGGTGGCCGAATGAGCCTGACCGTCGAACTCCAGGCCCTGGTCAACAACGGTAAGGAGCGGTACGAGGACGCGATCGTCTGCGACGCGATCAAACAGTACGTCGGGCACGTGGGCGCGGTCCCGGACTTCGCCTGGGGTGAGATGCCGTGGTCGGCGAAGTGGAAGGCCGACTGGCATACCGCCGTCGAGTCGCGCATCACCGAGGCCGGCACGATGCGGGACACGCTCGGCACCACGGGCGGGAACCTGATCCAGGTGGCGGCGGACTACTCGCACTCGGACATCGAGGCGAAGCTCGACTTCGATATCTCGGCGGAGAACTCCGCGCTGACGCCGTTCCTGCTCGGCACGAAGAAGGCCGGCGACTCGGTCTCCGGGCACCCGGGCGGGCACGCCGGCCCCCCGGCGTACTTCCCGGGCGGGAACTACGGCGTGAACATCCCGGACGACAACCCGGACGGCAAGCGGCTGAACTACCTGTGGAAGGACGGCCAGCTCAACCACATCCCGGCGGAGATGGGGCCGCCCGGCTTCAAGCACTCGTTCACGGACATCGTCGAGGCGCTGGAGACCCCGGGCCACCGGGATCTGACGAACTTCGTCAACGAGCACTACGAGACGCTGACCAAGGCGGAGAACATGGTCGAGCAGTACGGGGGCGGGCTCACACAGCGGCCGTCCACCGACTTCATCGACGACGTGGTCAACGCCTACCCGGGCATCATCAAGAACCGCGCCGACCTGCTGTACATCGCGAAGAACAACTACGACGAGATGCGCAAGGAGATGGCGCTCGAGACGGACACGCTCAAGCTGTACTGGGCCAGCGAGAGCGCGTCGCAGGCGTACTTCGTGCACGCCAACAACATCCTGCGGTACTTCGACGGGGTGGGTGGCGAGATGAAGTGGCTGGCGGACGAGGGCAAGAAGGCCGCCGACACGATCGACAAGCTGATGCTGGCGTACGCCAAGGTCGGGTTTGAGAAGATCGGTCAACTCATCGACCAGATCAAGGCGGTCAGCGACGCGGCGAACAGCCTCACCGGCAGCGTGGACGACCCGGTGAAGGCGCTGACCGCGACCCTCAACCTGATGGTCACCCAGATGTTGGCGGACTGGAAGGCGGCGAACGAGGCGGCCCAGTCGATGCTGAGCATCACCGAGACGGCCATCTCCGGCCAGCCGGACCTGGGCACCTCGGAGCATGGCGCCATCCCGTTCCCGCAGGACGGTTCCGGCGGCCAGTGGACCAACGGCGGCCAGTGGAAGCCGGGCCAGCGCAACGTCCCGGTGCCGACCGCCTGACGCGCGGGCGCCTCAGTCGGCTTCCTCCCGGAGCAGGCCCAGAAGGGCCTGCTCCGCGGCGTGTTGGTCCCGCTCCCCCCGGGTCTGGCCGGTGCCGGCGGGCACGCCGTGCGGGCTCACCACCACGCCGTCGCGGTACAGGTCGAGCACCCGGGGGTCCACATAGGAGGTACGGGCCACCGTCGGCGTGTTGCCCAACTGCTCGCCGACCAGCCGCATGGCGGCCGTGATGGACTGGCGTCGGGCCCGCTCCGACCGCTTCGGACCGGCGCCGGCCAGTTCCACGGCGGCCAGCACGGTCGCGTGCCAGGTGCGGAAGTCCTTGGCGGTCATGTCCCCGCCGCTGGCCTCCCGCAGGTAGCCGTTGATGTCGTCGCTGTGCACGTCCCGCCACTGCCGGCCGTCCCGGTAGGCGAACAGCCGCTCGGCGCCGCGGCGACGCCGGCGCAGCGCGTTGAGCACCTCGCACACCTGCGGGTCGCGGACGGTCTGCACCCGCTCGATACCGCCCTTGGCCACGTACTCGAAGACCACGCAGCCGCGGGCGGCGCGGGCGTGCTCGGGGCGCAGCGTGGCGATGCCGTAGCTGGGTTCGTCCCCGTTGGCGTACTCGTCGCCGCCCACCCGGAACAGGCCCAGATCCAGCAGGCGGGCGGTGAGGGCGAGCACCCGGTCGCGCGGCATCCCCGTCAGACGCAGGTCCTCGGTGGCGCGCTTACGCAACTGGGGCAGCCGCTCGGCCACCTCCAGCACGTGGTCGAACTTGGCGGCGTCCCGCTTCGCGCGCCACCGCGGGTGGTACAGGTACTGCCGGCGCCCGGCGGCGTCGATGCCGGTGGCCTGGATGTGGCCGCGCGGATCGGGACAGATCCACACGTCCCGCCAGGCCGGCGGGATGACCAGGTCGCGCAGGCGGCCCAGTTCCTCCGGCTCCCGGATCGGGTTCCCCGAGAGGTCCAGGAACGTCACCCCGCGACCGCGGCGGCGCCGGGTGTACCCCGACGCCGAGGGGTTGCTGCGCCGCAGGCGCATGGCGGAGCGCTACCTCGCCGGCGCGGGGGCCGCCGCCTGTTCCGCCCGGGCCACCGCGCCAAGCACCTCCTCGACGTCGATAGCGGCCAGCGCCGGATGCGGGCCGGAGGCGGGGGCGGGTTCGGCGGCGCGCTCGCCGCGCCAGAGCACGCGGTGCCACGGCCGGTCCTCCGGTGGCCCCCAGCGGCCGGGTGACACCTGGCCGAACAGCAGCACCGACGGCGTCCGGTAGGCGGTGGCCAGGTGACCGGCGCCGGTGTCGCCGCTGACCACCAGCCGGGCGTTGGCGATCAGGGCGGCCAGGTCACCGACGTCCGTGCGCCCGGCCAGCACCGCCCGGTCGGGCAGCCCGGCCCGGTCGGCGATCTGCCGGCACGCGTCGTACTCGCCACTGGTGCCGGTGATGACCACGCGGTGCCCGTCGGCGGCGAGGGACCGGGCCACCTCGGCGTACCGCTCGGGCGGCCAGCGGCGGGCCGCCGCCTTCGCCCCCGGGTGGATCACCGTGGCGCCGGTGGGCACCTCCGGCCGCCCGCTCGGCTCGGGGCGGCGCAGGTCCAGGTCGTGCGGGTCGGTCTCGACGCCGTACCAGCTCAGCATCCGGCACCACCGCTCGACCTCGTGCTCCTCGTCCTGCCACTGTGGACCATCGGTGAACTCCGCCGCCGGGCAGGCGAACGCGTACGTCCGGTCGGCGGCGGCGCCGGACAGCAGGCGGTGCGACTGCGGGCCGCGGCCGTGCAGGTTCACCGCCAGGCGCGGCGGGCGGAACTCGAACCGCCGGGGCCGCAGGTCGTCCAGGTCCACCGGGACGATCCGGTCGACGGCGCCGGTCAGCACGGCGAGCGGCGCGAGCGCCGGCGGCGCCGCCAGCGCGATCGCCTGCTCCGGGTGGGCGTGACGCAGCCCGCGCAGGGCCGGCGCCGCGGTGGCCAGGTCGCCCACGCCCAGGGCGCGCAGCACGAGGATCATGGGTACGACGTCTCGGTCGGCGCGCAGAGGACCAACTCGCGTACGGCACTGCCGGGCGGCTGGGTCAGCGCGAACATGACAGCGGCGGCCACGTTGGCCGGGTCGTTGAGGATCGCGTCCGGCCCCGGCTTGTACCGCGGATCCCGGTCCTCGAAGAAGTTGGTCTTCATGCCACCGGGAATCAGCAGCGTGACGCCGACCGTGCCGGCCAGTTCCGCGGCCAGCGCCCGGGTGAAGCCGACCACCCCGAACTTGGCCGCGCAGTACGCGGTGGCGTCGCTGACCGCCTTGACGCCCAGCGTGGACGCGATCGTCACCACGGTGCCACGGGACTGTTCCAGGTGGGGCAGCGCCGCCCGGACCACGGCGGCGGTGGCGAGCAGGTCGACGGCCACGATCCGCTCCCAGGTCTCCCCCGGCACGTCGGCGAGGCGGCCGGGCACGTCCATGCCGGCGGCGGTGACGACGGCGTCCAGGCCGCCGGCCTCCTCGGCCAACCGCCGGGTGGCGCTCTCCGCGGCGCGGGTGTCGGCCAGGTCGACCAGCAGGTGCGGGACGCCCTCGGCGGGGCGCTGGCGGTCCAGCACGTACGGCCGGCCGCCGGCCTTGGTCACCTCCGTCACCACGGCGGCGCCGAGGCCGCTGGCGCCGCCGGTGACGAGTACGGTCCGCGACATCGCATCACTCCTTAACGCTGGCAATGATCTTGGTGGTGGAACGCCCCGCCAGGTAGGGCACGATCACGGTCTGCCCGCCCCAACCGGCGACCAGCTCGGCCTCCGGCAGATCCGGGGTGTCCGACGGGCTGCCGCCGGAATAGTCGCCACCCTTGACCCACACGTCCGGGCGCAGCCGGGAAAGCACCGCGTGCGGCGTCGACTCGTCGAACACCACCACCGCGTCGACGCAGCCCAGCGCGGCCAGCAGCCGCACCCGGTCCGCCTGCGGGACGACCGGGCGCTCGGGACCCTTCAGGGCGGCCACGCTGGCGTCCGAGTTGAGGCAGACGACCAGGCAGTCGCCGAGCTGGCGGGCCGCCTCCAGGGTGGCGACGTGCCCGGCGTGCACCAGGTCGAAGCAGCCGCCGGTGGCGACCACCGTCCCACCCCGGGCGCGGACCCGCTCCACCAGGTCAGCCGCGTCGTCCGGGCGGTCCTCGGCGCGCTCGGCCGCGGACGCGTCCACCCGGACCGCCGCCGCGCCCCCGACCGCCACGAAGTCCGTGGCCTCGGTGACCGCGCCCTCCACCGCCTCCGAGACCAGGGCGCCGCCGGCCAGCGCCACCGCCGCCGCCGAGGCGAACCGGTCGCCCGCGCCGCAGGCGTCTCCGGTGGCCCGGAACGGGGTCGGCACCACCAGCGGGGTCGGGCCGGCGTGGCTGAGCAGCACGCCGTCCGCGCCCATCGTCACGGCCACCGCGCCGGCCCGCCACCGCCGGCGCAGCTCCGCGGCGCCCCGCGCCGCCGCCGCCAGCCGCAGCCCGCCGTCCGCGTCGGTCAACCGCCGCAGCTCCGCCTCGTTCGGGGTGACCAGCCGGGCGCCCGGCGTCGGCTCGGGGCCGCGCGGGTGCGGGTCCCAGACGACCGGCACCGCCGGGTCGGCGAGCGCGGCCCGCAGCGGCTCCGACCGGGCGGTCCCCCGCCCGTAGTCGCTGACGAGCACCGCCGACGCCGAACGCAGCAGCTCGATCACGTGTGCCGGCACCCGGCGCGGCGCGGCGGACCCGTCGCCGCCCCGGTCCAGCCGGACCAGCACCCGGCCGTTCGCCCGCAGCCGGATCTTCTCCGCCGTCGGGCGCCGGGTCGGCAGCGCACACACCTGCACCCCCGCGGCGGCCAGCAGCTCGCGCAGGCGGACCGCCGGCTCGTCGTCGCCCAGCGTCGTCACCAGCGCCACGTCGTGCCCCCGCCCGGCGGCCAGGAGCGCGGCGAGCCCGGCCCCGCCAGGTCGGTCCACACTGGATCGCTCGGCGAGCACCGGCGCCGGGGCGTCCGGGCAGAGCCGATCCACGGTCCCGTCAACGTCCCGGTCCAGCAGGACATCCCCGATCACCACCAGCGGCCCGCTCACAGAGTCCGCCTCCCGCTCACGGGACAACCCGCGCTTCCGAATAGGACCGAATCAGGCCGAGCACCGTGGGCAGTGCCACCTCGACCTGCTCGCACAGCACGTGCGCCGCGACCAGGTGCAGTTCCTGCACCACCTGCCCGTCGGTGGACGGCACCGTCAGCGCCTCGTCGCACGCGGACGCCAGCGGGTTCGGCGCCGGCCCGGTGAACGCCCAGCGGCGCATCCCCAGCTCGGCAGCGGCCGCCGCGGCGGCCAGCAGGTTCGCGCTGCGGCCACTGCTGGAGATCAGCAGCAGTACGTCGTCCGGCCGGCCATGGGCGCGCACCTGCCGGGCGAACACCTCGGCGTACCCGTAGTCGTTGGCGATCGCGGTCAGCGAGGAGGTCTCGGCGTGCAGCGCGATCGCGGACAGCGCCGGCCGGTCGTCACGCAGCTTGCCCACCAGTTCGGCGGCCAAATGCTGCGCCTCCGCCGCGCTGCCACCGTTGCCGGCGACCAGCAGCCGCCCGCCCTGACCCACCGTCCAGGCCAGCGCCGTGCCCCAGCGCGCCAGCAGCGGCGCCGAGCGGCGGAACGGGCCCAGGGCGGCGGCCAGCGCGTCGACGTGGTCGTCCAGGAGAGTCTGCCGCTGCCCGCCCATCAGGCGACCGCGCCGGTCGGCCGGCGCAGCCGGCACAGCGAGGCGTACACCGAGGACAGTTGGGTAGCCGCCCGCTTCCACGAGTAGCAGCTGCGGGCCCGGTCCAGGGCGGCGGTGCCGTACGCCAGGCGGCGCACCCGGTCGTCCACCAGCCGGCGCAGCGCCTTGCCCAGCGCCCGCGGGTCGCGCGGCGACACCAGCGTGCCGGTCAGCCCGTCCACGACCGTGTCCAGCATCCCGCCCACGGCGCTGGCGACCACCGGCACGCCGCAGGCCATCGCCTCCAGCGGGGTCAGCCCGAACGGCTCGTACCAGGCGGCGCTGGCGAGCACGTCGGCCGAGCGGTACCAGCGCGGCATGTCCTCGCGGGGCACCGCGCCGACCAGCCGCACCCGGTTCGCCACGTCGCACTCGGCGGCCAGCGCCTGCAGTCCCTTGGCGACCGGGTCCCGACCCAGCTCGGCGCCGGGTGGACCGCCGACGATGACGCACTCGGCGTTCGGCACCACCCGCATCGCCCGGATCACGTCCGCGAAGCCCTTGCGCTCGACCATCCGCCCCACCGAGAGAATCACCGGCCGGTCCGGGTCGCGCGTCTGCGCCGGACCGTCCGGGGTGAACCGCTCGGCGTCGACCCCGGACGGGATCAGGCTGATCCGGGTGCGCGGCACGCCGAGCCGGATCAGCTCCCGCACCTCGTCCTGGCACTGGGCGACGACCCGGTCGACGGCGCCGCCGATGGCCCGCTCGTACCCGATGCGCAGCCGCGGGCTGGTGTCCATGGCGCCCTGGTGGCGCCGCTTCACCGAGCCGAGCGCGTGGAACGTCTGCACCACCGGCACCCCGATCGGCCGGCTCGCGGCGATCGCGGCCAGCCCGCTCATCCAGAAGTGGGCGTGGGTGACGTCCGGTTGCCAGTTGTCGTCCCGCCAGTGCTCGCCGACCCAGTCGCCGAACTCCTTCATGTGCGGCAGCAGCAGGTCCTTCGGCACGTACCGGGCCGGGCCGGCGGGCACGTTGACCACGCTGACCCCGTCGCCCATCGGCTGGGCGACCGGCTGGTCCTCCGCGTCCCGGCGGGTGTAGATGCGCACCTCGTGGCCGAGGTCTGCCAACGCCGTCGACAGGTCGGCGACGTGCAGGTTCTGCCCGCCCGCGTCCACCCCGCCGAGTTCGGCAAGGGGACTCGCGTGCTCAGAAATCATCGCGATGCGCATCTCTCCTCCTCCACAATGCGGTCCCAGTCGGCCAGGAATCGGTCCAGCCCGTAGCGGCCCCGCGCCACCCGCCGCGCGCGGGCGCCGAGCCGGCGGGCCGCCGCCTCGTCGTGCAGCAGCCACTCGGCCGCCTCGACCAGGGTGTCGACCTTCGTGGCCAGCACCCCGGCGTCCGGCGGCACGGCGACCACCGCCTCGGTGGTGGCCAGCCCCACCACCGGCATGCCCATCGCCATCGCCTCGATCAGGCTCAGCCCGAGCGAGGTCCAGCGGGGCAGGTGCAGGTACAGGCGGCGCCGCGCCAGTTGGGCGTGCATCTGCGCCTGGGTGGGGTCGTCGTACACGGCGAGCCGTTCGGGTGGCAGGCCCAGCCGGCCCGGCAGGCCGGTCACGCCCAGGCCGTACACGTCGACCGGCGCCACCGCCGCGAACCGGGGCAGCAGATCGGCGCCGAGCACGCGGAGCCGGCGGACCGGCTCGTTGGCGGCCATCCCGAGCCGGTGCAGGTCGCCGGTCCAGGAGGCGGCCGGCGGGCAGATGCCGTGGTCCACGACGGCGGTCCGGGTACCGCCCGCGTTCCACATCAGCGCGTTGAAGTCGGTGACGTGCACCAGCAGCACGTCGTCCCGGTTCGCCATCGGGTGGCGGGTCTCGGGCACCGCACCCTTGGGTGTGTTGTGCTCCACGTACACGGTGGGGAAGGTCCGCCCGGTCCACGCGTGGACCAGATCCTCCTCCTCGGGGCGCTGCAGGATGACCAGGTCGATGTCGGCGTTGGCCAGCCCGCCCGGCGTCACCTCGACCACCGTCTCCGGCCACGGGTAGGTACGCGCGCGGCCCAGCCCGTACGGGCCGCGGTCCGGGGTGACGGGCACCAGGTACCGGTGCTTGCCCTGCACGAACGCCGTCGTCCACGAGCCGTGGACGTGCCACAGCAGGATGTTCACGCGACCTCCTCCAGCGCCTGCTGGGGCATCCGGTGCGCCAACCGGTGCACGGCCGCCACCACCTCGGCGGGGTCCACCCTGGACAGGCAGGGATGGTCCGCGACCGGGCAGGTCGACGCCCTGGTGTGGCGGCAGGGCGCGGTGGCGTCGCCGAGCCGGACCCAGGGCACCCGGTACGGCCCCCACTGTCCGAACGGGACGGTGGGGGCGAACAGGCTCACCACCGGGGTGCCGGTCGCCGCCGCCAGGTGCGCCGGCCCGGTGTTGCCGACCACCAGGCAGGACGCCCGCGCGATGACCCCGGCGAGCTGACCCATGTCGGTGCGCCCGCCCAGGTCGATGCCGCCGCGCGCGGCCACCGAGGCGGTCAGCCGGCGCTCCCCCGGCCCGCCGGTGACCAGCACCCGGTGCCCGGCCGCCGCCAGCGCGGCGACGATCTCCCCGCACCGATCGGGCGGGCAGGCCCGGGCGGCGACGCTGGCGCCCGGGTGCACGACCACGAAACCCGGCTCGGCGGCCTCGCCGGGCGGCATGCGGTCCAGGGTGCGGTCGGCGCGCAGGCGCAGCCGCCCGTCGTCGTTCGGCGGCAGCGGGTACCCGGCCGCCACCGCCAGCGACAGCGCCCGCTCCGCCTCGGGGATGCCGAGCGGCACGCGGTGCCGCACGTCCAGCAGCGTGCCGGGGTAGTCGTCGCTGATCGCCGCGACCCGCGGCGTCCCGGCCATGCGCAGCAGCACGGCCAGCGGCAGCGCCGACTGGTGGAACGAGGTGAACACCACCGCCCCGTCCGCCCGCACCGCGGCCAGCCGGTCGATCAGCGCCTCCATCCCGTGGCGGCGCACCGGCTCGGGATCGGGGTCGATCCACGGCAGCCGGTGCTCGATGATCTCGTCGACGCCGGGCAGCAGCTCCGCACCCGCCCGGCCGCGCGGCCCACACAGCAGCACCACCCGGTCCGCGCCGGCCGCGAGGGCCCGGATCGCCGGCCCGGTGACCAGCACGTCGCCCGCCGAGTCGGCGCGCACGGCGAGCAAGGTGCGGGGACGGTGCCCGTGCCCCGCCCCCACGCTTCCGGTCGCCGGTTTGAGTATCCGCTGCCGGCGGAGGATCAACCCGGCCGCGGCATCGAGATCGCCGGCCACGGCGGGCGCCGCGGCCACCTCCTCCGCCCTGGTGACCTCCGTGGGCACCAGGATGCCGGTGGCTCCCGCCGCCCCCGCGGCGGCCATGTCCCGGCCGATGTCACCGACCACCACGCACCGGTCCGGCCGGGTTCCGAGCGCCGCCGCGGCGGCCAGGACGAGCCCCGGCGCCGGCTTGCGGCACGCGCATCCGGCATCGCCGTCGTGCGGGCACACCTGCCAGGTGTCGAACGGGCCGAGCAGTTCCTCCACCCGGGCGTTCACCCGCGCCAGGTCGTCCTCGGTGAACCGTCCCCCGGCCAGTCCGGACTGGTTGGTCACCACGCCGAGGCGCAGCCCGGCGGCGCGCAGCCGATCCAGCGCCGCGCGGGCGCCGGGCACCGGCCGGACCAGGTCCGGGTCGCCGTTGTAGGGCACGTCCTCGATGAGGGTGCCGTCCCGGTCGAACAGGACGGCCTCGAACAGGACTGCGTCGAGCAGCACGGCCGGGCGCGCGCCCGGTTCGGCGCCCGGGCGAGTCTGGTCCGGCGGCGGCTGCAACACGAGCTACGGGTGCCCGGGCCGGGAAATGCTAAACATCACCTGCCGCGGCACCGGCGTGTCGCGACGGGCCTCCGGGCTGGGCGGATGCATTATCCCCATGATCCAGTACTCGCCGCCCACCGGCCCGATTAGCTGACCAGGACCCGGGTACCAGCGCCGCGTGGCCGTGACGGAGCAGATCGTCGACGCACCTCCGGAGCGCGTGTGGCACGTGCTCGCCGACGGCTGGTCCTACAGCGACTGGGTGGTCGGCACGGCACACATCCGCGACGTCGACCCCGGCTGGCCCACCACCGGCTCCCGCATCCACCACAAGGTCGGCCCGTGGCCGCTGTCCATCCGGGACCACACCGTCGTCCTTGAGCATGACAACGGCCGCCGCCTGCTCATGCGCGCCCGCTTCTGGCCGTTGGGCGAGGCCGTCATCCACATCAGCCTCGCCGCCTTCGACGGCGGCCGCACCCGCGTCACCATGTCCGAGGAGTTCGCCGCCGGCCCGCTCCAGTGGCTCCGCACAAAGATCAACGACCTCGTCCTGCACGGCCGCAACCGCGAGTCCCTCCGCCGCCTCGCCGACTTCGCCGTCCACCGCGGCCCGAAGCCCTCGTGACGCGGTAGTGCCGCTACGGTGGCGGCGCGTGGTGGGCGCTGGCGCGTGGGTGTCACCGCTCAGCCACTGCCCGCGAGACTAGCTGGCGTAGATGCTGCGGTGGGCGGTCGCCAGGGCGGCGCGGTAGAGGGGGCCGGTGAGCAGGCGGTTGCGGGAGAGGGCGGCGCGGGCGGCGTTCGCGCCGGGGGCGCCGTGCACTCCGCCGCCGGGATGGGCCGACGAGCTTGCCAGGTACAGGCGGTCGACGGGGGTGTCGGCGCGGCCGAGGCCGGGGATCGGGCGGAGGAAGAGCTGCTGGTAGGCGGCGGAGGTGCCGCCGCCGAGGGCGCCGGCGACCAGGCTCGGGTTCTCCTGCTCCAGGTCGGCGGGGCCGGCGATGTGGCGGCCGGCGACGAGGGCGGCGAAGCCGGGTGCGGCGTCCTCCATGGTGGCCTCGATCCGGTCGACGTGCTCCAGCACGTCCTGGGCGGACCAGGTGGGGCGGTGCGGGAGGTGGGTGTAGGCCCACATGGACTCGGTGCCGGCCGGTGAACGGGTCGGGTCGGCGGTGGTCATCTGGCCGGTGAGCAGGAAGGGGCGGCGGGGGACCTGGTCGCGGGCCAGGTCGGCGGCGTAGTCGTCGAGGCCGGCGCGGTCCACGCCGAGGTGGACGGTGCCGGCGCCGGCGACGGCCGGGGTGCGCCAGGGGACGGGGGCGGAGAGCGCCCAGTCGATTTTGACGGTGGAGCCGTCCCAGCGGAAGTGGTCCAGGTCCTCGGCCAACCGGGGCGGCAGGTACTGCGCGCCGACCAGGTCGAGGTACAGGGCGGGGGCGGGGACGTCGGCGAGGACGGCGCGCCGGGCCCGCCAGCGGCGGCCGTCGGCGGTGAGCACGCCGGCGGCGGCGCCCCGGATGACGGGGACGCGTTCGGCGCGGGCGCCGTACTCGATGCGGCCGCCGCGGGCGAGCAGGCGGTCGACCAGCGCCTGAGTGATCCTGTACGCGCCGCCCTCGGGGACCGGGAAGCCGTACTGCTGGCCGAGCCCGACGAGCAGCCAGCCGAAGATTCCGCCGGCGGCGTCCCGGGGCGACAGGTCGGTGTGCATGGCGCACCCCTCCAGCAGCAGTTGGGCGCCCTCGCCGCTGAACAGTTCGTCGGCGAACGCGCGCGCCGGCAGCACCACCCGGCGGGCCAGCCGCAGGGCGCCCGCCGTGCGCAGGCCGCGCAGCAGGGCCACCCCCGCCCGCACCGGCGGGAACGGGGTGAACAGCGCGTCGAGCAGCTTCTCCGACACCTCCCGCCATTGCGCGTACGCGGCGAGCCAGCGCTCGTCGTCGCCGGGCGCGAAGGCGGCGACGGACTCGGCGGTGCGCACCGGGTCCCGGTTCAGGACCGCGGCCCGGCCGTCCGGGAACAGGTGGGCCAGGACGTCGGGGGCGTGCCGCCAGCGCAGGTCGTGGTCGGTGAGCCGCAGCGCGCGCAGGACCGGGGACGCGACGGCGAGCGGGTAGAAGGCGCTGTACAGGTCGGAGAGGTAACCGGAGGCGGTGACGGTGCCGGAGCGGACCGCGCCGCCGGGCGCGCCGGCCGCCTCGAGGACCTGTACCTCCCAGCCGGCGTCGGCGAGCAGGTTGGCGGCCACCAGCCCGTTGTGCCCCGCACCGATCACGACCGCGTCCGCCGCACCCATCTGCGCCGCCGTACCCCCGTACCACCCGCCGGAAACGTTTCGCCGCATCGGCCACGGGCATGGTGCCGCCCATGTACGAGGTGGAACAGCTTATCGCGGGCCAGTGGGGTACCGGCGCCGCGCAGCGCTGGTTGACGGTGACCGACCCGGCGGACGACAGCCCGGTCAGCCGGGCGCCGGTGGCCACGCCGGCCGACGTGGAGGGTGCCGTGAAGTGCGCCCGGGAGGCGTCACGGGAGTGGGCGCGCACGGCACCCGCCGCGCGGGCGGCCGCGCTGCACGCGGCGGCGGACGCGGTGGCCGCGGCGGCGGACCACCTCGCCGAACTGGTCACCCGGGAGATGGGCAAGCCGATCGGTGACGCCCGCGGCGGGGTGGCGGCCGGGGTGGGCACGCTGCGCCAGTACGCGGAGCTGGGGCCGCTGCACCGCGGCCGCTTGCTGGCCGGCGGGTTCGGCGCGACGGACCTGATGGTGTACGAACCGCGCGGCGTGGTCGCGGCGATCACGCCGTGGAACGACCCGGTGGCGGTCTCCTGCGGCCTGCTCGGCGCGGCGCTGGTGACCGGCAACGCGGTGGTCTACAAGCCGAGCGAGCGGACCCCGGCGGCGGGGCACGCGCTGGCCCGGCTGCTGGCCGCGCACCTGCCGCCCGGGGTGCTGTCGCTGGTGACCGGGGACGGCGCGGCCGGTGCGGCGCTGGCCGGCGCCGACGTGGACGTGGTGGCGCACGTGGGCTCGACCGAGACCGGCCGCTCCATCGCGGCGGCGTGCGCCCTGAGCGGCGCGAAGGCGCTGCTGGAGAACGGCGGCAGCGACCCGCTGATCGTGGCCGCCGACGTGGACCCGGGCTGGGCGGCGGGGCAGGCGGCGCTGGGCGCGTTCGCGAACGCGGGGCAGATCTGCGTGGCGGTGGAGCGGATCTACGTGCTGCGCGCGGTGGCGGAGCCGTTCATCGCGGAGCTGGCCGAGCGGGCGGCGGCGTTGACGATGGGCCCGGGCATGGATCCCGGCACGGATCTGGGCCCGCTGGTGGACCGACGGCTGCGCGACGCGGTGCACGCGCAGGTCGCCGCGGCGATGCGGGACGGCGCCCGACCGGTGACCGGCGGCGAGGTGCCGGACGGGTCGGGGGCGTTCTACCCGGCGACCGTGCTCACCGCGTGCACCGACGACATGGCGGTGGTCCGGGAGGAGACCTTCGGACCGGTGGCGCCGGTGGTCGTGGTGGACGACTTCGACGAGGCGCTGACCCGGGCCGCCCGGTCGCCGTACGGGCTGGCCGCCACGGTGCTGACCGGCTCGATGGCCAACGCGCAGCGCGCCTGGCGGGAGCTGCCGGTCGGCACGGTGAAGGTGAACTCGGTGTTCGGTGGGGCGCCGGGCGGCGCGGCGCACCCGCGGCGGGGCAGCGGCTCCGGGTACGGCTACGGCCCGGAACTGCTGGACGAGATGACCGCGACGAAGGCGGTGCACATCGGCGTACCCGGTTGACGAACGACCCGGCTGGGCCGGCATAAGCGCTCGCGCGACGTTTCCGGATGGTACGTATGGGGTATCCGGGACGCGGTGGATGGCGGGAGGCGCGGATGGCAACGCCGAGGGCACGACGGACGGACGCCTCCCCCGGCGCGCTGGTCCGGCACTTGGACGCCCTGATGGATCTCGCCGGCCAGCTCGTCCCCGGCGGCGTGGTGAGCAACCTGCGGGACCCGATCCGCGCGGTCGTGCTGGCGAAGAATTCCGCGAAGGTGCTGCTGAGCTTCGGTCTGCTCGGTGCGCTGTGGTCCGCCTCCGGGTACGTCGGCGCGTTCACCCGGGCCTCGAACGCGGTGTACGAGGTCGATGAGGACCGCCCGTTCTACAAGCTGCGCCCGCTCCAGCTCGGGCTGACCGGGATCGCCCTGGTGCTGATGGCGGTGGTCGCGCTGGTGCTGGTCGTCAGCGGGCCGGTCACCGACGCGATGGGCGACGCGCTGCGCCTGGGCGACACCCCGCGCCAGGTGTGGAGCGCCGGCAAGTGGCCGGTGCTGGTTCTCGTGCTGGGTGTGCTGCTGTCGCTGCTGTTCTGGGTCACGCCCAACGTCCGGCGGCCCCGGTTCCGGTGGCTGACCATCGGCGGCGCGGTCGCCCTGATCTGCTGGGCCGCCGTCTCGGTCGGCTTCGGTCTCTACGTGGCCAACTTCGGCTCGTACAACGCCACCTACGGCAGCCTCGGCGCGGTGGCCGCGTTCCTGGTCCGGTTGTACCTGTCCAACTGCGCGGTACTGCTCGGTGTCGAGGTCAACGCGGAACTCCAGCGCGGCCGGCGGATCCGGGCCGGCGAGCCGGTCCTGCCGACCAGGGAGCCGGCCGCCGGCGTTTGAGTGGGCGGCGCCCGGGTAGGCACAACAGGCATGGAACGGGGTAGCAGCAAGCACGGACCGCGGGTGGACGAGCAGATGGCCGCCGAGGTGCGCGGGCAGACGCAGGGCAACGCGCCCGCCGGCGCCCGGGCCGAGGAGTGGCACGAGCCGGAGCCCGCCGGCGACGACCAGCCGGAGGCCACCCTGATCCCGGACGGCGAGCGGCGCGGCAGCGCACCGGCCGGCATGACGGCCGAGGAGGTCGAGCAGCGCAGCGAGCTGGGTCGTTTCCTGCCGATGTCGGACTGGCCCGGCGACGCCGCCGGCCTGCGGGCCGCGGCCCGCGAGCGGAAGGCACCCGACCGGGTGCTGGCGCTGCTGGACCGGCTGCCCGAGGACCGCCACTACCGCACGGTGGCGGAGGTCTGGGCGGCGCTCGGACACGCCAACGAGACCCACCGCTGGTAACCCGACGAAGGGATGGTCGAGTCATGAGTTCTGTCGTCGAATCGGTGGACGTCGCCGTCCCGGTGCGCACCGCATACGACCAGTGGACCCAGTTCGAGGAGTTCCCCCGGTTCATGGAGGGCGTGAAGCGGATCGAGCAGACGTCCGACACGATGACGCACTGGGAGGTCGAGCTCGCCGGCGTCAAGCGCGAGTTCGACGCCCAGATCACCGAGCAGATCCCGGACGAGCGGGTGGCCTGGACCTCCACCGGCGGCACGAAGCACAACGGCATGGTGACGTTCCAGCGCCTGGACGACGGGCACACCCGGGTCACCACCCGGGTGGAGGTGGACCCGGAGGGCATCATCGAGCGGGTCGGCGACAAGGTCGGTCTGCTCAAGGTGCGGGTGAAGGGCGACCTGACCCGGTTCAAGGAGTTCATCGAGGCGCGCGGCACCGAGACCGGCGCGTGGCGCGGCGAGGTGAACCGCCCGGCGCCGTAACCCACCGGCCAACGTGCGGTGAGGGGCCCCTCACCGCGTTTGGGCCCACCCGCCACGGGTAGGGCCTATGTCATGAGCGACCAATCCGACGGCGTCTGGCGGGACGAGCGGCGGCTGCCGCTCAGCGAACTGGACAAGGCGGTGGCCACCTCCGCGGGCGAGGGGCAGACCGACGACGTGACGGGCAGCGACGCGGGCGCCGAGGCGGCCTTCGGGCACGCGCCCGGGGTGGCGGGCGGCCCCGCCGAGGGCGGCCTGGACCTCGACGACGAGCCGCCCACCGGCGACCGGGACCCGGACCCGGACACCGAGCTGGGCCGGCGGCTGCGGCCCTCGACGACCGGCCGGACGGGCCCGAACTGACGCGGAGGAGGTAACCCCCGATGGACCCGACGACACCGGACATCGGGCTCGGCGTGCCGACGCCCGAGCTGTCCGACGACGCCCTGGTGCGCGAACTGTCCAGTGTGCACACCAGGCGCACCGACACCCTCCGGTTCGGCTCGTCCGATTCGCTGGTCAACAACAACCGGCGGATGGCGGAGCTGGAGGCGGAGTACCTGCGCCGCCACCCGGAGCGCGAGGTCGACCCGGGCCGGCTGCGGGAGGGCGCCCGCACCGGCGCCAACGAGGTCGGCCGCGAGGAGAACCTGGACGGGGTCGCGGAGGGCGCCTGGTAGACCGGATCACCGCGGCCCGGCGGCCGCGGCCGGGTCGGCCACGATGGCCGCCAGCTCACGCATGAACGGGGTGCCCGGTACGAAGTACCCGTCGTGCCCCGCCACGCCGTCGGTGTCGAGGCGGTTTCCGCCGAACCAGGTCCGCGCCGGGTTGGTGCCGTGGCCGAGGCCGAGCAGCCGAAGGTCCGGCAGCCAGCGGGTCCAGTCGCCGGGGGCGCTGCCGGTCCAGACCCGGGCGTCGCGGCCCGCGTGGTGGCCCAGCGCGTCGGCGTCGGCACCGTCCATGCCGGGACTGCCCAGCAGGACCAGATCGGTCACGCTCGCCGGCAGTCGGCCGGCCGCGTGCGCCAGCACCAGCGTCCCGTAGCTGTGTCCGATGAGGACGACGGAGGCGGACGGCCGGACCGCGGCCAGGCCGGCCAGGAAGCGCAGCAGCGCCTCGGCGCCGGCGACGGCCCGGTCCGAGCGGACGGCGGCCAACCCGATCCCCTCCGGCGGGTCGTACCCGAGCCAGGCGACCACCGCGAGCCCCGGGTCCCCCGCGGCGCCCCACACCTGCTCGGCCTGCCACTGCGGGGCACGCCGCAGCACGCCGCCGAGCCCGGTGGCGAAGTTCGCGGCGGTGGTGTCCACGCCCGGGATCAGCACGGCGACCCGGTCGGCGGTGGCCAGGTCCCCGACCACCTGGACCCGGCGCCCGTCCCCGCGCGGATCGTACGCGAGCACCTGCGGCCCCGCCGCCGCGTTGGCCGCGTACCGCAACGCGACCGGGGCCCCGTCGAGGTTGCCGACCACCCCGGGGAACCCGGCCACCAGCGAAGCCCGCTCGGCCGGCGACAGGCCGGCCAAGTACCGGGCTGCCTCGGCCGGCGCGGTGGTGGCCGGGTCCGGGCGGGACGGGTCGGCCAGCCAGCCGGCGACCCCGGGCAGCGGGGCCGGCACCGGCGCGGGCGCGAACGCCGCCACCGGGCGCAGCGCCGTCAGAAGCAGGGACGCGGCCAGCAGCCGCGCGAGCCAGGTCCTCATGACCGGGCAAGTTATGGAGCGGGTACCGGCCGGCGCGTCGCTCCACGGTGGTCATCCGACCCCGTACCGGGGTGCTACTCCCCCGGGTTCACCAGCCCACTCTCGTAGGCGACCACGACCGCCTGCGCCCGGTCCCGCAGGTCCAGCTTGGTGAGGACCCGGCTGACGTGCGTCTTGACGGTCTGCTCCGCGAGCACCAAGCCGGCCGCTATCTCCTGATTGGACTGTCCACGCGCGACCAGCCGGAGCACGTCCAACTCGCGCGGGGTCAGCGAGGCCAGTTCCGGCACCCGGCGCGGGCGCTGTGCCCGGCCGCGCGCGGCGTAGTCCGCGATGAGGCGCCTGGTCACCGAGGGCGCCAGCAGCGCGTCCCCGGCCGCCACCACCCGTACCGCGTGCACCAGTTCCGCGGCCGGCGCGTCCTTGAGCAGGAACCCGCTCGCCCCGGCGCGCAGCGCGGTGAACACGTACTCGTCCAGGTCGAACGTGGTGAGCATGAGCACCCGGGGCCGGTGGGCGCCGGGCGCCGTGGCCAGGATCCGCTCGGTCGCCGCCAGCCCGTCCAGCACCGGCATCCGCACGTCCATCAGCACCACGTCCGGGTCCCGCTCCCGGGCCAGCGCGACGCCCCGCGCTCCGTTCTCGGCGTCGCCGACCACCACGATGTCGGGCTGCGCCGTCAGCAGCGCACCGAAGCCCTCCCGGACCATCGCCTGGTCGTCGACGAGCAGGACCCGGATCACGCGCCCGCCGGCCCTGACGTCGCCGGTCCCGGTGTCGTCGGCAGCAGCGCGTGCACCTCGAAGCCGCCGTCACCGGTCGGCGTGGCGATCAGTTGGCCCTCCAGCATGGACACCCGCTCGCGCATCCCGCGCAGGCCGTGCCCGGCGCCACCGCCGGCCGGACCCGGCCGCCCCGGGCCGTTGACGACCCGGATCTCCAGCCGGTCGCCGTCGCGGCACACCACCACCCGGACCGGGGCGCCCGCGGCGTGCCGGGCCACGTTCGACAGCGCCTCCTGCACGATCCGGTACGCCGACACGTCCACCCCCGCCGGCAGGCCGGTCAGGTCGCCCTCCGTCTCCAGGGTCACCACGGCCCCGGCGTCGCGCGCCGACTCGGCCAGCGCCGGCAGGTCGTCCAGGCCGGGCTGGGGTGCCGTCGGCGCGGTGTCGTCCGCCTCGCTGCGCAGCACCCCGAGCAGCCGCCGCGTCTCGGTCAGCGACCGGCGCGCCGCCACGGCAATCTCCGCGAACTCGGTGCGCACCGGCTCCGGCAACTGCGCCCCGGCCAGCCGGTACGGTGCCGTCTCCGCCCGCACCGCGATCATCGACATGTGGTGCGCGACCACGTCGTGCAACTCCCGGGCGATCCGGGCCCGCTCGGTCAGCAGCGCCGAGCGCTCCTCCTCCTGCGCCAGTCGCCGCTGCGCCGACGCCCGCCGCGAGACCAGGTAGGGCACCGCCAGCAGCACCGCCACCAGCAGCACCATGCCCGGCCCGTTGCCCGGGGCCACGAACAGCAGGAACAGCAGCGCGGTGCTGGCGCCCACCCACAGCAGCACCGCCAGGTCGTGCCGGAACCCCACCGCGACCAGGATGGCGAGCAGCGCGATGAGGTGCCCGGCGCTCCAGGGGAACGTCAGCCACGGTCCCGGCCGGTCGAACAGGCTGACCGCGAGCGCGGCCGCGATGCAGACGCGCCAGGCCAGCAGGGTGCGGCGGGGCAGCAGGCCCAGCGACGCCACCCCGACCACGGACGCGATCACCCCGGCAGTGCTCATCCGCGCCCGCACGTCGGCCAGGGTCGCCAGCGACAGCAGGAACGCCACGATCGGCATGACCGTCGGCAGCGCGGCCCGCACCCGGCGCAACCGGCCGGCGGGCGGCGAGAGCGGCGGGTCGTCGCCCGTCACCACCGTCACCAGGGACCGCCAGGCCCCGCTACCGCTCACCGGACCAGGGTACGAGGCAAGATCGGCCGCCGTCGTGATACCCGGGTACTCAGTCCCGGTAGTACCTCGGTACCGCCTCAGTCCGTCAACAGGTCGACGAGGGTGCTCGCATTGCGCTGCGCGTAATCCGCGTAGCAGTTGTTCAGCAGCACGTGTGTCTGGCCGGTCGCGTCGCCGAGCGCGCGCAGCCTGGGCGCCCAGTCCTTCAGTTCACGCTCGCTGTACTCGTAGCCGAAGCGCTCGTAGATGTCACGGCTGTTCCACTTGTCGCTGTGCCCGTGGAAACGGACGACGGCCAGGTCCGAGGTGGCCTCCACCACCGGCGGCACCGACGACCTGTACCCCTGCGGCATGTCGACCACCACGTACGGCAGGTCGTGGCGGCGCAGGAACTCCATCGTCTCCGCGCGGTTGTCCCCGTCGAACCAGGTGGCGTTGCGGAACTCCACCGCCACCCGCAGCGGGCTGCACCGGTTCCGCACCTCGATGAGGTACTCCTTGTTCGCCCGCCGGATGGTGAACCAGGGCGGGAACTGGAACAGGATCACGCCCAGCTTGCCGGCCGCCACCAGCGGGTCCAGGGCGGACAGGAACCGGGTCCAGACCTCCTCGTACGCCTGCGGCGGCAGCGCGTCCGGGTAGATGTTCCTCTTGTCCGTCTCCGGGCGGAGATCCTTGTACAGCGCGGAGACCTTGGTGGGGTGCCCGGTCAGCAGGCTGAACGCCTTGATGTTGAAGACGAAGTGCGCGGGCGTGCGCTGCGCCCACAGCCTGGTGGTCTGCTCGGCCGGCGGCGAGTAATACGTGGAGTCGACCTCCACGAGCGGAAACCGCCGCGCGTAGTAGTTCAGCCGCTTCTCGGGGGTGTTGGCCGTTTCCGGGTACCAGCCGGAGGCGAGCAGCGTCCGGTCGGTCCAGGAGGCCGTGCCGACGAGGATCTCACCCACCCCGCCATCGTCCCGCCGGCCGGCCAGAACCGCAGCCGGGATAGGGTCCCGTGATGAAATTCGGACTGCTCGGCACCGGGTACTGGGCCGCCGAGACGCAGGGCAGGGCGCTGGCCGCGCACCCGGAGGCGGACCTGGTCGGGGTGTGGGGCCGCTCGGCGGAGAAGGCCGGCGCGCTGGCGGCGCGGTACGGCGCCCGCGCCTACGACCGCCCCGAGGCCCTGTTCGAGGACGTGGACGCGGTCGCCATCGCGCTCCCGCCGGACGTGCAGGCCGACCTGGCCGCCCGGGCCGCCGAGGCGGGCCGGCACCTGCTGCTGGACAAGCCGGTCGCGCTGACCGTCGAGGCCGCGGACCGGGTCGTGGCCGCCACCGAGCGCAACGGACTGGCCTCGGTGGTGTTCTTCACCCGCCGCTTCCAGCCCGCGGTCGAGGCGTTCATCGCCGACTGCGTGGCCAACGGCCCGTGGGACGGGGTGAGCGCGAACCAGTTCGCCGCCATCTTCCAGCCCGGCAACCCGTACGCCGAGTCGCCGTGGCGGCGCCACAAGGGCGGGCTGTGGGACATCGGCCCGCACGCCCTGGCGGTGATCCTGCCGATCCTCGGCCCGGTGGCCGAGGTCTGCGCGGTGCGGGGCCCCCGCGACACCACCCACGTGCTGCTACGCCACGCCTCCGGAGCGGCCGGCACCATGTCGCTGACCCTGGACGCCCCGCCCGCCGCCACCGAGCGCGAGTTCGTGTTCTTCGGCGAGCGCGGCCTGGCCCGGGTACCGGCCGGGGACCGCACCTCGGTCGCGGCCTTCGGCGCGGCGATCGACGCCCTGATCGCGGACGCCGCCGCCCGCCGTACCGACCACCCGTGCGGGGTGCGGTTCGGCCGCGAGGTGGTGGCGGTCCTGGCCGCCGCCGAACGCTCCCGCGACTCCGGCCGCGTGGAACGCCCCTGACCCGGGGCTTGCCGGCCCGGGCGGCGCCGCCCGGCGCGGGGCGGACCCCCGGAACGGGCAGCCCGGGGTCAGCGGGCCAGGCGGGCCAGGAACGCGGAGGCACCGGCGATGGCCAGGACGGTGGCGCCGGCCAGGACGCTGAAGTCCAGCGGCAGCCGGGCGGGCACCCCGAGGAGCAGCCCGCGCAGCGCCTCAACCTGGTAGCTGAGCGGGTTCACGTGGTTGATGACCTGGAGCCAGCCGGGCATCAGCGCCACCGGGTACAGCGCGTTGGAGGCGAAGAACAGCGGCATCATGATCGCCTGGCCGATGCCCATCATCCGGTCCCGGGACAGCACCAGCCCCGCGATCGTGATGGACAGGCAGCAGAAGAAGGCCGCGCCCAGCAGCACGACCACCACCACGCCGGCCAGGCGCAACGGGTTCATAGTCAGGTGCACGCCGAGCACGAGGGCCAGCACGAACACCACCACCGCCTGGGCCAGCGCGCGCACGCCGGCCGCGAACGCCTTCCCGGTGACCAGCGCGGAGCGCGGCGTCGGCGTGACCATGAGCTTGGCCAGCACCCCGGCGTCCCGCTCCCAGATGATCTGGATGCCGTAGAAGATGGACACGAACAGGGCGGACTGGGCCAGCACGCCCGGCGCGAGGTAGTCCAGGTAGGGCACGTCCCCGGTGGGGATGGCCCGGATCCGGGTGAACGTCGTACCGAAGATCACCAGCCACAGGCACGGCTGGATCGCCCGGGTGACCAGTTCGGTCCGGTCGTGGCTGAGCTTCTGCAGTTCGACCAGGCACATCGCGGCGACCCGGGACAGCAGCGTGCGCGGTCCGATCCGGCGGTCGACCGCGGCGTCAGCCCAGGCGGCCGGCGGTGCGGCGGGCGGCGCGGACATCGCGGATCCCTCCCTTCTCGGTCTCGACCGGCTCACCGGAGTAGGCGCGGAACACGTCGTCCAGGCTGGTCCCGGCGCCGTCCAGGCCGGCGATCAACTCGGCCGGCGTGCCGAGCGCACCCACCCGGCCCCGGTGCATGAGCGCCACCCGGTCGCAGGACTGCTCCGCCTCGTCCATGTAGTGGGTCGTCACCAGCACGGTCATGCCGGTCTCGGCGCGCACGGCGGTGATCCGCTCCCACACGCCGGCCCGGGCGACCGGGTCCAGGCCGATCGTGGGCTCGTCGAGGATCAGCAGCCGAGGCGCGCTGACCAGCGCCTGCGCCAGTTCCAGCCGCCGGATCATGCCGCCCGAGTAGGTGGCCGCCCGGCGTCCGGCCACATCGGACAGGCCCATCATCGCCAGCGCGCCGTCCACCGCGGCCCGCCGCTGCCCCCGCGGCACGTCGAACAGGCGCGCGAACAGCGCCACGTTCTCCGCGCCGGTCAGCGCGGCATCGGCGGACAACTGCTGCGGCACGTACCCGATGAGCCGGCGCACGGCCATCCGCCGCCGCGCCACGTCCCGGCCGAACACCGAGATCACACCCGGGGGTACCGGCAGCAGCGCGATGATCGCGCGGATCGTGGTGGTCTTGCCGGCCCCGTTCGGGCCGAGCAGCCCGAAGATCTCCCCCGCCCGGACGGTCAGGTCGGCGCCGTCCACCGCCACCGTGGCACCGAACCGGTACCGCAGGCCGCGGCACCGCACGGCATCGTCGCTCATGGTCTTCCTCCCACCGCGCTGTCGAGGATGCCGCCGGCGTCGGTGCCGCCCTGGCCGCTCCCGTGGGCCCCACCGTCAGTCCCGCCGTAGCCGGCAGAGGTGGCACCCTCCGACTCGCCCACCTCGGCCAGGAGGCGGCGCAGGGCCGGGAGGGCGGCGGCGATGGCGGCCGGGTCGGCCGGGTCGGCGCGGTCGAGCGCGGCGCCGAGCAGGGCCGCCCGGGCGGTGCGCCAGGCGTCGAGGCGGGCACGGGCGGCGGCGGTGAGGGTGAGCCGCGCGGCCCGGCGGTCGGCGGGATCGTTCTCCCGGCGCAGCATGCCGTTCTCGACCAGCGTGTTGACCAGGGTGCTGACCGAGTTCCCGGCCAGGTGCAGGTGCCGGGCCGCCGCCGAGACCCCGATGCCGGGCCGCTGCTCGACCACGATCAGCAACTCGCGCTGGGCCTCGGGCAGCCGTGGACCGGGCACGGTGCCGGCCAGCCGCCGGCGGGACACCCGGCGCAGGCCGGCGGCCAGCCGCATCAACTCGCCGATCAGTTCCTCGCTCGCCACCCCGGAAAAATACCTCGCACACAGAGGTATCTCCTAACGGCGGCCGACCGTGACGCTTCCCACGCCCGCCGGGAACCGCGCTCGGCGCTACTCGCCGAGGGAACGGCGGCCGCGCTTGAGCTCGCCACGGCGGCGCTTGGACTCCAATCGCCGCTGCACGGCACCCTTCGAGGGCCGGGTGGCCCGGCGCGAGGGCGGCGGCGGGGCCAGCGCCTCGGCGACGAGGGCGGCCAGGCGGGCCTCGGCGGCCCGGCGGTTCTGCAACTGGGCGCGGTGCTCGGCGGCCACGACCGTGACGACGCCGTCGACGAGGCGGCTGCCCAGCCGCTCCAGGGCCCGCTCGCGCAGCCGCTGCGGCAGGGCCCGGCTGCGGGCCACGTCCCAGCTCAGCTCGACCCGGGAGTCGGCCGTGTTGACGGACTGGCCGCCAGGGCCGCTGGAGCGGGAGAAGCGCCAGGACAGTTCCGCCCGCGGGATCGCGAACGACCCGCGCACGCGCAGCGGCTCACTCACGGGTGGCGGATCTGGCGGCGGGGGCGCTCAGCGCGCCTCGTCGCGGCCCAGCCGGCGGGCCGCGTCGTCGGCCAGGATGACCGTGGCGACCATCATGCCGACGCACACGGAGAACAGCCACGACGCGTCGGCCAGCAGCCGGGCCGAGACCGGCGCCTGGGCCGCGAGCAACACGAAGGCGAGCCACGCGAACCGGCGCTGGCGGGCGGTGAGAAGACCGGGGCCTGAACGCATCCGCAAATAATGCCGGAAACCGGGCGGAGTCGACCGTAGTACGAACGGCCAGACTCCGCCTGGTCCGACCGGGCACGGGCCGAGCCGTCCACAATGTGGACCCCTCGGCCGGCGCGCGGGTCAGGCCGCACGCCGCTCGCCCACCTGCTTGCATGCCACGCACGAGGTCGCGGACGGGAACACCTCCAGGCGCTCCACCGGGATGGGCTCGCCACACCCCTCGCACATGCCGTAGCCGCCATCGTCCAGCCGTTGCAGCGCCAGCTCCACCTGGCCGCGCCGCTCGGCGATGCTGCGCAGCAGGGACAGCTCCCACGCCTGCTCCGCCGTCTTCGCACCGGTGTCCGCCTCGTCGTCGCCGGCCGCGTCCAACTGGTGCTGCGAGCGGACCAACTGGTGGTCGGCCAGCGCCCGCTCGTACTCCCCGCGCAGCTCCTCGTGCCGGCCGAGCAGCAGCTGCCGGATCCGGTCGGTGTCCGCGGCGCTGCGCGCGCGCCCCGTGCCGGCCGGATGGACCGGACGGACCGGATGCGGCTGGGTGGGGGTGCGGGCGACGGTAGCGCCGGCCGCGGTCGGCACCGCGGTGGTGTTGTCAAGCATAGGTACCGGACCCTTCATCCAGTGCCCGCCGCCACCGCTTTCGCCAGCGGCCGCGGGGGCTTTGCTGCCTGTCGTGAGCCGCCCTGTTACCCGCTGCCCTCCGGCCCGAAACCGCCGCACGGAGCCGCGGTGCGGACACGCCTCGACGAGGCCGGCGGCAGCCGGGCGTGTCCGCCGGTTTCCCGGTTCCGCCTCTTCCCAGGGCAGGTGGGGGTTGCGTATTCTGTCCGAAGCGCTCCCATCGACGGTCATTAGTGCCGGGCGGGGCCGGCGCGCCGCGGGCGAGCGGCGACCGGCCCGCCGCACACCGGCCGCCGCGGGAGTTTTCCTTTGCGGGTACCGGCTCGCGGGTTCCGGCACGCGTCACCGCGCATCGTGCGACACATCCGCCAGCGCCGGCGACGCAGCCCCCACCAGTGGACCTGCGGTCCACCCGCGAAAGGACAGCAATGCGCAGACGATCAGCCGCGACCGTCGCCGCCCTGGCCGCGACCGTCGCCGCCGCGGCGGCGGTGGCCGTGGGCATTCTCCAGCCCCAGTCCGCGTCGGCCGCCGACTCGGTGTTCTACGTGGACCCGGAAACCGCCGCCGCCAAGTGGGTCGCGGCCAACCCGAACGACCCGAAGACCCCGGTGATCCGGGACCGCATCGCCAACGTCCCGCAGGCACGGTGGTTCACCACCACCAACACGTCCACCGTTCGCGCGCAGGTCGACGCGTTCGTCGGCGCGGCCGCCGCGGCCGGGAAGATCCCGATCATGGTGGTCTACGACATCCCGAACCGGGACTGCAGCGGCGCCAGCAGCGGCGGCGCCCCGGACCACGCCAGCTACCGGGCCTGGATCGACCAGGTGGCGGCCGGGCTCAACGGCCGCGCGGCGACCATCATCCTGGAGCCGGACGTGCTCGCGCAGATGAGCAACTGCCTCAACGCCAGCCAGCAGAACGACGTCAAGGCGTCCATGGCGTACGCGGGCAAGAAGCTGAAGGCGGCGTCCAGCCAGGCGAAGGTCTACTTCGACGCGGCGCACTCGGCGTGGCTGTCCGCCTCGGACATGGCGTCCCGGCTGGTCGGCGCGGACATCGCGAACAGCGCGGACGGCATCTCGGTCAACGTGTCCAACTACCGGGCCAACTCGGAGCTGATCCCGTACGCCAAGTCGGTCATCCAGGCCACCGGCGTGTCCCGGCTGAAGGCGGTCATCGACAGCAGCCGCAACGGCAACGGGCCGGCCGGCTCCGAGTGGTGCGACCCGGCGGGCCGCGCCATCGGCATCCCGAGCACCAACCAGACCGGTGACTCGGCGATTGACGCGTACCTGTGGATCAAGCTGCCGGGCGAGGCGGACGGCTGCCTCGCCGGCGCCGGCCAGTTCGTCCCGCAGCGGGCGTACGACCTGGCGATCGCCGCCGGTGCGACCAACCCGCCGACCCAGCAGCCCACCCAGACGCCCACGCAGCGGCCCACCACCCAGCCACCGACCCAGCAGCCCACCACCCAACCGCCGACCCAGCAGCCCACCACCAAGCCGCCCACGACCCAGCCACCCACGACCCAGCCACCGGCCGGTAGCTGCCGGGTGGTGTGGACGCCGAACATCTGGCCGGGCGGGTTCACCGCGGACCTGACGATCACCAACGGGGGCGCGGCGGTGACCTCCTGGACGCTGACGTTCTCGCTGGGCAACTCGGCCCAGCTCACCACCGGCTGGAACGGCACCTGGAGCCAGTCCGGCGGCCAGTTCACCGCCACGAACGCGGCGTGGAACGGCCCGCTGGGCAGCGGCGCCTCGGTGACGATCGGCCTGCAGGGCACCTACAGCGGTACGACGCTCGCCCCGCCGACCAACTTCGCCTTCAACGGGCGGGCCTGCACCTGACCGGCCCAATGGTGAGGGCCGGGCGTCACCGCCCGGCCCTCACCCGTACGTCAACTCGCCCGCCTCGATCGCCGCGGTCAACCGGTTCTCCGCCGGCGCCAGCGGGCACGCCCAGCGGTCGTCGTACGCGCAACTCGGGTTGTACGCGTAGTTGAAATCCAGGCGCACCCGACGGCCGGGCAGCGGCACGACGCCGCGCCCGAAGGTGCCCTTCACCGTGTCGGTGAGGTAGCGACCCGCCCCGTACGTGGTGGCCCCGCTGGTACCGTCGCGGAACGGCAGGAACAGACCACCGCCGTACGCCTCGATCCAGAACAGCGTGAGCGGGCCGAACGGCGTGCCGGCGACGCCGACCCGGCGGTACCGGACCGGGCCGTCCGGGCCGCCGGTGTCGATGGTCAGCGTGCCGGAGGCGGGAGCCAGCGGCACCTCGACCACGGCAGACGGGGCGGGCGGGTGGTAGCGCAGGCCGGTGAAGCCGGGGCGGACCCCGGGCGGGATGGGCGACTGTGGATGGCCGGTGAACAGCTCATCCCGGCCGGCACGGAAGCCGGCCAGGTCGGCGCCGGACAGGTACAGCCGCGCGACCCGCTCCCGCCAGTCCGCCAGGTCGAGATCGTCCACGCGCCCACGGTACCGCCCGCTACGAGGCGATCAGGATGATGACGATCACGCCGATGAGCACCAGCAGGGCGGTCGAGACCATCAGGCCCGATCCCCCGTCGAGCAGCGGGGCGGCCGTCTTCTCCGCCTCGGCGGCCGGGATGATCTCGGTGGTCATGGCGGTTCTCCTTCGCCTGAGGGATGGGGCTGACGGTGGGCGTCCGACCCGGCGGATCGCTCTTGGCGTGCCGCTCGCGGTGCCGTCCGCCCGCATCGGGCCGGGGGCGCCCGTCGACCTCTTGGGGGGTGACCGATCTCGATCGGGGGGGGTGGTTCCTGACCGCCGGGGAGCGGGACGACCCCGCACCCGGTCTACCCGCTTCGTACCCGCCTGGCGCACCGGCAATCACGCCACCGCGGCGCGTTGCTCTGCTTCCCGACAGGCACCTCCCGCGCGGGCCAACTGGGGCGGGAGGTAACCCTCGACCGCTGGACAGGGTCCGAAAGTCGGGAGGCACCACAAGTCCAAGATCGTGCGGGATCGGGTGGCGGCGTTTGGCGGTCGCCCGCTGCGGGCACGGGAGGATGAGCGGTGGGGTGAACTGGAGGAGGAGACGATGCTCGGAACCCACGGGACAACGAAGGCCGAGAAGATCGCCCGATCGGTCTCGAAGGCCACCGGGGTCGCGGACGTCGGCGAGCAAGTCGGCGCGGTGAAGGACGAGGCCCGCCGGCGCACCACGGCGGCGCTGAACGCGCTGTCCGGCCGCCGCCCGGCTCCCCCGTTGAGCATGCTGCTCGCCGCCACCGCGGCCGGCCTGGCGATCGGCTGGGTCGCGGCGACCGCGCTCCGGCGCGCGATGGCGGCCCGGAACGCGACGGTGGAGCCGGTGTACGGCGTCGCCGAGGTCGAGGAACCGATCGAACCGCTGCGCTGACGGCGGCGGGCACGGGGCCAGGGACGGGCGCGCGCGGCGCACCCGTCCCCTAACCGAGCAGCCGCTTCTGGACCTTCCCCATCGCGTTGCGGGGCAGATCGTCCAGGAATCGCACCCGGCGCGGCCGCTTGTGGACCGCCAGGTCCGCCGCCACGTACGAGATCAGATCCGACTCGCCGACCCCGTCCGCGACCACGTACGCCACGATCTCCTGCCCGAGGTCCGGGTGCGGGGCGCCGACCACGGCGGCCTGGCGCACCGCCGGGTGGGCCAGCAGCGCCTCCTCCACCTCGCCGGCCCCGATCCGGTACCCGCCGCTCTTGATGAGGTCGGTGGACGAGCGCCCGACCACGCGGTGCACCCCGGCCGCGTCCACGGTGACCACGTCGCCGGTGCGGAACCAGCCGTCCGCGGTGTGCGCCGCGGCGGTGGCGTCGGGCCGGTTGAGGTACCCATTGAACAGGGTCGGGCCGCGCACCTCCAGCTCGCCGAGGGAGTCGGGCGGCAGCGGCGCGCCGGTGTCGTCCACGACCCGGGTCTGGATGCCGGTGACCGGCGTGCCGACCGCGCCGGCCAGCCGGGCGCCATCCGCCCGCGCGCTGAGCGTGATGAGCGTCTCGGTCATGCCGTAGCGCTCGATGGGCCGCTGGCCGGTCAACTCCTCCAGGGCCAGGCACGTCGCGCCGGGCAGGGCGGCGCTGCCGGAAACGAGCAGGCGCGCCCGGCGCAGGGCCCGGGCGGCGGGCGGGTCCGCCGCGACCCGACCCCAGACCGTGGGTACTCCAAAGTAGAGGGTTCCGCCGGCCGAGGCGTAGGCCCGCGGGGTGGGCCGGCCGGTGTGCACCAGCCGGGAGCCGATACGCAGCGCACCGAGCACCCCGAGGACGAGCCCGTGGACGTGGTACAGCGGCAGCCCGTGCACGAGGGTGTCGGCCGCCGTCCACGACCACGCCCCGGCGAGCGCGTCGAGGTCGGCGGCGATCGCACCGGGTCCGATCAGGGCGCCCTTCGGCGGGCCGGTCGTGCCGCTGGTGTAGAGGATGAGGGCCGCATCGGGCGGGGTCGGCGCCGGCGCGGGGAGCGGATCGGCCGCGCCGAAGAACAGGCCGGGCCGGGCGTCCGCGAGAATGTGCGCCCGCTCCCGGGGGCCGGCGTCGGGCGCGACCGGCACGACCGGGACGCCGGCCAGCAGCCCGGCGACGACGGCCACCACCGTGTCCACTGTGGGCGTTGCGAGCACCGCGACGGCGGGCGCGCCCGCGAGGCGTTCGGCGAGCGTCCCCGCCCGATCCGCCAACTGGGACCACGACAGGGTCCGGTCGCCCACCCGTACCGCCTCGGGATGGTCGCCGAACGCACCGGTCAGGGCGGGAAGCAGCGCGTCCACGGCATGAAGGGTAGGCCGTGCGGAAACCTAGACGGCTTCGCGGGGGACCCCGGTGGGGGCGCCGGTGCGCTGCGCCGGTACCCGCACCGGGTCCGGGAGGCCGGTCAACTCGGCGACCCCGGCGCGGTCCACGGCCACGTCGATGGGCACGCCGGCCACGCGTAGGCCCCGCGCCGCCACCGCGCCGAGCGGGGCGCCCGGCAGCGGTGCCAGGCGCACGGTGCCGGCCGGCACGTCCGGCGTCACGCCGAGGGCGACGTTGAGCAGCACGATGGCGGACGCGGCGGACCACGCCTGCGGCCGGCACGCCGCCGGGTACGGCACCGGGCGGGGCAGGTCCAGGCGGGCGTCGCCGGCGTGCAGTTCGGGCAGGCGGTAGTCGAACGCCTCGGCGGCGGCGAGCAGCCCGCCGGCGAGCCGGGCGGCGACCTCGGCGTGCCCGGCCGCCGCGAGCCGGCCCAGGACGATGGCGGTGTCGTGGGTCCAGACCGAGCCGCAGTGGTACGACATCGGGCTGTACCCGCCCGCCCGGCCGGACATCGTACGCAGCCCGAACCCGCCCGCCATGTCCGGTTCGGCGAGCCGGGCGGCGACCCGGGCCTCCTCCTCGGCGGTCAGCAGACCGGTGCCCAGCAGGTGGCCGATGTTGCTGGTCAGCGCGTCGACCGGGTGCTTGTCCCGGTCCAGGGCAAGGGCCGGGTACCCGCCGTCGACCCAGAACCGGGCGCGGAACCGGTCGTTCAACTCCGCCGCGTAGGCGCGCCAGCGGTCGCCGCCGGGGCGGTCGAACGCGTCCAGCAGCGCGGCGCCGTGCAGGGCCGCCTCGTGCGCGTACCCCTGCACCTCGCACAGCGCGATCGGCGGCGCCGCCCGGCGCCCGTCCGCGAACCGGACCGCGTCGCCGGAGTCCTTCCAGCCCTGGTTGGCCAGCCCGTGCCCGGACTCGTCGATGTACTCGACGAAGCCGTCCCCGTCCGGGTCGGCGTACCCGGCCAGCCAGCCGAGCGCGGCCTCCAGGTGCGGCAGCAGCTCGCGGACCTCGGCCGGTGGCATGCCCCAGCGCCAGGCGTCGTGCAGCAGGCTGATCCACAGCAGGGTGGCGTCCACCGTGCCGTAGTAGGTGGCGGGCAGCCGGATCTCACCGCCGCCGCCGCGGGGCGCGAACACCTCGAAGTCGCCCCGGCGCAGCTCATGCATGATCTTGCCGGGCGCCTCGCCGGTGGCCGGGTCGCGCCGGCGCCCCTGCCGCGCGGCCAGCACGCGCAGGGTCCCGGCGGCGATCCCGGTGCCCAGCGGCAGCATCATCCGGGCCGCCCACAGGCTGTCCCGCCCGAACAGCGTGAGGAACCACGGCACGCCGGCGCCGAGGAACGTGTCGCCGGGCCGGTCGGCGGGGGTCAGCCGCAGCGATTCCAGGTCGTCCAGCGACCGCTCGATCAGGCGCACCAGGCGGGCGTCGTCGGCCACCACCGCCGGGCGGCTCCACTCGACCGGCCGCACCGGCGGCAGCACGACGGCGTGCTTGTCCGCGATCCGCAGGCCCCAGGCGAGCGTGGCGCTGCCCCGGGCGGGAAGCTCGACGATCCACGTCAGGCGGGCGATGCCCTCGGCGCCGCCGGCGAGCGCGACCCGCGCCTCGCCCGGATCGAGGGTGACGTCCACGCCGTCGGAGTGCCAGCACAGCGCGCCGCTCTGGTCGCGGGTGGGCGGCACCGGCGCGCGCCCGTCCGCGCGCCCCGCCTTGACCTCGGAGACCGGGGTCAGGTCGCAGGCCACGTCCAGGGTGACGGTGGCGCGGATCGGATCGGCGGCGGTGGACACCACCTCGACCCGCTCGGCGAGGCCGTCACCGCGCGCCCGCCGGTGGCGCAGCACCCGCACCGTCGGGTCGGGTCCGGGGTCACCGAGGCGGCGGGCGAGCCCGACGAAGACGGCCCGGCCGGGCCCGTGCGGCGCGTGCATGATCGGCTCGGGCTCGTCGCCGTCGACCCGCAGCAGCGCCAGGCTGAGCGCCCGCAGGTCGGCGTGGAAGACGCCCTGCACGCCGGCCGGGCGGATCTGGCCGTCCGGGCCGCCGAGCGCGGTGGTCGGCGCGGTGGTCGTCGACACGAGCGCGTTCAGCAGCGGCTGGAGGTACCGGTGCACGCCCGTCGATGCCGACGTTTCACTCTCTGTCGACGTCATGACAACTCCTCGCATCGACCGGGTTCGTGGCCGGGCTAGTGACCGGGGCAAGCATGTCTCACCTTGGTAGCACCGCTTGACACGAGACTGGCGGCGCGGGAAAGTTCGAAACACCCCGGCAACTTGAACGATCCAATGATGACGGACCGGAATTGGATCGCGGGTCCGCGCGGCCATCGAACAACTGGGGTACCGGGTCAGCCAGGCCGCCCGGCAGATGCGGACCGGACGGTCCCAGCTCATCGCGGTCCGCATCGAACCCACCCGGGACGGGATCAACGGCACGGTCCTGGACCGGTTCCTGCACGGGCTCACCGAGGCGGCGGCGCCGGCCGGGTACCGGGTGGTGCTCTACACCGCCGAGGACGACGCCGCCGAGATCGCCACCTACGACGAGCTACTCAGCGCGTACGACCTGGACGGCTTCGTGCTGACCAGCACCCACCACGGGGACACCCGCACGGCGACTTCTACCCGAGCCTGAAGCAGACCTTCACCTACGACGGCAAGTTCTACTGCGCGCCGAAGGACTTCTCCACCCTCGCCCTGGAAATCAACACGGACCTGTGGCACAAGGCCGGGCTGACCGACGCCGACGTGCCCACCACCTGGGAGCAGCTGACCAGCGTCGCCCAGAAGCTGACGGCCAAGGGCGTCACCCCGCTGGTCATCGGCGACACCCGGGACCGGGTCGGCGCGTTCATGGTGCAGGCCGGCGGCTGGATCACCAGCACCGACGGCAAGCAGGCCCCCGCGGACACCCCGGAGAACCTGACCGCCCTCCAGTACGTGCGGGGGCTGCTGAAGCAGGGGCTGGCCAAGTACCCGAAGGTGGTGGACGCCGGCTGGGGCGGCGAGGCGTTCGGCAAGGCCAAGGCGGCCATGACGATCGAGGGCAACTGGATCAAGGGCGCCATGCAGAACGACTTCCCGAACGTCACGTACACGGTGCACGAGCTGCCGGCCGGCCCGAAGGGCAAGGGCACCCTGTCGTTCACCAACTGCTGGGGCATCTCCGCCAAGAGCAAGTTCAAGGAGCAGGCCATCAAGTTCGTCGACGCGATGACCGCCGTTGACCAGCCTGTTCCTGCTGCTGCCGATCCTGATGGCCCTCTGGGTGAGCATCACCGGCTGGAACGGGCAGGGCAACCCGTTCCAGCCGGGGGTGCCGGTCGTGGGGGCGCGCAACTACACGAGGCTGCTCACGGTGGACGGGCTGGCCCGCCAGGACTTCATGACCAGCATCCGCAACAACCTCTACTACGTGCTGATCGTGGTGCCGATCCAGACCGCGCTCTCGCTCGGGCTGGCGCTGCTGGTGAACGCACGGATACTGAAGGGCTTCGAGTACGGCTCGGGCGCGGCCATCTCGTTCATCCTGTTCACCATCATCATCGCGATGACCGTGCTGCAACGGTGGCTGCTGCGGGAGCGGAGGGCGGACCGATGAGAAGGACGGTCAACCTGTTCGTCGGGTACGCGATCCTGGTGTTCTTCGCGCTGGTGTTCCTGTACCCGTTCGTCATCCAGCTCGCCAGCGCGCTCAAGAGCGAGCCGGACGCGGCGGCGAACCCGCTCTCACCGATCCCCTCACCCATCGACACGCACTCGTTCACGCGCCTGTTCGCCAGCACCAACTTCCCGCTCTGGCTCGGCAACTCGCTGCTGGTGACGGTGCTGGTGACCGCGGGTCGGGTGCTGCTGGACTCGATGGCCGGGTACGCGCTGGCCCGGCTGCGGTTCCGGGGGCGGGCCGGGGTGTTCTCGGCGGTCATCGCCGTGCTGGCGGTGCCCGGCGTGGTGCTGCTGATCCCGAAGTTTCTGGTCCTCAACCAGCTCGGCATCTACGACAGCTACCTGGCGCTGATCGTTTCGAAGAACTGCTTCATGATGAACACCCCGGCCGCGTCCGCCAGCAGCGGCGTCGATCCCGGTGAGCGTGGAGGAAGCGGCCCGGATCGACGGCGCCGGGGTGTTTCGCACCTTCTGGTCGGTGGTGCTCCCGATGGCCCGTCCGGCCCTGATCACCCTGACCATCCTGTCCTTCCAGGGCTCCTGGAACGAGTTCCCGCACACCGTCGTGGCGGTGCAGGACCCCAGCCTGTTCACCCTGCCCCGGGGCGTGGCCGACCTGGTGACCGGCTCGCTCGGGAAGGGCTCGCAGTACCCGTTGAAACTCGGCGCGGCACTGATGGCGACCATCCCGGTCGCGGCGCTGTTCGTCGTCTTCCAGCGCTACTTCGTGCGCGGGGCCAACGAGGGCGGGGTGAAGGGCTGACAGTACGCGCGTTACGGTTGGAGCTTGGGCAACGAAGCACAGCAGCGAGGAGCGGGAATGGCCGAGGTCAAACTCGAGTACGGCGAGGGGAGCCTCGCGCTTCCCGTGAATTCGGCGGTCGATGGCCCGTCGGGGCTGGACATCAGCAAGCTGCTCGGCCAGACCGGCCATGTGACCCTGGACACCGGGTTCGTGAACACGGCGTCCTGCACGTCGCAGATCACATACATCGACGGCGATGCGGGCGTGCTGCGCTACCGCGGGTACCCCATCGAGGACCTGGCCGGCAAGTCCTCGTTCCTGGAGACGACGTACCTGCTCATCTACGGTGAGCTGCCGACGGCGCAGCAGCTGGCGGCGTTCAGCAACCGGGTGCGGGTACACACGCTCCTGCACGAGGAGATGAAGAACTTCTTCAACGCCTTCCCGCGCGACGCGCACCCGATGGCGGTGCTGTCCTCGGGGATCAGCGCGCTCTCCACCTTCTACCAGGACAGCCTCGACCCGTTCGACCCCGAGCAGGTTGAGATCTCCACGGTCCGGCTGCTGGCCAAGGTGCCCACGATCGCGTCGTACGCGTTCAAGAAGTCGATCGGGCAGCCGTTCCTGTACCCGGACAATTCGCTCGGGTACGTCGAGAACTTCCTGCGCATGGTGTTCGGCGTGCCGGCCACCGGGTACGAGGTCGACCCGGTCGTGGCGAAGGTGCTGGACATGCTGTTCGTCCTGCACGCCGACCACGAGCAGAACTGCTCCACGTCCACGGTGCGACTGGTCGGCTCGGCGCAGGCGAACCTGTTCGCGTCGGTCTCCGCCGGGGTCAACGCGCTGTTCGGCCCGCTGCACGGCGGCGCCAACGAGGCCGTGCTGGCGATGCTCCAGCACATCCAGGCCGACGGCGGCGACGTGCCGGCGTTCGTGCGGAAGGTGAAGAACCGCGAGGACGGCGTCCGGCTGATGGGCTTCGGGCACCGGGTCTACAAGAACTACGACCCGCGCGCGGCCATCGTCAAGCAGGCGGCGCAGGAGGTGCTGGGCCGGATGAGCCAGCCCGACCCGCTGCTGGACCTGGCCATGCAACTGGAGGAGATCGCGCTGGCGGACGACTACTTCGTCGCCCGCAAGCTCTACCCGAACGTCGACTTCTACACCGGGCTCATCTACAAGGCGATGGGCTTCCCCACCAAGATGTTCACGGTGCTGTTCGCGCTCGGCCGGCTCCCCGGCTGGATCGCCCAGTGGCGCGAGATGATCAACGACCCGGCCACGAAGATCGGCCGCCCGCGCCAGTTGTACGTGGGCGCCCCGGAGCGCGCGTACGTGCCCATCGAGCAGCGCGACTAGCCGGGAGACAAGTGCACGCGTGGGGGCAGGACCGGCCCGGTCCTGCCCCCACGCGTCGTCGTGCTGCTAAATCATGGAGAGGTGTACGTGGTTGGTGTGGTCGCTGGACGGGTCCCCACCGGCGCGGCTGTACCGTTTCCAGCCGGTCGCCGGTGACCAGAACTGCCGGTACCAGATGACGTACAGCACGCCGAGCCGGTCCTCGTTGCGGACGAAGAACATGGCCAGGTTGTTGCCGTAGACCTTGTCCCCGCCGGTCGCGTCCCCGCCGAAGCCGTTGCTCTTGATGACCGAGAAGTCGCAGGCGCGACCCTTCGGGTGCTCGAACGGGCCGCCCGGGCGGAAGCAGGAGACGAACCGCTTGAAGCCCAGCCGCTGGGCCTCCTGCATCGCGTGCAGGGTGCGCGGGGTGATGCAGCCGCTCGTGGTCGGGTCCTTCTCGCTGCAACTCTGCGCGCTGAAGCCGCCGGAGGAGTTGCGCGGCGCCGGGCGCGCGACCGGGGAGGTGACGTCCACCAGTCCGCCGGTGGTCTGCCCGCCGACGTCCACCAGGGCCTGGTTGGCCTCCTTGCGCTTCTTCTGCATGATGGCCAGCTGCTTGGCCTGCTGCGCGGCCTCCGCGTCCACCGCGGCCTTGGTCCGCGCGACCTCCGTGCGCGCCTCGTTGAGCCGGCGCAGCTTCTGGTCGTCCAGGCTGGTCATCATCTCCATCGTCGAGACCCGCGCCAGGAACGTGTCCGGGCTGCTGGCGTTCAGCATCGCCTCGACCGGGCGCAGCCGGCCGGTGCGGTACGCCATCGCGGCGATGCCGGAGACCTCCTGGCTGACCTCGTCCAGCCGCTGCTGCACCTGGCCCAGCCTGAGCTGGAGTTCCAGTTGGCGCTTCTTGGAGGCGTTGTACGCGTCGCGTGCCTCCACAAAGCCCCGGTTGGCCGACTCGATGAGGTCCTTGACCGTCTTGGGTTCGCCCTCGTCGCCGGTATCGCCGCCGTTCTTGGCGGGGGTGCCCGGGGTGCCCGGCTCGGCGAGCCCGGGGGCGGGAGATACGACGACAGACGCGGTGGCGGCCATGAGAAATGCCACCACCGGAATCAACCACCGGCGTGCGGTGACCGTGGACACTCTCGTGTTGTTCCTTCCGTCGCGCCGCCGACCGGGTTAGCTGACGGGTTCGGGACGGAACAACCCCTACCGCTGGCGCGGATTCACCCCGGGTACGTGGTTCCCCGGCTCGCCTCGCGGCGATTGGGCGGCAGCCACCACCGGCGCCGATGGGCGCCCCTGGGTGGTGACCGCCGGTCACATTACCCGATCCGGGGCCGAAGTGAACGGTCGAGACCCGGACACCTCGTGCCGTCACCGCCCGGCCACAGTGCGTCGATCGCCCGGCGCTCAGTGGACGGCGGGGTTGACCTCAACCGCGCTTCAGCTATCAGAATCCGCGGGATGCGAGCGATTCAGGTGGCGGAGTTCGGTCCGCCGGAGGTGCTGGTACCCGTGGAACTGCCCGATCCGGCGGCCGGGCCGGGCCGGGTGGTGGTGGCGGTGGAACGCTGCGGCGTGACCTTCGCCGACACGATGACCCGGGCGGGACGCGGACCGGGCGGCGCCGTCCAACCGCCCTACGTGCCCGGCAACGGCGTCGGCGGCACCGTCGCCGGGACCGGTCCCGGCGTGGACCCGGGCCTGCTCGGCCGGCGGGTGGTCAGCACCACCGGCGGCAGCGGCGGGTACGCCGAGCGGGTGTCCGTACCGGCCGGCGGCCTGGTGCCGGTGCCCGACGGGCTCGACCTGGATCCGGCGGTGGCGATGCTGACCGACGGCCGGACCGCCCTGGGCCTGTTCGCGCGGGCCGGCGTGCGACCGGGCGAGACGGTGCTGGTGGAGGCGGCGGCCGGCGGGGTGGGCACGCTGTTGGTGCAGCTCGCGCTCGCGGCCGGCGCGACCGTGGTGGCCGCCGCCGGTCGGGCCAAACTCGGTGTGCCCCGGGACCTGGGCGCGCAGGTCGCGATCGACTACACGGCGCCGGACTGGGCGCGGCAGGTTCGGGCCGCGACCGGCGGGCGGGGCGTGGACGCGGCGTTCGAGTCGGTCGGCGGCGCGATCGGCGCCGCCGCCCTCGACCTGGTGGCGCCCGGCGGCCGGCTGGTCCAGTTCGGGCTGGCCAGCGGGCGGCCGCTCGGCACCGACCCGGCCGACCTGGCCGCCCGCGCGGTGCGGTTGATCGGCTTCGCCGAGCTGCGGTCGATCGGCGCCCCGGCCACCGCCCTCGAACTGGCCACCCGGGCACTCGCCGCGGCGGCCGCGGGCCGGCTGCGCCCGATCGTCGGCCAGCGCTTCCCGCTGGCCGAGGCGGCGGCCGCGCACCGGGCGGTAGAGGACCGGGTCACGGTCGGAAAGTCACTGCTCATGACGTGACGGGCAGGCCGACGAGAGCGTGGCCGGCGCCGGACAGCTACTGCTCGCCAGCCCCGCCGCAGCGGAACGGCACCTCGGGGAACCGCCGCAGCCGTGGGTGTCCAGAGGGGACGGGTTCCGGCCTTCTCTTCGAGGTCCGACCGGCCGGCGGCCGCCCAGCACGACGCCTCCGGACGGGTCGACGCGTGGCGTGGGTGACCGGGCGGCCCGCGGAAGGCCGCCGGATCAGGAAGCGGTGGCCGGTGGCAGCGCGGGTCGGCTGACCGCGCGGTAGTGCGCGACCGTGCGCCGGGCCAGCGCCGCGGTGGCGCTGGAGTTGACCCACGTGCCCAGCACGATCGCCGCCCCCGGCACCAACTTCGCGAACACCCGCTTCGCGGCGCGGACGCCCGCCATCTGCGCCAGCTTCACCCCGAGCCGCAGCATCGCCTGCCCGAGCGGCTTCACCGCCGCCCGTGCCAGCAGCACGCTGGCCCGCTCCCGGCCGGCGGCGACGGCGAGCGCGATCCGGGCACCCCCCGCCGCCTTGTGCACCCGTTGCAGGACCAGCAGGTCCGCCGCCCGCTCCGGGTGCACCGGATCCACCCCGTACGCCGCCGCGACGTGCAGGACCATCCGCGCCTGGGTCCAGGCGAGCACCCCCACGTCCACCACCGCGCCGGGCAGCCCGGCCGCGCCGGAGACCGCACCGGACAGCCGGGCCAGGGTCAGGAACCTCTTGACCGCCACCTCGGCCAGCGCGTCCGCCCCCAACTCGGGGCGCTCGTGCCGGACCCGGCGCGCCCAGTCCCGCGCCTCCGGACCCAGTCGCCGCACCGCCTCCAGCGCCAGGTGCTCGGGCGCGTACTGCGGGTCCTCGCGCATCCGCGCCCACAGCCCGCGCGGCGGCGCCAACTCGGCGTCTTCCGTACCGGCGGGTGGTGTCGGTTCGGTCACGGGCTGCTCCGGGTGGCGTCGGGGGCGAGCGACTCCCCACTGACTCTATGCCCAGACCGCCATGGGGTGACCGGCGGCGGACACGCTGGCGTAGAGTCAGTGAGATATCGCATTCTGTAGATCCCTGCGGAGATCGGGGGGTGGGGAGCCGATGCCCCGACGCTGGACCGCCACCGCGGCCGCATCGCTCGCGGCCCTCGTCGCGATCGGCACCGCGGGCTGCGACCCGCGCACCTCCGCCGGCAACTCCGCCGCCCGTCCCAGCGCCGGCCTACCGTCCTCCATGGCCGCCCTCGGCGACTCCATCACCGCCGGCTACGGTTCCTGCGTCGCCCTGGTCACCTGCGGCCGCAACTCCTGGTCCACCGGCGACGGCGGCATCGTGGACAGCCACTACCGCCGCATCCGCGCCGGCAACCCCGCGATCCGCGGCCACGCCACCAACCTCGCCGCCGCGCGGGCCCGCGCCGCCGCCCTCGCCGACCAGGCCACCCGCGCGGTCGCCGCCAGGCCGGCGTACGTCACGATCCTGATCGGCGCCAACGACGCCTGCCACGGCACCATCGACCAGATGACCCCGGTCGCCGACTTCCGCTCCGCCGTGGACCGCGGCCTGGCCACCCTGAAGGACGGCCTCCCCTCGGCCCGCGTGCTGGTGGCCAGCATCCCCGACCTGAACCGCCTGTGGGAGGTCGGCCACGACAGCCGCCTGGCCCGCAACGCCTGGTCCCACGGCCTCTGCCCGGCCCTGCTGGCCAACCCCACCAGCACCGCCCCCGCCGACACCGCCCGCCGCCGCGCCTTCGCCGCGCGCGTCGACGCCTACAACCGCGAACTCGCCGCCGCCTGCCGCGCCTACGGCCGCAAGTGCCGCTACGACGGCGGCGCCGTCCACCGGGTCCGGTTCACCCTCGACGACATCAACGGCATCGACTTCTTCCACCCCAACGTCACCGGCCAGAGCCGCCTCGCCAAGGCCACCTGGCCAACCCGCTTCACCTGGTGACCGCCCCCACCCCGGATACCCTCGCCCGCTCCCACCGCCCCTTACACCACCGCGGCGCTCTCGCCGGCGGCGGCACTTATCTCCAGCTGACATTCTTCGACTGGAGGCTGTGCGTGGCGCGCATGTCCCGTACGCGGGACGCACAGGCTTCCGTGACCCCATGACCACCGGGCAGGTAGCCGGGTGTGCGGCGGGCGCCTCCCCGCCGGGGGGCATCCAGAGGCCACCCTCGCCGCCGACGCAAGGCAGGGCCGCCCCGGGGCAGTGCGGCGGGGCGTGAAGGGTGGTCGTGGGGTGGTCAGGCGTAGGAGACGACGACGGCGGACTCGGGAGGCAGCTCGACGCTGTCGCGGAACAGCATGGCGCCGGGCGCGGTCGCGAACAGGACCGTGCGGATCGTGGACCGGAGGCTGACGCGCTGCGGGTGGGGTGCCAGGTTGGCGGCCACGGCGCAGGCGCCGCGGCGGATCGCCACGAACTGGTTACCGTGCCAGACGTGCACCCGGTCCAGGCGCGGGTCGGACAGGTCCGGGTGGCTCTTGCGCAGGGCGATCAGCCGGCGGTAGAGGTCGAGGATCTCCCGGTGCTCGGGCTTGTCGAGTTCGGACCAGTCGAGCTTGGAGCGGGCGAACGTCTCGGGGTCCTGCGGGTCGGGGACCTCGGCGGTGCCCCAGGCGTGCGCGGCGAACTCGCTGCGGCGGCCGGTGGCGACGGCGACGGCGAGTTCGGGCTCGGGGTGGCTGGTGAAGAACTGCCAGGGCGTGGTGGCCGCCCACTCCTCACCCATGAACAGCATCGGCGTGAACGGGCCGGTCAGCAGCAGGGTCGCGCCGACCTTCAGCAGGGCCGGGGAGAGCGAGTCGGAAATCCGGTCGCCGGTCGCCCGGTTGCCGATCTGGTCGTGGTTCTGCAGGTACGCGACGAACCGGTGGCCGGGGATGCGCTCGCGGTCGACCGGGCGGCCGTGGACCCGGCCGCGGAAGCCGGACCAGGTGCCGGCGTGGAAGAAGGCGCCCTCCAGCACGTCGGACAGGCACTCCAGCGAGCCGAAGTCGGCGTAGTACGCCTGCCGCTCCCCGGTCAGCAGGGTGTGCAGGGCGTGGTGCACGTCGTCGTCCCACTGGGCGTGCAGGCCGTAGCCGCCCGCCTCGCGCCCGGTGATCAGCCGCGGGTCGTTCAGGTCGGACTCGGCGATCAGCGACAGCGGCCGGCCGAGGTGGGTGGACAGCGCCGCCGCCTCGACGGCCAACTCCTCCAGCAGGTGCCGGGCGCGGCGGTCGACCAGGGCGTGCACGGCGTCCAGGCGCAGGCCGTCCACGTGGTAGTCGCGCAGCCACATGGTGACGCTGTCGACGATGTACCGGCGAACCTCGTCCGAGCCGGGGCCGTCCAGGTTGACCCGTCGACCCCAGGCGTTGCTGCCCTCCTCGGCCAGGTACGGGGCGAACTGCGGCGCGTAGGCCCCGGACGGGCCGAAGTGGTTGTAGACGACGTCGAGGATCACGCCGAGGCCCCGGGCGTGGCAGGCGTCGACCAGGCGCTTGAGCCCGTCCGGGCCGCCGTACGCCTCGTGCGGGGCGTACCAGCAGACGCCGTCGTAGCCCCAGTTGTGCTCGCCGTTGAACGCGTTGACCGGCAGCAGTTCGACCAGGTCCACGCCGAGTTCGACGAGGTGGTCGAGGCGCTCGGTCGCGGCGTCGAAGGTGCCCTCCGGGGTGAACGTGCCGACGTGCAGTTCGTACAGGATGCTGCCGGGCAGCTGGCGCCCCGTCCAGCCGGCGTCGGACCAGGCGAACGCGGAGTGGTCGTAGAGCCGGCTCGGGCCGTGCACCCCGGCCGGCTGGCGTAGCGAGCGGGGGTCGGGCAGCGCGTTCTCGCTGTCGTCGATCAGGTACCCGTAGTCGGTGCCGGGGCCCGCGTCGGGCACGTCGATCCGCCACCAGCCCGACCCGTCCCGGGTCAGCTCCCGGTCCCGGTAGGACGTGTCGATGCCGGGACCGTCGGCGGTGCGGAGCCGGACGCGGCAGACGTCGGGGGCCCAGACGGCAAATTCGGTCATTCGGCCACCAAGAGCGCGACGGGATAGCGGTCGAGAAGATCGGCCAGGTCCAGCCTGGAGCTACGGTAGACCCGCCCCGTGAACGATTCGCGCCAAACGTTACTACTCAGTGTCAGCGTAGTGACACTCCAACCACCCCGGCGTGCCAATTTCACCGGAAAGCGGATGGCGACCGCGACCGCGCCGCCCCGGTCGAACGCGATGACGTGGTCCTCCGCCGGCCCGGTCGCCCGCAGCGGCTGGTAGCCGGTGAACAGGTCGGGGCGGTCCCGGCGGGCGCGCAGGGTGCGGCTGGTGACCAGCAGCTTGGCCGCGCCGCCGCCGTCCACGGGCGGCTGCCAGCCGTCGTCGAGCCGGGCCAGCAGGTCGCGGCGGGCGGCGAAGTCGACCGGGCGGCGGTTGTCCGGGTCGACCAGCGAGTTGTCCCACAGCTCGGTGCCCTGGTACACGTCGGGGACCCCGGGCATGGCGAGCTGGAGCAGCTTCTGGCCGAGCGCGTTGGACCACCCGGGCGGCGTGATCCCGGCGACGAACCCGGCCACCTCCGCGCGCAGCCGGGCGTCGTCGTAGAGCCGGTCGACCGCCAGGCGCAGGTACGCCTCGAAGCCCTCGTCCGGGTCGGCCCAGCGGGTCGCGCCGTTCGCCTCCCGGGCCGCCTTCACCGCGTATGCGTGCAGCCGCTCCCGCTCGATCGGCCAGGCGCCGGCGACCGCCTGCCAGAACAGGTGCGCGAAGGACGGGTCGGGGATCGGGGCCGCAGACATCCACCGCTGCACCGCCCGGCCCCACTCCTGCGGCAACTCGGAGAGCACCGCCAGCCGCGCCCGCACGTCCTCGGAGCGCTTGGTGTCGTGGGTCGACAGCGTGGTCATGGCGACCGGCCAGAGCCGCTGCCGCTCGGCGTTGGCGCCGTGGAACTCGGCGGCCGGCACCCCGAACCGGAACGGGTCGCCGCCGACCTCGTTCAGGACGGTGAACCGGGCGTACCGGTAGAAGGCCGTGTCCTCCACGCCCTTGGCCATGACCGGGCCGGTGAACTGCTGGAACCGGGCGGACAGGTCGTCGGCCGGGTCGCGCAGCCGCCCGGTGATCTCGTCCAGCACCGGTACCAGGTCCGGCCGGCGCCGACCCGCCTCGGAGCGGGCCATCGCCAGGTGCCTTCCGCCGGCGGGCAGGTACGTCCGGTAGACGGGAAAGCAGGCGGCCAGTTCGGCGAGGGCGTCCTCGGCCTGCTCGCGGGCCTGGTCGCCGTTGGGGGCCAGCCGGGCCAGGCGGGTCAGCTCGGCGGCGAGCAGGCCGGTCGCCGCCCACCGCTTCGTGTCGTGCGCCAGTTCCTCCCAGGACACCGGCCGCCCGTTCAGCCGGGTGTCCAGCGCGGTGAACTCGGCCTCGGCGGCCGGGTCCACGAAGACACCGGTGACCAGGTTGAGCGCCTCGTAGCCGGTGGTGCCGGCGACGGGCCAGTCGGGCAGCCGCTCCCCCGCCTTGAGGATCTTCTCCACGACGATCCAGGTGTCCGGCGCGGCGGCGTGCAGCCCGCGCAGGTACCCGCCCGGGTCGCGCAGCCCGTCCGAGTGGTCGATCCGGATGCCGTCCAGCTCCCCCGCCGCGTGCCAGCGCAGGATCTCCGCGTGCGTGGCGTCGAACACCTCGGGGTCCTCGACGCGCAGGCCGGCCAGGTCGCTGATGGCGAAGAAGCGGCGGTAGTTCAGCTCGGCGTCGCCGCGCCGCCAGGAGATCAGCCGGTACCGCTGCCGGTCGTGCACCTGCCCGGGGGTGCCGTCGCCGGTGCCGGGCGCGATCGGGTACCGGTGCTCGTGGTACCGCAGTTCGCCGTCCTCGACGCGCAGGTCCGTGACCGCGTCGTCGTCGGCGAGCACCGGGATGAGCAGCCGGCCGGCCGACCAGTCCACGTCGAACCAGTTCGCGTAGCGCGACTCGGGCCCGTGGGTGAGCAGGTCCCACCAGGCGGGGTTGGCGTGCGGGTCGGCCACGCCGACGTGGTTTGGGACGATGTCCACGACCAGGCCGAGCCCCTGCTCGCGCAGCGCCCCGACCAGCCGGCGCCGGCCCTCCTCCCCGCCCAGCGCCGGGTTCACGGCCCGGTGGTCCACCACGTCGTACCCGTGCCGCGAGCCGGGCGCGGCGGTCAGCAGCGGCGCGCTGTAGAGGTGGCTGACCCCCAGTTCGCGCAGGTACCCGGCCAGGTCGGCGGCGCGGTACAGGTCGAAGTCGGGCCGCACCTGGACCCGGTACGTACCGTGGGGCGCCGGCGGCACGTCACACCGCCCGGTCGAGGACGGTCAGCGACCGATCCGGCACGATCAGTGTGCCGCCGGCCTCGAACACCCCGCGGGCGTGCCGGTCGGGCTCGGCGGTCTGGATCACGGGCTGCCACTTCTGCCCGTACTCGGGCCCGGGGAGCACGAACTCCAGCGGCGCGTCGTGCGCGTTGAAGCAGAGCAGGAACGAGTCGTCGACGTGCCGCTGGCCGTACCGGCCGCGCTCGTTGATGCCCTCGCCGTTGACGAACAGCGCGATCGACCGGCCGAAGTCGTTGCCCCAGTCGGCCATGGTCATCTCGCGGCCGTCCGGGGTGAACCACGACAGGTCCGGCAGCGGGCTGCCGGCGACCCGGGCGTTGACCGGCTGCCCGGTGAAGAACCGCCGCCGGCGGAACACCTGGTGCCGGGCCCGGAACGCGGTCAGCGCGCGGACGAACGCCAGCAGCCGCTCGTCCACGTTGTGCCAGTCGATCCAGGTCAGCTCGTTGTCCTGGCAGTAGCCGTTGTTGTTGCCGCGCTGGGTGCGGCCCCCTTCGTCGCCGTGGGAGAGCATCGGCACGCCCTGGGAGAGCATCAGCGTGGCCAGGAAGTTGCGCCGTTGCTTGGCCCGCAGCGCGAGGATCGCCGGTTCGTCGGTCTCGCCCTCGACGCCGCAGTTCCAGGACCGGTTGTACGACTCGCCGTCCCGGTTCTGTTCGCCGTTGTCCTCGTTGTGCTTGTCGTTGTAGGACACCAGGTCCGCCAGGGTGAACCCGTCGTGGCAGGTGACGAAGTTGATGCTGTGGAACGGCTTGCGCCCGTCGTCCTGGTACAGGTCCGCGGAGCCGCAGATGCGGCTGGCGAACTCCGCCAGGGTGGCCGGTTCGCCGCGCCAGAAGTCGCGCACGGTGTCCCGGAACTTGCCGTTCCACTCGGTCCACACCGGCGGGAAGTTGCCGACCTGGTACCCGCCGGGGCCCACGTCCCACGGCTCGGCGATCAGCTTGACCCGGCTGACCACCGGGTCCTGCTGGATCACCTCGAAGAAGGTGGAGAGCCGCTCCACGTCGTGGAACTCCCGGGCGAGCGTCGCCGCTAGGTCGAACCGGAACCCGTCCACGTGCATGTCCTCGACCCAGTACCGCAGCGAGTCCATGATCATCTGGAGGGTGTGCGGGTTGCGGGCGTTGAGGCTGTTGCCGGTGCCGGTGTAGTCCAGGTAGTGCTCGGGCTCGCCGTCCACCAGCCGGTAGTAGGCGTGGTTGTCGATGCCCCGCCAGCACACGGTGGGGCCGAGGTGGTTGCCCTCGGCGGTGTGGTTGTAGACCACGTCGAGGATCACCTCGATGCCGGCCTGGTGCAGCGCCTTGACCATGCCCCGGAACTCCTGGACCTGCTGGCCCCGGCTGCCCATCGCCGAGTACCCGTGGTGCGGGGCGAAGAAGCTCAGCGTGTTGTAGCCCCAGTAGTTGCGCTTGCCCATGTCGACCAGGCGGTTGTCGTGCATGAACTGGTGCACCGGCATCAACTCGATCGCGGTCACGCCCAGCCGCCGGAGATGGTCGACGATCGCCGGGTGGGCGATCGCCGAGTAGGTGCCGCGCAGTTCCGGAGGGATCTCCGGGTGGCGCTGGGTGAGCCCCTTGACGTGCGCCTCGTAGATCACCGAGTGGTGGTACGGGGTGTCCGGCTTCCGGTCACTGTCCCAGTCGAAGTAGGGGTTGACCACCACGCCCTTGGGCATGAACGGCGCCGAGTCGGTGGTCGACATCCGCTCCGGGTGGCCCATCTCGTACCCGTAGAGCGCCGGATCCCAGTCGACGTCCGAGTCGACCGCCTTGGCGTACGGGTCCAGCAGCAACTTGTTCGGGTTGCAGCGCAGGCCCTGCGCCGGGTCGTAGGGGCCGTGCACCCGGTACCCGTACCGCTGGCCCGGCTCGACGCCCGGCAGGTAGGAGTGCCAGACGAACGCGTCGACCTCGTGCAGGCGGACCCGGCGCTCGCGGCCCGCCCGGTCGAACAGGCACAGTTCGACCTTCTCGGCGACCTCCGAGTACAGCGCGAAGTTCGTCCCGGTGCCGTCGTAGGTGGCGCCCAGCGGGTAGCGCCGCCCCGGCCACACCAGCATGCTCACCACCCCACCTGTCGTCGAACGCCCCTGTCGTCGAACGGGGCCGCATGTGCCCGGAGCGATGTGCCCAGACCGGTCACGGCTTAATCGCGGACACCGGGGACGGCCACGAGTGTCAAGTTACCGACAGGCCGTTCGCCGGAGCCCCGGGTTTGAGTTTGGCCAATCCGGTAACCATGGGCGCCGTTTGTCGCGAGCAGGGCATCGCGCACCGCAAGCGTTCCGCCACCACACGGGCACCGACCTTGAGGAGGGCGCCGCATGACGCTCACGCCACCGTACGGAGTCGACGCGACCTCGGTGCCCCCGAAGCGGGTCCTCATGCTCTCGTGGGAGTACCCACCCGTGGTGGTCGGCGGGCTGGGGCGGCACGTGCACGCACTGGCCGGCGCGCTCGCCGCCGCCGGCCACGAGGTGACCGTCGTCACCCGGCACGCGCCCGGCGCCGCACTGGACGACCTGCGCGAGGGCGTCCGGGTGGTGCGGGCACCGGAGGACCCGCCGAGGTTCCCGCTGGCCACCGAGTCCCTGCTGGCCTGGACCATGGCGTTCAACCACACGCTGACCCGGGCCGCGCTGCGGGCGGTCGGCACCGGGCGGTACGACCTCATCCACGCGCACGACTGGCTGGTCACCCACACCGCACTGACCCTCAAGGAGCACCTCGGGCTGCCCCTGGTCGCCACCATCCACGCCACCGAGGCCGGCCGGCACCAGGGCTGGCTGCCGGGCGAGATGAACCGCGCGATCCACTCCGTCGAGCACTGGCTCGGCCACGAGGCGGACCGGGTGGTGGTCTGCTCCGGGTACATGAAGTGGGAGGTCAATCGGCTGTTCGGGGTGGCGCCAGAGAAGCTGTCGGTGGTGCCGAACGGGGTCGACGCCGCGCGCTGGCGGGCGCTGCCCGACCAGGTGGCCCTGGCCCGGCGCCGGTTCGCCGGCGACGGCCCGCTGATCGCGTTCGCCGGCCGGCTGGTCTACGAGAAGGGCGTGCAGGATCTGCTGGCCGGCCTGCCCGCGCTGCGGTCCCGGCACCGCGGCCTGCGCGCCGTCATCGCCGGGGACGGGCCGTACAAGCCGCACCTGGAGCGCACGGCCGACGCGCTGGGCCTGCGGGACGTGGTCACCTTCGCGGGCTTCCTCCGCGACGACGAGCTGCCCGCGCTGATGGCCGCCTCGGACGGCTTCGTGGTGCCGAGCATCTACGAGCCGTTCGGCATGGTGGCGCTGGAGAGCGCCGCCGCGGGGGCGCCGCTCGCCGTGGCCGCCACCGGCGGGCTGCCGGAGATCGTCGAGCCGAAGGTGACCGGGATGACCTTCCCCGCCCGGGACCCGCAGTCGCTGGCGGACGCGGTCAGCGCCCTGGTCCTCGACGCCGACCTGGCCCGTGGCGTCGCCCGGCAGGCCCGCGCGATGGTCCAGCGGCGGTACACGTGGCCGACCGTCGCCGCCGCCACGGCCCACGCGTACGAGTGGGCCGGCCGCGGCGCCGGGGTCCCCGCGCAGCGGGGCCCGCTGGAAATCACGGTCCCGGAGGGCAACCTCCTGCTCGGCTCCCGCGTGCCGACCCGAGCGGATGGGTAACCCCCCGGGCATGAGTGCTTACCGTGGTGACCTGTTCGGCGAGGTACGGGCGAACGAGAACTTCCGGAAGGTCCTCGCCACCACCGGGCACACGCAACTGGTGGTGATGACGATCCCGCCGGGCGGGGAGATCGGCGAGGAGGTGCACCGGGGCATCGACCAGGTGCTGATCGCCGTCTCCGGCAGCGGCGCCAGCGAGCTGGACGGCGACCGGCAGCCGTTCGGCCCGGGGGACGTGGTGGTGGTGCCGGCGGGCACCCGGCACAACTTCCTCAACACGGGCAGCGAACCACTGCGCATCGCGACCGTGTACGGCCCGCCCGACCACCGTCCCGGCACGGTCCACCGGGCCAAGCAGGACGCGGATGCCGACCAGGCGGACGTGCCGCCGCACGAGGGGTGACGGCGGGCCGGTTGCCCGCCGGTCCTCCCGGCGGGCACAATGGCCGCGTGGTTGGCAGGCGATTTATCCGCCCCCGGGTGACCGGGCGGCGGCGCATGCCCTTCGGCTGAGCGCACCTCGCGGTGCGGGTACGGCGCGCCCCCGGTCACGGCCGGGGGCTTTGTCATGCCCGGATCGTTTTCCTCTTCTTTCACCGAAGGTGCCTCATGCCTGTGCCCGTCCGCGATCTCACCGACCCCGCGCAGGGGTCGCACGCGATCCAACTCGTCGTCGACGCCACCGAGAAGGCGCTCGCCGCTGCCTGGGGCCTCCCCGTCCGGCGCGAGCCCGGCCCCCGGGTGGTCGACGTCGCCGACAACTACGACCGGCTCCGCTACAGTGCCGACGCCATCACCCGCGACGGCCGTTACAGCCACTACCTGCCGGACGGGCGGATGCTGCGCTCGCACACCTCGGCCGGGGTGCCGCCGCTGCTGCGCGCCCTCGCCGCCGCCGGCGGGCCGCCCGAGGTGCTGCTCAGCCTGCCGGGTATCTGCCACCGCCGGGACGTGATCGACCGGCACCACGTGGGTGCCCCGCACCAGATGGACCTGTGGCGCATCCGTCTCGACGGTCCGCCGCCGGCCGCCAGCGGGCTCGCCATGGGGGTCGGCCTGGACCGGCTCACCATGCTCGCCAAGGGCATCCCCGACGTTCGCCTGCTGCGCTCGGTCGAGCCGCGGGTCGCCGCGCAGATGGTGGACCTGTCGCCGTACCGCCCGGTCTCCGCCATGCCGCCGATCCGGCGGGACCTCTCCCTGGCCGTGGACGCCGCCCTGGACACCGAACTGCTCGGCGACCGGGTCCGTGACCTGCTCGGGGAGCGGGCCGGCGCGGTGGAGGAGGCGATCGTGCTCAGCGAGACGGGGTACGACGACCTGCCGGAGAGCGCCCGCAAGCGGATGGGCGTGCGGCCGGGGCAGAAGAACGTGCTGCTGCGGATCGTGCTGCGGGACCTGGACCGCACGCTGCCCGCCGCCGAGGCCAACGACCTGCGCGACCGGGTCTACGCCGGCCTCCACCGGGGCGCCGCGCACGAATGGGCCGGCCGTTAGCGAGTGCTCGGCGCGGCGGCGGGTAACCCCCGCCCCATGCGCGTCGCCATCACCGGGGCCAGCGGGAACGTCGGTACCGCCCTGCTGCGCCGGCTCGCCGCCGAGCCGGACGTGACCGTGACCGGGGTGGTCCGCCGGCCGCCCGTGCCGGGCGCGGGCGCGCCGTACGACGGGGTGCGCTGGCACGCCGCCGACGTGGGGCATCCCGCGGCCGTCGGCGCCCTGACCGAGTGGTTCGCCGACGCCGACGTGGTGGTGCACCTGGCGTGGCAGATCGCGCCCAGCCACGACCGGGAGCGGCAGCGGCGGACCAACGTGGACGGTACGGCGCACGTGCTCGCGGCGGCGCGGCGGGCGGGGGTGCGGCGGCTGGTGCACGCGTCGTCGCTGGGGGTGTACGCGCCGGGGCCGAAGGACGCCACGGTCGACGAGACGTGGCCGGCGACCGGGGTGGCGGGGTCCGGGTACAGCCAGCACAAGGCGGCGGCGGAACGGCTGCTCGACGCCGAGGGTGACGGCCTGGCGATCGCCCGCATGCGGCCGGGGCTGACCTTCCAGCGGGACGCCGGTGCGGAGGTGGCCCGGTATTTCCTGGGTCCGTTCGTGCCGACCAGCGCGCTGCGGCTGGGCCGGGTGCCGGTGGTGCCGCACCATCCGGCGCTGCGGGCCAACGCGGTGCACGCCGACGATGTCGCGGACGCGTATGCCCGGGTGATCCGGTCGGCGGCGACCGGCGCCTTCAACGTGGCCGCGGACCCGCCGCTGGACGGCGACGTGCTCGCCGCCGAGGTACGCGGCCGGACCGTGTCCGTCCCGCCGGCGGTGCTGCGGGTCGGCGCCGGGCTGACCTGGTTGCTCCGGTTGCAGCCGACCGACCCGGGCTGGGTGCGGCTGGCGGCCTCCGCGCCGCTGCTGGACAGCTCCCGGGCCCGGCGGGAGCTGGGCTGGCAGCCGCGGCACGACGCCCGCTACGCGCTGCGGGAACTGCTCGCCGGCATGGCCGCCGGCGAGGGCACCGGCAGCGCCGCGATGCGCCCCCGGTAACCGGCCCCGGCGGGGTTCCCGCGACGCGCGTCTACGATTGCGGAATGCGGGCCGCGGGTGCGCGCGTTGGCTGACGGCGAGAAGTCCCCTACCGGAGGTGCCGACCGATGCTGGATCCCGACGGGCTGTACGAGCTGGTGGACCCGGGTGAGCTGCCCGAACTCGACCGGCCGGTACTGATCCAGGCGTTGAGCGGGTTCGTGGACGCCGGCAACGGCACCCGGCTCGCCCGCGAGCACCTGCTCGCCGAGCTGGACGCCCGCCAGGTCGCCGAGTTCGACATCGACCAGCTGCTGGACTACCGCTCCCGCCGGCCGATGATGACGTTCGTGGAGGACCGGTTCACCCGGTACGACGCACCGCACCTGGCCCTGCACCTGGTCCGCGACGCCGGCGGCACCGGGTTCCTGCTGCTGTCCGGCCCGGAACCGGACCTGCAGTGGGAGCGGTTCATCGCCGCGGTGAGCCGGCTGATCGGCCGGTTCAACGTGCGCCTGACCGTCGGGCTGAACTCGATACCGATGGCCGTCCCGCACACCCGCCCCGCGGGGGTCACCTCGCACGCCACCCGGCCGGAGCTGCTCGCCGCGCACGACCCGTGGCTCCAGCGGGTCCAGGTGCCGGGCAGCGCGGGCAACCTGCTCGAGTACCGGTTGGGCGAGGGCGGCCGGGACGCCATCGGCTTCGCGGTGCACGTCCCGCACTACCTGGCCCAGGCCGAGTACCCGGACGCGGCGGAACTGCTGCTCGGTTCGGTCTCCCGGGCCAGCGGCCTGCTGCTGCCGACCGAGAAGCTGCGCACCGCCGGCGAGCTGACCCGGGCCGCGGTGGACCGCCAGGTCGAGGCCGACGCGGAGGCGTCCGCCCTGGTCAAGGCGCTGGAGGAGCAGTACGACGCGTTCCTGCGCGGCCGCGGGTCGGCGAACCTGCTGGCCCCGCAGGCGGGGCTGCCGACCGCCGAGGAGTTGGGCGCCGAACTGGAGCGTTTCCTGGCCGAGCAGCCCCGCAACGACCCGCCGGCGGGGTCCTAGGCGGGTCCGGCCGGGGTTTGCCGGCGCTCGCGCCGGGCAGGCTGACGCCATGACCAAGCGCGAGGATGCCGACCCCGACTTCGACCGCGACGGTGGCCCGACCCGCACCCCCGGCCGGCTGAGCACGACCGGGGGCCGGGCGGGGCGGGCCAGCTTCGGCCGCAAGGCCCGCCAGCCGGAGAAGAAGAACGGTACGAAGGTGGCCCCGACCACCACCGGCGACGCGGGGACCGGCGGCATGAGCACGTCGGTCGGCGGCTCGACCAGCGACGCCTCCACGTCGCAGTAGCTCACGGCTCCCGGGCGTCGACCAGGGTGGCGAACACCACGATGTTGTCGGCGTACCCGATGCCGCCGCCCTTCCACTGCCCGCCGCAGGTGATCAGGCGCAGCCCCGGCCGGCTGTAGTCGTCGTACACCCGCTCGGCGGGCAGCTTCGCCTTGTCGAAGTGCTCCACCGAGGTCACCTGGAACACCGCGATGCTGCGGTCGCGCCGGGTGACCTCGACCTTCGCGCCCGGGCGCAGTTTCGGCAGCCGGTAGAAGATGGACGGACCGCTCCTCGTGTCCGCGTGGCCGACGATGATCGCGGGGCCGAACTGCCCCGGCGTCGGCCCCTTGACGTACCAGCCGACCTCGTGGTGTCGGTGGACCGGCGGCACCGCGATGGTGCCGTCGCCGGCCAGGCCGACGCCGAAGACGGGCGCGCTCACCCCGATCGACGGGATCGACAGCTTGACCGGCCGGCTCGGCTCCAGGACCGGGAAGGCGCGCGGGGGCGGCGGATCACCGCCGCCGGACAGGTGCGGCCAGGTCAGGCCGGTGGCCTGCACCAGGCCGGCGCAGACCGCGACGGCGCCGGCGAGGACGAGCAGCAGCGCGAGCGGGCGGCGGGGACCGGCGGCCATGGTCGGCGGGACGGGGTGGTCAGCCGGCGCTGGGCCGCCGGCGGCGACCGATCCAGAGCCCCGCGGCGATGGCGACCGCGCCGCCGCCGGCGAGCAGCAGGCCCGGCGGTGGCCCGCCGTGCGCCATCCCGCCGAACCCGGTGGCCGGGCCCCGGGTGGGGCGCCCGCTGTCCAGCACGTGCAGCCGGGTGGTGGCCGAGCGGCCGCCCGGGCAGCGCAGCCGCAGCACGTAGTCGCCGGCGCGGGCCGACTGCGGGACGGTCGCGGTCGCGGTGAGGAAGCCGTCCTGCGGGTGCACGGTGATCTGGCCGAACACAGTGGACGACACGGTGGCCGGTTTGCCGTTCTCCGGACAACCGGCCCGGATGCCCACCAGGCGCCCGACCTGGGCGGTACTTGGCGTCACCTCGACGAACACCCCCGGGGGCGGACCAGGTGAGGTGCTGGGCACCGTGACCGGCGTGATCAACAGCAGGCCCAGCAGCGACAGGCTCCGCACCGCGCCCCCTTTCCGGCGGCCGTTGGAGCCTCGATTTTCGCATCGAACCGCCCCGCGCACACCTCTGTCGTGGGTACCCGTCAATGTCGATCATTTCCCACCTTTCGATACCGTCGGTGACCCGGTAACACTCGCGTAACTCGCAGTGAGTAGGAATACTGGCGAGAGCATCGAGCTGGTGACGGTGCGCGACCGCCAGGCGGGCGGTCGCGGTGCGGAGGGTGGCCGAAGGTATGCGGCAGAGCTCGCTCGTCGTGGTGGCAATGCGGCTTCCGATCGACGACGACGTGGCCCGCGACGGTGCCTGCGAGTGGCGGCGCAGCCCCGGCGGGCTGGTGAACGCGCTGCACCCGATCCTCCAGCACACGCCCACCACCTGGATCGGCTGGACGGGCAGCACGGGCCCGGCCCCCCAACTGCCCGACCTGGACAGCGTCCGGCTGCACGCCGTGCCGCTGTCCGAAGAGGAGTTCGCCGAGCACTACGAGGGCTTCGCCAACTCGACCCTCTGGCCGCTGTACCACGACGCGGTCGAGCAGCCGGTCTACCACCGCAAGTGGTTCCAGACGTACCGGCAGGTCAACGAGCGGTTCGCCGAGGCGGCCGACGCCTGCGCCGAACCCGGCGCGACGGTCTGGGTGCAGGACTATCACCTGCAACTGGTGCCTGGCCTGCTCCGCGAGCGCCGCCCGGACCTGCGCATCGGCTTCTTCATGCACGTGCCGTTCCCGCCGCCGGAACTGTTCGTCCAACTCCCCCGCCGCGCCGAGTTGCTGGCCGGGATGCTGGGCGCGGACCTGGTCGGCTTCCAGCGCGAGCAGGCCGCCCACAACTTCGCCCAACTGGCCACGAAGGTGCTCGGCGCCCGGGCCACCGACCGCCGGATCGAACTGGCCGACGGGCACCTGGTCCGGATCGGGGCGTTCCCGGTCTCGATCGACATGGCGGAGCTGGCCGCCCTCGCCCAGCGCCCCGAGGTGGCCGCCCGCGCCACCCAGATCCGCCACGACCTCGGCGATCCGCGCCGGGTCATCCTGGCGGTTGACCGGCTGGACTACACCAAGGGCATCGAGCAGCGGCTCAAGGCGTACAGCGAGCTGATCGCCGGCGGGCACGTCAAGGTGCACGACACCGTGATGGTGCAGGTCGCCGTGCCGAGCCGGGAGCGGGTCGCCCAGTACCGGATCCTGCGTGACCGGGTGGAGCGCGAGGTCGGCCGGATCAACGGCGAGTTCAGCCGGGTCGGCGAGCCGGCCGTCCACTACCTGAACCGCCCGTTCGACCGCGCCGAACTGGCCGCGCTCTACCGGGTCGCCGACATCATGGCGGTCACCCCGCTGCGGGACGGGATGAACCTGGTCGCCAAGGAGTACGTGGCGACCCGCTTCGACCACACCGGGGCGCTGGTGCTCAGCGAGTTCGCCGGCGCCGCCGCCGAGTTCGACCGGGCGTACCTGGTCAACCCGCACGACCTGGACGGCCTCAAGGGGGCCCTGATCCGGGCGATCGAGGCGGACCCGGCCGACGTGGCGGAGCGGATGCGGGCGATGCGGGCCCACCTCGCCGAGCACGACATCCACGCCTGGCTGCACCGGTACCTGACCGCGCTGGACACCGGCGAAACCCTGGTGGCGCACCTGAAGCGGTGACCCGACGGGGTGGGCAGGCGGGCGCTCAGCGATTAGAATGTATGTACGAAAGATCGCCGCTGAGCTGCGCGAACCCGATCCGCGAGGAGGACCACGTGGCCACCCCCGCCCCCGCGACCTCGATGCCGTACGCGACCCTGCTGAGCTTCACCCGGTACGTCAACCGGACCGGTCCAGCCAAGGCCACGTTCGTCGGCGGGCTGCGCCGCCAGCGCGAGCGCGGCTCCGGTTTCAACCCGCACGGCCCGCTGGTGAAGGCGCTCAAGGCGGACATCCAGTTCCGCACCGGCGGCACCCACCTGGAGCAGGTCGCCCAGACCGTCAAGCCCCGCTGGCGCCCCCTCTACGAGGCGCTCACCGGCGGCGCCCGCGCGTACCTGGCCTCCCTCGGCGACCCGAGCCAGGTGTGGCTGACCCGCACGCACGATGCCCTGGCCGTGGTCGGCGGGCTCGCCGTGAAGGTCAACCCGCACCTGGGGCTGCGCTACGCGGACGGCCGCTGCGAGGTGGTCCGCCTGCACTTCGACGAGCAGCCGCCCAGCCGGGAGACGGTCACCGCCACGCTGCACCTGCTCGCCAGCCAGGCCGAGCGGGTCCTGCCGCACGCCGAGCCGGTCCTGGTGGACGTGCGCCGCGGCGAGGTGCACCGGCTCGACCCGGCGGTCAAGCCGGCGGACGTGGAGCGCTGGCTGGCCGGCGAGGCCGCCGCCTTCTCCGCCATGTGGAGCACCGCCGCCTGACCGCGTTCTCCGCGCGGGCGGCACCGCGTCGTCACACCCGCCGCCCGCGCGGAGCCCCCAGGTCAGGTGGCGCTGCGGCCGAATTCGCCGTTGGTGCCCTTGATCGACCAGGCGCGCACGCCGCCGATGATGCCGGCCGTGTTCGGGACCACCACGACGTCGTCGCCCATGCGTTCGAGCTGGACGGGCAGGATGTGCCGGGAGTTGCCGCCGCCCAGGTACAGCCGGTCCCAGTGGAAGACCGGGCGCAGCCCCTCGATCACCCCGCGGACCCGCCGGGACCAGAACGCGTTGCCGAGCCGGCGCCGCTCGTGCTCGCCGACGTACGTGTCGTACGTCTGGCCCCACCGCACGGGCGCGTGGGAGAACTCGAGGTGCGGCGCCAGCACGCCGCCGTCGAACACGGCCGAGCCGAGGCCGGTGCCGAGGGTGAGGACCAGTTCCAGGCCGATGCCGGCGACCACGCCCGCGCCGTGCACCTCGGCGTCGTTGAGCACCAGCGTCGGCACGGCGAACGCGGTGGCCAGCGCGGTGCGCGCGTCGAAGCCGGACCACTGGGCGACCAGGTCCGGGTCGACCTTGGTGCGGGGCCCGTTGCGGGTGACGTAGTGCGGGGTGGCGACCACCACGCCGTGCCGGATCATCCCGGGCATCCCGACCGTGACCCGCTGCGCCGGCGGCAGCTTGCCGCCCAGGTCGACGAGGGTGCGCACGAACAACTCGGGCGGCAGCGGGTACGGCGTCGGCACCCGCAGCGGCTGGGCCCGCATCGTGCCCGCCTCGTCCAGGACCGAGGCCTTGATGCCGCCGCCACCGCAGTCGATCGCCAGCGTGATGGTCATTCCGACCAGTGTCCAGCATCTGATCGCGGGGCGGCATCCGGGGACGCCTCCGGGTAAATTCCCGGCCGGGAGCGCTCCCACGGGAAGTGCCGACCCGGTTATGATGCGAGCGTCCGGGCATTCAAGAGCATAAATCCCCTGCCACCGAATGGGCATCGGTGACCGGGATCGAGAAGCCTTGGAGCCATCGTGACTATCCTCGACCCACCCGCGGACGGTACCGCAGAGCAGCCCGCCCTGGCGGCGACCGCCACGATCGCGGCACCCGACCGGCGGCCCCGTTCGGCGACCCGCCCCACCCTCCTGCTCCTCAGCGTCGGAATCGTCGCCGCCTGGATCGCCGTCGTCGTGTCCGCCGCTCACCTGCACGTGAACCCCGCGATCCACGAGGCGGCCCTGTTCCTGCACCTCGCCGCCGTGGTACTCGGCTTCGGCGCGGTACTCACCGTCGACTGGGTGGGGCTGCTGTGGATCCTGCGGCAACGCACGCTGTCCGCCGTGGCGCAGGCCGCGCACACCGCGCACCTGCCGATCTGGCTCGGCCTCGCCGGCCTGGCCGTGACCGGCGCCTTACTGTCGCCCCACGTGTCGTCGCCGCGGACCGCCGTCAAGCTGGGCGCGGTGCTGATCGTCGCGCTCAACGGCCTGTACGCCGGCCAGATCCAGCAGCGGCTGTCCCGCTACGGCGACGGCACCCCGGTCCCCCGGGCGCTGCTGCTGCGCAGCATGACGGCCGCCGGCATCTCCCAGGCCGGCTGGTGGACCGCCGTCATCATCGGCTTCCTGAACGCGCAGACGTGACGGTGCCGTCCTGAGCGCAGCAGGCGCTCCCGCCACCGCTGGCACATCGGGTCACCTGATAATCAGCCGCCACCAGCGGCACCGCCGGCCCTACGATGAGCCGATGATCACGGCGCGATTCAAGGATCTCTGCATGGACGCCACCGACGCGCTGAGCCTGGGCCGGTTCTGGGCCGGCGCGCTCGGCGGCACGGTGACCGACCTCGGCGACGGGGCGTGCCGGATCGACCCACCGCCCGGTCGCCCGCGCACGGAGGCGATCTGGGTGAACCCGATGCCCGAGCCGCGCACCGGCAGGACGCGGGTCCGCCTCGACCCGGGGATCGTGGGCGGCACGGTCGAGCAGCTCGACGGCGGGGCGGCCGGTATCCGGGACGCCGCCGACCTCCCCTGGCCAACCTGGATCTTCCAGCCGGTCCCGGGGCCGAAAACGGTCAAGAACCGGGCGCACTGGGACGTGACCACGGCCGTGCCCACCCCGGACGCGCTGGTCGAGGCGGGGGCGACGCTGGACCGGTCCCCCGACGACGAGATCTACTGGTGGGTGCTGCGCGATCCGGAGGGCAACGAGTTCTGCGCCTTCGCTCCCAAGCGGACGGGTGCGCAGTCGCCGGCGCCGGCGGGTGTCGCGTGATCGAGGCCGTCGTCTTCGACCTGGACGGGGTCATCGTGGACTCCGAGGTCATCTGGGAGCGGATCCGCCGCCGGTACGTGGCGGAGCGCGCCGGGCACTGGCCGGCGGACGCCCAGCACCGGCTGATGGGGATGAGCACCCCGGAGTGGGCCGCCTACCTGGCCAGCGACTTCGGCATCGACGAGGAGCCGGGCGAGGTCGCCCGGGGCGTGATCGGGGCGATGGCCGAGGAGTACCACCGGCACCTGCCGCTCATCCCCGGCGCCGTCGAGGCGGTCCGCCGGATCGCCGCCGGGTGGCCGATCGGCGTGGCCAGTTCGTCGCCGCCGCGGCTCATCGAGGCGGTGCTCGACGCCACCGGACTCGCCGGGCTGATGCGCGGCTGGGCCTCCTCGGAGGAGGTGCCCGCCGGCAAGCCCGCCCCGGACGTGTACCTGGCCGCCGCCGGCCGGATCGGCGTGGACGCGGCCGGGTGCGCCGCCGTGGAGGACTCCGGCAACGGGCTGCTGTCGGCCGCCGCCGCCGGGATGGCCGTCATCGCCGTGCCGCGCCCCGAGTACCCGCCGGCGGAGTCGGCGCTGGCGGTGGCGAGCGCCGTACTCGACGACATCGGGGCACTGACCGCCACGGTGATCAGCGAACTACGTCGATGACCCAAACGTGACCTCGGGTTGACAGCCTGGACCTCCACGGGTTCACACTGATCATCCGGGCAGCGGTGCCCGGTCCGACGGGGAGGCGCCATGATCGACGCGTCGAGCATCCACCTCAACCGCCGCACGCTGCTGGGTCTGGGCCTGACGGCCGCCGCGGCGCCCGCGCTGTCCGCCTGCGGGGGCGCCTCCACCACCGGCGCCGACACCGGGTCCGGCGCCGTGTCGTTCCTGTCCACCCAGTTCACCCCGATCGAGGAGCGGCAGCGCTTCGAGGCGATCCTGAAGGACCGCGTCCCGGACGTGCCGGTCGCGTACAACCCCGTCGAGGCGGGCGTGTTCGCCAGCACCCTCACGTCCCAGGTGGACGCCAAGAAGGTGCAGGTGAGCCTGGCCGGCGGGGTGCACGGCGACCTGGCGCCGTACGCCAACCGGTTCGAGGATCTCGACGACGTGATGGGCGCGCTCGGCGATCGGGGCTTCCCCGACGAGATCGCCACGCTCGCCAAGCTCGGCGGGGGCAGCACCAAGTACATCCCGTGGATGCAGGCGTCGTACGTGCTGGCGGTCAACAAGAAGGCGCTCCAGTGGCTGCCGCCCGGGGCCGACGTGCAGCGCCTCACCTACGACCAGTTCCTGGACTGGATGACCAGGGCGCGGCAGGGCAACGGGGGCAGGCCGGTCCTCGGCCTGCCCTGCGGTCCGAAGGGCCTCTACCACCGGTTCTTCCAGGGGTACCTGCTGCCCAGCTTCACCGGCGCGCAGGTGACCGGCTTCCGTGGCCCGGAGGCGGCGACCGCCTGGCAGTACATGAAGGACCTGTGGGCGAACACGGCGACGGCCTCCACGAACTACGACTACATGCAGGAGCCGTTGCAGCGCGGCGAGGTGCTGGTCGCCTGGGACCACGTGGCCCGGCTGGTCGGCGCGCCCAAGGACAAGCCGGACGAGTGGGTGATGGCGCCCGCCCCGCGCGGGCCGAAGGGCCTCGGCTACATGCTGATCATCGCCGGGATCGCGATCCCCCGGGGCGCACCCGAGGAGGCCAGGGCTAAGGAGGTACTCACGGCGCTCACCGCCGTGCAGACGCAACTGGACGTGCTGCGCCAGAACGCGTTCTTCCCGGTGGTCACCGCCGCGCTGCCGCCCGACCTGCCGCCCGCGATCAAGCTGGAGGCGGACGCGGTCGCCAGGCAGCAGGGCGCCAGCGACGCGGTGGTGGCGCTGCCGCCGATCGGGGTGGGCAGCCGCGACGGCGAGGTCTCCCAGGTCTTCAAGAACACGTTCAAGGAGATCTGCCTGGACAACCGCCCGGTCCAGCCGACGCTCGACACCCAGGCCCGCCAGTTGAACTCCATCCTGGACGAGTTGAAGGTGCCGTGCTGGCGCCCCGACCCGGTGGAGGCAGGGCAGACCTGCCGGGTGCGGTGACCGCGACCGAGCCGGCCACCGAGCCGGCGACCGGGTCGCCCGGCGCACCCGCCGCCGCACCGCGCCGGGCACGCCCACGCCTGCCCACGCCACTGCTGCTGATCGCCCCGTCGGTGCTGTTCCTGGCGGCGCTGTTCCTGTGGCCGCTGCTGGTGGGCATCGGGCAGGCGGTCACCGACGACGGCGGGGGCACCACCCGGTACCTGCGCCGGATGGTCGACGACCCGTACTTCTGGCCGGCCACGCGCAACACCGTCCTGCTGATCGTGGTGCTGATCCCGCTCCAGTTCGCGTTCGCCATCGCCATGGCCCTGCTGCTGCGCGAGAAGCCCCGGCTGTCCGGCCTGTACTTCTACCTGTGGACCGTGCCGCTGGCGATCAGCGACCTGGCCGCCGGGCTGGTCTGGCTGGCGATCTTCACCGACCGCGGGTACCTCAACTCCCTGCTGTCCGGCCTCGGCCTCAGCGACGGGTACGGGTGGCTGCACTACGACCACGACCTGACGATGTTCCTCGCCGTGCTGGTCGCCGAGTTGTGGCGCTCCACCTCGCTCGTGCTGGTGATCGTGGTGGCCGGGCTGCAGAACGTGCCCCGCGACTACGACGAGGCGGCGGCCGTGTTCGGCGCCTCGTACCGGCAGCGCCTGCGGTACGTGATCCTGCCCCAGTTGCGGCCCAGCCTCCAGGTCGCGCTGATCCTGCGCACGATCCTCGGGTTGCAGACGTTCGCGGTCGCGCAGGCACTGACCGGTCGCAACTTCCCGCTGCTGGTCGGTGAGGCGTACCAGTGGTACATCGTCCTGCAGAACGAGCACGTCGCGGCCGCCATCGCCCTGGTCATCCTCGCCGCGTCGATGGTGACCGCGATCGTCTACCTGCGGGTGCTGCGCGATCCGGCGGTGGAGGTTCGCCGGTGACCGCCACCGTCCGCGGGCGCCGGCGCCGCCGCGTCGTCCTGCTCCAGGCCACCTGCGCGCTGGTCACGCTGTTCATGGCGCTACCCATCTACCTGATCGCGCTGGCGGCGCTGTCCAGCCGGGAGTCGCTGAACCGGTTCCCGCTGCCGCTGCTGCCCACCGACGTCTCCACCGAGACGTTCCGGGCGTTCCTGTCCGCCACCGGCGTCATCGGCGGCTTCCAAAATTCGGTCGAGGTCGGCGTCATCACGTTGCTGCTCTCGCTTGCCGTCGGGGTGCCCGCCGGGTACGCCGTGGCCCGCTACGCCTTCCGCGGCCGGGACCCGTACCAACTGTTCCTGCTGCTCACCCGGGCGCTGCCGATCGTCGTACTCTCCGTGCCCCTGGCCAGCGTGTTCCTCACCACCGACCTGTACGACACGACCTACGCCGTGGCGCTGCTGCACACCGCGCTGGCGCTGCCCACCACCGTGCTGATCACCTCGGCCGTCTTCGTGGCGGTGCCGGTCGAACACGAGGAGGCGGCGGTCGTGTTCGGGGCCACCCCGCTGCGGGCGTTCCTGCGGGTCGTGCTGCCGCAGGCCCTGCCCGGCATCGCGGCCGCCGCCATCTTCACGTTCGTCACCTCCTGGAACGAGGTGCTCGGCGCCGCGATCCTCACCCTGAACCGGCGCACCCTGCCGGCGCAGGTGCTGCTCACCCTGCCCGACTCGCCGCTGGCGTACCGGTTCGCCGGCGGCTTCGCGCTGGTCCTGCCGGCGCTCGTATTCATCGCGATCATGCGCCGGTACCTGCTGAACATGTGGAGCACGACCATCCGCTGAGCCCCGGGAGGAGCCACGTGGCCGACATCGACCTGCGCAACCTGGTCAAGACGTACCCGGGCGGCCGGAACCGGGCCACCGACGACGTCTCGCTGACGGTGGCCGACGGCGAGTTCCTGGTGCTGGTCGGGCCCAGCGGCTGCGGCAAGACCACCCTGCTGCGCATGATCGCCGGGCTCGAGCTGCCCGACGCGGGCGCCGTCCACATCGGGGGCCGCGACGTGACCGCGCTGCCGGCCCGCCAGCGCGACCTGTCCATGGTCTTCCAGTCGTACGCGATCTTCCCGCACCTGCGGGTCCGGCAGAACATCGCGTTCGGCCTCACCATGCGCAAGGTGCCCAAGCCGGAGATCGACCGCCGGGTCGAGCGGGCCGCCGACCTGCTGCACCTCACCGAGTACCTGGACCGCTACCCCGCCCACCTCTCCGGCGGCCAGCGCCAGCGCGTCGCCGTCGCCCGCGCCATCGTCGTCGACGCCGGGGTCCTGCTGATGGACGAGCCGCTGTCCAACCTGGACGCCCTGCTGCGCATGCAGTTCCGCACCGAACTGAAGAAAATCGTCGCCGAGCTGGGCACCACCACCGTGTACGTCACCCACGACCAGGCCGAGGCCCTCTCCCTGGGCGACCGCGTCGCGGTCATGCGGGAGGGCCGGATCGCCCAGATCGGCCCGCCGCTGGAGGTCTACGACGCGCCCTGCGAGACGTTCGTCGGCGGCTTCCTCGGCGCCCCGCCGATGAACTTCGTCGCCGCGCACGTGCGCCGGGCCGGGAACGACGCCGTCCTCCGCCTCGGCGACCATGATCTGCCGGCCCCCGCCACCCTGCTCACCCGGGACGGCGACCGCGTCACCCTCGGGGTCCGGGCGGAGAACATCCAGGTGGCGACCGACGAGGCCCCGGACCGCATGCCGGGCACCGTCGAGGTCGTGGAGCCGACCGGGGCCACGATCCTGCTGACCGTCTCGGTCGCCGGGCAACAGCTCAAGGTGCAGACGGCACCGACGGTCCGCAGCAAGCCCGGCGACCCCGTGTGGCTCGCCGTGGACCCCGACCGCCTGCGCCTCTACGACCCGGACACCGGCGCGGCCGTCGACTGACCCGGGTTACCCGGGAGGATTGAACGACCAGCAAGATCGTTAAGTCGAGCACCGCGTCACCCTCCGCACCCTGGCGTGCCCAGCTGATTGGATGAGTAAGCTTTCCCCATGCTGACTCGCCTTGAGGTCCAGGGGTTCAAGAATCTCTTGGACGTCACCGTGGATTTCGGGCCCTTTACCTGTATCGCGGGCGCCAACGGAATCGGCAAATCCAACGTCTTCGACGCGATCGAGTTCCTCTCATACCTGGCAAGCGAGTCTCTTGTCGAAGCCTCCCAGCGTGGGCGAAGCGCAACCGGCGTCCGTGGCGGCGATCCTCGCGACCTGTTCTGGGACGGTTACCGCGATCACCAGAGAAAGATAAGCCTGGCCGCGGTGGCGCCTTCCTCTCAACGCAGAAGCGTGCGAGCGGGACCGTAGTCAACGTGCATGGTGACGGCGGCAGCTTCGGCAAGCCACAACCCCGCGCTGCGGCGCGCGCCGGCCGAACGGTGTTGAGCACTGTAACCACCAATGATTATCCGACCATCCTGGCGGCCCGCCGTGAAATGCAGAGCTGGCGACGGCTCGCGCTGGAACCGTCGGCCCTCCGCGCGCCGGATAATCTGACGGACCCGCGTTCGTTGGGCGTGGACGGGCGCCACCTGGCCGCCACGCTCTACCGAATCGCGCACGAGAAGGACCGCGCCACGGGCGCCGCCGATCCGGACGCGGTTTACGCGCGCGTCGCGGGCCGACTCTCGGACCTTGTCGGCGTCGGCGTGGAGACCGTCTCCGTAGAGCTCGACCCGGTCCGCGAAGTGTTCACGCTCATCCTCGAGGAAAAGGGCGGACTTCGCCTCCCGGCCAGAGCACTCTCGGAGGGTACACGCGTGACCGACAGTGGCGTTCCGCAGCGGCCCGCCACCGTTGAGCCGCGGGACGCCGTTCCTACGGATCATGGCGATTTCAGTAGCGGGCCGGCGCCGAGGGCGCCGGCCGCCGCTCACTGCTTGACCTGGTACGTGACCCGCAGCGTGGCCCGGGCCAGGGTGTGGAACGCCAGGTTGAACCCGACCACGGCGGGCGCCACGTCCGGGGTCACACCGAGCTTGTCGACGTCGATCGCGTGCACCGCGAAGACGTACCGGTGGGGCCGGTCGCCGGCGGGTGGGGCGGCGCCGCCGTAGGCGCGCTCGCCGTAGTCGTTGCGGACGTGGAAGGCGCCGTCGGGGAGCTGGTCATCGCCCTCGCTGGCCACCCCGGCCGGCAACTCGGTCACCGAGGCCGGCAGGTTGACCAGCACCCAGTGCCAGAAGCCGCTGCCGGTCGGGGCGTCCGGGTCGAAGCAGGTGACCACGAAGCCGCGGGTCTGCTCCGGGAAGCCGGACCAGCTCAGCTGCGGTGAGACGTTCTGGCCGCCGACGCTGGCGTGCGCGTACCGGTCGCCCTTCGGGCCGCCGTCGGTGAGGTCCGTGCTGGTCAGCGTGAACGACGGCACCGGGGGCAGGACATCGTACGGATCCGGGGGGACGGCTCGTTCGAGGCTCATGCGGCCCAGCCTAGACCCGCTACCCGCGGCGCGATCGCCGCAACGCGTGCCGGCGAATACGGAACCGCCCGATCCGCGGCCCCGGCCTCGCCCGCTACTTGCCGCAGGTGCCGTTCTCGCGGCGGTTCGAGATCGCCTTCGCCGCGCCCGACGAGTACTCGGCGAGGGTCTGCCCGTCGGGCTGGAAGTACCACTTTCCGTCCACCAGTCGCAGCGACCCCCGGCCGACCCGGCCGCTGCCCTCCCGGCGCCAGGCGAGCTCGACCAGCACCTCGCTGATCGGCACCACCTTCTGGAGCTGGAAGCCGGCCCCGGGCGAGACCGGGCAGGTGGTGTTCGCCTTCACGAACTCCTTCTGCGGGACCTCCTTCTGGGCATCCGTGGACCACAGCTTCCACGCGCCCACCCAGTCCTGCTGGGCGAGCAGGTCGAACTCCTTGTTGGCCACCTCGAGCGCCTCGGCGGTGTTGACCGAGATGGGCGACCTGGTGGGGCTGGCCTCCCCGTCGCCGCCGGCGCCCGGGGCGCCCGCGACGGGCGGGGTCGCCGCCCCGGGCGGTGTCAACTCCGTGCCACAACCGGTGACCAGCGCCAGCAGGGCGATCCCCACCGCGGCACCCACGCTCCAGCGCATCACGCGACCCTTTCGTCGATCGAACGACCGGAGCCTACATCAGGTCATATCAATTGCGGGAGCGCTCCCAATGATTGACGTCGATCGGGCCTGGGCAGGCCGTAGTTGTCGCGCAGCGTGGTGCCCCGGTACTCGGTCCGGAACAGCCCGCGCCGCTGGAGGATCGGAACCACGTGGTCCACGAACGCCGCCAACCCGGACGGCAGGACCGGCGGCATGATGTTGAATCCGTCCGCGGCGCCCTGCGCGAACCAGTGCTCGATGGCGTCCGCCACCTGCTCGGGGGTGCCGGCGAAGGTGCGGTGCCCCCGGCCGCCGCCGAGCCGCCCGATCAGCTGCCGGACGGTCAGCCGCTCCCGCCGGGCCAGCGTCACGATCAGCGTGTACCGGCTCTTGGCGCCCTCGATCTCGTCCTCGGCCGGCAGGTCCGCCGGCAGCTCGGCGTCCAGCCGCAGCTCCGCCTCGGGCACCCGGAGCGTCTGGGCGAGCTGCCGCAGCGCGTACTCGGGGCGGATCAGCCGGTCCAGCTCCTCGTCCAGGGCGCGCGCCTCGGCCTCGGTCGAGCCGATCACCGGCACGATCCCGGGGAGGATCTTGATGGTGTCCGGGTCCCGGCCGAGGCCGAGCGCGCGGGCCTTGAGGTCCCGGTAGAACGCCTGCGCCTCGTCGAGCGTCTGCTGGGCGGTGAACACCGCCTCGGCGTACCGGGCCGCGAGTTCCTTGCCGTCCTCGGAGGAGCCCGCCTGCACCAGCAGCGGGTACCCCTGCGGCGGCCGGGGCACGTTCAGCGCGCCGGCCACCCGGAAGTGCCGGCCCGCGTGCCCGGCCGGATGGATCTTCGAGTCGTCGCCCCAGACGCCGCGCTCCTTGTCGCCCAGCGCCGCGTCGTCCTCCCAGCTGTCCCAGAGCTTCAGGGAGACCTCGATGAACTCGGCCGCCCGCTCGTACCGCTCCCGGTGCGCGGGCAACTCGTCCAGGTTGAAGTTGCGCGCCGCGTCCAGCCCGGCGGTGGTGACGATGTTCCAGCCGGCCCGGCCGCCGCTGACGTGATCCAGCGAGGCGAACCGGCGGGCCAGGTTGAACGGCTCGTTGTACGTGGTCGAGGCGGTGCCGATCAGTCCGATGTGCTCGGTCACGCCGGCGAGCGCGGTGAGCAGCACGGTCGGCTCCAGCGTCCCGCCCGGGCGGCGGCCGATACTGTTCCACAGCACCGGGCTGTCCGCGAGGAACACCGAGTCCAACCTGCCCCGCTCGGCGATCCGGGCCAGGTTCTGGTAGTGCCGGATGTCGATCGCGGCGAACGGGTCGCTCTCCGGCAGCCGCCAGGCCGCCTCATGGTGTCCCACGCTCATCAGAAAGGCGTTCAGGTGCAACTGTCGGCGGGTCATGCCGGTACTCCTTCGCTCTCTTTCGCGCCCGGCTCCCGGACGCCCAACGCGTCCAGCAGCAGGCCGCGGTACTCCAGGTAGTGGGGGTCGGCCGGCGAGCGGCGGCCGGGCAGGTCCACGGTCAGATCCAGGCCGATCCGGCCGGCGTCCAGCACCACGACCCGGTCGGCGAGCACGATCGCCTCGTCCACGTCGTGGGTGACCAGCAGGACGGCGGGGCGGTGCCGCTCGCACAGCCGGCGCAGCAGGCCGTGCATCCGGATCCGGGTCAGCGCGTCGAGCGCGCCGAACGGCTCATCGGCCAGCAGCAGTCGCGGCTCGGTGACCAGCGACCGGGCCAGCGAGACCCGCTGCTGCTCGCCCCCGGACAGTTCGGCCGGCCAGGCCCGCTCCCGGCCGGCCAGGCCCACCTCGGCCAGCGCCGCCCGCCCCCGCTCCCGGGCGTCCCGCGCGGTCAGGCCCCCGGCGCTCCGGCCGCCCGGGCCCCCAGTGCCCCGGCCAGCGGTGCCCCGGCCACCCAGGCGCGCGGTGCTCCGGCGGGCGAGGCGCGCGGTACCCCCGCCGGCGAGGCCCAGCACCACGTTGTCCAGCACCCGCCGCCAGGGCAGCAGGCGCGAGTCCTGGAAGACGACCGAAACCCGGTCCGGGACCGCCACCTCGCCCGACCCGGCGACGCCGAAGTCGAGCCCGGCGAACGCGCGCAGCAGCGTGCTCTTGCCCGAGCCGCTGCGCCCGAGCAACGCCACGAACTGCCCGTCCGGGATCTCCAGGTCCAGCCCGTCCAGCACGGTCCGCCCGCCGAAGCCCCGGATCAGCGCGGACGCCCGCGCACTCACCCGGCCAGGGTCCGCCGCCACGACAGCACCCTCCGCTCGATCAACCGGACGCCCGCGTCCGAACCGAAACCGAACAGCGCGTACACGACCAGGCCGACGAGGATGACGTCGGTCTGCGCGTAGTTCTGCGCCTGGAACATCAGGTACCCGATCCCGCTGGTCGCGTTGATCTGCTCCAGCACGATCAGCACCAGCCAGGAGCCGGTCACCGCCAGCCGCAGCCCGACGAAGAAGCCGGGCAGCGCGCCGGGGATCACCACCTGGCGAACGAAGCGCCAGCGGCTCAGCCCGACCACCTCGGCCAGTTCCACGTACCGGCTGTCGATGCCGGTCAGCGCCGCGTACGTCTGGATGTACATGGTGATCGAGACGCCGATCGCGATGATCACCACCTTGAACGCCTCGCCGATGCCCAGCCAGAGGATCATCAGCGGGATCAGCCCGAGCACCGGCACCGAGCGCTGCACCTGCACCAAGCCGTCCACGACCGCCTCGCCGAGCCGGCTGAGCCCGGCGACCAGCGCGAGCGTGGTCCCGATGACCAAGCCCGCCGAGAAGCCCAGGGCGGCGCGCTGGAGGGAGGTGAGCAGGCTGTCCGGCAGCCGGCCGTCGGCGGTCAGGGCACCGGCGGTGCGCAGCACGGTCCACGGCGCGGAGAGGATGCGCGGGTCCAGCGCGCCGCTCGCCGAGCCGGCGGACCACACCGCCAGCAGCAGCAGCGGGCCCAGCACCCGCCCGTACGGGATGGGCCGGCCCAGCCCGAGCCGGCGCCGCCGGGGCGGCCCGATCGCCGTGGCCCCCGTCGCCGTGGCCCCGGGCGGGGCGGCCCCCGTCGTGGTGGCCTGGATGGTCAGGGTCATCGTTACTCCCGGTACTGGGGGGTGGCGGCCTCCGCCGCGACCCGCTCGAACCGCCGGTCGAACAGCTCCGAGGCGGTCACCCGCGGGACGAACCCGCCCTCGGCGAGCAGATCGGCGGTCTCCTGCTCCCAGGCGATCGCCCGCTCCCACGACGCGGGCACGACCGGCTTCGGCGTCGTCGCCACGATCCGCTGACCGTCGGCGGCGCTCACCCCCTGGTCCTTGACGTAGTACAGGTCGATCCACTTTTCCGGGTTCTCGTACGCCCAGATCTGCCCCCGCACCCAGTACGGGATGAAGGCGCGCACGGCGGCGGCCTTGGCGGGATCGGTGAGCACCTCGACCGGCGACCACAGCACGGTCAGGTAGTCGACGGCGTGCATGTCCAGCGCGCGGGCGCCGTCCCGCCCGTACTGCTGGAGATACTTGGTGGTGCTCGGCTCGGACAGCGGCGCCACGTCCACCTGGCGCGCCTGGAGCGCGGTGAGAAACTGGTTGCTGGTCAACGGGGTCAGCGTGACATCCTTAGTAGACAGTCCAAGCTCCTTGAGGGTGCGCAGCACCACCACGCCCTGCGCCTGGCCCTGCGAGAACGCGATCCGCTTGCCGCGCAGGTCCGCCAGGGTGGTGATGGCGGTGCCGGGCGCCGTGCCGAACTGGTAGATCGGCACCGGCTTGGTCACCACCGCCACGATCCGGGCCGCGAACCCGATGGCCGCCGCCTGGATCGGCGGCACCCCGGCGTTGGACGCCACGTCCACCGAGCGCGCCCGGAACGCCTGGATCACGTCCGGCCCGGCGGAGATGTTCGGCCAGCCGGCGACCGTGAACGGCAGGTCTCCCAGCAGCCCGGCGCCTTCCAACTGCTTCTCCGTCGTGTGGATGGAGACGGTCAGCCGGGTGTCCCTGGCGACGGCGGTCGGCAGCGGCGCGTCCGCCGCCAACCCGCCGCCGGCACCCCGCGCGGCGGTGCACGCGGCCAGCAGCGGAAGTGCGGCGGCGCCGGTCAGCGCCGAGAGGAACGCGCGCCGGTTCAGCGCCGGAGGACTGTGCGGTGCGGTCGTAGGCATGCCAAAAACCTACTAGACCTATAGGATAACGAGCCACACCCGTAACAGACACTTCGCGCCAGTTCATCGATACTTAGCGAACCCCTACCCCACCCGGCCCCGCGCTCGCCTGACCTGCCCCGATCCCGCAGCGGCAGGCCCACAGCCCACGCCCTCCCGCGCCGCACCCTCCCGCGCCCGCCTCGTACCGCAAAGGCACGTGTCGGCGATTCCGACGGGTGGGCCGACAATCGACGAGGCGGAGGCACGAGGTCGCGCGCTATCGGCCCGGCCCGACGCGGCGCGACGCGACGCAGCGCGGAGGGTGGGGTTGTGGTGCACGGCGCTTTGCTCTGCTTCCCGATAGGAAGCACCGCCACCCCTTACATCGCCGCCCGAAGGGCAGCCCCGGGGCGGGTCGGTCAGGCACAGGCAAAACGGGGTGACCGGCCGGGTCGAGCAAGACGCGAACGAGGCAGATCGAGCGCGACACCCTCTCCCACCAGGAGGTACCCCGCCGGTACCGCCGAAAATGATCGCGGATTTCGGGGACGAGCCGCTCCGGTCACCTGACGGCGCCCCTCGCCCCACCGGGGTCAGCGAGGAGGGGTGACGTTGGTCAGCCGGCGGCGGCGAGGGAGTTGTGGCCAGGCGTTCGGGGTTCACGCTGAGCGGTTTGCCGCCCCGCCTTCCGGGTAGGCCGCGTCAATGAAGGAGGCCACGATGACAGTGCAGCCCGGCTACCCCCTGGTGCCCGCCGTCGTCGCCGCCGCGGCGCGACGCGACCGGGAGGATGAGGAGACCGGCGAGACGGTCGGCGCGAGCGACGCGGAGGCCGACGCGATTCGGGCCGGCGCCGAGGGTGACCTGCGGGGCGCCACCCGCGACTCGGACGGCGTGCCGGTGGGCCGCGCGGACGCGGAGGCCGACGCGGAACGGGCCCGCAGCACCGACTGACCGCCGCCCACCCCGTTCACCAGGTGGGCCAGTTGGGCACGGGCCTGGGCCACCGGGACCTTGAGCGTCACGGGCGCCAGGGCGGCCGAACTGTACATTCTGTACGTGCCCTCGCCGTACCGCCCGGTGCTGCGCCACCCCGTGCTGCGCCGGTTGCTGCCCGGCTTCGCGGTGTCCGCGGTCGGCGACGGGATGAGCCTGGTCGGGATCAGCTGGCTCGCCCTGGACCTGGCCCCACCCGGCCGCGGCCCCGCCTGGGTGGCCGTCGCGCTGGCCGCGTACTCGCTGCCCAGCGCCGCCGGGGTGGTCCTGCTCGGCCGGTACCTGGGCGGCCGGCCCGCCGCCCAGCTGGGATTGTGGGACGCGGTGCTGCGCGGCGTCCTGCTGGGCGCGATCCCGGTGCTGCACCTGCTCGGCGCGCTGACCCTCCCCGCCTACGTCGCCCTGCTGGGCGCGGCGTCGGTGCTGCACTCGTGGGGGCAGGCGGGCCGGTACACGCTGCTGACCGAGCTGCTTCCGGACGAGCACCGGCTCGCCGGCAACGCGCTGCTATCGATCTTCAACGAGCTGGGTGTCCTGCTCGGCCCCGCGCTGGCCGGGCTGGTCATCGCGGCGGTCGGGGCCCCCGCGGTGCTGGCCGTCGACGCCGCCACGTTCCTGGCGCTGGCCGCCGCGTACCGCTTCGGGGTGCCCACCGACCGGCGGCGTCCCACGGCGGCGCCCAGCCCGGGTGCGGGTGCCCAGGGCTGGCGGGTGATCCGCGCCGACCCGCGCCTGCTCGGCCTGCTGGTGCTGAGCTTCGGGTTCTTCGCGCTGTACGGGCCGGTCGAGGTGGCCCTGCCGATCCACGTGGCGGACGAACTGCACGCCCCCGCCACGCTGCTGGCCACCTACTTCACCGTCTTCGGCGTCGGGGCGTTCGCCGGCGCGCTGCTGGCCGGGTACCTGCGCGCCGCGCCGCTGTGGCCGGTCACGATCGGGATCGTGCTGGGGTGGGGCGTCTGCCTGTTGCCGCTCGGGCTCGGCGCGCCCGCGGCGGTCACGATGGTGTCGTTCGCCCTCGGCGGGCTCATCTGGGCGCCGTACCCGGCCACGTCCACCGCGCTGTTCCAGCGCAGCACCAGTACCGATCAGCTGCCCCAGGTGCTCGCCGCGCAGGGCGGGCTGCTGGTGGTCGCCCTGCCGATGGGCACGCTGGCCGGCGGTCCACTGGCGACCGTGTTCGGCGGGCGGGGCACCGTCCTGCTCTCCGCCGTCGCCACGATCGCCCTGGGGCTGGTCGCCGCCGTCCTGGCCCGGCCGCGCCGGTCGGGGCGCCGGCAGGACGGGCGCGGGCCCGACGAGCCGCGGACCAGCGGGCAGGGGCCGGACGAACGGCGGCCGGACGAGCCCGAGGACCGGGAGTTAGGCTCGGTCGCGCCCCGCTCGTCCTGAGGAGCAGACCGTGTCAGAGACTTCCGCCTTCGCGCCCGCGCCGGCCCGGGTGGACCTGCCCGCCGTCGACCATGAGGTGCTTGCCCTGTGGCGGGAGCGGGACGTGTTCCGCCGCAGCCTGGAGCAGACCGCCGGCGGCCCCCGCTGGGTCTTCTACGAGGGCCCGCCCACCGCGAACGGCCGGCCCGGGGTGCACCACGTCGAGGCGCGCGTGTTCAAGGACGTGTTCCCCCGCTACCGGACCATGAAGGGGTACTCGGTGCCGCGCCGCGCCGGCTGGGACTGCCACGGCCTGCCGGTGGAGATCGCGGTCGAGAAGGAACTGGGGCTCAACGGCAAGCGGGACATCGAGCGGGTCGGCATCGCCGAGTTCAACGCCCGCTGCCGGGAGTCGGTGCAGCGGCACGTCGGCGAGTTCGCGGCGATGACCGACCGCCTCGGGTACTGGGTGGACCTGTCCGCCGCGTACTGGACGATGGACCCCCGGTACGTGGAGAGCGTCTGGTGGGCGCTGCGGCAGATCTTCGACAAGGGTCTGCTCGCCGAGGACCACCGCGTCGCGCCGTACTGCCCCCGCTGCGGCACCGGCCTGTCCGACCACGAGGTCGCACAGGGGTACGAGACGGTGGTCGACCCGTCCGTCTACGTGCGGCTGCCGGCGGTGGGCCCGGTCGCCGGCATCGAGGGCGTCGACCTGCTCATCTGGACCACCACCCCGTGGACCCTCGTGTCCAACACCGCCGTCGCGGTGCACCCCGAGGTGACCTACGCGGTCGCGCGCACCGGTGCGGGCACGTTCGTCGTCGCCGAGCCGCTGGTCCGCGCCGCGCTCGGCGACGACGCCGAGGTGCTGGCCACCCTGCCCGGGCGGGAGCTGGAGCGGCTGCCGTACCGGCGCCCCTTCGACCTGGTCGACGTGCCCGACGCGCAGGTCGTGGTGCTGGCCGAGTACGTGACCACCGAGGACGGCACCGGCCTGGTCCACCAGGCACCCGCGTTCGGCGCCGACGACCTGGCCACCTGCCGCCGGTACGGGCTGCCGGTGGTCAACCCGATCGGCCCGGACGGGCGGTTCCTGCCCGGGGTGGGCCTGGTCGGCGGGCAGTTCTTCAAGGACGCCGACGGTCCGCTGGTGAAGGAGCTGGAGCGGCGCGGGCTGCTGCTGCGGGCCCAGCCGTACGAGCACAGCTACCCGCACTGCTGGCGCTGCCACACCCCGCTGATGTACTACGCGCAGCTGTCCTGGTACATCCGCACCACGAAGATCCGGGACGCGCTGCTGCGGGAGAACGAGCGCACCACCTGGTACCCGGAGCACATCAAGCACGGCCGGTACGGCGACTGGCTGGAGAACAACATCGATTGGGCGCTGTCCCGCAACCGGTACTGGGGCACGCCGCTGCCGCTGTGGCGCTGCCCGGAGGGGCACCTGACCTGCGTCGAGTCCCGCGCCGAGCTGGGCCGGCTGGCCGGGCGTGACCTGGCCGACCTGGACCCGCACCGCCCGTACATCGACGAGGTGACGTTCGCCTGCCCGTCCTGCGGCGCCGCCGCCACCCGGGTCCCCGAGGTGATCGACGCCTGGTTCGACTCCGGCTCGATGCCGTTCGCGCAGCTCGGGTACCCGTTCGTGGCGGGCAGCGAGGAGGAGTTCGCGCGGGCCTACCCGGCGCGGTTCATCTGCGAGGCGATCGACCAGACCCGCGGCTGGTTCTACACGCTGATGGCGGTCGGCACGCTGGCCTTCGACCGGTCCTCGTACGAGAACGTGCTCTGCCTCGGGCACATCGTGGCCGCCGACGGCCGCAAGATGAGCAAGCACCTGGGCAACATCCTGGAGCCGGTGCCGCTGATGGAGCGGCACGGGGCGGACGCGCTGCGCTGGTTCATGGCCACCTCCGGCTCGCCGTGGGTGTCCCGCCGGATCGGCGACGCCGCCCTGGACGAGATCGTCCGGCGTACCCTGCTGACCTACTGGAACACGGTCTCGTTCTTCACCCTGTACGCGTCCACCGCGGGCTGGACGCCGGGCTCGACCGGTACGCCCTCCGCGCTGGACCGGTGGCTGCGGGCCGAACTGCACCACCTGGTCGGCGCGGTGGACGCCGCCATGGAGAACTTCGACACCGCCGGCGCCGGTCGCCTGCTCGGCCAGTTCATCGACGACCTGTCCAACTGGTACGTGCGCCTGTCGCGGCAGCGGTTCTGGACCGGCGACCCGGCGGCCCTGGCCACCCTGTACGAGACGATCGACGTGCTGACCCGGCTGCTGGCGCCGTTCATCCCGTTCCTCACCGAGCGCGTGTGGCAAGTGGCGGTGCGCCCCGGCACCCCGTCCGCACCGGAGTCGGTGCACCTGGCCTCGTGGCCGTCGCCGGCACCCGCGGCGACCCGGGGCGCCGACGACGATTTGCGCGCCCAGATGACCAGCGTGCGGGCGCTGGTCGAGGCGGGCCGGGCGGCCCGCAAGGCGAGCGGGGTGCGCGTCCGCCAGCCGCTGGCCCGCGGCCTGGTCGGGGTACCGGGCGCGGACCTGCCGCCCGAGCTGCTGGCCTACGTGGCGGACGAGCTGAACGTGCGCGAGCTGGCCGGGCTGCACACGGCCGGTGAGGTCGTCGACATCACCGTGAAGCCGAACTTCCGCGAGTTGGGGCGCCGCTTCGGCCCCCGCACCCAGCTCGTCGCCAAGGCGATCGCCGCCGCCGACCCGGCGGCGCTGGCGACCGGCGGTGAGGTCACGGTCGAGGTGGCGGGCGAGCGGGTCACGCTGAGCCCGGAGGAGCTGATCGTCAGCCAGGCGCCGCGCAGCGGTTGGGCGGTTGCCAGCCAGCGGGACGTGCTGGTCGCCCTGGACACCACGATCACCCCGGACCTGCGCCGCGCCGGGCTGGCCCGCGAGGTGATCCGGCTGGTCCAGGAGGCGCGCAAGCGGGCCGGCCTGGCCATCACCGACCGGATCTCGCTGGTCTGGTCCGGCGAGCCGGAGATCACGGAGGCGATCCGCGAGCACGGCGGCGAGATCGCCGAGGCCGTGCTCGCCACCTCGGTGGCCCAGCGCGACCCCGGCACCGGCGACGACGTGGTCGACGAGGGCGACCTGGGGCTCCGGTTCCGCATCTCGCCCGCGGCTGCTTAAGGTCGACGCCGCGCAGGACAGGACTTCGTCCTGACCGTTGATAGGGCGCTAAGCCGGCGTCGCTTGCCCCCCTCCCTTCGCTGACAGGACGGGGACAAGCGACGCTCACTTGCGTGGCGCGCGGCGCGCTCTGGAGCTGGCTAAACGAACTGCCGACACCGCGCGTTGGTGCGCTGCTTCAGACCGGGCGCATCACGAGATGTACCCGGTTGCTGTTCTGTTGCAGTCAAGCCGCAGGTAATAGTTGTGGCTGCTGTTGAGGCCGGTGACCTTACCGGTGACGGTCTTGGGGCCGCTTTCGACGTTCACCCAGCCATAGTTGTCTTCGCCCGGGATCCGCACTCTCGTGTCCGGGTTGGTGGTCTGGTCGAAGATCCTGAAGCGACCCCAGCTTGAAACATTTACCCCGTAGCCAACCCATCCGCCGGTGGCGGGGACAGCGGCGGTGTCGTTCCACTGTCCGCCGGTGTAGCACGTGGTATAGGCCGCAGCCAGGGCTGGCTCCGCCGTGACCACCAATACGCTCGAGAACATGCCGAGGCCCAGCATCGCCGCGCCCAATCGCGTCCGCCAACTCTTCACGAACCAGCTCCCCCATCTGCCGTCGTTTGGCCAACGCCATCTGCGGCAGCCAGCGGGTAGGCAGACCTGAATCTTCCTACTGCGCAGCACCGGCCGATTCTCGGACCAGTGCCCGATGCCCTGATCCATCCGAGTGCTGCCGCTGTGCCGGTCCGATCTGGGTTGACCCATTCAGTGAGCGCACTAACGACATCGCCGCCATATCCGGAAACGCCAGGTGACGACGGTGTCCATCGTAGATATTGAGACGGTAGCGACGTACGGGGCAACCGTCAATACCCCGCGGCACGGCACCACTCGGTCCACAGTGGCCATATGCGTCCTCTTTGGAGGTTCATTTGATGGCCAACGCGTTGGGTGGGGAGCCGACCCCGCCCACGATGTTCAGCGGCTTGCAGGTGAGGAAGAAGTCGTAGCGCCCGTCGCGGGCGCAGTCCGCGGCCAGCTCGTCGAGCTTCCACAGCTCCCCCATGGCCATGCCCAGCAGCGCGATCAGGGGGCGGTGCAGCATGCCGCTGTGGTTCACGCCGCGCTCGGGTGGGCGGTCGTCGGACCCGCGGAAGTCGGACTCGAGCACCGGGTCGGCCTCGACCGCGGGCGTGTCGCTCGCGACGACGGCGATCTCGTGGTCCCACAGCCAGCGCAGGATCTCCTCCCGCTGGGCCAGCCCGGGGGAGGCGTTGCGGGTGTTGAACTCGATGCGCTGCTCCCGGGTCTTCGCCACGTAGTTCTCGGCCCAGCCGGTGCGCAGGAGCAGGATGTCGCCGCCGTGCCACCGGACGCCCTGGGCGGCCGCGATGGCGTCCAGGGTCGCCGCGTCGAGCCCGACGGTCGTCTCGCGGTCGTACTCGCGGCCCTCGGCCACGAAGAAGCGTTCCACGTCGAGCAGCACGCCCCGCCCCGCGATGCCGGCCTGGGCGTAGTTGTGGATGCCCAGCCGCGTCGACTCGGCGGTGTTGTCGGCGGCCGGGAGTCCGTTGTAGAACCCGTACCGCGGGTGGCCGATGTGGCGCAGCGAATCCAGTTGCGAGGTCGACTGTAGATAGAACGAGTCGAGCCAGTCGTCGCGGTGGAACTCGTTGTTGGCGAACACGTGATGCCGGGTGGCCGGGCGGGTACCGGTCGGGTACGGCTCGAACGCGTTCAGCGGATAGTCGAGATTGAAGCGTTGACCGGTCTGGATGAGGCTGGCCGCCGCCGCGACGCGGGAGGGGGTCAGCAGGTTGACCGTGCCCAGTTCGTCGTCCCGGCCGAAGACCGCCCAGCTGGAACGGGGCGGCTCGGCCGAGGCCAGCTCGTCATACGTCGGCACGTGGTGGTCCCTCCCCGGGCGCTCCGACCTCTTCGCTCAACGCGGCGGCCGTCGCCCGCAGCTGTTCCAGGGCCGGCGACAGGTCGCCCAGGTCCCCGGCCAGGAGCGCTACCGTGGCGCAGAATCCCTTCTCGTCGAAGATCGGTGCGGCCACCGCGAACGATCCCCCGCCGTGGCGCACGAGGCTGAACCCCTGCTTGCGGGCGGCGGAGACATCCACCTCCAGGCGGGCCCGCTCGGCGAGCGGCATGCCGGCCGCCACGGCGTCCATCGCCGCGGGGCCGGCGTACGCCAGGTACAGGTGGGTCTGCGCCGCGCTGGCATCGAGCCTCGTACCCGCGTGCACGGTCACCACGACCATCCGGCTCGTATCCTCCTCGACCAGAGCGACGATCGGGCCCTGGACCCCCGGGACGCTGAGCACCGCCGTCATCCGAACGGCGGCGCTCAGCTTCCGCAGGTAGGGGCTGGCGATCTCCACGATGCGCTGGCGCCCCAGGGCCAGGGTCCCCAGCTCGATCATGAGCCCACCGAGCGTGAAGGTCCCCCGCCGCGGGCCCCGGTCCAGAATCCCGGCGGCAACCATCGATGTGCAGTAACGGTAGGCGGTGGTGCGGTTCAGACCCGTGCGTTCGGCGATGTCGGCCGCCGTGAGCTCGAGTACCCGGGGGCCGAAGAGCGCGCAGATCTGGCCCACGCGGGCAACGGCCCGGATATCGGCACTCGAGGCTTCGCTCGGATCAAAGTTCGCCATTCCAGGATCGTAGTTCACCTGGCGACATCCGGACGCTGCCACGACCGCCATGCGACCGGTGGTTCAGCCGGCGAGCCAGTTCGTCACCTTGGTCGTGGCCTCGTTGAAGTTGGTGGCGTACCAGTCGACGTCCTGCAGCACGGTCTTGCCGGTGTTGACCGGGCCGTACACCTCGACCTTCTTGGCGTTCGCCGACAGGTTCGGCTTGGCGCCCAGGTTCACCGGCGCGACCCCGAGGGCCTCGGCGATGCCGGCCGTCGCCTCCGGGCTGACCACACTGGCCACGAAGCTGGTGGCCGCCTTGACGTTACGCGACCCCTTCGGCACCGCGAAGGCATTGATGGAGGTCACGGTCACGTCCCAGACGACGGTGACGTCGGTGCCGGAGTCCATCAGCGGCACCAGCCGCGAATCGGGCGCCAAGAACAGGTCGACCTGCTTCGCGCCGACGGCCTGCTGGAGCGCCCCCACGTTCGGGGCGAACGTGGTGACCTTGCGGATCGAGTCCAGCTTCTTCAGGGCCCGGTCCATGTCGAGCGGGTAGAGCTTGTCCGGCGCCACCCCGTCGGCGAGCAGCGGGTACTCCAGGATGCCGTTCTGCAGGTTGGTCAGGATGCCCCGCTGGCCCGGGAACCGCGCCACGTCGAAGAAGTCGGCGATCGTCCGGGGCGCCTTGCTCGGGTCCGGGAACGCGTCCGTGCGGTAGGCGAACGGGGTGGCGTTGATGAAGTTGGCGATGTAGCACTTGCCCACGGCCTGCTCGACCAGTTCCTTCGTGTCCAGCCCGGGGAAGTCGAGCGGCTCGAAGAGCGTCCCGCAGTTCTGGGCGGCGGCCGCCGGCGAGGTGGCCACCACGTCCCATTCCACCTGGCCGCTCTCGACCTGCGCCTTCACCTGCGCCACGTCCGGCGGTGAGGTGTTGACGAACGTGACGTTCGGGTGGGCCGCGGTGTACGGGGTCTGCCACTTGTCGATCATCGCCTGCTGGCCGGCGCCGCCGTAGGCGACGAACGTCAGCGAGACCGGCCCGTCAGGATCGGACTGGGCCGGCGGCTCGTCGCTACCGCAGGCGGTCGCCAGTAAGGACAGGATGACCGTCGCGCTGACGGCCGTGACGGTGCGGGCGGTTCGGGAAACCATTCGTCATTCCTTCGGTTAGGTGGGGCGGCACCAGGGAACCGGCTAGCGTCGTTGACCAGGTGTGCGTTGGTGTACGGGAGAGGTGAGGGATCTAGGCGGCGACGATGCGCTGCCGCTCGACGAGCCACCACGCGAGCACCGGCTGGCCGATGCCCAGCTTGCTTTCCGTGGCGTCGAGCCGGGCCCGACCGACCGCGTTGCCCCGGCCCAGGGACAGCACGGCCGTGCGGTAGGCGCCCATGTACTCGATGTCGCGGATGGTCGCCGGCACCGAGGTGGCCCCCGGTGGTACGACGCCATCGCCGGCCACGAGGCGCACGTCCTCGGGTCGTACCACCAGCGCGCTGCGCCCGCCGGCCCCGACCCGGGGCGACACCGTGCGGGAGTCGACCGGCCAGGTCTGGTCCTCCCAGGTACCGGTGCCCTCGGCCACCCGGGAGAGTTCGAAGACGTTCGAGTCGCCGAGGAACCTGGCCGTGAACAGCGTCTCCGGGCTCTGGTAAAGGGCCTCGGGGGTGCCGACCTGCTCGATGCGTCCGTTGTTGAACAGCGCGATCCGGTCGGACAGGTTCATCGCCTCCTCCTGGTCGTGAGTGACGAAGACAAACGTCGAACCCACTTCCCGGTGGATGCGCCGGATCTCCAGTTGCAGCGTGGCGCGCAGGTTGCGGTCCAGCGCCCCGAGCGGCTCGTCGAGCAGCAGCGCCTTCGGGCCGAAGACGATGGCCCGCGCGAGCGCGACCCGCTGCTGCTGGCCGCCGGACAGCTGGGCCGGGAAGTGGCCGTCGCGGCCGGTCAGTTGCACCAGGTCGAGCACCTCGGCGACCTTGCGGGTGATGTCGGCCTTGGGCAGCTTGCGTTCCCTGAGCGGGTAGGCGACGTTCTGCGCGACCGTCATGTGCGGGAACAGGGCGTAGTTCTGGAAGAGCATGCCCAGGTTCCGCTTGTGCGAGGGCAGTTCGCTCACGTCGGCCCCGTTGAGCGAGATCGTGCCCGCGGTGAGGGTCTCGAACCCGGCGATGAGGTTGAGCGTGGTGGTCTTGCCGGAGCCGCTCGGCCCGAGCAGGGTCATGAACTCACCCGGTTCGATGGTGAGCGACACGTCGTCGACGGCCGGGACCGCCAGCCCGTAGTCCTTGGTGACGTTGGCCAGACGGATCCGGGTCCCGGCCCGTGGCGGTAGCGGCGCCGGAGCGGCAGCGTGGGACGTGGTGACGGACATCGGCGCTCCCTCCTATCTGGACTTTCTCCGGGTGCCCACGAACTGCAGGACGAGGCAGAGGACGGTGACCGCGATAACCACGACGCTGGACGACGCGGCGATCGTCGGGTCGATCTCGACGGTGACGCTGTTGTACATCTGGACCGGGAGCGTCTGGAACCGCGGCGAGCGCAGGAACAGCGCGATCACCACCTCGTCGAACGAGGTGACGAACGCGAAGATGGCGCCGGTGACGATGCCCCGGCTGATCAGCGGCATCGTGACCCGCAGGAACGTCCGCCACGGCGGGGCGCCCAGCGAGGCGGACGCGCGCAGCAGCTTCGGGTCGAACCCGCCCAGGGCACTGGTCACCGACACGAGCACGAACGGCACGCCGATCACGGCGTGGGCCAGCACGTAGCCGCCGAGCGATCCGACCAGGTGCCACTTCAGGAACGAGATGTACACCGCGACCGCGATGACGATCGCCGGCGTGACGATCGAGATCATCAGCAGGGTCCGCACGAGCCGCGCCAGCCGGCCGGTCAGGTGGTGCAGGCCGAGCGCGGCCGCGGTGCCCACCACGGTGGCCAGCAGGGCGGCCAGCAGGGCCACCAGCACCGAGTTGCGCAGCGATTGCAGCCAGACCTTGTGCGTGAAGAAGTTCTCGTACAGCTGGAACGAGAAGCCCTTCGGCGGGAACTGGAACGTCGTGGCCGTGCTGAAGCTCATCGGGATGACGAACAGCGTCGGCAGGATGAAGTACAGCCCGACCAGGGCGACGACGATCCGGAGCCACCAGGGGATCGGGTCCACCCCGCGCTCGCGGCGCCGGGGCCGGCGCGGCCGGCGGGCGGTTCGGACCTCGGCCGGCTCGGTGTCGGTGTCACGCAACGCCGTGGTCATGTCCTGTCCTTCGTCCGGGAGGCCGCGACGACGCCGATGGCCGAGATCGTGCCGCCGAAGCGGTTGGCCCAGGCCACGAGCACGAGCGTGATGACCAGCACGAGGAAGCCCAGCGCGCCGGCACCGGCGAAGTCGAGCAGCTGGGTCGTGCGCTGGCCGAGCAGCTGGGCGACCAGCGACTCCTTCGGCGTGCCGAGCAGGGCCGGCGTGACGTAGAAGCCGAGGCTGAGCGTGAACACGAGGATCAGGCCGGCCACGACGCCGCCGCGCGACAGCGGCCAGTACACCTTCCAGAACGCCTTCAGCGGATGCGAGCCGAGGCCGCGGGCGGCCAGCAGCAGCCGCCGGTCGATGCCGCTGAGCGCGCTGAACAGCGGCAGCACCATGAACGGCAGCAGCACCTGGCTCATCGCGACGGTCACCCCGGCCACCGAGCCGTAGAGCACGACGTCCAGGCCGAACAGCTTGAGGAACGAGTGCACCGGCCCGTTGCGCTGCAGGATGACGATCCAGGCGAAGTTGCGGGCCATGACCGAGGTCCAGAACGGGATCAGCACGATCACCAGCAGGATGCCGCGCAGCCGGGGCCCGACCCGGGTCATCACGTACGCGTAGGGGTAGCCGAGCAGGAACGCGATGAGGGTGACCATCGCGGCCGTCGTGGCCGTGCGGAGCAGCACCTTGAGGGTGACGCCGTCGGTGAACAGCGTCGCGTAGTGCTCCAGCGTGAAGTCCGACCGTCCGACGCTGCGGTACACGCTGTTGACCAGCGGCACGAGCAGGATCGCGGTGAGCAGGGCCAGCGCCGGCACGAGGAACAGCCAGTGCGGGCTCGGGGTGCGCCACCGCTTCGGGGCACGCGCCATGGTCACCTCCGCCTTCCTCCCGCCGTCGCGGGCTCGCCCGTCGTGCATGGCTAACCCGCGAGCATCGAACTGAGGGTGTGTGCCGCCCGCTCGAGCGCCTCGACGCGCTCCCCTCCGTGGTCGGCGTTGAGCATCGTGGTCGTGCCGAGCAGCGCCATCGCGGCCTGCACCTCGTTGGCGGCGAAGACCGGCACGGCGGCCGAGGCCAGACCCTCCCGGTCGAGCAGGGCCGCCCAGGCGATCCGGTGGCGCCGCACGCCGGCCAGCACCTCGCGCTCCTTGGCGGCCTCGGCCGGGCTGAGGGTCGCGTGGGCGCGGGTCACCGCGGCCGGGTCGGTTTGGAACGCCAGCAGCACCCGGGTCTGGGCCGCCTTGAGCTCGAGCACCGTGCCGACCCGGACGGTCAGGATGATGGTGCCCTCCCATGCCTCCTCGACCAGGGTCACCACCGCGCCCGAGCGGCCCAGGAAGCTCAGCACCGTCGTGAGGCCGGTGGCGTCGGAGAGATGCCGCATGATGGCCGGCGCGAACGTGAGGACCTGCTGGCGGACCGACACCAGCGCGGAGAGCTGGTCGAGCAGCGGGCCGGGGCCGAACGACGTGCTCAGGAAGCCGGCCCGTTGCAGGGACTGGAGGTAGCGCCGGGCGGTCGTGCGGTTCATGCCGAGCCGCTCGGCCACCAGCGCGGCCGTGAGGCTGCGGGTGTCCTGGTTGAGCAGCGCGAGGACGTTCGCCGCCCGCTCGATCGACTGGATCTCGGTTCGGTCGGGGTCCAGTGTGACCGGCGGCGGGTCGGCGGGAGCCGGGCCAGCGGTGTCGTGGCCGATGCGCATACTCCCACCTCCTCGTGCGGGTCGTCCTCGGTTTGGAGTGGTGTCAGTAGAGCAGCCGGAAGTTCGTGATGCAACCCCCAGATGTCGCATTGTGAACAGTCAACCGGCCGATCGCAGCTCTCACGTCGGAAGGTGAGGTGGACAGTGGTACCTCCTGATCGTAATATGAACCGCGATCACACAATCCGAACATGAGGAGGCTCTCGGATGCTGACCGCCGAGCAGGCACGCACACCGTCACCCGGGCTGCTGAAGGTTCTGCACGGCGCCGTCGACCTCCACTGCCACTCCGGCCCGAGCCCGTTCCCCCGCCGGTTCGACCACGTCGAAGCCTCGTACGAGGGCGCGCGGATCAACATGCGGGCGATCCTGTGCAAGTCGCACCACCACAACACCGTCATGGACCTGCTGGCCATGCGCACCCCGCTGGCGGACGCCCCGACGCCGATGTACGGCGGGGTCGCGCTCAACTCCGAGGTCGGCGGGATCAACCCCTCCGCCGTCGCGGTGGCCATCACCATGGGCGGGCGCTGCGTGTGGGGCCCCACCGTGTCGGCCGCCCAGCACATCCACGCGCACAGCCACGACGACGGCTTCCCGAGCGCGACCGGCAACCTGTACGAGAAGGAGGTGTCCATCTTCGACGCCTCCGGAGCCGTCTCCGCGGAGACCGACCTGGTCACCCGCCTGGTCGCCGAGGCCGGAATCCTGCTGACCGGGGGCCACCTCGACGGCGAGTCGATGAAGGCGTTCTTCAAGACGGCCAGCGCCAACGGCGTCAAGCGGATCCTGTTGCACCACCCGGACTTCATCGTCAACGCCTCCGACGCCGACATCGAGGAGATGCTGGGCTACGGCGCGTTCGTCGAGCACGAGCTGTCGATGTACCACCCCGCGGTGCCGGCGCCCGGCTTCAAGATCGAGCGGCTGGTGAACTGGATCCGGAAGATCGGCCCGGAGCGGACGGTCATCAACTCCGACCTCGGGCAGCAGGGCAACCCGCTGCCGGTGGACGCCTACCTCCTGATCGTGCAGCAGCTGCTCGACCACGGCATCTCCGCGGCCGACGTGCGCCAGATGATCTGCCGCAACACGGCCTTCCTGCTCGGCCTGGAAGAGACGAACTGATGCGCGGGGCCGACAAGGTCATCATCACCACGGCGGTGACGGGCTCCGTCCACGTCCCCTCCCAGAGCCCCCACCTGCCGCTCTCGGCCGACCAGGTGGTGCGGGCCGCCCTCGGGGCGGTCGAGGCCGGATCGGCCATCGTGCACCTGCACGCCCGGCACCCCGACGGCCGGCCGGCGTTCGAGCCCGAGGTCTTCGAGCAGATCATCCCGCGGATCACCGAGCGCACCGACGCCGTCATCAACATCACCACCGGCGGCTCGTCGGCGATGTCGATGGAGCAGCGGCTGGCCGCCGCCGTGCGGTTCCGGCCCGAGCTGGCATCGATGAACATGGGCTCGATGAACTTCGTGTACTCCGACATCGCCGACCGGGTGACCGACTGGAAGTACGCGTGGGAAGAGCCGTACGTGCGCAACACCTACGCCCACCCGTTCGTCAACACCTTCGACCGGATCGAGCACACCCTGCGCACGCTCGGTGAGGTCGGCACCCGGTTCGAGTACGAGTGCTACGACATCGGGCACCTGTACTCGCTGGCCTACTTCGTCGACAAGGGCCTGGCCACGCCGCCCCTGCTGATCCAGGGCGTGTTCGGCATCCTGGGCGGCATCGGCGCGGACCACGAGAACCTCGAGCACATGGTGCGGATCGCCGACAAGCTGTTCGGCGACGACTACTCGTTCTCCGCGTTCGCCGCCGGGCGGGCCCAGATGCGGTTCGGCACGCACAGCGCCTGGCTCGGCGGGCACGTGCGGGTCGGGCTCGAGGACAGCCTGTGGATCGGCAAGGGGCGCCTCGCCGAGAGCAACGCCCAGCAGGTCACCAAGATCCGGAACGTCATCGAGGACCTGGGCAAGGAAATCGCCACACCAGCCGATGCCCGCGCCATGCTCGCGCTGCGCGGCGCCGAGGGCATCGCGGCCACAGACGGGAGCGCGCTCGCATGACCACGTACGCGGCAGACGACATCCGGTCGCAGTTGGCGGCCCCGACACCCGCCCGGGCGGTGGACCCGGCCACGCCCATCAAACCCTCGCAGTGGATCGAGTTCCACCACCTCCCCCCGTCCGAGGTCGCCCCGAACGGCAGCCGGACCTGGATCGCCCGGGCGGCCAACCTGGTGCTCGCCTACACCGAGGCCAGGGCCGGGGACGTGTTCGCCCGCACCGGCCAGCCGGACGAGTACACGGTGCTGATGTACTCCGACAGCGCTCCGGTGACCGTGACCGGCGGCGGCCGCACGGAGTCCGTCGCCGAGGAGTCCTTCGTGGTCGTACCGCCGGGCGACAGCGAGATCCGGGTCGACGGCGACGGGACCCTCATCCGGCTGTTCTCGGCCCGGGCCGACGACCTGCGCGAGGGCGCGCTCAACGCCGGCGCGTACGCCGAGCCGGACCAGCGGGCGGCGCCGCTGGAGCCGTGGCCGGACCCGGTCGGCGGGTTCGCGCTGCGCGTCTACCGGCTGGCCGACACGCCGATCGCCCCGGGCCGGTTCGGGCGCATCTTCCGCACGACCAACCTGATGGTGAACTTCCTCGCCGAGGAGCCGGGTCCGCGCGACGTCCACAAGCTCTCGCCGCACCACCACGACGACTTCGAGCAGATCTCGCTGGCCGTCAAGGGCCGCTTCAAGCACCACATCCGCTACCCGTGGGGCCCGGACTCGACCCGGTGGCGGGCCGACGAGAACCGCGAGATCGCCACCCCGTCGATCTGCGTCATCCCGCCACCGACCGTCCACACCACCCAGGGCATCGGCGGCCATCAGCAGTTGATCGACATCTTCTCCCCGCCGCGGGCGGACTTCTCCGCCTCCGGGTGGGTCCTCAACGCCGACGACTACCCGGCCGGATGACCGGCCCGCTCGCGGGGCGCAGCCTCCTGCGCGCCGCCCTGGCCGGCCCGGACGCCCCGGCCCTGGGGACGTGGGTCAAGCTGCCGGCGATGGAGGCCATGGAACTGGTCGCCCTGGCCGGCTTCGACTTCGCCGTCATCGATCTGGAGCACTCACCGATCGACCTGGAGACGGCGTACCGGCTCATCGGAACCGCGTTGTTCACCGGGGTCGCGCCGCTGGTGCGGGTCCCCGGCCTCGACCCGGGGCTCATCCAGCGGGTGCTCGACGCCGGGGCCGAGGGGATCATGGTGCCGCACGTCGACACCGTGGAGCAGGCCCGGACGGCGGTGTCGGCGGTCCGCTTCCCGCCGCTGGGGTCCCGGGGCATGGGCTCCACCAGCCGGGCCGGTGCCTGGGGTGCCCGCTCGCGCGAGGAGTACCTGCGTTACGGCCAGGAAGAGGTCGTGCTCATCGCCCAGATCGAGAGCGCGACCGGCGTCGCCAACGCGGGCCGGGTCGCCGCGGTGCCGGGGGTGGACGCGTTGCTGGTCGGCGTCGCCGACCTGTCGGTCAGCATGGGGCGGACCGAGCAGGATCCGGCCGTCGCCGAACTGGTCGCCCGTGCCGTCGGCCACGCCCGTGCGGCCGGCAAGCCGATCGGCGCCGCCCGTGGTGCCGAGGTCGCCGGCGTCCGCGCGGCCGTCGACGCCGGCTTCACGTTCGTCATGGTGAGTAACGACGCGAGCCTGCTGGGAGCCGCCGCGAAGAGCGCGGTCGAGGCCGCCCGGTCAGTACGGTTCGCCGACAGGAGGGGCTGACAACCAGATGCCTGACCCACAGATCAGCCGGCCGCTGCTGGCCGGCAAGGTCGTCCTCGTCGTTGGGGCCAGCGCCGGGATCGGGGCGGACGCCGCCCGCGTGCTCGCCGCCGACGGTGCCTCGCTGATGCTCGTCGCCCGGTCCGAGGGACCGCTCGCGGCGGTCGCCAAGGAGCTCGAGTCGGCCGGGCACGACGTCGCGTACACCACCGGCGACGTGGCGAACGCGGCCGACGTGGCCCGGTTCGTCGACGCGACGGTCGAGCGGTTCGGCCGGCTCGACGGGGCGTTCAACAACGCGGCGATGACCCAGGCCGGCCGGCTGGACGCCGTCTGCGAACCGGACTTCGACCGCATCATGGCGGTCAACGTGAAGGGCACCTGGCTGTGCATCCGGGAGGAGGTGCGGGTCATGCTGCCCAACGGTGCCGGCGCGATCGTCAACGTGAGCAGCATCGGCGGGCTGCGCGGCAGTTCGGGGATGGGCGCGTACCAGGCCAGCAAGCACGCCGTGATCGGCCTGACCCGCACCGCCGCCCACGACGTCGGCCCGCTCGGCATCCGGGTCAACGTGGTCGCTCCCGGGCCGACCGAGACGCCGATGCTCGAGCAGACCCGGCTCGCGATCCCCGGCGGGGTGGAGGCCCGCATCGCGGCAACGCCGTTGCGCAAGGCGGGCACCGGGGCCGAGGTCGGCAACGCGGTCGCGTTCCTGCTCAGCGACCGGGCCAGTCACCTCAGCGGGGTCATCCTCCCGGTCGACGGTGGGTTCGTTGCCTGAGCAGCCACGCGCCGCGCTCGGCGCCACGGGAACCCTGCGGCTGCCCGCACGGGTGCACTTCGGCTACGGCGTGCGGGCCCAGTTGCCCGAGGTCGTGCGGGTACACGGCCGGCGGGTGCTGGCCGTGCTCGACCCGTTCCTCACCCGGACCCCCTACCTGCCCGACACGGTGGGCGCGCTGACCTCCGCCGGGCTCGACGTGCGGGTCTACTCCGACATCACGCCGGAGCTGCCGGTCGACACGCTCGACGCCGCCGCCACGGTCGCCCGCGAGTACGGGGCGGACGTGATCCTGGCGATCGGTGGGGGCAGCGCCCTCGACGCGGCCAAGCTGATCGCGCTGCTGTCCACGCACGGCGGTCCGCTCAACCGGTACTACGGCGAGAACCTGGTGCCCGGCCCGGTGGTGCCGGTCGTGGCGGTGCCGACCACGGCCGGGACCGGCTCGGAGGTGACGCCGGTCGCGGTGGTCACCGACCCGGCCCGGGAGCTCAAGGTGGGCGTCTCCAGCCCGTTCCTGGTGCCGGCCGCGGCGGTCGTCGACCCGGAGCTCACCCTCGGCTCGCCGGCCACGGTGACCGCGTACTCGGGCATCGACGCGCTGGTGCACGCGGCCGAGTCGTACACGGCCCGCGAGTTCGAGCTGGACTGGTCGGCCGCCCTGCCGGTGTTCACCGGACGCAACGCCCTCATCGAGCCGATCGCGCTGCGGGCCGCGCGCCACCTGGGTCCGTGGCTCAAGGTCGCCGTCCGGGAGCCGGCCAACCGCCGGGCCCGGCACGAGGTGGCGATGGGGTCGCTGCTGGGCGGGATCGCGTTCGGCTCGACCGGAACCCACCTGTGCCACGCCTTGCAGTATCCGATCGGGGCGCTGACCAAGACCCCGCACGGTCTCGGCACCGGCCTCATGCTGCCCTACGTCCTCGACGCGATCAGCGCCGAGGACGGGATTGCCGAGCGGGTGGCGGCCATCGGGGCCGCGCTCGACGGGATCCCGGTCACCCGGTCCTCGCCCGGGCGGACGGTGGCCCGGGTCGCCGAGCTCATCCGGGCGATCGGCGTGCCGGCGACGCTGGCCGAGATCGGGGTCACCCGCGAGCAGCTACCGCAGATCGCCGACCTGGCGTTGAAGTCGGCGCGGCTCATCGCGATCGCCCCGATCGAGCCGACCCGGGAGCGGCTGCTCGACATCCTGAACCGGGCCCGGCACGGAGTTCTCACCGATCGGAGGGTCGCTTGAACCTGCTGACAGACCTGTTCATCGACGGGCGGTGGCGGCCCGGCTCGGCCGGCCGCCGCTTCGACGTCATCGACCCGGCCGACTCTTCGACGATCGGCCGCTTCGCGATCGCGACCGAGCGGGACTGCCTGGACGCGGTCGACGCGGCGGCCGCCGCCCAGCCCGGATGGGCGGCCACCGCTGCGCGCGAGCGCAGCGAGCTGCTGCGCGCGGCGTACGAGATCCTCACCGACGAGCTCGAGGTGTTCGCGGAGATCATGGTCCGCGAGAACGGCAAGTCGTGGGCGGACGCCATCGGGGAAGCCACCTACGCCAAGGAGTTCTTCCGCTGGTTCGCCGAGGAGGCGGTGCGGGTGCCGGGCGACTACCGGCTCTCCCCGTCCGGCGACAAGCGCATCATCGTGGACCGGCAACCGATCGGCGTGTCGCTGCTCATCACCCCCTGGAACTTCCCGGCCGCGATGGCCACGCGCAAGCTCGGCCCGGCGCTGGCCGCCGGCTGCACCACGATCCTCAAACCGGCCCGGGAGACGCCGCTCACCGCGGCGTACGTCGTCGAGGTGCTGCGCCGGGTCGGCGTACCGCCCGGCGTGGTCAACCTGGTCACCCCGGTGCCGACCGGTCCGCTGGTCAAGCTGATGCTCGACCGGCCCGAGGTCCGCAAGCTCTCGTTCACCGGCTCCACCGAGGTCGGGCGGGACCTGTTGCACGCGTGCGCCGACACCGTGGTGAGCGCGTCGATGGAGCTCGGCGGGAACGCCCCGCTCATCGTGCTGCCGGGAGCCGACCTGGACGAGGCGGTCGCCGGTGCGCTGCTGGCGAAGATGCGCAACGGGGGCTCGGCGTGCACCGCGGCCAACCGGTTCTACGTGCACAGTTCGATACACGACGAGTTCGTTCGCCGGATGGATGCCGCGCTGGCCGAGGTGTCGGTCGGTTCGGGGCTGGACCGCTCGAACGACCTCGGTGCCCTGGTCTCCGTGGCCGAGCGCGACAAGATCGCGTCCCTTGTGGACGCGGCGGTGGTCGACGGGGCGACGGTGGTGCGGGGCGGCCGGGCGTCGGCCGAGGGCGCGTTCTACGACGCGACGCTGCTCACCGACGTCCGGCACGGCTCGACCATCAACGTCACGGAGATCTTCGGACCGGTCACCGCGGTGGTCCGGTTCGACCACGTCGACGAGGCCGTCCGGATGGCCAACGACACCGTGTACGGGCTGATGGCGTACGTGTTCGGCGAGGAGCGGGAGGCCATCGGCGTCGCCCGCCGCCTCGAGGCCGGAATGGTGGCCGTGAACCGGGGCGTGGTCAGTGACCCGGCCGCCCCGTTCGGCGGCGTCAAACAGAGCGGTCTCGGCCGCGAAGGCAGTTCGGAAGGCATCCTGGAATTTCTCGAGGAGAAGTACATCGCACTGACCGCGTGACAATTTAACGCGCCGCCTTTCGCCATTTCACGCCACCGGATGGCGGGCGTAGCTGTGCCTTTTCCTGCCCGGAACATTGCCGGCCAGGCGGATCCCGTCCGCCCTGGCCGGCCCTCTTCGTTGTGGGCACGGCGCCCGCGCTCGGCGATGTTCATCTACTGAAATACGTCTACCGCTATGCGAACATTTCCAGTACGTTTCCAGCATCGCCTCCACCTTCCAGAGATGGCGATGTCCCGGTCCCCATCACATTCACGCGGAACGGCTTCCGCACACGACGGGAAAGAGAAGGGGATACATCCATGAAACTAGCGAGAGGAGCGGCGGCGCTTGCCCTGGTCGCCGCGCTAGGTCTGAGCTTGCAAGCGCCGCCGAAACCGGCGGCCGCGGCCGCGGCGGCGGCCCCGACGATCAGCGAGTTGGCCCGCGATCTGGAGCGGGTCGAGTCGCTGCGTGAGATCAAGGATGTCCAGCGCACGTACGCGCACTTAGCCCAGTTCGGGCGGTGGGCGGACATGGCGGCGCTGTTCGCCGACGACGGCGCCCTGCAGTGGGGGACGTCGGGCCTCGACGCCGGCCCGCCGGTGGTCGGGCGGGCGGCCATCAAGACGTGGCTGGAGACCGACGCCGGCGCCATGGACGGCATCAAGCCGGGCTCGCTGCACACGGTCATCATCGACGAGCCCCTGATCAACCTCTCGGTCGACGGCCGGAGCGCGAAGGGCCGCTGGAACGGGCTGCGCTTCCTCGGCGACGGCCAGGGCCAGGCCCGGATCGAGGGCGGCATCTACGAGAACCAGTACGTCCTCGACGGCGACCAGTGGCGGATCTCGCTGCTGCGCTACTACCCGCTCTACGCCGGCACGTACGCCGACGGCTGGCGCAACGTCGGCGGTTCGCTGCCGATCGTTCCCTACCACTTCACGCCCGACGAGGCCGGCATCCCGATCCCGCCGGCCGAGGGCGCCGCTCCGGCCACCACGGCGACCGTCGCTCAGGTGGCGAACCGGATCGACCGCCTCAACAACGAGGACGAGGTCCGCAACCTCCAGCACGCCTACGGCTACTACGTGGACGAGCGCATGTGGACGGACGTGGTCGACCTGTTCACCGCCGACGCCACGCTCGGCATCGACAACGTCGGGGTCTACCACGGCCCGGCCGGCGTCCGCCGGGCGATGGAGCGGATGGGGCCGGAGAACCTCGCGCAGGGCATCCTCAACAACCGCATCCAGTTCGACACGATCGTCGACGTGAACCCGAACGGGCGGGAGGCGACCGCCCGCGGGATCGAGCTCGCGATGGTGGGCGACGCCAACACCCGGGCGGCGTCCTGGGAGTTCACGGTCTTCCGCAACCGCTTCGTCAAGGAGAACGGGCTGTGGAAGATCAAGGACATGAACCTCACCCCGCTGGTCATCGCCGACTACGCGACCGGGTGGGGTAACGGCGGTACCGCGCCGGCGGCGACCGGCGTGCCAGCCTTCCTGGACGTCGACGGGCGCAGCTCCCAGCCGGTGCCCGGCATCGCCTCGACCACCGACCCGACCGACCTCAAGCGGCGCCTGGGCCGCTCGTCGGCCTTCGACGGCGCCGAGAACGTCTCGATGGCCTACTCCGCCTACCTGGACGACCTGCGCATCCTGGAAATGTCACAGATCCACGCGGCGGCCGGCCACAAGCTGTCGCCGTTCGCCGGCTGGTTCCAGGGCCCGGCGCGCATCCTGCAGGCCGGGGTCACGGTCTACGGGACCAACCCGCCGACGGTACGCGGCAGCCTGTCCATGCACTGGCGCCCGCAGCCGGTGGTCTCGGTGTCGCAGGACGGCCGGTCGGCCACGCTGCGCGCCCGCCTGTTGCAGCCGCGCACGTCGAACACCTCCGCCGGCACCTTCAACGGCGCCATGTACAACGACGAGTTCGTCCTGGAGAACGGCATCTGGCGGATCTGGAGCCTGACCATCGACGAGTTCTACTGGCAGTCGGTCAACTGGGCCGGCGGCTGGGCGGCGGCCAACCCGCGTGACCCCAGCCTGCCCGACCCGGGGCCGAGCTCGCTGGTCACCCTGTATCCCCCGGACGTCCTGCTCAGCGCCGTGGGCGAGCGGTCCCGGGGCTTCCAGGGCGGCTCCCCCCGCTACATCGCCTGGCCCGGCATCGTGCCGATGTGGTTCCACTACCGCAACCCGGTCAGCGGGCGCCTGCCCACCTACTACTGGCCCGATTGCGCACCGTGCGCCGTGCGGCCCGACTGGAAGCTGACCGCGCACGGCTACCAGAAGCCGCCGACCGGCCCATCCCTGGTGACGGCGACGTCGGCCCCGACCGGCTGGGGCACCGCCGCCACCGTGACCGTCACCGTCAGCGCGGGCCCGGATGAACCGCTGACCGGTCCGATCCGGCTCGGCGAGGGCACCACGACCCTCGGCACCGGCACGCTCACCAACGGCAAGGCCACCATCACCCTCCCGGCCGGCCTGCCCGGCGGCACCCACACGGTGACCGTGTCCTACCCCGGCAGCGACAGTCTCGCTCCGGGCCAGACGACGGTGACCGTCACGGTGAACCTCCCGGCCAGCTGGAAGGCGTCCACCACCTACGACACGGGTGACCAGGTGACGCACAACGGGAAGGTCTACGTAGCCGGCTGGTACAGCAAGAACCAGGCTCCAGGGGACCCCTACGGCGCCTGGCAGGAACTGGCCATGACCCTGGACGGCACCACCGTCTGGACCCCGTCACGCGTATTTGACACCGGCGACCGGGTCACCCACGACGGCCAGCTCTACGAGGCCAAGTGGTGGACCCGCAACCAGCAACCAGGCGACCAGTACGGCCCCTGGAAGCCCATCTCCTGACACCACCTGACAACCACCGCGCGGCCCGGGATCCAGGCGGATCCCGGGCCGCGCCCGTGGCTGGAGTGACGGCGGTCCGGGCGTCACCCGAACGGCGTAGGCCGATCATCCATAACGCCCGGGTATGAGCGGAAGCTCAGGTTTACCCCGGTACGCGCCTCGGTACCCCGGCGGGGTTCACGCCCATCAACGAGCCTGGCCGACGCGGGGACACGCCGCCCGACGCCGGAAGGGACGCCAGGATGCGCGACGCGCACCCCTACCTTCCCCAGCCGCCGAACGAGCACGAGAAGTACGGCTACTTCACCGAGCGCCGTGGGGGCGCCGGTCGGTGGCTGCTCGGCTGGCTGCTGGTGGCCGCCCTCGCCGTGGCGTACGGCTACCTGCGGGTCGCCACCGAGGCCCCGTGGACCACACCCGCGTTGCTCCTCCTCCCCCTGGTGATGCTGCCGGTGGCGCTCGGCGCCGGGCTGGTGGCGCACCGGCCCCGCACCGGACTGGGCCGCCACCGCGTGATCCTGGCCGGATATCGGTGGGACACGGCGGACACGGTGGACATCTGGGTGCCGGCCGACGGCGAACCGCTCGCGGCGCTGCGCAACACCTGCCGGGCGGTCGCGGACCTCCGCTGGCACGCGCCGATCATGCGGTACCTGCTGGACGACGGCCCCGTGCGGCCCGAGGTGGAACGGCTGGCGCTGGAGCACGGGTTCGTCTACGTGCGCCGCCGGGAGCCGGCGCCCGGTGGCCCGATCCGCGAGGGCGAGCGCGGCTGGCTGGGCCGGACCGGCAACCTGATCAACGGGTTCGACGCCTCGATGGGCCGGTACGGCGTGGTGTTCGACGCCGGCGTGGCGCCCCGCCCGGACTTCCTCTGGGAGACGGTTCCGTACCTCCAGGTGTACCGGCGCACCGCGGTGGTCCAGACGGCGCCGCGCTGCGGCGTGGATCCCTGGCTGAACTACGCGCAGCGGGCGGCCGGCACCCTTCAGGAGTTCTTCTTCAAGTGGCTCCAGCCCGCCCGGGACGGGTGGCGGGCGGCGACCCCGGTCGGCACCAACGTGGTGTACCGGCGGGAGGCGGTACGCGCGGTCGGCGGCTTCGCCCGGGTACCGCAGGGCGAGGACGTGACCACCGCCGTGCTGCTGCCCGCCGGCGGCTGGGAGACCCGGTACGTGCCGCTGGTGCTGGCCAAGGGGGTGGCGCCGGACAGCTGGCCGGAGATCGCCGACGAGCGGACGCGGCGGTGCCGGGCGGCGCTGCTGCTGACCACCGACAAGCGGTTCCAGCGGACCCGGCTCGGCTGGCGGGCGCGGGCGGCGCACTGGGTCACGTTCCTGTCCTACCTGGCCTCGGCGGGGCTGCTGTTCACCGTGCCGTTCCCGGTGCTGGCCACGGTGTGGGGCTTCCCGGAGCGGGTGCTGCCGGACGCCTACCTGCCGCTGGTACCGGCGATGCTCGCCGCCGTGGCGGCGGTACCGCTGCTGGCCCGGGGCGGCCGACTCGCCGTCCTGCGGCTGTGCCTGATCAACTCGGCCTGCCACGCGGTCGCCCTCGCCGACGCCCTGCGCGCCCGGGTGGGGCAATCGCCGCGGCGGGTGTCCCGCCTGCTGCGCGGCTGGATCGTGGTGACCCAGGTCGCGCTCTGGACGGGAATCGCGGTCCGGCTGCCCGAACACGGCCCCGGCCCGCTGTGGGGCGCCATCGTGCTGGCCGGGATCCAGCTCTACGTCGTCGCGCCGCTACTCGCCCCCGCGCACGGCATCCGGCCCGCGACGGCGCCCGCCCACGAGACGGCCGAGCCCATCACCGTCCCCCTGCCCCAGCTCGCCCTGACCGGCGGGCGGCCGGCGTGAGACGCCCGCGCGTCCTCGCTTGGCAGGAGGCCGTCGACACGGGCGCGCACCCCACGCCCGAGGACGAGACCGTCGTGCTGGCCCGGTTCGCCGACTGGCCGGCGGCGGTGACCGCGACGGCACCGGGGCAGACGCGGGTGGACCCGCCGGTCCGGGTGCTGCCGGGCCGGCACGCGGCGCCGCCGCGCCTGCCCGTCCGGGTGCGCCGGTGGCTGGCCCGGGCGGGGGTGGCCGCGCCGCCCGCGCTGCTGGTCCTGGTGCTGGGCCTCGTCGGCCTCGACCAGCGGCGCATGTGGGGCGACGAGTACGCCAGCTGGTACGCGGCCACGCTGCCCTGGCACGGGCTGGCCCAACTGCTCGACCACGTGGACCGGGCGCTCACCGAGTACTACGCGTTCATGCACGTGTGGATCTCCGTGGCCGGCGACTCGCCCAGCGTGCTGCGGCTGCCCTCGGTGGTCGGGATGGCCGGCGCGGCCGGGCTCACCGCGCTGCTCGGGCGCCGGCTCGCCGGCACGCCGGCCGGCCTGCTCGCCGGCGGCATCTTCGCGCTGCTGCCCACCACCACCCGGTACGCGCAGGAGACCCGCCCGTACGCGTTCGTCATCGCCGGCGCCTTGCTGGCCACCCTGCTGCTCCTGCGGGCGATCGACCGACCGGTGTGGCCGCGCTGGATCGCGTACGCGATCGGCATGGTCGTACTCGGCTGGCTGCACCTGGTGGCGCTGCTGCTCGTCGCCGGCCACGCCGCGTTCGTCTGGCGGGCCTACCGCGCCGCGGACCGGGACGTGCGCCTGTGGAAGTTCCTCGGCGCGCTGGCGCTGGTCTTCGCCGCGGCGACCCCGCTCGCGGTGTCCGCGCACGGGCAGGCCGACGCGATCGGCTGGATCCGCGCCGACCCCGGGACCGTCCGGGACACGCCCGGGATGCTGTTCGGCACCGGGAGCCTCGCCCTGCTGATCGTCGGGCTCGGCCTGCTCGCCCCGCTGGTCGCCGCCGGCCACGCCCGCCGCGCCACGCTCCCGCTCGCCGCCTGGGCGGTACTGCCGCCGCTGCTCACCTACGTCACGTTCCCGCTGCTGCACCTGTTCCTGTACCGGTACGTGCTGTTCACGCTGCCCGCGTGGTCGCTGCTCGCCGCGATGACGGTGGTGGCGGCGGGCCGCCTGCCTTCGGCGCCCGCGGCCGGGCGGCGGGCGCTGCTGGTCGCCGCCGCCGCGGCGGTGACCCTGGCGCTGGTCGTCCGGTTCGCCGCGCCCGGCCAGGAACGGCTGCGCAGCCCGGTGCCGGCCGGGGAACCCGACCTGCACGGCGCCGCCGCCATCGTGGCCGCCGACCAGCACCCCGGCGACGCCATCTCGTTCGGCGGCACGTTCCGCCACCCGCGCACCCCGTTCCGGTACGAGTTGCGCGGGCCCCACCCGGCCGACGTGTTCCTCGCGCCGCCCGGACCGGCCATCACCGGATACCAGATGGGCGAATGCCCCGACCCGGTGCCGTGCCTCGGCGACCACCGCCGGCTATGGCTGGTCACCACGACGTTCTCCCAGGACCCGTTCGCGGACATGCCCGGCCCCCGCTCGGTGCTGCTGCGCCGGGACTTCACGATCGTGGCCGACCACCGGCTCCGGGGGGTGCGGGTGCTGCTGCTGGTGCGTGCCGGTCGCGGAACGCCGTAGCCCGCGTTACGTCAGCGGGCCCACCGCGGTGACCCGCACCGCGGCCGCGCCGGCCGCGTCCGACTCGGCGAGGTCGATCTCGGCCGCGATGCCCCAGTCCCGATCCCCGGCCGGATCGTCGAAGATCTGCCGGACCGTCCAGGTCGCCGCGCCCTGGTCGATCAGGATCAGCCCCGGGCCGCGCGCCTGGGGGCCGGTCCCGATCCCGTCGTACTCGTCGAAGTACGGTTCCAGCGCCTCGGCCCACGCGTCCGCGTCCCAGCCGTACTCGCCGTCCAGCTCGCCCAGTTCGTCGTACCGGCGCAGCGCGGCGAGTTCGACCCGGCGGAACAGCGCGTTGCGGACCAGTACCCGGAAGGCGCGGACGTTGCGGGTGACGGCGGGCGGCTTCTCGGCCAGGACCGCCGCGGGCTGGTCGGTCGGGTTGCGCAGCCGCTCCCACTCGTCGATGAGGCTGGAGTCCACCTGGCGGACCAGCTCGCCCAGCCACTCGATGAGGTCGCTCAACTCCTCGGTGCGGGCGGTGTCGGGCACCGTCTGGCGCAGCGCCTTGTACGCGTCCGCCAGGTACCGCAGCACCAGGCCCTCGGAGCGGGACAGGCCGTAGAAGCCGACGTACTCGACGAACGTCATCGCCCGCTCGTACATGTCGCGGACCACCGACTTCGGGGACAGCCGGTAGTCGGCTACCCACGGGTGGCCCCGCCGGTACAGTTCGTAGGCGTCCTCGAGCAGGTCGGTCAGCGGCTTCGGGTAGGTGACCGACTCGAGCAGGTCCATCCGGGCCTCGTACTCGACGCCGTCCGCCTTCAGCTGCGCGACCGCCTCGCCGCGCGCCTTGAACTGCTGCTGCGCCAGGATCTGCCGCGGATCGTCCAACGTGGACTCGATCACCGATAGCACGTCCAGCGCGTAGCCGGGCGACTCCCGGTCCAGCAGTTCGATCGCGGCCAGGGCGAACGGCGACAGTGGTTGGTTCAGCGCGAAGTCGAACTGGAGGTCCATGGTGAGCCGGAAGCCGCTGTCCGCGCCGCGCTCCACCACGCCGCCGGCCACCAGGGCCCGGTAGATGGCGAACGCGCGGCGGATGTGGCGCAACTGCGCCGGCCGCTCCTCGTGGTTGTCGGTGAGCAGGTGCCGCATCGCGCCGAACACGTCGCCGCCCCGGGCGATCACGTTCAGCAGCATCGCGTGGCTGACCGCGAAGCTCGACCGCAACGGCTCGGGCTCGGCCGCGACCAGCCGCTCGAAGGTCGGCTGGCCCCAGCCGATCGACCCCTCCGGCGGCTTCTTGCGGACCACCTTGCGGCGCTTCTTCGGGTCGTCGCCCGCCTTCGCGAGCGCGCGCTCGTTCTCGATCACGTGGTCCGGCGCCTGCACCACGACCGTGCCGATCGTGTCGTACCCGGCCCGCCCCGCCCGCCCGGCGATCTGGTGGAACTCGCGGGCCTGCAGCAGCCGCACCCTCGTCCCGTCGTACTTGGACAGCGCGGTGAACAGCACCGTGCGGATCGGGATGTTGATGCCCACGCCGAGCGTGTCCGTCCCGCAGATCACCTTGAGCAGCCCGGCCTGCGCGAGCGTCTCCACCAGCCGCCGGTACTTGGGCAGCATGCCCGCGTGGTGCACCCCGATGCCGTGCCGGACCAGCCGGGACAGCGTCCGGCCGAAGCCGGCGGTGAACCGGAAGTTGCCGATCGTCTCGGCGATCATGTCCTTCTCGGCCCGGGTGCACACGTTCACGCTCATCAGCGCCTGCGCCCGCTCCAGGGCCTGCGCCTGGGTGAAGTGCACCACGTACACCGGCGCCTGCTTCGTGCTGAGCAGTTCCTCCAGCGTCTCGTGCAGCGGCGTCAGCGCGTACGAGAAGATCAGCGGGACCGGGCGCTCGACCGAGCGGACCACGGCGGTGGGGCGGCCGGTACGCCGGGTCAGATCCGCCTCGAACCGGGTGACGTCCCCCAGCGTGGCGGACATGAGCACGAACTGCGCCTGCGGCAGTTCGATCAGCGGGACCTGCCAGGCCCAGCCGCGGTCCGGCTCGGCGTAGAAGTGGAACTCGTCCATGACGACCTGGCCCACGTCCGCCTCGGCGCCCTCGCGCAGCGTGATGTTGGCCAGGATCTCCGCCGTGCAGCAGATGATCGGGGCGTCCTCGTTGACGCTGGCGTCGCCGGTGAGCATCCCGACGTTCTGCGCGCCGAAGATGTCGCACAGGGCGAAGAACTTCTCCGAGACCAGCGCCTTGATCGGCGCGGTGTAGAAGGTGGTCCGCTCCCCGGCCAGCGCGGCGAAGTGCGCGCCGGCCGCCACCAGGCTCTTACCGGAGCCGGTCGGGGTGTTGAGGATCACGTTGGCGCCGGAGACGATCTCGATGAGCGCCTCCTCCTGGTGCGGGTACAGCGTGAACCCCCGCGCCGTCGCCCAACCGGCGAAGGCGTCGAAAACGGTGTCCGGGTCGGTGTTCCCGCGCGGCGGAAGCTGATCGGTAAGCGTCATGGCTGATCCATGGTGCCCGCAGCGGCCACCCGCCCGCCAATCGCCCCGCCGGCCGCCGTCGATGGAACCGGCAGCGGGCGGCGTTCGATCGCGGCGGCCATCACCTCGGGGAACAGATCCGGCGTGCAGGCGAACGCGGGCACACCGAGCGCGGCGAGCGCCGCCGCGTTCTCGTGGTCGTACGAGGGCGCGCCGTCGTCGGAGAGCGCCAGCAGCACGATCACCCGCACGCCGGCGGCGGCCAGGGCGGCCACCCGCTGAAGCAGCTCGGTGCGGTTGCCGCCCTCGTACAGGTCCGTAATCAGCACCAGGACCGTCTCCCGGGGTCGGGTGACCAGGCCCTGCGCGTACCCGACCGCCCGATTGATGTCGGTGCCGCCGCCGAGCTGGGTGCCGAACAGCACCTCCACCGGGTCGGCCAGCTTCTCGGTCAGGTCCACCACGGCGGTGTCGAACACCACCAGCGCGGTGCGCAGCGACCGGACCGACGCCAGCACCGCCGCGAACACCGACGCGTACACCACCGACGCGGCCATCGAGCCGGACTGGTCGACGCACAGCACCACATCCCGGTGCACGGCGGCCCCCCGCCGCCCGTACCCGATCAGCCGCTCGGGAACGACCGTCCGGTACTCGGGCTGGTAGTGCCGCAGGTTGGCGCGGATCGTCCGCTCCCAGTCGATGTCGCTGTGCCGGGGCCTCGCCACCCGGGCGGCCCGGTTCACCGCCCCGTTCACCGCCGCCCGGGTCCGCTGGGCGACCCGCCGTTCCAGGTCCGCCACCACCTTCGCCACCACCGCCCGGGCCGTGCTCTTCGTGCGCTCCGGGAGCACACGGGCCAGGGCGAGCAGCGTGCCGACCAGGTGCACGTCCGGCTCGACCGCCGCCAGCATCTCCGGCTCCAGCAGCAGCCGGGTCAGGTCCAGCCGGTCGATCGCGTCCTGCTGGAGCACCTGCACCACGCTGCTCGGGAAGTACCCGCGGATGTCGCCCAGCCAGCGCGCCACCCGCGGCGCGCTGGCCGCCAGCCCGCCGGAACGCCGCTCGCCGGCCTCCCCCGGCCCGCCCACGCCACCGGCGTCCGCGTCGTACAGGGCGGACAGCGCCTCGTCGATCCGGGCATCCTCGCCGGTCAGGCCCTGCCCGGTACCGTCCGCGTCACCCCCGCCGAGCACCAGCCGCCACCGCCGCAACCGCTCCTCACTCATGCTGCTGCCCCCTTGCCGAGGAGGAGTTCGACGGTCGGCAGGACGAGGGCTCCCCGCTCGGGGTCCACGTCGTCGTCGGGGGCGGCGGTGGGTGGGGAGCCGGGGCGGGCGGCCCGGATCCGCTCCCCCACGGCGCGCCGCTCCGGCTCCGCGAACGTGCCGAACGTGCGCCGCAGCAGCGGCAGGACCTCGGTGAACAGCTCCGCCGGAATCCCGGCCAGCCAGGCGTCGACCAGCGCCAGCAGCCGATCGTCGTGCACCAGCAGCAGGCCGCTGCCGGCCAGGAAGCCCTCCACCCAGGCCGCGGCGCGGGCCGGCGGGACGCCCAGGGTGAGCGCCCGGGCCATCCGCCGGCCGGCGTCGTCCCGGTCCAGCCGGCCGGCATCCAACAGCAGCCGGGAGATCCGGCCGGCGAGCAGACCCGGCAGGTCCGGGCGGTCCACCAGGGCGGCCAGGGTGGCCAGCCAGCGCTCGCGCAGGGCCGGGTCGGCGAGCAGCCCGAGCGCGCCGTCCACCGCGTCGAGCTGGGCCCGGACCTGGCGGGCGGCGGCCTCGTCCAGGCCGGTGACCGCGCCGGCCAGCCCGACGCAGGCGCGCACGACCAGGCCGGTGGTCACCTCGCGCAGCGCCGACAGGTCCGTGCCGCGCACGTCCCCGTACCGCAGCGACCGGGCCAGCGCGGGCAGCGCCGCCATCAGGTGCGTGACGTCGGCGTCCAGCGCGATCCGCTCGTCCAGGGCGCGCAGCACCACCGGCAGGGCCGCCGGCAGGTCGGCCAGCAGGCAGCGCTCGACCAGCGCGGTCACCTCGCCGAGCGAGGTGGCCGCGGCGGCCTCCTCGACCGCCTTGGCCGTGGCCGCCGCCGGCACGGTCGTGCCGTACGGGCTGGCCGCCACCAGGTCGACGGCGAACTCGGGCCGCCAGCGCAGCTCCCAGGACTCCCAGAAGGTGCCCTTGCCCCGGCGCCCCTCGGCGGCCGGCGTACCCCACCCCACCCCGAGCAGCCGCAGCCGGTGCAGCAGGTGGCTGCGCGCCAGGTCGTTCTCCTTGCGCAGGTCCAGATCCTGGATGGACTCCAGCGGGGACGGCGGCAGCCGCAGGCGGCGCTGGCGGGCGGCCACGTCGCGGGCCAGCGGCACGGCCGGCGCGTCGGCCGGCACCGTGCCGAGCCGCTCGCCCACCACCAGCCGCCGGTGCACCAGCCGCAGCCGCAACTCGTCGCCGTCGCAGAGCACCGCGCGGGTCGCCTCGGTCACCTCGGCCAGCCCGGCCAGCGGCCGCGCGCGCAGGGTGGCCAGCGCCTCCGCCAGCCGGACCGCCTCGATCACGTGCGCGCTGGACGGCGTGAACCCCTCCGCCCGCAGCACCCGCGCCACCTCGACCAGCCACCGGGTGACCGGCTCGTCCGGCGCGGTGAACAGATGGTGGTACCAGCCGGGCGAGGCGACGCCGGCGCCGTAGCCGGGCCAGTACACGAGCCGCCCGTGCGTCCACGGCACCCAGGTGACGGCCGCGCGCACCTTCGGCAGCCCCTTGAGGGTGCGGGCGTCCGCGGCGGCGGTCACGGCGCGGGCCAGCGCCGGCACGTGCCAGGCGCCGCAGACGACCGCCACCCGCCGGTACCGCTTGGCCGCCGCGCGGAGGGCGTTGCGCATGACCGCCTCGCGCCGCTCCTCGTCGACCCGGTGCGCCTCGGGCAGCGCGGGCGCGGCGGCGCGGACCTCGGCCATCGCCTCCGCGATCGCCTGGAACGGGGCGAGCGCGGCGCTCAGCTCGTCCTCGCCCGCGGTGGCCTCCTCCAGCCGGTGCTCGATCACGTCCTCCCACCAGCGCTCCGGGTCGTCGTACCCGGCCGCCTCGGCGAGCGCGCCGATCGGGTCGACCCGGCTGGCCGGCACCGCCCGCTCCGCAGCCCCTTCCTCGACGGGCTTCTGTGCGCCCCGCTCGGCGCCGTCCGTGGCGCCCTTCCCGGCGCCCGGCTCCGCGGCCTCCTCCGCGCCCAGCTCGGCGGCCTTCTCCGTGCCTTCCCTGGCGGGCCGCTCCGCGCCTTCCCCGGCACCCTCCTTGGCGGCCGGGTCGGTGGGGTTCTTCGCGGGCTGGTCGGTGGGGTTCTTCGCGGGCTGGTCGGTGGGGTCGCCGAGGGCGAGACGGTTGGCGGCGGGCAGGTCGCAGAAGCGCACCGGCACCCCGGCGTCCACCGCCCAGCGGATCGCCTGCCACTCGGGCGAGAACTCCGCGAACGGCCAGAACACGGCGGACCTGGCGGGAGCCGGCTTACCGGGTGCCGGCCGCCCGGTGTCGGCGTACGCGAGCAGCGCGACCGGTGGGCGCAGCTGCGGCGAGGCGGCGTATGCGACCAGGGAATCCGCCTCGGGCGGCCCCTCGATCAGCACCACCTCCGGCCGGTACGCGGCCAGCGCCCGCCGCACGGCCCGCGCCGAACCCGGCCCGTGGTGCCGGATGCCGAGCAGGACGGTGGCCGGCGCGTCCCGGTCCGGCGGCTCGCCGCTCACAGAGCCAGCCTTTCGCTCGCGACTGCGGTGCTTCCTGCCCGGCCACCGGCCCTCCGGCCCGGCACGCTCCGGGCGCTCCTCGCGCTCACAGAGCCAGCCTTTCGCTCGCGACTGCGGTGCTTCCTGCACGGCCACCGGCCCTCCGGCCCGGCACGCTCCGGGCGCTCCTCGCGCTCACAGAGCCAGCCTTTCGCTCGCGACTGCGGTGCTTCCTGCGCGGCCACCGGCCCTCCGGCCCGGCACGCTCCGGGCGCTCCTCGCGCTCACAGAGCCAGCCTTTCGCTCGCGACTGCGGTGCTTCCTGCGCGGTCGCCGGCGATTCCTGCGCGGTCGCCGGTCCTTCGGCCCGGCCCGCTCCGGGCGCTCCTCGCGCTCACAGAGCCGCCTCGCGGGCCGAACGGTAGAAGTCGCGCCAGCCCTCGCGCTCCCGGACCACGGTCTCCAGGTACTCCTGCCACACCACCGGGTCGGCGGCCGGGTCCTTGACGACCGCGCCGGCGATGCCGGCCGCCACGTCGGCCGGGCGCAGCACCCCGTCGCCGAAGTGCGCGGCGAGCGCCATCCCGTTGGTCAGCACGGAGATCGCCTCGGCGGTGGAGAGCGTGCCGGACGGCTGCTTCAGCCTGGTCCGCCCGTCCGCGGTGACGCCCGAGCGCAATTCCCGGAAGACCGTCACGACCCGGCGGATCTCCTCCGCGGCGGCCGGCACCTCGGGCAGTTCCAGCGACCGGCCCAGCTCCGCGACCCGGCGGGAGACGATCGCGATCTCCTCGTCGGCGGTGGCCGGCACCGGCAGCACCACCGTGTTGAACCGGCGGCGCAGCGCCGACGACAGCTCGTTCACCCCCCGGTCCCGGTCGTTCGCCGTCGCGATGATGTTGAAGCCCTTCGCCGCCTGGACCTCCTCGCCCAGTTCCGGGATCGGCAGCGTCTTCTCGGACAGCGCGGTGATCAGCGCGTCCTGCACGTCGGACGGGATCCGGGTCAGCTCCTCGACCCGGGCGATCCGCCCCTCCGCCATCGCCGTGAGCACCGGGCTGGGCACGAGCGCGGCCCGCGACGGTCCGTGCGCCAGCAGCCGGGCGTAGTTCCAGCCGTACCGGATCGCCTCCTCCGGCGTGCCGGCGGTGCCCTGCACGAGCAGCGTCGAATCCCCGCTGATCGCCGCCGCCAGGTGCTCGGAGACCCAGGTCTTGGCGGTGCCGGGCACGCCGAGCAGCAGCAGCGCGCGGTCGGTCGCCAGCGTGGCGACGGCGACCTCGATCAGCCGGCGCGAGCCCACGTACTTGGGCGTGACCGCGGTGCCCTCGCCCATCAGGTACGTGACCACCGCCTGCGGGGACAGCCGCCAGCCGGGCGGGCGGGGACGGTCGTCGAGCGCGGCGAGCGCGGCCAGTTCGGCGGCGTACTCGTCTTCGGCGTGCGGACGCAGCACGGCGGCGGGCGCGGCGGTCATCGGATCTCCTCGATAAATTCCCGGATCATGTCGTGCCGGAAGCGCAGCGTGTCCAGCAGCCGGTGCAGCGCCCGGAGCCGGTAGTTCGCGGACGGCTGGCGGCTCACCTCGTCGATCAGGGCCCGGACCGGCTCGGCCGCCGCCGGCGGCAACCGTAGCGCCGCGACCCGGCAGACCGCGTCCAACTGGTAGGCCAGCGACCCGGAGGCGGCCAGCGCCCCGATGCCGGCCAGCACGGCGGCGGCGAACGGCTCCGGCCAGGGCGCCGGACAGGCGGCCAGCAGCCGGTCCAGCCCGGACGCGCCCGGCTCCGCCCGCACCGCGCGGGCCAGCCGGGCCATGCGCTCCGCGGGCGGCAGCGCCGCGTACAGCGCCTCGACGAGTTCCCGGTCGGCCGCCGGCCCACCGCCTCCCACCAGCGGCAGCAGCAGCGCCGCCCAGACCGGGTCCCGCTGGGCGGCCGCCGCGCGGGCCAGGCCACGGCGCACCGGCTCGGCCCAGTCGTCGCCCCGGGTGGCGGCGAGCACGCCGGTGTCCCACGTGGACAGGGGGGTGCGGGCCAGGATCTCGGTCAGCCAGTACGCCCGGGGGCCGACGCCGGCGGGCGGGCGCGCGGGGATGCCGTCCCGCCGCATGGGCTCGTCGAACTCCTCCGGCGGCGTCACCTCGGCATGCCGGCCGGAGACCCGGATCGCGCGGCGCGCCCGCTCGGCCATCCGGGCCGCGTACGCCGAGGCCGGCAGGCGGGACAGCAGCTCCGCCGCCACCTCGCGCACCGCGCGCCGCCGGTCGTCCAGCGCCGCCTCCAGGAACGCCTCGTCCCCCGGCCCGAGCCCGGCGGGCAGCACCCCGATCAGCCGGACCCGGTCGTCCGGCGGCAGCCCGGGCCAGTCCTCGGCGAGCAGTTCCCGGGCCTTGGCCGGATCCCGCCTCCGGGCCGCCGCGAGATAGCCGGCGCGCTGCCCCAGCGTCCCGGTCGACCAGGTGACCGGGTCGTCCGCGGCCCGCTCGTCCTCGGTGCCGGCCAGGTAGCCCCACTCGGCGCGCCGCGCCGCCAGCCAGCGGATCCGCTCGCCGCCCGCCGCCCGGATCGCGGGCCGCAGGTCCGGGCGGCGCCGGCCCTCGTCCAGCAGGGCCGGCAACCGCTCGGGCGGCGCCAGCACCCCCCGCTCGGCCGCGATCCGCAGCCACTCCGCCAGCAGGGGTACCCGCTGCTCGCCGTCCGGCGTACCGGGGCCGTCGACCAGCCCGGCGAGCCGGGACGCGGCGGCGGGCGGCGCGACCGGCGACGACTCGGACGGCGCGGGCGCGGGCAGTTGGCCGGCGGCCAGGCGCACGGGACGCACCCCGGCCCGCCGGAAGAGCGCGGCGGCGACGGCGGCGTCGAGCAGCGCGTCGGGGTCGCCCCCGCGCCGATCCGTGCCGACGGTCGCCGCCGCCACCAACTCGCTCCAGCGCGGCCCACCCGGCCCGTCCGCCGGCTCGGGCTTGCCCGACGCCGGCCGGGCCGTAGGCGCCGCGAGCGCGGGCGGCGCGGGTGCGGGCGCGGGCAGCGCGGGCGTAGGCGGCGCGGGCGTGGATGACGAGGTCTCAGACGAGGGCTGCGCGGCCGTAGGCGATCCGGTCGTGAGCGGCGCGGCCCCACCAGGCACGGGCGACACAGGCGTAGGCGGCGCGGCGCCGCCAGGCCCTGGCGGCGCGGGCGAAGGCGGCGCGGCGCCGCCAGGCCCTGGCGGCGCGGGCGAAGGCGGCGCGGGTTCGCCGGGCACGGGCGGCGTCATTGGGGGACCAGCCGGCCGTCCGGGGACCAGGCCGCCAGGGGGCGCAGGCCGGCGGTCGTCCACTCCCCCGCGACCGTCAGCGGCCCGCCGCCGGACAGCGCCACCAGCGGCCACGGCTCGGCCACGTACCGCTCCAGGGGCAGCGCGTCGCCCGCCTCGTCCACCAGGTGCCAGCCGCCCACCTCCACCGGGCGGACGCCGGCCAGCAGGAGCGGCCACCGCTCCAGCCACGGCTCCCGCGACAGTGCCTCGGCGTACCCCCGCAGCGCGCCGGCGACCGGCTCGCCGGCCGGCGGCGGGGCCGGCTCGGGCGGCCCGTAGCGCTGCGAGACGACCGCGCGCAGCGGCTGCGCGCCCGGGTAGAAGCGCAGGTCGGCGTCGTACGCCAGGCCGGGCACCAGCGCACTGTCCAGCGGGGCGCCGGGTGGGGCGAAGGAGAGCACCAGCGCGGGCCGGCCGGACGCCCCGTGCAGCCACACGCGGCGGGTGGTCAGCCGGTCGTCGGACTCGTCGCGCAGGGCGAGCACGTGCCACCGGTCCCGGACCGGCGGGGCGGCGCGCACCTCCTCGGCCGGCACGGTGAAGCCGATCCGGGCGCGCACCGTGGCGGCCAGCGGCGCGGGCAACTCGGCGCGGCGGCGGTGGCCGGCGACCAGCAGCCGGAGCAGGGCCAGCTCGGTGAGCAGGGTGCGGGGCGAGCGGGCCGCGCCGGCCAGCCGGCGGACCGCCCCGGCGGCGCCGGGCGCCTGCGCGTCGACCAGGCGGGCGGCCATCGCGTCCCAGTGCGGGTAGCCGGCGCGGGCGGCGGCGGCGAGGCCCTGGCGGACCTGGTCGGCGAGCCACCGGTCCAGTTCGGCCAGGCCCGCGTCGACCCGCTCCGCGCGGCGCTGGACGGTCTTCTCGTTCGGCCTGCCGGGACCGGCCACGGCCCGCGCCGCGGCGCGCTCGGCCCGCTCGGCGCGACCGGCCAGCCACTCCTGCACCCACTCCGGCGGCAGGCCCTCCTCCACCGCCCCGCCGGCCCAGCGCAGCAGCAGCGCCAGCGCGTGCTTGCACGGGACCTTCCGGCTCGGGCACGAGCAGTGGTACGCCGGGCCCGCCAGCTCCACGCAGGTCTGGTACGGCGTGCGCCCGCTGCCCTGGCACAGCCCCCAGACGGCGACCTCGGGCTGGTAACCCGTGCCGGACCAGGGGCGGGGCGTCGCAAGCCCCCGCGCCGCCCGCTGCGAGGCGGCGTCGGGCGCCAACCCGAGCACCCGCTCGACCGCCCACACCGACATGCCCGGACCCTAACCACCGGGACCGACACGGCGCGGCCCGCCCCACGCCGGAAAGCGCAAGACTGATGAGATCTTGGTACGAACACGCCGATTTCCGGTCAGATCAGTATCAAGATCTACTATGCGGACGCAGGAGCCACCCCGGCACGCCCGGAACCACCCCGCACCGCGGAGCCACCCCGCACGCCCCGAAGCCACCCCACCCGCCCGGAGCCACCCCGCGCCCGGGGTCGCCGTGGGAGCGGCTGCGGATAGGGTTCGGTCCATGCCCCTCCCCGACCTGTGCTGTGCCCGCTGCCGGCGCCGGCACCCGGTACGGAGCCTGGACTGGCTGTGCGCCTGCGGCGGGCTCCTCGACGTGACCCCGTTCGACCGGGAGCCACCCCGGCTCGATGCGGGCGGTCCGGCCAGCATGTGGCGGTACGCGTCGGCGCTCCCGGTACCCGGGAAGGACGCCGTCTCGCTCGGCGAGGGGATGACGCCGCTGCTGCCGGTACCCGATCTGCCCGGGGTGACGCTGAAGGTCGACTACCTGATGCCGACCCTGTCGTTCAAGGACCGCGGCGCGGCCGTGCTCGCGACGCTGGCCAGGGAGCTGGGCGTGCGGCGGGCGGTGGCGGACAGCAGCGGCAACGCCGGCACCGCGGTGGCGGCGTACCTCTCCCGGGCGGGCGTGAGCTGCGAGGTGTTCGTGCCCGCCGCCACCCCGGCCGGCAAGCTCGCGCAGATCGCGGCGCACGGCGCGACGATCCGGGCGGTCGAGGGGACGCGCGAGGATGTCGCGGCCGCCGCCGCGGTCGCGGCCGCCCAGCCCGACGTCTTCTACGCCAGTCACGTGTACCACCCGTACTTCCTGCACGGGACGAAGACCTACGCGTACGAGATCTGGGAGCAGACCCGGGGCGAGCTGCCGCGGACGGTGGTGGTCCCGGTCGGCAACGGGACCCTGCTGCTCGGCGCCCACCTGGGCTTCGCGGAGCTGGCCGCGCACGGCCTGATCGACCGGCCGCCGGTGCTGATCGGCGTGCAGGCCGCCGCGTGCCCGCCGCTGGCCGAGGCGATGGCGGACGGGGCGGACGAGTCGGTGCCGGTCACCACCACGCCGACGACGGCGGACGGTATCGCCATCGCCCGGCCCGCCCGGGGCGCGCAGATCCTGGCCGCGGTCCGGGAGACGGGCGGCACGATCGTCACGGTGGACGAGGAGGGGACCGGGGCGGCCCGCGCCGATCTGGCGGCGCAGGGGCTGTTCGTGGAGCCCACCTCGGCGGTCTGCTGGGCGGCCCTGCTCGCCGCCCGTGCGGGCACGGCGCCGGCCGGCGCCACGTGGGCGGGGGCGCTGCCGCACCTGCGCGCCGAGTCGGTGGTCGTGCCGCTGTGCGGGGCCGGCCTCAAGTCGCCGTAAAGGGTTTGTGCCGGGGTGGGGGCGCCTCTACCGTGAGCGCGTGGCGCACGTGATATCGGTAAACATCGCCGTTCCCCGGGCAAACCCGGCCAAATCAACGGGCGTCACGGGCATCGACAAGCGTCCCGTGGAGGGCCCGGTCGAGGTGCGCGCGCCGGGGCCCGGCGGCAGCGGCCTGGCCGGCGACAAGATCTTCGATGTGGCCCACCACGGCGGCGCCGACCAGGCCGTCTACGCGTACGCCCGGGAGGACCTGGACGCGTGGGGCGCCGAACTGGGCCGCCACCTGCCCGGCGGCTGCTTCGGCGAGAACCTGACCACCGCGGGCGTGGACGTCACCGGCGCCCTGATCGGCGAGCGCTGGCGGGTCGGCGAGCAGGTCGTGCTGGAGGTCTGCGTTCCCCGCATCCCGTGCGGCACGTTCGCCCACTGGCTCGGCGAGCAGCGCTGGGAGAAGCGGTTCACCGCGCGTGCCGTCCCCGGCGCCTACCTGCGCGTCGTCGCGCCCGGGGCGGTCCGCGCCGGCGACCCCGTCACCGTGCTGGACCGCCCCGACCACGCCGTCACCATCGGGCTGACCTTCCGGGCGCTGACCCTCGAACCCGACTTGCTGCCCCGCCTGCTGGCGGCCGACGCCCTGCCCGCCAGGGCCCGCGCCAGGGTCACGCGCCGCACCACCTGAGCCGGCGGCGGGCGGCGCGGGGCGCGGCCGGGGTCAGCCGGCCGGGTTGGCCGCGATCCACCGCCGGGCCGCCGCCTCGATCTCCTCGGCGGGCACGTCCCGGTCGTGCCGGGCCAGGCACCACCGGACCCCGGCCGGGCAGCGCAGCACGCCCATCCGGTCCCCCGAGAAGGTGTCCGCCACCGGCGAGACCGCGGTCGCGCCGAGCTTGACGGCCCGCTCGTAACGGTGGTCCACCTCCGCGGTCCAGAAGGTCATCGTGAACGCGTTGCCGTTCTCCGGCTGCGCCAGCAGCCCCGTCCCGGCCGACGCCTCGCCGAGCTGGAACGTCGAGTCACCGAGCCGCATCTCGGCGTGCATGACGACGCCGTCCGCCGTGGTCATCCGGTGGACCACCGCCGCGCCGAACGCTTCCCGGTAGAACTCCATCGCCGCGGCGCAGCCGGCGACCGAGAGGTACGTGGTCAAGCTGTGGGTGCCGGCCGGGGCCGGGAAATTGTCGGTCATGTGGGCCATGCTTGCGCGGATGACCGGGGTGGGGATTGCAAGAATGCGACGGCATGCGGACGCGACGACCAGCGAGCTGGGGGTGCTGGGCGCCAGCGCGGTGCGGGGCGAGGATTTCGAGCTGCTCCGCGAGCCGCCGTCGGCGGAGCTGGCCGAGCTGGTGGAGCGGTACTGGCTGGTGCGCTGGTCGCTGCCCCCGGGGCGGGCGGCGACCTCGACGCACCTGCCCCACCCGTGCGTCAATCTCGTCTTCGACCGGGGGCGCCTCGCCGTCGCCGGCGTCGGCCGGGAACGGTTCGACTACCCGCTCGCCGGCGAGGGCCGCGTCTTCGGGGTGAAGTTCCGGCCCGGCGCGTTCCACCCGTTCCTGCGCGCGCCGCTCACCACGATCACCGGCCAGACCCGCCCGCTGACCGCGCTCTGGCCGGCCGGCGACGTGGCCGCCTTCGCCGCCGACCTGTCCGCCGCGCCGGATCTGCCGGCCCTGGTCGCCGCCGCCGAGCGGCACCTGCGCGCGCACCGGCCGCCGCCCGATCCGGAGGTGGAACGGGTCGGCCGGATCGTGCGCGCGCTGCTGCACGACCGCACGGTCACCCGGGTCGAGGAGGCGGCGGCGCGGTTCGGCACGTCACCGCGCACCCTCCAGCGGCTCTTCCAGCGGTACGTGGGGGTCAGCCCGAAGTGGGTGCTGAGCCGGTACCGCCTGCACGAGGCGGCCGCCCGGCTGGCGGAGGGGGTGGCTGCCCGGGGCGGCTGGGCGGCGGTCGCCGCGGACCTGGGCTACTTCGACCAGCCTCACTTCATCCGCGACTTCACCCGCGCGGTGGGGCTCACCCCGGCCGCGTACGCGGAGGCATGCCGGGCCCGGCGCGCCCCGGTGGCGGCGTAACGCCACCCGCCCCGGCCGTTCCAGCGCCCCTCCCCGCCGGGCCGACCGCGGGGCCGACCCGGCGCGGGAATGAGGTGCGGTCAGGCCGGCTGCTCGCCGCGGTCGGCGCCCCAGAGCGTGTGGAAGCTGCCGTCGCGGTCCACCCGGCGGTAGGTGTGCGCGCCGAAGAAGTCGCGCTGGCCCTGGATCAGGGCCGCCGGGGAGCGGTCCGCGCGCAGACCGTCGTAGTACGACAGGGCCGCGGCGAAGCCCGGCGCCGGCACGCCCACCTGGGCGGAGCGGGCCACCACCCGGCGCCACGCGTCCTGGGCGCCGCCGAGCGCCGCGGCGAAGGAGTCGTCGGTGAGCAGCGTCGGCAGGTCCGGGGTGGCGTCGTAGGCGGCGCGGATGCGGTCCAGGAAGCCGGCCCGGATGATGCAGCCGCCGCGCCAGATGCTGGCCATGGCGCCCAGGTTCACGTTCCAGGCGTACTCGGCGCTGGCCGCCGCGATCTGGTGGAAGCCCTGCGCGTACGCCACGATCTTGGACGCGTAGAGCGCCTGCTCCACGTCCTCGACCAGGGTGCCGGCGTCGCCGGCCGCGGCGGTCGGGCCGGGTAGGGCGCGGGCGGCGGCGCGCACGTCGGCGTGGCCGGACAGGGAGCGGGCGAACACCGCCTCGGCGATGCCGCTGACCGGCACGCCCAGGTCGAGCGCGGTCTGCACGGTCCACCGACCGGTGCCCTTCTGCTCGGCCTGGTCGAGCACCACGTCGACGAACGGCTTGCCGGTGGCGGCGTCCACGTGCGCCAGCACCTCGGTGGTGATCTCGATGAGGTACGAGGAGAGCCGGCCGCCGTTCCAGCCGCGGAACACCTCGGCGATCTCGGCCGGCGACAGCCCGCCGACCCGGCGCAGCAGGTCGTACGCCTCGGCGATGAGCTGCATGTCCGCGTACTCGATGCCGTTGTGCACCATCTTGACGAAGTGCCCGGCGCCGTCCGGGCCGACGTGGGCGCAGCACGGTGCGCCGTCGACCTTCGCGGAGATGTCCTCCAGCAGCGGACCGAGCGCGTCGTAGGACTCGCGGGAGCCGCCGGGCATGATGCTTGGGCCGTTGAGGGCGCCCTCCTCGCCGCCGGAGACGCCGGTACCGACGAAGTGCAGGCCGCGCTCGCGCAGCGTCGCCTCGCGCCGGCGGGTGTCCAGGAAGTGCGCGTTGCCCCCGTCCACGATCATGTCGCCGGGCTCCAGCAGCGGCGCGAACTCGTCGATCACCGCGTCGGTGGGCGCCCCGGCCTTGACCATGATGACCAGGCGGCGGGGCCGTTCCAGCGAGGCCACGAACTCCTCGGCGCGCTCCGCCGGCACAAACGTGCCCTCGTGGCCGAACTGCTCCACCAGATCCTTCGTGCGCGCGGACGAACGGTTGTGCACCGCGACCGCGTGGCCGTGCCGGGCCAGGTTGCGGGCGAGGTTGCGTCCCATCACCGCCAGGCCGGTGATGCCGATCTGCGCCTGCTGCTGCATGAAACTCCTCCGTCGACGGATGTGGCCGGGGCTGGCGCCCGCCGCGCCATCGCCCATCCTGCCGCAGCCCAGGCCGCTCCCGCCGAGCCGTCCCACGATTGGCGGGCCGGGGTTGCGGCGTCCGGCGAGGTCAAGCACGCCCCGTCAACCGGACCGTGACACGCCTTATATAGCTGCCATGCCGGGTCGTGCGTCCCGGCACCACCCACGGCTGCGACCTGCTCCAACACCGGCCGGGACATTCCCGACCGGGTGGGCGCCTTCCTCGCCGCGCACACCCGGTGAACTAGCGTGGGGCCATGGCACCGACCATCGCGACCAATACTCGCGTCGATCGCGCGGCGCTCAACGAATTCGTCGGCCCCCGCCACCGGGCCATTCTGATCACCACCCGGGCGGACGGCCGGCCACAGACCTCGCCGGTCACCGCCGGCCTGGACGGGCAGGGTCGGCTCGTGGTCGCCAGCTACCCGGAGCGGGCGAAGGCGCGCAACGTCCGGCGGGACCCGCGGGTGACCGTCTGCCTGCTCTCCGACGACTGGACCGGCCCGTGGGTGCAGCTCGACGGCACCGGCGAGGTGCTCGACATGCCGCACGCCCTGGACGGGCTGGTCGAGTACTACCGGGTCATCGCCGGCGAGCACCCGAACTGGACCGAGTACCGCGAGGCGATGCGCCGGCAGGACAAGTCGCTGATCCGGATCACGATCGACTCCTGGGGGCCGGTGGCCACGGGTGGGTTCCCGGCGCGGCTCGCGGAGGGCTAGCCAGCCGCATACCGGATGCCGCCGAGCAGGTGGGCCCGGAACTCCGGCTCGGCGTACGACTGTTGGGTGTGGCCGAGGGCGGTGTAAAAGGACCGGCCGCCGCAGTTCTCGTGGCACCAGGCCAGCGGGTGGTCCGGCCCCATGCCGGCGCCGGCGTAGCTGGCCTCGTCCGCGCTGAGCAGCACCCGGACCCGTCCCCGCGGGTTGGTGTGGAAGTCGTACCACTCGTCCACCCGGTCCCAGAACGCGGGCAGGTGTGCCGTGGCCGGATGTTCCCGGTCCTCCACCACCGCCCGGCCCGGCTGCACCTCGGGGTGCCGGTCGAACCAGGCGCCGACGAGGTCACCGTAGAACGGCCAGCCGTACTCGGTGGCGGCGGCGCAGTGGATGCCGACGAAGCCACCGCCGCCGGTGACGAAGCCCTCGAACGCGTGCCGCTGCGCGTCGGTGTCGAACACGTCGCCGCTGGTGCTCAGGAACACGACGGCGGCGTACCCGGCCAGCCGGTCGGCGGCGAAGGCGCCCGGTTCCTCCGTGTGCTCGACGGCGAAGCCGTGCTCGCCGCCCAGCTCGCTCAGGGCCGCCACCCCGGCCGGTATCGACTCGTGCCGGTACTCGGTGGTGCGCGTGTAGACAAGGATCCGCACCGGCTCAGGGTACGGGTGGCGCGGCTCGGCGGCCGCCGGGCCCGCGCGTGGCGCGGCGGGCGGCGCCGCGGCGACGGCCGGGCGGTGGCTGAACCCTTCGCGTCCGCCGCCCGTACCACCGGGCGACGGCCCCGCGGCGAACGAGCCCGCGGCGAACGAGGGAGCACCATGGTCGAGCGCAGCCAGCCCCGCCACGTCGACCGGCGCGACCAGGGCATACGCCGCCAGCGCCGGATCACGCAGTGGTCCGCGGTGGGCAGCGCGGCGCTGATCGCCGGGTTCGGGTGGATCTTCGCGCGGCCGGATGCCGCCGCGGCGGGCAACGGCGGCTCGACCGGCACGGTGGAGTCGACGCCGGCCCCCACGCCGCCCCCGACGAAGGCGCCCGCGAAGACCGCGCCGACAGGCAAGGCGCAGCTCACGCCGCCGCCCGCGGCCCCGAAGCAGACCACGGCCGAGCCCGCGCCGCCCCCGCCACACACCAGGACGGGTGCTTCATGACGATGACGCGGGTGGCGCCGGCCCGCGCCGCCTTCCCCGCGCTGGGCAGCACCGCCGTCGTGCTCGTCACCGAGCCGGCGGCGCTGCCCGTCGCGGAGCGGATGCTGCGCGCGGACCTGGCCGCCGTCGACGCCGCGTACAGCCGCTTCCGCCCCGACTCGGAACTGATGCGGCTCGCCCGGCACGCCGGCCGGTCCGCCCGGATCAGCCCCCTGCTGGCCGGCGCGCTCGCCGCCGCGCTGCGCGCCGCCGAGGCCACCGACGGCCTGGTCGACCCCACGGTCGGCCGGGCCGTCGCCCGCCTCGGCTACGACCGCGACTTCGCCGCCGTCCGCGACGACCCACGCCCGGTACCGCTGGCGCCCGCGCCCGGCTGGTGGCGGATCCTGCTGGACGAGGCGGCCGGCGAGGTGCTGATCCCGCGCGGGGTCCTGGTCGACCTGGGCGCGACCGGCAAGGCGTACGCCGCCGACCTGGCCGCCGGGCGGATCGCGGCGGCGCTGGGCTGCGGCGTGCTCGTCTCGCTCGGCGGGGACCTGGCCACCGCGGGGCCGGGGCCGCCCGGCGGCTGGCTGGTCGGCGTCTCCGACGACCACCGGTCCGGCGCGCCCGGCGACCCGACGGTGACCGTGCCCGCGGGCGGCCTCGCCACCTCCGGCGTCACCAACCGCAGCTGGCGGCGTGGCGGCCGGACCGTGCACCACATCGTCGACCCGCGCACCGGCGACACCGCCCCGGCCGCCTGGCGCACCGTCTCGGTCGCCGCCGGCACCTGTGTGGACGCGAACGCCGCCGCCACCGCCGCGATGGTCCGCGGCGAGCCGGCGGCGACCTGGCTGGCGGGCCTCGGCCTGCCGGCCCGACTGGTGCGCCCGGACGGGCGCGTGGTCACCGCGGCGGGGTGGCCGTCGACGGGAGGGTCATGAACGGACCGATACTCTGGTATGCCGCCCGGTCCACGGGGATCGTGTCGCTGCTGCTGCTGACCGGCACCGTGCTGCTGGGCGTCCTCGGGCCGCTGCGGGTCGGTTCGCCGGCCTGGCCGCGCTTCGCGCTGGCCGGCCTGCACCGCAACATCTCCCTGCTCACCCTCGCGGTGCTCGGCGTGCACGCGGCCACCGTCGTGGTCGACTCGTACGTGCCGTTCCGGCCGGTCGACGCGTTCGTGCCGTTCCTCGGCGCGTACCAGCCACTGTGGACCGGCCTCGGGGTGGCCGCGTTCGACGTGCTGATCGCGCTGGTGGTCACCAGCCTGCTCCGCCAGCGGATCAACCTGCGGCTGTGGCGGTCGCTGCACTGGCTGGCGTACCTGTGCTGGCCGCTGTCGCTGATCCACGCGCTGGGCGGCGGCACCGACGCGGCCGGGAGTTGGCCGCTGCTGCTCGGCGTCCTCTGCGCGCTGGCCGTGCTCGCCGCGGTGATCTGGCGGATCGCCGCCCGCAGGCGCCTCGCCGGGAGGGTCGTGTGACCGCCACGCTGGACCGTCCGGCGGTCGACACCGCCGACCTGCTGCCCCGCCTGCTCACCGGGGACAGCGAACTCGCCGCCCACCGCGCCCGCTTCGGTCCGCTGCCGCTCGCCCCGTTCACCGGCACCGCCGGCCGGCGCCGCCTCGTCGAGGGGATCGTCCATGCGGGGCTGCGCGGTCGGGGTGGCGCCGGTTTCCCCACCGGACGCAAGCTCGCCACCGTGGCGGCCGGCAGGAAGACCCCCGTCGTGGTCGCCAACGGCTGCGAGTCCGAGCCGGCCAGCAGCAAGGATCGGGTGCTGCTGCGGTACGCGCCGCACCTGGTCCTCGACGGCGCCGCGCTGGCCGCCCACGCCGTGGGCGCCGACCGGGTCTTCCTCTGCGTCGAACGCGGCACCGGCCACGGCGAGCGCCTCGAGCGGCACCTCGACGAGCGCCGCGACGATCCGGTCCGCTGGCACGTCGTCCCAGTGCCCCGCCGGTACGTGGCCAGCGAGGAATCCGCCCTCGTCCACTTCCTCAACGACGGCGAGGCCAGGCCGCTCGCGTCCCCGCCCCGCCCGTACGAGCGCGGGGTGGAGGACCGTCCCACCCTCATCGACAACGTTGAGACCCTCGCGCACCTGGCGCTCATCGCCTACCACGGCCCGGACTGGTTCCGCGCCGTGGGCACCGGGAGCGACCCGGGTTCGGCCCTCGTCACGGTGGCCGGCGCGGTCGCCAACCCCGGCGTGTTCGAGGTGGCCCCCGGCACCAGCCTCGGGGAGATGCTGGACGCGGCCGGCGGTCCGACCGAGCCCCTCGGTGCCGCGCTGGTCGGCGGGTACTTCGGCACCTGGGTCCCGCTCCCCCAGGCGGTCCATCTGCCCCTCTCCCACGACCCCACCGGTCCCGCCGGTACCACCCTCGGCGCCGGCGCCATCGTCGCGCTTCCCGCGGGTTCCTGCGGGCTGGCCGAGACGTCCCGGGTCCTGGGGTACCTCGCCGCGGAAAGTGCCAACCAGTGCGGCCCCTGCCACTTCGGCCTGCCCGCCGTCGCCGAGGACATGGCCGCCGTCATCCACGGCCGCGCCGACCCCGGTACCCGCAACCGCCTGCGTACCCGCCTCGGCGTCATCGCCGGCCGGGGCGCGTGCAAGCATCCGGACGGCGCGATCCGCCTGGTCGCCAGCGCGCTGGACGCCTTCGCCGCCGACCTGGACATGCACCTGGCCGGCTACACCTGCACGGGCCTGCGCCAGCACCCCGTGCTCCCGCTGCCCGACCCCGAGGACCGCGACCGGGAGTGGCGGTGAGCCGCCGCGGCACCGGCCCGAGGCTGGCCGTCAACCCGATCACCTGCCTGGCGCACGGCATGTGCGCGGAACTGCTCCCCGAGTACGTCAAGCTCGACGAGTGGGGCTACCCCATCCTGAACGGCGACCCCCTGCCGCCGGACCTGGTCGCCCACGCCAAGCGCGCCGTCGCCGACTGCCCCACCCTCGCCCTCCGCCTCGACCCCACCTCCTGACCCCGCCCGCCCTCCCGCGCCGTGCCCTCCCGCGCTCGCCTCGCACCCGCGAAGGCGCGCGCTTGCCGCCCTGATGGTGGGCCGGCGATCGACGAGGCAAGGCACGAGGTCGCGCACTGCGCTGGGCCTCGTCCCGATCGCCGTCGTGGCGGTCGTCGTGATCGTGGCGCTGCCCGTCTGGCTGCTCTGAGGTGGCCGCCGGCATCGCTATGCGGGCGGGCCGAGCACGTACACTGCGGCGGTGAGCTCCAGCGACGCAGAGCAATCCCCGGGCGGCCGGCGGCGGCAGATGACTGTGGCGCGCATCGCCCGGCTCGCCGGCGTCTCGGCGCCTACCGTCTCGCGCGTCATCAACGGGCAGTCCGGGGTCGCGCTGAGCACCCGGCAGCGGGTCGAGGAGGTCATCCGCCAGCACGGGTACCGGCGCCCCGAGGGCAGCGCGTCCGTGGCGATCCTCGAGCTGGTCTTCCACGCGCTGGAGAGCCTGTGGGCGCTGGAGATCATCCGGGGTGTGGAGCGGGTCGCCCGGGAGCACGAGTTGGCGGTGGTGCTCACCGAGATGCAGGGCCGGCTCACGCCCGGCAAGGCGTGGACCGAGCAGGTGCTCACCCGCCGCCCGACCGGCGTCATCGCCGTCTTCTCCGAGCTGACCCCGCACCAGCAGACGCAGCTGGCCACCCGCTCCATCCCGCTGGTGACCCTGGACCCGACCGGTGAGCCGCTGCACGAGACCCCGTCGGTAGGCGCGACCAACTGGTCCGGCGGGCTGGCCGCCACCCGGCACCTGCTGGAGTTGGGGCACGAGCGGATCGCCATGCTCACCGGGCCGGTGCGGTGGCCGTGCTGCCGCGCCCGGCTGGATGGCTACCGGGCCGCGATGGACGCCGCCGGCGTCCCGGTGGAGCCGGAGCTGGTCCGCGACAGCATCCTGTACGTCGAGGGCGGCCTGCGCGACGGCGGCGCCCTGCTGGCCGGCCCGCGGCCACCCACCGCGATCGTCTGCACGAATGATCTGCAGGCGCTCGGCGTGTACGAGGCGGCCCGGCTGGCCGGGCGGAGGATTCCCGAGGACCTGAGCGTCGTCGGCTTCGACGACCTGTCCTTCACCCAGTGGTCCGGCCCGCCGATGACCACCGTGCGCCAGCCGCTGGAGCGGATGGGCGCGACCGCCACCGAGATGCTTCTCGTGCTGGCCTCCGGCGAGCCACTGGAGCAGCGCCGGGTGGAGCTGGCCACCGAACTGGTGGTCCGGCAGAGCACCGCACCGCCCCGGCTTGCGCACTGAAAACTATCAATCCATACTTTGAAATGTTTCGCTGAATGTGTCGGGCCCCTCAGGCGGCGAAGCGCGGCTGAACCCACCGTCCCCTGTGGAGAGAACCCATGAAGACACGCTCGACCGCGCTCGGCGGTCTGGTGGCGCTCGTGCTGGTCCTGGCCTCGCTGGTCTTCGCGGCGCCGGCCAGCGCCGCCACGCTGACCGAGATCACGAACTTCGGCACGAACCCGACCAACCTGCGCATGCACCTCTACGTGCCCAACAACGCCCAACAGCAGGCACCGATCCTGGTGGCCGTGCACTACTGCACCGGCACCGGCCCGGGGTTCTACTCGGGCACCGAGTTCGCGTCACTGGCCGACCGGTACGGCTTCATCGTCATCTACCCGTCGGCGACCCGCAGCGGGCAGTGTTTCGACGTGTACACCCAGGGCGCCCTGACCCACAACGGCAACAGCGACCCGGTGGGCATCGTCAGCATGGTCCGCTACGTCCAGAGCCACTACAGCACCGACACCAACCGGGTCTTCGTCACCGGCGCGTCGTCCGGCGCCATGATGACCAACGTCCTGCTCGGCGACTACCCGGACGTGTTCAAGGCCGGCTCCGCCTTCATGGGCGTACCCTTCGGCTGCTTCGCCACGACCGGCGGCTCCACCTGGAACAGTGACTGCGCGAACGGCACCATCATCAAGACCGCGCAGGCGTGGGGCGACCTGGCCCGCGGCGCCTACCCCGGGTACTCCGGCGCGCGCCCGCGGATGCAGGTCTGGCACGGCACCGACGACACGACGCTGCGGTATCCGAACTTCGGTGAGGAAATCAAGCAGTGGACCAACGTGCTGGGCGTCAGCCAGACCCCGGTGCTGACCGACTCGCCGCAGGGCGGCTGGACCCGCACCCGATACGGCAACAACACCACCCAGGCGCCGGTCGAGGCGATCAGCGTGCAGGGCGTCGGCCACAGCCTGCCGACGAGCGGCATGGCGGCCCGGGCCATCTCGTTCTTCGGCCTGGACCAGAGCGGACCGACGACCCCGCCCACCACCCCGCCGGTGACGACACCGCCGACGACCCCGCCGGTGACGACGCCGCCCACCACCACACCGCCGACCAACCCGCCCACGGGCGGCCCGGGGGGTTGCCGGGTCGCGTACGACATCAACGCGTGGAACACCGGCCTGACCGCGTCGATCACCATCACGAACACCGGCGGCTCGACCGTCAACGGCTGGCGGCTCGCCTTCACCCTGCCGTCCGGCCAGACCATCACCTCCGGCTGGAACGCGACCTACTCGCCCACCAGCGGCGCGGTGACCGCGACCGACGTCAGCTACAACGGCACCATCCCGCCGAACGGCTCGACGAACATCGGCTTCCAGGCGAACCACACCGGCAACACCGGCAGGCCCGCCTCGTTCACCCTGAACGGCGCCGCCTGCACCGTCTCCTGAGCCAACGGACCGGGCCGGCCGTGCGCGGCCGGCCCGGTCCGTCAGCCGTTGAGCGCCCGGCGAAGATCCTTCATCAACAGCAGTAGGTGCATCGGGTCGGTCGGGCTGGCCTCGAACTTGGCCAGCCGCAGGGAGAAGTCACGGGCGGTGTCGCTCTCGCGGTGGATGAGCACCGCCCGTACGCCGATGACCTCCGCGGCGACGGCGATCCGCCGCAGGGCGTCGACCACCAAGGCCCGCCCCAGCCCGGCACCCTGGGCGGCCCGGTCGACGCCAAGCCGGGCCAGAATCACCACCGGCCGGTGGTAACGGCCCGTGCCCCGCGTCAACCGCGGGGAGGCATCGGCCGGGGCGACGCTGCCGGCAGCGAGAGCGTAGTAGCCAGCCACCCGCCGATCGGTACGGTCGACGTCACGCACGGGCGGTTGGGTGCCCCCACGGACGCCGGCCGGTGGAATAGCATGGCGCGGCCAATGATCGAGGGCCGAGAGTTGACGAGGGGCGGCCATGTCATACCCGCAGCAGCAGCCTGAGCACGCGCGTCAGTACGGCTCCGGAACGTACGGCGCACCTCAGCCGGAGGCGCCCCAGTATTCCGGTGCCCAGTACGGCGGGAACCAGTACGGCGGCTCGGCGCAGTACGGCGGCGGCTCGGCGCAGTACGGCAGCAACACTCCGGTCCAGGCGCCGCCCGGCCAGCCCGGGTACCCGCCGCAGGGCCAGCCCGCGTACCCGCCGCAGAGTCAGCCCGGGCACCAGCCGCACGGTCAGCCCGCGTATCCACAGCAGAGTCCCGGGTACCCGCAGCACGGTCAGCCGGCCTATCCACAGCAGAGCCAGCCCGGCTACGGCCAGCCGCCGCTTCCGCAGTACGGGTACGGTGCGGCACAGCAGGCGCAGGAGATGGTGGACACCTCGACCCGGTGCCGGTTCTGCGGCTCGGTGCCAGCGGCGAAGGCGACCTTCCGGGGGCACCAGGGCTTCATCGTCATCATGCGGTTCCTGCACCTGGAGGGCCCGTTCTGCCGGGACTGCGGGCTGTCGACGTTCCGCTCGATGACGGCGAACACGCTGTGGCAGGGTTGGTACGGCGTGGGCTCGTTCATCATCACGCCGATCACGATCGTGATGAACCTGATCCGGCGGGGCAAGGTGGCCGGCCTGCCGGCGCCGCGCCCGGCCCCGGACGGCAACAGCCGCCAGCCGATGGACCCGGGCGCGCCGCTGATGACCCGCCCGGCGGCGATCATCGGGCTCGCCATACCGTTCGCGCTGGTCTTCCTGCTCATTCTCCTGAACGTCCTGGGCGCCATGTCCTGACCGAGCCACCGCGCAGCCGCGCCTCCACGCGGCCGGACCACCGCCCGGCTGGACCACCGCGCCGCTGGCCGCCAAGTGGCTGGGCCTCACGCGGCCGGACCCACCGCGCGGCTGGGCCTCCGCGTGGCCGGGGCTTTCGCCCGGCCGGACTGCGCCCGCAGGGCGGCTCGGGTCGGGCGCCGGTGCGGTGCTACCCGGTCACGGGGCCCGGCGCGGCGTCGACCGCCGGCCCGAGCGGGTGCAGGATGGTCCCATGGAGAGCACCGTGGCGGACAACGCCGCCGAGCAGCGGTTCGAGATCCGGGTGGACGGCGAGGTGGCCGGCTTCGCCGCGTACGACCGGACGGGGTACGGCCTGGCGCTCACGCACACCGAGATCGGCAAGGCGTACGAGGGCAAAGGGCTGGGCTCGGCGCTCGTCCGGGGCGCGCTGGACGCCGCCCGCGCCGAGGGCCTGGCCGTGCTGCCGTACTGCCCATTCGTACGCGGCTGGATCGGCAAGCACCCCGAGTTCCTGGATCTGGTGCCGGTGGACGAGCGGGCGCGCTTCGACCTGCCGGCCGCGTAGATGGAGCGCGCCGCCTCCGGGCCGCCGCCTCCGGGGTCGGCGTCTTCGGCGCGTAGGCGATGCGCTGTCATCGCCGCGCTCGCGGCCGCATTCTGCCCGCCGGCGCCGGCGTAGCGGGTCAGCCGAGCGCGTCGAGGTCGGCGAGGATGCGCTCGAGAATCTGACCGGTGCGCCCGGGCGGGTCCGCCTCCACGCAGAGGCGCTCCATGGCGGCCGCGTAGTAGTCCAGGTCGTCCCGCTTGTCCAGGTAGAGCGCGCTGGTCAACTGTTCCATGTAGACGATGTCGGGCAGGTCCTGCTCGGCGAACCGGAGCAGGGTGAACGCCCCGCCCGCCCCGGCGTGCCCACCGGCGTGGAACGGAATCACCTGGATCCGCACGTTCGGCAGCTTGGTGGCCTCGACGAGCGCGGCGATCTGTCCGCGCATCACCTGGGCGCCGCCGATCGGCCGGCGCAGCACCGCCTCGTCCACCACCGCCCACAGTTGGGGGGCGTCCGGGCGGATGAGCAGCTGCTGCCGGTCCATCCGCAACTCGACCCGGCGCTCGACCTCCTCCTCCGAGGTGCGCCCCTGGTCGAGGCTGACCACGGCGCGGGCGTACTCCCGGGTCTGGAGCAGACCCGGGACGAACTGCACCTCGTACGTGCGGATCAGCGCGGCGGCCGATTCCAGCCCGATGTAGGGCGAGAACCAGCCGGAGAGCACGTCGTTGTACCGGTGCCACCAGCCGGGGCTGTTGGCCTGCCGGGCCAGCTCCAGCAGCGATTGACGCTCCGCCCGATCCTTCACGCCGTACAGGCTGAGCAGGTCGGCGACGTCACGCTCCTTGAAGCCGACCCGGCCCAGCTCCATCCTGCTGATCTTGGACTCGGACGCCCGGATCTCGTAGCCGGCCGTCTCCCGGGTGATGTTCTTGGCCTCGCGTAGACGGCGCAACTGGGAGCCGAGCAGCATCCGCAGCACGGTAGGGCCGCTGGCCGCCCCGCTCTCGGATTGCGCCGTCGTCACGCGACCGTCCCTCTACCCCTGCTCGTCCTGCGCCACCGGGCGGCGGCGAGGTCACCCGCCCGGGTCGGGCCGGCTCCGCGCGGTAAGCATGCCATGTGCGAAGCGCAGCCACATGAACCGCCCGCGCCAACTTACCCCGACCGTTAGGCGGATCAATACAGCGGTAGCGTGGTCGTCACGACCGGTCAGGTCAGCAGGTCGTCGAAGTCACCGTCCCGGGCGCCGAGGATGAATGCGGTGATCTCGGCGGGCGTGTAGATGAGCGCCGGCCCGAACGGGTCGCGGGAGTTGCGCACGGCTACGCCGGAACCGTCCGGCAGTTCGGCCAACTCGACGCAGTTGCCGTTCGGGTTGCTCCGCCGGCTCTTACGCCATTCCAGGTCTGGGAGTTCACCCGCGGACATTCCCGTGTGAATCACTGGCGGTCCCACTTTCCTGTCTCAGGTGCCGGCCGGGGTCGCCCGCACACGCTGCACGAATCGGATGCACGTGCATCCGCCCTTGCGTATGCAAGGGACAGCGAGCATGATAGCGCTGTGCAGGTGTGCCCGGTTGATTACTCTCTGTGACCGGTCTTCCGGACGCCAGGAGGTCAAATCACATGTCAATGCCTACGATCGACCCGCATCGACGCGATCCTCGCGAGGTGGCACCTACGGACAGTTACCGTCCGTCGGACCGGGTGTGGGTGTACCGCGGGGGCACCTGGCGGGCCGGTGTCATCGAGGCCGCCTCCGATCTCGCCGCCACCGTGACCTACCGGCCGGAACGCAGCCGGGGGACGGGTGTCGACACGCTGACCGCCACGTACGTGCTGCCACGCAATGAGCCCGACCCGCTGCTGGACACCAAGCTCGAACTGCGCCGGCTGGACCTACCGCTGGGCACCACGCGGCACTGAGCCGTCCGCGGCATACCCCCACCACAAGCTCCACACCACAAGAAGCCTCACTCCTCCCCGGTCCGCGCCGGGTGCCCCGTCACACGCCACCCGGGGCACCCGGCGCGGCGTTTCTCCCGCCGCGCGCGCCGCTCCAGCGATGCGACCGGCGCCTTTGGACAGCCGCCTCCCCGCCGGCCGCGTGACAGGATCGGGGCATGCTTCAGCGGTACGACGAGCGCAACGCCGACCTCCGGTACTGGGTGAACGGCGTCCTGCGGCACCGGGACGAACCGGGGATCTCCCCGTTCGACTCGGCGGTGCAGGGTGGCGACGCGGTCTGGGAGGGGCTACGCCTGTACGACGGGCGGATCTTCGGGCTCGGCGCGCACCTGGCGCGGCTGCGCCGCTCCGCGCTGGCGCTGGGCTTCGAGGCGATCCCGTCGGACGGGGAGATCACCGCGGCGGTGACCGAAACGCTGCGGGCGAACGGGATGCGGGACGCCGTACACGTCCGGCTCACGCTCACCCGCGGGGTCAAGGTGACCAGCGGCATGGACCCGCGGCTGAACCGGTCCGGCTGCACCCTGATCGTGCTGGCCGAGCACAAGGCACCGGTCTACGACACCGGCGGCCTGCGCCTGGTCACCGCCAGCGTGCGCCGGCCCGGCCCGGACGTGCTCGACCCGAAGATCCACCACGCCAACCTGCTGAACTCGATCCTCGCCAAGATCGAGGCGAACGCGGCGGGCGCGGACGACGCGCTGATGCTGGACGGGCGCGGGTTCGTGGCGGAGACCAACGCCACCCACCTGTTCGCGGTCGTCGGCGGCAGGTTGGTGACGCCGCTCGCGGTGGCCTGCCCGGAGGGCATCACCCGCGCCACGGTGCTGGACCTGGCCGGCGCCGACGGCATCCCGGCCGAGGCCCGGGACGTGAGCCTGACCGAGTTCTACGCCGCCGACGAGGCGTTCTGCACCGGCACGATGGGCGAGATCGCCGGGGTGACCGCCATCGACGGCCGCCCGATCGGCACGGGCAGGGTCGGCCCGGTCACCACCCGGATCGCCGACCGGTACGTGACGCACGCGCGGGCCAACGGGACGCCGGTCATCTGATCCGGTGCCCGGCCAGTTCGGCGTAGTAGGGCTCGGCCCGGGCGACCAGGTCGCGCAGCCGCTCGGGGACCTCGGGCACGGCGGGTGCGTACGGGGCGAAGCCGGTCGACGCCTCGACCGCGGCGTACCAGTGCGGCGCCCACACGCCGTCGGTCTCCCGACGCCCCGGCGGCCAGCGCAGCATCGCCGGGTCGAACGCCAGGCCGAGGCCCGCGCAGAGGCGGTCCAGCACGCCGGGCGGGTCGCGCAGCAGGTCGGCGGCGTCGACCACCGGTCCCCCGTACGCCCGGAACAGCTCGACCTGCTGCGGGTAGCCGAGGTCGTCCAACGTCGGCTCGCCGCGCACCCGCGCGTACGACGCGACCACCTGCGCCGGTTCCCGGATCAGGTACGCGTGGCGCAGGCCGCCGAGCCACTCCCGGCCGACCGCGGGCAGCAGGTGGTGGGCCATGTGCTTCTGGTAGTGCACGCGCACGCCGGACGGGAGCGGCCCGGTCAGCGCCGCCGCGACCGCCGGCCACCCCGTGGGCTGGCTGGCCAGGATCTCCTCCCGCCCCGGGTGCGCCAACCCGGTGGCGTTCAGGTAGTACGCGTACAACGGCTCGTCCGCGACGAGCGTGTCCCGGCGGGCGCCGAAGCTGCGCATGAGGGCGGTCGAGACGTTACGCGGGCCCGACCACATGGCCACCCGGACAATCACCGGATCAACATATCCCGTAGGTGTGCTTTGACCCCGTCGTGCCGCTACTCTTCAGAAAACGTCGGACGGTGGGGAAGGACCACGATGGATCGGCCGGACTGGGCGCCGGAGGGCATCGACCTGACCAGACCGAGCGTGGCCCGCGCGTACGACTACTGGCTGGGCGGCTCGCACAACTTCGCGATCGACCGGGACTGGGCCCGCCAGGTTCTGGCCGCCGTGCCGGACCTGCGGCTGATGGCCCAGGCCAACCGCGCGTTCCTGCACCGGGCGGTGCGGTTCATGGTGGACCAGGGGGTGCGCCAGTTCCTCGACATCGGCTCCGGCATCCCCACGGTCGGCAACGTGCACGAGATCGCGCAGCGGGCGGCGCCCGGCTCCCGGGTGGTCTATGTGGACATCGACCCGGTCGCGGTCGCGCACAGCGAGCAGATCCTCAAGGGCGAACCCGGCGCGGCCGTCATCATGGCGGACCTGCGCCAGCCCTCGGCCGTCCTGACCCACCGCGCCACCCGGGCGCTGCTGGACTTCGACCGGCCCGTCGGGCTGCTGCTCTGCTCGGTGCTGCACGCGATCCCCGACGCGGACGATCCGTACGGGATGGTCCGCGAACTGGTCAAGCCACTGCCGCCGGGCAGCTACGTGGCGATCAGCCACGGCACCCTCGACGACCTGGTCGAGGAGGCCGACGAGATGACCGAACTGGCCGGCCGCACCACCACCCCGATCACCGGCCGGCCCCGGGCCGAGGTGGAGCGCTTCTTCGCCGGCCTGGAGCTGGTGGAGCCCGGGCTGGTCTGGTCGGTGCTGTGGCGGCCGGAGGAGCCGGACGAGACGTTCGAGCGCCCGGGGCGCAGCGGCTTCTACGCCGGCGTGGCGAGGGTTCCCGGGTGAGCGGGCTGCCCGGCTTCGTCGCCGCGTGGGGCCGGGCCCTGCGGGCGGTGGCGTACGCGCCGCTGACCCCGCCGGAGCGCACCACGCTCCTCGCCGGGCTGGCCGAACGCCTCGCCGGCGCGCTTGCCGCGCCCGCCTTCGACCCCGCCGCCGGGTACTGGGTGGGCACCGACCTGGTCGCCGCCGGGTACGCCGCCCCGGAGGCCCTCGGCCGCACCCTCACCGTCCTGCGTACCCGGCTGCCCGGGGCCCTCGGCGGCGAGGTTCCGCAGGAGCGGGTCACGGCGCTGGTGGAGAGCCTCGCGGCGGGCTTCGCCGCGGCCGTGCACGAGCGCAGCCTCGACGCGCAGGAGTCGATCCGGCTGGCGGCGCTGACCGCCCGGGACCGGGCCGAGCGGAAGCTGCGCGAGAGCGAGGCCCGGATCCGGCACCTGGTCACCCACGACCCGCTCACCGGGCTGCCGAACCGGGCCGCGCTCGCCGGGCTGCTCGCCGCCGCCGGCGACCGGGTGGGGCTGTGCTGCATCGACCTCGACCGGTTCGCCGGGGTCAACGACAGCCTCGGCCCGGGCGTCGGGGACCGCCTGCTGGGCGCCGCCGCCGACCGGCTCCGCGCCCTGGTGGCCGCCGGCGGCCACCGGCTCCTGCGGCTGGACGGCGACCAGTTCGCGATCCTGCTCGCCGACACGGCCGGCAGTGAGGACGCCATCAAGATGGCGGACCGGGCGCTGGCCGTGCTCGCCGAACCGTTCCACGTGGACGGCACCGAGGTTCCGCTGACCGCCAGCGCCGGCGTGGTCGAGCGCCCGGCCGGCGGCGAGCCCGCCGAACTGATCCGCGCCGCGCACATCGCGCTGCACTGGGCCAAGGCCGACGGCCGGGGCTGCTGGCGACTGTTCGACGACGCCCGCAGCACCGCCGACGCCGCCCGGTACCGGCTCTCCGCCGCCATCCCGGCGGGGCTGCGCCGCGGCGAGTTCACCCTGGACTACCAGCCGCTGGTCGCCCTCACCGGCGGCGCGGCCCGCGTGACCGGCGCCGAGGCGCTGGCCCGGTGGCGGCACCCGGTCGAGGGCCGGCTCGGCGCCGACCGGTTCATCGGCCTGGCCCAGGACGCGGGCCTCATCGTCCCGCTCGGCGACCACCTGCTCGAACTGGCCTGTCAGCAGGCTGCCGGCTGGCGCACCCCGGACGGCACCGACCCGCCCCACGTCAACGTCAACCTGGCCGCGCCGCAGGTGTACCGCGCCGGCCTCGCCGGGCTGGTCGCCCAGATCCTCGACCGCACCGGCCTGCCGCCGCACCGGCTGCACCTGGAGATCACCGAGTACGCGCTGATCGAACCCACCCGCGAGGTGCTCGCCAACCTCCGCGCGCTCGGCGCGCTGGGGGTCCGCGTGGTCGTCGACGACTTCGGCACCGGGTACTCCAACCTCGCCTGCCTGCGCACCCTCCCGCTGCACGGCATCAAGCTCGCCGCCGCGCTGGTCGGCCCGCCCGCGGCGGCGGCCTCCGACCGCGCCTTCCTGGCCACCGTCGTCGCGCTCGGCCACACCCTCGGCCTCACCGTCACCGCCGAGGGCATCGAGACCGCCGAACAGGCCGAGCGGATGCGTGAGGCCGGCTGCGACGTCGGCCAGGGCTACTACTTCGGCCGGCCGCTCTCCTCCGACCGGATCGCCCGCCGCATCGCCGCTCCCCTCCCTCGCCGATCTTGGACTGATGATGCCGGGAGCACGGCTGAATCCGCGCTGTGATAGCCACCTCGGCTTTCGGACTTTTGGCCGACGGACATCGCAGGCCCTTCACCGCCGCCCCAAGGGCAGCCCCTGGGGGCGAGATCTTGGTAAGAAACGCCGCTTTTCTGGCCAGATCGGTACCAAGATCTCCCACCCGCGGCCGCCGCAACTCCAAGATCGGCGGGGCGTCCGCCACCCCCACCCTGGCGTATGGTCGTCGCGTGATCGACGCCGCCCCCTTCGCCCGTGGCCGCGACGCCGACGTCTTCGCACTGCCCGGCGGGCGGGTGCTGCGCCGGTACCGCGACGGCGGGGACACCGCGCCGGAGGCCGAGGTCATGCGGTACGTGGCCGGGCTCGGCTTCCCCGCGCCGCGGGTGTACGAGGCGGGCGGGCCGGACCTCGTCATGGAGCGGGTGGAGGGGCCGACGATGCTGGGCGCGCTCGCCGGCGGCCTGGACCTGGACGAGGCCGGAGCGATCCTGGCCCGGCTGGCGGCCGACCTGCACGCGCTGCCGCCGATGCCCGGCTTCCCGCCCGGCGCCCGGATCCTGCACCTGGACCTGCACCCGGAGAACGTGCTGCTCACCGCCGACGGCCCGGTCCTGATCGACTGGCGGAACGCGGCGCCGGGGTCCCCGGGGCTGGACCTGGCGCTGTCCGCGCTGATCCTGGCCGAGGTGGCGACCGGCAGCATCGAGGTGCCCGCGGCACCGGCGGACCTGCCCCGGGCCGCGCGCGCGGTGCTCGCCGCGTTCCTCGCCGCGGCCGGTGGCGACCCGCTGGGCGGCCTGGCGACGGCGGTCGAGATGCGGCGCGACAACCCGACGCTGTCGGCGGCCGAGAAGGCCGGGCTGGACGGGGCCGCATCCCTCGTGCGGTCGCTCATCGCCACCTGAGCACGCCCGGCACCCGCCCGGCGCCGGGCGGCGCGTAAGTCGGACCAGAGCCGCCGGAACGGCGCCGGGCGGAGGTTGGCTCGAAAACCGCGAGCCAGAGCCGCCCGGAACAGCGCCGGCGGAGGTTGGCTCGAAAGCCGGGCCGGAGCACGCCCGGCGCGCGCCCAGTGCTGGCCGACGCGTAAGCCGGGTCTGAGCGCGCCCGGCACCGGTCGGCGCGGATTAAGCCGGCGCCGCCGCGGTATGGGCCCCGGCGTGCGAGAACCCACGACCACGGTCACGGTGAACGGCGCCCGGCTGGTGGCGAACCTGGACGCGCGGGTCACCCTGCTCGACGCGCTGCGGGACCGGTTCGGCCTCACCGGTACCAAGAAGGGTTGCGACCAGGGCACCTGCGGCTCCTGCACGGTACTGGTGGACGGGCGGCGGGTGCTGTCCTGCCTGACCCTGTTCGCCCAGTGTGACGGGCGGCAGGTGACCACGATCGAGGGGCTGGCGGACCACCCGCTGCGGGCGGCGTTCATCAAGCACGACGCGTTCCAGTGCGGGTACTGCACGCCGGGGCAGATCGTCTCCGCGGCGGCGCTGATCCGGGAGGGTCGCGCCGGGCGGGACGAGGACATCCGCGAGTACATGAGCGGGAACCTGTGCCGGTGCGGGGCGTACCCGCGCATCCTGGCCGCGATCCGGGAGGTCGCCTCGGGTGCGCACGCTTGAGTACGTGCGGGTCGGCGAGCCGGCGCAGGCGGTCGCGGAGCTGGCCGCCGACCCGGCGGCGGCGTTCCTGGCCGGGGGCACCACCCAGCTCGACCTGATGAAGATCGGCACCGTGACCGCGCGCCGGCTGGTGGACATCACCCGGCTGCCGCTGCGCGACGTGACGTTCGACGGCGGCGACCTGCGGGTCGGCGCGCTGGTGACGATGGAGCGGCTGGCCCGGGAGCCGGTCGTGGCGCAGCGGCTGCCGGTGCTGCGGGATGCGCTGCTGGCGGGGGCGTCCGTGCAGTTGCGCAACGCGGCCACGATCGGCGGGAACCTGCTCCAGCGCACCCGCTGCCCGTACTTCCGGGACGTGGCCACCGCGTGCAACAAGCGCGACCCGGGTGCCGGCTGCGCCGCCCTGGAGGGAGTGCACCGCAACCACGCCATTCTCGGTACCAGCCCGCACTGCATCGCCACCCACCCGTCGGACCTGGCGGTGGCGCTGGTGGCGCTGGACGCCGTGGTGCGGCTCCTCGGGCCGGACGGACCGCGCACGGTGCCGCTGACCGGGTTCTACCTCCCGCCGGACGACACGCCCCGGCTGGAGACCGTGCTCCGGCACGGCGACCTGGTTACGGGGGTGGACATCCCGCTGCCCGCCCAAGGCACCCGCTCCGGGTACCTGAAGGTGCGCGACCGCGCCTCGTACGACTTCGCGCTGGCCTCGGCGGCGGTCGTGGCCGACCCTGGCCGTACCCGGGTGGCGCTGGGCGGCGTGGCGACGGTGCCGTGGCGGGCGCGCCGGGCCGAGGCGGTGCTGCGGGAGGCGCCGGAGGCGTTCGTGGCGGCGGCCGGCGCGGAACTCGCGGACGCCGAGCCGCGCCGGGACAACGGGTACAAGGTGGAATTGGCCCGGCGCACCCTGATCCGCGCACTGAGCACCTGGGCGGCACCGTGAGCGCGAGGAGCGCCCGGAGCACGCCGGGCCGCAGGACCGGCGACCGCGCAGGAAGCACCACAGTCGCGAACGAAAGGCAGACACCGTGAGCGCGAGGAGCGCCCGGAGCACGCCGGGCCGCAGGACCGGCGACCGCGCAGGAAGCACCACAGTCGCGAACGAAAGGCAGACACCGTGAGCGCGAGGAGCGCCCGGAGCACGCCGGGCCGCAGGACCGGCGACCGCGCAGGAAGCACCACAGTCGCGAACGAAAGGCAGGTACCGTGACCCGCACCCTGGCGCCCCTGGTCGGCGCCGCCCTGGATCGGGTCGACGGGGCCCGGAAGGTGGCCGGCGCCGCGCCGTACCCGAACGACGTGCGCTACCCGGACCTGGCGTACGCGGCGCTGGTGCGGGCCACGATTTCGGCGGGGCGGGTGTCCGGGATCGAGACCGAGGGCGCGGAGGGCGCGCCGGGGGTGCTCACGGTCATCACTCACCTGACGGCGCCGCGGCTGTCGAGGGGGCCGGCGACGTCGATCGGTCCGCAGCCGACCCCGCCGTTGCAGGGTGACCGCGTCGATTACGACGGGCAGTATCTGGCGGTCGTGGTGGCCGGGACGCGGGAGCAGGCGGTCGCCGCGGCGGACCTGGTGGAGGTCCGGTACGAGGTCGACGAGCCGGTGCTGCGGACCGAGGACCCGCGCGCGGAGCGCGAGGAGAACCCGTGGCACTTCGACACGACCCGAGGCGACCCGGCCGGCGCGCTGCGCACCGCCGAGGTGCGGGTGGACTCCACCTACACCACTCCCCACCTCACCAACAATCCGCTCGGCCCGTTCACGACGGTGGCCCGGTGGGACGGTGACGACCTCACCGTCCACGACAGCACCCAGCACACGGCGAACACCCGGTCGGCGCTGGCCGGCGTGTTCGGCATCCCCGAGGAGCGGGTGCGGGTGCTGGCCCCGTTCGTCGGTGGCGGCTTCGGGGCCGGGCTGCGTTCGTGGCCCCACGTGACGGTCGCCGCGATGGCCGCCCGGGTGGTGGGCCGGCCGGTCGCGCTGGAGCTGACCCGGCCGGAGATGTTCACCGGTACCGGCGGGCGGCCGTCGACGGTGCAGCGGATCCGCCTGGGGTCGACTGTGGACGGGCGACTGGTGGCGATCGACCACCATGCCGAGTACCCGGCCGCCATGGACGACGCCGTGCGGTACCGGGTGACGCCGCGCGGCGCCGGCGCCTACGCCTGCCCGAACTTCGCGGCGCGGGACGTGCAGGTCCGGCTGAACGTCCCGCCGACCGGGCACATGCGCGCACCCGGGACGGCCGAGGGCCTGTTCGCGCTGGAGTGCGCCCTGGACGAGTTGGCCTTCCGACTCGACATCGACCCGGTCGACCTGCGCCTGCGCAACGTCGCCGAGGTGGACCCGGAGAACGGGCGGCCGTGGACCACCACCGGGCTGCGCGAGTGCTACCGGGTGGGCGCCGAGCGCTTCGGCTGGTACGGGCGTTCCCCCGCGCCGTGCTCGATGCGGGACGGGCACCGCATGGTCGGGTACGGGATGGCCGGGGTGACGTTCGGCTGGACGATGATGCCCTGCCGGGCGGCGGCGACGCTGCACCCGGACGGCACGGCCACGATCGCCACGTCGGCGACGGACATCGGCACCGGCACGTACACGATCCTGACCCAGCTCGCCGCCGACCTGCTCGATCTGCCCCCCGACTGGGTGCGGGTGGAGCTGGGCGACACCCGGCTGCCCAAGGCGCCCGCGGCGGGCGGCTCGGGGCTGACCGCCGCCGTAACCAACGCCGTGCAGGACGCCTGCCGGAACCTGCTGGAGATCGTCCGGAACGGGCACCCGCGCGGCACCGACGTGCGGGCCGAGGGCGCCAGCGCCCCGCCCGAGCGGGAGGACGTGGCGCCCTCCGGCGCGTTCGCCGCCGTCTTCGCGGAGGTCCGCGTCGACCCCGACCTCGGCGAGCTGCGGGTGGTGCGGCTGGTCACCGCGGTCGACGGCGGCCGGATCATGAACCCGAAGCTGGCCGCGAGCCAGATCATCGGTGGCACGGTCGGCGGCCTCGGCATGGCCCTGATGGAACGCACCACGCCCGATCCGGGCAGCGGCCGGATCATGAACGCCAACCTCGGCGACTACCTGGTGCCGGTCCACGCCGACGTGCCCGACGTGGACGTGCTGTTCGTCGGCGGCCCCGACCCGCTGACCCCGATGGGGGTGAAGGGCGTGGGCGAGGTGGGGGTGGTGGGCGTCGCGCCGGCGGTCGCCAACGCGGTGCACCACGCGACCGGCCGCCGACTGCGCGCGCTGCCGCTCACCGTGGAGAATCTGCTCTAGCCTGGCGCGATGGACCACGCACCGGACCGGGTCCGCCTCCGCCAGGCCGCCGGGCGCTGGGTGCTGCTGGCCACCGTGCTCGGCTCCGCGCTGGCGTTCGTCGACGCGACCGTGGTCACGGTGGCGCTGCCGGCCATCGGCCGCCGCTTCGGCGCGGACGCCGCCGCTCTCCAGTGGACGGTGAACGGGTACGCGTTGAGCCTGGCCGCGCTGATCCTGCTCGGCGGCTCGCTGGGCGACCGGTACGGCCGGCGGCGGGTCTTCACGATCGGCATGGCGTGGTTCGCCCTCGCCTCGCTGCTGTGCGGGGTGGCGCCCAGCGTCGAGGTGCTGATCGGCGCCCGCGTCCTGCAGGGGGTCGGCGGGGCGCTGCTCACCCCGGGTGCGCTGGCGATCCTGCAGGCCGTGTTCGTCCCGGCGGACCGGGGGCGGGCGATCGGCGCCTGGTCCGGCCTCGGCGGCATCGCCGGCGCGGTCGGCCCGTTCCTCGGCGGCTGGCTGGTGCAGGCGGCGTCCTGGCGGCTGGTGTTCCTGATCAACGTGCCGCTCGCCGCGGTGGCGATCGCGGTCGCGCTGCGGCACGTGCCCGAGTCCCGCGACCCGGGCGCCACGCACCGGCCGGACGCGACCGGCGCGGCGCTCGCCGCGGCCGCCCTGGGTGGGCTGGCGTACGCGTTCACGCTCTGGCCCGGGCGCGGCCCCGGCGCGGCACCGGTCCTCGCCGGGCTGGTGGTCGGTGCCGCCGCGCTGGCCGGCTTCGTGCTCGCCGAGCACCGGTCCCGGCACCCGATGCTGCCGCTGGGCCTGTTCGCGTCCCGCACGTTCACGGCGGTCAACCTGGCTACGTTCGCCCTCTACGCCGCCCTCGGCGGGGTGTTCTTCCTGGTGGTGATCCAGCTTCAGGTGGTCGCTGGCTACGCCGCGGTGGTCGCGGGCGCCGCACTGATCCCGATCACCGTGCTGATGCTGCTGCTCTCCGCGCCCGCCGGCGGGCTCGCGGGGCGGATCGGGCCGCGGCTGCCGATGACCGTGGGGCCGCTGGTCGGCGCGGTGGGGCTGGTGCTGCTCAGCCGGATCGGCGCGGGCACGGCCTACCTGACCGGAGTGCTGCCGGCAGCGGTCGTGCTCGGGCTGGGCCTGTCCGCCACGGTCGCGCCGCTGACCGCCACCGCGCTCGGCGCCGTGGACGAGCGGCACGCCGGCCTGGCCAGCGGCGTCAACAACGCGGTCGCCCGGGCCGGTGGCCTGCTCGCGGTCGCGGTGCTGCCGCTGGCGGCCGGCATCGGCACCGGCCGGCTGACCGACCCGGCCGCGCTGGCCCGCGCCTACCCGACCGCCATGCTGATCTGCGCGGGGCTGTTCGGGGCCGCCGCGGTGATCGCGGTGCTCGGCGTGCCCGGGCGCCCGGCGCGCCGACCCTCGCCGGTCCGCAGCCACTGCGCGGTGGGCGGAACCCCGCTGCACCCCGAGACCGACCGCCCGAACGGGTCCGCTTCCGTACAGTGACGGCATGGGGATGATCGCGACGGTGGGGCTGGTCCTGCACCCCAATCGCGATTCGAAGCCGGCGATCGACACGATCGTCGACTGGGCCCGGGGGCACGGCGCGACCGTGCTCGGCCTGCCCGACGAGGTCGGCCGCATCGACTGCCAGGCGGTCCCGGTGGACCAGTCCGCGCTGGTGGCCCGCGCGGACCTGCTGGTCAGCCTCGGCGGGGACGGGACGGTGCTGCGCACCATGCGGCTCGGCGCCAACACCGCCACCCCGGTCCTCGGCGTGAACCTCGGCCGGCTGGGGTTCCTGGCCGAGATCGACGCCGAGGAGCTGCCCGCGGCGCTGTCATGCATCGACGAACACCGGTACACGGTGGAGCCCCGGATGGCGGTCACCAGCACCCTGCCGGACGGCTCGCCGGTCACCGCCTTCAACGACATCGCGATGGTCCGGGTACCCGGGGACGGCCTGGCCGCGATCGAGGTCTCCGTCAACGGCCAGCCGTTCATCCGGTACGCGGCGGACGCGGTCATCGTCGCCACGTCGACCGGGTCCACCGCGTACAGCTTCTCCGCGGGCGGCCCGATCGTCTCCCCCACCGTGGAGGCGGTGCTGGTCGTGCCGGCCTCGGCGCACTCGGCGTTCAACCGGGCGCTGGTGCTCTCCGCCGACGAGCAGGTCACCCTCGACCTGCTGCCCACCAGCGGGCAGCTCGCGGTGGAGGTCGACGGCGGGATCGGCGGCCACCTCGGCCCCGGCGACCGGATCACGGTCCGGGCGGCGCGCGCCGCGGCCCGGGTGGTGCGCCTGGGCACCACCACCTTCTACCAGCGGGCCCGGCGCAAGCTGCGGGTACCGGACAGCGCCGAAACGGACGTGTAGCGCGGCCGCTTCGCTCGACCGAGCACGGCGGGGCCGCTCAGTCCGCGGCCGACCAGGATGACCAGCGGTCCACGTCGACGGCGAGGACCGGGCCGGACGGGGGCTGGTCGCGGTACTGGGGGTAGCGGTCCGCGAGGCGGGTGACCGCGTCGGTGCCCTCGGCGGTCTCCGCGGCCAGGACCCGGGCGTCACCGTCGGCGCGGACCCACCACAGGGCGGTCCAGTCCTCGGCGTACTCGTCGACCAGCAGCGCGACCCGCGGGTTGGCGGCGACGTTGGCGAAGCGGCGCAGCTCGGTGCCGTGCTTGGGCTTGGCGTCCACGGCGCTGTAGATGGTGCCGCCGGCGATGGCGAACACCAGGGGTACCAGGTGGGGGCGGCCGTCTGCGCCGGCGGTGGCCAGGCGGGCCACCCGGGCGGCCGCGAAGCGCCGGCGGGCCTCGTCGAGGGTCATGGGCTGCGCGGTACCCCGTTAGGATCTTCGCATGCGCATCCTGCGCGGCTGCCCGAGCGGTCGGACGAGGACGCGGCCCGGCTGCCGCCGGAGCGCGGCACCGAGGAGGTCACCGACGCCACCTACGGCCCGCTGAAGGTGGCCTGCGAGGACGACGTGCTGGTCCGGTACGGCGAGCGGGGGACGATCGTGCGTCCCGGCGTGGTGGCGGGGCCGCACGACCCGACGGACCGGTTCACCCGGTGGGTGCGCCGGGCGGCGCGGGGCGGCCGGGTGGCGCTGCCCGGCCGGCCGGAGCAGCCCGTACAGGTGGTGGACTCGCGGGATCTGGCCCGGCTGGTCACCACGCTGCTGGCCGCCGACCGGCCGGGCGTCTACAACGCCGTCGGCCCGGCGGAGCCGACGACGATGGCCGGGCTGATCGAGGCGTGCGCCGCCGCGGCCGGCACCGGGGTCGAGATGGTGCCGGTGGAGCCGGAACGGGTGCCCGGCCGGCTCCCCCTGATCGTGCCGTCGGCGTGGGAGCCGATGTTCCGGCGCGGCGCCGGCCGGGCCCGGGCCGCGGGGATGCCCGCCACGCCGCTGGTCGAGACCGCCGCCGCCACCCTGGTTTGGGACCGTGGGCGTGGTGCGCCGCCGCTGGCGCGGGATCTGGACCAGCAGAGGAGGCCGGGCTGGTCGGCTGAGGTCCCGCACCGGGCGGATGATCTCGCCACGGTCCCGTTGGCCGGCACCCGTCGGCCGCCTACGCACTGTCAGGAACGGGAACCGCTCAGCTACGCTCGTCAACGGCCGATCCGCTGATCATTGAGTGCGCGCAGCGCGGGACGTGGGGCCGTCGATGACCGGTACTGGGATGCGCGAACGCCGCCGGGCGGGTTCGCGGTGACGGGCTACGCGGAGGCGTCCCGGCTGGTCGCCGGCGACCGGCGGGCCGAGAAGGCGCTGGAAGCCGAGCTGACCGACCTGATCGCGGACACCTACACGCGCCATGACGGGCTGCTGGAGCGGGCCGACGCGCTCGCCGCGCGGGCCGCCGCGGCGGGCTCCGGGCGCTACGTGGCGCTCGCCGAGCTGGCCCGCGCCGATGTCTACAACCGCACCGGCCGGGCGCCCGAGGGCGCCGGCATCGCCCAGCGCCGGCTGGAGTCCACCGCCGACACCGTGGTGGCCGCCCGCGCGCACGCGATCATTTCCGGCGGGCTGTGGCGGCTGGGCGAGATCAGCGAGTCCGCCAGCCACGCCGAGAAGGCGTTCCGGCTGCTGACCGAGGAGGATCCGCTCTGCCTGCGGGTCGACCACGCGATGGTGCTGGCCGCGCAGATCTACGGGTACCGGATCGGCGGCCGGTCGGTGGCCGCGTTCCGGTACGCGCAGGAGCTGGCCGACCGGCTGGGCCGGCCCAGCATGCGGATCGTCAACCTGAACAACTGGGCCTGGGTGCAGTACGAGCGCGGCGATCTGGCCGGCGCGGTCGAGCTGGTGACCCGGATGCGCCGGCTGGCCGAGCACACCGGGCACCGGCTCACGGCGTCCTGTGTGGACACACTGGCCCGGGTGCTGCTGGAGTCGGGCGACCCGGGGCAGGCCACCGAGGTCATCAAGGCCGCGCTGGCCGGGTTCTCCGACGAGACCGAGCCCGACGCGATCCCGAGCTGCCTGCTCACCCTCGCCGAGATCCAGCGCCGCCGGGGCGACCTGGCCGGCGCGGTCGCGAGCCTGACCCGGTCCCGCGAGATGAGCGTGCGGGCCGGCATGGCGGAGAGCAGCGCGCGGGCCCTGCACGAGCTGGCCGCCTGCTTCGCCGCGACCGGGGACTACCGTTCGGCGTACGAGCACATGGTGGCGTTCCACGGCGAGTGGACGCGGCTGCGCTCGGAGCAGAGCGAGGCCGCCGCCTCCGTGGTCCAGGCGGTGTTCGACATCGAGCACGCCCGGCGGACCAGCCGGGAGTACCAGCGGCTCGCCGAGCGGGACCCGCTGACCGGGCTGTGGAACCGGCGCAAGTGCGAGCAGCACCTCAACGGGCTGCTGGGCCTGGCGCCGGCCGCCCGGGGCGCGCTCAGCGTCGCGATCCTCGACCTGGACCACTTCAAGCAGGTCAACGACCGGCATTCGCACGAGGCGGGCGACCGGGTGCTGCGCGTGGTCGGGCAGATCCTGCGCGACACCGCCGGGCCGGACGGGCGCGCGGTCCGGCTGGGCGGGGAGGAGTTCCTGCTCGTCCTGCCGCTCGGCGGGGCGGCGGCCCGGGAGCACTGCGAGCGCGTCCGCCGGACGGTCGCCGACCAGGACTGGTCCGGGGTCGGCCGGGGGCTGCGGGTCACCACCAGCGCGGGCGTCACCGAGGTGCGACCGGACGACGACTACTCGACGCTGCTGCGCCGGGCCGACCAACACCTCTACACCGCCAAGCACGGCGGCCGGGACCTGGTGGTCGGCGACTGACCGCCGGCTCAGCGGGGATTGACCGCCTCAGCGGCGACTGATCGCCGGCTCAGCGGGGCCGGTAGTCGGCGACCAGCTTGTCCATGACCGCGTCCAGGCGCTCGTCAACGACCTGCCGGGCCGGGTCCTCGTCGTACCAGGCGACGATCTCGCGCGCCCCCCGGTGGAACGGGATGGTCGCCACGTACCCGGGCACCAGGCGTTTGAGCTTGGCGTTGTCGAAGATCATCGAATGCGCCTTGTCACCGAGCAGGCCGGCGCCCCACCCCGGGTCCGCCGCGGCGATCGCGGCCGAGGGCACGTGCACGATCCGCGGCGGCACCCCGGCCGCGGCGGCGAGCGTCTCGGCGATCTGGTTCCAGGTCAGCACCTCGTCCGTGGTGATGTGGACGGCCTCGCCGATCGCCGCCGGGTGGCCGAGCAGCGGCACGAAGCCCCGGGCGAAGTCCTCGTGGTGGGTCAGCACCCACAGCGACGTGCCGTCGCCGTGCACCACGATCTCCTTGCCCCGCCGCAGCCGGGCCATCGCCGTCCAGCCGCCGTCGAACGGGACCGCCGTGCGGTCGTAGGTGTGCGACGGGCGCACGATCGTGACCGGGAAGCCGGCCGACCGGTACGCCGCCACCAGCGCGTCCTCGCAGGCGATCTTGTCGCGCGAGTAGCGCCAGTGCGGGTTGCGCAGCGGGGTCGACTCGGTGACCGGCAGCCGTGCCGGCGGCGTCTGGTACGCCGAGGCGGAGCTGATGAACACGTACTGCCCGGTACGCCCGGTGAACAGGTCGATGTCCGCCCGGACGTGCCCGGGCGTGTACGCCACCCAGTCGACCACCGCGTCGAACGTCAGGTCGCCCAGGGCGGCACGGGCCGACTCCGGCGCCCGGATGTCGCCCCGCAGCCGGGTCACCCCGGCCGGGAGCGGCCGGCGCTCCTCGTTGCCGCGGTTGAGCGTGTACAGGTCGATGCCGCGCTCGACGGCCAGGCGGGAGCAGGCCGAACTGATGATGCCGCTGCCACCGATGAACAAGACCCGCATGGGGACACCCTATCCGTCAGCGCGGCCTGGCGGACCCGCCGTCCTCGGCGCCCTCGCCGCCGGCCCTGGGCCCACCCTCGCCGCCGAGCACCACCGCCGCCTTCCGGCGGCCGTTGAGCCAGGCGAAGAGTCCGAAGTAGACGGCCATGCCGGCGGCCAGGCCGATCGCGTACCAGCCGAACGCGTCGGTGCCCCGGCCGGACACGGCCACGGTGGCCCCGCCGCCGATCGCGGACAGCACCGCGGCCAGGTCGGAGATCTGGGCGCCCGGCGAACGGACCAGCGTCCGGTAGGCCAGGTACCCGGCGACCAGGCCGAAGCAGGCCGCACCCAGGTTGCCGATCATCGTGGGCTCCCCTCCCGTGTGGACGGCGCCGGCCCGCCCGGCGTGGCCCCGGCGGGGCCGCCGTCCGTGGCCTCGCTCCCGGTGCCACCGGGAGCGGCGCCCGGCACGCGCAGGTCGGCGTCGCAGTACGGCGAGTATGCCAAGCCGAGGACGTTTCCGTGGCGCAGCAGCTCCCAGCGGGCCGCCCGCAGCGCCTCGCCCACCCCGGCGCCGCGCCACAGCGCCGCCAGGAACAGTTCCATCGCCCGGGTGGCCAGCCGCATCTCCACCGTCACCTCGGTGGCCAGTACGCCGGCCGCGCCGGCCTGGCCGACGAAGGCGGCGACGAACTCGACCGTGGTGTCCGGCAGCACCTCGCCGGTGAAGCAGCCGTTGAGCACCACCAGCGGGCGCCGCGCCGACCAGCGCACCCGGGGAGTGAGCCGGGCCCACGCGTCCACGTCGCCCGGCGCGATCCGGCCCCCACCGCCGAAGTCCAGCAGCACGGTGGGCGGGCCGCCCGGCACGCCCGCCGCCCGGATGCCGTGGCAGAGCAGGTACACCACGTCGGCGCCGGGGACCAGTGCGGTGCGCAGCGCGTCGACGGTGGTGGTGACCGCGGGACGCGCGCCGGCGATCGCGGCCAGGGCGGCCCGGTGCCGCTCCCATTCGGGGCCGGACAGGTCCGCGTTGAAGCCGACGGCGAGCGTGGCGGGCGGCGGGTCGCCGGTCACCGCCACCAGGCCGGCCGCGGTGAACGGCGGCACCTCGAGCACGTGCGCCAGCCCCCAGAAGCCGTACGGGCAGAGCTGGCCGTCCCCGTCCAGGTGGGCGTCCGCGTGCGGGCAGACCGGGGGCACCTCCGCCGTCGTCCGGTGTGGACCGAACGCCCACACGCTCGGGCACGGGGTCAGCCCGGCGCCGTCGCCGATCACGGGCAGGTCGTAGACGAGTTGCCAGGGGAAGGCCAGCCGAGTGTTCGCCGCCCGGGCGAGTTGCACCACGGCGGGGCGGCCCCGGCGCGCCGCGTCCGCCGCCAGCCAGCCGCTGAGCCGGTCGCGGGCGTCCGGGTCGGTCAGCATCGTCCGGTACGCCTCCGCGCCGGCCACCGCGAGCGCCCGCAGGTCCGCCAGGTAGGCGCCGTCGGGCTTGCCGAGGGTCCCGTCGAAGCGGCTGCGCCGGCCGTCGAACTGCGCCTCGTAGAGGCCGGTGCGCAGCCGCCGGGCCAGACTCGCCGCCTGCGCCTCGCCCAGCTCGAACCGGACCTGCTCCCCGGCGCCGTCGCCCACCACGAGGCGGTGCCGCCCGTCCGGGCCGCCCGCCTCGTAGACGCTGGCCGAGCGGCGGGCGTGCCGGTCCAGGTCGGCCACGCCGACGTCGAGCGACCACACCACCCGCCCGGCCGGGCGCCCGCCGGCCGGCAGGTCCACGGTCAGCGCCTGGACCAGCACCCTTCCCGCCAGGTACACCGACAGGTGCAGGGTGCCGGTCCGCACCGGAACGTCCACGGTGGGGCTTCGCTCGGCGGGCCGGCAGTGGTGCTCGGTGCCCGGTGGGCAACCGCAGCGGTACCCCGACCCGACGCGGGGCAGGAAGTACGCCTCGGCGAACTGGTCGCCGTAGGCGAGGGCGTCACCGGTCGCCAGCACGGTCAGCCACCAGCCCGCGGGCGAGCGGGGCAGGTGCTCGTGCGGGAAGTCCGGTGGGTCCACGACGACGGAATCCGCCGCGAGCGGCCCGATCGACAAGCGCGCCAGGTAGGTGGCGTCACGCGCCAGGGGCCCCGAGAGCGGTGCACCGCCGGGCTTCCCGGCCACGACAACGTTCACGTGCCGGCGGTCGACCGGCGGCGGCCCCGGCCGCTCCTCGGGCTCGACACCGAGCGCGATCCGCTCCTCCCGGATCCTGAGCGGGGGCGGCAGATTCGCGGGGCTGGACGGCTCCTCGTCGCCGTCCAGCCCCGCCCAGATCTCCGGCGGCACCGCGCCCGGACCCGGCCCGGACGGGGCGTTGTCGTCGTCCGGCCCCGCCCAGAACTTGGTCGGCGCCGCGCCCGGACCCGGCCCCGGCCCGATGGGCAACGCCGCTACCCGCACCACCTCGACGTGCCGCGGCCACCGGCCGGCGGGCAGCATCGGGCGCACCTCCGCCCACGCCTCGCTCGTCAGCCCGACCACCACCCGCACACCCCCGGCCAGCAGTGCGCCGATCATCTCGGCCACGGCGCCGGGACGGTCGGGCGGGAAGGCGATCACCGCCTCGCGGTCGCCCCGGGTCGCCTCCGCCACCGCGCGCAGCACCGCGGCCTCGCCATGGGTGTCCAACCAGTACGCGGAGCCGTACCGGCCGAGCAGCTCCCGCAGGCGCGCCATCGGCGGGCCGAGTACGACGATGAGACGCGGGTCGGTCACCCGAGGTATTGTGCCGGCTTTTCCCGCAGCGCGGAGCGCACCCGCTCCTCCACCTCAGCCGGGGTGGCCCCGCCGTGCAGCGCGTCCGCCGCGAGCAGCGCCGCACCGGCGGCCGGTCGATCGGCCACGCCGGAGACGGTGGCCGCGGGCGCGAGGTCGGCCAGGCCAGCCACGATCGCGTCGTGCAGGAGCGGATGGCGGGCGGCGAGCACGCCCCCGCCGAGCACCACCGCGAACGCCCGGCCGAGCAGGTCCAGACGCCCGGCCGCCACCCGGATCTGGGCGAGCACCTCGTCGGCCTGGCGGCGGACCACCTTCGCGGCCACCGGGTCACCGGCCGCGGCGACCGCGAACAGCGCCTCGCTCAGCCCGTACAGCCGCTCCCGGGGCACCTCACCGAGGTGCAGCGCCGCGCTCACCCGCTCCACCGTGGCCAGTCCGAAGTAGTCGGTGACCGCCGCCACCAGCGCGGACGCCGGTCCCCGGCCGTCCTCGGCGCGGGCGGCGTGCCAGAGCGCCAGTTCGGCGAGGTGGTGGCCGCCGCCCCAGTCCCCGGAGAGCGGGCCGAACGCCGGGAACCGGGCGGTGCGCCCGTCCGCCCGCCGGCCCAGGCAGTTGCTCCCGGCCCCGCACACCACCACCACCGCGTCCGGGTGGGCGGTGCCGGCGCGCAGCAGGGCGAACGCGTCGTTGTCGACCCGCACCGCCGCCGCCCAGCCCAGGGCGGCCGCCTCCCGGGTCAGCCGCGCCACCTGGCTGGGTAGGTCGGCGCCGGCGAGCAGCAGGTCGGCGCGGGCGACCGGTGCGCCTGCGGGCAGTCCGGCACGCGTCCGGGCCGCACCGACCAGCCGGTCGAGCATGGCCATCGCGCCGGGCACGCCCAGGATGTCCGGGGAGGCGGTCGGCCCGCGCAGGAACGCCCGGACCCCTCCGCCAGCGTCGCCGAACACCACGTCCGTCTTGGAGTTGCCGCCGTCGACCGCCAGGTACAGCGGGGCGCTCACCGGGCCCACGGCAGGTACCGCCGGTTCGCCGCGATCAGCTCGGCGGTCAGCCGCTCGGCGTACTCGTACTGGCCGACGAGCGGGTGCGCCAGCAGCGCCCGGAACACCCGGTCGGCTCCACCGTGGACGGCCGCCGCGAGGGCCAGCTCCTCGTACCCGGAGACGGCCGCGACGAGCCCGGCCTGGTCCGGGGCGAGCGGCGCGACGGGCAACGGGACCGGACCGGCGCCGGACACCTCACAGGACACCTCGATCACCGCCTCGTCCGGCAGGAACGGCAACGTGCCCCGGTTGCGCACGTTCACCGAGTGCACGCCACGCTCCCCCGCCGTCAGGGCGCCGACCAGGCCCACGGCCGCCTCCGAGTAGTACGCCCCGCCGCGCTCGCCCAGCAGCGCCGGCTTGGTCTCCAGCGCCGGATCGGCGTACATCCGCAGCAGTTCCGCCTCGATCTCGGCGACCCGCTGACCCCGGGTGGGCCGCCCGCGCTCCTCCCGTACCACCTCGTCGTGGCCGTAGAAGTACCGCAGGTAGTACGAGGGGACGCAGTCGAGCAGGCGCAGCAGCCGGACCGGCAGTCCCACGGCGGTTGCCAGCTCCTCGCCGTGCCCGGTCAGCAGCTCGGGCAGCCGGTCGACGCCGGCGACCGTGGCGGCCCGCTCCCAGGTGAGGTGGTTGAGCCCCACGTGGTCCAGCACCACCCGCTCGGGCGCGACGCCGAGCCACCCGGCGAACCGGCGCTGGAACCCGATCGCCACGTTGCACAGCCCCACCGCCCGGTGCCCCGCGTCCAGCAGCGCCCGCGTGACGATCCCGACCGGGTTGGTGAAGTCGACGATCAGGGCGCCCGGCTTGGCCCGGGCGGCGATGTCGAGCACCACCGGTACCGTGCGCAGCGCCTTGGCCAGCCCACCCGCGCCGGTGGTCTCCTGGCCGAGGCAGTCGCAGACCAGCGGGAACGTCTCGTCGCTGATCCGCGCCGCCTGCCCGCCGACCCGCAGCTGGAGCAGCACCACGTCGGCGCCGTCCAGGCCGGCGTCGAGGTCGCCGGTCCAGGTGACCTCGGCCGGGTGCCCGTGGTGGCGCATGATCCGGCCGGCGAGCGGGCCCACCACGGCCAGCCGCTGCGCCGCCGGGTCGACCAGCGCCAGTTCGGCCAGGCCCGGGGCGGAGCGGGCGAACCCGTCGACCAGCTCGGGGGTGTACGTCGACCCGCCGCCCACCACGGCGACCTTCATCCCCTCACCCTCCGCTCTCGCCCGCCCGGCGGGGCGGGGTCACGCGTCGGCGCGCAGGTCCGCGATGATGGACTCCTCCGGCGCCTCCGCGAAGTGGCAGGCCACCTCCTGCGGGGAGTTCCGCCGGGTCAGGGCCGGGTCCTCCTTCGCGCAGACCTCGGCCGCCTTCCAGCAGCGGGTGCGGAACCGGCAACCGGACGGCGGGTTGATCGGGCTCGGCGGATCACCGACCAGGCGGATGCGCGCCTTCGGCGGCGTACCGCGCACGGTGCCCAGGTCCGGCACGGCGGACAGCAGCGCCTGGGTGTACGGGTGCCGGGGGGCGCCGTAGATGTCGTCGCGGTTGCCGATCTCGGCGATCCGGCCCAGGTACATGACCGCGATCCGGTCGCAGAAGTGCCGGACCACGCCGAGGTCGTGCGCGATGAACACGAACGCGATGCCGAACTCCTTGCGCAGGTCCTCCAGCAGGTTCATCACCTGCGCCTGGATGGACACGTCCAGCGCGGAGACCGGCTCGTCCGCCACGATGATCTTCGGCTGGACGGCGAGCGCCCGGGCGATGCCGATGCGCTGGCGCTGGCCGCCGGAGAACTCGTGCGGGTACCGGTTGTAGTGCTCCGGGTTGAGGCCGACGACCTCGAGCAGTTCCTGGACCCGGGCCAGCTCCTTGCCCTTGGCCGTCATGTTGTGGGTCCGCAGGGCGGTGCCGATGATCGAGCCGACCGTGTGCCGCGGGTTCAGCGACGAGTACGGGTCCTGGAAGATCAGCTGGATCTCCCGGCGGTACGGGCGCAGCGCCCGCTCGTTCAGCCGGGCGATGTCGTTGCCCTGGTACAGGATCTTGCCGGAGGTCGGCTTCAGCAGCCGGGTGATGAGCTGGGCCGTGGTCGACTTGCCGCAGCCGGACTCGCCGACCAGGCCGAGCGACTCGCCCTCGCGCACGGTCAGCGAGACGCCGTCCACGGCCTGGACCTTGCTGGTCTTGCGACCCAGCAGCCCGTCGCCGCGGGTGGCGAAGTGCATGACGAGATCCTGCAACTCCAGCAGGGGGGCACCGGGGACCCTCGGCACGCCACGCTTGGCCCGTCCGGACCCGGTTTCGATCGCGGTGGTGGTCATCGTGGTCCTTTACGGCAGCCGGGGCAGGACGGTGGTCTCGAAGACCCGGTCGGGCTCGCGGAGGTGGCAGCGCGACGTGCGGCTGGTGTCCGCGGTCCGCGGGATCAGGTCCGGCGTCTCCGTGCGGCACAGGTCGCCCTGGACCTGCTCGCGGAACTCGCAGCGCGGGTGGAACGGGCAGCCGCTCGGCACCGCCAGCAGGCTCGGCGGGGCGCCCGGGATCGGGTGCAGCCGGGCCGGCTCGCCGGACACCGCCGGGATGCTCTCCAGCAGGCCCCAGGTGTACGGGTGCAGCGGAGCGCCGAGGATCTTGTTGACCTGCCCGTACTCGACCGCGCGCCCGGCGTACATGACCAGGATGTCGTCCGCGATCTCGGCGACCACGCCCAGGTCGTGGGTGATGAACACGACCGCGGAGCCGAAGTCCCGCTGGAGATCCATGATCAGGTCGAGGATCTGCGCCTGCACGGTCACGTCCAGGGCGGTGGTCGGCTCGTCCGCGATCAGCAGCTTGGGGTCGTTGATCAGCGACATCGCGATCATCGCGCGCTGCCGCATGCCGCCGGAGAACTGGTGCGGGTAGTCGCCCATCCGCTTCTTCGGGTTCGGGATGCCGACCCTGGCCAGCATCTCGATGGCCCGCTGCGCGGCCTTGGCCTTGGCCACGTTGTGGTGCGCCCGGTACGCCTCGATCAACTGCTTGCCGACCGTGTAGTACGGGTGCAGCGACGACTGCGGGTCCTGGAACACCATGGCGGCGGTGCTGCCGCGCAGCTTGCGCAGTTCCTCCTGGCGCATGCCGACGACCTCGTGGCCGCCCAGGCGGATCGAGCCGCTGATGCGGGTGCTCTGCGGGTTGTGCAGCCCCATCACGGCCATGCTGGACACGCTCTTGCCGGAGCCGGACTCGCCGACGATCGCCAGCGTGCGGCCCAGCGGCACCGAGTAGCTCAGCCCGCGCACCGCCTTGACCGGGCCGTCCGCCGTCGGGAAGGTCACCTCCAGGTCGCGCACGACCAGGTAGGGCTCGAGGCCGGACGGGTTGGCCTCGCGGGACCGCGCCGCCCGGGAAACCGTCTCGGGGCGCCGGATCGCGGTGCCGCCGTTGGTAACCTGCTCGCTCATTCCGCCTCCATGCGGGCCCGCCGTGGATGACTGGCTCATGACAGCCGCACCCGCGGGTCGAGCACGGTGTACAGCACGTCCACGATCAGATTCATCGTGACCAGCGCGATGGAGCCGACCAGCACGCCGCCCATCAGCACCGGCAGGTCGAAGGTGAAGAACGCGCGCAGGGTCATCAGGCCGACCCCGGGCAGGCCGAAGATCGTCTCAGTGAAGACCGTGTTGGTCAACTGGTAGGCCAGGTCGACGCCGAGGATGCTGGCGACCGGGGTGAGCGCCGCGCGCAGGCCGTGCCCGTAGACCACCTTGCGCTCGGTCAGGCCCTTCGCCCGCGCGGTCCGCACGAAGTCCTCGCCCAGCGACTCGATCATGGAGCCGCGGGAGTACCGCGTGTAGGAGGCGGCGTTGGCCAGGCCGAGGCAGAGCCACGCGGCGAGCAGGCCCGACGCCCACATCGCCGGATTTTCGAAGAGTTTTGTGTACTGCGTCGGCGGCAGGAACGTCGCGTACAGCGAGATGATCAGCGCGACGATGAAGTACGGGATCGAGTTCAAGATCAACGAAACGCCGACCGTCACCCGGTCGAAGAGGGTGCCCCGTCTTCGGGCGGCGAACACGCCGGCCAGCAGACCGACGCTGACGTACACGATGGCCCCGCCGAGGACCAGCGAGAACGTGACCGGAATCGCCTGCGCGAACAGCTTGGTGACCGGCTGGCCGAGCAGGTACGAGTAGCCCAGGCACGGCGCCTCGCACTCGACGGTGGTGCCGCCGGACTCGTAGGTGCGCCCGACGACCAGGCCCTTGAAGTAGTTGCCCACCTGGCTGGGCAGCGGCTCGTCCAGGTTCAGCGAGCGCCGGATCTCCTCGTACCGTGCCGGGGTGCAGCGCTCGCCGCAGAGCACGCCCGCCGGGTCCGTCGGCGCCACGTAGAACAGCGCGAACGAGGCGATGAGCGTCACCGCGACGACGGAGATGGCGATCAGGATGCGCCGCAGGATGTAGAGGAGCACCGGTCAACTTCCTTGCGTGTGGGGGTGGTGCGGGGGATGGCTGGGGGTCTGGCTGGGGTGGTTCCGGCCGGCGCCGCGGTGGGCGCCGGCCGGAACCGCCATTACTGCGTCAGCTCTTCACGTACATGTTCGGGAAGAACGGCATACCAACGGTGCCGTCACCCTCGGCGCCACCGATCGCGGTGCCCATGACGTTGGCCATCTTGTTGTAGTACAGCGGGATGGCGACGTACTGGCCCATGATCTTCTCGTCCAGGGCCGCCCACTTCGCCGTGGACTCCTCCGCCGGGAGGTTGGCGGTGTCGTTGATCTCCTTGTCCAGCGCCGGGTCGCTCAGCATGCCCCAGCTCTGGCCCTCGTCGATGCTCTGCGAACGGAACAGCACCGGGAACCAGCTACCGCCGGACGGCCAGTCCGAGCACCAGCCAGCCGGGGACTGACCCATGTTCACGTTGGCGCTGTAGTCGCCCTTCTTGCCGCGCAGCTCCGCGGTGGTCACACCGATCGCCTTGACCGTGAAGCCGGCCTCCTTCAGCGCGTCCGCCCGGATCTGGCTGATCTGCTGGGTCACCGGCTTGGTGTTGTCGTAGTACCAGCTGACCTCGAAGCCGAGCTTGCCGGCGGCCTCGAGCATCTTCTTGGCCGCGGCCGGGTCACCCTTGCCCAGACCGGTCAGGTCCGCGACCGGGGTGTACTTCGTGTAGCCCGGCACGCTCGGCGGCAGAACCGTGCTGGCCGGCTCCGCGACGAACTCGTTCAGGCCCTGCGCGGTCCACAACTGGTCGTACGGGTACGCCTTGGCGACCGCCTTGCGCACCTCCAGCGGGATCTTGCGGGTGTCCAGCTGCCACACGATCGTGCAGGGGCTGTCGCCCTTGAGCAGCTGGGCCGACTTGGCGCCGTTCACCTGCGGAATCAGCGACGCGTCCAGGTTGCCGTAGTTGATCGCGGCGGCGTCCGGGCCGTTGCTGTTGAGCACCTGCTGCTGGTTCTTGACGTCGTCGACGCCCCACTTGAACACCCAGGAGTCCACGTACTGGTGCCGCACCGGGTCGGTGTTCGGGTCCCAGTTCGGGTTCTTCTTGAGCTTCAACTCGGTACCCGGGCTGAACGCGTCGAACGCGTACGGGCCGGTCGAGATCGGGTGGTTCTTGTACTCCTGCTTGGTGTCCTTCGCCTGCGGGATCGGCGTGAACATCGGGAAGGACATGTAGAACGGCAGGTCCTGGAACGGCTGCGCGAGGTGGATCACGAGGGTGGTCGCGTCCGGGGTCTCCACGCCGGTGTAGTTGTCACCGCTGGCGTAGGGGCCCTTGTAGTTGTCGGCGTCCTTGAAGTAGGAGAGCTGGTACGAGGGGCCCTCGGCGTACACGTCGTGCGCGAACGACCGCTTGATCGCGTAGGCCAGGTCCTCGACCTTGACCTCGCTGCCGTCCTCGTACTTGATCCCGGACTGCATCTTGAACGTCCAGGTCAGCTTGTCCTCGGAGACGGTACCCAGGTCCGTCAGGTCCGGCACCAGCACCGGCTTGCCATCGCGGAGCGCGAACTGGGTCGGCGTGCGGAACAGCAGCTTGCCGATCTCGTTCGAGTCCACATAGTAGATGGCGGTCGGGTCCATCGTGCTCGGCGTCGACTGGGAGTAGACCGTGATGGTCCCGCCCTTCTTCGCGCCGGGCACCTCGGGCGCCGGGCCCTTGGCGTTCGGGTCCGTGGCACTCTGCTGGGTGGTGATCGCCCCGCCGCCGTCGGTGTTGCCGCTCCCCTGGTTCTTGGAGGACGGACTGCCGCAGCCAGCCGCCCCGAGGGCGACCGCGGCGGCGACCGCCACGGCTACGTTCAATCGTCTCACTCTTGCTCCTATCTCAACGTTCCCCTGGTGAACTTGAACCCAGCGCGGTCAGCGACGGGTCCGCGGGTCGAAGGCGTCCCGGACGGCGTCGCCGAGCAGGCTCAGCGCCAGGACGAGAATGGTGATGCCGAGCACGGGCAGCCACAGGTAGAGCGGGTCCGCGCGGTAGTAGTTGGTGGCCGAGGAGATCGTCACGCCCCAGGACGGGGTGGGCTCCACGAGGCCGACGCCGAGCACGGTCAGGCCGGCCTCCGCGACGATGTAGGCCGGCAGCGCCAGCGACGTGGAGATGACGATCGGGGCGACCAGGTTCGGCAGCAGTTCGCGGAAGAGCACCCGCCGGGTCGGCACGCCGAGCACCCGGGCGGCGGCGATGAACTCGCGCTCGCGGAGGCTGAGGACCTGGCCCCGGATCAGGCGGGCGAGGCTGGCCCAGCCGAAGAACGACAGCACCATGATGAGCGAGATGAACCGGACCCGCGCCACGGTCTCCGGCGGTGCGCCCTCGGCGCCGCCGAACGCCTGCACCAGCAGCGCGGACGTGGCGATCGCGAACAGCAGGTAGGGCAGGCTCAGCACGAGGTCGATGAACCAGGACAGCACCCGGTCGACCCAGCCGCCGACGAAGCCGGCCACCAGGCCGATCACGATGCCGATGATCGTGGTGATGACCGTGGCCGTGGCACCGACGATCAGCGACGGGCGCGCGCCGTAGACCCATCGGGCGAACAGGTCCCGGCCCAGCCGCGGCTCGATGCCGAACCAGTGGTCGCTGGTCGTCCCGATGGTCGGGTAGCCGAACGGGTCGATCATGTCCATGTGGTACGCGGTCGGGCTCTGCCCCTCGAGCTTCGCCAGCAGCGGGGCGAAGATAGCGATCAACACGTAGATCGCCGCGATGACCGCACAGGTCATCGCCACCTTGTCCTGCCGAAGCCGGATCAGGGCGATCCTCGTCGGGGACTTGCTCTCCGCCTTGCGGACGGGCGGCATCCCCTCTTCCGCCGCAACGGTCGTGGACGAAGCGCCCATGGGCGCAGTGTCAGGACCCGTGAGCGTCGGCTCCACGCGTGGCACCTCCAGATCAGGCCGTCACATTGAGCCTTCGTGCACCTAAGTAAGGGCTGCCCATGCGCGCCGTGAGGAACAAGCTAGCTCCAACGCGCCGGCCACGAAATAGTCCCGCGCATCGGTCAGATAACAGCTCGGTCACCTTCACGACAGATAGTGTCACAAGCCGGCCCACGAGCGGCCACCGACCTCCGGCGCCCAACCCGCACCTTAAGTGCGATTAAGCCAGGTTAGTGGCTTTTGTCGTGCGACCCGGCGGACCCCTGATACGCAAGTGACTACGCACGGCGACGTGGCGTTGGTCACATCGACGCCCGTCCACCCCGGCAACGCCGATCCGCCGATCCCGGTCGTGCGGTGCCCGGTTCGGCCGCGTTCGCCCAGCTTGGAGCCAGCGCAACCCCGGGATCGACGCGGGGCGTGACCGGCGGCGACGCTGAAAGTTTCGGAGTCCGAGGCGAAACTGATCGACACGTAGAAATGCTTGACCGCGCCGTGACCGACTGACTACCGTGCCGGTATTTCCGAAATGTTTCTGAAAGGTCGTGCCGCCCGGCGCCGGTCCGGCGCCGGGATCCCCGCCGCGTCCCCGTCGCCCGGAGGTTCGCCATGCCCAGCAAGCCCGTTGGCTTACCGGTGCGTGGCGCGCGGCTACTCGCGGCCGCGCTGCCGCTGGTGATCATCGGAAGCGCCGCCCCCGCCGGCGCCACACCCGCCGCGGCTCGCCCCGCCCACGCCCCGACGGACGGGCTCATGGGTCTGGTGCCCGAGGCCGACCGCTACCTGTCCACGCTGCCCGAGCCGGACCGGTTCCCGCTGGTCGCCGGCGGCCGGGCGGCGACCATCGTGGTCAGCGCCGCCGACCACCCCGGCGTGCTCCGGGTCGTCGGCGACCTCCAGACGGACATCGAGAAGGTGACCGGCGTGCAGCCGGCGATCTCGGTCGACACCGTGCCCACGACCGGCGAGGTGGTGCTGGTCGGCACGATCGGGCGCAGCCCGCTGATCGACCGGCTGGTGAGCACCGGGCGCCTCGACGTGCGCGGCGTCGCCGGCCGGTGGGAGACGACGATCGAGCAGGTCATCGCCGACCCGCTGCCCGGCCTGCGCCGGGCGTTCGTCATCGCCGGCAGCGACCAGCGCGGCACGATCTACGGCGCGTACGACGTGTCGAAGCAGATCGGCGTCTCGCCGTACTGGTTCTGGGACGACGTCGTGCCCCGCCACCAGGACGCGCTGTACGTGCTGCCGGGCCGGCACAGCCAGGGCACCCCGGCGGTCAGGTACCGCGGATTCTTCATCAACGACGAGAACCCGGCGCTCGGGCGGTGGGCGCCCCGGTTCTTCGGCCCGGGCCTGGCGCCCGGCTACCCCGACGGGTTCACCAGCGGGTTCTTCGCCCGGGTCTTCGAGACGATGCTGCGGCTGAAGGCGAACTACCTGTGGCCGGCGGTCTGGGGCCGGGCGTTCGCCGAGGACGACCCGGCCAACCACGCCACGGCCAAGGCGTACGGCGTGGTCATGGGCACCTCGCACGAGGCGCCGATGATGCGCGGCATCGAGGAGTGGAACCGGCACGCCGTGGCCGCGCAGCGGGACGCCGCCGGGAACATCACGGTGCCCGGGCACGACCCGTACGGCGGCACCGGCGAGTGGAGCTTCCGGCGCAACGCCGAGGCGATCAAGGCGTACTGGCGGGACGGCGTCCGGCGGATGGCGGACGGGGACTTCGCGGGCGTGGTCACGCTCGGCATGCGCGGCAACGGCGACGTGAGCCTGCCCGACGGCGACGGCATCGAGTTGATGCAGCAGATCATCGCCGCCCAGCGCGAGATCCTCGCCGACCAGACCGGCGCGGACCTCACCTCGATCCCGCAGGTCTGGACCCTCTACAAGGAGGTGCAGCGGTACTGGGACAAGGGGCTGCGGGCGCCGGACGACGTGACCGTGGTCTTCACCGACGACAACTGGGGCAACCTGCGCAAGCTGCCCGACCCGAGCGCGCCGCGGCGGGCCGGTGGGTACGGGATGTACTACCACTTCGACTACGTGGGCGGCGGCCGCAGCTACAAGTGGGTCGACACCACCCAGTTGCCGAACACCTGGGACCAGCTCAACCAGGCGTACCGGTACGGCGTGGACCGGCTGTGGGTGGTCAACGTCGGTGACCTGAAGAACGAGGAGCTGCCGTTGCAGTTCTTCCTCGACTACGCGTGGGATCCGGCGAAGCTCCCGCTGGAGCGGCTCGGCGACTGGGAGCGGCGGTACGCGGCGCAGAACTTCGGCCCCGAGCGGGCGGCCGCCATCGCCGACCTGCTGCACGAATACGGGACGCTCCAGTCGCGGCGCAAGCCGGAACTGCTCAACCGCAAGATCAGCGTGGCCCCGGCGAAGGACATCACCACCGACTCCTCGGCGGTGGTCTACGACGACCAGGCCAACCCGTTCAGCCTGACCAACTACCGGGAGATGGACCGGGTGACCGCGCGGTGGCAGCGGCTCTCGGCCAGGGCACAGGCGGTCGGCCGGTCGCTGCCGGCGGCCGCGCAGGACGCGTACTACCAACTGGTGCTCTACCAGATCAAGGCGACGGCGAACCTGTACGCGCTGCGGCAGGCCGAGTTCACCAACATCCTGTACGCGGCGCAGGGGCGGGCCGCCACCAACGACCTGGCGGCCACCGCGGAGGCCCGGTTCGCCGACGACCAGGCGATGTCGGACTACTACAACACCACGCTGGCCGGCGGCAAGTGGAAGGACTTCCAGACCCAGCCGCACATCGGCTACGGCGACGTGACCCGGTACGGGCCGAACGCGCCATGGCAGCAGCCCGAACTGAACAACGAGGCGCTGCCGGACGTCATCTTCCCGGCGGTGAGGCGGATCGAGGTGCCGGCCGCGGCCGACCTGGGCGTGGCGATCGACGGCTCGCGGCAGTGGTGGCCGGACGCCGCGGCACCGGATACGCCGCCGCCGGCCGTGCTGCCCTCGTTCAGCCCGTACCAGAGCCAGCCGGGCCAGTACATCGAGGTGTTCAACCGCGGCGCGACGCCGTTCACCTACACCATCCGGGCCGGGCAGCCGTGGGTGCGGGTGTCGAGCGCCGCCGGCCGGGTGGAGAAACAGATCCGTGCGTCCGTGTCGGTGGACTGGCAGCGGGCACCGCGCGGGATCACCCGGGTACCCATCACGGTCACCGGGGCCGGCAGGAGCGTGGTGGTCGAGGCCATCGTGGACAACTCGCTGGCCGGCGCGCGGGTGCGCGGCTTCGTCGAGGCCAACGGGTACGTGTCGATCGAGGCGGACCACTACACCACGGCGGCCGGCCGGGCCGGCGTCACGTGGCAACGGATCCCGGACATCGGCCGCACGGGCGCCGGCATGGCGGCGATCCCGGTCACCACGCCGAGCGTGACGCCGGGCGGGAACTCGCCACGCCTGGAGTACACGGTCACGACCACCCGGGGCGGGCCGGTGTCGATCACGGCGTACCTCTCCCCGCGCAACCCGACGCTGTCGCCGGCCGGGCTCCGGTACGCGATCTCGGTGGACGACCAGGCGCCGCAGATCGTCAACATCACCACGGCGACCGGCGCGAACGACACCACGATGAACCGGCAGTGGGAGCGCAACACCTCCGACAACGTCAACCGCACGACCACGACGCACGTGCTCGCCGGCCCGGGCGTCCACACGATCAAGTTCTGGCTGGTGGACCCGACGGTGGTCCTGCAGAACCTGGTGCTCGACACGGGCGGACCCGCGGGTAGCGGCGTCGCCGACAGCTACCTCGGGCCGCCGGAGAGCCGGCGCCTGGGATAGCAGCGGCGGGTGACGGCGGGGAGGGGCGCCCACGACCCTCCCCGCCCCCGCGTCAGCGGGCCGCCCGCGCGTGCGCCAGCAACTCGTCCACCGACCACTGGTCGTCGGCGTGCGCGCCGCGCTTGCTCGCGACGATCCGGCCGTCCGGCGCGAGGAGGAAGTCGCCGGGCAGGCCGAACCGCCCCCCGGCGGGGCGCGCGGACGGCGCCTTCGCCCGGCCGGTCAGCAGCAGCCGCAGGGTGCGACCCACGCCGCGCAGGATGGCCGGCCAGGCCCGCGGGTCGAGCAGGGCGCGCGGGGACGATTCGATCCCGTACTCGCGGTACCGGCGCTTCTGCGGGTCCGCGATGGCCACGAACGGCAGGTCGGCGACGTGCTCGCGCAGTTCCTCCGCCGGCGTGTGGAACACGACCACCTCGCGGACGCCCGCGGCCTCGATCTCCGCGTGCCGGAGCACGAACTGGCGCAGGTGCAGATGGCAGACCGGGCAGCCGGCGAACCGGCGGAACTGGAGGTGCACCAGGCGCTCCGGGTCCGGAACGGGCACCGCCTCGCCGGTGACGCTCTCCCACGTGTCGTCCATGATCCCTCCCCGTGTGCGTACAACGTACTCCTACGAGTATAGGCGTACTCTGTACGCTGAACTGCCCGGCCGGCGGGGAGCCGGCACGGATCCCGGAGAAACCGAAAAGGTCATGCCCCGTCCCCGCTCCCTGACCGACACCGCGATCGCCACCGCCGCGCTCGCCGTCATCGACCGCGCCGGCCCCGACGCCCTGTCCATGCGGACGGTCGCCAAGGAACTGGGCGTCGGCACGATGTCGCTCTACCGGTACGTGCCGGACCGGGGCACCGTGGAGCGGCTCGTGGTCGACCTGGTGCTCGACGGCGTCGACATCACCCCGCCACCCACCCCGGACTGGCGCGCCGCCCTCACCGAACTGATCCGCCGGTGCCGGGCCGCGGTCCGGGCACACCTGGCCGTCGTACCGTTGGTGCAGGCCCACCGGCACCACTCGCCGGGCGTGCTGCGCTGGGCCGAGGCGATGCTGGCCGTGCTCACCGACGCCGGATTCGCCGGCCGGCATCGGGTTGTGGTGTTCCGGGCGGTGCTCAGCTACGTCATCGGCGCGCTGGAGAACGAGTACCGGGCGCCGCTGGCCGGCTCCGGCACCGCGGCGATGGCCGCCCTGCCCGACCGCCGCCACCCCTTCCTCGCCGAGACGGCCCGAACCGCCGCGACGATAGGTCCGGACGAGGAATTCGAGGGTGGGCTGGCCCTCCTGCTGGCCGGGATCGCCGCTACCATCGACCACTCGTGAGCGCGAGGAGCGCCCGGAGCGCGCCGGGCCGCAGGACCGGCGACCGCGCAGGAAGCACCGCAGTCGCGAACGAAAGGCAAACACCGTGAGCGCGCGGAGCGCGCCGACCGCAGGACCGGCGACCGCGCAGGAAGCACCGCAGTCGCGAACGAAAGGCGAGCACCGTGAGTGTTGTCACCGAGTTGCTGACCGAGCTGCACACGGTTACCCGGTACCACCGTCGATACGAGCTGTCCGCGCCCCGGGAGGTGGCCCCGGTCCCGATGGCGCTGTTCCACTTCGTGGCGACCGGCCGGGCGTCGGTGCACGGCCTGGGCGAGGCGCGCCGGCTGCACGCCGGCGACCTGGTCGTGGTGCCGAACGGGCTCGGTCACCGGCTGCGCCACGACCCCGACGGTGAGCGGACCGTGCTGCTCAGCGGCGGCACCGCCTTCGACCCGGCCGACCCCGCCGCGCTGGCCCTTCTGCCGGACCTGCTTGTGGTGCCGGTCGGTGAGGGCTGGCTCGGCCCGCTGCTGGCCGGCCCCGAGGCGGCGAACCTGCCGCCGCACACCGCCGCGATGGTCCCCGCGCTGATGGACGGGTTGGTCGGGCACGCGATCCGGGTCTGGCTGCTGGAGCACCCGCGGGCGCTGCGGGGGTACGCGGCGGCGCTGCGGGACGACCACCTCGGCCGGGCGCTGGACTCGATGCACCGCCACCCCACCCGGCCGTGGACGGTGGCGAGCCTGGCGGCGCAGGCGCGGCTGTCCCGCTCCGAGTTCGCCCAGCGCTTCACCGACCAGGTCGGCAGCACCCCGATGGCGTACCTCACCGGCCTGCGGATGCGGCTCGCCACCGACCTCATCGTCCACGAGAGACTGTCCACGGCGGAGGCTGCCGCCGCCACCGGGTACGGCTCGGCGGTCGCGTTCAGCCGGGCCTACAAACGCGCCACCGGGCGCTCCGCCGAGGCCACCCGCCGGCCCAGGGCCGCCCGTTCCCGGGTCGCCGGCAATCTCCCCGGCGCCTGATTGGCCCGTGGCCGCGGGGGTAACCGGCCGCCATGCGCACCCGAGAACTCCGCTCCGGCGACCGGCGGGTCCTGGTCGTGGTACCCGACAAGCGGGAGGAGGCGGTGGCCGCCTGCGCCGCGGCGGCCGGCGAGCACGGCATCGCCGCCGCCCAGGTGACCGCGGTCGGCGGTTTCGAGTCCGCCGTGCTCGGCTACTTCGACCGGGTGCGCCGCGAGTACGAGCGGATCCCGGTGGACGGGCAGGTGGAGGTGCTGTCCCTGCTCGGCGACATCGCCGTGCACGACGGCCACCCGGAGCCGCACCTGCACGCCGTGCTCGGCCGGCGCGACGGCGCCACGGTCGGCGGCCACCTGCTCAGCGGCACCGTCTGGCCCACCCTCGAACTGATCGTCACCGAGGTCGCGCCCGAACTCACCAAGCGCTGGGACCCCGAGTCCGGCCTGGTCCTCATGGACCCGAGCGCCTGACGGCCGCCCGACCGCGAGCGTGTCATCCAGTCCGGCGGTGACCGAGGAGGGCCGGCCGCGGACCGTGCCGGGCTGGGTTGCCCCGGTGTTCGCCACGCTGGCCGCCGGCACCGTCGGCTGGACCGGCTACCTCGCCGCCACACTCCCCCGGCACGTGCTCACCGGGCACTACCGCCTCGCCTGGGTCGGCTTCGACTGCGGGTTGGTGGCGCTGTTGCTGGCCACCGCGGTGCTGGCCTGGCACGGCCACCGGCGGACCGAACTCGCCGCGGCCGCCACCGGCACGATGCTGGTGGTGGACGGCTGGTTCGACATCGCCACCACCCCCCGCGACGGGCTGCCCGGCGCGCTCGCCACGGCGGTCCTGGTGGAGCTTCCGCTGGCGGTGCTGTGCCTGTGGCTCGCCCTGCACGTGGACCGGGTGGTCGAGCGCCGCCTCCGCTACCTGGCCCGCCGCGCCGACCGCGCGCAGGACGGGACCCGGTCGCGCCCCGCGGCCGACTGACGGCGCCTGGCCGCCACCAACCTAGCCGCGCTCGATGAGGTGGCCGACCACCTCCGGGCCGAACACCGCGGCGCCGGAGCCGTCCCGCCGGGTGTCGGCGGGCGGCAGCTCGACCGGGTCGCCGGTCGCGCTGGCGCCCACCGGCCGCGGGCCCGCCCAAGCCACCACCAGGCGGCGCTCCCCCTTGAGGAAGCGCTGCACCCGGACACCCCCGGTGGCCCGCCCCTTCGCCGGGTACAGGGCGAACGGCGTCACCTTGACGCTGCCGCCGGTGGACGTGACCAGCATCGGCTCGCCGTGCGCCGGATCGTCGGTGCGGATCGCCCCGAAGAAGACCACCTCCACCCCGGCCGGCATGGCGACCCCGGCCATGCCGCCGCTGCGCAGCCCCTGCGGCCGCACCAGGTTCGCCCCGAACCGCAGCAGCGACGCCGCCGAGGTGACGAACGTCAACGTCTCCGCCCCGTCGGTCAGCCAGGTGGCGCCGACCACCTCGTCGCCGTCCTTGAGCCCGATCACCTCGAACTCATCCGAGCGGACCGGCCATTCCGGCGCGCACACCTTCACCACACCCAGCCGGGTGCCCAGCGCCAGGCCGGGCGAGCCCGCGCCGGTCCCGCCGAGCGGGGCCAGGCCGACGACCCGCTCGCCCGGCCGCAGCGGCACCAGTTCGGAGGCGGACATGCCGCCGCGCAGCGACACGGTGCCCGCCTGCTCGGGCAGGACCGGCAGCGGCAGCACGTCCGTCTTGAACGCCCGGCCGGCGCTGGTCACCAGCAGCACCTGCCCCCGGGCCGTGGTGTGCACCACCGCCCGGACCGCGTCGTGCTTGACCCGCCCGTTGCGCCGCCGGCCCTCGGTCGACTCCTCCGACTCGGCCGCCGTGCGGGCCACCAAGCCCGTCGCGGACAGGATCACCTGGCACGGGTCGTCGGCCACCTCCAGCGGACCGGCCGGCGCCGACGCCGCCAGCACCTCCTTCAGGTCCCCGTCGATCAGCGTGGTACGCCGCGGCGCGGCGAACTCCTTGCCCACCTTCGCCAACTCGTCCGAGACGACCTTCCGCAGTACCCGGTCGTCGTCCAGGATCGCCGACAGCTCGGCGATCTCCGCGCGCAGCCGCTCCCGCTCCTGCTCCAGCTCCAGCCGGTCGAACTTGGTCAGCCGGCGCAGCGGGGTGTCCAGAATGTAGTTGGCCTGGATCTCGGTCAGCTTGAACTGCCGCATCAGCCCCTCCCGGGCCGCCTGCGCGTTTTCGCTGCCCCGGATCAGCCGCACCACCTTGTCGATGTCCAGCAGCGCGACCAGCAGGCCGTCCACCAGGTGCAGCCGCTCCTCCCGCCGGCGCCGCCGGAACGTCGTGCGCCTGGTCACCACCTCGTACCGGTGCGCCAGGAACACGTCCAGCAGCTCCTTGAGGCCCAGCGTGCGCGGCTGCCCGTCCACCAGCACCAGGTTGTTCACGCCGAACGACGACTCCAGCGGGGTCAGCCGGTACAGGTCGGCCAGCAGCGCCTGCGGGTTCACCCCGACTTTGCACTCGATGACCAGCCGGGTCCCGTTCTCCCGGTCGGTCAGGTCCTTCACGTCCGCGATGCCCTGCAACCGCTTGGTCTTGTTCACCTCGTCGGTGATCTTCTCGATCACCTTCTCCGCGCCGACCCCGTACGGCAGCTCCACCACCGTGATCGCCTGCCGGCCCCGGCTGCCCTCCAGCGGGCCGATCTCCACCCGCCCCCGCATCCGGACCACGCCCCGGCCGGTCTCGTACGCCCGGCGCACCTCGTCCAGGCCCAGCAGCAGCCCGCCGGTCGGCAGGTCCGGGCCGGGCACGAACTCCATCAGCCGGTCCAGCGTCGCGTTCGGGTGGTTGATCAGCCACCGCGCCGCCGCGACCACCTCGCCCAGGTTGTGCGGGATCATGTTCGTCGCCATCCCGACCGCGATCCCGGAGGTGCCGTTCACCAGCAGGTTCGGGAACGCCGCCGGCAGCACGGTCGGCTCCTGGAGCGAGCCGTCGTAGTTCGACTTGAAGGCGACCGTCTCCTCGCCCAGCTCGCCGACGAGCAGCATCGCCTCGCGGGACATTCGCGCTTCGGTGTACCTCGACGCGGCCGGCCCGTCGTCCGGGGAGCCAAAGTTTCCATGCCCGTCGACGAGTGGAGCATTCAGGGAAAAGCCCTGCGCGAGCCGCACCATGGCGTCGTAAATCGCGAGGTCACCGTGCGGGTGGTACTTACCCATGCAGTTGTGCACCACGAGCCCCTCGGCCACGAACGCGTGTTCGTCGCTGCCGACCTGAATGTCGTACGTGACATCCGGATCTGCCGGCTCGACGGATTCGACCCGGAGGAACGACATGCCCGACAGCGCGTCGAGCCGTTCCGCGAGCGGCGATTCGATCCGCCGCAGCCGGTCATGGCCCCGCTTACCGCCGTACCGGTAATCCACGTCCACAATCCGGCGCAGCTGCTCCTGCTTGTAGCCGACCTTGAGCCAGGGCAGCAGCAGGCGGGCCAGCGCAGCCGCGTCGCGGCCCGAGATGGAAAGACCCACCAGCGTCCGGTGGCCGGTCTTGGACGGTCGGGCCCAGTGCTGCCCGTGGACTCCCCGATCGGCCAACATCGAGTAGACCTGGCGAATCAACCGCTCGCTGGTGCCGACGAAGACGATCTCCCGGTGGCGCTTGCGCAGGTAGCCGTCGCCGTCGAACAGGCCGGCGAGGAACGGCGCCCAGCTCGACCGATCCGCCAGGACGTCCGCGGGGACGACCCGGTCGGCCGACGGCCCCATGGCCGCCGCAAGCAGGCCCGGATGCCGGCCGAACGTGAGGATGTGCTGGTCGCGGTCAGTGGGCTCGGTCGCCTCGCGCTTGCCACGGGACACGGAGAGGCCGGCCGACATGGCCCACCCGTGCGCGACGTCGAGGGGCTCCGGGTCGCGCATGCGGATGCGCACCCGCTGGTCGGCGGCGCGGGCCCGACCCACCGGGAAACCCTCGGCCACGAGGAGGCCGCGCACGTAGGCGTAGGTGGCCGCGTCGACGGCAGCGGCCAGCGCCACGGAACGGCGCGCGCCGTACGCCAGGGTCAGCTTGCCGGTGAGGTTGTGCGCGGCTGTCCACTCCTGCGCCACATCGTCCGCTACGGTGCGGAACCGCTGGCCCGGCGTGACAAGCATCGTGTGCCCGTTGGTCCACCGAACGCGCACCAGCGCCGAAGGCGGGTTCTCGTACACGGCGGTCACCGGCACCGGCGTCCCGGCGCCGTTCAGCACCAGATCGCCCACCGCGATGGACTCGATCGGCCGCATGCCCTCCGGCGTGGAGACGAGCGTGCCGCGCACGAAGCAATCGCCGACGACGCGCGCGGACTTGACGTATGGGCGGTCCGGGCGGTGGCCCTGCTCGTGCATCGAGTACAGGATGCGCCGGTGGACCGGCTTCAACCCGTCCCGCGCGTCCGGCAGGGCTCTACTGTGGATGACCGAATACGCGTATTCCAGATAGGAATCTTCGACCTCGGTGGTGAGCGGATTGTCGTGCACCTGCGCGCCGGCCCGGTCGAACGCGGACAGGTCGACCTTGGCGCCGGTGCCCTTGCGGCGTGCCATGTTTCGCCTCCCCTCAGGCGTCGATGGTGTCGCGGTCGACCCGGCCGGCCGAGTCGATGAGCCAGTTCCGGCGGGGCTCCACCTTCTCGCCCATGAGCAGGTCGAGGACCCGCTCGGCGGCGTCGGCGTCGTGCAGGGTGATGCGTCGCACGGCCCGGGTGGCGGGGTTCATGGTGGTCTCCCACAGCTCGTCGGCGTCCATCTCGCCGAGGCCCTTGAACCGCGGGATCGGCGTGACGACCTGCTTGCCGGCCTTCTCCAGCCGGGCGACGGTGCTCGCCATCTCCTGCTGCGTATAGGTGTATGTGGTCTGCGGGTCGCGGCCCTTGGTCACGACCTTGTGCAGCGGCGGCATGGCGGCGTAGAGCCGGCCGGCCTCGATGACCGGGCGCATGTACCGGGCGAACAGCGTGATCAGCAGGGTGCGGATGTGCGAGCCGTCCACATCGGCGTCGGCCATGATGAGGACCCGGCCGTAGCGCAGCCCGTTCAGGTCGAAGGTGCGCCCGGAGCCGGCACCGAGGACCTGGACGATGGCGGAGCACTCGGCATTGTCCAGCACCTGCTGGAGGGTCGCCTTCTGCACGTTGAGAATCTTGCCGCGGATCGGCAGCAGCGCCTGGTACTCGGAGGAGCGGGCCAGGCGGGCGGTGCCCAGCGCGCTGTCGCCCTCGACGATGAACAGTTCGGAGCGCTCGACGCCGGTGGAGCGGCAGTCGACGAGCTTCGCCGGCATGGCCGCGCCCTCCAGCGCGGTCTTGCGCCGGGCGGCGTCCTTCTGCTGCTTCTGGGTGAGCCGGACCCGGGCGGCATCCACGATCTTCTGGAGGACGGTGCGCGCCTCGGTCTTCGTGCGCCGCCCCTCGATCCACGCCTTGAGGTCGCGCTCCACCACGCCCTGGAGCACCTTGGTGATGCCGGCGGTGGACAACTCGTCCTTGGTCTGCGAGGTGAACTGCGGCTCGGGGATGCGGACGTGGATGACGGCGGTCATGCCCTCCAGCACGTCCTCCAGCGTGGGTGGGTCCTCCTTGGGGCGCAGCAGGCCCCGGTTGGTGCGGATCGCCTCGGTCAGCGCGCGGACGGCGCCGCGTTCGAACCCGCGGCGGTGGGTGCCGCCGTGCACGTTGCGGATCGTGTTGGTGAAGCACTCGACCACCCGGTCGTACCCGGTGCTCCACCGGAACGCCACCTCGACCTCGGCGCGGCGCTCCACGTTGGCCCGCATGACGCCGTTGGCGTCGGCGGCGTTCTCCTTGTAGGTGCCCTCGCCGGTGAACACGAGGATGCCGGAGACCGGGCGGTCGCCGGTGGGGGTGAGGTACTCGACCATGTCGGTGAGGCCGTTCGGGAACCCGAAGGTTTCCTCACCGGGCTCCTCGCCGGTGTGGTCGCGCAGCACGTAGGTGACCCCGGGCACGAGGAACGCGGTGTTGCGCAGCTTCGCGCGGACGGCCTCGACGTCCAGGGCGGCGCCGGCCTCGAAGTAGCGGGCGTCGCGCCAGTACCGGATCGACGTGCCGGTGGCCGGGCCGCCGCGCCGGCCCCGGCCGGACACCCGGAGCCCCGGCTGCGGGGTGAACGGCGCGGCCGGCCCGGCGCCGTCGAAGACGCCGGGCACCCCGTGCCGGAAGGACATCTGGTGCACCTTGCCGTTGCGGCGGACCGTCACGTCGAACCGCTCGGAGAGGGCGTTGACCGCCGAGGCACCCACCCCGTGCAGGCCGCCCGACGTCTTGTACCCCGAGCCGCCGAACTTGCCGCCCGCGTGCAGCCGGGTGAGGACCAGCTCGACGCCGGACAGCCCGGACTTGGCGTTGATGTCGGTGGGGATGCCCCGCCCGTCGTCGTCGACCTGGACCGAGCCGTCGGGGTGCAGGATCACCTCGACGCGGGTGGCGTGCCCGCCGACGCCCTCGTCGGTGGAGTTATCGACGATCTCGTTCATCAGGTGGTTCACGCCGCGGCTGTCGGTGGAGCCGATGTACATGCCGGGGCGCTTGCGGACCGCGTCCAACCCCTCGAGATGGGTCAGATCGTCGGCACCGTACAACGTGTCGGGCTGGGCAGTCACGCGGGCGAGCCTATCGCCTACCACCGACACCGTCGCGACGCCGCCACCCGGCGCCGTGTCGTACCCCACCCCCAAGCACCACCCTTTACCCCGCCGCCCGGCGGGCAGCCCGGGGCGAGATCTTGGTACGACACGTCGCTTTCTGGCCTGTTCTGGCCGGATCGGTACCAAGATCTCGCACCCGCCCGCCGAGGCGGCCGGCGGGTCAGGATGTCGCGGTGTGCACGGTCGCGGCGGTGAGCAGGAACAGGTCCGGCCGGCGCAGGACGCCCCCGGGCGAGTCGTCGTCGAGCAGCCGGTCCAGCGCCTCCGCATCCCCGGCCGGGAGGCGGTCGCCGGCGTGCCGGGCCGCCGCCTCCAGCCACCCGCGCACGTGCCGGCGGGCCGGCTCGTCCAGGGGTGCGGGCAGGTCGAGCAGGAAGCTGCGGGTGCCGGCGGGGGTGAGCCCGGCCTCGCGGAACAGCTCCGGCCAGGCGCGCGGGGTGGGGTGTACCCCCATCGGGTGCTCGTGCGCGGCGACCAGCTCCTGCTCCGCCGCCTCCAGGCGGGGCAGCAGCCCGGGCGCGACGCCATCCGGCAGGAAGCGGTGCGGCAGGCCACCCTCGCGCAGGGCCAGCAGGCCGCCGGGGCGCAGCAGGCGGCCGAGGGCGCGCAGCGTGCCGACCGGGTCGGGCAGGTGGTGGGCCACGCCGCTCACCCAGACGAGGTCCGCCGGGGGCAGGTCGGCCAGCCCGTCGGGCAGCGACACCCGGCGCACCTCGAAGCGGTCGCCGAGGCCGAGCCGGTCGGCGCGCTCACGGGCGAGGTCGAGCAGCGGCCCGGCGCCGTCGACGGCGAGCACCTTCGCCGCCGGCAGCAGCGTGGCCAGGGTGCAGGCGGCCACGCCGGGCCCGCTGCCGACGTCGAGCACCGCGGTCGCGCCGGGCACCCGGCCGGCCAGCCACTCCAGCGCCCGGTTCACCATCGGCGCGACGACCTCGGCTCCCCGGATCATCTCCGGCCCCCGGACGGCCCAGTCCACGTGCGCATGCCCGTGCGCGTTCCCCTCACCCATCCCCCCATCATGCCGGCTCGCCATCTCCTCACGCGCGGCCGGCTCGCCGGCACCGTCCGGGGGCCGATCGCCGCTCCGGCGACGGGAACGGCCGTGTGGGCCACGCTCGCGGGTTAGTGTCGGGGCATGAAGGACCGGCTCGGGCGGTACGGCGTATGGCGTACCTGGACGCAGGTGACCCCGGCGCTGGCCGCGCACGTGGAGAAGCTCGGCTTCGGCACGCTGTGGCTCGGCGGCTCCCCCGCCGGCGACCTGGGCGCCGTCGACCCGCTGCTGGCCGCGACCAGCACGCTCACCGTCGCCACCGGCATCGTGAACGTCTGGGCCAGCGACAGTCACGGCACCGCCCAGGCGTACCAGCGGGTCGCGGCGGCGTACCCGGGGCGGTTCGTGCTCGGCGTGGGCATCGGCCACCGGGAGGCCACCGAGGAGTACGCCTCCCCCTACGAGACGCTGCGCGCGTACGTGGATGACCTGCTGGCGGGCGGGGTGCGCCGGGAGGACCTGGTCCTCGCCGCGCTGGGGCCCAGGGTGCTCCGCCTGGCCGCCGAGCGCACCGCGGGCGCCCACCCGTACCTGGTGACGCCCGAGCACACCCGGCGGGCGCGCGCCCTGCTCGGCCCGGACCGCGTCCTCGCCCCCGAGCAGAAGGTCGTGCTCGACGGCGACCCGGGGCGGGCCCGGGCGCTGGCCCGGGAGCGCGTCGAGCCGTACCTGCGGATGTCGAACTACACGGCGAACCTGCGCCGTATCGGCTGGAGCGACGAGGCGGTCAGCCCGCCGGGCAGCGAGGCGCTGATGGACGCCCTGGTCGCGCACGGCGCCGGGGAGGCGGTGCCGGCCCGGCTGGCGGAGCACTTCGCCGCCGGCGCCGACCACGTCGCCGTCCAGCTCCTGATGCCCACCGACGCGGACCCCTTCCTCGGGTACCGCACCCTGGCGGAGACGCTGGAGCTCTAGACCCGCCGCTGGATCTCCCCACGCACCGGCCGGTGCCGCTCGACGGCGCTCTCCAGCATGCCGTGCACCACAAGCCAGAGCCGACCAATAGCGCGACCCGCCCACAACTCCAGGATCGTCGCGGGAGTGGGGCGGGGGGTGGTTCTGCCATGATGGGCGGGTGAGGCGCAGAACGCTGCTGGTCGGTGCCGCCGCGGGAGCCGCGGCGCCGCTGTTCACCGGCGCGCCGGCCCGCGCCGATCTCACGGTGCCGCCCCGCCTCGTCGGCTCGATCGCGCCGGTCCGCCGGCCCGTTCTGCCGAGCCTGCCGCCGACCACCACGCAGGTGGTCGTCGTGCACGGCCCCGGTGGCACGTCCACATCGGCCACGGTGGAGACCTTCGCGCGCACCGGGACCGGGCACTGGGGGCCGGTCTTCGCCCCGCTGCCGGCGCGCATCGGACGCAGCGGCTTCAAGGAGCCGCGCAGCCGCGTCGAGGGCGACGGCAGCACCCCGACCGGCGTCTACGCGTTCGGCCCCACCATGTACGGCATCGCCGCCAACCCGGGCGTGGCGTTCGGGTACCACCGGCTCGTCGAGAACGACTGGTGGAACGAGAATCCGGCCTCGCCCGGGTACAACTCGTTCCGCCATGGCAGCAACCCGGGCGGCGGCAGCGAGGCACTGTGGACGATCAGTCCGCAGTACACGCACTTCGCGGTCATCACGTACAACATGGCGCCGACCGTGCCGACGCCGGTGCCGGGCAAGGGCAGCGGCATCTTCCTGCACCGGTCCGGCACGAGCCCGGGCCCGACCGCGGGCTGCGTGAGCCTCGCCCACGACCACCTGGTCGGCGTGCTGCGCTGGCTGGACCCGGCCGGGCAACCCCGCATCGTGCTGAGTCCCACGGACGACCTCGGCCGCTACTAGTGGCGCGTATCGGGCGGGCTGTCTCTCAGTGGTTTCGGCAGGCATCCCTTCGCCCGCTTGCGGTACTTCCGCTCGGTCGCCTTCCGGTGGCTGCTCGGTGTCTTCCCGACGAGGATCTCATGGCCGCCGTCCCACTGGCACCGCACGCACCACAGCGAGAGTCTGCTGTGGACGAAGCCGCGGTGTACGCCCGCCGACCCCGTTCCCCGGGGACCGGTGCGCGCGACCGGGCGCCACGGCGACGCCGGAAGGCGATACGGTGTTGGTCGTGATCTTCCGGGACGCGCTCGACCGCCGATGTGTCCGGCGGCTGCGCGCCCAACTGGCCGGCGCACCCGTCCCCCGGCACGTCGTGATCGCCATGGACGTGTACACGGACGGGCCCCGGCAGCCCGCCGGCCGGACCGGCGCCGGCCAGCGCTACGGCCCCGAGCACCTGGACGCGGTCCTCGGCTGGTGCGCCGGCGCGGGCATCCGCCGCGTCACCGTCGCCCTCGGTCGCAGCAGCGCCGCCCGGTACCCGCTGGAGATGGTCGAACGGGTGGTCGCCCAGCGCCTGACCCACCCCGCGCACCGCTGGCGCCTGCACCTCGCCGGCGGCCTCGACGCCCTCCCCGACGCCACCCGCCGGGCGCTGTGGCTCGCCGAGGAGGTCACCGGCTCCCGGTCCGCCGGGTACGAGTTGACCGTCGCCGTCGGGTCCACCGAGCAACTGGACGCCGGCCGGAGCGGCCAGGACATGGTGTACCGGCCCGGCTTCCGGCAGGTGCAGTTCCTGCGGGCCCTGCGCGCGTACGCGATGCGGGCTACGATGCCGGCATGACTGCCGGGTCGGCTTCGCGCCGCGAGTGGATGGGTGACCCGGCCACGTCGTGATCCGCGCGCGGGCCCGGGGCCCGCCGCCTCCCTCCGGCACCGGCGGAATTTCGCTGAGGAGGGAGGTGATCGCGAATGTCCGCATGGCACGATTTCGTCGCCCGCTACGCCGTGGGCGACACGATCGAGGCCCGGGTGGTCCGGCCCGTCCCGTTCGGCGCCCTCATCGAGGTCGCGGGCGGCGTACCCGGCCTGCTCGTCGCCGAGTTCGCCGGCGGCGCCCGGCCCGAGGCCGGATCCCGCATCCCGGTGAGGATCAGCCGCATCGACACCGAGCGCGAACGCGTCGCCGTGGCCACGGCCTGACCGGCGCCGTGCGGGGGTGGCCATGAGCCGCCCCCGCACCGCCGCCAGCCGCCCCCCGCACCGCCGCCAGCCGCGGCATTTGGGGGGCGGCCGCGGCCGCGTCGAGCCGCGGGCGCCGGCTCAGCCGCGGGCGACCGGTACCCGCCAGCCGCGCGGCTGCCGCTCCGAGGCCGGCGGGCGGCGCTTGGCCAGGTGCCACTCCAGCACCAGCCAGGCCACGCCGATCGCGGAGACCACCGCCAGGCCGGACCACTCGATCGCCAGCAGCAGGGTCGCCTGCCCGGCCGTCGGGCGGACCAGCACCAGGCCCGACGCGGTCCGGTGCAGGCCGCCGGTGAGCAGCAGGGTCAGGAACACGGCGATGGTGTGCATCGAGTCCCAGAGGGCGTGCAGCAGCGAGACCGCGAGGTACGCGACCAGCAGCCGGAACGTGATGGCGAAGTGGCGGCGGTCGCTGGCGGAGAACAGCACCCCGCCGAGGATCGCGGTCCACAGCCCGTGCCCGACCGGCGCCAGCAGGCTGCGCAGGATCTCGGTCTGCACCACCTCGATCAGCGAGAGCCCGCGCTCGGTGAACAGCGCCGTGAACGCGTACCCGGCGGACTCGAACGCCGCGAAGCCGAACCCGACCGCCGCGCCGAGGATCATCCCGTCCCGGACCGACTTCTCGGCCAGCCGGCGGGTCAGCAGCGCCAGCGCGAGCAGCTTGGCGCCCTCCTCGATCAGCCCCACCCCGACGAACAGCAGCGGGGACGGGCGCAGCAGGTAGCTTTCCAGCACCGAGGCGCCGAGCACGCCGAGGACCCCGCCGGCCACGAACGTGCTGAACACCAGGGCGGCGGTTATCTCGCCGGTGTCGCGCCGCTCGAAGGCCCAGGCGACGAACGTGACCGGCACCAGGAAGCTGCCCAGCAGCACCAGGGTCGGGATCAGGTTCGGGTTGCCGGTGGCGAACGTGACGACGACCGTCGCCAGCCACAGCACCAATCCCGTGAAGAACATCCGCAGCCAGGTGCGGCGGCGCCGCTCGGCGGGGGCGTGCTCGGCGTACGGGGTGGGGTGGGCAGACACGGTCGCGGCCTCCGTGGTCGGGTGGGCGTCAGAACGCCGGTACCCGACAGCCGCCTACGGAACCGGCGCCGGGTGGAGCCGGACCGCGGGGAACTCGGTCGACCCGAAGTCGACGTTGAGTCGGGGTTCGGCGGTCAGCCCCGCGTCGTCGAAGCGGCAGGTGACGGCGGCCACGAACGGCGACTGCGGGAAGCACATGCGCACCACGAGGGTGCGCCCGTCCGCCCAGCCCGCGCTGGTCGCCACCGGCCGGGAGCGGTACTCGCCCGGAAGCCAGGCGCCGTCGCCGCAGTCGATGTGGTGCACCAGGTCGCCCTCTCGCAGCGTGAGCAGCCACCCGCCCGCCCGGGGTGCCAGCGCGAGGCCGGTGATCGCCGGCTGCTCCAGCCAGCCGGGGCCGGGCGGGCGCAGGCTCGGGGCCTCCTGCGGGGCCGGCTCCGGTACCGCGAACGCGCCGAGGGAGACCTCGGGCGTGGTCCGGCTGCGCTCCGGCGGCAGTTCGAGGGTGGCGAGCCGCTCCGCGAGCCGGCGCGCGGCCGCGTCGTCGGCGGGCAGCGGCCCGGGTGCCAGGGCCGGCAGCAGGTGCTCCCAGACCAGGTCAAGCACCACTTGCATGTCCCACAGGCCGCCGGTCATCGCCAGCACCGCCTCCTGCTCCGGCAGCACCAGGCAGAACTGCCCGAACGCGCCGTCGCCCCGGTACGCGTCGTGGCGGCAGCGCCAGAACTGGTACCCGTACCCCTGTGACCAGTCGGACGGCGCGTCCGGCCGGCCGTTGCTGACCTGCCACGCGGTTGCCTCCCGGACCCACTCCGCCGGGACCAGTTGCCGGCCCTGGAAGACGCCCCCGTTGAGGTAGAGCTGACCGAACCGGGCCAGTTCGCCGGTGCGCAGGGCGAGGCCCCAGCCGCTGGCGCTGATCCCGCGCGGGCAGGTCTCCCAGGTCGGGTCGGCGATGCCGAGCGAGTCGAACAGCCGGGGCCGCAGGTAGTCGAGCAGCGTCTCGCCGGTGCGCCGCTGCACGATCGCGGAGAGCAGGTAGCTGGCGCCGCTGTTGTAGGCGAAGTGGACGCTCGGCTCGTGCTCGACCGGCAGCTCCAGGAAACCGCGGGCCCAGTCGCCGTCGCGCCGTTGCGTGAACAGCTCGGTGGTCTCCCCGGTATGACCGCTGGTCATGGTGAGCAGGTGCCGGACCCGCATCGCGGCCAGTCGGTCGCTCACCTCGGCGGGCGCCGCGTCGGGGAAGAACTTCAGCACCGGGTCGTCGAGGGACAGCCGCCCCTCGTGGACCGCCAGCCCCACCCCGGTCCAGGTGAAGCTCTTGCTGACCGAGAACAGGGCGTGCGGCAGCCCCGCCCGGTAGGGGCGCCACCGGCCCTCGGCCACGACGCGGCCGTGCCGGGCGAGCACCATGCCGTGCAGGGCGTCGATGCCCGCCTCGCCCGCGTCCAGAAATGACTCGATCGCCGCGGACGGTATCCCGTGCGCCTCAGGGGTATCGGTCACCCGCTGAAGGCTACCGATCCGGCCGGGCTCGGGCGACCGACCCGCTTCGCGGCACTAGGTTGAGGTGATGGCGGGCACGGGCAAGTCCCCAGCGGTGGAACTCGAGGTCGGTGACCACACGGTGCGCGTCTCCAACCCGGACCGGGTGTATTTCGCGGCCCGCGGCGAGACGAAGCTGGACCTGGCCAACTACTACCTGAGCGTCGGCGACGGGATCGTCCGCGCGCTGCGCGAGCGCCCCTGCATGCTGCACCGCTTCCCGGACGGCACCGGCGGGCCGAAGGTCCACCAGAAGCGGGTACCGCAGGGCGCGCCGCCGTGGCTCGGCACGGTGCGGGTGCATTTTCCCCGGTACGGGCGGCACGCCGACGAGCCGTGTGTCACCCGGCTCGCGGAGGTCATCTGGGCGGTGCAGATGTCCACCGTCGAGTTCCACCCGTGGAACTCCCGCCGGGCGGACACCGAGCGCCCGGACGAGTGGCGGATCGACCTGGACCCGATGCCCGAGTGCGACTTCGCCACGGTCCGGCGGGTCGCCCACGTGGTCCACGAGGTGCTGGACGAGCTGGGTATCGCCGGGTACCCGAAGACCTCGGGCGGCCGAGGGCTGCACGTGTACGTCCGGGTCGCGCCGGAGTGGGGCTTCGGCGACGTGCGCCGGGCCGCGCTCGCGTTCGCCCGGGAGGTGGAGCGCCGGGCGCCGGAGGACGTAACGACCACCTGGTGGCGCCGGGACCGCGACCCGAGGTCGCTGTTCGTGGACTACAACCAGAACGCCCGCGACCACACCATCGCCAGCGCGTACTCGGTGCGCGGCAACCCGGAGGCGACCGTCTCCACCCCGGTCGGGTGGGAGGAGATCGACGACGTGGACCCCCGCGACTTCACGATCGCCACCGTCCCCGCCCGGTACGCGAAGCTGGGCGACCTGCACGCCGGCATCGACGACGTGGCCCACTCGCTGGCGCCGCTGCTGGCGTGGGCAGAACGCGACGAGCGCGCGGGCCTCGCCACCCCCACCGAGGAGACCGGCTAGCCGGGGGAGACCGGGCAGCCCCCGAGACCGGGCCGCCGAGAGACCGGGTAGCCCCGAGATCGGGGCGCCGGGCGGGCGGTCAGTGACCGAAGGCGTCGGAGTCGGCGCCCGCCGCGTCGCCCCGGTCGAGGGCGGTGAGCGCCGCGGCGTCCTCGTCCGCGAGGGCGAAGTCGAAGATGGCCAGGTTCTGGCGCAGCCGCTGCGGATCGCTGGACTTGGGGATGGCGACCAGCCCCAGCTGGACGTGCCAGCGGAGCACGATCTGCGCCGGGGTGCGCCCGTAGCGCCGGGCCAGTTCGGTGACGACCGGCTCGCGCAGCACGTCGGTCTTCTGCCCGCCGATGGGCGACCAGGACTGCGTGACGATCCCGTGCCTGGCGTGGAACTCCCGGGTGGATTCCCGGGTCACCAGGGGACTGAGCTGAACCTGGTTCACGTCCGGCAGCACGCCGGTGGCGTCGATGATCCGCTCCAGGTGGGCGGGCTTGAAGTTGGACGTGCCGATGGCGCGCAGCCGGCCCGCCGCCAGCAGCCGCGCCAGCCCCTGCCACGCCTCGACGTACCGGTCCTGGTCCGGGTTCGGCCAGTGGATGAGCAGCAGGTCGACGTAGTCCAGACCGAGGCGGTCCAGGCCGCGCTCGAACGCCTCGCGCACCAGGTCCACGCCGTGCCAGCGCCGGTTGAACTTCGTGGTGACGAACACCTGCTCACGCGGGATGCCCGCGGCGCGCAGCCCGCGTCCCACGCCCCGCTCGTTGCCGTAGTTCTCGGCGGTGTCGATCAGCCGGTACCCGGCCCCGATGGCGTCCGCGACGACGCGCTCGGCCTCGGCGTCGTCCATCGGCCAGGTGCCGAGGCCGAGCATGGGCAGGGCGGCGCCGTGCGGGAGCGGGACGGTCGGTGCGGTCGCGGTCATGCGTCCGATCATCGCAGCGCCCCCCGACCGCATGATCAATGGGTGACTATTTGCTGAGCGTATACTCTCAGCATATAGTCCGCCGCATGAGCGTCCCCCTCACCCTCCTCGGCCTGCTGGAACGCGAGCCCAGTCACGGATACGACCTGAAGCGCGACTACGACACCCTGTTCGGGCGCGACCGCCCCCTCTCCTACGGCCAGGTGTACGCGACCCTCGGCCGGCTGGCCCGGGACGGCAAGGTGGTGATCAGCGAGGTCGAGCCCGGCGCCGGGCCGGAGCGCAAGCGGTACGTGATCACCGACCACGGCGCCACCGAGGTGGACGCATGGCTGCGCGAGCCGGAACCGGCCGAGCCGCACCTACAGACCGTGCTGTTCGCCAAGGTCGGGCTGGCGCTGCTGCTCGGCCGCCCGGCGGAGGAGTACCTGGACGCCCAGCGCGCCGCGCACCTGCGACGGATGCGGGAGCTGACCGAACTGCGCCGCTCCGGCACGCTGGTCGACTCCCTCCTCGCCGACCACGCCCTGTTCCACCTGGAGGCCGACCTGCGGTGGATCGAGCTGACCGCGGCCCGGCTGGACGCCCTGGCCGCCCAGGTACGCCCGTGACCGCGCTGATCGAGGCCCGCGACCTGGCCCTGTCGTTCGGCCGGACGCCGGCCCTGCGCGGCGCCAGCCTCGCCGCCGAGGCGGGCGAGATCGTGGCCGTCATGGGGCCGAGCGGCTCCGGCAAGTCCACCCTGCTGCACTGCCTGGCCGGCATCCTCGTGCCCGACGCGGGCGAGGTCACCCGCCGGGCCACGCCGCGCCCGCCCCGGGCGTACCGGCTGATCCCGCTCGCTCTGGGCCTGGCCGAACTGGCCTACTTCATGATCGGAAGGTCGGGCCACCCGGTCCTGCCGTTCCTGTTCGGCCACCTGCCGCAGACCGGGCGCGGCCAGGTGGCGGTGTTCCTGCCCGGCTTCCTCATGGTGATGGCGGGGTTGGTCATCGCCGGTCCCTGGCTCACCATGGTCGGCTCCCGGCTGCTGGCGCGGCGCACCCGCCGCCCCGCCACGCTGATCGCGGCCCGGCGCCTGGCCGACAACCCGCAGGCCGGCTTCCGGTCGATCAGCGGCCTGGTCCTCGCCCTGTTCGTGGCCAGCGTCGCGGTCGGCGTGATCGGCACGATCGTGGCCGAGCGGGGGGCGCCGCCGAAGGGCGACGCCGGGGGCAACCTCATCATGATCTTCCGGCCGGAGCCGCTGGCCAACGCCCGGGTACCGGCGGCCTTGGCGGCGGTGGACGGCGTCGAGGGCGCGGCGATCGTGCACGTGTCGCCGGAGGACATGTGGCCGCGGCCCGGCGAGCAGTGGCACCCGTTAGACCTCGCCCTCTGCGCGGACATCGCCCGGGTGCCGGCATTCGGGCGGTGCGCGCCCGGCGCCACCGTGGCGTGGGTGGACTCCGATCTGACGGCCACCGAGCTATGGCCCGCCGCGGACGTGACCCCCGAGGCACTCGCAGCGATGCCGGCGATGTCCATCGTGGTGGCCACCGACGGCAGCCGGGGCGCGATCGAGCGGGCCCGCACCGCGGTCGGTTCGGCCTTCCCGCAGCGCCTCACGTCGTTCACCGAGGCCGAGTGGCGGGCCGCCAACGCGCGCACGATGATCGGCTGGCAGCAGCTGGCGAACGTGGTGATCCTCGCGAGCCTCGCCATCGCCGGGTGCAGCCTCGCGGTCAGCGTCGCGGGTGGACTCACCGAGCGCAAGCGCCCGTTCAGCATGCTGCGGCTGACCGGGGTCCCGCTCGGGGTGCTGCGCCGCGTGGTGGGGCTGGAGAGCGCCGCGCCGCTGCTGACCGCGGCGGTGGTCGCGGCCGGCACCGGGTTCTTCGCCGCGCACCTGTTCCTGCGCGCCCAGATGGGCTACACCGTCCACGCGCCCGGCGCCGGCTACTACGCGATCACGATCGCCGGGCTCGCCGCCGCCCTCGGGATCATCGCCGCCACGCTGCCGATCCTGCGCCGGATCACCGGACCGGAGACCGCGCGCAACGAATGACGGCCTCGGCGCACGGTCCGGCCGGCGGGGACGGTCGGGCCGTGCGCCGGAAGCGGTCCCGGTAGCGGCCCGAACGCGCCGGTTTGTCGTCGCACAGCGACGATCCGGACTGAACCCTCGACCGCCGGCCGCCGTACCAAGGGCGGGTGCCGGCGGCACGCGCACGGGTGCCCACTGACGTGATCGCCTGAGGAAAGGGTTCGGGGATTGTCGCTCATCACGCGCCTGCGCCAAGCGAAACAGCAATCCGCGACGCCCGACGACGCCGACCCCGAGGCGCCTGAGGCGCCCGGGGAGCCCGAGCAGCCCGGGGAGACCGACGCGGCGGGCGACGCCGAGGGGCCGGTGGCCGGTCCCGGTCGGCTTCGCGTCGCGCTCCGCTGGACCGTCACCGGCGCCGCCGCCGTGCTCGTCCTGTCGGCCCTGCTGCTGCCGAACCGGCTCGGCCGCCTGCACCCCAGCGCGTTCGCGCGCATCCCCGTCGAGGCGATCGCCGGCGCCGTGGTCCTGCTGGTCCTGCGTCCCGCGCCGCGCCGGGTGGCGGCCGTGGTGGCCGGTGCCGGCCTTGGCCTGCTGACCGTGGTCAAGCTGCTGGACATGGGCTTCTACGAGGTCCTCAACCGCCCGTTCGACCTGGTCCTGGACTGGGTCCTGTTCGACGACGCGTACGGCTTCCTGGTCGACTCGCTCGGCCGGGCGGGCGCGATCGCCGCGGCGGTCGGCCTGGTGCTGCTGGTCCTGGCGGTCCTCGCCGGGATGGCGCTGGCGGTGCTGCGGCTGACCCGCCTGCTGGTCCGGCACGAGACCGCCACCGCGCGGGGCGCCGGCGTGGCCGCCGTGGCCTGGATCGCGTGCGCCGCGCTCGGCGCCCAACTCGTCCCCGGGCTGCCGGTCGCCGCCCGCACCACGACCGGCCTGCTGAAGAACCGGGTCCACCAGGTCAGCGCCGGCCTGCGCGACCAGCGGGCGTTCGCCGCCCAGGCCGACCGGGACGACTTCCGCGACGTCCCGGCCGACCGGTTGCTGTCCGCCCTGCGCGGCAAGGACGTGCTGGTCACCTTCGTGGAGAGCTACGGCCGGGTCGCGTTCACCGACCCGCACCTGGCCGCCCAGGTCGACCCGGTGCTGGCCGACGGCACCCACCGCCTGGCCGCCGCGGGCTTCGACGCCCGCAGCGCCTTCCTCACCTCGCCCACCTTCGGCGGCGGCAGTTGGCTGGCCCACTCCACGTTCCTGTCCGGACTGTGGATCAACAACCAGCAGCGCTACCGCACCCTGGTCTCCAGCGACCGGCTGACCCTCACCGCGGCCTTCCGGCGGGCGGACTGGCAGACCGTCGGCGTCATGCCCGGCGTGGTGCGGGCCTGGCCGGAGAGCCGGTTCTACGGCATCGACAAGGTGTACGACTCGCGCAACCTCGGGTACGCGGGCCCGAAGTTCAGTTGGGCACCCATGCCGGACCAGTTCTCCCTGCGCCGGTTCCAGGCCCTGGAGCACGGCCCGACGCACGCGCCGATAATGGCCGAGATCCACCTGGTCTCCAGCCACCTGCCGTGGGCCCCGCTGCCCCGGACGCTGGACTGGGACGCGCTCGGCGACGGCTCCCGGTACGCCGAGATCGCCGAGGAGGGCCAGCCCAAGAGCGTCATCTGGCAGGACCCGGCGGCGGTGCGCACCGAGTACGGCCGGTCGCTCCAGTACTGCCTGGAGACACTGGTCAGCTGGGTCGAGCGGTACGGCGACGACAACATCGTGCTGGTCTTCCTCGGCGACCACCAGCCCTCGCCGATCGTCAGCGGCGACGGCGCCAGCCACGACGTGCCGATCACGATCGTGACCCGGGACCAGGCGGTCCTGGACCGGATCGCCGGCTGGAACTGGCAACCGGGCCTGAAACCCGGCCCGGGCGCGCCGGTGTGGCCGATGAACGCCTTCCGCGACCGCTTCCTCAACGCCTTCACCCCCACCCCGGACCCCACCCACTGACCCACGATGGGAGCGGGGGCGGGTTCAGGAGAGCGGCTTGCGGTGGATGGTGGAGGATCGGCGGACGCTCATGCCTACCCGCTCGTACAGCGAGAGGGCGCCCGTCCGCGAGTGGGTCCACAAGGTACAGGCGCGCTGCCCGCTCCGGTAACCCTCGCGGAACGCGTGCCGCAGGATGCACCGGAAGCTGGCCACGTGGCACCTCATCTGGGCGACTGCCCGGATCGGCGCGGCGCTGATCGGCCGCTACCGCGCCCGGCCGCGCGGCCCGAGGCGCTCCCGGGCGGCGTGCAGCCGCTCGTCCAGCGCCTCCAGGTCGGGGACGAACCACACGTGGTCCGCCGAGTTCGACTCCTGGACCAGGGCGCGCAGGGCGGAACTCGCGGCCAGGTGCCGGGAGATGTCGCCGATCACCGCCAGGCGCAGGTGGTAGTTGACGAACTTCTGCATGACCTCGCCCGCGAAGCGGGTGCCGAGGTCGAAGAAGTCCTCGTCCAGCCGGCTCGCCGGCACGGCCACCACCTCGGCGCCGAGGAACGCCGCGCCGATCAGGTCGAGCGCGTCCTGCACGGTCGCCACCGGAGGGCCGGCCGGGTCGCAGACCAGCACGGTCACCCCGGCCCGCTGGAGCACCTCGTCAGGCACCGCCGACCTCCCCGCCGGGCAGCCCGTCGCCGCGGTCCAGGATCGCGTCGACGACCGAGTCGATCATGCGGAGTAGCTCGGCGCTCGCGGCGGGGCCGCCCAGGATCACGATTCTCATCCGGTTCCGTTCCTCCTCGTAGATGGTCTGGACGCGCGGCGGCGGCTGGCCCGCGCCGGCACCGGTGTTCGCGGCGGCGTGGATGAACGTGCCCAACCGGTCGGCGGCGGTCGGGCCGACGCCGCCGATCTGCACGATGCTCGACACCTCCACCGCTGCCGGCGAGCCGCCCGCCGCCGGCGCCGACTGCCCGGTCAGCGCGGCCAGGTCGGCGTGGGCGATCCGGTACTGCTTACCGATCCGCACCGCGCGCAGCCGCCCGGACCGGATGTAGCCACGCACCGTGCGCACGTGTAGCCCCAGCCGCTCGGCGACCTGCTCGACCGAGTACATCTCGTTCCTCATCGCTCCCTAACCTACCCTATCGAGGGATGGATGCAGCAGATAGGGCCACCATCCGGCCCCGCCGCCCACCTGACCGATGAAGCTTGACGGATATCGATGCCTTGCCGCACTGTCGAGGGATGTCTGGTGCCCGCTCCGCATCCTCGCCCCGTCGTCTCTGGCCGGCGCTGCTGGCCACCTTCACCCTGCCGGCCGCGATGATCGCGATCGGCCTGGCCGCCGTGCCCGGCGCGAGCGCCGGAAGCACACCGGCCCCGCTGCCGGTCGCGGCGACCGTCGCGCCGCCGCCCCCCACACCCCCGCCCACGACGCCGAACACCTCGCCGTTCCCGCCGTCGGCCCCGACCAACCTGGTCGCCACGAGCGTCCGGACCACCTCCGTCACGCTGTCCTGGACGGCCTCGACCCCGGGCTGCTGCGCCATCGAGGGGTACGACATCACCTACACCGAGTCCTTCAACGACATCGCGTGGAGCGTGCGCCTCGGCAACGTCACCACGGCGACCATCACCACCGGCATCCGGGCCACCGGCCAGTACCACTTCTCGGTGCGCGCCCGGGACGGCCTGGGCCACCAGTCGCTGGGCACCCCGATCTCGGTCGTCACCCCGGCCACCGACACCGGGCCGGACACCACACCGCCGACCGCGCCGGCGAACCTGGCCGCCTCGGGCGTCACCGCCACCAGCGTCGTGCTGACCTGGTCGCCGGCCACGGACAACGTGGGCGTGGTGGGGTACGACGTGTATCGGTTCGACGGGTTGTATCTCTCGACGCTGCTGGCCACCGTGTCGTCTACCACCTACCCGGCCGCGCTGTCCTCCTCGGCGTACCGCAACATCTTCTATGTGCGCGCCCGGGACGCGGCGGGCAACCTGTCAGCATCGTCCAACATGGTCCCGGTCGAGACCACCAACCCGACTGCCACACCGACGGTGACGCCGACCCTCCCGCCGCCCACCTGCCGGGTCACGTACCACACGCAGTCCGAGTGGACGGGCGGGTTCGTCACCTCGGTGACGGTCGCGAACACGGGCCGGACCGCGATCGACGGCTGGACGCTGGCCTTCAGCTTCCCGGGCGACCAGCGGGTCACCTCGTACTGGAGCGCCGCGGTCACCCAGTCCGGCACCGACGTCACGGCGCGGAACCTGGGATGGAACAACCGGATCGCGCCCGACGGCAGCGTGACGTTCGGCATCCAGGGGCAGTGGACGGCCAGCAACGCCGCGCCGGCCGGCTTCTCGCTGAACGGGCTGCCCTGCACTATCGGATAGCGAGTGGTCGGTCACGAGGCCCGGGCGGCGATCCCGGCAGGGCGCAGGCGGTGTTTGTCTCCCGGTCGCCCTTGGCGCCGAGGCGCTCACGGCCAAGGCAGCCGCAGACCGGGTGATCCGGCAACGCCGCCGGTCGTCGTCCGGGTCCGCGCGGCCGACCATGCCCTTCCGAAAGTCCACTGCCGCGCTGGCGGCCGGTGACGCCGGCCGTCAGCGCGGTGTACGCGGTCCGTCAGCCCGCATCGGTGTGACCCGGCGGCCCGGCCGCCAGTTCGGCAAGCAGATCCCGGCTGGCCGCCGCGACCCGCGCCGGCACACCCAGCTCGCCCAGCAACTCGACGGCCGCGGCCATCTCGTGGACCCGCCGTGCGGCGTGCCGGCGGGAGCCGCGCTCCAGCCGGTCCACGGTCTGCGGCGCGGCGCGGGTCAGCTCGTCGGCGATGTTCGCACGCAGCCAGTCCTCGCACCCGGCCGCCCGCGCCGCGGCCAGCGCCTCCACCACGGCCGCGGCCAGCCCCTTGAAGAAGACGCTGCGCAGCAGCTTGCGGGTGGCGGCGTCGCCCGGCTCGCCGGGCAGCACCTCCACCGCCGCGCCGAGCGGCACCATGACCGCCCGGTACGCCTCCGCGCCGGCGCCGCTGGCCAGCATGGGGGTGCGCAGCCCCCGGCCCGGCACCGGCGACATCAGGGCGACGTCGGCGAACAGCCCGGGGGTCCGCGCCAGCTCGCCGGCCAGGGCGCGCTTCAGTCCGGCGCTCCCGGTGTTCAGGTCGGCCCAGACCGCGCCCGGGGCGAACGCGGGCGCGCCGCGCCGGGCGGCGGTGAGCGCGTCGGCGGCGCTGTTCACGCTCAGCACCACGCACGCGCCGGTCACCGCGTCGCTCTCGTCGCGGCATCCGGTGACGCCTTCCGGCGCCCCGACGGCCGGGTCGTACCCCCGCACCTCGGCACCGGCCCGGACCAGGTCCCGCGCGATCTCGCCGCCCGCCTCACCCAGGCCCAGGACGGCCACGCACACCCGGCCCGCGTCGGCCATGCCGCCCCCTCTAGTCGACAACATCGTTGACAATCACCAGCCTGTCCCGCCGCGCGCCCCGAGGCAAGGGGCCACCCCGCTGCTTTCGATCTGGCCAGAAATGCGGCGTGTCGTACCAAGATCTCGCCCCGGGCTGCCCCCGCCAAGCGCCGCGCGGGAGGGGAATCATCGTCAGGTGACGGGTAACGCGGGCAGGCGGATCGTGACGATGGTTCCGTGCGGCGCGTTCGGGCCCGCGGTGACCGTGCCGCCGTGCTGGCCGGCGGTCTGCGCGACGATCGCCAGGCCGAGACCCGAGCCCGGCGTACCCCGGGCGGCGGTGGCGCGGTAGAAGCGTTCGAAGACGTGCGGCAGGTCCACGGGGTCGATGCCGGGGCCGGTGTCGGCCACGGTCAGGACGGCGTGGCCGGCGTTCTCGCGGCGCAGGGTGGTCCGCACGGTGGCACCGGCCGGGCTCCACTTGGCCGCGTTGTCGAGCACGTTGAGCACCATCCGCTCCAGCTCGCCGGGGCGGCCGTGCACCGCGACCGGGCGCAGGTCGGTGGCGACGGTGACGGCGGGCGCGCGGATGCGGACCCGGGCGACCGCCGCCTCGACCACGTCGGCGAGGTCCACCCGTTCCGGGGTCTCCCGGGTGGCCTCCTCGCGGGCCAGCTCGACCAGTTCGCTGGTCAGCGTGGTCAGCTCGACCAGTTGCGCGTCGAGGTCGCGCAGCAGCTTCGCCCGCTCCTCCGGCGGCAGGCGGTGGGCCAGTTCGGGCTGCCGCTCGATGGTCAGCAGCAGCTCGATGTTGGTGCGGATGCTGGTCAGCGGGGTGCGCAGCTCGTGGCTGGCGTCCTCGACCAGCGTGCGCTGGGCGCGGCGGGCGGAGTCGATGGCGACGAGCAGCGTGTTCACCGACCGGGCCAGGCGGGCGATCTCGTCCTCGCCGCTGACCGGGACCGGCCGGGTGAGGTCCATGGTGGCCGCGACGCCCTCCACCGCCTCGGTCAGGTGCTGCACGGGGGCCAGCCCGGCGCGGGCGACCATCCGGCCGAGCAGCGCGGCGGTCGCGATGCCCACGGCGCACCCGGCGGCCAGCAGCACGGCGAAGGCGGTCAGGAACGTGGTGGTGGGCTCCTCGCTCACGGCCACCTGGACCGCGCCGCCGCCGCGGGCCGGGAGGGTCAGCATTCGGTACGTATCGTCGTCGATGCGGACCCGTTCCTCGAACCGGTCGGCCCGGCCGGCGGCGACCCGCCGTGCGCCGTCGGTAACCGGCAGCGGCTCGGCGGCGACGGCGCTGGTGACGGCGCCGTCCCGGGCCAGGATCTGCCAGCGGGACCCGAGCTCGCGGTGCAGCCGCCGGCGGTTCTCCCGCTGGCCCGACTTTCCCGGCCGGCCCGGCGCGGCGCGCCACTGTTCGGGCTCGGCGGCGATGGTGCGCCCGTCCGCGGTGAGTTCCGACTCCACCTGGCGGTGCAGGATGATGCTCACCGCGCCCCAGGCCACCCCGGCCAGGCCCAGCACCGCCACCGCGACCGCGCCGGTCACCAGCAGTGCCAGCCGGTCGCGCAGGGTGCGCCGGCGCCACCACCGGTCCAGCCGGCGCCACAGGGCCACCGGGGGCGCCATCAGAGCGGCTCCTCGCGCAGCACGAACCCGACGCCGCGCACGGTGTGCAGCAGGCGCGGCTCGCCCTCGGCCTCCAGCTTCCGGCGCAGGTACCCGAGGTAGACGTGCACGCTGTTCGAGGTCTCCCCGAAGTCGTACCCCCACACCTGCTCGAACAGGGCGGCGCGGGTCAGCACCTGCCGCGGGTGGCGCAGGAACACCTCGAGGATCGAGAACTCGGTACGGGTCAGGCGCACCGGGCGCTCGCCCCGCCACACCTCCCGGGTGCCGGGATCCAGCCGCAGGTCGGCGAAGGCGAGCACCTTGCCGCCGGCCCCCGGGCGCGACTCCCCGCCGGGCGTCGCCAGCAGTGTGCGCCGCAGCAGGGCGCGCAGCCGGGCCAGCAACTCCTGCATCGCGAACGGCTTGACCAGGTAGTCGTCGGCACCCGCGTCCAGCCCGGCGACCCGGTCGCCGACGCTGTCCCGGGCGGTGAGCATCAGCACCGGCAGCAGGCATCCCTCGGCGCGCAGTCGCCGGCACGCCTGGAGCCCGTCCAGCCGGGGCATGCTCACGTCCAGGATCACCGCGTCGGGTTCGCGCCCGGCGATGGCGTCGAGGGCGACCTGCCCGTCCGGCGCGATCGCCACCTCGTACCCCTCGAAACGCAGCGACCGCGCGAGTGAGTCGCGCACCGCCGCGTCGTCGTCCACCACGAGGATCCGCATCGTCCCTCCAGGTCGGGCTTGTCCCGCGAGCGGGGACGCAGGCCATTGAACCCGGCGAAGGGCGCGACCGCCCACCGTTATGCCCCGGGGATCGACCGACCCGCGCAGCACCGGGGGCGGCCATCGACAAGAACTGCCCGGATGCGGCGGGTGTGCGGAACGGCCTGCGGCATGGGCGGCATTCTCACCGGCCGGGCGCCCAGCGGTCACCCCGTTTCCGCGAAACGTACTGGGAGCCGGCGCCCGGCCGGCTCCCAGTAGCACCACCTCGGCGGGTTACGCCGCCCGCTCGTACGTCAGGTGCAGCACCCCGGAGCCGAACGTCTGCGAGTCGGCCAGGCGCAGCGGCACCTGCGGGCCGTCGTCGAACAGCCGCCTGCCGCTGCCGACCAGGATCGGGTGTACCAGCAGGTGCAGCTCGTCCAGCAGGCCCTCGCGCAGCAGGCCACGGACGAGCGTGCCGCTGCCGGTCATGCTGATGTTTCCGCCCGGCTCCTCCTTGAGGCGGGCCAGTTCCTTCATCGCGTCCCCGCTGACCAGCGTGGAGTTCTGCCAGTCGACGGAGGTCAGGGTGTTGGAGACGACGTACTTGGGGCTGCCGTTCATGTACTCGGCGAAGTCGTCCGTGGAGGTGGGCCAGTAGGCGGCCATCTCCTCGTAGGTGCGGCGGCCGAAGAGCATCGCGTCGCCGCCGGCCGTCATGGCCTGCACGGCGCCGCCCATCTCCTCGTCGAAATACGGGAAGTGCCACGTGTTGGGGGCCTCGACCACGCCGTCGAGCGAGATGAACAGGCCACTGACGATCTTTCGCATTTCTGGTTCCCTCCGTGTTTTTTCTCAGGCGGACAGGTGGGCCAGCCAGGCCCGCCACGCCCGCTCGGTCTCCGCGCGGTCCACGCCCTCGACGAACAGGTGGTGCGTGACCACCACCTGGCCGAAGAAGCCGCGGATGAAGCGGTAGAGCGCGTCCGGCGTGCGCACCCCGATCGCGTCCGGGCTGACGAAGTCCACGACCCCGTCGATCGGTGGCACGCCCCCACCGGCAACGCGCACCCGGTCGCCGGTGGCCGGCGCGGCGGCCAGGCCGAGGGCGGCCGGGAGCCGGCCGAACACCGCGCCGAGGTCCGGCACCGTCGGGCCGGCGGCGGTGACCGGCGTCGCGGTCCGGCCGGCGAAGTGGGTGAGGTACGCGACGAGCGTGGCGAAGTACATCGCCCCGCCCTTGCGCATCGCGTCGTACTCGGCCTCCCAGTCGTCCCCGGGCAGGAAGCCGTTGCTCACCATGCGCAGCACCGTGCTGCCCCGCTCGCGCCCCTCGACGAGGAACTCGAACGCGACGAAGCGCCCGTCCGGGCCTTCGTTCTCGCGGTAGGCGAACCGCCGCGGCGGATCCCACGCGGTGATCGTGGACTCCATCACGTAGCCACCCATGTCGGTGCGGACGGCGCCGCCCTCGCCCGACTCGACCTCGGTGCGCCCCATGAACCAGGAGTCGTACCCGGGGCCGGTGGCGATCGCCTGCCACACCTGTTCCGGCGTCGCGTCGACCTCGACCTCGTCGTGCTGCTCCCATGCGTGACCCATCTCAGGGCTCCCTCGTCTCGGGCTCGGGCGCGCGGGTGGGCACCGCGGGATGGATCGCGACGACGACCCGGTGCGTGCGCCCCCCGGCGGCATTTTCGTCGTGGTAGCGGCTGACCAGCGTGCTGACCGTGCGGGCCAATTCGTCGGCGAAGGCGGCCCGGTCGGCGGCCGAGGCGAAGCGCACCTCGCCCGCCATCGCGAACGTCGCCACCGGCCGGTTGGCCCGCGCCGCGCCGGTGATGAGCGTGCCGACGTCGCGCACCAGCCGGGCGGCCAGGGCGAGCAGCCAGCGCGCCGACAGCCGGTCGGGGGCGCGACCGGGGTCCGGTGCCACCGCCGCCAGCGCGACCGGGGAGATCACGTACGAGGCCGCGGTGGCCCGCAGCACCCGCTCGGTCATGTTGCCCTTGCGGCGCTCCTCGACCAGCTCCACCAGGCCGTGCCGCTCCAGCTCGCGCAGGTGGTAGTTCACCTTCTGCCGGGCCAGCCCGACCCGCTCGGCCAGCGCCGACGCGGACGCCGGCTCGGCGAGCTGGGCCAGCAGCCGGGCCCGCGTCGGCTCCAGCGAGACCGCGGCCACGGCCGGGTCCTCGATCACCGCCACGTCGAACATGCGGATAGCCTGTCACCGACAACTTTTGTTGTCAAGACAGAATCTCTTGTCGGATCGGCCGTGCGCCAGGGAGGGGCGTGCCCCGGGAAAGTCGGTGGACAGGGTGCGGGATCGGCCGCGCACCGCGACCGCGCCGGGCAGGTACCCGCTCGCTACCTCGTCTACAACACGATCTCCAACCTGCTCGGCCAGGACGAGCAGGTTGCCTGCTTCCGCAACGCGGCGCGGCACCTGGCGCCCGGCGGCCGGTTCGTCATCGAACTGGAGGTACCGCAGCTACGCCGCGTGCCACCCGGGCAGGACGCCCTGGTCTTTTGGTCCGAACCGGGGTACCTGGGCGTGGACACCTACGACGTCGTGCGCCAGCACCTCGTCTCGAACCACTTCCGGTTCGGCGAGGGCCGCGCGGCGCGGGTGTTCCGCGGCCCGCACCGCTACGCCTGGCCCGCCGAACTGGACCTCATGGCCCGGCTCGCCGGCCTCGACCTGGAGTCCAGGCACGCGGACTGGGCGGGCACGCCGTTCACCACCGAGTCGCCGTCCCACGTCTCCGTCTACCGCCGCCCGCCCGACGGGCAGTAGTCCCCCGGGCTCGCTGTCTCGCCGGAGGACCACTGCCGCCGGAGCAGCCTCGCCGCTGACCGAGACCCGCACGGCGACGACGGGTCGCGGTAGGCCGGGCCCGGGCCGGCCCGACCTCCGCTTCATCGACCGCGGTGCCGCCCATGGGCGGCACCACCCGCGCCCGCCGAGGGGTTACCGAACCGCCCGCACCCGACGTGACACAGCCGTAGCCGCGGCTACGGCTCCAGTTGGGCCAGGGCGGCGACCGCCACCCCGTGCGCCGTCTGCCTCGAGGACGCCGCGATCAGCGGGCTGAAGTCGTACTGGACGAGCATGCCGCCCTGGAACAGGCCGATGCCGCTGGCCGAGGCCGAGCCGAGCGTGGTGCGGGTGGGGACGTCGTAGCCGCCCTGGCAGAAGTAGCCGCCGTCCAGCCAGACCGGCTCCGGGTGGTACATCCAGAACTCCTCGTTGACGCCGTAGAAGACGCCGTAGCAGTACGGCGTGAAGTGCGTGCGGGCCCGTTTGAACGCGGCGACGAGCAGCGCGGTCAGGTCCGTGGTGCTGAACCGGGCCTGCGCCCGGGCGATCAGCGCGATCGGACCGATCGCGCCGAGTAGGATCCCGAGTTCGTTCCTGGCCAGCGCGTTCGTCTCCCCGACCGCGCCCCACAGGGCGTCGATCAGGGTGACGCAGGCGGTCACGTCCTGCGCCCACATCTGCTTGAGGGCGAGCGGGAACTCCTCGAGGTCGGCGAACTCCAGCACGTGGTGCCGGACGCAGCCGGTCGCCTCGGCCACGGCCAGCGCGTCCGCGTGCGCGTTGATCGCGTCTCGGGAGGCGTTCACCGCGCTGAGCATCTGGCTGGTCGCCTGCTCCAGGGTCAGGCCGCCGCGCTGTGAACCCTGGAAGTACGAGTACGCGGCGGAGGCGAACTGGATGATCGTGATCACCGTGCCCGGGTCGATCGCCCGGGCCGGCTTGGCCCCGGTCGGCACCAGCGCCGCGGTGGCCAGCACGGCGGCGGAGACGCCCGCCGCGAGTCGCTTCCTCATGGTCGCCAACATGGTCGCCCTCCTACTGCGCCATCGTTTGCAGGACGGCCTTGGCCACCGCCCAGCTGGTGTTCTTGCCGGCCTCGTCGAGAAGCGATTCCGCCGTGTAGGGCCCCTCCACCCAATCGCCGCCGACCTTGTAGTCCTGGAGAATGACCCGCCGACCGTCGGGCGTGCGGCAGTCGTGGACCACCTGGTAGATCAGCGGGTGGGAGTCCAGCTCGCCGGGCGAGGAGGTGCACACCGGCATCAGCTTGTTCACGATGGCGGTCAACGCCTGCCGGTAGTTCTCCTTCATCTGGGTGGTGCCGAAGCCGGCCTTGGTGCGCGCGGTCAGCGCGATCGGGTACAGCGTGTGGATGGCGTAGCCGAGGTTGTTGGCGGTCTTTCGGTCCGAGACCGCTTCGAACACGCTGAACGCGGTGTCGGCGTCCCCGCTGACGGCCTGCGTCCAGTTCCACAGCGCCGGGTTCTCGAACACCTCGATGTCCTGGAACTCGAGGATGTGGTGCCGCGCCGCGCCGAGCCACGGCGCCGCGGCGATGGCGTCCATGTGCGTGATCACCTCGGATTGGGCGCCCCGGACCGCACCGATGACCTGGCTCACCAGTTCGGCGATCTCGTCGGGCGAGAGCCCGCCATCGCTGTACAGCCGCAGCAGGCGCAGCACCGTGTCGCCCACCTTCTGGACCGACACGGTCCCGTCGTCGGCGCGTGCCGGCGCCGGCGCGCCGAGCAGCGCCACCGACAGCGCCAGGGCGCAGGCGGCGAGGCCGCGTAACGGTCTTACCCTCATGCTGGTCCCCCTTCGCCGGCGGGTCCGCCGGCGTCCGCCAACGGGGCGGGGCGGCCCGCACATCGTCGAACGCGAATAGCGTGACAGCGCCGGCCGGCGCTGTCTCCGTTCGTCGTGACAAGGCCGGGGCGCCCCTCTTGTGACAAGTCACGAGCCCTGTAAATAAGCCCGCGCCGGGACCACGAATATCGACGTTAGGCTACGGGCTCAGGCGCGACGGCCGGACCGAAGGGCGGGTGCCCGTGGGAGACCTGTTCCAGCAGCTTGGCAGGCGAGTCGACGCGAACGCCCGGCGCGCGGTGGAGGTGTACCGGCGCGAACTGGCCGACTACCGCGCCCTGGACGTGACCGGCGGTGGGCCGGCCGCCATGCTCGACTTCGCGGTGACCCTGCGGCGCCGCACGGTCGCCCTCGCCGCGGCCGGGCAACCGTTCACCGACGACGACCTGCGCTACATGGAATCGGTCGGCGAGGAGCGCGGCGAGCGGCGGGTCTCGGCCGCCGCGCAGCGCCAGGTCCTCATGCTGCACTCGACCCTGACCCTCCAGGAGATCCACGAGGCGGCCGGCCCGGACGACATCGACGAGGTGATGCGCATGCTGCGCTGGCTGGGCCCGCAGGGCATCACCGCGCAGGACGCCTACACGCGCGGGTTCCTGGCCGGGCAGCGCCGCGCCGCCCCGTTCGCGTCCCGGGTCCAGCGCCTGGCCCTCATGCTGGCCCGCGACGACGACGCCGCCGCCGACCTGGCCCGGGACCTGGCCATGGACGCCGGCCACCGCCTGGTCACCGTGGTCACCATCCACGGCGACACCGGCGGGTACCCGGGACGGGTACGCGCGGCGACGGTGGAGGCGCTACTGCACGCCAACCGGGTCCCGATGATGTGGCGCGAACCCGCCGAGTTCGTGGTACTGACGCCCACGGCGCAGGCGACCGCGCCGATCGGGGCGGCGGAGCAGGCGCTGGCCCTGTCCGTGGTCCGCAACCTCGCCGACGCCCTGGGCCGGCCCTGCTCGGTCGGGGCGGCCGCCGGGCGGGCCGGTCACCTCGCCGGGAGCGTCGACCTGGCCCGCCGGGTGAGCCGGGCGGCGCCCGTCCAGGCCAGGCCGGACCACCTGCACACGCTGGCCGACGTGTTCGTCGAACTCGCCGTTGCACAACTGCCCGAAGTGGATGGTTGGCTGGACGACCTGGTGCGGCGGCTCGCCACCGGCCCGGATCTGATCGGCACCCTGGCCGTCTACTACCGCAACGACATGAGCCGCCTGCGCACCGCGGCGGCCCTGAACATCCACCCGCGCACCCTCGACTACCGCATCCGGCGCGCCCAGGACCTCGCCGGCTTCCACCCCGCGACGACCCGCGGCGTCCGCCTACTCGGCGCCGGCATCGCCCGCGCGCTCGCCCGGGAGTCACGCCAGGAAGTTCGGTAGCCGGGAGTGACCGCACCGATCGCGAGATCGATCAAGTCGGCTTGATCGATCTCGCGGCATCCGACATCGACGCCCGCGTCCGGCATCTGCTGCCCGTGCTGGCCACCGCATCGACCGTCGCATCCCCGTAGCCGACACCCAGCGGAGGTTCCTGGCCGGGCCGCTGCGCTGGCGCTGGCCGGGCCGCTGCCGCTGGCCGGCTGCGGCCACGCCGCGCCGGGCGGCGGGGTCGCCACCTCGATGACCCGCCGCGTCCACGGGCCTGGCCCGCACGGTGACCACACGACCGGCGGCGGTATCCCGTTCCCCATCCACCGCGCCGGCGACGCCGCTCAGGAACACCGTGACGACCATGAACAGCCCCAGCCGGGCCCGGGTAGTCCCCGTCGTCGCGGTGGACGAAGTGCGCCCAACCGGCGGCGAAACCCGCGAGTACCGAGAGGAGGGTGCCGGCAGGTCCGTGGCGGCCGGCGCGGCGGGTACCCGCCTCGATGAGCAGGGTGGTCATACCGTTACCGGCTTCGCCCGGTCAGAACCGAACCGACACGTCCGCGCGCTCGTCGCCCACGGCCTCGAAGTACGTCTCCTGCTTGAAGCCGCCGATGCCGGCGATGACGTTCGTCGGCACCGTCTGGATCGTCGCGTTCAGCGACTGCACCGCGCTGTTGTAGAACTGCCGCGCGTACGCGATCTTGTCCTCGGTGCCGGCGAGTTCCGACTGGAGCGCGAGGAAGTTCTCGTTCGCCCGCAGTTGCGGGTACGCCTCGGCGACGGCGAACAGCCGGCCCAGCGCCTGGGTCAGCGCGTTCTCCGCGCCGGCCTGCTGGCCCGGCCCGTGCCCGGCGCTGCCCAAGGCGGCGACGCGGGCCGCGGTGACGGCCTCCAGCGTGCCGCGCTCATGCGCCGCGTACCCCTTGACCGTCTCGACCAGGTTGGGTATCAGCGAGTGCCGCCGCTTGAGCTGCACGTCGACCTGGGCCCACGACGCGCTCACCTGGGTGCGCAGCCGGACCAGCCGGTTGTAGGTGACCACCGCCCAGCCCAGTACCAGCAGCAGGATCAACACCAGCAGGGCCACCACGGCCAGCAGCACGACTCCAGCTCTCATGCGGTCAGTCTCCTCCTCGGCCCCGGCGCGGCGGCACACCCGGTCGGGTCGGTTGGTTCTGGACGAACGAGCACTGTGCCCCCGCCGGCCCGAACGTCGTCGTCTCCAGGACGTTCTACCGCATCCCCGCAACGGGGCGACGAGGACGGCGGCCATGCTGGAGAGAGCGACGCGGCCGGCGGCGGCCGATCGAATCGGTTGGATGGGGAAACGGGCCGAATTCCCGCGTGATGGCCCTCGTCGGGGCGGTCGTCCGTCACGACGCCCCACACTCACAGATCCGCCGGCCGAGCGACTGCCGGCCGAGGCGCCACCGGCCGAGGCGCCACCGCTTCGGCGCCTGCCGTGGCTGGTGGTGGAGCCAACGGACCTCATCGCGCGGAACCTCCCGCCCAGGGAGGTACTCTCCGCTTCATCCTCAGCCACCCGGACCTGGACTCGGCGCTCGTCGGCTCGACCCGGCCCGAGCACGTCCGGGCGAACGCCACCGCCGCCCGGAAGGGCCCGCTGCCGCCCGACGTGTCCGCGGCGGTACGCGAGCGCCTCGACGGGCCGCCGGCCTGACGCGGCGCGAACCCCTACACCCGGCGCCGCTCACTTGACCATGCCGATGAGGTCCTGGATGGCCTTCTGGTAGGCCGGGTTCGTGTAGTACGGAAAGTGCCGCTCCAGGGGTGGCGGCACGGTGTCCGCCGGGTCGACGGTCACCCCGCTGGGGTCGCGGAGCCGGATGTCGACCTGGTCGGCCGCCGGGTCGGGACACGGCAGCTGCCCACCGCGGTGGTGGTCGAAGATGGCGCCGCCGATCGGGTCGGTGTCCCGCCACAGGTTGCGCCAGCGCCAGTCCAGCCGCTCGCCCAGGTCGCACAGCGCGGGCTGCCCCAGGTACGCCGGGTAGAGCCGGGCGTAGATCCGGCTCAGCGGCGAGCCGTTGGTCATCAGGGCGACCCGGGGCAGGGCGGTGGTGGGCAGTTGCAGGATGGTGGCCACGGCCAGCACCGAGCCCTGGCTGTGCCCGGAGATGACCACCGGCCCCTGCCCGGCGAGCGCCGTCACCCGCTTGGTCAGTTCGGGTACGGCGCGGGCGACGTAGCAGGGCGGCGCGAACGGGTGGACGGTGCGCGGCCAGAAGGTGCCCAGGTCCCACACGATCGCCACCAGCCGCCGGACCCCGGTCGACCGGCGCGCCCGGAAGCCGACGATCACCAGGCTGAGCACCAGCAGGCTGAGCACCCAGATGCCGGCGTCGGTGGCGTACGCGGTGGTCACGGCGGTCATCCGGCCGTGCACGCTGACCCGGGCCACGAGCTGGGTGGGCCCGATCCCGAGCAGGTCGAAGCCCATGGTGGCCAGGCCCAGCGCGGAGACCACGAAGAACGCGGCCAGCACCGGGCCGAACCGGTCGGTCACCTGGGACTTCGCGATCGTCCGCCGCACCACCTCCAGGCGCGGTGCCGCCTCCGGAGGCGCATCCGGGTAGTCCCGCTTCACCACGCGGTCGGCCAGGGCCCGCCGGCGCCTGCGGCTGCCCAGGAGCGTGGCGGCGGCGGCGGTGACGACGACCACCAGCGCGAGCAACCCGGCGAGCGCGGCCCACCAGTACGCGACCGGCGGCTCCAGCGGGCCGAAGGTGGGCGGGTTCGGCCGGACCGGGTCGGGGATGTCACCGCGGTCGAGCAGGTCGGCGACCCGGAAATCCAGGGTGGCGCTGAAGGCCGTCCCGGTGATGACCGACAACGCGCCCACCAGCGGCGTGCCGAGCCCGCGCAGGAACGGCCGGGCACCGGACAGCTCCGGTCGCCGGCGCAGCACCGTGACCAAGGCGATGATCATGAGGAGGACGCCCTGCACCGTGACCAGGCCGCCCGCGCTGCCCTCGAAGCCCGGCAACTGCCCCACCACGATTCTGGTGTTGCCGCTGAGCCCGGCGTAGCTGAGGGTCAGGCCGGTCACGGCGACGATGGCGACCCACAGCACGCGCAGCAGGGTTCGGGACTGGGTCCGGCCGGTCGGCACGGGCAGGCAGAGCAGCAGCGTACAGAACAGCACCAGCGCCCCGGCGGCATAGAGCAGTATCACGCCGACCACCCCCCGGTGGCCGGCCGAGAGGCCGTTGAGCAGGCCGGCGTCGAGCGTGCTGGCACCGAGCCCCACGTGGACCTGGCGCAGCCAGTAGGCGATCCGCTCGTCGTCCCAGAATCCGGGGCTGGCCAGGCCGGTGCCCTGCGGTGGCGGCGCGGGCGTCGGCGCGGTCGCGGTGAACCCCTCCAGGGCCCGCGACGACCGGGCGCCGATCTCCCAGAACAGGCGCAACGCGAGCAGCGGGAGCAGCGACAGCAACATCAGGCGCGGGCCCACCGGCAGCGGGGCGAGCCAGGACAGCCATGGGCGGCCGGCGCGGCACTCGACGTACGGCACGCACTGCCAGCCGACGAGGTTCATCGTGACGCCGATCATCGAGAGCATGAAGGCGACGGTGAGGGTGCCGGCCAGCAACCGGCACAGTATGCCCAGCACCCCGGCCCGGTCCGGTCCGGGCGGGCGCAGCCAGATCGCGACGTTGCCCAGCATGAACGGCAACAGCAGCAGCATCGCCCCGGTGCGGGCCGCGGCACCGGCGGTCAGCGCCCCCCAGCGGTACGCCTCGACGGTGACTCCCGGCAGGCAGCCGCCGGGCGGGCCGGTTCCGGGCCGGGGGCGGTAGAACCCGGCGTGCTGGTCTCCGGCGACCCGCGACACGATCGGGTGGTCCAGGATCGTCTCGGCGGGCGCACCCGAAACGCCGTGCACACGCAACTCGACCGCCCCGACGTCAGGTCCCGTGCCCACACGAGCAGAATCACAGACCGGCCGGCGTCCCCCGCCGCTCCGCCGGGAATTACGCCGCCCGAATTACCCCGATTCCTACAAGTCCGGAGGGTGGTTGGCGCCCGGTCCCGGTAGTTGACCAGAACGGTGCGGGGCGGAGCCGCCGACCACAGTGGACCCCGAACCGGTGGGAGAACGGCGCCGTTCCCCGCCGGCTGTCCCCGGTCGACATGGCTGGTCTTCCCCCCGTTACGCTGGGGTAAACCGCTGCTCAGGAGGCGGGGGGAATGGTCTGGTGAGTCCTGAGCGGATCCTGCTGTTCGTCCTGGGGGCCGTTGCGGTCGTCGTCATCGCGCGCTGGGTCGCGGCGCGCGCCGGCGTACCGGCGGCGGCGTTGCTGACGGTGATCGGCCTCGTGTACGCGCTCCTGCCGGGGCCGAACATCCGACTGGACCCCCGCATCGTGCTCACGATCGTCCTGCCGCCGCTGCTGTACAGCGCGGCCCTCGACTCGTCGCTGCTGGCGATCCGCCGGAACCTGCGCATCGTGGTCAGCCTGTCGGTGGTGCTGGTGCTGGTCACCGGGCTGGTGGTCGGGGTCGGTTTCCACCTGTTCGTGGCCGGGGCGACCCTGGCGGCGGGCATCGCGGTCGGCGCCGCGGTCGCGCCGCCCGACCCGGTGGCCGCGCTGGCCGTGGGCCGGCGGGTCAACCTCCCGCCGAAGCTCGTCACCATCATCCAGGGTGAGGGGCTGCTCAACGACGCGACCGCGCTGACGATGCTCAGCGTGGCCGTCACCGCCGCCATCGGCAACGGGTTCTCCTTCCCCGCCGCGGCCGGCAAGTTCGTGCTCGCCGCGGCCGGCGGGCTCGCCGTCGGCGGCGCGGTCGCCTGGGCCGTGCGCCTGGCCCGGCCGCTGGCCGCGGACCCCCTGCTGGCCAACGCCATCTCGCTGGCCACCCCGTTCGTCGCCTACCTGCTGGGCGAGGAACTGCACGTCTCCGGGGTCCTCGCCGTGGTGGTCGCCGGGCTGATCGTCGGGCACGAGGCGCCCCGGTTCGCCTCCGGCGCCAGCCGCCTGCAGACCAGCGCCGTCTGGCGGCTGGTCGACTTCCTGCTCGAAGGGTTCGTCTTCCTGCTGATCGGCCAGCAGTTCCCCGCGGTCGTGCGCGGGCTGCGCCAGTACGAGATCACCACCGTCGTCACCGCGGTCGCGGTCTCGGTCGGCGTGGTGCTGCTGCTGCGCCCGCTGTGGCTGCTGCTGACCCAGTCGCTGCCCCGTTCGCTGCACACCCGCCTCGGCGGCGCCTCCGAGGAGGACGAGGACGAGGACGGGTCCGGCGCCGCCCGCCAGGCCCAGCGGGAGGCGCGCAACGCCCGCCGGCTCACCGGGCGCGAGGTCGTGGCGCTCAGCTGGTCCGGCACCCGCGGCGTGATCAGCCTCGCCGCGATCTTCACGCTGCCGCTCACCACCGACAGCGGCGCGCCCTTCCCGGACCGCGACCTGCTGCTGTTCTGCGCCTTCGTGGTCGTGCTGGTGACGCTGGTCGGCCAGGGAGTCACGTTCGCGCCGCTGGTGCGCGCCCTCGGCCTGCGCGCCGACGAGGCGGACCAGTCGCGCGTGCGCAACGAGGCCCGGTCGGCGTCCGTCGAGGCCGCCCTGGCCCGGCTCGCCCAACTGGCCACCGAGGAGCCCGAGAACGCCGAGGTCATCGAGTCGATGCGCTCCCAGCTACGCGGGCGGCTGGCCCGCTACCGCGGCCGGCTCGACCTGCTCCAGGCCGCCGAGTCGACCGAGGTTCCGGCGTCGCAGCGCTACGAGGCGGCGGTGCGCATCCGGCGGACGGCCATCGACGCGCAGCGGGAGGAGCTGCTGCGCTGGCGGGACGCCGGCCAGTTGCCGGACAAGGGGCTGCGCGTCCTCGAACGCGAACTGGACCACGAGGAGTTGCGCCTGCCGGTCCGCGGCTGACCGGCCCGCGGCTGACCGGCCCGCGGCTGACCGGCCCGCGGCTGACCGGCCCGCGGCTGACCGGCCCGCGGCTGACCGGCCCGCGGCTGACCGGCCCGGGGCTGACCGGCCCGGGGCGGCGGGCGGCCCGGGCGCTGCCGCCGAACGGGACATACCGGCGCAGGGTCACCGGCGAGGGCATGATCTTCGCCGTCGACTTCGCCACAGGCGCGCCCCGGGGCTTCCGCGACCTGCTGCGCACCGACGACGATGCCTACCAGAGCGTCCACCGCATGATCACCGACCGAGGATTCCTGATGCTGCCCCTTGCCCCGAAACGCAACCACATCTCCGGCGCGCACCCGGCCGGGGACATCGACCGCACGCTGGACACCGCCGGCGATGTCGCCGAGCGGACGGGGGCGGGGCGATGAGGCTGATGCGGGTGGGGCCGGCCGGCGCGGAGCGGCCCGTCGCGGCGCTCGACGACGACACGTTCGTCGACCTCGGCCGGCTCACCGGGGACATCGACGGCGCCTTCCTCGCCGGCGGCGGCCCCGACCGGGTCCGGGAGGCGGTCGCGGCCGGCGCACTGCCCCGGTTCGACCCCGCCGGCAAGCGCATCGGCGCGCCCGTGGCCCGACCCGGGGCGGTCATCTGCATCGGCATGAACTACGCCGCGCACGCCGCCGAGTCCGGTGCCGCGCCGCCGGAGCACCCGGTCATCTTCTTCAAGACGCCGAACACCGTCGTCGGCCCCAACGACGCCGTCCTGCTCCCCCGCGGTTCGTCCAAGGTGGACTGGGAGGTGGAGCTGACGGTCGTCATCGGCCGGCGCGCCCGGTACCTCGACTCGCCGGACGACGCCGCCGGGGTCATCGCCGGGTACGCGATCAGCAACGACGTGAGCGAGCGGACGTTCCAGATCGAGGTCTCCGGCGGCCAGTGGTCCAAGGGCAAGTGCTGTGAGACGTTCAACCCCATGGGCCCGTGGCTGGTGACCCCGGACGAGGTCGGCGACCCGCAGGCGCTGCGGCTGCGCAGCTGGGTCAACGGCGAGCCCCGGCAGGACTCCTCAACCGCCGACATGATCTTCGGCGTGCACCACCTGATCTGGTCGCTGAGCCAGTACCTGGTGCTGGAGCCGGGCGACATCGTCAACACCGGGACGCCGCAGGGCGTGGCGCTGTCCGGTCGCTTCCCCTACCTCACGGCGGGCGACGTGGTGACGATGAGCATCGACGGGCTGGGCACCATGGAGCAGCGGATCCAGCCCGCCGGCTGAGCCGGGTGGGGTGGCGGGCCGCCGGTCAGCGGGAGGCACCGGGGCGTCGACGCCCCGCTCGCGGATCGCCCGCCCGGTGCGCACCATCAGGCCGGCGGCGGACCGGGACAGCGCCGCCAGTTCGCAGCGGTCCCGCGCGCCGTACACGTGGCCCTCGTGGGTCATCACCCCGCGCACCCGCACCCCGGCCACGGCGTCGATGCGCGCGGCGACCTCCGGCGCCTCGCCCGGTGACACGCCGACCCGGCCGAGTCCGGTGTCGACGATCAGCAGCACGTCCGCCGTGCGCCCCTGGGCGGCGAAGTGCGCGCCGATCGCCGCCCCCGCCTCGACGCTGTCGGTGGCCAGCGTCAGCGCCACGAGTCCGGCCAGTGCCGAGGCGCGGTGCAGCTTGTCCGCGCCCACGATCGGGTACGCGACGGTCAGCCGCCGCACGCCCGCGTCGGCGAACGCCTCCGCCTCGCCCAGCTTCGCCACGCACAGTTCCCGCGCGCCCCGGGCGATCTGGAGCAGCCCGATCTGCGGGGTGCGGTGCGTCTTGGCGTGCGGCGCCAGGTCGACGCCGAACCGCCGGCAGTGCGCGACCATGGCGTCCAGGTTGCGGGTCAGCACGTCGAGGTCGACGACGAGGGCCGGGGTCGGCACACCGGCCGGTACGGGCAGCGACTGGGCGCTCATCAGGGTGCTCCTCGCTCGGCGGGTCAGCCGGGCCAGCCGAGGTCGGTCGACAGGTCCCGGGCGTGCTTGACGACCGCGTCGCGGATGTGGCCGCGGTCGATGTCGAGGCGGTCCAGCCGGGCGCTCGGCACCGAGCAGCTCAGGGCGGCGACCACCGCGCCGGTGTGGTCCCGCACGGGCGCCGCGAGGCAGACCAACCCGGGCGTGTACTCGCCGTCGTCCTCGCCGTAGCCGCGCTCGCGGATCTCGGCGAGGCGGGCCACCAGCTCCTCGGCGGTGCCGGCCGTCCGGTCGGTGAACCGTTCCAGCCGGACGCCGTCCAGCCGCTGGGCCAGCTCGGCCGGCTCCAGGTACGCCAGCAGCACCTTGCCCAGCCCGGTCGCGTACGCGGGCAGCCGCATGCCGACCCGGGACACCAGCCGCAGCGGCTGATCGGCCTCCACCTTGGCGATGTAGACGTTCTCCAGCCCGTCGAGGATGGCCAGCTGCACGGTCTCGTCCAACTCGTCGCGGACCGCTTGGAGGTGCGGCTGCGCGGTGCGGGCCAGGTTCACCGCGCCCTGGAAGCCCTGGCCGGCCTCCCACACGCGGACGCCGATCCGGTAGCACCGGCGCCGGCCGTCCAGCACGATCCACCGCCGGTCGACCAGTGTCCACAGCAGAGCGTGCAGGCTGCTCTTGGGCAGGCCGAGCCGCTCGCCGATCTCCGGGAAGGCCAGGCCGTCGGGGTTGGCGGCCAGCAGTTCGAGCACGTCGAGGACCCGGCGGGCGGACTTCACGCCGCCGGTCGCGCTCTCAGCCGCGTTGCTCATCGACTCCCCCTGACCCGACGGCTGCGCAGGGCCGTCGGGGTTACCGTACGAGCATCGATTTGACGGCGGCCACCGGCCCGTCGAGCAGACCCCGGAAGACCTTGTCGCCGTCGGCCAGCGGGTGGGTCGCCACCCAGTCCGGGCGCAGCGTCGGCGCCAACCCGGCGGCGACCGCGAAGTCGGTGCGGTCGTAGCAGAATGTGGTCAGCACCCGGACCTCCCGGCGGATCATCGCCTGCCCGTCGAGGTCGGCCTCCGGCCCGTGCAGCCCGATCCAGACGGCGGAGCCGCCGGGGCGGATGAGGGTGAGGCTGGCGCCCCGGGTGGCGGCCGACCCGACGGTGTCGAACACGGCGTCGTACTCGCCCGCGAGCGCCCCGTCGACCGGCGTCAGCCCCGCCCGCTCGGCCGCGGCCAGCCGCGCCGCCGACAGGTCACTGATCTCGATGTGGGGTACCCCGCGGGACTTCGCCACCAGCCCGACGGCCAGGCCGAGCGTGCCGCTGCCGATGATGCCGATCCGCTGCGGCCACGGGTCGTGCGCCTGGACCAGCCGGACCGCGTGGACGGCGTTGGCCAGCGGCTCGGTCAGCGCCAGGGAGGTGAAGGGCGCGTCGGCCGGGACGGTGAGGCAGTTCTCGGCGGGGACGGCGACCCGCTCGGCGTACCCGCCCGGCCGCTGGATGCCGAGGATCTCCCGTTTGCGGCAGACGTTGACCAGGCCCCGGGAGCACAGGTCGCACACCAGGCAGGAGACCACCGGGTTGACCACCACGCGCTCGCCGGTGTCCACCCTGGTACCGGCGAACTCGTGCCCCATGATCAGCGGCGGCACCCGGAACGGGCTCCGCGAGGCGAAGCCCTCCAGCTCGGAGCCGCAGATGCCGACCGCCCGGACGTCGACGATCACCTCGCCGGGGCCGGCGACCGGCTCCGGCACGTCCATGACCTTCAGTTCGAGCGGGGCGGTGTAGACGACTGCTCGCATCAGGACCGGTTCTCCGATTCGTGGTAGGCGGCGGGCCGGACGCGCCGCGGCACCCGACCGGCGCGGGCGCCGGGGAGCTGGCCGGAGCGCATCGCGACGGCACCGCGCCCGAGGAACCGGAGAAGGTTCCCATATATGAACTCCGGTTCTCGTCTGCAACCTTTCTAACAGGCGATCAAGATCCGGTCAACGGGCGCGGCGCTTCAGGCAACGCGGACACCAACAGGGGGCGACCATGCGGTCGCCCTCTGGAAGGGGTGCCCGGTGGCCCACCTCCCCGGTGGGCGGGCGGGCGCTAACGTGTACGGCGCCCGCGCTTACCAGCGGCGATGGACACGCCGATCGCGGCCAGCGCCACCTGGAGGAACAGTTCGATCCAGTCGATGCCCGGGGTGTCGGCCACCCCGACGACGCTGGCCACCAGCGTCCCGAGGAGGGCGGCGGCCACACCGATGACCACGGTGAGCCAGATCGGCAGGTTCTGCTTGCCGGGGACGACGAGGCGGCCCAGCGAACCGATGACCAGGCCGATGATGATCGCGGTGAAGATGCCGCTGATTTCCACGTCGTTCTCCTCAGCTGTCGTGCTCCGCCCGGGCCGCGGCCCACAGCGCCGGCCTCCATCATCGGCCCCGAAGTCAAGCTAACGCGGTTCCAGGGGCAGGGCGAGCGGCGTGGCGGTGCCGGCGAGGTCCGTGGAGTGCTGCGGTGCCGACCGGTCGACCGACGGCACGCGCGCGTACGTGCCCGGTGCGCCCCTGCGCCGGGCCACCTCGAACGTCACCAGGTGGATCGGCTCCGGCGCCTCACCGAACCGCCCCGGCCCCCACCGAATCCACAGTGGAACCCGGCCGGCCGCCGCCTCGGCGAGCAGCTTCTCAATCGTGCGGCGGCGGTGGGTGTGGTCGACCTCGATGGCGATCGGCGGGCCGTCCGGCCGGGCGCAGGCGACATCCAGGACGGACCGCTGCCGGTCCATCGGCGGGGGCAACGGGAGCACGCTGGGCGCCCGGCGGTACACCCGCCAGCCACGATCGGCCGCCCAGCCGGCGGCCGTCTCGATGAGCCGGGCGGTGACCTGGTCGGTGGTCAGCTCCGCGAACGTCAGCGTGCCGAGCCGCTCCCCCAGGGAAGCGGCCAGCAATTCGCCGTCGGCGGTGCCCACAGGCGCAGCGTAGCCGCCCGGCGGCGATCGGCGTCGCCATCCTCCCGCGCAGGCCGGGTCAGGCGCGCTCCGCGTCGTCGAAAGTAGCCAGCGCACGCGTGCGGATGCCGAAATCCGACACTCGGCGGCCTTCCTGTCAGAGTGACAGTAAGTCTATGGTTGATTCATGTCTGACGATCACTGGGTTCCGCCGACCGTTCTTCTTGCGGTTGACCTCGTCATCCTCACCTTGCGGGAATCCCGCCTGCAGGTGCTGTTGATCGAGCGCGGGATTGAGCCCTATCAGGGCGCCCTGGCCCTGCCCGGCGGTTTCCTCGGCCACGAGAAGGAAGACCTCGTGACGGCCGCCCATCGGGAGCTTGCCGAGGAGGCTGGCTTGGGGCCGGATCAGTTGCACCTCGAACAACTTGGCCTCTACGGTGCGCCGGACCGTGACCCCCGAGGACGGGTTGTCTCTGCGGCTTACCTGGCCATTGCTCCTCGGCTACCCGAGCCGGTTGCCGGCACCGACGCATCCCAGGCGTGTTGGACCCCGGTGACACAGGCGTTATCCGGTAACGCGCAGCTCGCCTTCGATCATGAGCAGATCCTGACCGATGGGATCGACCGAGCGCGGGAGAAGTTGGAGCGGTCGGCGCTCGCCACCGCCTTTTGCGGTCCGACCTTCACCATCGCGGAGCTTCAGGACGTCTATGAGGCGGTGTGGGGCGTGCGCCTGGACCCACGGAACTTCTACCGGAAAGTGCAGAGCGTGGACGGCTTCATCGTCTCCGCTGGCCCGAGTCGCAAGGCCGAAGGGGGGCGTCCCGCTCGGCTGTTTCGCCCCGGGCCCCGCACGACTCTTCACCCTCCGATGACCCGACCCCAGGGCCAGGCAGACAAGGAGACAGCGTGAGCACGAACAGTGGTCTCGTCGTGATCCTCACGGCGCTGAACCTCGAGTACGCAGCGGTTCGCGACCAACTGACCGGCCTACGGGTACGCCGGCACCCGGCCGGCACCCGCTTCGAGGTCGGCCGGATCGGCCAGAGTGACTGCCGGGTCGCGCTAGGGCTGGTCGGCAAGGGTAATCATCCGGCCGCGGTGCTCGCGGAGCGGGCGATGGCCGAGTTCTCCCCGGCCGCGGTGCTGTTCGTGGGAGTCGCCGGTGGTCTGTGGCCCAACATTCGGCTCGGCGACGTCGTCGTCGCCAGCAAGATCTACGCCTACCACGGCGGAACCAGCGAGGACGACGGTTTGAAGGCCCGACCGAAGGCGTGGGAGATCCCGCATGAGGCCGACCAGGTTGCCCATCACGTCGCCAGGTCCACCGCATGGCGTCACGTTCTTCCCGCAGGCGCGGCACCCCGTGTCCATTTCGGGCCGATCGCCGCCGGCGAGGTTGTGCAGGATTCGGGGATCTCCGAACAGGCCCGCTGGATCCGCCAGCACTACAACGACGCCGTGGCGATCGAGATGGAGGCGGCCGGTGTGGCTCAGGCGGGCCATCTCAACCGTGCCCTGCCCGTGGTGGTCGTGCGCGGCATCAGCGATCACGCCGACGGCAGCAAGGCAGCCACGGACGGACAGGACTGGCAACCGAAGGCCGCACGCCACGCCGCCGCGTTCGCCACCGCACTGGCGCGAGAACTGATCATCGACGGGCCGTCCAGTCGAGACGGCACGGACCGGGACGGGAGCCCCACGATGCCGACGACCAACCGCAACATCGCCACCGGGAACGCCCACGTTGGAGTGCAAGCCGGGCAGATCCACGGCAACGTCACCGTCGGCGCTGCCAGCGAGCGGCCGATCGACCTCGCAACGAGCATCGCCGAACTGCGGACGCACCTTAAGCAGGCTCACCTCGATGGGCTGCTGGACGAGGAGACCTATGCCGCCGCCGAGTCGGAGCTGGGTGCGGCAACCGAATGCCTCTCGGCGGGCACGCCCGAGAAGAAGGGCGGTCTGCTGGTCGCACTCAAGCGGTTGCGGGGCCTGGTAGCCGACGTGTCTGAGCTGGCGGCGCGGCTTGCGGCGATCATCGTCGTGGTACGGGGCATGCGATGACGGCCCCGACCACGACCAACGTCGTCCAAGGAGATGCGCACGTCGACGTACAGGCAGGCGTAGTCCACGGTGACATCAACTTCTACCGGCAGCCGCCAAACCCGAGTCCGGAGGAGCAGTTCGCCTTCGCCCTGAAGTATCTCGACGCACGAGTTCGTGATCAGGCGCGCGAACTGATCGAAAAGGCGGTCGCCGGTGGGTATGTGACCACCGAGGTCCAGTTCTACCGGCTCATCGCCCTGTTGAGCGGACGTACCCTGCGCCAACTCGCCCCCGAGGAACTGGATCGCCTCACCGCCATCTCCGCCAGCCTGCCCCACCTCGACGACCACGACGAGTGGGCGGCGGGGTTGAAGGTGATCGTCCGCCTCCTGGCCCCCGTCAGCTCCGCCGAGACAGATCTCGTGGTCAAGGAGATCGACGCGCTGAACCGGCGCCAACGCGACGGAATCTACGGCCACCTCGAGGCCCTACTCGAAGGCGCGATGGAAGAAGAGATGTGGCGGAAGTCCGTCGCCCTGATGGACTCGCAGCGCACAGCGGGCGACCGATTCAACCGAATCTGGAAGTTCTTCCACCCCACACCGGTACCGCCTCGAACCCTGCCGGTACAGCCCGCTGCTGTTGCGCTGCGCGACTGGCTACGCGCCGGCGCCGGCGCTGCCGTGTTCGCCCTCGCCGTGGTGCAGATGATCGTGCTGGTGGCGGCGCACGGCACGCTCGACCCGTTTCTCGGTCTACTCGCCGGCCTAATCGGACTGGCCGCGTTTTGCGTCGGCGGGGCGGACCGGCACTACCGCGGGACACGGCTGCGTGCGAAGGAGGCACAGATCCGTCTACCCCAGCAGCGGCGACGAGAGGCACCACCGGGAGGCTTCGCCCGCAACGTGGATCAGCTCTTCGAGCGCTACTTCCGCCGGTACGTGCCCCGAGGAGCCGACCGAACCTACTGGCTCGACCAGACGACAGGGATCCGGCGGCACCTCCGCGACGAGGTGGTCGAGCTGTACCGGGAACAGCGCATCGAGGCCGACCGAGTCGCCTGGCTCGTCCGACACCTGGTGGGCGACGTCCGAAGGCAATGGGAACAGGACACGCTCACGGCGTACCGCCAGCAACTGCGCACCCCTACCAGAACCAGGCTCCTCCGCGTCGGCGGACTGGCTCTCCTCACCGCGGGGAGCCTCTGGACCATCCCTACCGTTATGGCCAGCGCCCCCTTGTCCGGCACGGGTTGCTTCCTGCTCGCGGTGGCGTCCGCGGTGCCGGCGGTGCGCTCGTCGTTCCGGATCGTCGCCGAGCGACGCAGGGTCGTCGACGATCAAGCGGAAAGGGACGACAAGGACGCGGCCCGCTGGGCGGCATACCACCGGTGGTGCCACAAGCTGTCCGACAAGCCGTTGGACACCGAGATGGCCACCTGGTTGGAAAGCGACCGCAAAGTCCTGGTCGACCGAGCGATGCGGCAGTACCGGCTCCGCCCCAGCCACGTGATCGCACACGCCTTCATCGAGGCGCCGGCGCCCTCCTGCAAGAAGGCCCGGTACCCGCAGGGACCATGGCGGTACTCCCGGTACCGTCTGCTGCTGTTCCTGCTCACCGACGACGGCGTCCGGCAGATCAACATCGATCTCGACTTCGAAACCGCCGCAAGCCACACCACCCAACGACTCAACTACCGCTTCGACGCCGTCGCCGCCGTCCGGATCGACGGCATCGCCACCCAACAGCAGACCTTCGAGCTGACGCTGTTCAACGGAGAGCCCATCTCAATTCGGGTAAGCGAACCCGAGAACGAGACACTCCAGCACGACGAGAACGCAACCAAGATCGCTGAACTGTCGCTGGACGCCGCTGGGCTCAGTCACACCCTGCACGTCCTCGAAGGTGTCGCTGCCGAAGGTAAGGAATGGGTCAAACACCGACGCCATCGCGCGGACGAGAAACTCGCCCACCTCGCGAGTGCCATACGCGGGCTACTCGACTAAAGTCAAGGGCGGTGGGTCAATTCGACCGGGCGATGCGGGCGATCAGATGCTTCGGCGAAGGGCTCTACTTCAGCACCGCCGCCACGTACGTGGCGGCGGCTTGATACCCGAGCGCCACCGTTCAGGATGAGACGTTATGAGTAACGACATCCCACGCCGCCGTTACATGGAGGATGACTCGCATTTGGCGCCGGAAACCGAGTGGAGGCCGCCGACTGCCACACCGCGACCGGGGCACGGTACCGTCTACGTCTTCGCGCCCACGCGTCAGCCCGAATCATCGGGGAAGCCACGCTGGGACGCCGTGTGGCTCGACGAGTTCCCGGAACCGGACGAGAACGGCGAGGAAAGCGGGCGCGAGACGATCGAGGGTGACCGGGGCGAGGTACTGAGCAGTTCCCCGTGGAAGCAGTGCTTGCAGCTGAAGTTGCACTTGTACAGCAGTTGCAGGTACAGCATCCGCACGCGGGTGATGCCTGCGATCTGATCGAGCATGGCGGCACACTCCTTGGATGGGTTGGGGCGGGTGAGATCAGGGCCAGGGAAGAAGGTCGGCGGTGGCAGCGGTGACGAGATGGTCGTCTTTGTCGGCGACGACGACGTAGCCGACCTCGTGGTCGTGCCGAGTCGCGCGGAGCGACCGCCCGACTCGGCGGCGCCACCGTGGTCACCATGGCGAGTCAGGGGTTCGTCCTTCAGGGGCGCTTGCGAAACCTGACCACGCAGTCCTCCAAGGGTTGTGGGGCAAGGATTCCCCCGGGCGCTCCGGGGTCGAGGAAGGAGCAGGAGAGATGGTGGACATGCGAGGGCTGGCGGGCGTGCCTGTGCCGGCGCGACCCGACCCGCTGTGCCCGTACTCCGGGGCGTTCGGGCTGGGCCGCCCGTTCGGGCTGCTGGACGCGTCGCAGGGGGTGACGACGTCCGAGGCGGTGCCGTTCGGGCTGCGCTGTGCGGTGGTGGCACCCGCGGTCGAGGTCGGTGACCTGTCCGCGTACGGCTTCGACCACGACCGGCAGATCGGCACGGTGGTCGGCGAGGATGGGGTCGCGGTGCCGTTGCTGCGCCACACCACCGGGCAGACGCGGACCACGACCAACCCGGATGGGTACAGGGGGCCGGACTCCGACACCGACCAGCGGGAGGACTGAGCCGATGCACCGCGCGGTCACGCTGGTTTTGACTCACCCGTTCGACCCCACCGCTGACTACGTGGTCGCCGAACTGAACCGGCGCGGGGCGCCGTGTTCCGCTGCGATCCGGGTGAGTTTCCCCAACGGCTCAGCGTGGCCGCGCGGCTTGATGGCACGGGCGCGGGCTGGATGGGCAGCCTGCGCCTGCCCGAACGGGAGGTCAGCCTCGCCGACGTCGGGTGCGCCTACTATCGGCGCCCGACCATGTTCGACCTTCCGGCGGGGATGAGTGAGCAGGTACGCCGATGGGCGGCCGGAGAGGCGCGCATCGGTCTCGGTGGGGTGCTGTCCGCGCTGCCCCGGTGGCTCAACCATCCGGCCGCCATCGCGGCGGCCGAGTACAAGCCGGTCCAACTCGCCCACGCGCGTGCCTGCGGCCTGATCGTGCCGGACACCATCGTGACCAACGACCCGACCGCAGCGGCGACGTTCGTGACCCACGCCGGGCGCGCCGTCTACAAGCCGTTGACTCCGACCGGGATCACTGAGGCGGATACGCACCGGGTGGTCTTCACGACCCCGGTCGCGGTGGGCGACGTGGACGAGTCGGTCCGGCTGACGGCCCACCTGTTGCAGGAGTGGATCGACAAGCGGTACGAGGTCCGGCTGACCGTGGTCGATGACGTGTTCCTGGCCGCGCGCATCGACGCGGGCAGCAACGACGCCGCCGTCGACTGGCGAGCCGACTACGAGGCGTTGACCTACACCCCGCTACCGGACGTCCCACCCTGCGTCCGGGCCGGGGTGTCGGCGCTCATGGGCCGGCTGGGGCTACGTTTCGGGGCGTTCGACTTCGTCGTTACCCCGGATGATCGGTGGATCTTCCTGGAGATCAACCCGAACGGGCAGTGGGCGTGGATCCAAGATGCCACCGGGCTACCGATAGCCGCGTCCATCGCGGACGCACTGACAAGGGAGAACAGGTGAGCGACAGGGACGGGCTGCGGCGCGCGATGGTCGAGCACATGATGGCGGCCGGCACGCTACGCACGCCGCAGTGGGTGCAAGCCTTCGCCACCGTGCCCCGGCACCTGTTCCTGCCCCGGTTCTTCCGCCAGACCCCGGACCACACTGGATGGCAGGCGATCGGGGAGTCCGACCCGGACTGGCCGCGAACGGTATACACCGACGCCACCTGGGTCACCCAGCTCGACAACGACCCCACCCGGTGGGACACCGCCGCCCGGACCGGACGACCCGCCCGTGGCGTGCCCACGTCGTCAAGCACCGCACCCGGGCTGATGGCGCTGATGCTCGAAGCCCTGGACATCGACGACGGGCACACCGTACTGGAGATCGGCACCGGCACCGGGTACAACGCCGCGCTGCTGTCGCATCGGCTCGGCGCCCGCCTGGTGACCACGGTCGAGGTGGACCCGACGGTGGCCGAGGCTGCCCGGCTGGCGCTGCTGGCCTGCGGATACACACCGACGCGGGTGGTCGGCGATGGGGCGGCCGGACATGCCGATGGCGCCCCGTACGATCGGATCATCGCGACCTGCTCTACCGCGACCATCCCACCGGCATGGGCGGCCCAAGTACGGCCCGGCGGGCTGGTGCTGACCAACCTGCACCGTGACCTCGGCGGTGGCGCCCTCGTGCTGCTACGCCGCGACGACGACGGCCAGTTGGACGGCCGGTTCCTGGCCGACTACGGCGCCTTCATGCCGGTACGCTGCGACCCTCCGGCCGACGCGGAACAACGACTCACCGCGGCTCTGACCACAGTGGATGACGACGTGGCGACGAAGCCCACCTCGATTGACGCTGACGCGTTGGATCACCCCGACTTCGGCATGCTCGCCGCGCTTCGACTGCCCGGGGTCACCTCGCTGTGGTTCGAGCCGGACACCGGCCCCCAACGCTGGCTGCTCGCCGACGACGGCTCCTGGGCCTGCGTCGAGCAGACCACCCGGACGGTCCGGCAACACGGCGCCCGACGACTGTGGCACGACTTGGAGCGGCTGCACCAACGGTGGCGCGACGCCGGCCAGCCACCCCGCCACCGGTTCGGTCTGAGCGTCACCGATTCAGGAATCCACCGGTTCTGGCTGGACGATGCCGGCAGCACCTGGTGGACCGGGACGCCGGCCGTTATCCGCCGCCGTTGACGGATCCACGGCAGCGTGTTAGTTACGAGCCACGCACGGTGGTGAAGGTCCCGCCCGACAAGGCGACACAGCCGCCAGGTACTGACCTCCGTCGAATCGGCCACCCGACCGCCTCGCACACCGCCGGCGGCGACGAGGTGACGCGGACAGCAGTGGACGCGCGCCACCTCCTTCCGCCGCTACGCGACCGTCCGGTGCGTCGGGTGCCGGGCAAGCAGGTCGTACACGTCCGCGGCGCTGATCCCGTGCTGCTGCGCGCCGAGGTGACGGCAGGCCAGGGCACCGGCGGCGGCGGCGAAGCGCAGCGCGTCGTCCAGCCGGTCGCCGCGGGCGAGCGCGGCACCGAGCCCGCCGACGAACGCGTCGCCGGCGCCCGTGCTGTCGACCACCTCGACCGGGAACGCATCCAGCTCGAGGTACCGGCCCTCCGTGAGCACCACGCAGCCCGCCGCGCCCAGCGTGATGACCACGTGCGGCACGCCGAGCGCGGCGGCCTCGGCGGCGGCCTTGCGGGCGCCCGCCCGGTCGTCGGCCGGCACCCCGGTCAGCGCCGTGGCCTCCGCTCGGTTCACCACCAGGTACGTCGTGCGGGTCAGCAACGATCCGGAGAGCGGCTGGAACGGCGCAGCGTTGAGCAGCAGCGGCACGTCGTGCGCCCGGCACAACTCGGCGTACCGCTGCACCGTGGGCAGTGGTGTCTCCAGTTGGGCGATGGCGATGCCGGCCTGGGCGATGACGTTCTCCTGCGCGTCCAGGTCCGTCGGGCGCAGCTCGGCGTTGGCGCCGGGGGAAACCACGATGACGTTCTCGCCGCGGGCGTCGACCGCCACGAACGCCACCCCGGACGGCGCGTCGGACAGTGTCCGCACGTGCTCGACCCGGACGTTGGCGCTGCGCAGCCCGGCGCGCATCCGGGCGCCGAAGTCGTCATCACCGGTGCAGCCGATGAAGATCACCTCACCGGCGCTGAGCCGGCCCGCCGCCACCGCCTGGTTGGCACCCTTGCCGCCGGGTAGGTATCGCGCGGCGTCGCCGAGGACGGTCTCGCCGGGCCGCGGGATATGCGGCGTCGACACGACGATGTCCATGTTGATGCTGCCGAGGATGACCACCGTGCCGGTGCCCGCCCCCGCCGGCATCGGCCGAGCCGTCATGCCGCCACCGTCCCCGTCGCCGAGCCGGCGGGGGAGCCCGGCGCCAGCCGCTGGCCGTCAGCGCCGAACACGTGCAGGTCGGCCGCCCGGACGGCGAGCCGCACCGGCCGGTCCGCCGGGTACGGGTGCGACCCCGGCAGGTCGACCTTGACCAGGACATCGCCCGCCCGGGCGGTCAGCAGCGTGCGGTCGCCGAGCGGCTCCACCATGTAAACGGTGGCGTCCAGCACCAGCCCGTCCTCGGCATTGGCGTCGAGCTGGACCAGGTGCGGCCGGAAGCCGACCTGCACGAGGTCGCCGGCCGGTACGGTGCCGCGCAGTCCGGGCGGCAGCGCGATCTGGGCGCCGCCGTCCAGGATGAGGGCGCCGCCCGCTGGTGCCGCCGGGATCAGGTTCATCGGCGGCTCGCCGATGAAGCCCGCGACGAACGCGGTGGCCGGTCGCTCGTGCACCGCCGCCGGGGTGTCCAGTTGCTCGATGCGGCCCTCGTTCATCACCAGGATCCGGTCGGCCATGGTGAGCGCGTCGAGCTGATCGTGCGTCACGATGATCATCGTGGAGCCCACCTCCAGGTGGATCCGCTTGATCTCCGCGCGCAGCTCGTTGCGCAGGTCCGCGTCCACGTGAGACATCGGCTCGTCCAGCAGGAACACGGACGGATCCCGGACCAGGGCGCGGGCCAGCCCGATCCGCTGCCGCATGCCGCCCGACAGGTCGCCCGGGCGCATCCGCAGCACATCGGTGATCTGCAACTGCTCGGCCACCCCGCGCACCTTGCGCCGGATCTCGTCGGCCGGCCGACCGCGCAGGCGCAGCGGGTAGGCGATGTTGTCGAAGACCGTCCAGTGCTCGTACAGGCCGTAGTTCTCGAACGCCATCGCCACGTTGCGCCGCGCCGGCGGCACCGCGTTGACCGCCCGGCCGTCGAAGCTGATCGTCCCGGAGGTGATCCCCTCCAGGCCAGCGATCATCCGCAGCGTCGAGGTCTTGCCGCAGCCGGACGGCCCGAGGATGACCAGCAACTCGCCGTCGGCGATGTCGAAGCTGATCCCCTTGACCGCGTCCGCCTTGCTGCCGCCGTACCGCTTGGTCACGTCCCGCAGGCTGACCCGGGCCATCAGGCCACCTCCATCTGCCGCAGCGCCTGGCCGGTGTCCGGCTCGAACAGGTACACGTGCCGGGCCGGCACCCGCACCCAGGCGGGGGTTCCCGGATGCGCGCCGGTGCCGGCCGGCACGATTGCGCGGACCGTCGTGCCCGCCACGTCCACGTAGACGACGTCGACGTAGCCGAGCGTCTGCGCGAGCAGCACGCGGCCGGCCGCGCCACCGTCGACCGGCTCGGCGCTGAACCGCACGTGGTTGGGGCGCACGCCGAGCAGGACCGGTCCGTCCGGCGCGCCGGGCAGCTCGACGGTCGTGCCGAGCACGCTCACCGAACCCGCTGAGCCGGTGCCCTGGAGCAGGTTCATCCGCGGGTCGCCGAGGAACCGGGCGACGGTCACGTCGGCCGGCCGCTCGTACACGTCCTGCGCCGAACCGATCTGGTGCGCCCGGCCCGAGTCGAGGACCACGACGACGTCCGCCAGGGCCAGGGCGTCGCCCTGGTCGGGGGTGGCGTAGAGCGTGGTGACACCCAGTTCCCGCTGGATGCGCTTCAGCTCGGTGCGCATCTCGTGGCGCAGCTTGGCGTCCAGGTGGGTGATCGGCTCGTCCAGCAGCAGCAGCCGTGGCCGGCGAACCAGCGCCCGGCCGAGCGAGACCCGCTGCCGCTGGCCGCCGGAGAGCTGCGAGGGCAGCCTGTCCAGCAGGTGACCGATCCGCAGTGTGTCGGCCACCTGCCGGACCCGCTCGGCGATCTGCGCCTTCGTCAGCTTGCCCCGGCGCACCGGCGCCTTCAGCGGGAACTCCAGGTTCTTCCGCACGCTGTAGTGCGGGTAGAGCGCGTAGTTCTCGAAGACCATCGCGATGTCCCGGCGCTCCGGCGGCACGTCGTGCAGGCTGGACCCGCCAAGCGTCACCTCGCCCGCGTCCGGCGTGAGCAGGCCGGCGACGACGTTCAACGCGGTGGACTTGCCGGCGCCGGACGGGCCGAGCAGGACACCGAACTGGCCGGCGGCCAGGGTGAAGCTGAGGTCGGACAGGGCCGGCCGCGGGCCGCCGAAGCCCTTGGTCACCCCGGTGATGGTGAGCGCCTCCATCAGCGCATTCCTCCGATCAGGACCTGACGCGACATGAACCGGTCCAGCACCACGGTCACGATGGCCGGCGGGATCAGCGCGACGAGCCCGACCGCCGAGATCAGCCACCACAGCGGCTGGGACTGGGCGTTGAGCGAGGTGATGTAAAGCGGGAGCGTCTGCGCGTTGTTGAACGTCAGCATCAGCGCGAACAGGAAGTCGTTCCAGGCGAAGAAGAACGACAGCAGGAACGCCGCGGCCAGGCCCGGTGCGGCCAGCGGGAACACGATCCGCAGCAGGCGCTGCGACCGGGGGTACCCGTCTAGTGCGGCGGCGTGTTCAACCTCGACCGGGATCGCCTCGAAGAACGTGCGCAGCAAGTACACCGTGAGCGGCAGGTTCATCGCGGTGTACGCGAGGATCATGCCGGCCGCGGTGTCCAGCAGCCGCAGGTTCACGAAGACGACGTACAGCGCGAGCACCGACACGATCGGCGGCATGATGCGCTGCGACACGATCAGGAACGACAGGTCGTCGTTGCGGTACGGCCCGTATTTGTACCGGTACCGCGCCAGCCCGTAGGCGGCGAAGCCGCCCAGCACCACGGCAAGCAGCGAGCTGACCCCGGAGAACAGGATGCTGTTCCAGAACTTGCCCAGGAAGTCGCCGCCGCCGCCGAACAGCGTCGTCCACGCCTGCGGGGTGGGGGTGAAGTCGACGAACGGCAGGAACTTCGGACCGTCGTAGATGTCCACCTGCTGCTTGAACGCCGTGATCAGCGTCCAGTAGACGGGGAACAGGGCGAACAGCATCCAGAGGAACAGGACCGAACGGCGGCCCCAACCCTTGGCACCCATCACCGCACCCCCGCACTGACCGGCGGCTCGACCGCGTCCCCGAGCGCCGGGTCGTTCCGGTCCACCTGGAGCGCGGCCGCGTCATCGGCGCGTCGGCGCCGCCGCCCCGCCCAGATCAGCAGCCGCAGCAGGATCATCGTGACGATCAGTACAACGATCAGCAGGATCGTCGTCATCGCCGCGGCCGTACCAAGGTCACCGCTGCGCAGGCCGGTGAAGTAGGCCGCCAGGCTAACCGTCGAGGTCTTCACACCCGGCCCGCCGCCGGTCATCAGGTACACGACGTCGAACAGCTTGAACGCCTCGATGGCCCGCAGCAGGATCGCGGTCATCGACGCGGGCAGCAGCATCGGCATCATGTGGTCGATGAACAGCCGCCAGCCCGAGGCACCGTCGACCATGGCCGCCTCCAGCGGAGCGGTGGGCAGCGACCGCAGGGCCGCGAACAGGATGAGGAACATGAACGGCGTCCACTGCCAGACATCCGCGGTGACGATCGCCGCCATGGCCGGCAGCTGCTCGCTGAACCACGGGACCGCGGGCAGGCCGACCGTGTCGAACAGCCAGCTGATCGGCCCGTAACTGGGGTCGAACATGGTCTTCCAGACGAAGCCGACCACGACCGGCGTGAACATCATCGGTACCAGCAGCAGCAGCCGCAGCACGCTTTGTCCCCGGGTGGTCCGGTAGACCAGCACGGCCAGGGCCAGGCCCAGCGCGTACTGGAACAGGACCGTCACGACGGCGAAGATCACCGTGTTGAGGAAGCTCTGCCGGAACGTCTCGCTGCCGAGGATGTTCGCGTAGTTGGCGAAGCCGACGAAGCTGTGCTCGCCCGTGATCGACCAGTTGCTGAGGCTCACGTAGATCGTGAAGACCAGCGGGAAGATCGCGAAGGCGGCGAAGAAGGCGAGCGGCGGGGACAGCAGCAGGTGCTTGTACCACTGTCCCCGCGCGGCCCGCTGCTGCGGGACCGCCATCACGCCTCCGTCTGCAGCTTGCGGTAGAGCTCGTGCTGCGAGTCCTTGCCGATCTGGTCCGTGATCGACTTCCACTCGTCGGCGCACTGCTTCAGCGCCTGCTCCGGCGTCCGCTGCCCGGACAGCGCCAGCTGCGCGGCGGTGTCCAGCGCCTCGGTGTACCGGCCGGCCTCCGGGATGCGCAGGTCGAACTGCACGTTCGGGTGCCGGAAGGAGTCCAGCTGCGCCTTGAGGTACTCGTCGGCGCCGACGAAGTTGACCTCGCCGCCGGTCCACTTGCCCGGCTCGAAGTGGTCCGTGCGGTAGGGGCCGCGCGCGGTACCCGGCGTGGTGACCGCCTTGAGCGCGTTCTCGGTGGTGTCCAGGAAGCTGGCTAGGCTCCACGCCGCCGCCGGGTTCTTCGTGGTCGCCGTGACCGAGGCGTGCCAGCCGCTCCAGCCCATGTACGGCGCCCGGCTGACCTCGGCGCGCTCGTCCCACGTCCGGCCCGCCGGGTTCCAGACCCGCTTCGAGCCGGGGATGATCGAGTAGCCGATCTTGTCCTGGACGATCGACTGGCTCTTGTCCTGCGCCAGCACGCCGATGTCCGGCCAGTCGATGGCCAGCGCGTAGTTGCCGGCGACGAAGTTGCCGCGCTGGTCGCCGCCGCCGTAGGTGACCATCTGCGACGGTCCGGCCGACTTGAGCGCCACCCAGTCGGACAGCGCCTGCACCCAGCCGGGGTTGCCGACCTCGGGCTCCATCGTCTCCGGGTCGAAGAACAGGCGCCCCTTGTGGTCCGGGTGCGCCGCGTAGCCGGCCGCGTGCGCGGCGAAGATGTACGCACCGACGTCCTTCGGCTTGAGCGCCTCCAGCACGCCGTAGCAGGGCTTGCCGTTGCCGGCCCAGTCCCAGCCGGTGAAGAACTTCGCGCACTCCACGTACTCGGCCCAGGTCTCCGGCACGGTCAGCTCGCGGCCCTTCTCGGCCCTGAACCGCTGTTTCGCCACCGGGTTCTCGAAGGCGTCCTTGCGGTGGTACATGATGATCACATCGCCGTCGAGCGGGACGGTGTACCGCTCGTCGCCGAAGTAGGTCAGCTTCTGCGCGGTGGGCAGCACGCTGTCCCAGTTGGTCGTGTAGCGCTTGTGCAGGTCCTCCAGCGACCGGATGAACTTCGCCTTGGCGAAGCCGGAGACCCAGCCACCGGCGTAGATGACCACGTCGTACGCGTCGGTGCGGGAGGAGAAGGCCTGGAACAGCTTGGAGTACAGGTCGCCGAAGGGGATCTCGACGATCTCGACCCGGCCGCCGGTCTGCGCTTCCCATTGGTCCTTGAAGATCTTGACTCCGGTGGACATGAAGCTGCCGACCGCCACCCGCACGGTGACGCCCTTGAAGGCGTCCGGTCCGGTGGGTACCTCGACGGGGCCGGCGGCCGGTCCGGCCGCGTCGCCGCAGGCGGCAAGCAGGCCGGGCACGGCCAGGCCACCGCCGACCAACGCGGCCGTACCGAAGAATCGGCGCCGGGACAACTCCGGGCCACTGATGTGTCGCGTCATCGCGAGTCCTTAAAATGAGCAGGCACTAGCTCGCCAGAGCAGGGTGTGGTGCTCGGCCGGAACGCTCGCGGGGTATAGCCGCCAAGCAAGCCCGCTTGCGCTCCGGCCGGGCCCGTCGTGCGTGCGCGGACGGGTCGCCCGCCGCACGGTGGTGTTGATCGTTTAGTGGCCGCCGTTGATGATGCGGTCGGCGAAGAGGGCGGTGAACCGGTCGGCATCCACGTCGACGGCGACGTTCATGTTGGCCGCCTTCTTCTTGGGAATGGTCCGCAGGATGTCGTCGCGGATGAGCATGTCCCGCAGGATCACCGTCGGGGCGTACTCGGCGGCCACGTGCAGCCGGGCGATGGTGACCAGGCTCGGGTCGTAGGCGACGGCGATGGTCAGCGGGTCGTGCAGCCAGATGCCGGTGTGCTCGGTCGGGATGCCGACGCTGAGGTAGATCAGCCGCTCCTGCTCCGGCCACGGCTTGAGGATCCGGTCCACCATCTGGCCGGACTTGCTGGTCGCCGTGCTCATCGACTCGATCTGCGCCTGGGTCATCGGCACCCGCAGCGTGACGTCGATCGGGACGAGGGTGATGTTCGCCCCCGACTCGAACACGATCTTCGCGGCCACCGGGTCGTTGTTGAGGTTGTACTCCTCGACCGGCGACCGGGTGACGCCCTTCTCGTCCACGATCGGGACGATGACGCCGCCCATGATGATCAGGTGCTTGAGGTTCTTGACGAAGTCCGGGTCCTGCCGGATCGCCGCGGCGACGTTGCTCACCGCGCCGAGCGTGCAGATGGTGATCTCGCCCGGGTTCTCCCGGACCAGACGCACCATGAACTCGACGGCGCCCTCCGCCTCCGGCTGCTTCGTGGGCCGGCCGTCGTCGAAGACGCCCTCGCCCTCGAAGCCGAACATGAGGGCCTCCGCCTCGCCGAGCGGGTCGCCGATCCCGGCGTAGACCGGTACCTCGGGGGCGCCGACGAACTCCAGGATTTTACAGGCGATCTCGGCGCGCAGCTTGGTGTCGCCGTAGACCGTGGTGACGCCCTCCAGCTTCACCTCCGGTGAGTTGACCGCCAGCAGGACGGCGAACGCGTCGTCATAGTAGGTGCCGATGTCGGTGTCGATGATCATCCGTTCCACGGATGCTCCTCCTGGTTGCTAGGGCCGTTCGTGGTGCCGGCCGGTGGGACTGGTGGTGGACTGCCGGACCTCCAGCGAGACCGGCAGCGTGACCGTGCGGCGCCGGGGCGCCGGCCGGTCGGCCTGGATGAACTGGACGCCGGCCCGGGCCATCCGGGCGACGTCCTGCCGGACGGTGGTCAGCTGCGGCGAGGTGTACCGGGTCAGGGACACGTCGTCGAAGCCGACCAGGGAGAAGTCCTCGGGCACGGACAGCCCGGACTCGTGCGCCGCGAACAGCGCGCCGATCGCGATCAGGTCGTTCGCCGAGAAGATCGCCGTGTACCCCGGTGACCGCCCGGCAAGCTCGACGAAGGCGGCCGCACCGCCCTCCTCGGTGAACGGGCTGGTCACGATCAGCCGCTCGTCCACCGGCAGGCCGGCCTCGGCCATCGCTTCCAGGAAGCCGCGCCGGCGCTCCCGGCTGACCGAGATGCCCGGCGGGCCGGCGATGTGCGCGATCCGCCGGTGCCCCAGCTCGATGAGGTGCCGGGTGGCCAGCTTGGCGCCGGCGCGGTTGTCCGACTGCACCAGGTAGCCGTTGCCGCCGGCGACGCCGCGGTCCAGCCCGATGAAGGTCAGGCCCGCCCTGGCGTACTCCTCGACCTCCGCCTTCGGCAGGCTCAGGCCCACCACGAACACGTGGCGCACCTGCCGGGAGAGCATCGTGTCCAGGTACCGGCGCTCGTTGTCCGGGTCGTCGCCGGTGCTGCCGAGGATGACCGTGTACCCGCGGTGCTGCGCCTCGTCCTGCAGCGCCTTCACCAGACTCGGGAAGAACGGGTTGGCGATGTCCGGCAGCAGCACGGCCACCGCGTCGCTGTCCTGCCGGGCGAGGCTGCGCGCCACATGATTCGGCCGGTAGCCCAGCTCGCGCGCCACGCCCAGGACCCGCTGCCGGGTCGCCTCGGAGACCGTGCCCCGACCCGCCAGCACCCGGCTCACCGTCGAGGAGGAAACCCCGGCGTGCCGCGCGACGTCGTAGATGGTCAGCCGCGCGGGCTCGACGGAACCGGACCTGGTCATCCGGCATCACCTCCTCGGCCACCGGTTGCAGCAATCGGTTGCTGCAACCGGTTGCCCCATGTTTCACCAGCGTTTCTGGCCTGTCAATAGCAGAGGCCGGCCCGGTTGCCGCCCAGTCGACCGTGGCGCGGGTGCGGAACGCGTACAGCCACCCCTGCCGTCTCGCGGTCTCGCGGTCTCGTGACGAACCTGCTGCGCACCGCGTCGGCCGCCGGCGCGGAGCAGCGTGCGGTGGAGGGGGCGGTTGATCGCCGCGCGACTGCGGTCGCTGCCGCCGCAGCGGGTGTACGCCGTGTTCCGCTGGTCGTCAACGGGCGGTGGGCGCCGTCATCGCGCCCGGGGGCCATCCCCTGGCGGCGATCCGGTTCGGCGTGCGAGACGGGCTGGCCACCAGGATCGAGATCGGCCGCTACCGCCGCGAGGATGACCTCGCCCCGATGCGATGACGGACTCGTAGCGTTACCGCCGGGCGACGCCGCTTCGGCGAGGGCGCACGGGTGCGGCGGTGTCGGCTCGTCAGCTGGTCGGGCGTACCACCCCGACCGCCGTGCGGGTCACGACGCCCCCAGCGTCGTCCAGTTCGATCCGTTCGTTGCCCGCGACCGTCAGGTCGACGCGGTAGTCCTCGGTGGTGAGGGTGCCCGCGACCGTGCGGGCGGACATGCCGACGACCGCGCGTAGCCTCCCGGACCGGTCGGTTACGAGGCGCCAGCCGTGCGGGAAGCGCGCGTGTTCGCGGCCGTTGCGGTAGAGCACGGCCCGCGTCGCGTCGTGCACGAACTCGTACGTCGACGCGTTCACCCGCCTGGCGTAGGCCACGGCGTCGGCGACGCCGGTGTAGTCCATGTTGGACGGGAGCAGGGCGGTGAACCACACCTCGCCGTCCGGGCGGGGCAGCACCCCGGCGAGGCGTTCGACCGCGTCGAGGGTCCACAGGATCGCGGGCGAGTACTGCTCGGTGAAGCCCTGCTCGCCGGTCCAGGAGTTGAGCGTCTGCGGGAACCGGGTCATCCGGCTCACCGCCGCCAGCACCGGAATCGTCGCCCAGGTCAGCTCGACGTGGTGGCCGTGGTGCTCGAAGGCGTGCGGCGCCCGGATCAGGCTGAGGAAGTTCGTGGGGCCGGCCCACGAGTTGCGGGAGAAGTCGTGCGAGAAGCGCGGGTCGTCCAGCGCGATCGAGGTGAAGGGGTAGCGGGCGAAGAACTTGCGGGTGTTGAGCAGGTAGCGGCGCAGCGCCCCGGCGAAGAACGCCTCCCCGCGGGCAGCGCCGTCACCGCCGCCGCCGACACCGTCGTCGACACCGCCACCGCGGGCACCGCCGTCACCGCCGCCGCCGACACCGTCGTCGATCTCGCAGGCGAGCACGCGCAGCAGCACATCGGACTGCACGCGCACGAGTTCGCCGTGCCGGTCGCGGTCGTAGAACATGCCGTCCGCGGGGTCGTAGCAGTGCTCGAAGAGGGCGGCGGTGCTGCGCGCGGCCTTCTCCGCCCACGGCGCCGGGTCCTCGCCGAGCGCCGCGGCGATGCGGGCGAGGTAGGCGCGCTGGCACGCCACGTTGGCCGTCAGGTCGGGGGCGAGCAGCGGCAGGAGCGGTGAGTCCGGGTGGTACCGGGTGGGGTCGTCGCCGTGCGTGGTGTCCGGCATGTGCCAGAAGCGCGGCGAGGCGTCGTGGCCCGTGTCGAAGGTGCAGAACGCCTCGACGCAGCCGGTGCCGCGGGTGTCGCGGTGCCGCGCGAGCCAGTCGTCGTTGCGGGCCATGGCGTCGTAGAGCGTGCGCAGCACCGCCGGATCCCCGCCGGTGAGGGTGTGGTGGTTCCAGACCGACCGGGCGAGGGGGGTGACGATCTGGATCTGCCGGTACGCCGGGCCCGCGTCGTTCACCCGGTAGGGCAGCAGCCCGTCCTCGCGGATGCCGTGTGCGAAGAGCAGGAACGTCCCGGTCGCCACCGCCGGCAGGAACCGGCCCAGCACCTCGGCGCTGATCGTGCCCGTGCTCTCCAGCCAGGTGCCGCGGTAGGCGCCGCCCTCGCGCAGCACGCCGGCACCGCCGGGCCCGGGCTGGACGCAGGCCGCGACCAGCTCGTGCAGCCCGCGGTGCCAGACCTCCTCGAGCGGGCCGCCGGTCGCCGCCATCCGCACGCCCTGGGCGGCGACCTGCTCCAGCGCGGCGACCCCCGGCGACCCGACCGGCAGCGCGACGCGGGAGAGCGGGTCGCTGGCCCGCAGCCTCGCCAGCAGGATGTCCACGGTCCCGTCGGCCCCGCTCACCGGTCCGGCTGCTCGGTGGCCTGCTCGCCGGCGTGCTCGGCGGCCAGGTGCGCGCGCAGCGTCTCGACCAGGCCGTCGCGCAGGACGCAGTTCTCGAACCGGAACGACGCGGCGAGCTCCCGTGCCTGCTCGGGCGGCACGCCGCGGAACAGCTCGCCGTACCGCTCGGCCAGCGGCTCGGCCAGCAGGATGTGCCGCACCAGCAGGGCGATGTGCTGCCGGCGCCCCCACGGCCACGGCTGGTACTCGGGGAACTCGCGGTCGAAGAGCGCCTCGATGGGGTCCAGGATGTCCCGCACGTTGTCGTCCCGCCCGGCCCACGCGTCGACGCCGAGCCGCGCCTTGGTGTCGAGGATCGGCTTGACGTGGCGCAGGTAGCCGCTGTCCGGGCTGGCGTAGGCGATGCCCTGCAACCCGATGTCCTTGTAGGTCCACAGTGCCCAGCTGGCGCCGTGGTCGCGGTAGATGTCGAGCTGGTCGCGCAGCAGGCGGTACCGCCACTCCTGCTCCCGCGGGTGGACCGGGCCGAACTCACCGATCCAGATCGGTGTGCCGGTCTCGCGCATGAACGTCGTGCGGCGCAGGAAGGCCCGCTCGACCACCGACCGGTCGAAGTACTCGCCGCGCACGGTGCCCGGGTAGTCGGTGGCGTCCCCGGCGATGCCGGGCAGGGCGTAGTCGTGTGCGGTGTAGACGGTGTTGGGCAGGGGGTCGGACCCTTCGAAGACCGAGAAGTCACTGGAGTAGCGGTTGCCGTCCAGGAACAGGATGTGGCGCGGGTCGATGGCCCGGATCGCCTTCTCCAGCCGGTCGTAGAAGGCGGGCAGGACCCGGCCCGTGCGGTCGGAGGGCTCGTTGATCGGGTTGTAGCCGGCCACCTCCGGCCGGTTGCGGTACCGGTCGGCCAGCGCCTCCCACAGGTGCACGACCCGGTCCTGGAAGTGGCGCTGCGCCCAGAATTCCGCGATGTGCGTGGCGTTGTCGCTGTGCCAGTGCTCGTTCTGCCGGCCGGGCAGCGCGTGCAGGTCGATGACCGAGTAGAGGCCGTGCCGGGCGAGCGTCGTGATCACCCGGTCGAGGTGGGCGAACCCCTCCTCCTTCAGCGCGAAGGGCGCCGCGTCGTCCTCGAAGTGGCGGTAGTTCACCGGGATGCGCACCGAGTTGAGTCCGATGCCGGCCAGCAGCGCGGCGTCGGCGTCGGTGAAGAAGCCCTCGAGGAACTCGTCGAAGAAGGCGCGGTAAGCCTCCTCCCCCATCGCCTCGAACATCACCCGCCGGATGTTCTGCTCGTTGCCCGGGTAGCCGGTGATGAAGTTCTCCATGTTCAGCCAGCCGCCCAGGCCGAAGCCGGTCAGCCGGACGACCGCGCCGGCCTCGTCGCGCAGCCGGTCGCCGTCGACGCGCAGCCAGGAGAGGGTGGGACTATCCATTGCGGACTCCTTTGCCGGGTACCTGCCGGCCGGCGCGGCGGGTCATTTGATGCCGGTCGTCGCGATGCCCCGGATGAGCCACCGCTGGCCGAACAGGAAGACGAAGAACAGGGGCGCCAACGAGATCACCGACATGGCGAACATCGCGCCGTAGTCGGAGGTGCTCGAGGCGTCGAGGTACATGTTCAGCGCGACGGCGGCGGTCTTCTTGTCCAGGCTGGTCAGGTAGAGCAACTGGGTGAAGAAGTCGTTCCACGTCCAGATGAAGGTGAAGATCGCCGTGGCCGCGAGCGCCGGGGTCATGAGCGGCAGGATGATGCGGTAGTAGGTGCGGAAGTGGCCGGCGCCGTCGATGCGGGCCGCCTCGTCGAGTTCGCGCGGCAGGCCCCGGATGAACTGCACCATGAGGAAGACGAAGAAGGCGTCCGTGGCGAGGAACTTCGGCACGATCAGCGGAAGGACCGTGTTGACCCAGCCGAGCTCCTTGAACACGATGTACTGCGGCACCACGGTCACCTGGAACGGCAGCATGAGCGTGAGCAGCATGACCGCGAACATGATGCCGCGCCCGCGAAACCGCGTCCGGGCGAAGCCGTAGGCGGCCAGCGAGCAGGTGAGCAGGTTGCCGACGATCGCCCAGAACGCGATGAACACCGAGTTCCACAGGAAGGTGCTGAACGGGTCGGCGAAGGCGTGCCAGCCGTTGGTGTAGTTCGCGAGCGTCACCTCGTCCGGGATGATGCTCATGTTCCGGAAGATGGTGTCGGTCGGCTTGAACGAGCTGACCACGAGCCAGATCAACGGATAGATCATCGTCATAGCGAGCGCGATGAGCCAGACGTGCTTGAGGACGGCGCGCACGGTGCCGCGGTGGCGGCGCCGCCGGGCCGGTGGTCGGGGCGGGCCGGGCGTCTGCGGCGCCGGCGGATCGGTCACCGGTGGTGCGGGCGGAGCCGCGGGTGGGAGAGTCATCGGTCGCCTCAGTCCTCGTAGAAGACCCAGAACCGGGAGGTGGCGAAGAACAGCCCGGTCACCGCCGCGATCGTCAGCAGCAGCACCCAGGCCATCGCCGACGCGTAGCCCATCTGGAAGGAGCCGAACCCCTGCTGGTAGAGGTACAGCGAGTAGAACAGGGTCGAGTTCGCCGGCAGGCCCGCACCGCCCGAGATGACGTACGCCTGCGTGAACGACTGGAAGGCGCCGATCACCTGGAGCACCAGGTTGAAGAAGATGATCGGGCTCAGCAGCGGCAGCGTGATGGAGCGGAACTGCCGCCACCGGCCGGCACCGTCCACCTCGGCCGCCTCGTAGTACATCCGTGGAATCTGCCGCAGCCCGGCCAGGAAGATGATCATCGGTGCGCCGAAGGTCCAGATGTGCAGCAGGATGAGCGTCCACAGTGCGGTGTCGGGACTGGAGACCCAGCCCTTGGGCGCGACGCCGAACAGCCCGGTGAACGCGTTGAAGAGGCCCTCGTAGCCGAAGACCTGCTTCCACAGGATCGCCACCGCGACCGAGCCGCCGAGCAGCGAGGGCAGGTAGAACACCGACCGGTAGAACGGAAGGCCGCGCAGGCCGCGGTCCAGCAGCAGCGCCAGGCCCAGCGCCACGGCGAGTTGCAGGGGCACCGAGAACACCACGTACCGCAGCGTCACGCCGACCGCGTCGAGCCAGTTCGCGTCGGTGAACATCCGCTCGTAGTTGTCCAAGCCGATGAATCGCGGGCTGCGGCGGCGGGTCAGGCGGTAGTCGGTGAAGGACAGGTAGAGCGACGCCAGCATCGGGATGACCGTGATGCCGAGGATGCCGACCATCCACGGGGTGAGGAACAGGTAGCCGACCCACTCGTTGCGCGGCTTGCGGCTCCTGAGTCCGGGCGGGCCCTTCGGCCGGCCGCGGGCGAGCGTCCGCAGCTCCCCCAGAGCGCTCATTCCCGGCTCCCTCCCCTCGACGCTTCGCGTCCGACTGCTCGGGTCACGAGGCCGTGTAGCGTGAAAGCGGTTTCTCGGCGGGGATGCTAACCGACCCCGCTCCGGGGGGTCAATCGGTCCGCCGCCGGCGATCCGGCGGCATGGTGCCACGGCAGCGCGGGAGCGAAAAGGATGAGGAACGGCAGGCAGCGGGCCGTCACGATCGCGGAGGTGGCGCGCCGCGCCGAGGTCTCGCCCGCGACGGTGTCCCGGGTGATGAACGGCCGGTTCGCCGGCGCCCCCGAGGTCGCCGACCGGGTGCGTCGGGCGGCGGAGGAACTCCACTACTCGCCCAGCCCGCTGGCGCGCAGCCTCGCGCTGGGCGAGACCCGCACCGTCGCGTTCGTCGTGCCCGACATCGCGAACCCCACGTTCCAGGCGATGCTGAGCAGCCTCTCCAAGAGCGCCGCCGCGGACGGCTACCGGGTGCTGGTCGCCGACTCCGCCGAGGATCCGGAGGAGGAGGCGGTGCTCGCGGTCGAGACCCGCCGCGGCTGCGACGGGCTGGTGCTCTGCGCGCCCCGCATGCCCGACGAGCGGTTGCGGGCGCTGCTGCCGGTCCTGCGGCCCGTGCTGCTCATCAACCGCGGCAGCACCCGGCTCGACGCGCCGTCGATCTCGGTGGACTACGGCGTCGGCATCCAGCAGCTCGCCGAGCACCTGCACGGCCTCGGGCACCGGCACTTCGCGTACCTGGAGGGCCCGGCGCCCAGCACCTCCAACCGGTCCCGCGTCGAGGGGCTCCGGTCCTTCGCCGAGCGGGCCGGCAACGTGCGGGTCGACCACATCGCCGCCGGCTCCTCGTCCTCGGACGGGTACGCGGGGGCGGGCCGCGTCCGGGAGACCGGCGCGACGGCTGTCCTGGCGTACAACGACCTGGTCGCGGTCGGCTTGATGAGCGCCCTGACGGACCAGGGCGTCACGGTGCCGGCGGACATCTCCGTGGCCGGCTTCGACGACATCCCCATGGTCAGCTACATCGCGCCGCGCCTCACCACGGTGTCTGTACCCTATGGACCGCTCGGCGCGGAGGCGTGGAAGCGGCTGCACGCGCTGATGCGGGGCGAGGTTCCGTCACACAACGTGATCTTCCAGCCACGATTGCAGCGGCGCGAGTCCACGGGACCCCCTCCGGTACCGCCGTCCGCCGACCGAACCGGGCCGGCCGCGGCCGGCCCGGGGAGGCGCCGCTGACCAACCTTGACAGACAGGCAACCTCCTCTTAACTTGGCAATCCCCTCGGCACGGAGGAGAAAGCGGTTTCACGCACGGGCCACCCACGCAAGACCCGTCCACTCGACAGCCCAGCGGTACCGGCCACCTGATTCGCTCACGGACAAGGAAGGTCCGAAAAATGAAAGGTTTCAGAAGGCGCGCGGTGGTCGCCGCGACCGCCGCGGCCGTCATGATGCTCGCCGCGGCCTGCGGCGGCGGCGATGACGAGACCCCAGGGGCCGGCCCCCTGCCCACCGACAGCGTCGAGCTGACCTTCTGGTGGTGGGGCAGCGCGGAACGCGCCGCCACCACCCAGCAGGTCATCGACCTGTTCGAGAAGAAGTACCCGTTCATCCACGTCAAGGGCGAGCCGCAGGACTTCGCGAACTACTTCGCGAACCTCTCGACCAAGTTCGCGGCGAGCGACGCCCCCGACGTGATCACGATGGGCGGCGCCTACGTGCTGGGCTACGCGGCGGACGGCAACCTCGCCGACCTCGGCACGCTGGGCGGCGAACTCGACACCAAGGTCTTCCCGACGTCGATCCTCCAGGCCTCCACCTACGAGAACAAGATCTACGGTGTGCCCACGGGCGGCAACGCCATCGCCCTGATGGCCAACAAGTCCCTGTTCGACAAGCTGGGCGTCGCCCTGCCCAACGACGACACCTGGACCTGGGAGCAGTTCACCGCCCTCGCCAAGGAGATCTCGACCAAGGCGCCATCCGGCACCTACGGGGCCGAACTGCGCTCCTACGACTACATCGGCGCCTACGCCGCGCAGCAGACCCCGCTCTACGACGACAAGGGCAACCTCACCGTCACCGAGGCGACCCTGACCACGATGTGGGAGCTGGAGAAGGATCTGCTCGCCGCCCGCGCCATGCCGCCCGCCGACCTCACTCAGCAGGTCATGACGGTCGAGGCCCCGCAGACCCTGTTCGGCCAGGGCCGCTCCGCGATGTTCTTCGGCTACACCAACCAGGTCGGCACGTACGCCGCCGCCTCCGGCAACGACATCGTGCTGCTGCGCATCCCGGGCGAGTCGCAGTACGGCAAGCCGGGCACGTCGCTGCTGCCGTCGCAGTACTACACCGTCAACGGCGGCTCGAAGTACCAGCGGCAGGCCGCCCTGTTCGTCGACTTCCTCGTCAACGACGAGGAGGCCGGCAAGCTCATCCTCGCCGACCGTGGCCTGCCGTCCAACCCCAAGGTGCGGGCGGCGATCGCCCCGCTGCTCAGCCCGGAGGACCAGCGGGCCGCCACGTTCATCGACAAGAACAACGACAGGTTCGGGCCGTCGTTCGTCCCGCCGTCCTGGGCGACCGACGTCAACCGGATCACCCAGACCATCGACAGCCAGGTCCTCTTCGGCCAGCTCACGCCGGCCCAGGCCGCGGCCGAGTGGATCAAGCAGATGACCAGTTCGAAGGCCGCGAACTCCTGATCGCGCGCCGGGTGCCGCCGCGAATGGCCCACCCGGCACACCACGGCGCCGCCGGTACACCCCGTACCGGCGGCGCCTCGGTGTCTACCGGGTGACGGTCCACGGGACGGAGGCGAACATGGTCGCCGCCATGCCGCACCAGAGAAGGATGAACAGGCCGTAGATGCTCGTGAAGACCCAGCCGACCACGATTCCCACGGTGGCCAGCTCGGATCCCCGCTCGCCGGTCTGCGCGATCTGCTGCCGCGCCTTGCGTCCGAAGTAGATGCCCAGCGGCGGGAACACCGCCACGGCGAACACCAGCGCCAGAATCGAGTACGTGTTGTACGGCGCCGGATACGGGAACGGGTACGCGTAGGGCGCATACGGTGGTGGGCCGTACGACGGGTTCGGACCCGGTGCTGGACCCAGGGCCTGAGCCGGCGGCGCGGCCACGACCGGCTCCGCTGACGGTTGGGCGGACCACGGCTGCGCCGGCAAAGGCGGCTGGCCCGGCTGGCCCGTCGGCGGCTGGTCAGTCATCGCTACCTCCCCGTGCGGCAATGGTGCGCCCAGTGTCGCAACGGCCCGCAAGCCCAGTGCGTGTCGCGCCGGTCCGCCACGACCGTACGAACTCCACAGTGGGCGGTCCCGGAGGGCGGCGCGTTGCGTAGCGGGCCGGACCGCCGCTCGCGGCCCGCGGCGCGCGAGCGGCGGGTGCCGGTCAGGGCTTGCGGGCGACCCCGCCGTAGACGGAGACCTTCGCGTCGTCGACCTCGTCGGTGCCCGGCTCCGGCCGCCACCGGGCGATCGGCTGCACGCCGGGATCGACCAACTCCAGGCCGTCGAAGAACCGCTCGATCTCGGCCTTCGAGCGGACCTGCATGGTCACCCCGGTGCGCCGGTACACCGCGGCCACGCCCTCCCAGGCCGCCGGGTCGTAGTCGCCGGTGAGGTGGGACAGGGCCAGGTAGCTACCGGACGGGAGGGCGGCCAGCAGCTCCCGCGCCAGCCGGTACGGCTCGTCCGCGTCGCCCACGAAGTGCATGATCGCGATGAGCAGCAGGCCGACGGGGCGGTCCAGGTCGATGGTCTCGCGCAGCTGCGGTGAGGACAGGATCTGGTCCACATTGCGCAGATCCGCGTCGATGTACTCGGTGCGGCCCTCGGCGCTGCTGGCCAGCAGCGCCCGGGCGTGCGCCAGCACGATCGGGTCGTTGTCCACGTAGACGACCCGCGAATCGGGCGCGACGGACTGCGCCACCTCGTGCACGTTCGGCGAGGTGGGTATGCCGGTGCCGATGTCCAGGAACTGCCGGATCCCGGCCTCGGCCGCCAGGTAGCGCACCGCCCGGCGCAGGAACGCCCGGTTCTCCCGCGGCGGGATCCGGCTGTTCGGGTTCGCCTTCATGCCCTGCTCGGCGGCGGCCCGGTCGGCCGAGAAGTTGTCCTTGCCGCCGAGCAGGAAGTCGTAGACGCGGGCGGGATGCGGGCGGTCGGTGCGCAGGTCCACCGCCGGCCGGTCGGCGTGATCGGGGTCCGGCTTCATCCAGTCCGTGCTTGACATGCCCTGCTCCCACCCTGATGACCGCTTTGGACAAGGGCATCGTAGGCCCTCGCGGTGCCTTTCGGGTCGGGCCCGGTCGAGATGTCAAGGATGGCCAGGAACGCGGTCGCCGCCGGCGTGCGGCTGAACCGGCCCCACACGACGTACTCGACCCGGCCGGCGCGTCCGTGACCTCGATCGTGACGACGCCCGTGAGCTGGGGCGTGTAGGCGAGCGGGAGCATGGCCACGCCGAGGTTCTGCCCGACGAGCCGGTCGATGAAGTCCGGGTCGCGGGCGAGTTCGTGCGCGGCGACACCGTGGGGTCGCGCCGCGGTCGGCAGCCCGAGGAAGGCCACGTCGAGGACGCCCTGCCTGACCTGCTCGATGAGCTCCTCGCTCGCGCCGACCCGCAGGCTGATGCGCACGTGCGGGTACCGCTGGTGGAACGCGCGCAGCGAGCCCGGGACGTCCGCCGCGGCAACCGTGGGGATCAGGCCGACGGCGAGCCGGCCGTAGCGCAGCTGCCGGAGTTCCACGGACCAATCTTGGAGCGAGCTCGTTCGATTGACAAACATGTGTTGGACTCATAGATCACCGCCGGGTGAGACTTCCGGCGTGACAAGTCCAGCAGCGCAGATGGGCGCCGGCGGCGGTATTCGCTCCGGCAACCTGCCCCGCACCGCCCTGACCGCGCTCGCCCCCGCGGTGTGGGGCACCACCTATGTCGTCACCACCGAACTCCTCCCGCCCGGGCACCCGCTGTTCGCGGGGCTGCTGCGCGCGTTGCCCGCCGGCCTGGTCGCCCTGGCGATCACCCGGACGCTCCCTCGTGGACGGTGGTGGGGCAAGGCCGCGGTGCTCGGCGTGCTGAACATCGGGCTGTTCCTGCCGCTGCTGTTCATCTCGGCCGAGCGCCTCCCGGGTGGCGTCGCAGCGACCCTGGGGGCGGGTCAGCCGCTCGTCGTCGCCGTCCTGGCCGTGGCCGTGCTCCACGAGCGCCTGTCCGGTTGGCGCCTCTGCTGGGGCGCGGTGGGCGCCGCCGGCGTCGGCCTGGTGGTGATCGGGCCGGACGCGGCGCTCGACGCCACCGGCATCGTCGCGGGTCTCGTGGGCGCGGCCACGATGGCGCTCGGCGTGACGCTCACCAAACGCTGGGGACGGCCCGCCGGGGTCGGCCCCACCGCCTTCGCCGGTTGGCAGCTCACCGCCGGCGGTCTGTTCCTGGTGCCCGTCACGTTCCTCGTCGAGGGAACGCCGCCCGCGATCGACCCGACCGCCGCCCTCGGCTACCTCTGGCTGGGTCTGGTCGGCGGGCTGATCACCTACGTCCTGTGGTTCCGCGGCATCACCACCCTGCCGGTCAGCTCCGTCGCGGTTCTCGCCCTGCTCTCACCGCTGGTCGCCGCCGTTCTCGGCGCCGTCCTGCTCGGGCAGACGCTCGGCCCGGTCCAACTCGTGGGGTTCGCGCTCTCGCTCGCCGCGATCGTCGCGGGGCAGCTGCCCGCACCCACCCGCTCGCGGAACTCCGCCCCAACGCCCGCACCGCAAACAGCACCGCGCTGACACACCGCCGGCCACCGTTGCAACGATCCCGCCAGACCATCCTTCGACCGCCGCAACGAGGAGGACTTGGCTCACACCCCGTCGGGCGGGAGCCGGTACCGGGGTCCGCGCCGCCGCACCGGGTCGAGGATCCCGTCGCCGATCTCCCGCAGCGCCTCGTCGGGCGCCGGCGGATCCGGGTGCTGGCCGGGGTAGCCCAGGGCGGCGCGCACGGCCGGTTCCAGGAGGTACGCGCCCGCCGCCACCGTCGACAGCGCGGCAAACATCGCCGGGTCCTCGTCGTGCAGGCGGCGCAGCCACGGCTCCAGCTCCTCCGCCGTCCCGGGTACCGCGGCGAGCGCCCGGACGATCGCGTCGAACGCCTCGGCGCGCAACGCCAGCGCGAGGTGCAGCCGCCGCGGGAACTCGGTGCACCCGCTCGGCGGCGGTACCCGCTGGTCGCCGCGGCACAGCGCGTCGGCGACCGCGACGTACCGGGCCTGTTCGGCCTCGGTCAGCGGGCGCGGCGGACGGGCGGGCGGGGGAACCGACAGCCGCTCCGGCAACCCGCTCACCGCGCGCTCCGGGCGGTGTCCGCGATGTGCCGGCCGACGCGCAGCGCCAGCGCGGTGATCGTGCTGGTCGGGTTCGCCGACCCGCCGGTGACGAAGATGCTGCCGTCGGCGATGAACAGATTGTCCGCGTCGTGGGCGCGGCCGAACGCGTCGACCACCGACCGCCGCGGATCGCTCCCCATCCGCGCCGTCCCCAGCAGGTGTCCGGGCTGGTCGGTCCAGAGTTCCACCGGCACGGTACGCACCGCGCCGGCCGCCGCGTGCAACTGCTCCATCCGGGCGACGGCGAACCCGAGCAGCTTGCGGGTGTTCTCGCTGATCCGGTAGTGGATCGCGGGCGCCGGGATGCCGCTGTCGTCGCTCCGGTCGGGGTCGAGCGTCACCCGGTTCGACTCCTCCGGCAGGTCCTCCGTGTTCGCGGCCCACAGGATGCCCCCGGCGTGCGCGCCGGCGGCCCGGAGGAAGTTCGCCCCCCACGCGGCGTCGTAGCCGAGGCGGCGCTGCGCCTCGACCGCGTTCAGCGGGCCGGGCGTCGGCAGGGCGTGCAGCTTGATCCCGCGGACGAAGTCGTGCTCCGGCCGGGTGTCGTAGAACTCCATGCTGTAGACGAGCTGGCCGGCCGGGCCCAGCCAGCTCGCCAGGTCCTCGTCGTAGAAGCCGGTGACGCTGCAGTTCGGGTGGAGCATGAGGTTCCGGCCGACCAAGCCGGAGGAGTTCGCCAGCCCGTCCGGGTGGGCCGCGGCGGCGGACAGCAGCAGCAGCCGCGGGGTGCCGACGCCGTTGGCGCACAGCACCACCGCGCGGGCCCGGGCCAGGTGCTCCACCCCGGCGCGGTCGAGCCACACCACGCCCGTCGCCCGGCCGTCGCGGCCCGTCTCGACCCGCCGGGCCCGCGCGCCGGTGACCAGCGTCGCGCCCGCCCGCAACGCGGGCGGCCAGTAGGCCAGGTCGGCGCTGGCCTTGGCGCCCTCCGGGCAGCCCCACTCGCAGGTACCCCAGCGGGTGCACCCGGCGATCTCCCCGTGCCGCCGGCTCGGGATGGCGTTCGTGCCCGGCCACCAGTGCCACCCCAGCCGGTTGGCCGCTTCGGCGGCCCTCCGCCCGGGCCCGCCGATGGGGTTCGGCGGCAGTGGATAGTCCAACCCGGGTGGGTAGGCCGGATCGCCGCCCACGCCCGCCACGCCGACGAAGCGGTCGATGGCGTCGTGGTACGGCGCCAGATCCGAGTAGCCGATCGGCCAGTCGTCGGCCACCCCGTCCAGCGACCGGACCCGGAAGTCACACGGCAGCAGCCGCGGCCACTCCATCCCGGCGAACAAGCTGGAGCCGCCCACCGCGTTGAACATCACCGGGGACAGCTCGGCACCGTCCACCCCGAGCGGGTAGTCCGACGGCAGCCGGCGGACGTTCGGGTCGTGCGCCCACCGGCGCTGGATCTCCAGTTCCCATTCGGGACCGTTGGCGGGAAAGTCGGCGGGGCGCACCCAGTCGCCCTGCTCCAGGCAGACGACCCGGAACCCGCGCCTGGCCAGGGTGCAGGTGACCACCCCGCCCGCGGGTCCGGCCCCCACCACCACGACGTCCGCATCCGGTTCTGCCATCTTCCCGACGCTGGCACACCACCGGGCTCCGGAAGGTCCGATCTGTCCAGCGGGGCGCGCCCGTCGCCCGCTCGGGCGATGGGGGCGTACTCACGACGGAACAGAGCGCTGGCCACCGGGCCGGGGTACGGCGGCGTATGCCGGCAGGGTGAACCATCGAGGCACCGCGCGGCGCAGCGCCGAGGGGCCGAGCACCTCGATCACGTCGCCGCGCAGCGCGTCGCTCCACGCCAGGTCGCCGTTCCAGATTCTGACCATGCTGCGCAGGGCGCCGGTGATCGTGACGGTCACGTCGAAGCCGGGGTCGGCGTCGCAGACGTCGACCCCGTCGCCGCTGATCACCAGCCACCAGTTCCGGGTACCGGCCGGCGCGTCGGGGAAGCGGAACTGCACCACGGTCCGCCCGTCCGGAACGACGGCGCGGTCGACGTTGCGGTGCATGTCCCACAGCAGCAGGCTGGGATCCAGATCCTGGTCGCCGAGTTCGCCGATCCAGCGCACACCCCAGACGCTGAGCGCCTCGACCACCGGGCGCAGTTCGTCACCGGCCCGGGTCAGGACGTACCGCACCTCGTTGCCCTCGACGCGCCGCTGAACGATGCCGGCGCGGACGAGCTGGTGCAGCCGCCGGGAGAGCAGCGTGGGCGACATCCGCGGCAGGCCGCGGCGCAGGTCGTTGAAGCGCTGGCTGCCGACGACCAGTTCGCGCACCAGCAGCATCGTCCAGCGTTCGTCGAGCAGTTCCATGGCTTTGGCCACCGGGCAGAACTGGTAGTAGGACGACCCCATGGCGTGAGGCTAGGGCCCCGACCGGCAGCGCGGCCAGGGGTTCGGCCAAGCCTGCCGGTACAGATCCTGTACTAGGTGGCGCCCCGGCCGCCTTCGTAGCGTCGGCTCGAACTTCCGTGCTGACGAAGGAGCTGGAATGACCACACAGAACCTCGCGGTGGCCGCCGACCGGACGCTGAAGGCCAAGCACCGCGCCATGTGGGCCTTAGGCGACTATCCGACCGTCGCCGCCGAGATCGTCCCGGACCTGGGCGCGATCCTCGTCGACGCGTGCCGGGTGGGCCCCGGCGACCGGGTGCTGGACGTGGCCGCCGGCTCCGGCAACGCCGCCATACCGGCCGCCGTGGCCGGCGCGAGCGTGGTGGCCTGCGACCTCACCCCCGAGTTGTTGGCGGCGGGGCAGGCCGTGGCCGCGCGGCGCGGTGTGCACCTGGAGTGGCAGCCGGCCGACGCGGAGGCGCTGCCGTACGCCGACGGCGAGTTCGACACCGTCCTGTCCTGTGTCGGCGTCATGTTCGCACCCCACCACCGGGCCAGCGCCCGTGAACTGCTGCGGGTCTGCCGCCCCGGCGGCACGATCGGCCTGCTCAACTGGACGCCGGAGGGGTTCATCGGCCAACTGTTCGCGACGATGAAGCAGTACGTGCCCCCACCCCCGCCCGGCGCGCAGCCCCCGCCGCTGTGGGGCAGCGAGGAGCACGTCCGTGCGTTGCTCGACGACCAGGTCAGCGACGTCGCGACACGCCGGCAGACCCTCACGGTGGACCGGTTCGCCGATCCCGCCGGGTTCCGTGACTACTTCAAGGCCAACTACGGGCCGACGGCCGCCGCGTACGCCGGGCTCGCCGGCGACCCCGAGCGGGTGGCCGCGCTGGACCGCGACCTCGCCGAGCTGGCCCGGCGCCACGACGAGGGTACGGGGAAGACCGTCATGCGGTGGGAGTACCTGCTCGTCACGGCGCGCAAGCGCGGCTGACGCCGGGGCGTCCACCGCCGCCCGGGCGGGTGCGGGTCGTCAGACGGGCGGGGTGGGAGCTTCGAGTGGTTTCTTGCGGGCCCGTGCGGCGTCCGTGGCGGCGATCCCGGCCAGGATCACCGCCGCGGTAAGGGCGACGAGCACGGGTGGCATGAAGACCATCAGCGGGGCGGCCAGCGCGAGCAACAGGATTCCGATCACCCGGGGGCGGGAGACCCGCGCGAACACCACGTACTCGAAGCGGGCGCGGCCGGCGATGAACAGGGCGGGACCGCCGAGGATGACCACGATCCAGGCGTCCTCGATGTGGCCGAGCGGTCTGGGGATGACGAGTTCGTAGCCGACGGCGGTGATGATGATGCCCAGGACCATGATCCCGTGGGTGAAGGCGGCCACCCGGCCGAGGTGGGTCGGGTTCTGGGACGCGGCGATGGCGTCGGCGAGAATCTGCCCGGCCCGGTAGAAGTAGATCCGCCACAGCAGCACGGTGGTCGCGAAGCCGATCACGAACGCGGAGGTGGACTCCACGTCGTACAGGCCCCGGGTGTAGGCGATCGCGAGCGCCAGGACGGATTCACCGAGGGCGATCAGGAGGAACTGGCGGTACCGGTCGGCCAGGTGCGCGGGGGCGGACGCCCACACGGTCACGCGCAGCCGGCCGAGCCCGGGCACCGGCCACCCGAACCGCGCCGCCAGGTAGTCCCCGGCGGCGGCGGCGATCCAGAGCCAGACCCGGGTCGGGTCGGGGGCGACCGCACCGGCGAGCCACAGGGCGCCGGTCAGGGCGAACCAGACGAGTTCGCGCGCCGAGGTCCGCTGGTGTTCGTGCCCGCGCAGGACGACCACGAAGACGAGGGACCGGCCGACCTGAATGACGACGTACGCCACGGCGAAGGCCAGCCCGCCGGTGCCGAACGCGGTGGGCAGCGCGGCCGACATGATCAGGACGCCGAACACGGTCCCGATGACCACGGCCTGCACCCGCAGGCGGCGCGGGTCGAACCGGGCGGTGGTCCACGCGGTCAGCGTCCACACCCAGGTCAGCGGCATCAGCAACAGCAGGGTCTGGCCCACCCCCGGGAGGACGCCCCATCCTTCCGCGATGCCGGGGCGTTCCAGTTGCGCGGTGATCCGCAACCCGACCCGCTGGATGACGAAGACGAAGGCCAGGTCGAAGAAGAGTTCCAGGAACGTCGCCTGCTGTGGGCTCTCACCTTTCCTGAGCAGGTCCGACCTGCCTGCCATGTCGCCAGCCCACTCTGCCTCTGCGCCGACCCGTCAAGCGGTCACACTGCCATGCCGCGGCGGCGGTGCCGACCAAACCGGGCGGACTCACACCGACGGACCGCGGAGAAGAACCGTGCGGGACAACCGGGCAGCTGGCCCGCGTCAGCCGGCCGGCGCGGAGCGGGGACGCAGGTGGGCCAGGCACAGCGAGGGCTGCACGAACGGCTCCAGCCGGTCGGCGACCCACGGGGCGCGCGTCTCCGCGAGCGCCCCCCGCATCAGACCCAGGTGTAACGAACACACCACCTCGCGGTGCTCCTCGGCGACCTCCCGGAACGGGCAGTGCCGCAGCGGAATCACCGGGTTCGCCGGATCACCGGGCTCACCCGGATCGAACCCGAGATCGGCCAGCACCGTCGACAGGCGGCGCACGCCCTCCGCCGCGTCGACCCGCTGCGACGGTGCCGGCCGGTCCACCAGGTAGCGCCCCCATGCCTCACCGGCCGTCACGGCGGCCCGGGCGGGCTCGGGAAGCGCCTCGGTGACGACGCTGGTCAACATCTCGGCCAGCAGCCGGTAGCTGCGCTGGCCCGCCGGCACGTTGCTGGCGACCGCGCTGTACACGATCCGGGGACGGCCGGGCAGGCGGCGATCCTCGGTCTCCCGCTCGGCGAGACCCGCATCGACCAGCCCGTCCAGGTGGAACCGGGCCGTGTTCCGATGCAGGCCACTACGCTGCGCAACCTCTTGGACCGCCACCGGTTCCCCGGCCGCCCGCAGCACCTCCAGCACCCGACCGCGGCTGTCGCCCAGCACCGGGGCCGGATCGGGGTCGTTCAACGCCTGCTTTAACACGCGGCCAGTTTAGCCGAGCTAACTAGTAGAAACCGGGGACGACGCCGGCCGTCGGGTCGCGGCCCACAGCGCCGCGACCACGGCGATGATCGCCACCGCCTCGGCGAGGACGCAGAACACGTCGATGGAGCCGACCGCCTCGGGCTCGCCCGCCCGCGGCCCGAGGGGAATGCCGGCGGTACGGCTGAGGACCCACAGGCCGATCGCGGCGGCGTTCACCGCCGCGCCGAGCATGAGCAGCCACCGGCGCGGGTCGGCCCAGACCGCGGCGGACCAGATCAACTGGAACGCCCCGAGCAGGGTGAAGAACACCGCATAGCCGACCCACTCGGTCCGGTGCTCCGGCACCACCGCGTAGTGGATCAAGCCGGCCAGCACGGAGGATACGGCGGCGAGGGCGAACAGCGTGGTGCCGCGCGGGGCGGTGGCCGGCACGGCCGGAACCGTCGCCGCGGTCGTGCCGGTGGGGTGCGTCGTGGCGCTCACCTGGTGCCTCCTACCTCGAAGATGCCGAGCGCGCCGTGCGACATGTTCATCATCTTGTGCGTGATGAACGGGTAGCTCCCGGCGTCCGGCAGGGTGAACTCGACGAAGCCGCCCTGGGTGGGCTGCAGGTCGAGGGTTTGCGAACCGCCCTGTTCGGCGTTGCCGGGGCGCAACCGGTAGGCGCCCTCCTTCCACACGGTGTCGAAGATCGTGCCGACGACGTGGAAGGCCATGTTCTCGTTGGGGCCGGCGTTGTCCAGCCAGACCCGCACCCGGGAACCGGGAGCGACCTTGATCGGGGCGAGGGCGTACTGGTTGTAGTAGCCGTTGAAGACGACCGCGTCCTGGTCGCCGGCCAGCATCTTCTTCAGGTCGCCGGGCTGGCCCTGCGGCCCGAGGTGCAACTCGGACTGGACCAGGACGATCTCCTTATCCACCTTGGCCAGCTTCGGCGGGTCGACGACGACGGCGCCGTACATGCCGTTGCCCATGTGGTAGATCATCGGGTCGGCCCCGCAGTGGTACGTGAAGATGCCGGCGAACTGGGCCTTGAACTGGTAGTCCAGCGACTCGCCCGGCTTGATCGTCCGCATCTCGACGTTCGGCGCGACCTTCGAGGCGTGGAAGTCGATGGAGTGCTCCATCGTGCCGTCGTTGACCAGGTGGATGGTGAACACGTCGCCGACCCTGCCGTGCAGGACCGGGCCGGGTGCGGTGCCGTTGTAGGTCCACCGGACCTGCTTGACGCCCGGCGCGACCTCCAGGATCTTCTCCTGGACGCGCAGGGTGACATCGTGCGTCGTGCCGCCCTCGGCGGGCTGGAGCGTCGGGTCGACGGGCTTCCAGTCGGCCGCCGGCTTGGCGCTGGCATCGATCGTCGTGTCGTTGCTGCCGGTGCCGTCCGCCGCGCCGCGGGCGGCCACGGCCTGCGCCGGCTCGCCCTCGATGGTGATCGGCAGCAGCATGCCCGCGTCCTTGTGGCCCGCCACCAGGCACCACGCCTGGGTGGACCTGCTGATCACGCCCCAGTGCCAGGTCGCCGACTCGCCCGGGTCCAGCAGCGGGGTGTCCGCGCCCTCCAGTGCGAGCGTGTGCTGCTGATTTCCCTTGTTGAAGACGTTGACCGTCACGTCCGCGCCGCGCGGCACGCTGATCGAGGGTGGCTTGACGTACATGTCGCCCAGCTCGATGTCGAAGCTGAGCTTCTTTCCGGCGCCCGGGGCGGCGGCGCCGGCGGCGGACGTCTGCCCCGACGCGGCCATGGTCAGGCCGCTGCCCGGGGCGAATCCGATGAGCGCGAACCCGACGAGCAGGCCGAGCGCGACGCCGCCGGTGAGCATCGGGAACAGGGAGCCGAACCACGCCGCGATGCCACCGCGACCGGCCGGGCCTGGGGGTGGCGGTTCCGGGGAGTCCGGCACCGGAGTGTTTGCTGAGTTGCTGAGCACGGTGGACCTCCAAATCGCACGCCACGCCACGGTGGGAGCGAAGAAACAGCGGGGACGAGGAAGGGGAGCGACGGACCCGTACCGCGGGGTCAGGAGACGCGCATCGCGGTGACCAGGCCGAACATTCCCTCCGACCCTTCCGCGTGCGGGAAGATGTGGCAGTGGAAGGCCCAGATGCCCTTGGCGTCGGCCTTGACCAGAACCGTGTAGCGCTCGCCGGGCGACACCGGGACGGTGTCCGCCCGGTACGGCGCCGGGAGCGGGAACCCGTCCTTGGCGATCACCAGTTGATCGAGCCCGTGCAGGTGCATCGGGTGCTCCATGGTGCCCACGTTGATGTACGTGATCTCGACCCAGTCGCCGAGGTGCGCGTCGACCGGCTTGGTGGCCGGGAACGACTTCCCGTTGATCGTCATGCCCATCGTGCCGGCGTCCTGCAACTGCATCAGCACGACCTGCTTCGGCTTGATGTCGTTCGGCGTCTGGATCTCACCCACCTCGATGGCCCCGTACAGGCCGCTGGTCACCTGCTTGGTGCCGTCGTGGTGGGAGTGGTACCAGGTGACCATCGGCCGGGTGGCGTCCCAGGTGTACGTGTAGCTCTTGCCCGGCGGGATCGGGTCCTGGGTCATGCCCGACACACCGTCCATGTCGTTGGGTACCTGCATGCCGTGCCAGTGCACGCTGGTCGACTCGGGCAGCTTGTTCTCGACCACGATCTTGACCTTGTCGCCGACGTTCAGGTGGATCGTCGGGCCCGGCACCGTCGCGTTGAAGGCCCACGCCTCGACGGTCTTGCCCGGCTCGGTCTCCCAGGTCGTCGGCGCGGCCGTGAGGTGGAACTCCTTGGTGCCGTCGGCGAGCACGGTGGGCGTGAGATCCTTGCCACCCTCGCCCCGGGTGGCCGCGGGGAACGATCTGTCCCGCTTGGCCATCTGCTCGTCCATGGTCTGCCAGTCCACGGCTCCGCCGTGGTCCGAGTGGTTGGTTCCCGCCGTCGAGGACGACTCGGTGCCGGCCGCCGCGGCGGTGTCGGCCACCCCGGACGCGCCGGTCGCCTCGCGCGGGGCGAGCCAGACCGGGACCGCGAGGGCGGTGGCGAAGGCGACCGCCATCGCCAAGAGCTGTCTTCTCACCATGACACCCTCTCTGGTGGCGTTTTAACCAGTCGGCTCGTTTTTACTACGCCGATCGTTAAAAGTGAAGGAGGCGGATGTCACACATCGCGCACACCGGACGGTCGCCACCGGTGCTGTCCCGCTTCCCAACGGGAGTGGCCGGGGTCCGACGCGTCGGACCCCGGCCACCATGCGAGTGCCGGTTTCAGCGGGGCGAAGACCGCCGGCGGCCGAGGCGGCGTAGCGCCAGGCCGGCGCCCACCAACGCGACACCGATCAGGACGATGAGGACCGTGGCCGTGCCGGTCCGCGCCAACGGGCCCCCAGGCTTACCCGGGGGCGAGCCGCTCGGCGTCGGTTCCGGCTCCGTCCGGCTCGGCGACGGCGCCGACGACGCGGTCCGGGTCGGCGTTGCGGACGGGGTCGGTGGCGTGCCGCCGGGCGACGGGGCGATCACCACATTGAGTTCGACCGATGACCCGTCCCGGGACGAGGTGGGCTGGGCGGCCGGCCCCGGTGCCCCGAGAGCCGGCGGGGCGACCACGAGGACCGAAAGCAGCAACCCCACCGCCACCGCCAGTCGGGTGCTCCGCCTTGCCCAGGCATCGGGTCCCCCGGGCACGGTCAACTCCCGACCGCCGCGGCCGGGGCATCCGTCCACAGGCCGCCCGAGGGCTCGGCCGGCGCGCGCCTGAGGCGGCGCCGCAGCAGCCACACCACCAGCCCGATCAGGAGCAGTCCGACGGCGGCGAGGACCATCCAGGGTGGCGCCCACACCCCCGCCGACCGGGACACCGGCTCCAACTCCCGGTCGGTGGTGCGCGGAATGAAGTTGACCACCACGGTCAGCCGGCCGGCCGGGAACACGGAGTCGAGCGTCCGGGTGAGGCGCACCTCGGAGTCCGGCAGCAGCTCCGGGATGTCGATCGTCTCGCTACTGGCCACCCGCGCGCCGAACGGACCGGTCACCTGCACCCGGGCCGAGCCGGCCACCCGGATGTTGCCGGTGTTGGCGATCCGGTAGGTCACCGTCATCCGGCCACCCGGCACCGGTACGACCGGGTTGTCGTACCGCACGTCGAGGGCGCTGATGGTGGTGGCCGCCGACAGCTTCCCGGGGATCCGCAGGTACACCCGGGCCGCGACGCGTCGCTCGACGCTCACCCGCTGCCCCTTCTCGTTGACGGCGTCCTCGGTCGCCGAGGCGATCAGGCCGCCGATGTGGTCGCCGGCTGGCGCGTTGCGGGGCACGGCCAGTTGCCACGGGATCTCCGCCCGCTTGCCGGCGGGAACGACCAGTTCCCTGGCCGGCAACGTGATCCACGTGCCCACGTCCGCCGGCCGCCGGTCGGCGGGGAGCAGGGCGAACCCGCCGTCGGTGGCGGTGAACGCGTCCGTGGCGTACAGGTTCAGCCGCAGCGGCTTGCCGCCCAGGTTGCGCACCGACACCCAGTCGGTGATCTGCTCGCCCGGGGAGAGCTGGTAGTCGAACTGCTGGCGCCCCCTGGGACCGCTCGGGCTCGATGGCACGACGCTCCACTTGAGTTCGTCACCCGCGGGCGCCGCCCTGGCCGGTGCGGCCGGGGCCAGGGTGACCAGCATGGCGGCGGCGGCCAGGGCGCCGGCCCAGGTGCGGCGGGAACGGGTCATGGTTGGCTCCGGTGGGTCGATCGCTGAACGAGGTGTGGCGGAGGTGCCGCGGAGTCCATCCCGCGGTACCTCCGCCCCAGGCTCCGGAGCCGGATCGGTCCGGCTCCGGTCACGCCTGGAATCAGGCCAGGGTCAGGGTCAGGGTCGCCGCGTACTCACCCGGCGGGACGTCGTCCGGGATCGACAGGCTGAGGTCGGCGCCGCAGGTGAAGACGCCCGCGCTGGTGCCCAAGGTGGCCGAGCACAGGGTCCGGGTGTCGCCCAGGTTGGCGGCCGCGCCCGCGGTCACCGCACCGGAGCCGCTGGTCTTGGCCGCGGACGGGTTCCACGAGAGGTTGCCGCTGGCGATCGTGTTGCCAGCGCTGGCGAAGTCCGCCAGCTGGCCGGTCAGGTTCCAACCGAGGTTGGTGCCCCGCAGGTCGGTGACGGTGGCCGCCGGCAGGGCGCCGGTGGCGGTGCCGCCGACGGTGCCGCCGGCGAGCGAGGTGGTCGGGCTGGCCACGGCCAGCGAGAACGCACCCGGGTCCACGTCAGCGACGATCTCCACATCGGTGCTGATCGCGCCGGCGGGCTGGTTGACGGTGAACGGGACGGTGCCCGACGCCGACGCCTTGAACGCGGTGGCGTCGCTCGGCGAGAAGGCGGCGGACAGGTTGACCGTGCCGACCGGCAGCGCGGTGGTGGCGAAGGTGGCCACGCCGTCGCTGACCGGGGCCGAGCCGAGCACGTTGGCACCGCGGCGGAACTCCACCGTGCCGGCGGCGTTGGCCGGGGTCACCGTGGCGGTGAGGGTGACCTCGGCGCCCTGGTCGACCGGGCCGGCCGGCGCGACGGCGAGGCTGGTGGCGGTCTCCTCGGCCACCGGCACCCGCCAGGTGTCACCGGAGACGACGATCGAGGTGCGGAACTCGTCGACGTGCCGACCCTCGGTGAGGCTGTAGCACTCCATCACGATCCACCACTCACCCTCGCCCGGAGCACCACCCAGCGCCGCCGTGAACGAACGGTTCGGGTTGATCGTCACCGGCCCCTCGTCGTAACCGCCACCACCCAACACCGGAGCCAGGTTCGAGTACGGACCACCCGGACGACCCACCCGAAGGTTGGCGTTCTCGCCATAACCCTGCGGACAGGCCGAACTGCGCGCCTCGGCGAACATGGGACTGGCGCTGACCGAGCCGCTGGTCTCGCTCAACACGACATCGCCGAGCGACGCGGCCATGGCCGGGGCGGCGACACCGACCAGCACCCCGGCCGACACCGTGGCCGCCCCCAGCAGCGCTGCTGCGCGAGCGAGCGCACGCTTCTTCATGGATCACTCTCCTCTATGCGGGTGATACCGGCCGAGCCAGCACGGCCCGACCCGGAAACAGGCTCCTGACCGGCCATGACCCGGCATGCAGGCCAATGCCTCCGCCGAACGTGCGGCAGGCGAATTTCCGGTGTTCGCGGGTCGGCCGAATGGCCGGCGCGAAATGGCGCATCACCCGAACCGTCCGGTCACGTAATCGTGGGTCCGCTGATCCTGCGGGTTCTCGAAGAGCGCCGCCGTGGGGCCGTGTTCGACAATTACCCCGGGGGTTCCGTGGGCGGCCAGGAAAAAGGCGCACCGGTCGGATACCCGGGCGGCCTGTTGCATATTGTGGGTCACGATCACGATGGTGACCTCGGGGGCCAGTTCGGCGATCGTCTCCTCGATGCGGCGGGTCGACGTCGGGTCGAGGGCCGAACACGGCTCGTCCATCAGCAGGACCCGGGGGCGCACCGCCAGCGCCCGGGCGATGCACAGCCGCTGCTGCTGCCCACCGGAGAGGGCGCCGCCGGGCTGCCGGAGCCGGTCCCGGACCTCCTTCCACAGGCCCGCCTTGGTCAGCGTCTCCTCGACCAGTTCGTCCCGCCGGGCCCGGGTCACCCTGGTACCGGTCAGTTTCAGGCCGGCCACCACGTTGTCGTAGATGGACATCGCGGGAAACGGGTTCGGTTTCTGGAACACCATGCCGACCTGCCGGCGGGCGTCGGTGATCCGCCGCTCCGGCGCGTACAGGTCCCGGTCGTCCAGCAGCACCGCACCGGCCAGGGCCGCACCCGGAACCAGCTCGTGCATCCGGTTGAGGATCCGCAGGAAGGTCGACTTGCCGCAGCCCGAGGGGCCGATCAACGCGGTCACCCGGCCGGCCGGCATGGTCAGCGAAACTCGGTCCAGCACCTTGCGGTCACCGAACCAGGCGGTGATCGACCGGGCGTCGAGCGTGGCGGGCGGCGTCGCCGCGGCCGCCGCCCCGGCGGTGGCCGGGGCGGTCGCGGCCGCCACCCCGACCGTCGGCGGCGGGCGGGTCGCCGCGCCGACCGGTGCCAGGTCGGCCAGTGTCGGCGGGGTCACGTCGGTGTCGCTGGTCATGGTGGCTTGCCCTTCGATACTCGCTTCGACGCCCACAGGGGTTCGATGCCCAGACAAAGTCCGGCGGTCAGAGAAGGTTCGGCAGGAGACCGGCCGCCTGGTCGGCGGCGGCCAGCGCGAGCGCCCCCAGCACCGGCACGCCCACGAGCCAGGTCTGCCACCGGCCCCACCGGAGCCGGAAGTAGGTGAGCCCGAGCGCGGCCAGCAGCAGCGCCTGGCCCCACAGCATGAGCGGCGTCCAGGCGCCCGGGTCGGTGCCCATCACCTGCTCGGCGGCCGGCAGCGACGCCGCGCCGAAGACTCGGCGCGGGGCCGGCCGCACCGGCGACACCAGGTCCGCGTCGACGCGGAGGCTGTCCTCCGGCATGAAGGCCGGCCCGAGCGCGGTGATGAGGGTCAGCCGGCCCGCGTTCGCCGCCGGGGGCTGCGGGACGGGATCACCCGGCCGGCGCGGGCCGATGACCCGATACTGGTGCCGCTCGTCGCTTTGGCCGGTGGTCACGAAGATCAGGTCGCCGGGCAGCAGCAGGTCCAGGTCCCGGAACGGGGCGCCGTACGCCGCCCGGCGACCCATGACGACGCTGGCACCGGCCTGTCCGGGTAGGACGGTGTCCCGGCGGTGCCCCGGTCCGGACCGGAGCACGTCCCCGCTGGTTCCCTCGAAGACGACCGCGTGCAGCCCGATGGCCGGCACGTCGAGCACGGCGACCGCGGTACCCGGGTCGACGAGCTTCTCCCGTCCGGTGGCGAAGTCCACCCGGGTCTGCCCCACCGGGGCCGTGCCGCGGGCGAGTTCGGCGCGGAAGTCCGCGTACGCGACCTGTTGCGTCCGCTGGTACTGCAACTGCGAGATGACCGTCAGGTGCGCCACCAGCGCGAGGATGAGCACGGCGAGGATGGTCACCGCCGCGCCGGGCAGCACGAGGGCGAGCCGAGGACCGCCGGCGGCCCGCACCGGCGGGTCGGATCCACCGTCCGACGGCGGAACCGGTGCGGCGGCCGGCGGTGGACCGGATCCGCCGGTGGGGGCCGGGACCGGTCCCGCCGGCGGATCCGGCGGCGCCGGTCGGGGCTCGGTCGTCGCCGTTGCCATGTCCGTGGCTCTCTTTCCTCAGGTGCCGCTGCCGGCGGCGTCCGGCCAGGCGACGGGCTCGGCGGGCGACCGGCGGCGACCGGCCACCATGGCGACCGTCCCGACCCCCACGAGGGCGAGCCCGACGAACCCGATCGCGACCAGCGGGGCACCGGTGCGCGGGAGCTTGCCGCCGCCTCCCCCACCGCCGTCGCCGTCGTCGTCATCATCGCCGTCGTCATCGCCGTCATCGTCACCGTCGTCGGCCGCGGTGACCTGGAGCGACGCGACGGCCGACTCGGAGGCGACGTGATCGGGGGTCTGCGGCACGTACACCGCCTTGAGTTGGTGGTCGCCGACGGCGAGCGTGGACGTGATCAGCGTTGCCGTACCGCCGCTGAGCTGCGTGCTGCCGAGTTCCGTGGCGCCGTCGAGGAAGCGCACCGCCCCGGTGGCCGCCGCCGGCGACACCGTCGCGGTCAGGGTGATCGGCGTCCCCTCCTGCTGCGACCCGTCCGGGGACACGGTGAGCGTCGTGGTGGTGGACGTGGCGGGCCCGGCACCCGTACCGATCTGGAAGGTCGGGGTCGAGGCCGGCGCCGACCGCTTGTACGCGGTCGGGTCGTCAGGGACGAAGGCCGCCCGGAAGACGTACGAACCGGAGCTCAGCGGCCCGGTGGTGTACTCGGCCGGGCCCGCGCTCACCGTGACCTCACCCAGCGTGACTACCGGCTTACCCGGCGCCTGGTCGGCCAGCTCGAAGCGCATCGTGCCGGCCGCCTCGGTGTGGTCCACCGCGGCGGTGATCGTGACCTTCGTGCCGGCCGGCTGGGGGCTCTGCTTGTCCAGCGAGACCGTGACCGTGGTGGCCACCGCGTCGCCCACGTCCCGCACGTTGATCTCGCCGGGCGGGTCCGCGGAGGAACCCAGGTGCGCCTCGTCGGCCGGCACGAACGTCGCGTGGATCTGGTGCTTGGCGCCGTCGATGTTCCTCGGCAGGTCCGAGACGGTCAGGACCGCCGTTCCGTCGGTGACCGGCACCTCGCCGAGGTCGGCGGTCTCGGTGCCGTTGACCACGGGCGTGCGCCGCTTGAAGATCACTTTTCCGGCGGCGGCCGGCTCGACGGTCGCGGTGATGGTGACCGGGGTGCCGACCTCGACCGAGCCGGACGGTTCGATGCGCAGCTTCGTGGTGGTCGGCGTCGCCTCCGGGCCGCAGGTCGCGCGGGCCTGCCAGGTGTCCGCGCAGACGACGATCGAGGTGCGGAACTCGTCGACGTGCCGACCCTCGGTGAGGCTGTAGCACTCCATCACGATCCACCACTCACCCTCGCCCGGAGCACCACCCAGCGCCGCCGTGAACGAACGGTTCGGGTTGATCGTCACCGGCCCCTCGTCGTAACCACCACCACCCAACACCGGAGCCAGGTTCGAGTACGGACCACCCGGACGACCCACCCGAAGGTTGGCGTTCTCCCCGTAGCCCTTCGGGCAGGCCGCGCTGCGCGCCTCGGCGAACATGGGGTTGTCCGTGACCAGGCCGCCCTGCTGCGGCCCGCCGCCGGCGCCCCGGACGTCCACCGCGCCGAGCGACGCCGCGGCGGCGGGCCCGGCGAGGATCGCCAGCATCCCGCCGGCCACCGCCACCACGGACAGCACGAAGACCGTGGCGAGCACGGCGACGTGGACGCGTCTCGGGCTGTTCATCTGCACTCCGTTCGGGATGGTCGGCGGATGTCGGCGACGAGCGGGCCGGGCGGGCCGGAAGCCCACCCGGCACCGGGTCGTGTCCTGGTCAGCCGTTCGCCTTGAGACTGGGGTCGCCACAGGCGGCCTCGAGCAGGTTCGCGGTGGTGGTGCGCTTGCCGAACCCGAACAGCTCGATGACGCCGCGCTGGACGCCGCCGTCGCTGACCGTGGCGGTGCAGACCTGCGAGTTGGCCCCCACGAACGTGGTGGCCACGACCGGCACACCCAGGTCCGCGGTCGGCACCACGTTGTAGACGTCCCGGCGCAGCGGGAAGTCGATGTTCAGGACGCCGCCGACGATCGGCTGCTGGATCGCCTGGCCCGGCAGGCGCATGCCGACGAGCCGGGCGTCGCCGCGCCGGTCCTCGACCGCGACCCCGGTGAGGGCGTTGATGCTGGCCACGTTGCTCTGCGCGATGAACTGGGCCGCCGACAACGGCACGACGTGGGAGAGGTTGCCGTTGAGGATGGTGCCGTCGTGCTCCTGCACCCGGGGCAGGTTCGGCACGGCCGTGTCGCCGCCGGTCGGGATCTTGGCGAGGCACGGGTAGTCACCGAAGTTGATTTCCACCTCGGTCATCTGCATCTTGCTGAGCCAGAAGTCCCAGCTGCCCGAGCCCGCCTGGATCATGCGGGGGGTCACGGGCGTGCCGCCGACGCTGCTGTCCAGGCACCGGTAGATCCGCTGCACCTGGGCGAACGAGATGTTCGTCGGCAGGTCGCCGTTCTTGTTGATGGCCAGGCTCACCGCGTCCACGCCGAGCGGGATGTAGGTGTAGGTCCCGGAGGTCGACGGCGACGTGCCGCCGTAGGCGGAGGAGCGGGCGAAGTCCAGGCAGTTGGCCACGTTCACGCCCTGCCAGACGCCCGGGCCCTCGCCGGTGTTCTCGTTCTCCGAGGCACGCAGCGCCTTCCGGCCGTTCCCCGAACCGTTCGGCCGGCTGAACTGGCAGCCGGCGGACCTGGTCTTGATCAGGTCGCTGCCCCGGGCGTCCCAGGAGGCGATGACCTTGTTGCCACCCGAGGTGACGACGTTGCTGATGCCGTTCATGACGTCCTGGGTGGTGTCGGAGCCGACCCCCGCCAGCACGCGGTAGTCGGTGACCGGGGCGGGATCGGCCGAGGCCGGCGCGGCCGAGACGCCGACCGCCACCAGCGCGGCGAACCCGGCCGCGGCGATTTTACTGAGGGACGGGAACTGCATGCTTACTCCCTTTTCCGCGAGGCATGACAACCGGCTCGTCCGCAGAATCGACGGGCCACGGCCATCGTCACCGGTGGTTGGCGACGGCCGACACCGCGCCGAAACGAACGTTTCTGCCGGCTGTCTTCCGCCCGCACGTAGGCCGGATGAACGGAAATTGACGAATCGCCGCCGGGGCCGCCCGATTGTCATGATTCCCCGCCGGATGCCCGCGACCCCGAACCAATTCGCCGCAGGACCGGTCCGACAATTCCGCTGAGCAAACCGACGCCGAGCAGACCGACGAGGAGGTAGCGCAGCGCGCCCAGCCGGTCCGCCGGGGTCAGCGTGGTCGAGCCCACCGTCTGCGGCCGCGGCGAGGTTGCCTGCGGCGCCGGGGAGGGCGCGCTGCCGGCCGAGGGCGGCGCCTCCGGTGGACCGGCGGCGGGCGGCGCGGCCGGCGGGGGTGCGCCACCACCGTTCGCCGCGGGGGTGGTCGGCGTCACCCAGTTCTCCAGCGTCGTGGCGGCGGCGAGGGCCTGGTTGCGCAGGTCCTGCGGCAACGGGACGTACCCGGCCGGCAACTGGCCCGCCGCCGGTCCCGACACCTGCCCCGGGCCCGCGGCGTGCCGGATGAGGCGGGCGTAGTCGCGGCGCGCGTCGGCCGGTTGCGCCGTGTTCGCCACGGCGTACGTGAGCACGGTGAGCGGGTACGCCCCGGCCGCCCAGGCCCTGGCCGGGTCGATCGCGCGGACGCCGGGAACCGCACCGGCCGTCGCGGTGGCCGCGGCGGCGCTGATCGCCGCCGGGTCGGGTGACCGGCAGTCGGTGTCCAGGTACCGGCCCGCCGAGTCGCGGATCGGCTTGCACAGCGCCGCCGTGAACAACTCGTACCGGGCCGCCGAGGAGGAGGCGGTCACCGACATGGCGAACCGGTAGCCGGGCGTCCGGCGCGGGATGCGCGGGTACTGCGCCAGGCCGTTCGCCAGGTCGATGGTGTTGAGCAGCGGGTCCCTGCCCTTCGTGTCGGCCCGCAGGGTCTGCAGCGCCGCCTCCTCGAAGGAACCCTGGTACGGCCGGTAGTCGAGGGTGCAGTGCTTGTACTCGCGCTCCTGGAAGGTGGTGGTGGTGCAGAAGGCGTCCGCCTTGGGGAAGTAGTCCACCGGGGCGCTGCCGAAGATCTTGTAGCTCGGGTTGACCACCATCCCGTACTGGTCGGCCGTGCCGGTCAGCCAGTCCCGCGCCTCCGGGTCGGCGAGGATCCACTGCCAGACCTGCCGCGCCGCCGAGGAACTGCCGGCCGAGACCATCAGCCCGTCGAGGGTGGCCGAGAGCCTGGTGTCCCAGTACGCGAAGATCGGGTTGAGATCGAGGAACTCCCGGTCGAACCGGACGCTGTCCGGGTTGGTGCTCGGCAGCGGCGACTTGGCGTCCCGCTTGTAGCTCTGGGTGAGCAGCTTGGCCACCAGCCGCGGGGTCAGCTTGACCGTTCGCAGCGCCGAGCCGGTCACCTGCTGGATCTCCGGCGGCACGCTGCCGAGGGACGGATCGGTGATGTTGGCGTCGACGTTGAGGGCGAGCACCACGCTGCTGAGCGCGACCGGCGCGTGCACGACCCTCGGCTGCCCGGCCGCCGGCGACACCGGATCGGCCGTGAACACCAGCCCGGGTGCGCCCGGATCGGTGAGCAGGACCTGGCGGTTCGCCTCCGCGTCGCCGACGGTGGAGTAGCCGTAGACCGGCCCGTTGCCCGCGCACAGCGCCGGCTGCCAGGCCGTGATGGCCTCGGCGATCAGCTCCGACCCGGCCGTGCGGCGCTCCTCGGCGTCCTGCGGGCAGAAGCCGGCGACCGGGTCGAAGTCCAGCGGCACCACGATGCGGTGCTGCCACAGCGCCGGCAGGAACGGCGACCCGTCGACCGCGTGCTGGCTGGGACGCACGTCCTTGGGCGGGTCGGCGTACGGGTGGAAGTGTCCACGGGGGACGATGACCAGCGAGCAGGGCCGCGCGGGTCGCTGCGCCCCGCTCGCGTCGGTGTACGGCGCGCCGCAGCCGAGGTACGGGGCGAGCGCCGCGTTCTGCACCTCGAAGGCGACCCGGCCGGTGCCGTCGGCCGACGTCAGCGCGTACGGGTACTCGTTGGTCGTCTGCGGGCCGAAGTACGGCAGCAGCGCCTCGGTCGGCGTCTCCTCGCGGGTCTGCTGTGGATTGTTCGGCAGCGGGATCCGCTTGTACGGCCGGTCCGGGCCGCCGTCGTTGCTGTACGCCCCGCCGACCGTGCGGAACGGCACGGTCTGCTGGTCGTTCGTCCCCCGGGGCAGCGTCTCGCCCGGGTCCCAGTCGGGATAGCCGGCGCCGAGCTGCCGGGTGGCGATCACCCGGTCGCCGGCGTGCGTGCTGGGGCTGCCCAGCTGCGCGGGTCGCGGCATGTCGAGGTTGAGGCCGAACTGGCAGGTCTCCCGGAACCGCAGGCCGTCGGGGTCGGCCGGGTCGCGTGGGTCGCCCCAGCACTGCATGATCTGCAGGTAGTCGACGCCGAGTTCGCGGTTGCGGGGGGTGGGCGCGCCGCCGGTCCAGGAGATCGTGATCGCCTGGTTGACCAGTTGCCCGGTCTGCGAGACCGTGATCGCCAACTGGGAGAAGTCCTCGTTGCCGCGCTGGGCGCCGTGCACGGTCACCGCCGAACCACTGCCGGTCGCCGTGGCGGCCTCGACCCGGTCCCGGGCCGGCCCGGCGGGGGCCAGGACCAGGAGCCCACCGGCCGCCAGCAGCGCGGCGGAGCCGCTGAGCAGCCGCCGGCCGATCCCCCGGGCGGTCATGACGCCTCCCATCCGTTGCCGCCCCGCCGCCGGCGCAGCGACTGGGCCAGCAGCGGCGGCCCGAGCACCAGCGCGAGCAGCAGCACGGCGGCGATCACCATGATCGTGTGGCGCAGCTGCCAGCCGCCGGTCCCGGCCAGCGACACGGGCACGGCGGCGACCGCTTCCCCACCGCCTCCGCCGGCGCCGTCGTCGCCGCCGGCCGCGGATCCGTCCGGACCGATCACCTGTCCGGTGTCCGGGTCCACAACCGCACCGGCGGACGGGGCGGCCGCGGTTCCGCCGTTCCCGGTGCCGCCCGCGGTGTTGCTCCCGGTCGGACCGCCGGCGGCCGGCTCACCGGCGCATCGGGCGGCTGCGGCGACCGGCGTCGCCTGGGTCGCGCCGCCCGTTCCGGCGCTACTCTGCCGGCTGCCCTTGCGATCGCATTCGGACGGCTTGGGAGCCGTCTTGGCCAGCGTGTTGGTGCCGTCCCGGGAGAAGGTCGGGTTGTTGCAGTTGGCGATGACGATGTCCGCCTTCGGCGCGCCGGGGATCTTCTGCACCTGCGCCATCCCCGCCTCCACCAGGTTCTTCGGCAGCGGGGAGTAGCCGAGCACGTCGGCCTGCTGCTGCCCCTCGCAGAGGAAGTAGTTGGCGAACCGGGCGAGGGTGTAGCCCTTGTCCTCGGTGATGTTCAGCTCGGCCGCGGTCGGAATGATCATGTACGAGTACGACGACAGCGGGTACGTCCGGCTGTCGGTGAACCGGTACACCTCGTCGAGCACCTGGGTCAGGTAGTCCGGCGAGTTCCGGTCCTGGTTGATCTGGGCCCTGGTCAGGGCGACCGCCACGTTCTTGGCGGTGGGTTCGACGTAGTAGCCCCCGGCGTTGAGCACCTTCACCACGGGGAACCGCTGGTTTATCGCGTACGAGTACTCGACGTAGGTGATCGCACCCTCGGCATTGGACTGTCCGACGTAGCCGGCGACCCCGGTCGACCCGCTCTGCCCGACGAAGCCGTCCTGCGAGCGGTACGGGTAGTTCGAGGTGACCCCGCACGGCGCCGCCTTGCCGAACTTCGCGCAGTAGGCGTCCCACAGCCCCGGATGCTGTTTGCTCATCCACAGGGTCAACTGCGCGCTGGTGCCCGAGCCGTCCTGCCGGACCACCGGCACGATCCGGCGGCCCGGCATCACCAGGCCCGGGTTGTCGGCCTTGATCGCCGGGTCGTCCCATCGCTTGACGACCCCGGTGAAGATCTTGGTGAGCACCTCGCCGGAGAGGCGCAGGTTGGTCACCTGCCGGCCACCGATCTTGAGGTTGTACATGAAGGCCGTGCCACCGGCGACGATCGGCATGTACGCGAAGCTGCGCGGCGGCCGCGGATCCGGCCCGGCGAAGCGGTCCTGGAAGCCGTACGGGATCTCGGAGACGCCGAAGTCCACGGTGCCGTTGGTGAACTGGGTACGCCCGTCGCTCGATCCGGTGGCGGCGTAACTGACGTAGATCTTGCGCTGCTGGATGTTCCGCCGCCAGTTGTCGATGGCGTTGGAGCTCCAGGTCGAACCGGCGCCGCTGATCTTCACGAGCTGCGGTGCCGCGAGCGCCGGAGCCGGCGCGGAGAGCACCGCGACGAGCAGGGCGAGCGACGCGGCCAGTCCGCGCACCACCGACCGGCCGGGGACGCCGCCGCGGTGCTCGCGGGTCCACTGTCTACACATGGTCCACCTCTGGATCGGGTCGGATCTGCCCGCTGTCCTGCCGCGCCCGTCGCGCCGCCCGCTCCCGGGCCGCCGCGGCGAACCGGCGCGCGTCCCGGCGCGACGCCGCCGCGCGGCGCCGCCGCTGGCCGCGGCTCAGCTGGCCGACCGGTCGCCCACCGGCCAACCGGGCGAGCACGAAGAGCAGCAGCACCAGGGCCATCAGCACGGCCGCGGCGCCGAACCCCCGCGCGATCATCGCCGGATCCGGCCGCCGGACCGCGTCGAAGACGAACAGCGGGAGCGACACCTGCGGGCCCTCGCCGGGGTTCAGGTTGGTGATGGCGGTGAAGCCCGCCGTCAGCAGCACCGGAGAGGTCTCGCCGACGCCACGCGCGGTGCCCAGGATGATCGCCGTCGTGATGCCGGACCGGGCGGTGGGCAGCACGACGTGCCAGACCGTCCGCCACTGGGACGCGCCGAGCGCGAGGGACGCCTCCCGCAGGGTCCCCGGCACCAGGCGCAGGACCACGTCCGCGGCCCGGATCACGATCGGCAGCATCATCACGCTGATCGCCAGCCCGGCGGCGAACCCCGACTTGGGCAGGCCCAGGGTCAGGATCACCGTGGCGTACACGAAGAGGCCGGCCACGATCGACGGCAGCGCCGTCATCGCCTCGACGACGACCCGCACGACGCGGCTGAGCGGCCCCGGCACCTCGCTGAGGAAGACGGCGCAGACCAGCCCGAGCGGCACGGTGACGGCCAGCGCGATGGCGATCTGTTCGAGCGTGCCGCCGATCGCGTGCCGGATGCCGCCGATGCTCAGCGGCTGCAACGGGCCCGCGTCCCGCATGTCCTGCCAGTAGAAGTTGCCCATCGCGAGGGCGTCCCGGCCGCGCCAGAAGGTGAAGACGACCACGACCACGAGCGCCACCAGCATCGCGATCGCCAGGGTGTGCACGAACACCGCGGCCAGCCGGTCGCGTACCGCCGGCCCGCTCTCGTCCAGCCCGACGAGCGCGGCGTACAGCCCGAGGAACAGCAGGTAGGCGCACGCCACGAAGCCGAGGACGCCGTCGAAGGGCAGGAACCGGGTGAACAGCAGGCTGGTCAGGCAGACGGCGGCGACGGCGGCGCCGAGCAGCGCGAAGATGTCGGTCCGGCGGGCGGTCACGATCGCCCGGGGCGCCTCGTGCCCCGGATCGGTGGGGCGTACCGGCACCGTGGTGCGCTGCTCCGCGCCGGTCGCGGCCACCGCCGGCCGCGACTCCGCGATCCGCTCCACGCCGACGGACATGCTCATGCCTCGCTCGCCGCGCCGGACCGGCTCCGGCTGATCACGATGCCGGCGATGACGTTCACCAGCAGGGTCATCGCGAACAGCACCAGCCCGGCCGCCATCAGGGCGGCGATGCCGATCGGCGTCGAGTCGCCGTACCGCAGGGCGATGAGCGCCGAGATCGAGCCGCCGCCGTTCTGCAGGATGTGCGGTTGGACGACGAAGACGACGGAGAGGATCAGGTAGACGCCGATCGTCTCGCCGAGGGCCCGGCCGAGCCCGAGCATGGTGCCGCCGATCATTCCGCCCCGGCCGAACGGCAGCACGACCGTGCGGATCATTCCCCACTTCGTGGCCCCCAGGGCGTACGCACCCTCGCGCTCGCCGACCGGCGCCTGGGCGAAGACCTCGCGCATGACCGAGGCGATGATCGGCGTCACCATCATCGCGACGATCACGCCCGCGATGAACGTGGACGACGTGAGCGCGGTGGCGTTGGCCATCGGATCCCGCGGGTCGTAACCGTCTACCTTGAACAGTGGGATCCAGCCGAAGTAGGTGGTCAGCCAGCGCGGCAACCCCTCACCCGCGTCCCCGGCCACCAGCAGATGCGGCTGCAACAGGAAGAATCCCCAGATGCCGTAGACAACGCTCGGCACGGCCGCCATCAGGTCGACCAGGTTCACCAGCGCGGGCGCGACCCGGCGCGGGGCGTACTCGGCGATGTACAGGGCGGCGCCGGTGGCCAGCGGCACCGACACGCAGATCGCCACGGCGGCGATCAGTACCGTGCCGGTGAGCACACCCGCCACGCCGAAGACGCCGCCACCCGGGTCCCAGGTCTGCGCGGTGAGGAACCGCCACCCCATCAGGTCCAGGGCCGGCGTGGCGCGCACGGCGAGGAAGACGCCGACCACCAGCATGATCGCGAGCACGATCAGCCCGGCGGTCCGGCTCATTCCCCGGAACACCAGATCCGACGGGGTACGGCGCTGCCGGGCCCGCCGCGGGGCGTCCGTGTCGACGGACGAAGCGGCGGCGGCCGTGCGGTGCCGGGCCATCACTGACCGACCTGATGGGGCGGTGTCCGCGGCTGCCGGCGCGGCGGCCCCGGGGTGGGGCGCCACGACCCCGAGCCGGTCGCCCTGGTCCGGGAAATCGGCTCGGGTTCGACGGCCCGCGGCCGGCCCCGGCGGGCGATCCGGACCCCGGCCGTCACGTCGGCGGCCGGCACCGCCTCCAGGAACCGCTCCAGGTTGTACGAACACTCCCGGCCGCGCAGGTACAGGCGACTGGCGACGGCGACCGGCACACCGTCCACTTCGACCCGCCAGCTCCACTGGCCGGTGGTGCCCAGGGTCAGCTCCACGGCGACGGCTCGCCGGTAGCTGCCCCGAAGGTCGAGAACCGCCTGGCGGCAGGCGGCGTACGTCCCGTGCAGGTCGGCGCCCCGCCCCAGCTGACGGTTGTTCGGCGAGACCAGTACCCACAGGATCCCGTCGCCGACGGGCCGGTCCGGCACCCGCAGCGCCGGTGCGGTCAGGAACACAAAACGGGGGCGTTGCACCGTGCTCCCCTCCCGTGCGGTGCGCCAGGCCCGTGCACGTCATTCCCGGTGCCGACCCATCTCGGCGGACCACAACAGCCTCAGCAGGCACGATGACTCGACGAGCAGCCGTTCACTCACGCCAGACATGCAGAAGTTGAATAACGCGTGCCCGCTCATCCACCATCCGGCTACCCGGGGTCGCCGTTCATCCCTGCCGGCGCCCGGCCGGACGGCCACGTCGGCCGCGCCGCCGCCCGGCGGCGAGGTGGACGACCCCCACGACGGCCAGCACGCCCACCAGGCCGAGCATCCACCAGACGTTCGCCAGCGACGCGGATCCGAGGCGCAGACCGCCGGTCAGCCGGGTACCGGCCGACGCGGTGGGCGCCGCACCCAGCGCCGTCGCGCCCGGCGTGCCGGTCGGGTCGCCGGCCGTCGCCGTGGCCGGGTCGGGCGGTGACGCGGGGTCCACCGGCGGGGCCGCTCCGGCGGGCCGACCGGTCCGCCATTGCCGGCCGGACACGGTGATCTCGGTGACGAACCGGTCCGGATGGACGCCCTCGGTCTGGCTGAGGCACTCGACCACCACCCACCACTCGCCGTCCGCCGGGGCGCCGCCGAGCGCCGCCGCGAACGACCGGTTGGGCTGGCCCGTCACCGGAGCCTTGTCGTACCCGCCCGCGGTCATCGGGCGGGCCAGGTTGCTGTACGGCCCGCCCGGCCGCCCGACGCGCAACTGGGCGTCGGCGCCGTAGCCGGCGGGGCAGGGCCGCGCCGTGGTGGCGACCCGGAAGATCGGCGTCGCGTCGACGGTGCCGCTGGTCTGGGTGAGGCTGATCGTGCCCAGCGGCGCGGCGGCGGCCGGGGACGGCGGAAGGATCGCCGCGGTCGCGGCGGACAACAGGGCCGCGCCGGCGGCCGCCAAGGTGCGGTGTCGGATCACGCCACCGGGTTTAGGCGACCGCGACGACGGCCGCCGCACGCCGGCGCCCGCTACGGACGTACAGCAGATGAACGGGACCTGATCGCCGGCGCTCCCGCGCTAGGTGGTGGGGCGGGTGTCGGCGGGATAGGCACGGGTTTCGGCGGCCTTCACCGCGACCCACACCTGCTGCCCGGTGGTCAGGTGCAGGTGGGCGGCGGCGGCCGGGGTGATGTCGGCGGCCACCCCGATCGGCCCGGCGAGCTGGACGCGCAGGTTGTCGCCGTGGCGTTGCAGCCCGGTGATGGTGGCCGGCCAGGTGTTGCGGGGGCTGCCGTCCGGCCGGTGGGGGTGCAGCGCGACCGCCGAGGGCGGGAACGCGACGAACGCGTCACCGTGCACCCGATCCGCGGCCGTCAAGGCGAAGCCGGAGCCCATGCGGACGCTGTGGCCGTCGGCGGTGCCGCGGTAGAGGTTGAGCCCGACGAGGCGGGCGACGTAGTCGGTGCGCGGTTGGGCGGTGATGCTGGCCGCGTCGCCCTCCTGCACGACCCGGCCGTGTTCGATGATGACCAGCCGGTCGGCCAGGACCAGCGCGTCGAGCGGGTCGTGGGTGACCAGCAGGGTGGCGCCGGGGTGCGCGGCGAGGTGGCGGTGCAGTTCGGCGCGGGTGTCCAGGCGGGTACCGGCGTCCAGCGCCGCCAGCGGCTCATCGAGCAGCAACAGGACCGGGTCGAGCGCGAGGGCGCGGGCCAGGGCGACCCGTTGGGCCTGCCCGCCGGACAGTTGCCGCGGCTTGCGGCGGGCCTGCTCGGCCAGGCCGACCCGGTGCAGCCACTCGGCGGCCGTCCGGTGGGCGGTGCGCCGGTCAACGCCGTGCCGGCGGGGCCCGAAGGCGACGTTGTCCAGCGCGGTCAGGTGCGGGAAGAGCAGGTAGTCCTGGAACACCACGCCGATCGGGCGGCGCTCGGTGGGCGTCCGCAGGCGACCGTCGGACCGGTCGAGGTCGCGCCCGGCGAGCGTGACGTGCCCGGCGGTCAGGGGCTGGAGCCCGGCCAGGGCGCGCAGGGCGGTCGTCTTGCCGGCGCCGTTGGGACCGAGCAGCGCGACCACCTCCCCAGCGCCGATGCGCAGCCGCACGTCGAGGCGGAAGGTGCCCCGGTCCACGGCGAGGTGCGCGTCGAGGACCGGGCCGGTCGCGGGTTCGGGGCGCGTCGCGGTCATCCGCTGGTGATCCACTTGTCGCGCAGCGCGGCGAGGATCGTAACCGACACGATCAGCAGGATCAGGCTGAGCACGACCGCACCGGACAGGTCGCCGCCCTCCATGGTCTGATAGACCGCCAGCGGCATGGTCTGGGTGATGCCGGGATAGTTGCCGGCGAACGTGATGGTGGCGCCGAACTCGCCGAGCGCGCGGGCCCAGCACAGCACGCCGCCGGCGGCGATGCCCGGCGCGATCAGGGGCAGCGTGACGTGGGTGAACGTGGTCCACCGACCCGCACCCAGGGTGGCGGCGGCCTCCTCGAACCGGGTGTCCGCGCCGCGCAGCGCGCCTTCCACGGCGATGACCAGGAACGGCATCGCCACGAACGCCTCGGCGACGACCACCCCGGTGGTGGTGAACGGCAGGGTGACGCCGACCGCGGCGTCCAGCCAGGTACCGAGCAGACCCTTGCGGCCGAACACGAGCAGCAGCGCCACGCCGCCGACCACCGGCGGCAGCACGAGCGGGACGGTGACCAGCGCGCGGACCACCCGCCGGCCGGGGAACTCGACGCGGGCGAGCAGCCAGGCCAGGGGCACGCCGAGCGCGAGGCACACCAGGGTGGCGACGGTGGCGGTCTGCAGCGACAGCCGCAGCGCGGTCAGCGCGCCGGGTTCGGTGAGCCGCTGCCACAGGGTCGCCCACGGGGCCCGGACGACCAGGCCCGCCAGGGGCAGCACGAGGAACGCGAGCCCCGCCACGGCCGGCAGCAGCAGCGCCACCGGTACCCGCTGGGTGTGACGGCGGCGCGGCGGCCGGGCCGGTCGAGGCTCAACCGCCGCGTTCCGCTCGTCGATCCGAACCATGATCCTGCTACGGGGCCTGGAAACCGGCCGCGGTGAGCACCGCTTGGCCCTTGTCGGACAGCACGTAGGCGACGAATGCCTGCGCGCCGGCCCGGTTCGGCGCGTTCTTCAGCACGACGATCGGGTAGTCGTTGATCGCGCCGGCCGACTCGGCGAACTCCACACCGTCCACATCGGAGGCCGCGGCGTGCGCGTCGGTACGGTACACCAGGGCGGCGTCCACCTCGCCGAGCCGCACCTTCGCGAGGGCCGCCTTCACGTCCTGCTCCAGCGTGACCGGGGTGATGGCCACGTTCGCCGCGGACAGGGCCTTCTTCGCCGCCGCGCCGCAGGGCACCTGCTCCGCGCACAGGGCGACCTTCACCCCGGCCCCGGTCAGGTCGGCCAGCCCCTTGACGCCCTTCGGGTTGCCCTTGGGCACCGCGATCACGAGCTGGTTCCGCACGAACGTGGTCGCCGTGCCGTCGCCGTTGCCGGCGTCGGTGACCGTCGCCATGTTGGTCGGGGCGGCGGAGGCGAACACGTCGGCCGGCGCACCCTGGTTGATCTGTGTGGCCAGGGCGGAGCTGCCGGCGAAGTTGAACGTGACGGTCGAGCCGGGGTGCGCGGCCTCGAAGTCCTTGCCGATCTGGGTGAACGACTCCGTCAGCGATGCCGCCGCGAACACCGTCACCGCGCCGGTCACCTCCGCGCTCGGCGCGGCGTTGCCGCCGGTGTCATCGGTCCCGCCGCAGCCGACCAGCCCGGCCAGCGCCACGGCGGTCAATCCGGCCATCGCGGTCCGAACGAAACGTCTACCCACGTGTCTTCCCTTCAGTTCGCGCCACTTGCCCTACCCGCCGACCCGCGCCCGGTGCGCCACCGCCGGGGTGGATCGCTCCACCACCACCGTGGTCGACTTGATCACCGCGACCGCGACCGACCCGACCCGCAGGTCCAGCTCGTCGGCCGCCTCCCGGCTCATCAGCGACACCACCCGGAACGGGCCGGCCTGGATGTCCACCTGCGCCATCACCGTGTCCTTGACCACGGCGGTGACGATGCCGCGCAGCCGGTTCCGCGCCGAGGACTCCTCCGACCCGGCGCCCGGTTCACCGGCCTGGGCGCGGAGGAACCCGGCCAGGTCGACCCCGTCGATCACCCGGTGCCCGTGCTCGTCCCGCCCGGCGACCAGCCGGCCGGCGTCCACCCAGCGGCGCACCGTGTCCGCGCTGACCCCGAGCAGCTCCGCCGCCTCACCGATCCGAAACACCGTCACACCGAGCACCATAGCGGCACGCATCTGCGGCAGGAAATGGACACCTCACCTCGTGGGTGCCACACCTCTAGCCAGGAAGGCGCCGCATCTGCATGATGAGAGGATGACCGCGCAGCTGGCCGCCCACTGGGCCACCATGACCGGCGACCAGCGGCATCGATGGGTCACCGTCCTGCGCTATCTGACGAGCGCGATCCCGGCCGACTCCCCGTCCGTGCTCGTCGAGGGGCACGACCACGGTGCCGCGCTGGTGGCCGACCGGCTCGCCGCCACCCTGCGCGACGCCGGCCGCCCCTGCGTGCGGCTCACCGAGGCGACCTGCAACACCCACGCCGACGCCCGCCACGGCCGCGCCGCCGGCACCGTCGTCATCGCCGACGGCTCCCGCTGGCGCGACCACCTCCCGGCGGAGCAGTGGCAGCTGCGCGTCTGGGTCCGCGGCGCCGCCACCCGCACCGGCAACGGTAACCGGGGTGACGGCGCGGACATCGTCGTCGACCTGCACGACCCCACCTGGCCGGTCATCCGCCACATCGACGGGTGGTTCGCCCCCACCAACGCCTGGTACCGCACCGAAGCCCAGGCGTTCTTCGCCAACCGCGCCGCCACCTGGGACACCAGGTTCGGCGACGACCTGCCCGCCTACGCCGCCGCCATCGCCGAGAGCGCGATACCCGGCGGCGGCGTGGCCATCGACGTCGGCTGCGGCACCGGCCGGGCCCTACCCGCCCTCCGCGACGCCGTCGGCCCCACCGGCACCGTCCTCGGCATCGACCTCACCCCACAGATGCTCGACGTGGCCCGGCCCCGCGCCGACGCCACCCACGCCGGCCTCATCCTCGCCGACGCCCGCCGGCTCCCCCTGCCCGACGCGGCCGTGGACGCCGTCTTCGCCGCCGGCCTGATCACGCACCTGCCCGACGCCGCCGACGGCCTGCGCGAACTCGCCCGCGTCACCCGACCGGGCGGCCGGCTCGTCCTGTTCCACCCCTCCGGCCGCGCCGCCCTCGCCGCCCGCCACGGCCGCGCCCTGCGCCCCGACGAACCCCTCAGCGAAACCCGCCTCCGCCTCGCGATGCAAGCCACCGGCTGGCGCCTCACCAGCTACGACGACCCTCCACACCGTTTTCTCGCCACCGCCACCCGCCAGTAGTCCACGGGTCACACGCTCGCGCCATGGGTTTGGTTTCCTCCCCGACGCGGGTCAGCGCGGGTCCGTCGGACCACCGAGCCGGATGACGACGACGGCGGTGATCCGGTCCAGCGGCAACAGCCCCCACTCCCGCGAGTCGACGCTGCCCGGCCCGTCACCGATGACCACGGCGTGCCCGGACGGCACCGGCGTACTCCCGCAGGCGTCGCGGGCGGGCTGCGGCACGGGTTCGCCGGGCATCGCCGCGACGCGTTTGACCAGCGGGCCCACCCCGGCTCTGAGCCAGGCGAACACCACCACGTCCCCGGTCCCCGCCCGACCGGCCCGGCGCAGCGCCAACAGCCGGTCGCCGGGCAGGTACTGCGGGGCCATGCTGTGACCGTCGACGGTCACCACCACCAGCAGCCGCCTGGCCAGCCAGCTCAGGGCCACCACCGCGGTGGCTGCGAGCAGTACGGCATAGACGAACATTACTCGCCCAATAGCGCCGCGGTGGGCAACCGACGTACGGCGACCAGCGGCAGAACCGAGGCCACCGCGGTGAGCACCATGCCGCCGGCGGCGACGAGCACCGCGACCGGCCACACCGAGGCGAGCAGCACGCCCGTGAACGCGGCCAGCAACACCACCGCCAGCGCCACGCCGAGGACCGCGCCGAGCGCTCCGATCAGCAGCGTCTCGTACACCACCACCCGCGCCAGCTCGCGTTCACGCCAGCCGCAGGCGCGCAGCGTAGCGAACTCGGCGCCGCGCTCGCGGGTGTTGAGGTAGACGACGTCGGCGACGGCGGCGGTGCCGAGCAGGACGGTGAGCACCGCGGCGAGGAAGTCCCCGGCTCGGGGCCTGCACCGAGACGGCGTCGCCGAGCAGGGTGCCGACGACCGCCCCCTGGAACGCGACGGCAATCGCGGCGAGCAGGGTCAGCGCACAAACCCCGATCGCGAGGCTGGCGGCACCCAGCAGGGTCCGTCCCGGCAGCCGGGTGACGTTGGCCAGCGCCAGCGCGGCGACCGAGCGCGGCGGGCGAGACCTGCGGGGCACCAACGCCGAGGGACGGATGGCGGCTGCGGGGTCGCTGCGCGCCGCTCGGCGCGCTGGGCCGAGTGCGGCGACGACGGCCAGCGCGGTGGTGACCGGCACGGTGACCAGCAGCCAGCGCGGGTCGGGACGCAACCCGAGCAGCGACCCGACCGGCAGCGTGGCGGCTACCCCGAGCAGGCTCGCCACCAGGCCGTACAGCGCCGATTCGACGATGATGTGCCGGTAGAGCGCGGCGGGACGCCAACCGAGGCAGGACAGCACGGCCAGTTCCAGCCGTCGCGACTGGACCGCGGCGGCGGTGGCGTTGGTGACGAACAGCGTGCACACCGCGAGAATCAGCACGAACAGCAGCAGGCTCTTGCGATCGACGGCGTTGACGATGCTGACCGCGACACCCTTCTTGGCCCAGGACTGGGTGAGTGCGAGCGCGGGGCGGCCGTGCGTGCCGGCGTCCAGCGCGATCGGCATCGGCGTCGGCGAGGAGCCGACCATGATGTCGACCTCGAGACCGGTGCTGGTGGCGATCTGCTCGGCGACCAGGCGCACCCGTTCCCGGGACGTGTCATCGAGCCCGAGCTCACCGGCCAGGCGTACCCGGATCACGCTGATCGGGGCCGCGGTCCAGGCCTGGTCGATATTGGTGAACCGGCTCGCGTCCAGGAACGACGGCAGCGCGTCCATCGTGGTCAGGATGCTGGGGCCTGGCCCAGAAAGCCGCCGAAGTTGGCGTTGGGCAGCAGGTCGTGGCCGCGCAGGGCGGTGCGGGCGGCCTCGTCGCCGGGCGCGGCGCCGGCAGCGAAGTAGGTCTCCATCGGGACCGCCGACAGCTCGCTCCATGCCGGTAGCCGGGTCACGTCGAAGCGGCCGACCGGCGACAGCAGCAGCGCGTTGCGCCGCTGCGCGTTCTCGCCGGCGATGGCGCGGTGGCCGACGATGCCGCGGAACATCGGGTCGGCGGCCTCCTCCGGCATGTCCGCCCAGCCCTCGGCGCCGCGTTCGACGCCGCTGTTCCAGACCGCGGTTCGGTCCACGTCGACACGCCGCGGGGCCAGGCCGTTGCCGGTCGGGAGGTAGCCGACCGCACCGGTGCTGAAGAACTCCGGCAGCTGACGGTCGAAGAGGTTGCCGGCGTTCTCCAGTTGCGCGGCGTCCCCGCGTGCGGCAACGATCGCCGCGGCGGAGGGATCCAGCCGCACGACGCGGTAGTCGAGCTCCCGGTCGATCTGCGGCTTGGCCGCGACCAGGTTGTATTTATGTTTTGGTCCCGCGACATTCGGCGGGTAATCGGAAAGGCCGACGACGCCGAGCTATCCACACCACCGACTCTGCAAGGAGCACCACGATGACGTCGATGCTGTCCGACTCACCGCGGTCCGGCGCTCGGGTGGGCGCCCACATCGTCGTCCGCGACCTGCACAAGAGGTTCTCCCTGGGCGCCGATGAGATCACGGCGACCGACGGTGTCAGTCTCGAGTTCGAACCGGGCGCGATGACCGCGCTGACCGGTGCCTCCGGCTCCGGCAAGTCGACGCTGTTGCACCTGATCGGCGCGATCGAGATCCCGGACGCGGGCTCGATCACAGTGGACGGACAGGAGCTCACCGGGCAGCGTAGCGCCCGGCTGGCCGACTACCGCCGCGGCATCGGCTTCGTGTTCCAGCGCTTCCACCTGCTGCCGACACTGACCGCGCTGGACAACGTCATCGCCCCGACGTTGCCGTATCACACTCGGTTTGACCGTGTCGCCCGCGCCCGGGAGCTGCTGGATGCCGTCGGCCTCGCCGGACGCGAGCGCTCGCTGCCGGCGCACCTGTCCGGCGGGCAGCAGCAGCGGGTCGCCATCGCGCGGGCGCTGCTGAGCCGGCCCGCGCTGTTGCTGGCCGACGAGCCGACGGGCAATCTGGACTCCGCCACCAGCACCGAGATCATGGATCTGATCGAGGGCGTCCGGCAGCGGTATCCGATGACCGTCGTCGTCGCCACGCACGAGGACGCGGTGACGCGGCGCTGCGACCGGGTGGTACGCCTGCGCGACGGCCGGGTGGTCGAGGACTCGGCGTCCTGACCGAGCGTCAGACGCGGGGGCGCTACGCCGGGTGGAGGGTGATGTCGCTGGAGGTGGTGCGGACCGAGATGGCGCCGGGCCCGGAGTCCGTGCTGCTGATGTCGCTCTTGATGGCGCCGGACGAGGCCCGCAACAGGACCCGGTACGTCATGCCGCCACGCGGCACGGCGATCGTCACGTCACCGGAGGTCGCCCTGATGTCCACAGTGCTGGGTGGGGCGCTGAACGTCGCGTCGATCTCCCCCGAGGTGGCGGTCGCCGTCAACGTCGTGACCGACAGCCCGTCCAGGGCCAGGTCGCCCGAGGTCGACCGGACGTCCAGCGAGTCCCCGTCCAGCCCCCGGGTCTTGACGTTGCCCGACGTGGTGCTGACGTGAGCCCCGCCGGCCATGCCCACCAGCGTGATGTCGCCCGAGGTGGCGGTGGCGTCGACCGCGACGTTCGCCGGAAGGTCCACCGTGAAGTCGACGGAGCAGCCGAGGCCCAGGCCCGAGCGCGGGCAGCTGACGTCGATCGTGAGAGTGTCGCCCTGCCACACCTCGCGGACGGCCGGCTCCGCGCCGCTCCAGCGCAGCCGCCGCTGCACCGCGACCCCGGAGCCGCTCGGCCGTCCCTTGAGGACGATGTCGTTGCTGCGCATGTTGGTGAAGACGATCCGTGAGATCTGCCGGTTGTAGGTCTGGTGCTGCGTCTCGTGGTGGAAGGCGGGGCGGCCGATGATCCGCCAGGCGACGAACGCGCCGACCAGCACGACGAGCACGGTCAGCAGACCACCGATGGGCAGCCAACGATTGGTACGCATGAAGAACCGATCCTCCGTCAGGTGCGAGCGTCATGGTGCGAGCCGGAGACAGCGCCGGCGGGCGGTCCAGTCGCCCGGCGCCGTCACGCCTTGCCGACGCCCAGAAACCGCAGGACTGCCAGGACGCGCCGGTGGTCGTTGTCGGCAGGGGGCAGGTCGAGCTTGGCGAAGATGTTGTTCACGTGCTTGCCGACCGCGCTGTCCGTGACGCACAGCGCGACGGCGATGGCCGAGTTCGAGCGGCCCTCGGCCATCAGCCCGAGCACCTCCCGTTCCCGGGGCGTCAAGCGTTCGAGCGGATCGCGGCGGCGCCGCAGCAGCAGTTGCGACACCACCTCCGGGTCCAGGGCCGTGCCGCCCGAGGCGACCCGCCGCAGCGCCTCGACGAAGTCCCCGACGTCGGCGACGCGGTCCTTGAGCAGGTAGCCCACCCTGCTCGGCGGCCCGGACAGCAGTTCGGTGGCGTACCGCTCCTCGACGTACTGCGACAGGAGGAGGACGGCGATCTCCGGGTACTGCCGGCGCAGCACCAGGGCCGCCCGCAGGCCCTCGTCGGTGAAGGACGGCGGCATCCGCACGTCCAGCACCACCACGTCCGGGCGGTGCTCGGAAACGAGGCGCAGGAACGACTCGGCGTCCCCGGCGGTGGCCACGACGTCGAGGTCGTGCGCCGTCAGCAGGCGGACCAGGCCGTCGCGCAGGAGGACCGAGTCCTCGCCGATCACGACTCGCATGGCAGCTCCACCCGGATCTCGGTCGGCCCGCCCTCGGGGCTCGACACGGTCAGTGTCCCGTCGACCGAGCCGACCCGCTGGGCCAGCCCGCGCAGCCCGGTCCCCCGGGACGGGTCGGCACCGCCGCACCCGTCGTCGGTGACGACCACGTGCAGCCGTCCGTGGAAGGCGGACACCGCGACGGTCGCAGCGGACGCGCCGGCGTGCTTGGCGATGTTGGACAGTGCCTCGGCGACCACGAAGTACGCGACGGCCTCGACCGTCCGGGAAGGACGCTCGGGAACCGATACGGACAGCTCTACGGGCACCGGAGACCGGGCGGCGACCCCGGACAGGGCGGCATCGAGGCCCCGGTCGTCGAGAACCGCCGGATGCAGCCCACGGACCAGATCCCGCAGTTCGGTGAGCGCGAGCTTCGCCTCTTCGTGCGCGGCGGTGAGGGCGTCCAGCGCCCGGGGGTCGGTGTCCGCGAGGGTGGCGCGGGCCAGCCCGAGGTTCATCGCCAGCGATACCAGCCGCTGCTGCGCCCCGTCGTGCAGATCGCGTTCAATCCGGCGCCGCTCGGCGTCGGCCGCGTCCACCACGTCGGCCCTGCTGCCGGTCAGCGCGTCGACGCGCTCCGACAGTTCCGCGGTACGGCTGGGCTGCAACAGCGCGCGAGCCATACCGATTTCCCACGAGGCGAAGCGGAGCGGGAGCGCGAGGGCGAGCAGGATCAGCAGGCTCGCGGCGATCGGCGTCACGCTCATCGCGACCGGGTCGCCGTAGGTCAGCAACTGGTCGCGGGCGGCCCAGCCGAAGGAGAGCCAACCGAACCCGGCGATCGAGAACGCCCAGCAGCCGACCACGACGGCGAACGACAGCAGCGCCAGCAGGCCGGCCAGCCCGATGAACGCGAACTGCCGGGCCAGGTCGCGGCCGGGTGCGGGGACGGCCAGCGGCTCGTCCAGCAGGTCGGCGTACCGGAAGCGGTACCAGCCCGACACCGTCGACGCGACCGCACCGGGAACGATCCAGCCGGCGGTGAGGACCGCGATCCAGCCGGCCAGCCCGATCGCGGGTCCGGTGGCGGCCAGCACCGTCGACCGCCAGATCCGCATCAGCAAACGCATGACACCACGCTAGGTACCGGCCGCCGCCCTTGGCGATCCGGCCCGGATCCGGCCTCGTGGTGAGGCTGGCACCACCCCGGCACCGGCGCCCTGGGCTACTGACTTCGCCCGGCCGCGGCGCCAGGCTCGGCACCATGATTTCTCGCTGGGGCCAATTCTGCTTCCGGCACCGTTGGACGGTGCTCACCCTCTGGCTCGCCGCCGTCGTCGCCGGCGGGCTGGCCGCCGGGCCCGTCTTCCAGGGCATGGGCGACGGCGACCAGCTCCGCGACACCGAATCCGGGCACGCGAACGCCCTGCTGCGCGGGCAGCACCCGGACGTTCACCTGATCGCCCAGGTCGAGGGGACGTCCGCCGCGGACCAGGTCCGCGCCCGGGTCCGGGCCGTGCCGGGCGTGACGGCCGTCGACCAGGTCGCGGCCGTCGACGGCCGCGGCGTCGCGCTCGTGGTCACGCTTTCCGACGCCGCGGTACGCCCGGCGACCGAGCTGCTCCGCGACGTCCCGTCGCTGATTCCGGGTACGCGGGTGAGCCTGGGCGGCGACGCGGTCGAAGGGGATCAGATCAACGAGGCGGTGGCCGCCGACCTCAACGGGGCCGAGCTGAAGTCGCTGCCGCTGACGCTCGTCCGGCATCTCCGCCGCGATGATGGCATTGCTCAGCGCGCTCACGCTGACGGCCGCGCTGCTCGGTGCCGCCCGCCGGCGCATCGGGCCCTCGCGCCGCCGGATCGCCCGGGACGGCTTCTTCTCGCGGCTGGCCGGATTCACCCAGCGGCACGCGGTCCTGGTGACGATCGGGGTGGCCGCGGTGCTCATCGGCGCGGGCGCACCCCTGCTCGGTGCCAACCTCCGGTTGCCGCAGGACTCCGGTCTGCCCACGACGATCGAAGCGGTGCGCGTCGCGCAGGCGATGGAGTCCCGCTACGGGCAGGTTCGCGAGTCGACGGTCAGGGTCGTCACCGAGTCCGCCGACGGCACGGTCACGACCAGGCAGTACACCGTGGACGGTGACCCGCAGGGTGCGGCGGCCCAGCGGCTGGTGCGGGACCTACGCGCGAACCGCGAGCCGGGCTCGTACGTGACCGGCGAGGCCGCGGTCCTGATCGACCTGACGGCGAAGCTGAAGGCCGGGCTGCCGCTGGCGGCCGGCGTGGCCGTGCTGGCGATGCTCGTGCTGTTGTTCCTGATGACCGGCTCGATCGTGGTGCCGCTCAAGGCGCTGCTGATGAACGTGGTCTCGCTCGGCGCCACGTTCGGCGTGCTCGTCGCCGTCTTCCAGCACGGCACGCTGTCGGGTCCGCTGGACACGCTGACCGTCGGCGGCCTGAGCCCGTTCGTCATCGTGCTGGTGTACGCGTTCGGCTTCGGCCTGTCGATGGACTACGAGGTGTTCCTGCTGAGCCGGATCAAGGAGGGCATCGACGCCGGGCTGCCGAACGATGCGGCCGTCCGGAACGGATTGCAGATCAGTGGCCGCGTGATCACGTCGGCCGCGCTGCTGATGCTGATCGTGTTCGGGTTCTTCGCCTCCGCGAAGGTCGGCGACCTGGAGCAGATCGGGCTCGGGCTGTTCGTCGCCGTGTTCGTCGACGCGACGCTCGTGCGGTGCCTGCTGGTCCCGGCGACGATGACGCTGCTGGGGCGCTGGAACTGGTGGGCGCCGCCGTTCCTGCGCCGCGCCCACGCCCGGTTCGGCCTCCGCGAAGCCCCCGTCCCCGCCTGATCCCCACTCCCATCGCGTGGGCAGTGAACCGTGGGCCGCGGCGCGCGGTGCACTGTCCACGCGCGACGGGTTCCGCGGCGGCACTATTCCCTCGGCGCTCCGCCGACCCGGTAGGCGAGCCAAAAGAATCCCACCACGAAGATCGCGCACAGTCCCAGAAGCGCAATGCCCGGGACCGCGGCCCCCCGAGTGCCGATGGTGACCGCCCCGCCCATGCCGGACGCGACGGCGATCAATCCGGCCCCGTTTCTGAAACGGACCAGGTCGGTGCGGCGAGGAGGGCGCTGAGCAGCGGGCCGACCAGCCCCGGGGCGGGTCGAATGGATTCTTGCCAGCGTGGTTCTGATTTGTCGACGCAGCAGCAACGCGAAGGTTGGAATGGCAACCGCCGTGGCGACCAGGCCGGCGACGGCGATCCTCGGGGGCGGCCCGGTTCTGTCGCGGACCACCCGCCCGGGATCCTTGGCAGAGTATTCCACCCGGTACAGTTCGGCCACCTTCGGGCACGAGGTGTCGCAGGAGACCCACCGCCGGTAGCGTTCGCCGTCGACGACGTACTCGACCTGCGCCTCGCGGGGTTTCCCGTGCACCACCGTCAGGACCCGGGCCTCCACGAACCGCCCGTCGTCGTACACCCCGTTCCGGTAGGCCGCCGCTGCGAGCACCGTCGCCGCGGCCAGGCAGAAGAGCCCTACCCCGGCAAAGATCGCAACCAGCAGAACCTTCGCGAGAAGGTCGCCCTCCCGAGATGCCATCTTTGGCGCTCCTCGCACTCAGCTGCCGGGGCAGCCCCCGGGCGCCGACAACGCACGGCGCGGCCACCAGGACGCTAGCTCACGCATCCCGCCCGCGCCGACCGCGGCTTTTCTCATCGTGGCTGGGCGAACCTGCCGGTCGGGGTCACTGTCCGGGGCTGGTACGGGGCCGCATTGTTGGCCACGTTGCCGCAGTTCAACCCGACAAGATCAACTATTGATCTAATTCTTTACATTTTTAGATGTAACTCTGCGCGATATCAGCGTGTCACAGTGTGATCTATGTCTCACTCGACTCCGGATAATCGATGGGCCACGATGTTGGGAAGGATGATCGTTTTCCTGTCGACGGAGTTGATGCCGAGCCACCGCCTACACCGCTGGGTCCCCACGGGACGCCCCTGGCGTAGCAGCACCAGAGCAGCAGACGGGATCAATCGAGAAAGCCACCGGCGCCGTGCGGCGACGGTGCGCCGCAGCCGTCGACTGATCAAACCCGGGAGGAAAGCCTGAATGGGCGCCTTATCTGTCTTCGAACACACGAATGGCCAGTTGGCACGTTTGTGCGAGGTGGTCGGAGTCGATCCGGACGCACCCATCGAGCTGCTGCGGGACCTGCTCGGCCCCACCGGATCGCGCCGGCTGTCCGAGCCGCCGGCTTGGCCGTCCGACATCGCGGACGATCACACACCCGTCGAGTTCTCCGTCGCCTACAACCGCGCAGAGCCGCCCTCGCTGCGGATTCTGGGCGAGGCACTGGGCGCACCGCCCGGCGCCCGGGCGAACCTGTCCGCCGCGCACCGGTTGCTCCGCGCCCAGGCGCACCGGTCCGGCCTGTCGACGTCCCGATTGGACCGGGTGCGGAACGTCTTCGCCACCGACGCCCCGCAGGGCGAGTTCGCCCTGTGGTTCTCGCTGGTCTTCCGCGCCCGCCGGCGGCCCGAGTTCAAGGTGTACTTCAATCCCGAGGTCAAGGGGATCGCGCAGGCGCCGCAACTGGTGGCCGAGGCGCTGCACCGGCTCGGGGTGGGCGCGTCGTACCGGACGATGCTCGACCACGCGGTCCGACCCGGCGAGCTGGGACGGCGGGACCGGCTCACGTTCTTCGCCCTGGACCTGTACGACGAGCCGCAGGCCCGCGTGAAGCTCTACCTCAGCCATCACGAAGCCGAGGTTCAGGACATCGCCCGGGCGGCCGGCGTCGTCGACGGCGTCGACCCAGACGCGCTCGCCGAGTTCTGCGCGACGGCCGGGGGCGACACCCGCGTTTTCGACCGCCGGCCGCTTGTGGCGAGCTACACCCTGACCGAGGGCGCCGACCAGCCGGTCGGCTACAGCCTCTACGTTCCGATCAGAAGCTACGTCCACGATGACCAGGAGGCCCGGGACCGGGTGGCGAGCCTGCTTGACCGGCACGGATTCGACGGCGCGGCGGTCGACCGCGCGATCACCGCGGTGACGCGGCGTCCGCTTCGCGCCGGGGTCGGGCTGATCGCGCACGTCTCGCTCCGGTTGGGTGCGCCCCGGCCGGGCGTGACCGTCTACCTGTCCTCCGAGGCGTACCAGGTCAGCCCGCCGCTGCCACGACAGGCGCCGGTGATCCCCGCCCCGGCCACCGGTTCGGCCGCCCGGACCGCCGCCCTAACCTGAGACGTTCGAGGAGCGAACATGTCGCTGGATCCGATCACGCCGCCGCCGTATCGCATCAAGGTCGTCGAGCCGATCCCCTTCCTGAGCGCCGACGAACGCCGGCAGGCCCTGGCCGAGGCCGGCTACAACCCGTTCAACCTCCGCGCCGACCAGATCACCATCGACCTGCTGTCCGACTCGGGCACGGGCGCCACCTCGGCCGCGCAGGAGGCCGCCGCCGCCCTCGGCGACGAATCCTATGCCGGGGCCCGATCGTGGTTCCGGTTCCGCGACGAGGTCCGAGACCTGACCGGGTACCCGCACATCCTGCCGGTCCATCAGGGGCGGGCCGGCGAGCGCATCCTGTTCGGCAGCCTGCTCAAAGCCGGCCAGATCTGCGTCAGCAACACCCACTTCGACACCACCCACGCGAACGTGCGGCTGACCGGCGCCGAGCCGCGGGACCTGCCCTGCCCCGAGGCGGCCGACCTGGACAGCCGGGCGCCGTTCAAGGGCAACATCGACCTCGTCGCGCTGGACCGGCTCCTGTCCGGTCCCGAGGGGCACCGGGTGGGGCTGGTCCTGATGACCATCACCAACAACGGCCTCGGCGCGCAGCCGGTCTCCATGGCCAACATCGAGGCCGCCGGCCGCCTGTGCCGGCGCCACGGCGTGCCGTTCTTCCTGGACGCGGCGCGTTTCGCCGAGAACGCCTGGCTGGTGCGCGAACGGGAACCCGGCTACGGCCACCGGAGCCCCCGGCAGATCGCCACCCGCGCGTTCCAGCTCGCCGACGGCTGCGTGGTGAGCCTCAAGAAGGACGGGCTGACGGCCATCGGCGGGCTCATCGCCCTGCGGGACGACGCCCTGCACGGGGCGTGCGAGGCGAACCTGATCGCCACCGAAGGGTTCTCCACCTATGGCGGGCTGGCCGGCCACGACCTCGAACGGCTCGCGCAGGGGCTGCGGGAGGTGGTCGATCCGGCCTACCTGCGGTCCCGCGCCGCGTCCACCGCGCGGCTGGCCCAGATGATCAACGATGTCGGCGTGGACACCGTCCAGCCGGCCGGCATCCACGCGCTGTACCTCAACGCCGGCAGGCTGCTGCCGCACCTGTCGCCGCGGGAGTTCCCGGGGCACTCGCTGGGGTGCCAGCTCTATCTCGACGGTGGGATCCGCTGCGCCGAGCTGGGGTCGCTCTACCTAGGCGGCATGGACGACCAGAACCAGCTCGTGACCCCCGCGCCCTTCGAACTCGTGCGGTTGGCGATTCCCCGCCGGGTCTACACCGACGCGCACTTCGAGTACGTGGCCACGGTGCTCGCCGGCATCGCCAAGGCACCCGAGCGGGTCCGCGGCTACCGGATCCTCTCCTCGCCGCCCCTGCTGCGCCATTTCAAGGTGCGCCTGGAGCCGTTGCCGGCGGGGCCCGGGGTGACGTCCGCCTGAGTGACGCTCACCCGGGTTGCTTCGGGGGCAGCGCGCTCGCACGGTGCGCTGCCGCCTGAACAACCGGCGGCGCACGGGGCACGACGCTGGGCCCCGTGGAACGGCCGATCAGCCGACCGGCAGCCGTGACATCGCGCGCCGGACCAGGGTTATCAACACCTGCTTGCTCGAATCCCTGTCCCGGGCGTCACACCACAGCAGCGGAACCGACGGATCCAGTTCCAGGGCGCCGCGGATCTCCTCCTGGCTGTAGAGGCACTCACCGTAGAACCGGTTGACGGCCACGACGAACGGCAGGCCGCGCCGTTCGAAGTAGTCGACGGCGGGGAAGCTCGTGCCCAGTCGCCTGGTGTCGACCAGCACGATCGCACCGACCGCGCCCTGCGCGATCTCGTCCCACATGAACCAGAACCGGTCCTGACCGGGCGTACCGAACAGGTAGAGCACCACGTCGGGACTGATCGTGATGCGGCCGAAGTCCAGGGCGACGGTGGTGTTCGTCTTGCCCTCCACGCCGGTCACGTCGTCCACACCGACGCTCGCCTGGGTGAGGATCTCCTCCGTCGTCAACGGCGGAATCTCGCTGACCGATCCGACCAGGGTGGTCTTGCCGGTCCCGAAGCCGCCCGCCACCACGACCTTGACCGATTTACGATCCACGTTGTCAGTCCCCTTGCTCAGAGTCGTTCCAGGCCGGCGAGAACCGTTTCCAGCAACCGAAGATCCTGGATCTGCTGTTGGGCCGGAGCACCGATGCCCAGGTACCCCTGCTCGAGGAGCACATCGACCATGATCTTGATGATGGCGAGCGGGAGGTGCAGGAAGGCAGACAGCTCGGCGATGGACACCCAGGCGCCGCACCGGCCGACGATGTCCTGGTACTCCGGCTCCAGCCGGTTCAGGTCACGGGGGAGGGCGACCACCTGCGTGGCCAGATCCAGGCTCGTGTTGCGCGGGCTGGTCTGGCCGTTGACCAGAATGTACAGCGGGACCAGTCGCCCCGCCGCGAACTCGTCATCGCCGTCCCACACGTCATACGCCATGGCCCCCGCCAGGTTGGCCATTGCCGGTCAGGGCCGGGCGTGCCTCGGTGCCGAGGTACTCACCGATCCGGATCACCAGCCGGCCCATCTCGTAGGCGACCGTTCCCATGTCGACGCCCGGCTCGCACAGGACGGCCAGGCGCGCGTGCTGCCCGGCGGCGGCGAGGAACAGGATCTGGTCCTGATACTCGACGACGATCTGCTCCACCGCTCCGCTGCCGATGCGCCGGCCCGTTCCGGCGGCGACGCTGTACATCGAGGACGAGCCGGCCGCCAGGATCTCCGCGGTCTCCTGGGGCAACGACGTCGACTTCTGAACGATCAGCCCGTCGGTGGATACGACAACCGCAAAGACAACCCGCGGAGTCTCCACGAGACCATCTAGCATCCAGGCCAGATCGTTGTGCTGGGTTGAGTGGCTCACGCTTTCCCGCCTTGATCAGCTCTCGTTAGTGCGCTGTCGTTGTTCGCGCCCCGACCGTGGGTCCGGCCCTGTTGGTACCTCGCATACCGATCCCGGGCCTCTTCCGGCGACCTCGCGCGAGCCGCGTCCTCCGGCGTGCCGGCGCTCGGCGCGTCCTCCTCGCGCAGCTCGGGCACGAGGTGCTGTTGCGGCTGGCGGTGTGGCAGGGCCGGACGTCCGTCGGCCTGCGGGACGGGCGAGTCGGCGCCGCCGGCGGGCGCGACGGAGGTGTCCGGTTGCCGGGCAACCGGGGCGCTGCCGTTGGTGCGGTGCTCGCTCATCGTGTCACCCGTAGGTTCGGGTCCGCGGCCCGCCGCGAGGATGTCGTGCAGCCCGGAGACCGACCCGTTCGGTACGGTCGCCACCCCCGTGGCAACGCGCCGGGCGGCGTCGGGCGGCGTCGCCGGGGCGGGCGGAGCCACCAGACCGGTGCCCAACCGCTCGCTGTCGGCAAGCACGGGCGCGGAGTCGACGGACTCGGGCTGGGTGGGCTGGATCGGCTCGATGGCGAGCACCCGCTCAGGCAGGAGCACGATGGCCAGCAGGCCGCCGTAGGCGGACCTGCGCAGGCTCACCTGAACGCCCTCGCGCTTGGCCAGCTCCGCGACGACGTACAGGCCGACCTGCGCGCCACCCTTCAGCTCGGTCACGTCCGGCGTGGGCGCCGTGGCCAGCAGCTTGTTGGCGCGCTCCACGGCCTCCGGGCTCATGCCCACGCCGGCGTCCTCGATCTCCACGACGACGCCGTGCCGGACCTCCATGCACGTGACCCAGACCGTCGTCTTCGGCGGGGAGAACGCGAGCGCGTTGTCCAGCAGCTCCGCCAGCAGGTGGATGGTTCCGGCGATCGAGGGCCCCACCAGGGCCACATCGGGAGCGCCCCGCAGCGTGATCCGCTGGTAATGCTGCGTCTCCGCGAACGACGCCAGCAGCACCCGGCGCAGCGGCACCGGGTTCTTGAACCGACGGCCGATCTGACCACCGGCCAGAATGACCAGGTTCTCCAGGAAGCGCCGGGTCTGGTTGAGCTGGTGGTTGATGTCGAACAGCTGCCGGAGCAGCTCGTCGTCGCCGATCCGGTTCTGCAGCTCCTCCACGACCTTGAGGCCGCGCTGCAGCGGGCGCTGCGGGCGGCGTGCCACGCCCATCAGCATCGCGAGACCGGCGGCCCGGGTCCTGGCCTCGTCGACGGCCGCACCCGCCGCGACGTGCAGCGACCGGTTGATGACCTCGGCGACCTGGCCGATCTCGTCGCTTCCGTAGTCGCGGGTCGGCAGCTCGACCCCGATGTCGACCTGTTCGCGCTGGCGCAGCCGGTCCATCATGGCCGGCAGCCGCTGGTCGACCGTTTCGGCGGCGTCCCGACCCAGCCGCGCCAGGCGGACGGACAGCGCCTGGTCCACCAGGACCTGCGACTGGCGGACCGCCCACAGGATCGCGGCGACCGCGATGGCCAGCGCGAGCAGGCTGCCCACCGTCGCGATGAGCAGCTGGTTGTTACCGGTGCGCAGCGCCTGCGCCGAGACCTGGTCGGCCTGCGTGACGGTCAGGTCGATCAACGCGTCCGACACCTGGCGGGTCAGCGTCTGCCAGCGCGCGACGTCCACCGACAGGGTACGGGGGACGCGGTTGTGCCACGCGCCCTCGCTGATGATCGCGTTCTCCGCGGCGACGAGTTGCCGCCACGGCTCGCTCGCCGTGAGGCTCTCGAACTTCTGGCGGACCTGCGGCTCGAGGTGTGGCGCGACGGTGGTCAGGCCCATGTGGTAGGCGCCCACCAGGTTGACGAACGCGAGGTGGTCCTGCTGGCTGAAGGCGCGGGCGCCGAACGCGGCCTCGATCGTCGATCCGGCCCGCGACATCCGGTCGCTGGCCCGCCACACCTCGGTCCCCGCGATGCCGCCCTTGGTCGCCTCGGCGTCGGGCACGATCCGGGCCTGGGTGTCGAACAGGGCGCTGGCCGCGTCCAGCAGCTTGTTGTAGAAGTCGTAGGCGGCCAGCGGGCCGGACGACCTCGAGTCGACGCCGCTCCGGACGCCCGGAAGCCGGTCCAGGTAGTCCGCCACGGCCTTCCACCGGGTGGTGATGGATTCGGGAGCGCTGGCCAGTACGGCGTCGGCGGCGGTGCGCATCTCGGCCACCCGCCGATCGGTCTGCTGCCGCTGTTCGAGCAGCTCGGGCATGCTCCGCGAGGACTGGCTGAGGTAGGCCACCGTCAGCCGCCGCTCCTGCTGGATCGACGACAGGGCGGAGACCGCCGGAATGGATACCTCGCGGACCCCGTTGGCGACCTCCCGGTTGTAAAACCCTTGGAAAACGAGGTACCCGGAAGCCAGCAGCCAAAGGACCACGGCAACGACACTGGGGACGAGGACCAGCCTGATGACCCGCCGCTTGATGGAACGCTGTCGACCGCCTCCGCGGCCCGACGCCGACGCCGGGTCGCCGTCAGTTTGGTCACGTTGTTTGGTCGCGGAGTCGCGCTGTTCTCGCACCAACACTCATCCAATCAGAGCAGCCTAAGGAGCCGGCGGCGACAACTGCTGGCCAACGCCGATGCGAGTCCAGACCCTACCGTTGCATCCGCTTTCAGCACTACCCGCATGGCACCATAGCCCATCGGGTAAGTCGTTACGCCGCCTCGGTTCCCATCCGGACACCGGCCCGCTTCACGCTCGGTTGTCGGCTGTGGATGCGGCGGCCGCGCCGGCCGTCCTCGTCGGACAGGCGCGGGCCCCCTTCCGATCCGCGGCGCCCCGGCCCACAATGGTCAGCACCTGGATGATCAACTGGCGGGGCGCCGTGCTTGTGATCCTCACCGGCCTCGCCACAAGCGCACAATCGGGAGCATCGTGAACAGTCGGGAGCACCACCTCGTCCAGCTCGTCGGCGCCGATGGCAGCACGATCGGCGAGATGACCGTCGAAGACGCGCACCGCGCGCCGGGGCGCCTGCACCGGGCCTTCTCCGTCCTGCTCCGCTCCCCCGACGGCCGGCTGCTGCTGCAACAGCGCGCCGCCACGAAAACCCGCTTCGCGCTGCGCTGGGCCAACGCCTGCTGCGGCCACCCCATGCCGGGCGACACGGTCACCGACGCCGCCGCCCGGCGCCTGGCCGAGGAGCTGGGCGTGACGGGCGTCCCCCTGCGCGAGGTCGGCGTGCACCTCTACCAGGCCGAGGACCCCGCGACCGGCCGGGTGGAGTTCGAGCACGACCACGTGCTGGTCGGCACCTTCGCCGGCGAGCCACCCGCCATCGATCCCGCCGAGGTGGCCACCGTCGAATGGGTCGACCCCGAGGAGCTGTTCGCGCGGGTCGCCCGCCGTCCCGACTGCTACGCCCCCTGGCTGGCGGGGGTCCTCGACGCGTGGCGGTCATCCGCGCGATGACCGTCGGACGCCCGGGCCCGGTGCTTCAGGCCGCGCCGAACCCTTGCGGCAAAACCCCGGGTGCGATATACGTGGGGACCGGCAGTGGTGATCTTCTCCGGCCTTTAGTTATCTATTGTGGAGGGATGCACTTCTCCCGGCGCCGCGACCCCGTCGGGCGAATCGGGTGGCGCAAGCAGGTCGAGTGCCCGCGACGCCGTCAGGTTGGACCGGTCGGGGTCGGCGACGTCGAACAGGCGCGCATCCGTTTCGCGCGCAAGAGCGACCAACCCGTCCAGCACCCGCGCGATCTCGTGCCGGAATTCGGGCACCGGCTCATCCCACGAGTTGTCGGTGAACTCGATGACGACTCTTTGGATTCCGTTTACCCCGGCGTAGACGAACGCATCGAAGCTCGTCCGCTCCCCCATCGCTTCGACTTCGACGATGTCGCCTTCCACCATCGGCAAGTCCAACTCGGGGTCATCGCCGAACAACTCGCGCAATCTGCCGGCCACGACATCAACCGGCAACTCGGTGCCCGGCCCACCGGCTTCGTCGCATCGCATGACCACCAGTTGGTCACCCATATCGGCGCACCCTCCCCCGCCGCGCTCCGGGCGTCCAATATGGAGGCCGTAGGTTCCCTGCGGTGCGGCAGCGCGGCGCCGCGCGCTACAGGACCGACCCCTTGTCCAGCCAGTCCAGGATGGCGTCGATCGGCTCCCGCCAGCGGGCGTCGAGCATCAGTTCGTGGCCCATGCCGGGGAACAGCAGCGGCGCACCACCGTAACGGCGGGCCGCCTCGGTCAGCGCCTTCGCGGGGACGACCCGGTCGTCCGGGCTGCCGGCGACCAGCACCGGCGGGTCACCCACGGCAGGCTCCGGCGGCCGGTGCCGCAGCAACTGCCACTGCGCCCGGGCGGAGGCCCGACCGCGACGATCCGCGTACTCGTCGGCCAGGTGCTCGGGCAGTTCGCGGCTGAACAGCTGCCGGCGTGACAGCCGCAGCGGCCCGCCGAACAGCGCCGGGACCGTACCGAACGGGTTGCGGGCCAGCGCCGCGCGCAGCGGACCGAACCCGCCCAGCACCGGGGAAACCAGCACCGCCGCCCGCGCCGGGTAGCGAGCCAGCCCGTACGCCACCACCAGGGCGCCGGCGCCGTGCCCCACCAGCACCGCGCGGCGCGGCAGGGCCGCCGCCTCCTGCACCACGTCATGGGCGTACTCGCGCAGCGTCGCCCCCGGACCGGGCGCGCTCAGGCCGTGCCCGCGCGGGCTGACCGCGTACGCCGGAAAGCCCCGGCCGGCGGCGTGGTCGAGCCAGTGCTCGGCGAACGCGCCGGCGCCCGAACCGAAGCCGGGGACGAACAACAGGGGCGGCTTGCCCTCGTCCCCGGCGGGCAGCGCGCGCCGCACCTCCCGCCGGACCGGCGCCGGGGGCCGCGCCCACTCCCGGGACCGGATGATCCGAGTGCCGCCGCTCATGCCGGAACCGCCTTCAGATCGTCCAGGGCCCGTTGCAACTCGCGCAGGTACACGTCGTGGCTCACCTCGAACCAGTGCCGGGGCGAGTCGGTGGGGGTGGCGTCCTTCCACCTGCCGCGGGCGCCGCCGCTGACCCGCTCCCGGAACCTGGCCGCCCGCTGCGGCGCGGCCTCCCGCAGCCGCAGCCAGCGGGCGAACGCGACGCTTTGCCAATGGGCCAGCGGCAGCACCCCGCTGTCCGGTTGGACCAGGCCGGCGACCGCCAGCGTCGGCTGGGCGGCCGGGAAGGTGTGCAGGTACAGGCGCGGGCGCCCGTCCGCGTCGCGGTCCAGCAGGCCGGGGTCGAGGAACTCGAACCTCGGCTCGTACCCGGTCGCCATCACCACCAGGTCCGGATCCAGTTCGCGGCCGTCGGTGAGGATCACCGAGTGCCGGGTGAAGCGGGCCACCTCCGGCACCGGCCGGATGCCGCCGTGCCCCACGTGGTGGAGCAGCTGGCCGTTGACGATCGGGTGGGACTGGAACACCCCGTGGTCCGGCCGGGGCAGCCCGAACCGGGTGAGGTCGCCGACCACCAGCCGCAGCACCCGGTGCATCAGCCGCTGGCGCAGCCACAGCGGCAGCCGCCAGCGCAGGACGCCCGCGTTGACCTGGTCGGTGGGGCGGCCCATCAGGTACTTCGGCGCGTACCAGTAGCCGCGGCGGGTGGAGTGCCAGCAGCGCGCCGCGTGCGTGGCCGCCTCGACCGCGATGTCGCAGCCGGTGTTGCCGCCGCCCACGACCAGAACCTTGCGGCCGCGCACCTGGTTCGGCTCCTTGTAGGCGGACCCGTGGATGATCTCGCCCCGGTAGCTCTCCTGCCCCTCGTACGCGGGCATCCGCGGCGCCCAGTTGTGCCCGTTGGCGACCACCACCGCGGCGTACCGGGAGGTGCGCTGGGAGCCGCACCCCCCGGTGCTGCGGGTGGTGACGTCCCACCGGTCGCCACCGGCCGGCTCGACGCGCACCACCTCGGTGCCGAACCAGACGTGCGGCTTGAGTTCGAAATGCTCCGCGTACCGCTCCAGATAGGACAGCACCAGGCCGTGCGCCGGGTAGTCCGGCCAGGCGTCCGGCATCGGGAAATCCGGGTACTGGCTCATCGGCTTGGACGAGATCAGGTGGGTGCCGGCGGAGACCGGGCTGCGGTCGTGGCGCCAGTTCCAGGCGCCGCCCACGCCGGTCTCCCGCTCGTAGCAGTCCACCCCGAAGCCGTGCTCGAGCAGGTTCTTCACGGCGGCCAGCCCGCTCGCGCCGGCGCCGATCACGCACACGGTGCCGCCGCGGTCCGAGACCGCGCGACCGTCCCGGGTCAGCGGGAGGGTTCCGTTGGCGTCGTACCCGGGGTCCGTACTCACGGACCGGAATCCTTCCCGTTCCGCCGCGCGGTTGTCCACCCCTCCCGTTACGCCGGATTCGCGCCGGGGCCGGGCAGCGTGAGATCGGCCACGATCGCGAAGTGGTCGCTGGCCCGGCGGGCCGCCGGGGTGTCCACCACCCGGTAGCCGCGCACCTCGATACGGGGGTCCACGAACAGCGCGTCGATCCGCTCGTACGGGTGCGCGACCGGGAACGTGTGCCGGTTGCCGGCGCCGGTCCGCTCGGCCACGTCCACCATGCCCTCGGCCAGGACGTTCCAAGCGGTACCGCCGGCGGGGCCCTCGTTCACGTCCACGCCGGCCACGAGGGGGGCGTCGAGGCCGGCGACCGCCTCGCGGAACTGGCGCGCCTGCGCCGGCCGCTCCTGCGGGTCCGTGGACAGGTGCGTGCCCGCCACCGCGAACCGCACCCCCTCGACCGCACAGGTGGCGATCGCGGCGCCGCGCATGTGCCGGCCCGGCGTCAGCGGGTAGCGCACCGACCGGCTCGCCAGCACCCGCACCCGCAGGCTGGTGAGCAGCAGGTTGCCCAGCGAGTGCAGGCCGCCCTCGGCCACCACGAGGTCGAACGAGCGGGCCAGCGCGGCGGTCCGGTGCCGCCAGCGGAACCGACGCGGCCCCTCCTGCACCACCAGCACGTCCGGCCTCAGCTCGCGGACCACGTCGGCCAGCGCGTCCCGGTCGTCCCGGGACGAGTGGACGTTGTACGAGACGACGCGCAGACCGGTCATCGGCGGGCCGGTCAGCGCAGCCGGGCCAGGTCGGCCGCGCCGATCATGCCGGCGGGGTTGCCCAGCTCGGCCGGGACCACCGGGGCGATCGGCGAGCGACCCCGCTGCGCCAGCGCCTCCTGGTACGCCGCCCGGGCCGGCGCCAGCAGCAGGTCGCCCGCGTCCACCACGCCGCCGCCGACGACCAGCACCTGCGGGTCCAGGACCTGCACCAGGTCCGCGAGGCCGACGCCGAGCCACCGGCCCAGCGTGGCGAACGCCTCCCGGGCCACCTCATCGCCGGCGTGCGCGGCGACGGTCACCATCGGCCCGGTGATCGCCGACACCTCGCCGCCGGCCAGTTCCAGCAGGCCGCTGGCCCGCTGCGGCTCGTCCTTGGCGCCCTGCTGGGCGAACCGGACCAGCGCGTTGCCGCTCGCGTACTGCTCCAGGCAGCCCTGCCGGCCGCAGCCGCACAACTGGCCGGCCGGGATCATGGACATGTGCCCCAGTTCGGCGGCGATCCCGTGCGCCCCGCGGACCAGCCCGCCGCCGAGCACGATGCCACCGCCGACGCCGGTCCCGATGGTCAGCATCACCATCGAGTCGTCGGCGTCCCGGGCCGCGCCGTAGCGGAACTCCGCCCACGCCGCCGCGTTCGCGTCGTTCTCCACCACCACGGGCAGGCCGGTGGCGGCCGCCACGTACTCGCGCAGCGGCTCGTCCCGCCAGGCGATGTTCGGCGCGAACAGCACCACCGAGCGGGTCTGGTCGATCCAGCCCGCGGCGCCGATGCCCACCGCCTCGACCTCGTGGGCGGCCGACAGTTCCCGGACCACCTCGACGATGGTGTCCCGCAGCACGGCCGGGTCGTCGGCCGGCGTGTCCCGCCGCGCCTGCGCGATCACCGCGCCGGACGGATCCACCACGCCGGCGGCCACCTTGGTGCCCCCGATGTCGACCCCGATCGTCAGCGTCACCCGCGCCGCCCTTCCCTCGTGCCTACGTTCTACCCGCCGCGCGCCGGCTCAGCCTGTGCCGCCGCCGAGATCATCGTCCACGGGCGGCTCCGGCGGCACCGCCCGGACGGCCTTCTTGGCCACCTTCTTGGCGACCGCCTTCTTCGCGACCGCCTTCTTGGCGACCTTCTTCGCGGCGGCCGGCCGCGGGGGCTCGGCAGCGGCGGCGCCGGCGCCCAGCTCGGTCGCGGCGCCCGCGATGTCGGCCGCACCCACCTCGCTCGCGGTTCCGGCCGGGCCCGCAGCGCCCACGGCTCCGGCGGCGCCCGCGGCGGTCGCGGCCGCCCAGGGGTCGGTCTCCGGATCCGGAGCGGGGCGGGCCACGGGCGGCTGGGGCCCGCGGGTCGCCGCGCGCCAGACGGTGTCGCTCTCCACCCCGGCCGCACCCGCCCTCCCGGCCGGCTCACCGCCTGCTTTCCCGGCCGGCTCACCGCCCGGCTTCCGGGCCGGCTCCGCAGCCTGCTTCCCGGCCGGCTTCCACGCCCGATCCTCGGCCGGCGGCTCGGGGGCGAGCGCGCGCAGCAGGCTCGCCACCCCGGCGGCCAGGTCACCGGCGCCGGTGGCGAGCCGCTCGGCTACCTCCGGGCCGGGGTCGCGCATCGCGGCGATCAGCCGGCAGACGGGGCACACGCAGCAGTCGGGGCTGTCGTTGGCCACCCGGTACTCCCGGTGCGGCGCGCCGAACAGGCCGTCCAGCAGGGCGGAGCCACCGCCCCGGCGACCCAGGCCGCGGGCGGCCACGGTGGCGGCGGCCAGCGCGGCGGCGACCAGGCGCTCGGCTTCCTCCCGCGCCGAGCCCACCGGGTCACCGGTGCCCCCGGCCATCAGCCCGCCGCGCCGAGCGACTCGACGCGCCGCTTCAGCGAGCGCAGCGCGGTATCCATGATCATCTTCTCCGCCTTGCGCTTGAACATCCCGAGCATGCCGATCGACAACTCCACCGCCAGGGTGTACGTGACCGTGCTCGTCCCGTCGCCGTTGTCCTCGATGTCGTACGAGCCGTCCTGCGCCCGCTGCATCTTCGAGGGCGCCACCAGGTGCCACTCGACGCGGCTCAGATCCTCGGCGTACTCGTACCGCAGCGTGTACTCGTCGGCCATCGGCCCGGCGTCCAGCACGAACCGGACCTGGCTGGCGTACCCGTCCTCGTACTCCTCGACCACCTCGGCCTCGCGCACCGCGTCGGCCCACTCGGGGTACCGGGCGAAGTCGCTGACCACCGCCGCCACCGCGGCCGGCGGCGCGGCGACGACGATCGACTGGGTGGAGGTGTCGGCCATGGTGCGCAGGCTACCGCGTACCCGGATGGCGTCCCGTGGGCGGCTCGCCACCGTCCGTTCCCCGGTCGGGTAGGTTCCATATCACGGGCGACGAGGGCGGGACGAGGGGCGGTGGGTGCCGAAGTGCGGGAGTTCTCCGTACCACCGGTGGTGACGGTCGGCGACGCGGCCAACCTCACGGACCCGGTCTGGGACAACGCGGACGCGCACCCGGCGGACGTGCAGTTCCGGCGCCGGTCCGGCGACCCCGGCCAGGGCGCCGGCTGGCAGGACGTGACCTGCGCGCAGTTCCGCGACGAGGTGGTCGCGGTCGCCCGCGGGCTGATCGCCCAGGGGGTCGGGCCGGGCGACCGGGTGGGCCTGATGAGCCGCACGCGCTACGAGTGGACGCTGCTGGACTACGCGATCTGGGCGGCCGGCGCGGTCACCGTGCCGATCTACGAGACGTCCAGCGCCGAGCAGGTGGCGTGGGTGCTGTCCGATTCCGGCGCCACCGCCGCCGTGCTGGAGAGCACCGCGCACGCGGAGCTCCTGGCCGGGGTCCGGGAGCAGGTGCCGGCGCTGAACAAGGTCTGGCAGATCGACCTCGGCGCGGTGGCGGACCTGGTCGCGGCCGGCGCCGGGGTGGAGCCGGAGCGGGTGGCCGAGCGCCGCCGCGCGGTCCGGGCGGACGACCTGGCCACGATCATCTACACCAGCGGCACCACCGGCCGCCCCAAGGGTTGCGTGCTCACCCACCGGAACATCTACGCGGACACCGCCAACGCGGTGGCGGCCCTGCCCGAACTGTTTCACCGGGGCGCCTCGACGCTGCTGTTCCTGCCGCTGGCGCACGCGTTCGCGCGGCTGATCCAGGTCGGCGTGGTGCAGGGCCGGGCCACCATGGGGCACACCGCGGACACGACGAACCTGGTCGACGCGCTCCAGGAGTTCAAGCCGACGTTCGTGCTGTCGGTGCCGCGGGTGTTCGAGAAGGTGCACTCGGGGGCCCGGCAGCGGGCCGAGGCGGAGGGCAAGGCGAAGATCTTCGACCGGGCCGAGCGGGTGGCGGTCGCCTACAGCCGGGCCAAGGATTCCCCGGGCGGCCCCGGCCTGCGCCTGCGCCTGGAGCACGCGCTGTTCGACCGTCTGGTCTACACCAAGCTGCGCGCCGCCCTCGGCGGCCGCTGCACGCACGCCATCTCCGGCGGTGCGCCGCTGGGCGAGCGGCTCGCGCACTTCTTCCGCGGCGTCGGGCTCACCGTCTTCGAGGGGTACGGGCTGACCGAGACCTCGCCGGCGGCCGCGGCGAACATCTCCGGGGCGACCCGCATCGGCACGGTCGGCCGCCCGCTGCCCGGGGTGGCGATCCGGGTGGCCGACGATGGCGAGGTCCTCATCTCCGGCCAGATCGTGTTCCGCGGCTACTGGAACAACGAGGCCGCCAGCCGGGAGGTCCTGGATCCGGACGGCTGGTTCCACAGCGGCGACCTCGGCGACCTGGACGCGGACGGCTTCCTGCGGATCACCGGGCGGAAGAAGGAGATCATCGTGACCGCGGCCGGCAAGAACGTCTCGCCCGCCGTGCTCGAGGACCGGCTCCGCGCCCACCCGCTGATCAGCCAGGCGCTGGTGGTCGGCGACCGGCGCCCGTTCGTGGCGGCACTGGTCACCATCGACGAGGACGCCTGGCCCGGGTGGCTGGCCTCGGTTGGTCGCCCGGCCGGCACCAGCGTCGCCGACCTGCGCGAGGACCCGGGGCTGCTGGCCGCGGTCCAGCAGGCGGTGGACGAGGCGAATGCCGCGGTCTCGCACGCCGAGGCGATCAAGGTGGTCCGGATCCTGCCCCGGGACTTCAGCGAGGCGACCGGCGAGCTGACCCCCTCCCTGAAGGTCAAGCGCGCCGTGGTGCAGAAGGAGTTTGCCGCTGAGATCGATGCGATCTACAACCGTTGAGCCGGCCGGCCGGCGGGGCGCGGCCCTGGCCCTGACCGGCCCCGGCCCCGCGCGCGCCACCCCGGCGCTGGACGCGGACGCGATCGGGCTGCCGCATCCCCTCGCGCTGGCCGCCCGGGTCATCCTGCTCGGCCTGGTGGCCGTGCTGACCCTGCTGGCCACCCGGGACGTGGCCGAGCTGCGGTGGGTCGGGCTGCTCGCGCTGTGCGCGGTGCCGGCCGTGCTGGCCGCCGGGCACCGGGTGGTGGGCACCCTGGCCCGGCTGGCCGAGGTGCTGGTCGTCGCGTTCGGCGCCAGCGACGTGGCCGCCGCGGCGATGGTCAAGCCGTCCGGGCTGGCCGCCGCCGTGGTCCTGCCGTACCTGTGCGTGCCGCTCACCTCCGCCGCGCTGCACCGGCGCGGGGTCGAGGCGGCCGCCCTGCTCGGGGTCGCCGCCGCCGCGCTGGTGGGCAGCGGCGCGGTCACCGACACCGGCGCCGGCCGGCAGATCGGCCAGGCGTGGTATCTGGCGGTCAGCGCACAGTGGCTGGTGCTGGCGGCGCTCGGCACGCTCGCCGCGCGGGCCCTGCAACGCGCGATGAGCGCCCGCGACGAGCGCCCCCAGCCGTACGCGGAGGCGACCCGGCTGCTGACCCAGCTGCGCAGCGTCGCCCGCCAGCTGCCCGGCGCCACCCTGGACCCGGGCGGCATCTCCGAGCACCTGCTGGAGGAACTGCGCGGCTTCGCCCGGGCCGACCGGGCGGCGGTGCTGTCCGCGAGCGGCGGCGGCCGGCTCGTCGTGCTCGCCCAGGCCGGGGCCGACCGGGTCGACTGGGAGACCACGTTGGACGCCGACTCGGCGATCGCCGACGCGTGGGCCACCCAGGAGCCGCAGGTCGCCAACCGCTCGCAGGCCCGCTCCGACCAGCGCGGGGACGTGTCGGCACTGGTCGTGCCGCTGGTCGCCGGGGTGCGTACGGTCGGCCTGGTGGCGCTGGAGGCGGACGTCGCCAACGCGTACCCGTCGCCGGTGATGAACCGGGTCGCCGAGCTGGCCGCGCCGGCCGCGCTGCGCCTGGAGGCCGCGCTGCTGTTCGACGAGGTGCGCTCGCTGGCCACCAACGAGGAGCGGCAGCGGCTGGCCCGGGAGATCCACGACGGGGTGGCGCAGGAACTGGTGATGGTCGGCTACGGCATCGACAACGCCCTGGCCACGCTCCCCGGGACCGCGACCGAGTCCGCGGACGAGCTGCGCAGCCTGCGCGGCGAGGTGACCCGGGTGATCACCGAGCTGCGGCTGAGCCTGTTCGAGCTGCGCTCCGAGGTGGACCGGCACGGCGGGCTGGCCGCCGCGATCGCCGAGTACGCCCGCACGGTTGGCGCCTCCGCCGGGCTGCGGGTGCACCTGTCGCTGGACGAGTCGACCGCCCGGCTGCCCGCCGCCACCGAGGCTGAGCTGCTCAGAATCGCCCAAGAGGCGATCACCAATGCCCGTAAGCACGCCGGGGCCGCGAACCTTTGGGTGACTTGTGCCGTTGATCCCCCATTTGCTCAGATAGAAGTGTCGGACGACGGACAGGGCATCCCCGACCAGCGGCCGGACGGCCGGTACGGCCTTGCGATCATGGCGGAGAGGGCGGAACGTATCCGAGGCCGTCTGGAGATCAGACCGCGACACCCCAGCGGAACAACAGTCGCGGTAGTGCTCGGAACCTCGCCTCGACGCGATAGCTTGTAGCGAGCACCAGGAATGGGAGACATTCGCGCATGACAACCCCCAGCCCCGTCCCGGCCGGCGGCCGGACCAAGGTTCTGCTCGTCGACGACCACGACCTGATCCGCAAGGGCCTTCGCCACGCGTTCGAGCGGGATCGCCAGTTCGAGGTGGTGGGCGAGGCCGCGACCGCGGCCGAGGCGGTCCGCCAGGCCGGCGCCCTCCAGCCCGATGTGGTCATCATGGACCTGCGGCTGCCCGACGGCAGCGGCCTGGAGGCGACCCGGGCGCTACGCAAGAACAGCGCCACGATGGGCATCGTCGTGCTCACCATGTACGCCGGCGACGACCAGTTGTTCGGCGCCCTCGAGGCCGGCGCCAGCGCGTTCGTGCCGAAGACCGCCCCCGCCGACGAGGTCGTGGCCGCCGCCCGGCACGCCGCCTCGGCGCCCAGCGCGTTCACCGCGGCCGACCTGGCCGAGGCGATGAAGCGCCGGCTCGCCCCGCAGGGCCCGCAACTGTCTCCCCGCGAGGGCCAGGTCCTGCGCCTGCTCGCGGACGGGATGAGCGTCGCCGGCATCGCCAAGCAGCTGTTCGTCAGCGAGTCCACCGCCAAGACGCACATCTCCAAGCTGTACGAGAAGCTGGGCGCCGCCAACCGGGCGCAGGCGCTGATGACCGCGCTGCGGCTGGGCCTGCTCGAGGCGCCCGACGCGCCGAAGTTCTGACGCCCGCGCCCCGACCGGCCCCTTCTCCGGCGGGGCCGCCGCGCGGCGCCAGTGGCGGCGAGGCGCGCGGCACGGCGCGTCGGTACCACGATTCACGAGTCGCCGCCCGGCGCGGCGCCGGCGGCCGCCTGGACCGCGCTACCGGGTGACCGGACGGCTCGTTCGTGCCCGACGGGTTAGCGGGCGACCCGGGCGGCCATCGGGCGGCCGGTGACGCGGCGGAACACCAGGTACGCCTCGCAGCCGAGGCACAGCCCGAACGCCGCGTTGAGGAACGCCGCCGCGAGCGCCAGCGCGGCGGCGACCAGGCCGAGCAGCGCCGCGCCGGTCAGGTAGCCGGCCGCGGCGACCAGGGTGAACGCCAGGCCGGCGAGCTGGGCGAAGCGCACCGGCTCGACCGGTTCCAGCTCGGCCGGCGGGGCCAGCCGCGGCGCGATGACGGCCCGGTAGAGCAGGGCGTACGGGTTCAGTCGCGGGTGGACGGACGCGACCGCGAACACCGCCGCCTGGGCCAGGGCCAGCCAGCCCGAGCCGGTCAGCAGGACGGCCACGAGCACGGCGGCCGTGACCGCGGCGGCGAAGCGTGGGCCGCGCGGGTCGAGCAGCGAGCGGGACGGGGTCACCGCGCCACCTCCGGTTCCTCCGTGGGCGCGGCCAGCAGGGGGGCCACCGCCGCGATCAGCTGCGCCTTCGTGGGCTGGCCGGTGGCCCGGCCGGCGATCCGGCCGGCCGCGTCGACGACGAGCACCGTGGGCGTACACCAGATCTCCAGCGCCCGCACCGCCTCCAGGTGGGACTCCGCGTCCACCTCGACGTGCCGCACGCCGTCGAGCAGCGCGCTCACCTCGCCGCACAACCGCCGGGTGGCCCGACAGGGCGCGCAGAACGCGGACGAGAACTGGAGCAGCGTCGCGGGGATGCCGGCCTCGACGCCCAGCGCGCGCAACAGCGCCGAACCATCGTCGCTCGCGTCATCGTTCGCGGACCGGGCGGGAAGCTCCGCGCCGCCGGCCGAACGGAAGGCGCCGTCGCGGCGGCGGCGCCACAGGCCGTACACGGTGCTGCCGACGAGGACCACCGCGCCCACGGCGCCGCCGGCCAGGGGACTGGGGTCCATGCCTCAAACCTGGCATACACGACGATGAAGCGCCAGCCGAGGCGACGGGTGCGGCGCGTCACAGGGGGCCGCTCCCGATGCCGAGCCAGGGTGCGGTGCGTGGGCGGTTGGTTTTGCGGCCCGCCGTGCCCGTCGCGACACGCGTGGGGCAGATCTTGGTACCGATCTGCCCCCTAATCGGCGTGTCTTTACCAAGATCTCCACAGGCCGTCCGAGCCCTACCCGCGCGGTGGGCCCTCCGTGGGGGTGGTGAGCAGGGTGCGCATGCGGGCCGCCTGGGTGTCCCAGCGCCATTCGCGCTCGACCCACGCCCGGCCGGCCGCGCCCATGCGCCGGGCCAGGTCCCGGTCCGCGAGCAGGGTCGCCACCCGGTTGGCGATCCGGGCGACGTCCCGGCCGTTGACCACGTAGCCGGTCTCGCCGTCGCGGACGGCGTCCGGTGCGCCGCCGGAGTCGCCCACCACCACGGGCAGCCCGGTCGCGGACGCCTCCAGGTACACGATGCCGAGGCCCTCCACGTCCAGGCCACGGTTGCGGGTGCGGCACGGCATCGCGTACACATCGCCGGCCGCGAAGTGGGCGGGCAGTTCCTCCCACGGGACGGTGCCGGTGAACACCACGTCCCGTTCCATGCCGGTCTGGCGGGCGAGGGCGCGGAGCTTGTCCCGGTACGGGCCGCCGCTGACCAGCAGCAGCGCCGCGCCGGGCACCCGGCGGCGGATCTCCGGCAGCGCACGGATCAGCGCGTCCTGCCCCTTGCGGGGGACCAGCCGGGAGACGCACACCACCACCGGCCGGTCGGACAGCCCGTACCGGGCGCGGACGGCGGAACCGTCGACGCCCGGGTGGTAGGCGTCGGTGTCCACACCGGGGACCAGGCGCTCCAGTGTGGTCAGCCCGTGCATGACCCGGCCGAGCCGGACCCGGAAGTACTCGCCGAGGTAGGTGACCACGTCCGTGTCGCGGGCGATGCGGCGCAGCAGCGACCGGGCGCCGGGCAGGCTGGCCCAGCCGGCCTCGTGCCCGTGGGTCTGCGCGACCGCCCGGGCGATCCCGGACCGCCGCCGCAGCCCGCCCGCGAGCAGCCCGAGCGGCGCCGCCGCACCGAACCACACGGTGTCGCAGTCGTAGGCGCGGGCCAGTTCGGCGGCCCGGCGCGCCACCCGCGGGGTGGGCAGCAGCACGCCGGTCTGCTCCCGGACCACCTCGAACGGCTGCTCGGCGTCGAACTTCCCGGCGCCCCGCCAGGTGGACGCGTACACCACCACCGAGCCGGAGGGCTGCCGGACCGCGAGGTTGTGCACGAACGACTGGATGCCGCCGGGCCGGGGTGGGAAGTCGTTGGTGACCAGCAGGGTACGCACGCTCAGCGCTCCCCGCGCGCGTACGCGGCGGCCGCCGCCATCCGCTCGACCGCGGTGGGGTGGGAGCCGAACAGTGCCTGCTCCCAGGCGGGCGGGTCGGGGTCGCCGAGGTTGACCAGGGACAGCCGCCGCTGCATGGCGGTGAACGTGGCCGGGTCGCGGGTCAGCGCCAGTGCGTGCGCGTCGGCGCGGGCCTCGATGCGGCGCGACACGAGGCTCTGCGCCGGGCCCATGACCAGCCCGGCGACCGCACCGACGGCGAGCAGCAGCCCGATGGCGCGCGGGTCGCCGAAGCCGCCCGGCCCGGTGGCCCCGCCGGCCACCCCGCCGCCGGCCACCGTATCGGCACCGCCACCGCCGGCCGCCGGAACGCCGGCCAGGCGTAACAGGCCGTCCCAGGCGCCGAGCAGGTAGAGCGCGGCCACGCCGGCCGCGGCGCCCAGCGCGCCGAGCAGCGTGCCGGTCAGCACGTCCCCGTCCTTGGCGTGGCCCAGTTCGTGCGCGACCACCGAGGCGACCTCCTCCGGCGGCGCCTCGCGCAGCAGCGTGTCGTAGACGACGATCCGTCGGGTGGGGCCGAGCCCGGAGACGTACGCGTTCACCGCGCGGGTGCGCCGGGACGCGTCCGCGACCAGGACGTCCTTCACCGGGACGCCGTCCCGGGCGGCCAGCGCCATCAGCTGCTCCCGCTGCGCGCCGGACGCCATCGGCGTGAACTTGTTGAACACCGGTTCGACCAGCACCGGCAGCACGAAGGACAGCAGCACCACCAGTAGGAACGCTCCCGCCGCACCCCACGCCCACCACCACCGGGGCACGTACCGGGTGACCGCGAAGAACGCGAGCAGCACGACGGCACCGAGTACCGCGCTCACCGCGGCGGACTTGAGCACGTCCGCCGTCCAGCCGCCCCAGCTCTGCGTGGACAGCCCGTACCGGACCAGGATCGTGTGCCGCCACGCCGCGAACGGCAGGGTGACCAGCCCGCCGGCGAAGACCACCAGCAGCCCGCCGAGCACGGCACGGGCGACCCAGTGGCCGCCGAACGGGCGCCCGGCCTGCGTGACCAGCCACGCGCCCAGCGGGGTGAGGCCGATGACCAGCGCCACGACGAGCCCGACCGCCATCGACGCGTACCCGGGCCAGCGCAGTTCGGCGTGGAACGCCCGGGCCCGCTCCACCCGGTCGGCGGGCAGTTGGGCGAGCGCGGCGAGCTGGTCGGCGCGGGGCGCCGGCGGCCGGTGCCACGGGATCAGCACCGCGGCGCCCACGGCGAGCGCCACGAGCAGCGCGGCAAGCGTCACGGCCGCCCACAGCCGAGGGGTCGTCATCCGCGCCGCTCCTCCCGATCCGCCGGACGCCCATCCTAGGGCCTGGCGCGACGCGGTACCGGCGCGAGGCGAAGGCCGGGACTCGGCCGGTCGCGGACCGGCGGCGGTTACGCCACGTGGCGCCGGCGCCGGCGCGGCCGGGGGACGGCCGGCGCCCCCGCCACCGCCAGCACCTCGACGTCGAAGCCGGCGCGGGCCAGCACCTCGATCGCGGCTCGCTCCGGTGCGGTCAGGTCCAAGATCTCCCGCGGCGTGTCCAGCAGGGCGCTCACCAGGCAGTCTCCGCAGGCGGCGCCGCGCACGGTACAGGTGTCGCAGTCGACGAGCATCGCTCCTCCTCGCGGTGCGGTTGACAACCAACCACCGTCGGTGACCATCACGCTAAGCGAGGGGTACGACAGAAATCAGGCGCGGGCGAGGCGGCGCAGCAGCGAATCCGCCCCGAGGGGGTAGGCACCGTGCCGGCGCACCCCGTCGGCGACCTCCCGGTCGGAGGAGATGACCACCACCGGGCGCCCCGGCGGCTCGGCCCGGACCAGGCGCCGGATCAGCTCGTCCGCCGTCTCGCCCTTGTGGGAGAACAGCACCCGGACGCCGCGCGGCGCCGGCGGCAGCCCCGGCACCCGCTCGGCGCCGTCGAAGACCACCGTGACCTCGGCGCGGGTCTGCGCGGCGATGCCGCCCAGGCCGGTGATCAGCCGGCTGCGCTGCCGCTCCAGCGAGATCTCCGGAAAGCCGCGCTTGGTGACGTTGTACCCGTCCACGACCAGGTGCGCCTTGGGCAGCGCGAGCAACTGGTCCAGGCGGGCGGGGTCGTCCGCGTCGAGGGCCCGGGCCCGGGCGCCCGCCTGGCCCGGCGCCGCCGCGGTCTGCGCGACGTGGTCCGCCGGCAGCCTGTCCGCCGGCTCCAGGGCCAGCTCGCGGCGCAGCCCGACCGCCGCCTGCCCGATCGTCTCCAGCAGCAGCCACAGCCGGGCGTCGTCCTGCGCGCGGGCCTCCTTCGCGGACTGCCGGGCGCCGCTGGCCGCGTCCTCGGCGTCGGCCAGCCGCGCCCGCAGCCGGCGCACCTCGGCGTCGTGGTCCGCCGCCGCGCGGGTCGCCCGGCCCTTCTCCGTGGCCAGCAGCTCGGTGGCCCGCCGCTGCGCCGTCTGGGCCTCGCGCAGCCGCTTGGCCAGCACCCGCACCTCCTCGCGGAGGCTGCCCAGCTCCTCGCGGCCGCGGGCCAGCTCGTCCCGCAGCTTCTCGGCCTCCACCCGGGCCACCGCCCGGTCGTGTTCGGCCCGCGCCACCCGGTGCTCCGCGTCCCGCAGCTGGTCGGCCACCGCGGCGCTGTCCTGCTCCGCACGCACCGCCTCCCCGGCCGCCGCGACCAACTGCCGCCACCCCGCCGGGCGTGCCAGATACGCCAGCGCGCCCACCTCGACCGGGTCGGCCGCCGCCGGCGCCGTGCCCGCCAGGAGCGCGCTGCCCAGCTCGCCGGCCTCCGCGAGGGCCCGGTTGGCGACCCGCTGCCGGAAGGTCGGGTCGCTGGCCAGCTGGGTGGCGATCGGTCCGGCGCCGAGGCGGGCCCGCCGGTTCGGGGCGAACTTCGCCACCCGCCGCAGCACGGCGGGGACCTCCTCCAGGGGCAGGACGCTCATCGCCGCGGCGGCGAGCCCAACGATCCGCTGCCGCACCGCCTCGGGCAGGATCGGCTCGGGCTCGAACTCGGCGAGCAGCTCCTCGGGCAGCTCACCGGCGCCCCCGGCCCCGGCCGGGGGCCGGTCGTCTGGGTACGCCGGCACGGACATGCGCCAAGTGTCGCACCGCGGGCCCCGCAACGCCCTGTCTGTTATGCCGATCTTTTATGCCGATCTTTCCGGTCGGACTCCTCTTGCCGAACCGGGGCACCGTCAAGTTGATCGAGGGACGTTGATGACGACGCCGGCCGCCCGGTGCCGCTGTAGCATCGGCAGGCGTGACTGGAGCGGTGGTCGTGCGGGCCGGGACGGCGGCCGACGCCGGCACCCTGGCCGCGCTGTTCCGGCAGCTGGGGCACCCCGTGACCGGCGAGGACGTCCGCGCGCAGTTGGCCGGGATGACCCCGGACCGGGATCGTGTCCTGGTCGCCGAGCGGGCCGGCGTCGCGCTCGGCGCCGTGGTGGTCTCCAGCACCCCGTTCCCGCACGAGGGCCACGCCCGCGCCCGGATCACCGCGCTGGTCGTCGACGAGGGCGAGCGCGGCAGCGGCGTCGGGGCTGTTCTGCTGCGCGCCGCCGAGCGGGTCGGCCGGGAGCTGGGCTGCGCCGTCCTGGAGCTGACGACCGGTGCCGAGCGCTCCGGCGCCCACCGGTTCTACGAGCGCGAGGGGTACACCAGCCACTCGGTGCGGTACCACCGGCCCCTCTGAACGAACTTTGTCGTACCCGTGCCCTACCGTCCCGCGGGTGGTCGAACAGCCGTTTGTGCAGGGCACCATCGACACGCTGCTGGACGACCCGGCGGCGCTGTCGCTGCGCCGGACGACGTTCGTGGTGGTGGACCTGGAGACGACCGGCGGCGCGCCGGACGGCGGCGGGATCACCGAGATCGGCGCGGTGAAGGTGCGCGGTGGCGAGGAGCTGGGGGTCCTCGCCACGCTGGTCAACCCGGGCGCCCCGATCCCGCCGTTCGTCACCGTGCTGACCGGCATCACGCAGGCGATGGTGGCGCCCGCCCCGCCGATCGAGGAGGTGCTCCCCAGCTTCCTGGAGTTCATCCGCAACGCGGTCCTGGTCGCCCACAACGCGCCGTACGACGTGGGGTTCCTGAAGGCGGCGTGCGCGAAGTTCGGCTACCCCTGGCCGAACCCGACGGTGCTCGACACGGTGGCGCTGGCCCGCCGGGCGCTGACCCGGGAGGAGGTCCCCAACCGCAAGCTCGGCACCCTCGCCGCCTACTTCCGCACCTCCCGCCAGCCGTCGCACCGGGCCCGGGCCGACGCGGAGGCCACCGTGGACGTGTTGCACGCGCTGATCGCGCGGCTCGGGTCGTACCGGGTGCACACGCTGGGGGATGCGGTGGAGTTCGCCCGGGCGGTGTGCCCGGAGCAGCGGCGCAAGCGGCACCTGGCCGAGGGGTTGCCGCACGTGCCGGGGGTGTACGTGTTCCGGGCCGCCGACGGGCGCCCGCTGTACGTGGGCACGTCGGGGGACATCGCCACCCGGGTGCGCAGCTACTTCACCGCGGCGGAGAAGCGGGCGCGGATGAGCGAGATGATCGCCGCCGCCGAGCGGGTCGAGGCGGTGGAGTGCGCGCACGCGCTGGAGGCGGAGGTGCGGGAGCTGCGGCTGATCGCGGCGCACGCACCGCCGTACAACCGGCGGTCGAAGTACCCCGAACGGGTGGTCTGGCTGAAGCTGACGGCCGAGGCGTACCCCCGGCTGTCCACGGTCCGCACGCTGGCCGAGGACGGCGCGGCCTACCTCGGGCCGTTCGGGTCGCGGCGGGCGGCGGAGCAGGCGGCCGCCGCGGCGCACGACGCGCTGCCGCTGCGGCAGTGCACGCACAAGCTCTCCACCCGGGTGACGACGCCGGCCTGCGCGCTGGCCGAGTTGGGGCGCTGCCCCGCGCCGTGCGAGCACCGGATCTCGGTGGAGGAGTACCACGCGCGGGCGGCGGTCCCGTTCCGGGACGCGACCGTGGGCGACCCGGGCCCGCTGGTCGAGGCGCTCATGGCGCGCCTGGAGACGCTGTCCGCCGCCCGGCGGTACGAGGAGGCGGCGGTGCTGCGGGGCCGGCTCGCGGCCCTGCTCAGGGCGGCGATCCGGATGCAGCGGCTGGCGGCGCTCACCGCCCTGGCGGTGGTGGAGGCGGCGCGGCGCACGGCGGATGGCGGCTGGGAGATCGCGGTGGTCCGGCACGGTCGGCTGGCCGGCGCCGCGACGGCGGCGCCCGGGATCCCGCCCCGCCCGGTGCTGGACGCCGTGCGGGCCACGGCCGAGACGGTGCTGCCCGGACCGGGTCCGGTGCCGAGCGCCTCGCCGGCCGAGACCGAGCGGATCCTCGCCTGGTTGGAGCGCCCCGAGACGCGGCTGGTGACCACATCGGGCGGTTGGGCGTCGCCGGTGCGGGGCGCCGGGCGGTTCCGCGAACTGCTCACGCGCGCCGAAAGCGCCCCATCCGCCACAGGTGTCCCATGACTCGCCCGAACGCCCATACGCAACTGACCGATCGGACCAGGGTCTCCTCATTTAGGCTAGACGGATAGCCAGGACTCGGCCGGTGAGGGGGTGACCAGTGGACCTCGACGCCGGTCGAGACGCGGCCATCGGACGGCCGCTGTCCCGCCGGGCCGAGGTGAACCTCACCCGCCGGCTGCGTTCCTGGCTCTCCGCCTGGAGCGGCCCCGAGGACGATCCGGTCACGACGCTGGTCCGCACCCACCGCGCGGTGCACTCCTCCGCCGACGCGGCGACGCTGCGCCGCGGGTACGCGATCGCGGAGAGCGCGCACCGGGGCCAGATGCGCAAGAGCGGCGACCCGTACATCACCCACCCGCTGGCGGTCGCCCAGATCCTCGCCGAACTCGGCATGGACACCATCACGCTGGTCGCGGCGCTGCTGCACGACACGGTCGAGGACACCGACTACACGCTCCAGGCGCTCGAGGACGACTTCGGCCCGGAGGTGGCGCTGCTGGTCGACGGCGTCACCAAGTTCGACAAGGTCTTCTACGGCGCCGACGCCGAGGCGGAGACGATCCGCAAGATGATCCTCGCGGCCGGCAAGGACGTCCGGGTGCTGATCATCAAGTTGGCCGACCGGCTGCACAACATGCGCACGCTGGACGCCCGGTCGGCGAAGTCCCGGGCCCGGATCGCGGGCGCGACGCTGGACGTGCTGGTGCCGCTCTGCGACCGGCTGGGTGTGCAGGCGCTCAAGCGGGAACTGGAGGACGCGGTCCTGTTCCACCTGGAGCCGGAGGCGTACCAGCACATCGACGGCCACGTACGCGTCCACGGCGGCTGGGTGACCTACCTGTCCACGGTGGTCGGGCAGGCCAGGGCGGCGCTGCGCCGCAACAAGGTGGCCGGCGACGTGGTCCCCCGCCCCCGGCACTACTACTCGATCTGGAAGGACACCGTCGCCGGCGGCTACCCCGAGCCGTACGACCCGCCCCGGGTGGTGATCGTGGTGGACGGTCCGGACACCGACTGCTACGCCGCCCTCGGCGCGGTGCACGGGCTGTGGCGCCCGGTGGCGGGCCGGTTCAAGGACTTCATCGCCTCCCCCAAGAACAACCTCTACCGCTCGCTGCACACCACGGTGATCGGCCCGGACGACCGCTCGGTCGAGGTGCTGATCCGCACCGAGGGCATGCACCGCGCCGCCGAGTACGGGATCGCGGTGAACTTCCGGTTCCCGAAGCTGGCGGAGCGGGACGACCGCGCCGCCGCCGACCAGTTGGCCTGGCTGCGGCGGGTACTCGACTGGGAGCAGGAGACCCCGGACCCGGCGCAGTTCCTCGAGTCGCTGCGCTGCGACCTGGCGGAGACGCAGATCCAGGTGTTCTGCGACGGCAACGCGGTGGTGCTGCCGTCCGGATCGACCCCGGTGGACCTGGCCTACGAACTGGGCCGGGAGGTCGGCGACCACTGCGTCGCGGCGCGGATCAACGGGCGGCTGGCGCCGCTGTCGTCCACCCTGGCCGAGGGCGACGTGGTGGACATCTTCGCCACCGACGACCGGCCCAGCGAGTTCGACCTGGACGCGGAGCCGCCCGGCCCGCGCCGGGAGTGGTTGGGCTTCGTCAAGTCCCCGCACGCGCAGATGCAGATCAACCGGTTCTTCGCCGAGCGGCAGGCGCCGGGCATGACGATCGCGGACAAGGTGCGCCTGGGCCGGGCGGCGATCGGGCTGGCGCTGCGCCGGCACAGCCGGGGCCTAGCCAGCGATCTGCCGCTGCGCCGGCTCGCCGAGGAACTGGGCTACCCGGACCTGGAGACGATGCTGGTGGCGGTCTTCGATCGCAAGCTCGCCCCGGACACGGTGGTCGAACAGCTCATCACGCTGGTGGACCAGCGACCGGAGTGACCAACCACGCCAGCCGGCGCACCGTTAGCCTGACGGGATGACCCCGAGCCGCTCCGCCCTCCGACTCGCCGTCTACAGCATCTTCTACCGGCTGCCACCGCGCACCCGCAGGTTCCTCGTGCGCCAGCTGACCCAGAAGTTCATCGTGGGTGCGGTGGTGCTGGTCCGGGATTCGGAGGCCGAGGGGTCGGGCCGGCTGTTGCTGCTGCGCCAGCCGCCGAACCGGGGCTGGTCGCTGCCGGCCGGGCTGCTGCGCCGGCGGGAGGAGCCGGTCGTCGGCGGCGCCCGCGAACTGGCCGAGGAGACCGGCATCCGGCTGCGGCCGGAGGAGCTGCGCCCGGCCACCCCGAGCGCGATCGTCCACACGCAGGGCTGGGTGGACGTGGTGTTCGAGGCGCGCGTGCCGGCGTCCACGACGGATCTGCGGGTGGACGGTGCCGAGGTGCTGGAGGCCGCCTGGCACCCGCTGGACGACCTGCCCCGGCTCTCCCGCCCGACCGCGTACCTGCTCGGCCGGTACGGCATCGGGCCGCAGGCTCCGGAACCCGCCGCCCCGTGATGGACCACCCCGTGCCGGACCTGTGCGCGATCGTGCTCGCGGCCGGGGAGGGCACCCGCCTGCGTCCGCTGACGGCGCGGCTGCCCAAGGCGCTGTGCCCGGTCGGCAACGTCCCGCTGCTGGATCTGGCCCTCGCCCGGGTCGCCGCGCTCGGCGCCTCCGAGGTGGCCGTCAACGCCGCGTACCTGGGCGACCTGGTCGCGGCGCACGTCGACGAGCGGACGGCGGGCCGGGTGCACGTCTCGTACGAGGCGGATGGGCCGCTGGGCACCTCGGGCGGCGTCGGCCGGCTGCGGGAGTGGGTCGGCGGCCGGCCGGTCCTGGTGGCCAACGCGGACGCCTACCTGGCCGGGGGCAGCGTGACCGATCTGCTGCGCGGCTGGGACGGCGAGGGCGTCCGCCTGCTGGGGGTGCGGGGCGGGCGGCAGGAGTTCGGGCCGTACCAGTTCGCCGGCGTCTCGCTGCTGCCCTGGCGGTATGTGCGCCGCCTGACCGACGAGCACGCGGAACTGGTCAGCACCGTGTGGCGCCCGGCCGAGCGGGCGGGCGGGCTGAGCGTGGTCGAGTACGCCGGCACGTTCATCGACACCGGCACCCCGCGCGACTACCTCCGCGCCAACCTGCACGCCGCCGGGGGCGGCAGCCTGATCGCCGACGGCGCCGACGTCACCGGCCCGGTCGAGCGCTGCGTGATCGGCGCGGGCGCGGTCGTGCGCGGCAGCGTCACGGCCAGCGTGGTCTGGCCCGGCGCGGTGGTGGCGCCCGGCGAGCGGCTGACCGGCGCCGTCCGTGCCGGGACCGACCTCACGGTCGCCGCGGCGGAGGGCCTAGCATGAGACGCGTTTCCCGCCATCGACGCCGAGGAGCCCACCGGTGATCACCGCGATCGTCCTCATCGACTGCGCCGCCGACCGGATCCCCGAGGTCGCCGAGGCGCTGGTCGCCCTGCCCGGGGTGAGCGAGGTGTACTCGGTCACCGGCACCGTGGACCTGATCGCGATGGTCCGGGTCCGGCAGTTCGAGCAGATCGCCGAGGTGATCGCGGGCGGCATCTCCAAGGTCCCGGGGGTGCTCGGCACCGACTCGCACGTGGCCTTCCAGACCTACTCGAAGCACGACCTGGATGAGGCGTTCGCCATCGGACTGGCCGAGGCGGACTGACCCACCGTGCCGGAGTTCGTCGAGCGCGGCGCCGACCGCGTCGCGCTGCACCACTACCCGGAACCGGAGGGCGTGGCGGGGGCACCGGTCGCCGTCCTGTGGCCCGCCATGGGGGTCCCGGCCCGCTACTACCGGCCCTTCGCGGAACAGTTGCGCGCCGCCGGCCTCGCCGTCGTCGTCGCCGACCTGCGCGGTACCGGCGCCAGCACGCCGCCGCCCGGGCGCCGCTCGCGGTACGGGTACCCGGAACTGGTGGCGGACGTGGCCGCCGTGCAGGCGGCGCTGGCCGGGCGGCTGGCCGGCCGCCGGGTCCTGCTGGTCGGCCACTCGCTCGGCGGGCAGGCGTGCCTCATGCACCTCGCCACCTCCGGCGACGGCGGCCCCGGCGACCCGACCGTGGACGGGCTGGTGCTGGTGGGCGTCGGCCTGCCCCACTGGCGCCTGTACCGGGGGGTGAACCGGTACGGCGTCCGGCTGTCGATCGGCGCCATCCGGGCGGCGTCCGCGGTGTTGGGCGTGTGGCCCGGCTGGGGCTTCGGTGGACGCCAGGCCCGCGGCGTCATCCGCGACTGGTCGTACACCGCCCGCACGGGCCGCTTCCCCCGGCTCGGGGAGACCGACCCGGAGGCGGGTCTCGCCGGCGTGACCGTGCCGGTGCTCGCGGTCGACATCGAGGGCGACGGCCTCACCCCGGCCGCGGTGCTGGACCACCTGTGCGCCAAGCTGCCCAACGCGCGGGTCAAACGCGAGACCTACACGCGGGCCGAGGCCGGTGCACCGCTGGACCATTTCCGCTGGGCCAGGGCCGCCGGCCCGCTCGCCACGCGCATCGCCGCCTTCGCCACGGCCCTGTAACCCGACCTACCCGCGTGGGCGCGCCCTGCCCGGCGGGGCCGTCAGGCCGCCGTGGCGGAGGCGACCCAGCGGTCGAGGGCGGCGGCCGCCGCGCCGGAGTCGATCGAGGCGGCGGCCCGCTCCAGCCCCGCGGCCAGGCAAGCCTGGACGCCACCGGCGAAGCCCGCGTGCGCCGCGATCGCCGCCGCCGCGTTGACCAGCACCGCGTCCCGGACCGGGCCCTGCTCCCCCGCCAGCACCGCGCGGGCCACCGCGCCGTTGAAGGCGGCGTCCCCGCCGCGCAGGTCGCCCGGCTGGGAGCGGGCCACGCCCAGCTCCGCCACGTCCAGCAGCGACTCGGTGACCCGGCCGTCGGCGACCGCCCACACCCGGGTCGGACCGGTGGTGGTGATCTCGTCGAGTCCGTCCTCGCCGCGCACCACCAGCACGGAGTTGCCGCGCCGGGCGAACACCTCCGCCATCACGGGCGCCATGCGGGGGTCGAAGCAGCCGACCAGGCCGGCGCGGGGCTGCGCCGGGTTGGTCAGCGGCCCGAGGAAGTTGAAGGCCGTGGGTACGCCGATCTCCCGCCGGGTCACCGAGGTGTGCCGCATGCCGGGGTGGAAGCGGGCGGCGAAGCAGAAGCCGAGCCCCACCTCGCGGACCGTCCGGGCCACCCCCTCCGGCCCCAGGTCCAGCGGTACCCCGAGGTACTCCAGCAGGTCGGCGGCGCCGCAGGAGGACGAGGCGGCCCGGTTGCCGTGCTTGACCACGCGCACGCCCGCCCCGGCCACGACGATCGCGGCCATCGTGGAGATGTTGACCGTGTGCGCGCGGTCCCCGCCGGTGCCGACCACGTCGACCGCGTCGGCCCGGACCTCGGCCGGCAGGTCGACCAGGGCGGCCGCGTCCAGCATCGCCTGGACCAGCCCGGCGATCTCGCTCGGCGTCTCGCCCTTGGCGCGCAGCGCCGTCACGAACGCCGCGATCTGGGCCGGCGTGGCCGCGCCGGCCATGATTTCACCCATCGCCCACGCCGTGTCGGCGGTGGACAGCTCCTCGACGCGCAGCAGCGCGGCGAGCAGGTTCGGCCAGGTGCGTTCGCCCATGGCTGCCTCCCGGCGACCGGTCGGGGAAGAGAAGGGGTGGGGTGCCGGCTCAGGCCGGCTGGATGGCGCCGCGCAGCAGGCCGGCGACGGTCTGCCCGGTGGCCACCGGGTCGAGCGGGTGCATCAGGGTCGCGTCGACCTGGGCGAAGGCGGCGAGCCATCGGTCGGCGGAGCGGGCGATGACCACGCAGACCAGCGGCGGGACCTCCCGCTCGTCGCGGATCTGCCGGGCGATGCTCAGCCCGCCCGCCGGGTGCGCCTCGCCGTCCAGCAGCAGCAGGTCGATCTCGTACTCGTCGAGCAGCCGCACGCACTCGTCGTACGTGGCCGCCTCGACGAACTCGACCGCCAGGTCGGCGGCGGGGCGGGGCCCGACGGCCAGCCGCATCCGCTCCCGGACCTCCGGGTCGTCGCTGTACAGCAGGACGGTGCTCACACGGTCGCTCATTGACTCGCCTTCATGCCGGTAGCTGCGGGGTGGATCCTACCCGTCACCCGCCGGGGGGCGACTGCCCACCGGACGATTCGGCCGCCGCCCGCGCCGCGGCGGCCTCGGCCGCCGCCTCCTCCCGGTCCAGTTGCCGGTCGATGCGGCGGGCCTCCCGCTCGGACTGGCGCATCCACTGCACGGCCAGCACGGCGATCATCACGACGCTGACCACCTCGCCGCCGGCCCACAGAATGCCGCCCGCGACCCGCTGGTCGGCCCACGGGTCGGCCCACGACAGGTGCAGCGACGGGTACCAGTCGCCGCCGATCAGGGTGTTGCTCTGCATGATGGTCAGCCCGAGCACGGTGTGGAACGGCACGGACAGCAGCATCAGCAGGGTGCGCGCCGGGTACGGCCAGCGGCCGGGCAGCGGGTCCAGGCCGACCAGCGGCCAGAAGAACAGGCAGCCGGTCACGATGAAGTGCACGTGCGTCAGCTCGTGGACGAACACGTTCTCCAGCGTCAGCCGGTACAGCCCGGTGAAGTACAGGATGAACGGGTTGGCCACGAAGATCCCGTACGCGACGAGCGGGAACGACACCACCCGGACGTACCGGCTGTGCACCAGCGCCAGCAGCAGGGCGCGCGGGCGGCGCGGCAGGGTGCGCAGGGCGAGCGTGACCGGCGCGCCGAGGGCCAGGAAGATCGGCGACACCATCGACAGCACCATGTGCTGGACCATGTGCGCGGACAGCAGCGTCGTGTCGTACGCCTCCAGCCCGGAGACCGTCACCATGGCGATCGAGCCCAGGCCGGGCACCACGAACAGCAGCGTGCGGTACGGCGACCAGGGGTGGCCGCGGGAGCGCAGCCGGTGCACTCCATACAGGTAGAGGCCGGCTGCCAGGACGAGCCCGACGGCCAGCCACGAGTCGACACGGGTACCCGTGACGATGCGGGTCACGTCGAACGGTTGCACCCGAGCAGCCTATGCCACCGCTACGACACGCGGTCGTACCTCCCCCGCGCGCATCGTCGGGCAGGTCAGGGGCAATAATGAGCCCGTGACTGCGGCCCCAGCCATCTCCAAGAGCCAGATCCACTCGTTGACCAGGCCCAACATGGTCAGCGTGGGGACCATCGTGTGGCTCTCCAGTGAACTGATGTTCTTCGCGGGACTGTTCGCGATGTACTTCTCCATCCGTGCGGCGGACTACAGCCTCTGGGAGAAGCACACGCCCGTCCTGAACCTGTGGTACGCGACGCCGTTCACGCTGATCCTGGTGCTGTCCTCGGTGACCTGCCAGATCGGTGTGTTCGCGGCCGAGCGGGGTGACGTGCACGCGCTGCGGCGCTGGTTCGCCATCACCTTCGTGATGGGTCTGATCTTCCTGCTCGGCCAGGTGAACGAGTACCGCACCCTGGTGGACGAGGGCGTCAAGATCAACACCGACGGCTACGGGTCGATGTTCTACCTGACCACCGGCTTCCACGGCCTGCACGTGACCGGCGGTCTGATCGCCTTCCTGATCTACATGGCCCGCACCACCATGGGCCGGTTCACGCCGGCCCAGGCCACCTCGGCGATCGTCGTCTCGTACTACTGGCACTTCGTCGACATCGTGTGGATCGCGCTCTTCCTCATGATCTATTGGTTGCGGTAGTCCACCGCCCCCTGACCGCTGCTGACCCGCAAAGGTATGAGGCCATGACTTCTTCCCCACCCGCCGGGGCGGGCCGCCACCGCGGCCTGCTCGCGCGGCTGCGTCGCCCGACCGGCGCGCCCCGGCGCCGCAGTCGCGCCCGGCGTCGCCTGAACGCCGGCATCCGACTGGTCGCCGCGCTGGTCCTCGCCGGCGGCGCCTACGCCGCGTTCGCCCCGGGCATCTCCAGCGCGGAGGACACCCCGCAGCTGTCCACGGCGGCGAAGGAGGGCAAGGCTCTGTTCGACAAGAGCTGCATCTCCTGCCACGGCCCGAACGCGCAGGGCGTGACCGACCGCGGCCCCAGCCTGCTCGGCGTCGGCTCGGCGGCCGTCGAGTTCCAGGTCGCCACGGGCCGGATGCCGATGGCCCGGCAGGAGGCCCAGGCGGAGCGCAAGCCGCCGGTGTTCAACGACGACCAGACCCGCCAGCTCGCCGCGTACATCCAGGAGCTGGGTGGCGGTCCCCAGCTGCCCGGCGACGTGCCGGCCATGCTGGCCGGCGCGAACACCAGCAAGGGCGGTGAGCTGTACCGGATCAACTGCGCCTCCTGCCACGGCTTCGGCGGTGGGGGCGGCGCGCTGTCGTCCGGCAAGTTCGCGCCGTCGCTGATGCCCGCCTCGCCGGCCCAGATCTACGGCGCCATGCTGACCGGCCCGCAGAACATGCCGGTCTTCGGCGACAACCAGCTCAGCCCGCAGGAGAAGGCCGACGTCATCTCCTACGTGGTCACCCTGCAGCAGCAGAAGGACCCGGGCGGCTTCAACCTGGGCCGCTTCGGCCCGGTCACCGAGGGCCTGGCGATCTTCCTGGTCGGCATGGTGGCGCTGATCTTCACGGCGCTGTGGATTGCGGGGAAGTCATGAGCACCCAGACCGAACGCGAAAACGTCACCGAGACGGGCATCCACGGCCCCACCTCGAGCCGCTTCGACGTGCTCCGCGAGGGCGCCGCGCTGGACGACATCGAGATCGTCCACTATGAGCCGCAGTTCGCGGTGCCCGGCGGCAAGACCGAGCGCCGGGTGGTCCGCACCATCGCCGGCTTCTTCCTGCTCACCGGCCTGGCCGCGACCGTCTTCCTGGTCGCGTACATCTGGTGGCCGTGGGAGTTCGGGCGGCAGGACGGCGCCCAGTGGTTCACACCCATCCTCGGCGCCAGCCTCGGCCTCGCCCTGGCCGGCCTCGCCTTCGGGATCCTCACCTGGGGCAAGAAGCTGCTGCCCCGGGAGGTGTCGATCCAGCAGCGGCACACCGGCGGCTCGTCCGAGCAGGAGCGCCGGATCACCGGCCAGACCATCGCCTACCTGGGCGAGGAGATGGGCATCGGCCGGCGCCCGCTGCTGAAGTTCGCGCTGCCGCTGGGCCTGGCCCCGGTGGGCCTGGTCGCCGCGGCCCCGCTGATCGGCGGCCTGATCGAGGACCCGCACAAGAACCAGATCCCGGGCACCGAGACGCCCGAGCTGTACACCACGGGCTGGAACCCCGCGTACAACGGCGGCAAGCCGGTGCGGCTGACCCGCCAGGACGGCACCCCGATCCGGCCGGAGGACGTCAGCGTCGGCGGCCAGATGACCGTCTTCCCGGGCATCCCACACGGCAGCTCCAACGAGCACGCGGACTCCCCCACGCTGCTGATCCACCTGCGCACGAGCGACGCGGACCAGGCCCGGGCGGCCAACCACCGCGCCGGCCGGGAGGACTGGATGTACGGCGACTACATCGCGTACTCCAAGATCTGCACGCACGCCGGTTGCCCGGCCAGCCTCTACGAGCAGCAGACCAACCGCCTGCTCTGCCCGTGCCACCAGTCGCAGTTCCTGATCACCGACAACGCGGCCCCGATCTTCGGTCCCGCGAGCCGGCCGCTGCCGCAGCTGGAGATTACGGTGGACGACGAGGGCTTCTTCGTGGCGAAGCGGGACTACACGGACGTCATCGGCCCGGACTTCTGGGAGCGGCCATGAGAAAGCGCAAATTCGACCGCGCCGCGGTACCCGGCAAGCTCGCCGGGGAGGTCGATGACCGGTTCAAGGTGGCCACGCCGCTGCGTGGCGTGCTCAACAAGGTCTTCCCGGACCACTGGTCGTTCCTGCTCGGTGAGATCGCGCTGTTCTCGTTCATCATCGTCGTCCTCACCGGCGTCTTCCTGACCTTCTTCTTCGACCCGTCGATGCGGGAGGTCACCTACAACGGCGCCTACGCGCCGCTGCGCGGCATGACCATGTCCCGGGCGTACGAGTCGGCCCTGCAACTGTCCTTCGAAGTGCGCGGCGGCCTGCTGATGCGTCAGATGCACCACTGGGCCGCGCTGACCTTCGTCGCCGCGATCGTGGTGCACATGTTCCGGGTCTTCTTCACCGGCGCGTTCCGCAAGCCGCGCGAGGCGAACTGGATCATCGGGTCGCTGCTGTTCTGGCTGGGCTTCCTGGCCGGCTTCACCGGCTACTCGCTGCCGGACGACGGCCTGTCAGGCACCGGCCTGCGGATCGCCTCGGCGATCATGCTGTCGATCCCGCTCATCGGCTCCTGGGTCACCTCGTCGGTCTTCGGCGGCGAGTTCCCCGGCGAGATCATCATGGGCCGGTTCTACATCGCGCACGTGCTGCTCATCCCGGGCATCCTGATCGCGCTGATCAGCATCCACGTCGGCCTGGTCTTCATCCAGAAGCACACCCAGTGGCCCGGCCCCGGCCGGACCAACGACAACGTGGTCGGCGAGCGGATGTTCCCCCGGTACGCGATCAAGCAGGGCGGCTACTTCATGGCCGTGTTCGCGGTGATCGCGTTCATGGGCGGCCTGTTCCAGATCAACCCGCTCTGGCTGTTCGGCCCGTACGAGCCGGCGGCGGTCTCGTCCGCCAGCCAACCGGACTGGTACGTCATGTTCCTGGACGGCTCGACCCGGCTGATGCCCGGCTGGGAACTGCCGATACCCACACCCTGGGGGCACTACGTGGTGCCGCCGATATTCTGGCCGACCGTGGTGCTCCCCGGCATCCTGACGGTCCTGCCGGCGCTGTACCCGTTCATCGAGCAACGGCTCACCAAGGACCGGCGCATCCACAACCTGCTCCAACGCCCCCGCGACGTGCCCGCCCGCACGGCGCTCGGCGCGATGGCCATCTCGTTCTGGCTGGTGCTGACCCTCTCCGGCGGCAACGACGTGATCGCCGACAAGTTCCGGATCAGCCTCAACGCGATGACCTGGGCCGGCCGGATCGGCCTGCTGCTGCTCCCACCGCTGGCGTACTACATCACGTACCGCATCTGCCTGGGCCTGCAACAGCACGACCGCGAGGTCCTGGCGCACGGCGTGGAGACGGGCATCATCCGGCGCCTGCCGGACGGCCGCTTCGTCGAGGTGCACCAGCCGCTGGCCGCCCCGGGCCACGACGGCCACGCGGACCTGGAGTACAGCGGTTGGGTGGTCCCGAAGAAGATGAACCGCCTCGGGGCCCTCGGGCCGGCGATCCGCGGCTTCTTCTTCCCCATCGAACGCCCGTCGGAGGCCCCGGTCTCCCCCGCGCCCCAGGTCACCGGAACCGAAGGCACGCAGCGCCGGGAGGTGGAGAGCGGCCGGCGCTGACCGCCCGCTCCACGTTTGCCACGACGCCCGCCGGACCGTGGTCCGGCGGGCGTCGCCGTTTCCGCTCCCGGCCGCAATGCCGACGGCCGGTTCGGGTAGATAGCCCGCACCACGATGGGCGCCTACCGTACGTGGCGTGACCAACATCGTCGCCATCGCCGCGGCCGCGACGTACCCGCTGCGCAGCAGCGTGCTGGGCTGGGCCGAACCACGCTCGCGCCTCGATGACGACGACGCGGCACATCTGGCGATCATCGAGGACGGTGCCGTCGTCGCGGTCGTGTCGCACGTATCCTGGCCCTACCCGCCCGAGACCGGCACGCCGGCCCGCTACTTCTGGGCCATGGCGGTGGACCCGGCACGCCAACGTCGCGGGTACGGCCGACGACTGCTGGCCGCCGTCGCCGAGTGCGCACGCCTCGCCGGGGAACGCCTCATGTGGGCCGACGCACGCCAATCCGCAGTGGACTTCTACGTGGCATGCGGCGCCCGATCAGACGAGCGACCATACATCGACGACGTCACCGGTCTACTGGATCACCGAGTCGTGTTCGTCATCGATGACCATCCTGCACCCACCTAAGTGGTCCCGGGCGTAAGTTCGTCGGGGGTCACGCCGCGTTCGTGGGGGCTCTGCGTTGCGGCGAGGCGTTTGAGTAGTTGATCGAGATCATGCTTGCCCGTCGCGGCCACCGGGCGGGAGCTTGGTACCGATCTGGTCAGAAATGCGACGTGTCGTACCAAGATCTCACATCCGCGACGCCCGCGTCACCCGGCGTTGGGTGGGGCGGGCGTCGTGAAGCGGTCGGAGGCTAGTGCTCCGCGGTGCGGCGGGTGCCGGTGTAGTACTCGAACAGCAGGCCGCAGGTGGCCATGACGACGGCGATCAGGCCGAGGGCGATCAGCCACCACATCCAGAAGGCGAGGCCCAGGCCGGTCAGGGAGGCGGCCGCGGCGAGGCCGAAGGGCCAGTAGCTGCCGGGGCTGAAGAAGCCGACCTCGCCCGCGCCGTCCGCGATCTCCGCGTCGGGGCGGTCCTCCGGGCGGGGGTCGATGCGGCGGGCCACGAACCAGAAGAAGCCGCCGCACATCGCGGTCAGGCCCGCGGACAGCAGCAGCGCCGTCACGCCGATGACCTCCACGCGGGGGGTCTCGGCCGCGGTCCAGAAGGCGTACATGACGGCGACGGCCAACAGGAAGCCGGAGACGCCGAAGAAGATGCGGTACTCGGCCTTCATCGGGTGGCCCCCTCGGCGGGTCCGGGGTTGAAGTTGTTCTCCTGCCGCTTGGTCTCGAACGGGTGGGTGGTGACCGCGTACGGGGCCTCCCCGATCGCGGTCAACGCCTCGGGCGTCGACTTACCGGCCTGCTTGGCGGCGAGGAACTGGTCGAACTTGTCGGGCGTGACCGAGCGCAACTCGAAGTTCATCATCGAGTGGTAGGTGCCGCACAGCTCGGCGCAGCGGCCGACGTAGGCGCCGGTCTGGTCGATGGTGACCTCGAACACGTTGCGCACGTTGCCGGGGAACACGTCCCGCTTGAACAGCAGGTCCGGCACCCAGAACGAGTGGATGACGTCCTGGCTGGTCTCCTCGAACCGGATCTTCCGGTCGGTGGGCAGGACCAGCACCGGGATGTAGTCGGTCGAGCCGACCGTGGACGCGGTGGTGTGCGCTTCCACGCCCTGGCCGTCGCGGTAGTTGAACTGCCAGTTCCACTTGAACGCGACCACCTCGACGGTCATGTCGGGGTTCTTGGAGACCTTGTCGACATCCGTCTGCACGATCGCGGTGTAGTAGAAGAGCACCGCCACGATCAGCACCGGGGTGGCCGTGTACAGCACCTCGAGCGGCAGGTTGTACCGGGTCTGCGCGGGCAACCGGTCGCCGCGCTTGCGGTACACGATGATGCACCAGAAGATCAGGCCCCACACGAAGACGCCGACCAGCAGGGCGGCGACGGTCGAGCCGATCCAGATGTTGTACATCCGGTGCGCCTGCGGCGTGATGCCCTCACTGGGCCAGCCGAAATGGCCGAACGCCTTGCCGACGTCGCAGCCGGCGAGCAGGCCGACCAGCGCGACGGCGCTCGCCGTCAGGCCGGCGAAACGACCGATCGCGCGACGGCGGCGCACCCTGGAAGCCGCCCCCGAAGACCTAGCGATCACCCTGCTCCTGCCTCCCTTGCGGCGCCCGCGGTGACCTGTTACCAGACACCGCGGCCCAAACGGTCCACCAACGGTCCGCACACTACTCGACCAGCGGGACGTTACCGTCGTCGGGTGGGTTGGGAGAGGTATTTCGACGCCGCCACGGCGGCGCCGCCACATCCCGTGGCGCGGCAGGCACTCACGGCGGCGTTGGCGGACGGCTGGGTGGATCCGGGGCGGCTGTACGCGCCGGCCCGGCGGGCGCGGCAGTTGCTGGACGCGGCGCGCGGGTCGGTGGCCGAGTCGCTGGGCGTGCGGGCGGACGAGGTGACGTTCGCGGCGAGCGGCACGGCGGCGGCGCACGCGGCGGTGCTGGGTGTGCTGAAGGCGCGCCGGCGCGCCGGCGACCTGGTGGTGCACTCCGCGATCGAGCACTCCGCGGTGCTGCACGCCGCCGCCGGCACCGGCGCGCACGAGGTACCGGTGGACCGGCTCGGCCGGCTGGACCTGGCGGCGTGGGAGGCGGCCGTGCGGGCTCCCGGTGTGGCCCTGGCGGCCCTGATCAGCGCGAGCCACGAGGTGGGCACGGTGCAGCCCGTGGCGACCGCGGCGCGCGCGTGCGCCGCGGCGGGGGTGCCCCTCTACGTCGACGCCGCCCAGTCGGTGGGGCGCATGCCGGTACCGGAGGGTTGGTCCCTGCTGACCGCGAGCGCGCGCAAGTGGGGCGGCCCGGCGGGCGTGGGCGTGCTGGTGGTGCGCAAGGGCACCCGCTGGGAGTCGCCCTACCCGGAGGACGAGCGGGAGCCGGCGCGGGACCTGCCGGCGATCGTGGCGGCGGCGGCCGCGCTGCGGGCGGTCCGCGCGGAGGAGGCGGCCGAGGCGGCGCGCCTGCGCCCGCTGGTGGACCGGGTCCGCGCCACCGTGGCGGCCACCGTCCCGGACGTGGAGGTCGTGGGCGACCCGGTGGAGCGGCTGCCCCACCTGGTCACGTTCTCCTGCCTGTACGTGGACGGCGAGGCGCTGCTGCACGCGCTGGACCGGCGCGGCTTCGCCGTCTCGTCGGGTTCGTCGTGCACGTCCTCCACGCTGCGCCCCTCGCACGTGCTGGAGGCGATGGGGGTGCTGTCGCACGGCAACGTGCGCGTGTCGCTGCACCGGGAGACCACCGGGGCGCAGGTGGACCGGTTCCTGGCGGATCTGCCGGGGATCGTCGCGGACCTGCGCGCCGAGGCGGGGGTGACCGGGCTGTGACCGCCCCCGACGAGACGCTGGACTGCCTGGGCCAGCGCTGCCCGCTGCCGGTGATCGCGCTGGCCCGGCGCCTGCCCCACCTGCCGGTCGGCGCGGTGGTGCGGGTGCTGGCCGACGACCCGGCGGCCGCGAACGACATCCCGGCGTGGTGCCGGATGCGCGGCCAGGAGTTCGTCAGCGCCGACGGTACCGCCTTCGACGTGCGGCGGGTCGGTTAGGCGTTCAGGTGCGGGCGGACCTCGTCGGCGGCCTCGTCGCCGTAGGAGTCGGCGAGCCGCTTCACGAACTCCCCGGGCCGCACCTCGTACTCCTGGGTGCCGATCGTCTCCAGGACCAGCGTGGCCAGCAGCGAGCCGACCTGGGCCGACCGCTCCAGGCCGAGGCCCCAGGACAGGCCGGTGAAGAAGCCGGCGCGGAACCCGTCGCCGACGCCGGTCGGGTCGTAGGCGCGGATCTCCCGGGCCACCGGTACGTGGATCCGCTCCAGCCCCCGCCCGGTGATCTCCACGCCGTGCTTGCCCAGCGTGGTGACCCGCACGTCGACCAGGTCGAGCACGGCCGCGTCGCTCAGCCCGGTCTTGGACTCGAGCAGCGACTTCTCGTACTCGTTGGTGAGCAGGTAGCGGGCGCCCCGGATGAGGTTGAGCACCTCCTCGCCGGGCATCCGGGCGAGCTGCTGGGACGGGTCGGCGGCGAACGGCAGGCCGCGCTCCCGGCACTCCTCGCTGTGCCGGGTCATGGCGGCCGGGTCGTCGGCGCTGACCAGCACCAGGTCCAGCCCGCCGAGTCGCGCCAGCACCGGGGCGATTTCGATGTTGCGGGCCTCGCTCATCGCGCCGGCGTAGAACGAGGCGATCTGGCACATGTCGTCGTCGGTGGTGCAGACGAACCGGGCGGTGTGCAGCACCTCGCTCACCCAGATCGATTCGCAGTCCACCCCGTGCCGCTCCAGCCAGGACCGGTAGTCGACGAAGTCGGAACCGACCGCGCCGAGCAGCACCGGCCGCAGCCCGAGCTGGGCCATCCCGAACGCGATGTTGGCGGCCACCCCGCCCCGGCGCAGCACCAGGTCGTCCACCAGGAAGGAGAGGGAGACCTTGTGCAGCTGGTCGGCGAGGAGCTGCTCGGCGAAGCGCCCCGGAAAGTGCATCAGGTGGTCGGTGGCGATCGAGCCGGCGACGGCGATCTTCATGGCTACCTTCGGGGTTCGGCGGGCGGGGACCGTGACGCGCGCGTCAGCCTAGCGGACGCAAAAGCCCCCCGCCGGACACCCGGCAGGGGGCTGTGCGAAAGGCTCCGTTAGTGGAACGAGTCGCCGCAGGCGCAGGAGTTCTGCGCGTTCGGGTTGTCGATCGTGAAGCCCTGCGCGTCGATCCGGTCCGCGAAGTCGATCGTGGCGCCGGCCAGGTAGGGGGCGCTCATCCGGTCCACGACGACGCCCACGCCGTCGTAGTCGGTGACGACGTCGCCGTCCAGCGAGCGCTCGTCGAAGAACAGCTGGTAGCGCAGCCCGGAGCAGCCGCCCGGCTGCACGGCCACCCGCAGCCGCAGGTCGTCGCGGCCCTCCTGCTCGAGCAGGGCCTGAACCTTCTGCGCCGCGAGGTCGGTGAGGACCACGCTGGTCGGTGCCTCGGCGGGGACGGCCTCGGTCGAGGTCTGCGGTGTAGTGGTCACGTCGTGCTCCTGACGCCGATTTTCGGTGACTGTCCGCTAGCCCAACGCTAACGGCTCAGCGGCAGATTCCCCAACTTCCGGGTGGGTTATGTCTCAGGACACTACTGGGTCCACTGCCTGGCCAGCCGGGCGGCGACCGCGCGCAGCCCCTCGGCCGCCCGGGACATCGCCGCCCGCTCGTCGCCGAAGTGCTCGACCAGCGAGCGCGCCTCGGTGACCCCGATCGCCGCCGCCTCCCGCCGCCCGGCGCCCACCCGCCCGGCCAGGACCAGGCAGGGCAGGCCCCGCTCCGCCGCGGCGGTGGCCACGCCGGCCACCACCTTGCCGCGCAGCGACTGGTGGTCGAACGAGCCCTCGCCGGTGATCACCAGGTCGGCGGCGTCCAGCGCCTCGTCCAGGCCGGTGAGCCGGCGGACCAGCCCGATGCCGGACTCGGTGCGCCCGCCGAGGGCGAGCAGGGCGGCGCCCAGCCCGCCGGCGGCCCCGGCGCCGGGCAGGCCTGCCAGGCCGGGCGGGCACGTCCGCAGGGTCTGGAGGACGCCCGCCCACCGTTCGAGGGCGGCGTCCAGCAGCAGGATGTCCGCCCGGGTGGCGCCCTTCTGCGGCCCGAACACGTTCGCGGCGCCGTGCAGGCCGAGCAGCGGGTTGTCCACGTCCGTGGCGCCGACCAGCTCCACCCCACGCAGGCGCGGGACGCCGCCCAGGGAGTCGACCCCGGCCAGCGCCGCTCCCCCGTACGGCAGGGCGTACCCGTCCGCGTGCAGGGGCGCCGCGCCGAGCGCGGCCAGCATCCCGGCGCCGCCGTCGGTGGTCGCCGAGCCGCCCAGGCCGACCACGACCCGGCGGGCGCCCGTCTCCACCGCCGCGGCCAGCAGCAGGCCCAGCCCGTACGAGGTGGTGATCTTCGGGTCGCGCTCGGCGCCGGTCAGCAGGTGCAGGCCGCACGCCTGGGCGCTTTCCAGGTACGCGGTGCCGCCGGCGGTGAAGACCTGGCCGGCGGCCGGGCGGCCCAGCGGGTCGACGGTGCGCACCGGCACCGTGCTGCCGTCGAGGGCGGCGGCCAGCACCTCCAGGAACCCGGGGCCGCCGTCGGCGAGCGGGCGGAGCACGGTATCGGCGCCCGGCATCGCGGCGCGCCAGCCCTCGGCGATCGCGGTGGCGGCCTCGACCGCGGTCAGCGTCCCGGCAAACTTGTCCGGACAGATCAATACGCGCACGCGTGCGAGTGTGGCATCCCACAGGGGGTAGCGTGGCGGCCGCGCGGTCCGGTGGGGAGACAATGGCCCCGTGACTTCCACCTGGGTAGAGCCCTCCGACACCGCCACGGCGCTTCTGCTCCTGGGCCGCGGCGCCGACCCGTCCAGCGAGCGCGGCGTGGACTGCCCCGGCGACCTGCCGGAGCCGAGCGACCCGACCCTGGTGGCCCGGGCGGGGGCCGCCAAGGAGGCGCTCGGCGACCGGGTGTTCGTGCTCGGCCACCACTACCAGCGCGACGAGGTCATCCAGTTCGCCGACGTCACGGGCGACTCGTTCAAGCTGGCCCGGGAGGCGGCGGCCCGGCCGGGCGCCGAGTACATCGTCTTCTGCGGTGTGCACTTCATGGCCGAGAGCGCCGACATCCTCACCTCGGACGCGCAGCGGGTCGTCCTGCCGGACCTGGCCGCCGGCTGCTCGATGGCCGACATGGCGGCGCTGGCGCAGGTCGAGGCGGCGTGGGAGCGGCTGGCGGAGGCGGGCGCGGCGGGGACGGTGCCGGTCACGTACATGAACTCGTCGGCCGACATCAAGGGCTTCGTCGGCCGGCACGGCGGCGTGGTGTGCACGTCGTCGAACGCCGAGCGCGCGCTGCGGTGGGCGTTCGAGCGCGGGCAGCGGGTGCTGTTCCTGCCGGACCAGCATTTGGGCCGCAACACCGCCGTCCGGTCGCTCGGCTTCGACCTGGCCGACTGCGTGCTCTACAACCCGCACAAGCCCGGCGGCGGGCTGACGGACGAGCAGCTGCGGGACGCGAAGATGGTGCTCTGGAAGGGCCACTGCTCGGTGCACGGCCGGTTCTCGCTGGGCTGTGTGGAGGAGGCCCGCGAGCGGGTGCCGGGGGTCAACGTGCTGGTCCACCCGGAGTGCCGGCACGAGGTGGTGCAGGCGGCCGACCACGTCGGCTCGACCGAGTACATCATCAAGACCATCGGGGCCGCGCCGGCCGGCTCGGCGTGGGCGGTGGGCACCGAACTGAACCTGGTCCGCCGGCTGGCCAAGGCGCACCCGGACAAGGAGATCATGTTCCTGGACCGGACGGTCTGCTACTGCTCCACGATGAACCGCATCGACCTGCCCCACCTGGTGTGGGCGCTGGAGGAGCTGGTCGCCGGCCGGGTCGTGAACGAGATCAGGGTGGACCCGGTGACCGCCGGGCACGCCCGCGCCGCCCTGGACCGGATGCTCGCGCTTCCGTAACCGCCGCCTCGGCACCTCCCGGCTCGGTAACGCTCCGTCATGGGCCGTGACACAGTGCTGCCCGGCTTCCCCGATTCATGCCGGATTACCGCCTCCCCCGCGCGCCGACGGTCACGGAGGGCTATGCTCCCCGACGGCCGCACCACGTTCTCCCCCCGCTGGAGGTTGCGTTGACCGGTACCGCCCCTCTCGCCGACGTGCTGACCGTCCATGGTGGTACGCCCCTACATGGCAGTATCCGCGTCCGCGGGGCGAAGAATCTGGTGTCGAAGGCGATGGTGGCGGCGCTGCTCGGCGACGGGCCCAGCACGCTCTACGACGTGCCGAACATCCGGGACGTGGAGGTCGTCCGCGGCCTGCTGGAACTGCACGGCGTGCGGGTCACCGACGGCGCCGCCGACGGCGAACTGGTGCTCGACCCGGGCAACGCGGAGAGCGCGAACGTCGACCAGATCAACGTGCACGCCGGCTCCAGCCGCATCCCGATCCTGTTCTGCGGCCCGCTGCTGCACCGCCTCGGCCACGCGTTCATCCCCGACCTGGGCGGCTGCCACATCGGCCCGCGCCCGATCGACTTCCACATGCAGGCGCTGCGCGAGTTCGGCGCGATCGTCGACAAGACCCCGGGCGGCCTGCACCTGACCGCGCCGAACGGGCTGCACGGCACGAAGTTCAAGCTGCCCTACCCGAGCGTCGGCGCCACCGAGCAGGTGCTGCTGACCGCCGTGCGCGCCGAGGGCGTCACGGAACTGCGCAACGCCGCCGTGGAGCCGGAGATCATCGACCTGATCTGCGTGCTGCAGAAGATGGGCGCGATCATCAAGGTGCACACCGACCGGGTCATCGAGGTCGAGGGCGTGCCCCGGCTCGGCGGGTACACCCACCGCCCCATCCCGGACCGCATCGAGGCCGCCAGTTGGGCCGCCGCGGCCCTGGCCACCGGCGGCGACGTGTCCGTGCGCGGCGCCCGCCAGGCCGACATGATGACGTTCCTGAACGTGTATCGCTCGGTCGGCGGCGCGTTCGCCATCGACGACTCGTCCGAGGGCGGCATCCGCTTCTGGCACCCGGGCGGCGAACTGCGCGCCACCGCGCTGGAGACCGACGTGCACCCGGGCTTCATGACCGACTGGCAGCAGCCGCTGGTCGTCGCGCTCACCCAGGCCAGGGGGCTGTCGATCGTCCACGAGACCGTCTACGAGCAGCGCCTGGGGTACACCGAGGCGCTGAACAAGATGGGCGCCACCATCCAGGTCTACCGCGAGTGCCTCGGCGGAACCCCGTGCCGGTTCGGCCGCCGCAACTTCCGGCACTCCGCGGTGATCGCCGGCCCCAGCAAGCTGCACGCCGCGGACCTGGTCATCCCCGACCTGCGCGCCGGCTTCAGCCACCTGATCGCCGCGCTCGCCGCCGAGGGCACCTCCCGGGTGTACGGGGTGAACCTGATCAACCGGGGGTACGAGGACTTCGAGTCCAAGCTGAGCGCCCTCGGCGCCCACGTCGAACGCTAGCCACGGCTCCCCGGCGGCCGGTCCGGTTCCCGCATCGGCCGCCGGGGAGGCTACCCTTTGTGCGTGCCGTCCCTGTTCCGCCGCCGTTCCACCGACCTCGTTGACGAAGCCACCGGGTCGGTGGCCGAGGCGACCCCCGAGCCGGAAACCGCCGCGACCCCCGCCCGCCCGCGCAGCTACACCCCCAGCAAGAAGGATCTGGGTGTGGTCACCCCGAAGCGGGGGAGCAGCCAGCGCCGCACGGTGGTGGAGGCGCCCAGCAACCGGCGCGAGGCGGTGAAGCGCGCCCGCGAGCGCCAGCGCGCCGAGCGGGCCGAGGCCTCCGCCGGCATGCGCGCCGGCGACGAGCGTTACCTGCTCGCCCGGGACAAGGGCCCGGAGCGCGCCCTGGTCCGGGACATCGTGGATAGCCGGTACAGCATCGGCACCTGGTTCTTCGGCGGCGCGCTGGTCGTGCTGGTCGGCTCCAACGGCGCCATGCCGCTGATCGTCCGCCAGGTCTCCAACCTGCTGTGGGCGTTCCTCGCGCTGGCCATGATCGTGGACGGCGTGTTCATCTCCCGCAAGGTGAAGCGGCTGGTCAGGGAGCGCTTCCCGAAGACGACCCAGCGCATGGGTTCGCTGTACATGTACGCGGTGATGCGCTCGATCACCTTCCGCCGCATGCGGATCCCGCGCCCCCGCATCGCTATCGGCGCCAAGCCCTGACGGGCCACTCCCCTGACCGGCTACGCCACGCCGATCAGGTGGCGGGCGACTACGTGACATTCCCGGCGGCGTGCCGCACCTGTACGAGGAGTTCGAACCCGGCACCTGGGCCATCCTGATCATGGAACACCCGTGGGCGCGGCGTAGAGCCGGCCCACCACGTCCTCGATGTCGGGCTCCACCACGGACAGGTCGCGCAGCTCGCCGGCCCCGGCCAGCCGGGCGACCACCTCGCCGGCGGTGGCGCCGGTGAGCGCGTAGGTGAGCCGCAGCCCGTCCGCGGCGACCGACTCCAGGCGCGCGCCGGGCAGCTCGGGCGGGCCGGCCAGCGGCGCCTCCAGGTCCACGACCACCCGGCGGCGCGAGCCGTACCGGGCGTGCAGCGCCTCGATGCTGCCGTCGTGCACCACCCGGCCGTGGTCGATCACGACGAGCCGCTCGCAGAGCCGCTCGATGTCGGCCAGGTCGTGCGTGGTCAGCACGATGGTGGTGTCGCCGGCCCGGTGCAACTCGGCGAGGAACGACCGCGCCGCCTGCTTGCTGACCAGGTCCAGGCCGATCGTCGGCTCGTCCAAAAAGAGCACCTCCGGGCCGTGCAGCAGGGCGGCGGTCAGCTCGCCCCGCATCCGCTGGCCCAGCGACAACTGCCGGACCGGGCGCCCGGCGAACTCGTCCAGGCCGAGCAGGTCGCGGCAGCGGGCGAGCCGGCCGGCGTGCGCGGCGGCCGGCACCCGGTACACGTGGCGCAGCAGCTCGAACGAATCCGCCAGCGGCAGGTCCCACCAGAGCTGCGAGCGCTGGCCGAACACCACGCCGATCCGCCGGGCCAGCCGGGTGCGGCGCGCCACCGGCTCCAGGCCGCAGACCCGCACCCGGCCCGCCGAGGGCACCAGCACCCCGGTCAGCATCTTCAGCGTCGTGGACTTGCCGGCGCCGTTCGGTCCGATGTAGCCCAGCAGCTCGCCGCGCTCCACCTCGAGATCGACGCCGTCCACGGCGGACACCACCCGCCGCTCCCGCCGGAACCGGCCCGCCTTCGCCCGTACCGTGAAGTCCTTACGCAGCCCGCGCACCGAAATGATCATGACCCCGTACTCCGGTAGTGCCGGATACCGAACCGCCAGACCACCGCGGCGGCGCCGGCCGCCACCGGCGCCACCAGCGGCGACAACCACCCGACCCAGGCCGGCAGCCCCAGCGGGTCCGCCCGGCCCAGCAGCGCCAGCGCCGGGTAGTAGGCCACGAAGGCGAAGCCCAGGCCGTACGCGAACAGGCCGCGGAACCAGCCACCGTAGACCGTGACCGGGTACGTGGTGAAGTCCCGCCCGCCGTAGGTGAACGAGTTGGGCAACTCGGCCGCCTCGATCCACCAGAACGTCAGCGAGGCGCCGACCAGGAACAGCGCGGTGAAGAACACCGTGCCGGCGACCGGCGCCACGACGGCCAGCGCGACCCGGGCGGGCGTCCACGGCAGGTCGGCGGCGACCAGCGCGCCCACGTACACGGCGGCGCCGAGCACGATCCGGGACACCTTACGCAGCTGCAGGTCGCTGAGCACCAACTGCGGCAGCACGCCGAGCGGGCGGACCAGAACGAGAACCGGTAGGACGCCTGGCCGCGGATCTGACCGCGCAGCAGGTGACCGTAGGTGCGCAGGATGTCACCCACCCTGGACCACCAGGCGGCGCTCGGCGCGGTGCTGCACCACCACGCAGGCGACCATCATCACGGCCGCCCACGCCGCCTGCCCGGCCACGATCAGCAGGGTCGGGCCGGGGGCCACCCGCTCGACCAGCACGTCCGCCGGGGCCTGGAGGATGCTGGGGAACGGGGTACCGATCCAGACCGTGAGCGTGAACCACTCGGGCAGGAAACGCAGCGGGAAGTACAACCCGGAGAGCATGCCCGAGGCGAGCACCCAGGCGAAGTCAATGCCCCTGGTGTCCAGCAGCCAGAACGCGGTGGCGTTCACCATGTACCGACCGGCGAAGCAGATCACCAGGGCCAGCGCGGCGGAGAGCACGAACAGCGGCACCGTGTACCAGCGCGCGGGCCGGTACAGGCCGAAGACCAGCGCGCCGACCAGCACCGGCGGGACGAACCGGCCGAGCACCGCATACCCGGCCCGGCCCACGTCGGCGGCGAAGTAGGCGAGCACCGGGGGCACCGGGCGGAGCAGGTCGATCACCACGTCGCCGCTGCGGATCCGGTCGCCCAGATCGAACCAGCCCCAGATCAGGGTCACCACCATCAGTCCCTGCTGGACCCAGACGTACGTGGTCAGCTGCGCCCGGTCGTACCCGGCCGCCAGGCCCGCGGCGGTCCCACCGGCGACGGCGAGCAGGACGTACGTGCGGAGCAGCCCGAACGTGATGTTCGTGGCGGCACCAGCGATCGTCGCCTGCCGATATGTGGAGTATCGGCGGAATCCGGCGGCTGCGAGGGAAGCGCAAATCCGCACGTGTGACCAGATTGTCGCTTGCCGGGCGGCCGTCTCAGTGGCGATGACGAAGCCCACGCGACTACCCTCCTTGCCCAACCGCGTATTTTCCGGGCCGGGCGAATCTACCGGGGCACCCTGGCGAGTTCGCGGTAATTTTCGTGACGAGGTGACCCGTGACCGACGACCGCACCGGAGGCCGGCCGCACCAGGCCGATCCGGCGTGGGTCGCCGCCCAGACGTCGGCATGGGGCGCTACGCAGCGCCGCCGGGGACGCCCCGCCGAGGACCCCGACGACGAAGAGGACGAGCGCGGGGGGCGCCCCGAGGCGGGGCGCGGTCGGCCGCCGGCGGGGCCGTACCCGCCCGCCTACGACCCGCACGAGGAAGAGGGCTACAACCGGCGCGGACCGGTGCCGTCCCAGCCCGGCGCCGGCCGGGTGAGCCGCTCCCGGCCGGGCCAGGCACCCCCACCGGAGATGGGTTTCGACGACTACGCCCCGGGGTACGGGCCGCCGCCGGTCAAAGGCTTCGACGACTACGCACCCGGATACGGCCCGATGGACGAGGAACGGGGCGGGCCACCGGCGCGCCGGCCCGCCCGCGGGCGGTCCACCCGCGACGGGCGCCCGTCCCGCCCCTCGTTCGATATCGAGGAGCCCTTCCCGTCGGACGAACCGTGGGCCGGCGACAGCTTCAGCACACCCGCCCCGGTCCGCGACCCGAACGCCCCGCCCCCCGGCCCGGGTGAAGGCTGGAACCGCAAGCGCCGCGCCTGGCCCGGCGAGGACGAGCGCGCGCCGGGGCACGACCGCCGCTCGGCCGAGGGGTACGAGGAACGCCACGAACGGCGCGGCGGCGACCGGGGTTTCGACGATCCACGCGCCCCCCGGCGCGGCTACGACGACCCCCGGCCCAACGGGCGGGGCACCGACGGCGGGCGCGGCTTCGACGACCCGCGGGGCCGCGGGCGCCGCTTCGACGACGGGCGGGGCGGCGGGCGCGGCTACGACGACGGGCGGGGCGGCGGGGGCGGCTACGACGACGGGCGGGGCCGTAGCCGCGGCTACGACGACGGGCGCCGCCTCGACGATCAGCGAGGCGGCGGGGGCGGCTTCGACGACCTGCGGGGCGGCCCGGGCGGGCCCGGCCGGGCCCGGGTGGTCGGCCCGGGACCGCTGCCCGGCATGGAGCGCCCGGCCGGCGAGGACCGGTTCGACGAGCCCACCGGCGAACGACCCAAGATCAAGCGGCGCCGCAAGGGCAGCGGCCGGGCCACCGGCCGCGCAACCCCCGTGCCACCACGCTCCCCCGCCCCGCCGTCAGCGCCCGGCTCGCCCGCTCCGGAGCGGCCCGGGCCGCCGGCTGCGGCGGGGTGGCCGGGTGCCGCAGGCTCCCCGGCGTCCCGTGGGCGGCCGGTTTCCGGCCCACCGGGACCGTCGGCACCGCCGGCGGTCCCGGCTGCCGCTCCCCCGCCACCCGCCGTCCCGTCGTCTCCTGTGCCCCCACCCGCCGCGCCGCGCTCGGCACCGCCCGCGCGGCCGGCGGCACATGGTGGGGCGGCTGCTCCGCACGGCGGGCCGGCGGCTCCGCACGATGGGCCGGGAGCGCATGGCGGGCCCGGGGCGCATGGCGGGCCGGGGGCGCATGGCGGGTCCGCGGCTTCGCGCGGCGGTGCCCAGGCTGGGCGCTCCCGTCCACAGTCCGCCCCACCGGCCGGGCCGTACCCGCCCGCGGGTCCCTACCCGCCGGCAGGGTCGCATTCGGCCGCCCGGCCGCAGTCGGGCGCCGCTCCACAGTCGCCAGGCGGGCCGCGCTCGGGCCCACAGTCGCCGGGCGGGCCGCGTTCCGGGGCTGGTCCGCAGGGGCCGGGCGGGCCGCGCTCCGGGGCAGGCCCCCAGCCGGGCGGGTCATACCCGGCGGAGGGGCCGCACTACGGCGGTGGTCCCGCCGGCCCGTACCCGCCCGCGGGTCCGTACCCTCCGGGCGGCCCCGCCCGTCCCGAGGCGCCGCACCCCCACGCCGCCCGCCGAGGCGGCTGGCCCGACGCGCCGCACGAGGCGGGTCGGCCGGGCGCTCCCCACGACGCCGGCTGGCCAGGCTCACCACGCGAATCGGGCCGACCCGACGCGCCCCACGACGCCGGCTGGCCAGGCGCACCGCGCGAAGCGGGCCGACCCGACACGCCGCGTGAGGCCGGCTGGCGTGACGAGCCGTACCGGGAAGGGTTCGCGCCGCAGGGTCTGTACTCCGCCGGGCCGGGTGGGCCGGCCGGCTCGGGCAGGCCCGGTACGTCGGGCGGCTCGGGCAGGCCCGGTGCGTCGGGCGAGGGCCGTGGCCCGCGACCCGAGAGGCGAGAGCCACGCCCGCAGGGGCCGTACAGCGATGGCACCCCACGCCCCCAGAGGCCATACGGCGAAGGCGCCCAGCGCCCCCACGGGCCGTACGGCGAAGGCATCCCGCGTCCGCAGGGGCCGTATGGCGAAGGCACCCCACGCCCGCAGGGGCCGTACGACGAGGACGGCACGCGCCGCTACCGCGAGGGTCAGCCGGGCCTGCAGGGCCCGTACCGGGAGGCCGCCCACCGGGAGGGCCCGTACCGCGACGGTCGGCCCGTCCACGAGGCAGTGCCGCCCGCCCGCCCCGCCGCCCGGGACCCCTTCGAGGGCCCGCCGCCCGGACCGCCCGCCGGGCCGCCGGCCAGCGCCCCGCCGGCCGCCAGCGGTTGGCCCGCGCCACCCGGACCGCCCGCCGCAC
>NZ_BBQH01000012.1:0-13750 GCF_018397995.1 Rhizomonospora bruguierae
CCGCACCGCCGGCGCCGGCTCCCGCCCCCGCGCCGGCCCCCACCCCGGCGACCACCCTGAACGGGCAGGCGGCGGCCGAGGGCGGCGAGGTGGGGTACGTGACCCCGCTGGTCCGCAAGCTCGCGGCCGAGCACGGCGTGGACCTGTCCACGGTGCGCGGCAGCGGCGTCGGCGGCCGGATCCGCAAGCAGGACGTGCTCGACGCCGCCGAGCGGGCGCGGGCGGCCAAGGCCGCGCAGGCCCAGCCGGCGGCACCGGCGCAGGCGGCACCGGCCCCGCGGCCGCAGCCGAGCCCGCTGCGCGGCAGCACCGTGAAGATGTCCCGGGTCCGGGCGGTCATCGCCAAGCGGATGCTGGAGTCGCTGCACGAGATGGCCCAGCTCACCACCGTGGTCGAGGTGGACGTCACGAAGATCGCGAAGCTGCGCGCCCGGGCGAAGGACGGCTTCCAGGCCCGGCACGGCGTGAAGCTGTCGTTCCTGCCCTTCTTCGCGCTCGCCGCGGTCGAGGCGCTCCAGGAGCACCCGACGGTGAACGCGACGATGGACACGGCGGCCGGCACCATCACCTACCCGGCGAACGAGCACCTGGGCATCGCGGTCGACACCGAGCGCGGCCTGATGCTGCCGGTCATCCACAACTCCGGGGACCTCAACCTGGCCGGCCTGGCCAAGCGGATCGCCGACCTGGCCGAGCGGACCCGCGGCAACAAGATCACTCCGGACGAGATCTCCGGTGCCACCTTCACGCTGACCAACACCGGCAGCCGGGGCGCCCTGTTCGACACCCCGATCGTGCCGATCGGCCAGTCGGCGATGCTCGGGACCGGCGCGGTGGTCAAGCGCCCGGTCGTGGTCAACGACCCGGACCTCGGCGAGGTGGTCGCGGTCCGGTCGATGGTCTACCTGGCCCTGTCCTACGACCACCGGCTGATCGACGGCGCGGACGCGGCCCGGTTCCTGACCACCGTGAAGAACCGGCTGGAGGCCGGCAACTTCGAGGCGGAACTCGGCCTGTGAGCCCCGCACGCCAGTAACGCCCGTACGCCAGGGGCGCACCGGCCACACCGCCGGCGCGCCCCTGGCGCCTTTCCCCGGCCCATTCCCCGGGCCCGACTGCCGCGCCGTCGCGGGTCCGCCAAGATGGGGGCATGCGGATCGTGATGGCCGGCTCGTCCGGGTTCCTCGGCACCGCGCTCGCCGACCGGCTGCACGCCGATGGGCACGAGGTGGTCCGGCTGGTGCGCCGGCCGGCCCGGGGGGCGGGTGAGGTCACCTGGGACCCGGAGGCCCGGCACCTGGACGCCGCGGTCCTGGCCGGCGCCGACGGCGTGGTGAACCTCTCCGGCGCCTCCATCAACCACGTCTGGACCGAGGTGTACCGGAAGATCCTGGTCACCAGCCGGGTCAACCCGACCGCCACGATCGCCGCCGCGATCACCGCCCTGAACCCGACCGAGCGCCCGAAGGTACTGGTGAACGGCTCCGCCGTCGGGTTCTACGGCGACACCGGCAACCTCCCGGTGGACGAGGACGCGACCTCGGGCGGGGATTTCCTCGCGGACCTGTGCCGGGTCTGGGAGGGGGCCACCCGCCCCGTCGACGACGCCGGGGTCCGGGTCGTCCGGCTGCGCACCGGGTTCCCGCTGCACCGGTCGGGCGGGTTCCTGGCCGCGGTGCTGCCCGCGTTCCGGATGGGTCTCGGCCCCCGGCTGGGCAGCGGGCGGCAGTGGCTCCCCTGGATCTCCCTGGAGGACTGGCTCTCGGTGGTGACCTTCGTGCTGAGCCGGGAGGACGTCGCCGGACCGGTCAACGCGGTCGGCCCGGCGCCGGTCCCGAACGCCGAGTTCACCCGCGACCTGGCCACCGCCGTGCACCGCCCGGCGTTCGTCCGGATACCCGGGCCGCCCGTGCGGCTGTTCCTGGGTGATCTCGGCCGCACGATGCTGGCCAGTTCCCGGGTCCGGCCCGGGGCGCTCAACCGGCACGAGTTCACGTTCCGGCACCAGACCCTGCCCGCCGCCCTCGAAGCCGCCCTCTGAGCGGCTCCCTGAGCGGCCGCTGCGCGGCCCGCTGAGCCGCTCTGCGCCGGGTTGGTAACGTTCTTCGGTGCCGATCGCCTCGCCGGAGACCGCCACCACCGCTTCGCCACCGTCGCCGCGGCGGGTTCGCCGCGTGTCCCGCGCCGACGCCGCCGTGGCCGGCCTCGCGGTGGCCCTCGCCCTGCTCGTGACGGCCGGCCTCTGGCCGGACCCGCACGGCCGCGCCATCACCGTCAACTCCGGCGACCAGGCGCTGTTCGAGTGGCTGCTGGCCTACGGGGCGCAGTCGCTGCAGGGGGCGAACCCGCTGCTGACCCACCTGCTGAACGTCCCCGACGGGGTGAATCTCGCGGTCAACACCTCGATCACCGTGTACGCGGTGGTGTTCGCGCCGCTCACCTGGCTGGTCGGCCCGCCCGTCACGTTCGCGGTCATCCTCACCCTGAACCTCGCCGCCACCGCGTACGCCTGGTACTGGCTGTTCTCCCGGCAGCTGGCCTGCCGGCCGGCGGCCGCCGCGGTGGCCGGCCTGTTCTGCGGCTTCGCCCCGCAGATGGTCTCGCACGCCAACGCCCACCTGAACTGGACCGCCCAGTGGCTGGTCCCGCTGCTGCTCTGGCGGGTTCTGCGGCTGCGCGGCCGGCGCGGCGGCATCGTCCTCGGCGGGCTGGTGGCGGTCGCGTTCTCGATCGCCGCCGAGGCGCTGTTCTTCACCGCCCTCGCCGTCGGCGTGTTCCTCGCCGCCTGGGCGCTGAGCCGGTCCCGCCGGGCGGCGGCGCGGGCCGCGCTGCCGGCGTTCGCCCGCGGCCTGGGCTGGGCGGCGCTGACCGCCGGCGTGCTCCTGGCGTACCCGCTGTATCTGCACTTCCTGGGCCCGCAGACGTTCCACGGCACCGGCTTCGACGCGCGCATCCACGCCGAGGACATCGCGGCGTACGGTGCCTGGCCGCAGCGTTCCCTGGCGGGCGTCGCCGGCCTCGACTCGTCGCTGGCCCCCAACCCCACGGAGGAGAACTCCTTCTTCGGGATCCCGCTGCTGCTGTTGGCCGTGGCGTGCTTCGGGTACCTGTGGCGGGGCGCGGACGCGGCCCGCCGGGCCACCCTGCGGGCCCTGGCGGTCACGGCGCTGGTCTTCGCGGTGCTGTCCTGGGGCCCGAGCGTGAAGGTGTTCGGCCACTACACCCACATCCCGCTCCCCTACGCGGCCCTGGTCCACCTGCCGGTGTTCGACGCGGCCCTGCCCTCGCGGCTCGCCCTGGTGGTCACCCCGATCCTCGGCATGCTGTTGGCGTTCGCCCTGGACGCGCTGCTGGGGCGGGAGCGTGGCCGCCGCCTCGTCACGTGGTCGGCGGCGTTCGCGGTGGCGCTGCTGCCCCTGGTCCCGGTGCCGCTGCTCACCTCCGAACGCCCCCCGGTCCCCCGCTTCATCACCTCCGGTGACTGGCGCGAGTACGTCGGGCCCGGCGGTGTGCTCACCCCGGCCACGTTCACCTCGGACCTGCTCCCCGACGGCCAGCGCTGGCAGGCGTACGCGCTCGCGCGCGGGCAGGGCGAGTTCGCCCTCCCGGCCGGCTTCTTCCTCGGACCGGGTGGCCCCGACGGCCGCGGCCGCATCGGCCCCGTCCCCCGCTATCTGGACGGCGTGCTCACCTACGTGGCGCAGACCGGCGCCGAACCGGTGATCTCGGATGTGGACCGCGCCCGCGCCCGCGCGGATCTCGCGTACTGGCGCGTCGAGGCGGTGGTCCTGCCGGACCGGGTCAGCGGCGCGAAGTGGCCCGTACACGTCGAGGCGGTGCGCCGGACCGCCACCGCCCTGCTCGGCCCGCCCGAGCGCGTCGACGACGTGTGGCTCTGGCGGATCCGCCCCTGACGGCCGGGCCCGGACGGCGGACTACGCTGGCGGCATGACCGGCACGGTGAGCCCCGAGACGGCGGCCATGGCTGTGGTGCGCCTGGGCGAGGTCGAGTACCTGAGGGCGTGGGACGAGCAGAAGCGCGTGCACGAGGCGGTGGTCGCGGGCGCGGAGCCGGATACCGTCCTGCTGCTGACCCACCCGCCGACCTACACGGCCGGCAAGCGGACCGAGCCGTGGGACCGGCCGCTGGACGGCACGCCGGTGATCGACGTGGACCGGGGCGGCAAGATCACCTGGCACGGTCCGGGCCAACTGGTCGGGTACCCGATCCTGCGGCTGCCCGACCCGGTCGACGTGGTGGCGTACGTGCGCCGGGTCGAGCAGATGTTGATCGACGTGTGCGCGGAGTTCGGCCTGGCGACCGGGCGGGTTGACGGGCGCAGCGGCGTGTGGGTGCCGCAGGACGACCGGGGCCCGGCGCGCAAGGTGGCGGCGATCGGCATCCGGGTCGCGCGCGGGGTGACCCTGCACGGCTTCGCCATCAACGGCGACTGCGACCTGACCGCGTTCGACCGGATCGTCCCGTGCGGCATCCGCGACGCCGGCGTGACGTCGCTCGCCGCGGAACTGGGCCGGCCGGTGCCGGTCGACGAGATGCTGCCGGTGGTGGAGCGCCACCTCGAGACCCTGCGCTGACCCGGCCCGGAAGCGGGGCCGGGCCAGCGAACCGGTCGGGAACCTGGCTATGGCGTCAGGCGGTGCAGGTCGCGCGGGAAGGCGGTGACCTCCCGCACGTTGGCCGCCCCGGTCAGCCGGGAGAGGAAGCGCTCCAGGCCGATCGCGAAGCCGCCGTGCGGCGGGATGCCGTGCGCGAAGGCGTCCACATAGGACCGGACCGGCGCCAGCGGCTCGCCGCGGGCCGCCAGCGCCGCCAGGTAATCGGCGTGCCGGTGCAGCCGCTGCCCGCCAGTCACCAGTTCCATGCCCCGGAACAGCAGGTCGAAGCCGTTCGAGTAGGCGGGTCGCAGCGGGTCCGGGTGGGTGTAAAAGGGGCGCTTCGCCATCGGGTACCCGGTGACGAAGACGAACTCGCAGCCGTGTTCGCGGCGGGCCCACTCGCCGAGCGCCCGCTCGTCGGCCGGGGCGAGGTCGGGTTCGTCCGGGTCCGCACCGGCGATCTGCAGGGCCTCGGTGAAGTGCACGGCCGGGATCTCGGCCGGCACCTCGGGCGGCGTGACCCGCAGGGCCGCCAGCGCGGGTGCGGCCCGCTCCGCGATGGCGGCCATCATGCCGGCGAGGGTGTCCCGCAGCACGGCCATCACGTCCCGGTGGTCCTCGATGAACCCCAGTTCGGCGTCGAGCGAGGTGTACTGGGCCAGGTGCCGGACGGTGTCGTGCGGCTCGGCCCGGAACACCGGCCCCACCTCGTACACCCGCTCGAACACGCCCACCATGAGCTGCTTGTAGAACTGGGGCGACTGGGCCAGGTAGGCCCGGCGGCCGAAGTAGTCCAGGGCGAAGACGTTCGCCCCGGACTCGGTGGCCGACCCGACCAGCTTCGGGGTGTGGATCTCCACGAACCCGCGCTCGTCCAGCGCCCGGCGGAAGCCGCCGACCGCCGCCGCGCCCAGGCGCAGCGCCGCGGCGCGGGTGGGGTGCCGCAGGGACGCGCTCGCGTGGTCCAGCTGGGTGGGGAGCGTGGCGGCCAGCGCCGGCCGGAACAGGTCGAACGGGGGCGGGACGGCGCGCTCGCCCAGTACCCGGATGGCCGGTTCGACCACCTCGACCCCGGCGGGCGCCGTGCCGTTCGCGACCACCGTGCCGGTGATCTCGACCACGGTCTCCTCGGTGAGCGCTTCGAGGCGGGCCCGCCCCTCGGGGGCGGCGACCACCACCTGGGCGAGCCCGGAGGCGTCCCGCAGGATCAGGAACGCCACCGATTTGAGCAGCCGGCGGCGGTGCAGCCAGCCGGCCAGGGTCACCCGCTCCCCCACGTGGGCGGGCAGGTGTGCGGAGAGGATGCGTCGCATGTGGTGTACCTCCTCGTCGTCGCGCAACGCGATCCCGACAGGCGCGGGCGAGCGGGTCCTCGCGGTACCACCGCACCTTCGCCGCCGGGGGCCGGCGGCCTCAAAGTCGCCCGTGACGTGGGCCAGGCGGCGGGTTCTACTGGGGCAGCCTGCTGCCCGTTCTTCCCGCGGCTCGGGAGGGTCTTCACGCACCGGCGCCGGGTGGCCATCACAGCGGCGGCGACTCTCTCGGCCGGCGGGATCGGTGCGCTACTCGGCTCCGTCGACGCCGTATCCGCTCAGCCTACCCACGCACCCCGCCCGTATTACGCGACTTTCGGCGCTCCCGGTGAGGGGTGTCACATGGTGTGCGGCGTGAGCCGGGTCGCGATGCAGGGGCGCGGGTCGATCGGCGGCGTACCCTGACGCTTGTGACGATCGCAGCTCCCGATGGCCGCAGGCTGCTCCGGATCGAGGCGCGCAACGCCGCCACCCCCGTCGAGCGGAAGCCGCCGTGGATCAAGGTGACCGCGAAGATGGGCCCGGAGTTCACCGCGCTACGCGGCCTGGTGCAGCGGGAGGGACTGCACACGGTCTGCCAGGAGGCCGGCTGCCCCAACATCTACGAGTGTTGGGAGGACCGGGAGGCGACGTTCCTCATCGGCGGCGACCAGTGCACCCGGCGCTGCGACTTCTGCCAGATCGACACCGGTAAGCCGGCCGAGTTCGACGCGGACGAGCCGCGCCGGGTGGCCGAGTCGGTGGCGACGATGGGGCTGCGGTACGCCACCGTGACCGGGGTGGCCCGCGACGACCTGCCCGACGGCGGCGCCTGGCTGTACGCGGAGACGGTGCGGCAGATCCACAAGCTCCAGGCGGACTGCGGCGTCGAGCTGCTCATCCCCGACTTCAACGGCGACCCGGCCCAGCTCGGCGAGGTCTTCGACGCGCGGCCCGAGGTGCTGGCGCACAACGTCGAGACGGTGCCCCGCATCTTCAAGCGGATCCGGCCGGCGTTCCGGTACGAGCGCTCGCTGGGGGTCATCACCCGGGCCCGCGAGGCCGGACTGGTCACCAAGTCGAACCTGATCCTCGGCCTGGGCGAGGAGCGCGCCGAGGTCGCCCAGGCCCTGCGCGACCTGCACGCCGCCGGCTGCGAACTGGTCACCATCACCCAGTACCTGCGCCCCACCCCGCGGCACCACCCGGTCGAGCGCTGGGTGCGGCCGGAGGAGTTCGTCGAGTTGCGCGCGGAGGCCGAGGCGATCGGCTTCGCCGGCGTGCTGAGCGGCCCCCTGGTCCGCTCCTCCTACCGGGCCGGCCGGCTCTACCGGCAGGCGGTCGAGGCGCGGGGGGCCTGACACCCCGCCCCACGCCCGGGCCGGCAGGTCATAGACTCGGCGCCATGGCGAAACCCCAGGAGAAGGTCTCTTTCGGCCAGCGGCTGAAGCAGATCGGGATGGTGTTCCAGTTCACCGCCAAGCAGGACCGGTGGTTCGTGCCGCTGCTGGCCGGCGCGCTACTGATCCCGCTCGCGCTCACCGTGGTGGCCGTGCTCGCCTGGGGCTGGTTCTACCTGCCGGTCGGCATCCTGCTCGCCCTGCTCGCCGCCCTGATCGTGCTGAACCTGCGCTCCAACGCGGCGATGATGAACGTCGCCGAGGGCCAGCCGGGCGCCGCCGCCCAGATCCTCGAGTCGATGCGCGGCGACTGGCGGGTCACCCCGGCGGTCAGTTCGACCACCACCTTCGACATGGTCCACCTGGTGATCGGCCGCCCGGGCGTGATCCTGCTCGCCGAGGGCAGCCCGCAGCGGGTCCGCGGCCTGCTCGGTCAGGAGAAGCGCCGCCTGTCGAAGGTGATCGGCAGCGCGCCGCTGTACGACTACGTCGTCGGGTCGGAGGAGGGGCAGCTGTCGATCCGCAAGCTGCGCACCACGCTCATGCGCCTGCCCCGGAACCTGACCGGCAAGGACGTCAACGCCCTGGACAAGCGGCTCAAGGCGCTGACCGCGAGGCCGCAGATCCCCAAGGGCGCGATCCCGAAGGACATGCGCCCGCCGAAGGGCGCCTTCCGCCAGACCCGGGGGCGCTGACCGCCCCGCGCACCCCGCGCCACGCGTGCGGGGCGCGTCGGGCTGGCGCTACCCGCGCGGGGTGTGGACGACGATCGAGTTGACGGCGCGGTCGTGCAGGCCGCGGCGCTCGGCGTCCATGATCAGTGGCGGGATCACCAGGCACAGCAGCACGCCCCGGATCAACCCGCGCCACAGGCCGATCCGGCCGCCGGCACCCGGGTTTTCTCCCGAGGTTGCCGGCCCCGCCGGCCCGGTGTGGTCCACGCAGTGCAGGCGGAGTAGCAGCATTCCGGGCGTCTGGGCGAACAGGCCCACGAACACCGCGTACATGCCGATCAGGACCACCACCGGGGACCAGCCGTCCCGGACCGGGTCGGCGAAGATGTTCGCGGCGAGCAGGCTGAGCAGCCAGTCGATCAACAGGGCGGCGAAGCGGCGCCCGAGGCTGGCTGGTACGGCGGATACGCGCTGCTCGACCACCCGATCAGGGTAATCTCGGGCCGGTCCGGCAGGTGCGGCGCCACCCCCTCCGGTCCGGGCGCCCACGCGGGTCACAGCCGCCTTAACACGGCCGAAACAATCGAGACACGCTCGGGCAACGGCCCCGCCATAGCGTCGCCCCAGCCCGCTCAAGTGTGTCGGATGTGCCAGGAGGACGTGTTGTTCGCCAATCCCGAGGAGCTTCTTCGGTACCTCAAGGACGAGGACGTCACCTTCGTCGACGTGCGGTTCTGTGACCTGCCGGGCGTGATGCAGCACTTCAACATGCCGGCGGAATCGTTCGACGACAGTGTCATCACGGACGGCCTCGCCTTCGACGGGTCGTCGATCCGCGGGTTCCAGGCCATCCACGAGTCGGACATGCTGCTGCTGCCCGACGTCGCCACCGCCTTCGTCGACCCGTTCCGGACGCAGAAGACCCTCGCCCTGAACTTCTTCATCCACGACCCGTTCACGCGCGAGCCGTACTCCCGGGACCCGCGCAACGTGGCCAAGAAGGCCGAGTCGTACCTCGCCTCCAGCGGCATCGCGGACACCGCCTACTTCGGCGCCGAGGCGGAGTTCTACATCTTCGACTCGATCCGCCACGAGACCTCCGCCCACCAGGCGTACTACTACATCGACTCGGTCGAGGGCTGGTGGAACTCCGGCCGGGAGGAGCCGGGCGGCAACCGCGGCTACAAGACCGCGTACAAGGGTGGCTACTTCCCGGTGCCGCCGGTCGACCACTACGCCGACCTGCGGGACGAGATCGTCCGGACCCTGCTCGACGCCGGCTTCACCGTCGAGCGGTCGCACCACGAGGTCGGCACCGCCGGCCAGGCCGAGATCAACTACCGGTTCTCCACGCTGCTGCACGCGGGCGACCAGATGCAGTTGTTCAAGTACGTCGTGAAGAACACCGCCTGGGCGGCCGGCAAGACGGCAACCTTCATGCCGAAGCCGCTGTTCGGCGACAACGGCTCGGGAATGCACACCCACCAGAGCCTGTGGCGAAACGGCGAGCCGCTGTTCTACGACGAGACCGGGTACGCCGGCCTGTCCGACACGGCCCGCTGGTACATCGGCGGCCTGCTGCACCACGCGCCGTCGCTGCTGGCCTTCACCAACCCCACGGTCAACTCGTACCGGCGCCTGGTGCCCGGCTTCGAGGCCCCGGTCAACCTGGTGTACTCGTCGCGCAACCGCTCCGCCTGCACCCGCATCCCGGTGACCGGCACCAACGCGAAGGCCAAGCGGGTCGAGTTCCGGGTGCCGGACCCGTCGAGCAACCCGTACCTGGCGTTCTCGGCGATGATGATGGCCGGCCTGGACGGCATCAAGAACAAGATCGAGCCGCCGGACCCGATCGACAAGGACCTGTACGACCTGCCGCCGGAGGAGATCGCGTCGGTCAGGCAGGTGCCGGGCTCGCTGCCGGAGGTGCTGGACAACCTGGAGGCGGACCACGACTTCCTGACCGCCGGCGGGGTGTTCACCAGCGACCTGATCGAGACCTGGGTCGACTGGAAGCGCAGCAACGAGGTGGACCCGGTGCGCCTGCGCCCCACCCCGCATGAGTTCGCGATGTATTTCGACTGCTGAGAGCGGCGGCAGTCGTCCGGAAGGCCCGGGCCCCGAGGGGTCCGGGCCTTTCCGCGACCGGGCGCCTCAGCGCGGGCGGCGGACCGGCGGCGGCGCCGTCACCACGAGGGCGGGCACCTTGACCGGCGTGGACGTCGCGGTACCGGCCGCCGCGCCGGGCGCGATGGCGGTGACCGTGACCGTGAGCTGGCGGCCCTCCAGGGACGACGAGAGCCACAGCAGGCTACCGGTCGCGCCCGCGAGCGCCTGCCCGTCGACGTACCACTGGTAGGCGTACGCGGTGGGAGTCGTCGACCACGTGCCGGTGGTGGCCTGGAGCGTGCCGCCGACCCGCACGGTCCCCGTGATCGTCGGTGGAGCCGTGGCGACCAGGGCGGCCGGCGTCACCGTGAACCCGCCCGCCAGGCTCGTCTCCGCGCCCGCGTAGGACCGGACGGTGAGGGTCCAGCTTCCGGGCGCGGCGCCGGTGAGGTCGAGGTTCGCGGTCAGCGTGGTGCGGTCGGCGCTGACCGACTCGACCCGAGCGGTGACCGGTGTCTGGCCGGAGCGGGTGAGGCGCACCTCATCCTGCCGGTGCAGCGAACTGCCGCGCAGCGTGATGGTGGCCTCGGTGCCGGCCGCGCCGGTGCTCGGTGACACGGACCCGACCGCGAACGGCACCCGACCGCAGAGCGGCGTGCCGCAGGTCGCCTCCACCCGGTACGGAAGGTCGGCGGTGCCACTGGTGGGCGCCAGGACGAACAGCACCGGCGGCGTGTCGTCCGTCCGGTACGGCGGCGTGCAGGCGCGACCGCCGCTGCCGAAGGCGCAGGCGGTGATGCCCTGCTCGGTGATCATGTACGGGGTCACCCCGTCGACGTCGGTCACGCTGAGGGAGTCGAGCCGGCGCAGCGGCAGCGCCACGCAGCGGGCCGGATGGTCGGCGGTCAGGACGCCCTCCAGCGGACCGAAGCCGTAGGCCACGGACGGCACCAGCGGGCACCCCGGCGGCGCCCCGCCAGCGGTCGGCGGGATCCGCCACGCGTCCAGTTCGAACCGCACGGCGGCGTCGGCGGTGGCGGTGTTCCGGACGAGGATCTGGTACCCGGCGCTGCCGGTCACCCGGCAGGGGCCGAACCCGCCGCAGTTCATGACGTCGCCGGCCGCGTCGTAGACCTCGTACCGGGTGACGTTGCCGGCATCGCGGGTGTCCACCCAGAACTGGTCCGCGGCGGACGCGGGCAGGTGGAAGCAGCGCACGTCCACGGGGTTGTCGAGGGTGCCGGGACCGGAGCGGGTGCCCAGGGTGGTGGAGGAGACCGGCAGGCAGCCCGCGCCGCTGGTCACGTCCCGCCGTATGACCCGGTACGCGCCGGCCGCCGCGGGCCCCTCGACGAGCATCAGGTACGCCTCGCCCGGGCGCATCTGGCACGTGCCCGGGGAACGGGTGACCGTGCAGGCGCGCGCCCCGGCGGCGTCGAACAGCGACAGCCGGGCGCCGCCGGTCGCGGCGACCAGCTCGGCCGCGCCGTGCGCGTTCGCCGGGATCGCCAGGCAGGCCGCGTACCGCTCGGCCGAGAGCGTGACCGTGGCGCCGACGGAGTCGTCGAACCGCCCCTGCGGCAGCGTGGGGCAGCCGGCCGGCGCGTCGGTGCGGACCGCCGCGACCGTGTAGCCGCCGGTTTCGTAGTGCTCGCGCGCGGTGGTCAGGATCCGGAACGGTGCCTCCCCCGACAGGGTGCAGGCGCCGCGGGTCGTCTGCTCCCAGTCGCACTGGTACCGGCCGGTCGCGTCGACCACCCACACGTCGGGAACGGCCACGTCGCGGGCGTTCTGCGGGTAGGTCAGCGCCAGTCGCGCGCCGCGCGGGCTCGGCACCCTGAGGCAGTCGTACTGGCCGCTGGCGCGGAACTCGCCGCGGTACGGGGCGAGGTTCGCCGCCGAATCGGAGACGGCGACGCAGCCGGGGCCGTCCGGAGCGAAGAACGCGGTGCGGTACCGGTGGTCGTTCGGGTAGGTGGCCGAAACCTGGCCGAGCACCATCAGGTACTCGCCAGCGGCGGGCAGGTCGCACCACTTGTCGCAGACGCTGTGCCCGTCCCGGTCGTACACCGCGCCGAAGATCCGGTAGTTGCTCTCGTCGGACCGGTTCTCGAACAGGTACCGGCCGGCCTTGGGCGCGGACAGCATCCGGCACCGGATCCCCGCCGCCGGCGGCGGGGTGCCGTAGCTGCCGGGCGTCACCGTGGGGCAGCCGACCGGCGCGGAGACGCTGCCGACCTGTGCCTCGTAGGTCTTCGCCGGCTGCTCGGCCTCGGCCTCCATGCCCATCAGGTACGACACGATCCGGTATGGGCCGCTGCCGGGCAACTGGCAGCCGATCTGCTGGTAGTCGTCGGGGCAGATCTCGGCGCCGGTCCCGTCCGTGATCCACCAGCGGACGTCGTCGTAGACGGTGGGCGATAGGTAGGCCACCACCCGCTCCCCCGGGCGCGCGTCGAGCCGGAGGCAGTTCGTCTGCACGCCGGAGGTCTGCGACAGCACCCGCGTCGGCTGGTTCCAGGCGGTGCCGATCGCCTCGGCGCAGCCGGCGGTGGCGGCCAGGTCGGTCACCGCCACCCGGTAGGTCTGGGCGGTCCAGTCGGTGTTGGTCATGAACAGCGTGAACGGTCCGGTGTTTGGCAGGTCGCAGTGCCCGTACCCGACCCACTTCTCGCACACCGGCTGCCCAGCGTTGTCGTACATGCTCCAGGTGGTCGGCCGCGCGCTCGGCGCGACGCGCATCTCGTACCGCCCCGCCCCCGCGGCGACGGCGTAGCAGTCCTCGCCGCCGTACCCCGCCAGCGTGCCGGTGCCGGTGGCGGCGCCGGGATCGCCGAAGCCCGCGACCGCCAGCGGCCGGCATCCGGTCGGGTCCGAAAGCCGGGGCATGCCCACCGAGTACTGCCCCTGCGCGCCGTACGACTCGTACAGGAACACCCGGTACGGGCCGGTGCCGGTGAGCTTGCAGTTGCCACCGAGGAACCCGCACACCGCGGCGTCGGCCGAGTCGCGGATCTCCCCGCGCACGTCCCCGCTCACCGCCGGGCCGCGCAGCCGAAGCACCGCGCCCGCCGGCTGATCGAAGGCGAAGCAGGCCGCGGCCTGGCCGGCGGCGAGCGCCCCGACGCGCGGCGCCGAGGCGAAGGAGAAGAACTCCGCCGGCAGGGTGGGGCAGGCGGACGGGGTGCGGGTGGAGTCCACGCCCAGCCGGTAGGTCGCCGCCCCGGACCGGAAGTACAGCTCGACAACCACCTGGTAGGCGCCGGCCGCGCCGAGGAGGCAGTCGCTGGCGTAGGGGCCGAGATAGCACCGGTTACCGCCGTTCGGGTCCGTGACCCACGCGCTGAGCCAGTCGCCCTCGCTGGTGAACTGGGTGCGCAGCCGGTCGCCGTCCACGGTGGTCGTGATCGTGAAGACGTCGCGCTGGGCAGCGTTGATGGCGCACGACTGGATCGCGCCGAAGGCCAGCGCCCCGCCGCACGGCGCGGCCGCGGGCTGGATCTTCGTCGGTACGCTCCGGCGGACCTCGGCCGGTGCGGGGGGTGCGGGGCGCGCGCCGGCGGCGGCACCGAGCGAGGCGGCGCGAACCGCCCCCTCGGTGGCGGGCGCGGCGTGCGCCGCGGCGGCCGCGTAGGCGGGTGTCGGGGCGGGCGCGGCC
>NZ_BBQH01000012.1:14143-269197 GCF_018397995.1 Rhizomonospora bruguierae
GGCGCGGCCTGCGCCGCGGCGGCCGGGTTCGCCGGTGTCGGGGTGGGCGCGGCCGCGACGGCCAGCGGTGCCCCGGCCGGAAGCGCCGCGATCAGCACCACGAGGGCGGCCAGCACCCTGGTGAGACCCCGCGTTGCCACCGCACGCCGGCTTGCCTGCCCATGCTCGCGCACGACGTTCCTCCCCCGTTTGTACCGGCAGCCCGCCCGCCGTCGCGGCAGAATGCCATGGCGGGTGGCCGCCCGTCCAGGCGGGGCGGCCACCCGTGCGAAAGTCGCGGTTACTCACGCGCGGGAGCCCACCCCGGGTTCCATGCCGGCGGCACAACTCCGCCGGCGGATCCATGTGCGCGGCGCCGATGGTCCACTGTGTCCGCCAGGCGTTCGATGGCGGGATGAGAAGACTCCTGCCGGCCGCGGTCCTGGCCGTCCTCGCCGTCCTCGCCGCCGGGTGCGATTCGTCGGCACCGGCGGCCGGGGCCACCGCCGCGCCCACCCCCGCGCCGCAGGCGCGGTGCCTGAAAACCACGCCCTCCACGCCCACCGAGGTGACCACGGAGGACGGCGTGAAGCTCTCGGCCGCCCGCTTCGGCGACGGCGCGCGCGGCGTCGTGCTGCTGCACCAGTCCAACGGCGACCTCTGCGGCTGGTACGACTTCGCCGCCGACCTGGCCGGCACCGGCTACCACGTGCTGGCGGTCGACTTCCGCTGCTTCGGGTTCAGCGGCTGCGCGGACCGGGGCGAGTTCGTGACCGACGCCAAGGCGGCGGTGGCCGCGCTGCGCGCCGCCGGCGCCACCAGGGTGACCCTCATGGGCTCCTCGATCGGCGCGGCGACCGCCCTGGTGGTGGGTGCCCGCGAGCCGGACTCCGTCAACGCGGTGGTGGCGCTCTCGCCGCACCAGATGTACTTCCGCGCCACCACCGGGGACGGGATCGCCACCCCCTCCGCGGCGAAGGACGCGCTACGGGTGCCGCTGCTGCTCGTGGTCGGTCGCTCCGACCCGAGTTGCATCTCCGAGGCCGACGGGCAGGCGATCGTGGCCGTGGCACCCACGGAAGGCAAGCGCCTGATCGCGCTCAGCACCGCCACGCACGGCTGGGACCTGATCCAGGCCGGGGTGGGGGACGACGTCAAAACCTTCCTCGCCGCGAACGGCTAGCGGCCAGCCAGCCGGGCAGCCGTCCAGGCAGCGCGACGCCTGGACGGCCCCGGCCGGCGAAGCCGCGTCACTCGTAGAAGACGCGCTCGATCGCGGCCCGGCACCGGCGGGCGGTGCGCAGGTACAGGTCGACGAATTCGCCCGGGCCCTCGACCGCCGCCTCCCCGGGTCGCGGCCACCGGCGCGGGCCGCCGGTACGCGACGGCAGGTGCGCCTCGGGCCCATCGAGCAGGAGGACCACACCGGCCAACTCCTGGCCGTGCCGGGGCAACTGGTCCAGGGGGCGGCCCCGGACCAGGGTCAGCGCGTTGCGGACCCGGGACGCCAGCGTCCACCCGTCGGCCAGCGCGGCGGCGTCGGCCCGGTCGACCAGGCCGGCGGCCCGGGCGGCGGCGAGCGCCTCCAGCGTGCGGGTCGTGCGCAGGCCGGGCAGCCGGTGACCGTGCCGCAACTGGAGCAGTTGGACGGTCCACTCCACATCGGCCAGGCCACCCTGGCCGAGCTTGGTGTGCATGGCCCGGTCGGCGCTGCGCGGCAGGCGTTCCGCGTCCACCCGCGCCTTGATCCGGCGGATTTCCACGATCTGCTCGCGGCCCGGCCCGCCGGCCGGGTAGCGCACCCGGTCGGCCAGGGCGAGGAACTCGGCGCCGAGGTCGGCGTCCCCGCACACGTGGCGGGCGCGCAGCAGCGCCTGCGACTCCCACACTCTCGACCAGCGCGCGTAGTACGCCCGGTACGCGGCGAGGCTGCGCACCAGCGGCCCCTGCCGGCCCTCCGGGCGCAGGTCCGCGTCGACCCCGAGGGGCGGGTCCGGTGCGGGCATCCCGAGCAGCGTGCGCAGCCGCTCGGCGATCGCGTGCGCCACCCCGCTGGCCGCGTCCTCCGCCACGCCGGGCGGCGGCTCGTACACGAACAGCACGTCCGCGTCCGACGGGTAGCTCATCTCGTACCCGCCGAGCCGGCCCATGCCGATGACGGCGAACCGCAGGCCGGGCATGGCCCGCGCCGCACCGGCGTCCACGGTGGCCACCCGCAGCGCGGCGGCGAGGGTCGCGTCGGTGACGGCGGACAGCGCGTCGCCGACGGCGAACACGTCGATCGGCGCGGCCGGGGCGAGCGTGCCGGCGGTGCTCAGCGCGTCCGCGCAGGCGATCCGGAACAGCTCGCGGCGACGCTGCGCCCGGACGGCGCGGATCGCCGCCCCCGGGTCGGGCTCGCCCTCCAGGTGCCGGGCGGCGGCCGCGATGAAGCCGTCGGTCAGCGCGGCCACCGGGCGCGGGGTCAGCTCCGCGTCGTCGGCGAGCAGGCGCAGCGCCTCCGGGTCCCGGGTCAGCAGGTCGGTCACGTACCGGGACAGCCCCAGCAGCCGCGCCAGCCGCAGCGCCACCGGCCCCTCGTCGCGCAGCAGCCGCAGGTACCACGGGGTGCTGCCGAGCTTCTCGGAGACCTGGCGGTAGGCCAGCAGCCCGCGGTCCGGTTCGGGGGCGTCGGCGAACTCGGCCAGCAGCACCGGCAGCAGCGTCCGCTGGATGGCGGCGGTGCGCGAGACGCCGCCGGTCAGCGCCTCGATGTGCTTGAGCGCGCCGGCCGGCGCGGCGAAGCCGAGCAGTTCCAGCCGGCGCCGCGCCTGGGTGGACGAGAGCCGCAACTGGTTCGCCGGCACCCGGGCCACCGCCTCCAGCAGCGGCCGGTACAGCAGCTTGGCGTGCAGCCGGCGGACCTCGGCGGCGTGCGCCACCCAGTCGGCCCGGAACGCCTCGACCGCCTCCCGGCCGGGCAGCGCCGAATACCCGAGGGACTGCGCCAGCCAGCGCAACGCGGCCGGATCCTGGGGTACCAGGTGGGTGCGGTGGAGCCGCTGGAGCTGGAGCCGGTGCTCCACCGAGCGCAGGAACCGGTACCCGCGCACCAGCGCCTCGCCGTCCTGCCGGCCCACGTAGCCGCCGGCCACCAGTGCGCGCAGCGCGGCGAGCGTGCCCGGTTCGCGCAGCGACTCGTCCGCCCGGCCGTGCACGAGCTGGAGCAACTGCACGGCGAACTCGATGTCCCGCAGGCCGCCCGGGCCGCGCTTGATCTCCCGGGGCAGCTCCCTCGGCGGCACGTTCTCGATGATCCGGCGACGCATCGCCCGCACGTCCTCGACCGCCTCCGGGCGCTCCGCGGCCGTCCATACCAGAGGCTGAAGCTGCTCGATCCACTCCCCGGCCAGGTCGAGGTCGCCCGCCGCCGGGCGGGCCTTCAGCAGCGCCTGGAACTCCCACGTGCGGGCCCACCGGCGGTAGTACGCGGCGTGGCTGGCCAGCGTGCGGACCAGTGGGCCCCGGCTGCCCTCGGGGCGCAGCGCCGCGTCCACCTGCCACGCCACCTGGCCGCAGATCTCGATCAGCCGCGCCGCCACGGTGGTCGCGGGCGTCAGGTCCGCATCGGACCGTGCGACGAAGATGACGTCCACATCGGATACATAGTTCAGCTCGTTGCCGCCGCACTTGCCCATCGCCACGACCGCCAGCGCCGGCGGAGCCGGCGTGGGCAACTCGCCCACCGCCACGTCGTACGCGGCGCGCAGGGTCGCGTCCGCGAGCGCGGACAGCGCGGCCATGGTCTGCTCCAGGCGGCGCCCGCCGGTCAGGTCCGCCGCCGCGATGCGCAGCAGCGAACGCCGGTACGCGCGGCGCAGTCCGGGTACCGCCGTCAGGTCGCCCGCGAGCGCGCCGTCGGCGGTCGGGGTGAGCTCGTCCGGCCCGGACTCGACCGCGCGCCAGTCGCCGGGGTTGGCCACCAGGTGATCGCCGAGCGCCGACGAGGCACCCAGCACGGCGATCAGGCGGCGGCGCAGCCCGGCATCGTCGCGGAGCGCGGCGAGCAGCCGCTCCCGCCCGCCCGCCCCGGCCCGACGGCCGGCGGCGGCGAGGCGGTGCAGTTGGCGCAGCGCCAGATCGGGGTCGGCCGACCGGGAGAGCGCCACCAGGATCTCCGCCGCGCCCGGATCGGCGGGCTCCTGCGCGGCGGCGTCCCACAGCCCCAGGCCGTCCGGGCCGACCAGGCCCACCGGCGCCGGGCCGGCGCTGACCCCCAGCCCGTACCGGGCGAGCCGCCCCGTCGCACCGGGCCTCGTCATCGCTGCCTCGTCACGAACCCAGCAGCGGCAGCGTGCGGCGGGGCGTCTGCTCGTCGCCCCCACCGAGGGCGAGCTGGGCGAACCGGTACGCGAACGGCTGCCAGATCTCCTCCACCTCGGCCATCAGCGCGTCGCAGGCGGCGACCAGCTCGTCCGGGTCGATGCCCAACTCGGCCAGCACACCGCCCTCGGCGGCCGCCCAGCCGGCCAGCATCGGGGTGTCGCACTCGATGTGGAACTGCGTGCCCCACGCCCGGTCGCCCAGCCGGAACGCCTGCACCGGGTACCGGGTGGAGGTCGCCAGCAGCACCGCGTTCGGCGGCAGCTCGGTGATCTCGTCGACGTGCCACTGGAACACGTCCGGCAGGAACGGGACCCGCTGCCAGAGCGGGTCGGTCTCGGCCGCGTCCCGCCGGGCCACCAGGCCCGGGCCGATCTCCGGACCGGCGGCACTGCGCTCCACCGTCCCGTTGTGCGCCGTGGCCAGCAGCTGCCCGCCCAGGCAGACCCCGAGCGTGGGTACCCGCTCCCGGACCGCGCGGCGCAGCAGCCGCTCCAGCGCCGGGAACCAGGGGGCGCCGGGCGGGTATGCGTGCTGCTCCCCGCCCATCACCACCAGCGCGGTGTACCCCGCCAGGTCCGCCGGGACCGCCTCGCCGGCGTGCGGGCGCACCACGGCCAGCGGCAGCCCCGCATCGGCCAGCCACTCCCCCAGCCGCCCCGCCGGATCGGTCGGGTCGTTCTCGATCACCAGCGCGGGTGCCACCTGTCCAGCCACCCGTCGAGGCTAGCCGGTTACCCTCGGCCCTGATGAGTGACGTTGCCGGTGCCGAAGCCCCCGTGCGCCCGGCCGCCCTGCGGCCCGGCGACACCGTCATGTTGGTCTCCCCCTCCGGGCCGACCAGCCCCGAGCGGATCGCCCGCGGGCTGGAACTGCTCGCCGCCTGGGGGCTGACCCCGAAGCTGGGGCCGAACGCCTACGGCCGGCACGGCTTCCTGGCCGGCACCGACGACCTGCGCCTCGCCGACCTGAACGCCGCCCTCGCCGACCCGCGGGTCCGCGGGATCATCTGCACCCGGGGCGGCTACGGGGCGCAGCGCGTCGTGGACGCCCTCGACATGACCGCCGCCCGCCGGGACCCGAAGGTCGTGGTCGGCTTCTCCGACATCACCGCGCTCCAACTGGCCCTCTGGCGCGGCGCCCGGCTCGCCACCCTGCACGGCCCGACGATGGGCTGGGACGACGCCCGCCTGCCGGCCGGCTCCGCGGACTCGCTGCGCGCCGCCCTCACCACCACCGAGCCGGCGGTGATCCGCCCGGTCCCCGCCGAGGAGACCGCCGCGGTCGGGGTACCGGGGCCGCCGGTCACCGGCACGCTGCTCGGCGGCAACCTCTCGCTGCTGGTCTCCTCGATCGGCACCCCCGACCTGCCCGACCTGACCGGCGCGATCCTGCTCCTCGAAGAGGTCGACGAGCCCTCGTACAAGGTCGACCGGATGCTGACCCACCTGCGCCGGGCGGGCGTGCTGTCGGGCCTGGCCGGCGTGGCGATCGGCCAGTTCACCGGGTGCGGCGACAACTGGGGCATGCCGGTCGCCGCCGTGCTCACCGACCGGCTCGGCGACCTGGGCGTACCGGTGCTGGGCGGCCTCCCGGTCGGCCACGGCCCCGCCCAGGTGACGGTGGGGGTGGGCGTCCCGGCGACGCTGGACGTGGCGGCGGGCACCCTGACCGTCGAGCCCGCCGTCCGCTGACCACCGGCCGATCGGGCCGCGCACTTCATCGCACGCGGACAGACCACGAGATCTTGGTATAGACACGCCGATGTATGGACAGATCCGTACCAGGATCGCTGGGCGCCGCGAGCGCTCAGGCGGCCCGGCGCAGCGGCGCCGGAGGGGATGCGGGGACGGGGAAGTCCGCCGGTGTCAGCGACCGGACCGGGGCGGTCTCCTCCATGACCTCGCCGCGCCGCAGGCGGTCGGTGCGGAACACCCGGGGTGCCCCGCGAAGCCGGCACCAGGCCAGCAGGTACCCGTGCTCGCCCTGGTCGCTGAGCGCGACCGGCTCCACGCAGCGCTCGGTGAGGGTTCCCGCGCCGTCCGCGTAGCCGATGCGCAGCACCCGGTGCTCCCGCAGCGCCCGCTCCACGGCCGGCGGGACGGCGCCGGGAACGGCCCCGGAGGCCGCCGGAACGCTCGCGGGGGCCGCGGGCGGCTGGCCGGTGCGGGCGGCCAGGTGGCGGGCGGCGTCGGCGTCGCCGGGCGGCATGACGGCGGCGAGCTTGCGCAGCGCGGAGCGCGCCGCCGCGGCGAGCGGCTCGCTGCCCAGCCGGTGCAGGGCGACGGACATGGCCAGCGCCTCGGCGGGCGTGACGTTGAGCGGATGGAGGGTGAAGGAGCGCTCCAGCACGTACCCGCCGGAGCGGCCGGAGACGGCGTAGATGGGGACCCCGGAACTCTGCAGCGCGTTCACGTCCCGCTCGACGGTCCGGGTCGAGACCTCGAACCGCCGGGCCAGCCAGCGCGCGCTACGGGGCCGGGGCGCCACCGCACGCAACTCCTCCACCAGCGCGGACAGCCGATCCCTACGACTCATACCCCGCACCATACGAGCCCCCTACGACGAACCCACCCCCCTCAATCGTCTGACATCCCGTACGCGAACCATCCCCGCTCGGCGAACCCGGCCGCCTCGGCGACCCGGGCGGACGCGTGGTTGTCCAGGGCGTGCAGGTACGTGGGGATGCCCCGCTCGTCCAGGATCCGCCGGGCGGCCTGCGCGACCAGCGCGCGGGCCAGTCCCCGGCCCCGGGCGGCGGGTTCGGTGCCGACGGAGATCTCCCGCCCGTACCCGTCGTGCCGCTTGATCCCGACGCCCGCCAGGTACCGCCCGGTCTCCGGGTCGGTGGCGACGAGCACGCCGCCGTTGAACGGCTTGAGCCAGGGCGGCACCACCGGGTCGGCGGTGGACGTCCAGACGCCGGCGTCGGGCAGCGGGGCCGGCGCGGTGGTCCAGCGGAACGCAGCGCGAAAGAGGGGGCCGTCCCGGCCGACGGCGGCGGGCACCCGCGCCAGGGCCTCGTCGAGCGGGCGCCCCTGGACGGTGGCGCGCACCGCGCCGACCCGCTCGCGGCGGACCGACAGGAGCACGTCGGCGTCGTGGCCGACCCCGACGAGCGGGCGGACTCGGCCGTCCCACGCCGGCACGGCGCGCCGCCCGGAGCCGACCACGTCGAGCCCGCCGCGCGGCGGCCACTGGCCCAGCCAGCAGACCAGGTGCAGAAACAGCCGCCGGTCGATCATCGTGGAGCGGGCGGGTTACAGGGCGCCGAGGTAGCGCTGCCGCTCGTACGGGGTGACCTCGCGGCGGTACGCCTCCCATTCGGCGCTCTTGTTGCGCAGGAAGAAGTCGAACACGTGCTCGCCCAGCACCTCGGCGACCAGTTCCGAGGAGGCCATCACGTCGATCGCCTCGGAGAGGTTCTCCGGCAGCGTGTCGTACCCCATCGCCTTGCGCTCGGCCGAGCTGAGCGACCACACGTCGTCCTCGGCGCCCGGCGGTAACTCGTACCCCTGCTCGATGCCCTTGAGACCGGCGCCGAGCAGGAGCGCGAAGGCCAGGTACGGGTTGCAGGCCGAGTCCAGCGAGCGGACCTCGACCCGGGCCGAGTTGGGCTTGCCGTAGGCCGGCACCCGGACCAGGGCGGAGCGGTTCAGGTGACCCCAGCACACGTACGCGGGCGACTCGGTGATCCGGTCGAGCAGCGGCTGCGGGAACAGCCGCTTGTACGAGTTGACCCACTGGTTGGTGACCGCGGTGAACTCGCGGGCGTGCACGAGCAGCCCGGCGATGAACGCGCGGGCGACCTTCGACAGCTTCATCGGGTCGTCGGCGTCGTGGAACGCGTTGCGTTCGCCCTCGAACAGCGACAGGTGGGTGTGCATGCCACTGCCGGGCTGGTCGGTGAAGGGCTTGGGCATGAACGTGGCGCGCACGCCGTGGGTGATCGCCACCTCCTTGACCACATGCCGGAACGTCATGACGTTGTCGGCGGTGGTGAGCGCGTCGGCGTACCGCAGGTCGATCTCCTGCTGGCCGGGGGCGACCTCGTGGTGGCTGAACTCGACGGAGATGCCGATCCGCTCCAGCGCCAGCACCGCCTGCCGGCGGAAGTCGCGCGCGACGGAGTGGGTGGTGTGCTCGAAGTACCCGCCGGCGTCCACCGGCCTGGGCACCGAGCCGTCCAGCGGGCCGTCCTCGACGAGGAAGAACTCGATCTCGGGGTGGGTGTAGAAGGTGAAGCCCTTCTCCGCCGCCCGGGACAGGGCCCGGCGCAGCACGTGCCGCGGGTCCGCCCAGGAGGGCGTGCCGTCGGGTTGGAGGATGTCGCAGAACATCCGGGCGGACTCGCCGCTGGCCCCGCCCTCGAACGGGAAGACCTGGAAGGTCGTGGGGTCGGGCATGGCCACCATGTCGGACTCGTACACCCGGGCGAAGCCCTCGATGGCGGAGCCGTCGAAGCCGATGCCCTCGTCGAAGGCGGACTCCAGCTCGGCCGGGGCGACCGAGACGCTCTTGAGCGTGCCGAGCACGTCGGTGAACCACAACCGCACGAAGCGGATGTCCCGCTCTTCCAGCGTGCGGAGCACGAACTCCTGCTGACGGTCCACTCCCACCCCTCGCCCGGTTGCCCGACGGTCAGTCTCGCCCCGCCTCGTTACACAGACGTTACGCCATCCCGTACCGGCCGGCGGCGCAACCTGGGGCGCCCCGAGCACGTTGGTCATCAGCGGTGACGGGAGGGATGCGATGGGGTGGCGAACCGGGCGCACGGTGCTGCGCGGCGTGGTACTGGGCGGGGCGTTGCTGGCGGCGTTGACGGTGGTCGGCGCGCTGGCCCGGGCTCCGCGCGGGCCGGCCGGGCCCGCCCTCGCGCCGCCGTCGCCGAGCCGATCCGGCCCGCTGACGGCGATCCAGCCGGAGTTGCGCGAGGCCCTGCTCACCGGGGCGGATCTGCCCGGGTACGAGCCGCAGCCGCAGCCGCGGCACACCGGCTCCGGCCCCGGGCAGCGCGTGTGGGAGCGCGACGTCGCGGGCTGCGCGGCGCTGGTCGAGCGGCCGTGGGAGGTGACCGGGGAGCCGGTCGGCGAGCGGACCGAGATCGGCGACGGGCGTGGCCTGCTGACCCAGACGGTCACGCTGCTGACCGGCCCGGACCGGGAGGCGCCGGTCGGCCGGGTGGTCCGGACCGCGCGGGAGTGCCGGGAGTTCGCCGCCGAACTCGCGGACGGCGTGCCCGTCCCGGTACGCGCGAACCCGGTGGCGGTCGACGACACCGCGGGCAGCGGCACCGGGTACGCGCTGCGGTTCGCCGGCGGCGGGCGGTACGGCTACGTCGTGGTGTTCCGGCTGGGCCCGATGTTGTCGGTGCTCCGCGGCCTGGGTACCCGGCCGGTGACGGACGCCGAGGTGGTCCGGACGCTGCGGCTGGCCACGGCGCGGCTGGGTGACGCGACGCCCCCGAGGGGTACCCGGAGTGAGCGCGCACACTTGGTCGGTCCGGCCGCCCGGTGAGCCCGCGCCCCCGGGTGGGGGAAGATGAGGGCATGCCGACCCTGCGCCTCGCCCTCGCCCAGGTGGACCCGACCGTCGGTGACGTCGGCGGCAACGCCGCCATCGTCCGGGAGTGGGCCCGGGCGGCCGCCGACGCCGGGGCGCACCTGGTCGCCTTCCCGGAGATGACGCTGACCGGGTACCCGGTGGAGGACCTGGTCTTCCGGGAGTCGTTCGTGGCGGCGTCCCGGCACGGGCTGGGGGCGCTCGCCGCCGAACTGGCCGCGGACGGCCTCGGCGACCGGGTGGTCCTGGTGGGGTACCTGGACGCGGACGGTCCGGCCCGGGTCAGCGCCGACGCGCGGCCCGGCACCGGTCCGCGCAACGCGCTCGCCGCGCTGCACGGCGGCCGGGTGGTGGCCCGGTACTTCAAGCACCACCTGCCCAACTACGGCGTCTTCGACGAGGACCGCTACTTCGTCCCGGGCGACACGCTGACGGTGGTGCGGGTCGGCGGGGTGGACGTGGCGATGACGATCTGCGAGGACCTGTGGCAGGCCGGCGGCCCGTTCGCGGTGGCCCGCGCGGCCGGCGCCGGCCTGGTCGTCAGCGTCAACGGCTCCCCGTACGAGCTGGAGAAGGACGACCTGCGGCTGCCGCTGGTCCAGCACCGGGCGGCGGAGGCCGGCGCGACGGTCGCGTACGTGAACCTGGTCGGCGGCCAGGACGAGCTGGTCTACGACGGTGACTCGATGGTCGTCACCGCCGCGGGCGAGGTGCTGACCCGGGCGCCGCGGTTCGTGGAGCACCTCACGGTGCTGGACCTCGACCTCCCGGCGGCCGGCGAGCACCCCGCCGAGCAGGAGTTGGGCGAGATGCGGGTCCGTCGGGTGCGGATCAGCGGGGCGGCCGACCTGCCGCCGGTACCCCGGGCTCCGCTGCCCGAACCCGTCGTGGCCGAGCGCACCCCGGCGGAGGAGGAGGTCTGGCAGGCCCTGGTCCTCGGGCTGCGCGACTACGTGCGCAAGAACGGCTTCCCGTCCGTCGTGTTCGGCCTCTCCGGCGGCATCGACTCGTCGGTGGTCGCCGCGATCGCGGTGGACGCGCTGGGCCCGCAGCGGGTGGTCGGCGTCTCGATGCCCAGCCGGTACTCCTCCGAGCACTCCCGGGACGACGCCGCCGACCTGGCCAAGCGCACCGGCCTGGACTACCGGGTCCAGGCGATCCAGCCGATCGTGGACGCGTTCCTGGCCGAGCTGGCCCTGTCCGGCCTGGCGCTGGAGAACATCCAGGCGCGGGTCCGCGGGGTGATCCTGATGGCGCTGTCCAACCAGGAGGGTCACCTGGTGCTGACCACCGGCAACAAGACCGAGCTGGCGGTCGGCTACTCGACCCTCTACGGCGACTCGGTGGGCGGGTTCAACCCGATCAAGGACGTGCCGAAGACGATGGTCTGGCGGCTCGCGCTCTGGCGCAACGCCGCGGCCGGGGCACGCGGCGAGGAGCCGCCCATCCCGCGCAGCTCGATCACCAAGCCGCCCAGCGCCGAGTTGCGCCCCGGCCAGCTCGACTCGGACTCGCTGCCGGACTACGACCTGCTTGACGAGATCCTGGCCGGGTACGTGGAGGGTGACCGCGGCCGCGCCGAGCTGATCGAGGCCGGGCACGACCCGGCGGAGGTGGACCGGGTGGCGAAGATGGTGGACCGGGCCGAGTACAAGCGGCGCCAGGCCGCGCCCGGCCCCAAGATCACCATCAAGGCGTTCGGCCGGGACCGCCGGCTGCCGATCACCAACCGGTTCCGGGAACCCGAGGCGCCGCCGGAGGGCCGCAAGCGGCGACAGGCGGAGAGCGCTGTGAAATCTTCCACTGAAGGCTGACGGCGCCGCGGCGGCGGATGGCACCATCGGCCTTGACACCCCGGGGACCGCGGGCGCGGCCTCGAGGGGAGAGGAGACGATGATGTCCCAGGCAGAGGTGCCCAGCCTGTACGGCGGCGCCGCCAACCGGCGCGTGCGTACCCGCGACCTGATCGCCGCCAAGGAGCGCGGCGAGAAATGGCCGATGCTCACCTCGTACGACCAGTACACCGCCGCCGTCTTCGACCAGGCGGGCATCCCGGTCCTGCTGGTCGGCGACTCGGCCGCCAACAACGTGTTCGGGTACGAGACCACCGTGCCCGTCACCGCCGACGACCTGCTCCCGCTGGTGCGGGCGGTGGTGCGCGCCACCTCCCGCGCGCTGGTCATCGGGGACCTGCCCTTCGGCTCGTACGAGGAGGGTCCGGCCCAGGCGCTGCGCACCGCCGTCCGGTTCATGAAGGAGGGCGGCTGCCACGCGGTGAAGCTGGAGGGCGGCCGGCGCATCGCCGCCCAGATCGAGGCCATCACCGGCGCCGGCATCCCGGTCTTCGCGCACGTCGGGTTCACCCCGCAGCGCGAGTTCGGCATCGGCGGGTACCGGGTGCAGGGCCGCGGCGACGCCGCCGAGGAGGTCGTGGCGGACGCCCACGCGGTGTACGAGGCGGGCGCGTCGGCGATCGTGCTGGAGATGGTGACCGGCGACGTGGCCAAGCGCATCACCAACGACCTGCCGGTGCCCACGGTCGGCATCGGCGCCGGGCCGGACACCGACGCGCAGGTGCTCGTCTGGCAGGACATGGCGGGCCTGCGTACCGGCAAGACGCCGCGCTTCGTCAAGCGGTACGCGGACCTGGCCGGCGCGCTGACGGAGGCCACGCGCCGGTTCGCGGAGGAGGTCCGGGGCGGCCAGTTCCCCGCCGAGGAGCACACCTTCCGCTGACCCGCCGGGTCACACGTCGGTGATGCGCACCCCCGCGTGCGCCCGGTACCGGCGGTTGATCGCGATCAGGTTCGCGGTGAACGCCTCCACCTGGTGGGCGTTGCGCAGCCGGCCGCCGTAGATGCCCCGGACCCCGGGGATGCGGCCGGCGAGCGCCTGCACGGTCTCGGTGGCCGCCCGGTCGTCGCCCAGCACCAGCACGTCCAGGTGCATCTCGTCGACGGCCGGGTCGGCCAGCAGCGGCGCGCTGACGTGGTGGAAGGCGGCGCAGACGCGCGCCTCCGGCAGGATCGCGGCGGCCTGCTGCGCCGCGCTGCCCTCCTCGACCGGCAGCGGGTACGGGCCCTGCTTGTCGAAGCCGAGCGGGTTCACGCAGTCCACGACGATCTTGCCGGCGAGCGGCTCGCGGAGGCTCGCCAGCAGGTCGCCGTGCCCCTCCCAGGGGACCGCGACGATCACCACGTCGGCGCCGGCCGCCACCCACGGGTTGGCCCCACCGCGTGGCGTCGCCCGCACGCCCGGCAGCTTCGCCAGCTCCTCGGCGGCCTGCTGGCCCTTCTCCTCGGTCCGCGAGCCGACGAGGACGGGCACGCCCGCGCGGGCGAACCGGTACGCCAACCCCCGCCCCTGGTCGCCGGTGCCGCCCAGGATGCCGACCGTGATGCTCTGCTCCGCCATCCCGCCATCCTGTCAAACCTGGCGGCTCGGGGCCCCGGTACCGCCGCGGCCGGCGGCTGCCGGAGGTGCGGCCGTCAGGGGTGGCGGAAGAGGACGTGGCGGCGCTTCGGGTCGGCCTCGGCGAGGCGGACCGGCACCCGCTCACCCACCGGTAGCTCGCCCTCGCACCGGGCCCGCACCGCCGGCTCGTCGAGGGCGACCGTCCCGCGGGGCTGCCGGGTGGCGGCGCGGCGCGGCGCGTCCACGTCGATCACGGCGGCGTCGAAGGTCTCGCCGACCCGGCCCGCCAGCAGCACCGCCTCCGCCAGGTCCACGGCGCCCCGCTCGGCGGCGCCGGCCACCCGCCCGGTCGCCGTCATCACCTCCGGCAGCCCGGCCAGCGCGGCACGGGCCCATTCGGGTACCTCGGCGCCGGCGTGCAGCGCGAGGCAGACCTCGGTGGCGTACCGGTCGGCCAACCGGCGCAGCGGGGCCGTGACGTGCGCGTAGGGGGCGCCGACGCCCGCGTGCCCGGTGCGCTCCGGCGGCGCGCCGTCGAACGGCGTGTACCCGGCGCCGCGCAGCAACTCGGCCGCCTGGTCCAGGAAGGCGGCGCCGCGCGGGTCCCCGGGGTCCACTTCGGCCACCACCTCGCCGACCCGGGCCCCCGCCGGCCAGGAGACGCCCAGCGCCACCGCCGCGGCGCGCAGTCGCGCCACCGCGTCGACCGGCGGCGCCGGCATGGTCCGCAGCAGCCCGACGCGCCCGGCCAGCATGATCTCCCCGGCCGCCATGCCGGTCAGCAGCGAGATCTGGGCATTGAACTCCTCGACCGGCGCGGTGCTGCGCAGCACGAGCCGCCAGCCGCCCCCGTTCACCGGCGCGACCTCCTGCTCCGGCGTCGGCAGGTTGATGGCGCCCCGGTCCAGGCCCCGGCGCACGAGCAGGCGCCCGATCTCGGGCAGCAGCGCCACCGGCTCCGGCGCGGTGCCGGACTCCAGCGCGGCCTGCACGCCCGCGTAGTCCAGCTTGGCCCGGCTGCGGACCCGGGCCCGTTCCAGGCGCACCGCGACGGTCGCGCCGTCGGCGTCCAGGTCGATGGTCCAGAGCACGGCGGCGCGGTCGCCGTCGGGCAGGAGGCTGGCCGCGCCCTCGCTCAGCGCCGGCGGGTGCAGCGGCACGTTGCCGTCCGGCAGGTACACCGTCTGCCCGCGGCGCCAGGTCTCCCGCGCCAGCGCGCCGTCCGGGCGCACGTACGCCGCCACGTCGGCGATGGCGTAACACACGCGGAACCCGCCGCCCGCGCGCCGGCGCAGGCACATCGCCTGGTCCAGGTCGCGCGAGGACGGCGGGTCGATCGTCACCAGGTCCAGATCGGTCCGGTCGGTACCGGGCGGCGGCGCACCGGCCGCCTCCTCGGCCTCGCGCTGCGCCGCGGGCGGGAACCGCTCGGGCAGTTCCAGCTCACGGCGCAGCGCACCGAAGTCGATGCGGGGCGCTCGGACGCGTCGGGTCACGCGTCATTCTTACCCCGCCCGCCTCAGGAGGCCCTGGCCGCCTTCCGCGCCGCCTTGGTGGCGGACTTGGTGGCGGCGCTCTTCTTCGCCGGCGCGGTCTTGGCCGCCTTCTTCGCGGCGGCCTTCTTCGCCGGTGCCGCCTTCGTCGACTTGGCCGGGGCCGCCTTCTTGGCCGCCGCGGTCCGCGTCGCCGCCTTCGTCGCCGTCGTGGCGCCGGTGCGCTTGGCGACCGTGGTCTTCTTCGCGGCCGCCTTCCGCGCGGTGGTGCTCTTGGCGGCGGTGGTCTTCTTCGCCGTCGCCTTGGCCGCCGTCTTCTTGGCGGTGGCCTTCGTCGCCGCCGCGGACTTCTTGGCGGCCGTGCTCCGGGCGCCGGCGCTCTTGGCGGCCACGCTCTTCGACGGGGTCGCCTTCTTCGCCGTCACCTTCTTGGCGGCGCCCTTCGTCGGCGTCGCCTTGGTGGCGGCCGTCTTGCGGGTGGTGGCCTTCTTGGCCGGCGCCGTCTTCTTGGCGCCCGCCGCCTTGCGGGCCGTCGACTTCGCCGCCGACGGCCGCGAGGTCGTCGACTTGGTGGACCGGGCGGTACCCGTCGCCGCGGTCACGGTCTTCTTCACCGGCGCCTGCGCCGCCACGCTGGACCGCGCCGCTGCCTTCCGCCCGGCGGCCTTCGTGGCCGGCTTGGTCGCCGCCTTCTTCGCCGCCGGCCGCGTGCTCGACGCCCGCGTACCGGTCGCCTTCGCCGCGGTACCCCGAGTCGCCGCGGCCTTCTTCGCCGCCGGCCGCCCGGCCGCCTTGCTCCCGGCGGCCTTCGTCGCCGACTTGCTCGCGGTCGCCTTCGACGCGGCCTTGCTCGCCGTCGCCTTCGACGCGGCCTTCGACGCAGCAGCCTTCGACGCAGCGGCCTTGGTCGCCGTCGCCTTCGACGCAGTCTTGCTCGCGGCGGCCTTGCTCGCAGCAGCCTTCGACGCAGCAGCCTTCGAGGCGGCCTTGCTCGCGGCGGCCTTCGACGCCGTCGCCGTTGACGCAGCCTTCGACGAGGCAGCCTTGGTCGCAGCCGCCTTGGCGGCAGCCTTGCTCGCGGCGGCCTTGCTCGCCGCCGCCTTCGACGCGGCCTTCGACGCGGCAGCCTTGGTCTCAGTGGCCTTCGACGCGGCCTTGCTCGCCGCGGCCTTCGTCGCGGCCTTCGTCGCGGCAGCCTTGCTCGCGGCCGCCTTCGACGCCGTCGCCTTCGACGCGGCCTTCGACGCGGTGGCCTTGCTCGCGGCCGCCTTCGAGGCGGCCTTCGTCGCGGTGGCCTTGGTCGCCGTCGCCGTCGCGGCGGCCTTCGACGCGGCCTTGGCCGGCGCGGTGGCCTTGCTCGCCGCGGCCGGGCGACCCGTGGTCTTGCCCGCGGCCTTGCCGGCCGCCTTCCCCGCGGCCTTCGCGGCGGCCGTGCGGGTGGTCGCGGCCGGGCGCGTGGCGCTGGCCCGGCCCGCCGAGCGGGTCGCGGTCGCCGGGCCGGTCGCCTTGCCGGCGGCGCTCTTCGCCGCCCGCGCCGTCGTGCCCCGCGCCGCCGACGTGCCGCCCGTCTTGCCGCGCGCAACGGCGGTCTCGCGAGCCGCACCCGTCGCGGCCGCCCGCGCGGAGGTGCGCTTGGCGCTCGTTGCCTTCGCGACGGCAGCCCGGCCGCTGACCGCCCGCTCGCCCGTGCCCGCGGCCGCGGCCTTCGCCGCCGTCTTGGTCACCGCCGTCTTGGCAGCGGCGGTCTTCGCGGCGGCGATCTTCGTGGCCGCCGTCTTCGTGGCCGCGGCCCTCGTCGCCGTCTTCGTCGCCGGGGTCGTGCGGGTGCCGGCGGCGCGGCGCCTGGCGGTTGCCGGCTTGCTGCCCGCGGCGCCGGATTCCACGCCGGCCCTGTCGTTGTCATCCCCCGGGGTGACGGCGTTCTCCACGGACCCGGTCCCGTTCAGCACCGCACCCGCGACGCTCTTGACCGCGTCGATGGAATCGCTCGCGGAACCGTTCGCGGAACCGTTCGGCGGCATGGCGAGGTCGGCCGGGGCGGCTTCGGTGGCCGGGCGTCTGCCGGCCGGTTCGGTGGTGGGCCACTCGGTTGCGGCCATGGTCGTTTCCTCCTAGGAATGGGTGGGGCACTGTCCCCTTTGGTAATTCGGTGATCCGTCGGTGCCGGTCGGCCCCCTCGGCACGCGCCCCGTCCGCGCCTTCGGAGGGGAAAACGAGCCGGCACCACGGATGGCGACGCTTCGCGCTGCGGCGGGCTAGTCGGTCTCCCCTTCCCAGCGGGCGTCCTCCGCGTCCCAGGCGACGTTGCGCTCCTGGACACGACTGAGCGCGCCCTCGGCCTCGGCGGCTGACGCGTACGGCCCCATGCGGTCCGTGGCCGGGCACGCATCGGCGTCCGTCTCCACGCGAGAGTGGCGCACGCACCAGTAGTACCGCCCACCGCCTTCGCTACTCATGCCATCACTGTGCACCGCAAACGGCACATCCGCCACCGATTCGCGCGAAACTCACAACCGCTTCCACAGTAGACGGGCAGCGCCGGAGCATTGGGTGGGGTACGCTTTGCGGCCCGCAACCCTTATCGGCAAAGGAATTTACCGCTGTCAGGGCCCATTAGGGGCTCCGGCGAGGGCCGCGCGGAAGCCTGCCGAAAAAGCCGGGGCGGCGTTCACCCGAAAGGCCAACGTCGGACCGGGCCGCACCGCGTGCCACACCGCTGGAGCCGTGAACCGGCACGCGCCAAGCCAGGGCGGGATCAGGGCGCCGGTGGCCATCGCGCGAGCCAACGCGGCATGGTTCATCGCCAGCGGGATGATGCGCACGCGGCGCCGTTCCCCGTCCCGATCGCGGCGGTTGACCGCGCTCGGCGGCCCGGCCGCGCAACGCCTTCGCCGCGCAGCAGCGCCGCTGTCTCCCGCCCACACAACACCTCTACCGCGCAGCAGCGCCGCCGCCTTCGTCCCACACAACACCTCCAACGCGGAACAGCGCCGCCGCCTCCGTCCCACACAACACCTCCAACGCGGAACAGCGCCGTGGCCGGCCCGGAGCGAGTCCGGACCGGCCACGGGAGATGACGCGGGATCAGCAGGGGCCGTTGCAGGCCAGTACCTTCAGCCGGTCCAGGGCGCCGTTCCACTGGTTCGAGTCGCCGGCGAACGGGCCGGAACTGGAGTACTGCCAGAACGACCAGGTGGGCGCGCCCGCCGGCAGGGTGCCGGGCGAGCTGGCGTACCGCGCGAGCCACAGCGGCGAGTTGGCCCAGAAGCCGGAGTAGTTGCCGGTGCAGGTCGTCCACCAGTCGGTGGTGGTGTAGATGACCGCCCAGCGCCCGGTCCGCGCGTGGTACTGGTTGATGAACGCGGAGATCCAGCTGCGCATCGACGCCTGGGAGAGCCCGTAGCAGGTGGCGCCGTATGGGTTGTACTCGATGTCCAGCGCGCCCGGCAGCGTCTTGCCGTCCTTGGACCAGCCGCCGCCGTGGTTGACGAAGTAGTCCGCCTGGGCGGCGCCGCCGGAGTTGCCCGGCAGCGCGAAGTGGTACGAGCCGCGGATCATGCCCACGTTGTACGACCCGTTGTACTGCTGCGCGAAGTAGGGGTTGGTGTAGCCGGTCCCCTCGGTCGCCTTGACGAACGCGAAGCGCGATCCGGCGTTCCACTGCGCGGTCCAGTTCACGTTGCCCTGGTAGCTGGAGACGTCCTGCCCGTAGGTCACGGTGGCGGCCGAGGCGGGTACGCCGGCCAGCAGGCTGCCGCCGATGGCCAGGGCCACCGATAGGCAGAGCGTGCGGATCCTCATGTGCTCCTCCTTGGGGGTGAGGGAGGGACGAAGAATAGCTCCGTACATCTGAGCAGAGGCGTAACTAACTTTCAAGAGATACCCGTCGAATTGTTGCGGAACCGGCGCGGGCTGGGCGGATACGGACCGGGCCGGCGGGAGAGCGCTCCCCCGGCCGGCCCGCACCATTGACAGCGGTCTTATCAGCGGTCATCGTGTCGTTTGAGAGAGCGCTCTCTCACCGGCCGGTCATCGACCGGTAACCGCGCCGACACACACGAAGGAGCAGCCATGGATGGGGCTGTCCCCCCGCCCGTCCGGCGGCGCCGGCCGCTACACCGATGGCGCCTGGCCGCGCTGTCCACCGCCCTGGCCGCGCTGCTGGGCTCGTACCTGACGGTCACCGCGCTCGTCGCGGACGCCGCCGAGACCCTGCTCTCGCAGGGCCGCCCGGCGACCGCCTCGTCCACCGAGAACGCCGGCACCCCGGCCTCCGCCGCGGTCGACGGCAACACCTCCACCCGCTGGTCCAGCGCGTTCAGCGACCCCCAGTGGATCCAGGTGGACCTGGGCTCGTCCGTCCCGATCACCCGGGTGGCGCTGACCTGGGAGGCCGCCTACGCCACCGACTTCACCATCGGCGTCTCCACCGACGGCGCCACCTTCACCACCGTCAACACCACCGTCGGCGGGACCGGCGGCAACCAGAGCATCACCGTCGCCGGAACCGGCCGGTACGTACGGCTGACCGCCACCAAGCGGGCCACCCAGTACGGCGTCTCGCTCTGGGAGTTCCAGGTCTTCGGCGGCGGCACCACCGCCGGGTGCGGCACCGCCAACGCCGCGCAGGGCCGGACCGCCACGGCGTCCTCGACCGAGTCGGCGGCGTTCCCCGCGTCCGCGGCGGTGGACGGCGACGCGGGCACCCGTTGGTCGAGCGCGGCCGCCGACCCGCAGTGGCTCCAGGTCGACCTGGGCAGCACCCGGTCGATCTGCGGGGTCACGGTGAACTGGGAGGCCGCCTATGGAACCGCCTTCCAGATCCAGACCTCCGCGAACGCCAGCACCTGGGCCTCGATCTACTCCACCACCACCGGCACCGGCGGCGTACAGAACCTCACCGTCTCCGGCAGTGGCCGGTACGTGCGGCTGTACGGCACCGCGCGGGCGACCCAGTGGGGGTACTCGCTGTGGGAGTTCCAGATCCGGGTGGGCGACGGCGGCACCACGCCGCCGACAACCACCCCGCCGACGACGACCCCGCCGACCACTCCCCCGCCGGGCGGCAGCGTCCTGCTGTCGTACCGGAAGCCGGCGGTGGCCTCCTCCGAGCAGAACGACGTGAACTGCAACCCGTGCACCGCCGACAAGGCGTTCGACAACGACCCGGCGAGCCGCTGGGCGACCAGTTCCACCACCGGCTGGGTCGACCCGGGCTGGATCTACGTCGACCTGGGAGCCACGGCGACCGTCACGCAGGTCGTCCTCCAGTGGGACCCGGCCTACGCGACGGCGTACCAGATCCAGGTGTCGCCGAACGCGTCCACCTGGACGACGATCTACTCCACCACCGCGGGCAAGGGCTTCAAGGAGACCCTGAACGTCTCCGGCACCGGCCGGTACGTACGGATGTACGGCACGGCGCGGGTGGGCCCGTACGGGTACTCGCTGTGGGAGTTCAAGGTCTACGGCACGGGCGGCGCGCCGACCCAGCCGCCGGCCGGCCCACCGGACCCGGCGTTCCCCGCCACCCGGCTGGTGTTCAGCGACGAGTTCAACGGCGTCGCGGGCAGCAAGCCCGACCCGTCGAAGTGGACGATCGACCCGGGCACCGGGCAGAACAACGAGGTCCAGTACTACTCGAACAACAACAACGCGTCGATGGACGGCACCGGCTCGCTGGTCATCGAGGCGCGCCGGGAGACCGCCGGCGGCCGCGACTACACGTCGCACCGGATGAACACCGGCGGCCACTTCACCTTCCAGTACGGGCGGGTCGAGGCGCGCATCAAGGTGCCGAAGGGCAACGGGCTGTGGCCCGCGTTCTGGATGATGGGCGCCGACTTCCTCACCGGGCGGCCGTGGCCGTACAACGGCGAAATCGACATCATGGAGGTACTCGGTCGCAACACAGTGGAGAGTTACTCCACCCTGCACGCGCCCGCCTACAACGGCGGCGGCGGGTACGGGCAGAAGTACAACGCGCCCGGCGGCGCCGACTTCGCCAATGACTTCCACGTCTGGGCCGCCGAGTGGGACAGCACGGGCATCACGTTCAAGGTGGACAACCAGACGGTCTTCGTGGCCAGCAAGGCGACCGTGGAGTCCACCCGCGGGCCCTGGGTCTTCGACCACCCGTTCTACCTCATCCTGAACCTCGCGGTGGGCGGGGACTTCCCCGGCCCGGTGGACGGCACGACGCCGTTCCCGTCCCGGATGCTCGTCGACTACGTGCGGGTCTACCAGTAACTCAGGCCGGGGGGCCGGCGGCGTGGCGCCGAACCGCCGCCGGTCCCCCTCTCACCAAGGTCCGCTTCATCAGGGGAGGCTTCATGAAACGGATACCCGTCCTGGCCGCCGCCACCGCGCTGGCCGCCCTGCTCGGCACGTACGCCACCACGCTCGCCCAGGCCGCGGAGACGCCGCTGTCGCAGGGGCGCCCCGCCACCGCTTCGTCGGTCGAGAACGGCGGCTCCCCCGCGTCCAACGCGGTGGACGGCAATCTCGGCACCCGGTGGTCGAGCGCGTTTAGTGATCCACAATGGATTCAGGTGGACCTGGGCGGCACCGCCACCGTCAATCGGGTCGTGCTCGCCTGGGAGGCGGCCTACGCGACGGCGTACACCGTCCAGACGTCCACCAACGGCAGCGCGTGGACCACCATCTACAGCACCACCACCGGCACCGGCGGCACGCAGACGCTGAACGCCAACGGCAGCGGTCGGTACGTGCGGGTCAGCACCACCAGGCGCGCGACGCAGTACGGCGTCTCGCTGTGGGAGTTCCAGGTCTTCGGTACCGGCGGCGGCACGACCACCCCACCGACCATCCCGCCCGGAGCGGTGCGGGTGGCCGAGTTCCTGGCCGACTGCCCGTACTCCCACCAGTTGCCGGACGACCCGATCATCTTCCCCGGTCTGCCCGGCGCCTCGCACATGCACAGCTTCTTCGGCAGCGTGGTCACCAACGCGTACACCGATCTGGCGGCGCTCCAGAACGCCGCCACCACCTGCAACCCATCGGTCGACAAGTCCTCGTACTGGGTGCCGACGCTGTACGTGAACGACGTGGCGGTGCAACCCACCGGTACCACCTTCTACTACCTCGGTGAGGGTGTGCGAGACGACGTGATCGCGCGCATCCAGCCGTTCCCACCGGGGCTGCGGGTCGTGGCGGGCAACGCGACGGCGACCGGCCCGGAGGACAACACCATTTCGCGCTGGTCCTGCCTGCACCACGGCGAGGTGAACCCGGGCAAGGACTTCGTGAACTGCCCGGCCGACGGCCTGCTTGAGTCCTATCTGGACTTCCCGCAGTGCTGGAACGGCCGGGACCTGGACTCGGCGGACCACAAGAGCCACATGGCGTACCCGGTGAACGGCGACTGCCCGGCCACCCACCCGGTGCCGGTGCCGAAGCTGCGCCAGGTGCTCCGGTACCCGGTCACCGGCGACCCGGCGCGGCTGCGGCTCTCCTCCGGGCCCGGGTACACGATGCACGGTGACTTCTTCAACGCGTGGCCCGCCGACGAACTGGCCCGGCGGGTCAACGACTGCCTCCGGATCATCGTCAAGTGCGGTGCCGACGGGCGTCCGTGATGCGCTCGCGCCTGCTCTGGGTCTCGATCGCGACGGCGGTGCTGGCCGGTGCGCTGGTGGCGGGTTGGACCGTCCACCGGCCCCGGCCGGCCCGCCAGGCGGCTCCACCGCCGGCGGTCGCGTCCCCGGCCGCCGCGGGCGCCTTCGGGGCCACCGACGTCGCCTGGCTCCAACTGATGATCCCGATGGACGAGCAGGCGCTCGCCCTGCTGGACCTGGTGCCGTCGCGCACCACCGACCGGGCGGCGGCCGAGGTCGCCGCCCGGATCGGCGCCGGTCACCGCGCCGAACTGGCCGACCTGCGCGCGCTGCGCGACCGGGCCGGGCTGCCCGACACCAACGTGCACGCCGGGCACGACCTGCCGGGCATGGTCACCCCGGCCGAACTGGCGGAGATCGGCCGGCACCGGGGCTCGGCGTTCGTGACACGGTTCACGTCGACCCTGCTGGAGCACCTGGACCAGGGCGTCCTGGTGTGCGCCGGGGAGCGTGACGCGGGCACCGATCCGGCCACGAAAGCGCTGGCAGCGGCGGCACAGAACCGCCGCCGTGCCGACCTGGACCTGCTCGCCGGCCTGCCCGGCGGCGCGACCGGCGGCACCCCCGGCGGCCCGGCGTCGTGACGGCACCGTGGGTCGACGGGGGCAGAGAGAGCGCTCTCCGGGTGCTATAACTGGTCGCATGGCGAGGTCGACCGGTGGGGGACGGCCGCCCACCCTGGAGCAGGTGGCGGAGTTCGCGGGCGTTTCCCGGGCGACCGTTTCGCGGGTCATCAACGCGGTACCGACGGTCGACCCGAGCATCCGCGAGAACGTGGAGCGCGCCATCGCGGCCATCGGCTACGTGCCGAACATCGCCGCCCGCTCGTTGGTCAACCGGCGCACCGACTCGGTCGCCCTGGTCATCTCCGAGCCCGGCAGCCGGCACTACGACGCCGACTTCCTCAACCGCATCTTCACCGACCCCTACTTCGGCCGGCTCACCGCGGGCGCCCAGGAGGTGCTCCGCCCGCAGGGCGTCCACCTGGTCATCATCCCGGCCGACGCGCCCGCCCACCACCAGGTCCTGCGGTACCTGCGGCAGGGCCACGTCGACGGGGTGCTGCTCATCTCCAGCCACGTGGCCGACCCGCTGCCCAGGCAGGTCACCGACCTGCACGTGCCGGCCGTCCTCTCCGCCCGGCCCGGCCAGCCCATCCCGATCAGCTTCGTCGACACCGACCAGCGGGCCGGCGCCCGCCTCGCCGCCGAGCACCTGCTCGCCCGCGGCCGGCGCCGCGTGGCCACCATCGCCGGGCCGCAGGACATGCCCGCCGGCGAGGACCGGCTCAGCGGCTTCCGCTCCGCCCTGGCCGCGCACGGCATCCACGACGTGCCCGCCGTGCCGGGCGACTTCACCCAGGCCAGCGGCGAGGCCGCCGCCCGCGACCTGCTCGCCCGCCACCCCGACGTGGACGGCTTGTTCGTCGCCAGCGACCTGATGGCCGTGGGCGCCCTGCGCACCCTCGCCGAACTCGGCAAGCGGGTCCCCGAGGACATCGCCGTGGTCGGCTTCGACGACAGCAGCGCGGCACTGGCCTGCCGCCCGCAACTCACCACGATCCGCCAACCGGTCGAGGAGATGGCCGGCGAGATGGCCCGCCTGCTCCTGGCCAGCATCCGCGAACCCGGCCACCTGGCCCGCTCGGTCATCTTCAACTCCACCCTCGTGGAGCGGGAGTCGGCCTGACCGGTCGGCGTCACGAGATGTAGTGCAGGATCACATTGTGGACGTGGTGGCTCTTCTGCTCGCCACGGAACTCCACCTCGTACGTCTGCGCACCGACGTGGATCGCGATCGCGCCGGTGGAGAAGAACGAACCGCCCCACGACTTGTTGCTCACCACGCTCACGCTCGTGATCTTCGAGTACGGGATGCTGGTGAGCGCCACCTTCCGCCCCACGAACGACCGGTCCTGCACGATGACGCGCCGGTTGGTCAGCCCGATGAACCCGGTTCCCGTGCCGATCGCGTCGTAGACCGCGATGACCTGCTCGCCCTCCAGCAGACCGCTCTCGATCTGGCGCAGCTGGTCCCGCCGGTCGTGGGGCGGATTGGATGCCATGCCGCGAGGCTAACCGCCGTACGCCACAGCCGCTCGGCGCGCTCGGCGCGCTACAGGCTTGGCGCGCTACAGCCGCTTGCGCATCTGCACGGCGGCGACCTCGAAGCCCACCTTCTCGTACAGCCCCCGCGCGGCGTGGTTGAAGCCGAACACGTTCAGCCCGATCTCGACCGCACCCCTCTCCCGGCACACCGCCTCGGCCGCCTCGATGATCGCCGCACCGTACCCCTTGCGGCGCGACTCCTCCCGTACCGCGATGTCGTAGATGAACGCGTGCAGTCCGTTCGACCGCTCCTTCACGCCCAACCACAGCCACCCGACCTCCGCGTCGCCGTCGTACGCGATCCACAGGTAGTGGTCGGGCGTCCGGTGGCCCTGCGGCAGGAACGTCGCCTGGTCCCTGAGCGCCTTCTCCCGCGCCTCCGCGGCCGGAAGCAACCCCGAAGCCTCGATCTCCTGGGCGTACCCCTCTACAGTAGACTCACAGAAGGCGGCGAACTGCTCATCGGTCATCGGCCGGAGTTCGACGGAAGCGCTCATACCCGCGACCCTAGCCACCCGACCCTGTCTCTGGCATGGATCACCAGCCGATGTGCTCGTCGGAAACCTCAACCCCGTACGGCACGACCGGCAACCGATCCGCCTCGACGGATCGGACGAACGGTTCGACTGCCGAGTAGAGGAAGATCTCGCCAGCACCGTCGGCCCATCGACGTCCGAGATGGTCGCCCCAGGACTGTGCGTCGTCCGCGCTCGCGGCCTCCACGACGAAGACCGCCGGCCACTCGTAGTCCTCATCGTCGGCCGGCAGGGCCGGATTCCTGAACCACACCACGTACTCGTAACGCTGCAAGGCCGACGTCCTTTTCCTACCACGCTTCCTTGGTCCAGCCGTTCACCAGCCGAGGCCACGACAGCGACTCTCTTCTTGACCAATACCGAAACCGCCGCTGTCATCCAAGAGCACGCGGTACCTGGTTACCCGAGCCGCGTTCGCTGACGACGCTGCGGGCGGCAAACGAACGTGGCGGGGCCTCTCGGCACCCGCCACGTCCTTCCAACGGATTGAGCTTACCGCGACACCGGTGTGCCCGGATCCGGCGCCAGCAGCCCCACAAGCGCTCCGCAAGCACCGCGCGGCGTTGATCGCGGGTGGGAAGCGCATCCCTCACCGAGAAACGATAGGGATGCCACATTCCCTACGGCACGGGCGCCACCCGTACGGGATTAGTAGCCCAACCGCCACTTTTGGTAACCACTGGAGTTGCACTCAAGGTAGTAGACCTCGCCAGCGCCATTGCTGTCGAGACAACCGCCTATATGGATATCCCTGAATTGCACCATCGTCCAGCTCGTGCCCCACGCCTCCCAGGCTCCGAGGTCCTGAATGCAGTCGGCGGATGTGTAGACGGTGCCCCTGTTAGCGACCGGGTAACCCCACCTCCCCCAACTGATACACATGCCAGTCTCGACGTTCTTCAACCGGACGACGTCATGGTCCTGTTGGCCGATTTTCTCCGGTTGCCACAGCTGGAACCGGTTTCCGCGGCTGGCGTCGCACGGCGACGTGTAGACGTTGCCGTTTCGGTTGCTGTCCAGGCAGCGGCCGGTCGCCCAGTTGCGCAGCAGGTTCGGACCGACGTATGCCTGTGCCGGAGACGCGGAAACCAGGACCGCCCCGGCGAGCACACCGACGGCGACCAACAAACGAGCCAGCCATCCCGACCGCCACGACCGCCGCAGGCCACCACCGCCGTCGTTGATACCCGACATGTACCAATCCTTCCCACCCTCGCGGGCATGCTAGAGCCTCTCCGCACACCACCCGCCGCTGCGACGACCGAGGATCGCGCATCGACACAGCGCGCACCGTGCGGCTCACGAGGGACGACGAGCCACGGCCCCGTTCCGTTCATCCAATCCTTTCCCAACCGACCCCAAACCACTGTGTACGCCGAGAAAGCGGCTGGCGGCTCTTCGCACCACGCTGCCGCCCGGTTGGAGCAACGTGGCGGTGAGGGCGTGGGGTGGTCTGACGGCTGCCTTCTGCCGCGAACACCGGTCGAGCGTGATCGTGCGTGGCGTCCGGAACCGCGCCGATGTGTGCCAGGAGTACCGGTTGGCGGCAATGAACGAAGAACTCGGCATCACGACGCTGTGGCTTCCGGCCCGCCGAGGACTAGCGACGATGTCGTCCACAGTGGTGCGAGCTGTTTCAGCTTGAAGCTGGCGGCCGCCTTGCTCACGAGACGGTACGCGAGGTGGGACGTCGGGGGCGCCGGATGCCGACCAGCAACGCCCATCGAGGCAAGTCAATGACTTGAACTCAGCCGCTCCCCACCACGCCGAGCGGGGGCGACGGACGAGTCGACCTGTACGCCGGATCCTGTGCACCGACGGGAGTTGCTCCCCGTCGGCCGGCGGTCATCCATCTCGGCCTGCCGTCGCCGGCAGGCTCCAGCGGCCTACCCGCAGGCTCGGGCGGGCCGCCCTCGAACGCCTGCGCGGGTCACCGCCTCGCGGCGGGGACCCTACTTGGCCTTGCTCCGGGTGGGGTTTACCTAGCCACCCCGGTCACCCGGGGTGCTGGTGGGCTCTTACCCCACCGTTTCACCCTTACCGGGCACCATGGTGCCCGGCGGTTTGTTTTCTGTGGCACTGTCCCGCGGGTCGCCCCGGGTTGCCGTTAGCAACCACCCTGCCCTGTGGAGTCCGGACGTTCCTCGGCGGCGGTCAATGGACCGCCGACGCGACCGCCCGGTCGACTCGTCCGTCGTCGTCCAAGACTACCGTGTCGTACCGATGGAGATCTCGCAGGCGCTGCTACTGCTCGCCGCCGGCCTGGCGGCGGGCGCGGTGAACGCGGTGGCGGGGGGCGGTTCGCTGGTGACGTTCCCCACGCTGGTGGCGATCGGGTTGCCGCCCGTGCCGGCCAACGTCAGCAATTCGGTGGCGGTATTCCCGGGGTATGTGGCCTCGGTGTTCGGCAGCCGGGCCGATCTGGGTGGGCAGGGGCGGCGGCTGCGGATGCTGCTGCCGACCGCGGTGGTGGGTGCGGTGGCGGGGTGTGCGCTGTTGTTGTTGACGCCGGCGCGGGCGTTCGAGGTCGTTGTGCCTTTTCTGGTACTGGGGGCAGCGGCGCTCCTGGCGTTCCAGGAGCGGCTGCGGGGGCTGGTGGGGCATCCGCGGGAGATGTCGGCGCGCCGGCAGGCGGTTTCCCTGCACGTGATGGTGGGGCTGGGTTCGGTCTACGGCGGGTACTTCGGTGCGGCGCTGGGCGTCATGCTGGTGGCGGCGCTGGCGCTGGTCCTGGATGAGCGGCTGGCCGTGGTGAACGCGTTGAAGAACGTCTTCTCGGCGCTGGTGGGCCTGGTGACGCTGCTGGTGTTCGCGTTGTTCGGCCCGGTCAACTGGGCGGCGGTGGTGGTGTTGACGCCGGCGACGCTGGCCGGCGGGTACGTCGGGGCGCGGGTGGCGCGGGTGTTGCCGGCGCCGGTGCTGCGGGCGCTGATCGTAGGCTTCGGCACGGTCATCGGTCTCGTCCTGCTGGTCCGCGCCTTCGCCTGAGCACCCACCTCGCCAACCTTGCCTGCACTACCGGTGCGAAATCTTGGTACGACACGCCGCTTTTCTGGCCAGATCGGTACCAAGACCTCCCGCCCGCGCCCGCCACGGTCAGTAGACCTCGCCCAGGACCTCCTCGGGCACGGCGGCCGTGTTGGCGTGAGCCGGCGGAAGGGGACGGGCGGCCCGGGTCATGGCGCCGGCCGAGAGCGCGTAGACCAGGACGCCCGCGGCCAGGATGCCGAAGCCGACCCAGTACGGCAGGGCGGCGCCGTGTTCGGCGAGCAGGCCGGCGACGACCGGGGCCGGTGCGGCGGCGCCCCAGCGGACCAGGTTGAACGCGCCGGTGGCGACCCGGCGGTCGGCGGAGCCGAGGATCAGGGCCAGGTCGGTGAGGTTGGCGTTGGCCAGGCCCATGAACAGGCCGGAGCCGACCAGGACGATCAGCGATTCGACCAGCCCGGTGGAGGTGGCGAACAGGGCCATGCAGGCGAGCAGGCCGACGATGGCGACACCGAGGGTCTGCACGGCGCCGATGCGGTGGGCGAGGCGGTGGCCGACGCCGAGGATGCCGACAGCGAGGCCGAGGCCCCAGCCGGTGAAGGCCAGGCCGAGCGGGATCACGGCGAGCTTCAGGAACAGCGGCGTGTAGCCCAGCACGATGAAGAACACGAAGTTGTACGCGGCGGTGACCACGCAGAGGGCGACGAACGGGCCGCGGCGGAAGGTGCGGCCGATGTCGGCGAGACGCACGGGGGGCTGGGTCCGGGGCGGCTCGCGCAGTTGGGTGGCGGCGACGGCGAGGGCGACGAGCATGAACACGCCGCACATGAAGAACGGCAGGCGCCAGGTGACCCGGCCGAGCACGCCGCCGATCAGCGGGCCGACGGCGAAGGCGAGGCCGAGGGCGGTCTCGAACAGGCCGACCACCCATTCGCGGTCGTTGGCCAGGGCGACCATGACGACCAGGGCGGTGGCGAAGAACAGGGCGTTGCCGAGCCCCCAGACGCCGCGCAGGGCGGCGAGTTCGACGATGTTCCGGCTGAACGAGGCGACCACCGCGGCGCCGCCGACGGTCGCGACGCCGGCGATGAGCACGGGTTTGAAGCCGAAGCGGCCGGTGGCCAGCGTCGCCGGGATCATCCCGAGGGCCATGACCGCGATGTACGCGGTGAACAGCAACTCGACCTGCCAGGCGGACAGGCCCATGGCGCTGCCGATGACCGGGAGGATGGGGTCGACCACACCGATGCCGGCGATACCGAGGAACGCGGCGAGGGTGGTGGCGTAGATGGCCTTCCGATGGGGTTCCGGGCCCTGCGGCACTGCGCCTCCAATAACTGCATCCTACAGATAACTAGCTGTATGATACAAGCAGTACACTCGGTACCGCCACTGACCCCAGGGAGGCACGGTGACCAGGCAGGATCCGGCGATCGGCGCGATCGAGACCGAGGTCGCCCTGCTGATGCGTCGGGGCGACGCGGCGCGGCGGGTCACGCCCGTGGCGGCGCACCGGGCGCTCGACCGGGCGGCGTACCTGCTGCTGCGCCGGCTGGAGCAGGGCGGCCCGCAGAACGTCTCGGCACTGGCGGCGGCCCTGCACCTGGACGGGTCCACGGTGACCCGGCAGGTGGCGGCGCTGCTGCGCGAGGGGTTGGTGAGCCGCGAGCGAGACCCGCGCGACGGCCGCGGCGCCGTGATCGCGATGACCCCCGCCGGCGCCTCCCGGCTGAGCGGGGTGCGGGCCGCGCGCGAGCAACTCTACGAGCGCATCCTCACCGGCTGGTCGGCGGAGGAGCGCGAGACCCTGGCCCGGTACCTGCACCGGCTCAACCACGCCATGGACGAGCACACCCGGGCGCCCGGCCGGTAGCGGCGGCTCGGCGGGCGTACGGGCCCCGGCCCACGGGGGCAGAAACCGGAGCCCGTACGCGACTGCGCGGCGGTGGCGCCTACACCTTCGGTGCGGGCTGCGTGTCGTCCGCCGGCGCCTCCTCCTCGGGAGCCGGGCCCGCCTGGGCCGGCACCCGGGCGTCCCCCTCGTCGGCGAAGTAGTCGTCCGGCCGCGTGCCGTCCGGGCCGTCCGGCACGTTGCCCGCCCGCAGGGCGAGCGTGACGAGGGCGGCCACGACGAGGTTCACCAGGACGGCGACGAAGCCCACGTACACCGTCGCCTGGGTGTCGAAGCCGAACTTGGCCAGCGGGAACGCGGACCCGCCGAAGTGGGCCCGCTTCGTGGCCGCGTTCGGGATCACGTAGAGCATCCACATACCCAGGCCCATACCGGCCACCCAGCCGGTCACCAGGGCACCCCGGTGGAACCACCGGGTGTAGAGGCCCAGCGCGACCGCTGGCAGCGTCTGCAGGATGATCACGCCGCCGATGAGCTGGAGATCGATGGAGAACTGCGGGTCCAGGAACACGATGCAGGCGACCGCGCCGACCTTGACCACCAGCGAGGCGATCTTCGAGACGTTCGCCTCCTGCGCCGGGCTGGCGTCCCGCCTCAGGTACTCCTTGTAGATGTTGCGGGTGAACAGGTTGGCCGCCGCGATCGACATGATCGCCGCGGGGACCAGCGCACCGATGCCCACCGCCGCGAACGCGATCCCGGCGAACCAGCTCGGGAACTGCGAGTCGAACAGCAGCGGTACCACGGTGTTGCTGTCGACCGAGCCGGCCTTGGTCCCCGGCAGCGGCTTCACGCCGGCCGCGATCGCCGCGTACCCGAGCAGCGCGATCAGCCCGAGCAGCAGGCTGTACGCCGGCAGCGCCGACATGTTCCGCTTGATCACGCCGCGGTTCCTGCTGGCCAGCACGCCGGTGAGGCTGTGCGGGTAGAGGAACAGCGCGAGCGCCGAGCCGAACGCCAGCGTGATGTACTGCCACTGGTTGTTGCCGTTGAGCAGGATGCCGTCCCCGGGCGCCGGGGTCGCCTTGAACTTGGCGTCCGCCGCGTCGAAGATCGCGCCCCAGCCGCCCAGCTTGTACGGCAGGTAGAAGATCGCCACCAGGATCACGACGTAGATCAGCGTGTCCTTGACGAACGCGATCAGCGCCGGGGCGCGCAGCCCGGACTGGTACGTGTAGGCGGCGAGGATCGCGAAGGCCACGATGATCGGCAGGTGCCGGGCGATCGCGGACTCACCGGTCACGCCCATCGTCTTGAGCACGGCCTCGATGCCGACCAGTTGCAGCGCGATGTACGGCATGGTGGCGACGATGCCGGTGATCGCGATGATCAGCGCCAGGGTCGGCGAGCCGAACCGGGCCCGGACGAAGTCCGCCGGGGTCACGAAGCTGTGCCGGTGCGAGACCGACCACAGCCGGACCAGCACCAGGAACACCAGCGGGTAAATGATGATCGTGTACGGGACGGCGAAGAAGCCCGCCGCGCCGGCGCCGAACAGCAGCGCCGGCACCGCCACGAAGGTGTACGCGGTGTAGAGGTCGCCGCCGATCAGGAACCAGGTGATCCAGCCGCCGAAACTGCGCCCGCCCAGGCCCCACTCGTCGAGGTGGAGCATGTTGTCCGGGCGGCGCCACCGGGCGGCGACGAAGCCGACGCCGCTGACCGCGAGGAACAGCACCGTGAAGATGATGATCTCGGTGAGGTGGTCCTGCCACACGGTCGCCTCACCCCTTCCGCTTGGTCATCCGGTAGACCAGCGTGGTGGTCCCCACGCCGAGGACGATGAACGCGAGTTGCAGCCAGTAGAACCCCGGGAAGCCCAGCAGGCGCGGGGTGTCGAAGTTGAACAGTGGCGTGATCAGCGGGACGAGGATCGGCACGAACAGCAGCCAGTTCCACGGGCTGTGGTCCCTGGCGCGGGCCCGCCGGGTGGCCGCCGCGGGTGGCGCCGCGGCGGGATCCAGGTCACTCATCGGACCTCCTGGACGGTAGGAAGTGATCACTGTGGATCTCGGTGACGGCCGGACGATATCCACGGTGTGACCTGGACCACGCCGCGCAGGAGGCGCGCTGCGCCGAGCGGCGCCCCGCCTGCGCCAAGCGGTCGCCGTGCTTCCCAGTAGCTGCTTCCCAGCCGGTGCTTGCTAGCCGGCGCCCAGTTCCGGAAGGTGCGCGGTGTCGTTGACGGTGCGCACCGCGACGTTGCCGTCGGGCCAGGAGTCCACGACCGAGACACCGGCCGCGTCCAGGTAAAGGCGGTGAAGGAAGGCGTCGCCGGCGGCGAGGGCGTCGCGCAGCAGCAGCTTGATCGGCGAGACGTGCGAGACGACCACGACGCTGCCGCCGGGGTGGGCGGCGCGGATGCGGGCCGCCGCGGCGCGGACGCGCTCCGCCACCGCCTGGAACGACTCGCCACCCGGCGGCGCCGCGGCCGTGGACCGCAGCCAGGCCTCCTGCTCCCCCGGCCAGCGCTCGCGGGCCTCGGCGAAGGTCAGCCCCTCCCACTCGCCGAAATCGCACTCGATCAGATCCGGGTCGGTGGTGACCTCGGCATCCCCGGCGATCGCGCCAGCGGTCTGAAGGCACCGGGACAGCGGCGAACTGACCACCGCCGTGATCGAGGGCAGCAGCGCCCGGACCCGCCGCGCGGCGGCCCGCGCCTGCACCCGCCCCGCCGCGGAGAGCGGGACGTCGCCGCGGCCGGAGTACCGCCGCCGCTCGGTCATGGCGGTCTTGCCGTGCCGGACCAGCACCAGGCGGGTCGGCGGCGTGTCCGGCGGCTCCCACGACGGTGCCGCCGCGGTGGCGCCCAAGGTGGACGGTGGCGCGGCGTCGACCAGTTCCTGCCGCGCGGGCTTGCCGGCGGCGGCGTCCATGGCGGCGTTCGCCAGCGCGTCGGCCGCCCGGTTCCGCTCGCGCGGCACCCACTCCAGGCGCACCGACTCGAACCCGGCCAGCAGCGTGGCCGCCTCGGCGGCGAGCGGGCGCAGCCCGGCGTTCTTGATCTGCCACCGGCCGGCCATCTGCTCGATGACCAGTTTGGCGTCCATCCGGACGGTGACGTCCCGGGCGCCGAGTTCGGCGGCGGCGCGCAGGCCGGCGATCAGACCCGAGTACTCGGCCACGTTGTTGGTGGTGACCCCGAGCGCCTCGGCCCGCTCCAGCAGCACCTCCTCGGTGCCGGCGTCGCGCACCAGGGCCCCGTACCCGGCCGGACCCGGGTTGCCCCGGGACCCGCCGTCCGCCTCGACGATGACCCGCACCGAGCCCACCCCTTCCGCTAGAGGCCGCTCTCCGCGGTGCGGACCATGATCCGGCCACACTCCTCGCAGCGGACCACCTCGTCCGGGTCGGCGGCCCGGACCCGGCCGCGCTCGCTGCCGGCCAGCTCCAGCCGGCAGCCACCGCACCGGCCGGCGCGCAGCAGCGCCGCACCGATGCCGCCCGACGACTCCCGGAGCCGGTTGTACAGGGCCAGCAGGTCGGCCGGGATCTGGGCGGTGAGCGGACCGCGGGCCGCGGAGCGGAACTCCTCGTCCTTCGCGATCCCGGCGAGCGCCTCGTCGCGCCGGCTCGCCGCGCCGGCCCTGGCCTCCCGCGCCTCGGCCAGCCGGCCCGCGACGCCGTCCAGCACCCCCTGCGCCTGCTCGCGCTGCTCCATCAGCTCCAACTCGGCGTCCTCCAGGTCGGACTGGCGCCGGTTCAGCGAGACCAGTTCGTGCTGGAGCGCCTCCAGCTCCCGGGCCGGCCCGGTGCCCATCGTGAGCCGGGCCTGGTCCTTGTCCTTGCGGGCGCGCACCTGATCGACGTCCTTCTCCAGCCGGGCGATGTCCCGGTCCAGGTCGTCGACCGCCACCTGTGCCCGGACCCGCTCGTCCTCCAGGCCGGCCAGCCGGGCGTCCAGCGACTGGAGCTCGGCGTGCTCCGGCAGGGTCCGGCGCCGGTGCGCGAGCTGGGCCAGCGCGGTATCGATCCCCTGCAGGTCGAGCAGGCGGAGTTGGGCTTCCGGGTCGGCCTTCACGGCTGGTGCTCCTTCAGGGGGGACGGCACGGGTGGGGACGGGGCGTGCAGGGTCCACGGGTCGGTGTCCAGGTCGCTGACGGTGACCTCGACCGGGAACCGCCCGGCGAGCCAGGCGGCCAGCTCGTCGAGCCAGGGGCGCTCGGTTGCCCAGTGCGCCGCGTCCAGCAGCGCCGGCCCCCCGGCGGCCAGATGCTCGCCGGCCGGGTGGTGGCGCAGGTCGGCGGTGAGGTACGCGTCCGCTCCGGCGGCGGTCGCGTCGGCCAGGAAACTGTCGCCCGAGCCGCCGCAGACCGCGACCGTCCGAATCAACCGGTCCGGGTCGCCCGCGGCGCGCACCCCCCACGCGGTCGGCGGCAGCCGGTTCGCCGCCAGCTCGGCCAGCTCCGCCAGGCGCAGCGGGGCGGGCAGCTCGCCGACCCGGCCGGCGCCCCGGCCCTCCCCCGCGGCCGGCGAGCCGGGCGCCGCCGGGCGCAGCGGGCGCGGGTCGCGCAGGTCGAGCCGGGCGGCGAGGGCGTCGGAGACGCCCGGGCTGGCCACGTCCGCATTGGTGTGCGCCACGTACAGGGCCGTGTCCGCCTTGATCAGGTCGTGCACGATCCGGCCCTTGTAGGTCGTGGGGGCCACCGAGGACACCCCGCGCAGCAGCAGCGGGTGGTGGGCCACGATCAAATCCGCGCCCCGCCGGCGCGCCTCGGCCACCGTCTCGGGCACGCAGTCCACGACGCACAGCACCCGGCGCACCGGCTGGCCGGGTTCGCCCAGCACCGGGCCGACCCGGTCCCACTGCTCGGCCCAGGCCGGCGGGTACCGCTCGTCCAGCGCCGCCACCAGATCGGCGACCGTGGGCGGGTCGGCGGCGGGCGGCGCTGTGTAGGTCACGGCCGCGAGGCTACCAGCGCGATCAGTGCTCGACGGTAAGCCGTGCGTACAGCGCCCGCAGGGGTAGCTCCCACGGGAACTCGTCCAGGTGCCGGTCGGACGAGCCGGGCGGGTGCAGGGTCAGCACGTCCTCCCCGTACAGCATGGTCACGCCCCAGCCGCGCAGCCGCTCGACGGCCTCGCCGAACGCCGGGTGCCGGGCCATCGCCGCGTTCGTGTACGGCACCGCCACCATCGGCAGGCCGAGGCCCACGCCCTCCACCAGCAGGCCCAGGGCCAGCGTGTCGGCGATGCCGGCGGCCCACTTGGTGACCGTGTTGACGGTGGCCGGCGCGCAGATGACCGCGTCCGGCGCGGGCAGGACGTCCGGTTCCCCCGGGTTCTTGAAGAAGCTGCGCACCGGGTGGCCGGTCTGCGCCGCGATCGCGGGCACGTCGAGGAACTTGCGCCCGTCCGGGCTGGAGACCACGCAGACCTGCCAGCCGTCCCGGCGCGCGAACGAGACGAGCCGGCCGACGTTGCTGGCCACGGCGGCGCCGCACACGACGAGATACAGCACCCGGTTCCGGCCGGGGACGCCGATCACGCGGCACCCCCGGTCATACACCCACCCCCATGTGCTCGGCCAGCTCGGCGATCGTCGCGGGCGGCCCGCCCCGGGTGCGGCGCAGCACGTCGGAGAGCACCTCGTGGGCGATCGGCCGGCATCTGATCTCGGACGGCGCGAGCCGGTCGCCCTCCAGCAGCATCTCGCTGGCGTGCTCCACGTCCCCGATCTGCGCGTACCCGCGGGCGATGTCCAGGTAGTGGTGCGCCCGCCGCTCCGGCAGCAGGCTGGCGAAGCCCTCCGGGTCGATCGCCGCGTGCGTGTCGACGGCGAGCCGCCCCTCGCCCAGCTCGACCGATGCCGCGGCCCGGTGTAACAGGACATTGGTCGGGCCGAACGAGGTCCAGTAGTGGTTCTGGTCCCCGCCCACCCCGGCCGCGGCCTCCTCGGCGCCGCTCACGAGGTCCCGAACGGTGGCGTTGTCGCCGATCCGGGCGGCCGCCATCGCGCCGTTGAGCAGCAGCATCCCGTACACCGAGAGGCGTTCCCGGGTGGTCGGCTCGGCCCCGCCGGGCGCCAGCCGGTTGGCGATGTTGACGTTGACCTCCAGCGAGGCCCGGGCCCGGCCCAGCGCCAGCAGCGCGCTGCCCACCCGGTAGCTGGCGATGCCGGCCAGCAACTGGTCGCCGGCCCGCTGGGAGACCGCGATCGACCGGTCCGCCGCCAGCCAGGACAGCTCGTGCTCGCCCAGCTTGCGCAGGGTGGACGAGGCGATCTGGTACACCTGGCCGAGCAGGTGGGCGGCCTCGCGCCCCTCCTCGGTGTGCGCGTACGCGGTGTCCGTCGCCTGCGCGTCGCGCAGCAGCCGGGGCAGCGCCCGGGCGAGCACGCCGTACCTGGCGTGCTGGTAGGTCAGCCAGGCGTGGCCGACCGCCTTGTGCACCTCGGCCAGCGGCGGCGGCTCCGGCGCGGCGTAGAAGAAGGCACTGATCTGGTCGTACCGCTCCAGCGCGGCCCGGATCTCCTCGACCTCCACCTGGTCGACGCAGTTCGCGCTGTCCGGCCGGCGCTCCACGTCCTTGCCGAGCAGCAACTGGACGTCCAACTGGAGCACGTCGGCGATCTCGTAAATCACGGAGAACTTGTCCAGCCGGCGCACCCCGCGCTCGACCTTGTCCACCCAGCTCTTGGACTTGCCCAGGCGGTCGGCGAAGACCTGCTGCGACATCCGGCGCCGGCCCCGCCAGTAGGCGACGCGGCGACCAATGGGCAGCCCGTCCACGTCAGGTACCTCCCTTGTTCACCGGCGATCCGGGCCGGCCGGGTACCGATGCCAACGCCCCCCGTGGGTGCGGGTCGCACACCTGCGTGCGGGGCCCAAGGCACCGATGCTCGTGGTTTTCGACGGGTGGCGCAACCACCCGCCTGCCCTCAGAACGATGTGAGCGTCGCTCAGGTGACGCCGCCGGCCCGGTGCGGGTCGATCCGCCGGTGGTGGACACTCAGAAAATACAACTTTCCAGGACTTGAGGGCGGAAACCGCCCAGGTTCCCCCGACCCCTCAAAGGTTCTCAACTCGCCTCTAGCGGGTCTTTTCCGGCGCCCGCACGCTCCCCCCGGGCCGGCAATCGGCCCGGCATGTCACGAACCGGAATCCTGGGGAGCACAACCCATGACGCTCATCGATCGGCGGCCGTCCCGGCTGGCCGCGCTGGCCGCCGCCGCCCTGCTGACCACCACCGCGACCGGCTGCTCCGGCAGCCCCGAGGCTGGGCGGACACCCGCACCGCACCGGGTCAAGGTCACCTACCTGACCGGCCTCGGCAGCTTCGGCCGCGAGGGGTACGCCTGGGTGGCCCGCGAGAAGGGGTACTTCGCGGAGGCCGGCCTGGACGTGGAGATCCAGCCCGGTGCCGCGGGCGACAGCAACCTGAGCCTGGTCGCCGCCGGTCGGGCCCAGTTCGCCGTCATCGACTACGCCGGTGCGGTGGTGCGCGCCGGCACGGATGCCTTCACCGGGTACCGCCTGGTCAGCGTGGTCACCCGGCAGACGCTGATCGCGATGATGGCGCTCGGCGGCGGCGACATCGCCAACCCGCGCGACCTCGCCGGCCGGACCATCGCCCAGGCCACCGGCGCCGTGCCGAAGACCCTGTTCCCCGCGTACGCTCGGCTGGCCGGCTTCGACCCGTCCGGCGTGCACTGGATCCAGGCCACGCCGCAGCAGCTCCCCGCCCTGCTGGCGGCCGGCCGGGTGGACGCCATCGGGCAGTTCGTGGTCGGCGAGCCGAGCGTGCGTCGCGCCGCGCAGGGCCGCCCGGTCGTCGTCATGCCCTACAGCGACTACGTGACCGACCTGTACGGCAACGTGGTGGTCGCCTCGACGGCGCTACTGGAGAGCGACCCCGATCTGGTCCGGCGCTTCACCCGGGCGCTGGTGAAGGGGCTGCTCTACGCCGTCGACCATCCACAGGAGTCGGGCCAGATCCTGCACCGCGCGGTACCGGCGGTGGACGCGGCGACCGCCGCCGAGGAGATCGCCCTGATGCGCCCGTACGTGCTCGGCGACCACACGCCCGGGGCGTTCGACCCCGCCCGGGTGGCCCGCAGCGTGGCGCTCATCCAGAGCCTGCGGCTGATCCCGGCGGCGATCCGCCCGGAGGAGTTCGTCAACTTCGACACGATGGGGAGCTGACCGCCCCGATGACGACCCGGTACGCCCTCGACAACGACGACCCCCGCGCCGTCACCCACCACATCCTGCTCTCCCGCCTGCTCGACCCGTACTCCTGCCGGCGGGCGATGAGCCTGCTGGACCTGCGCGGCAAGCGCTGCCTGGAGGTCGGCGCCGGCGCCGGGCGGTTCGCGTTCTGGCTCGCCCACCAGGTCGGCCCGCACGGCGAGGTGCTGGCCACCGACGTCAAGCCGCTGAGCGTCCCGTACCACCCGCAGCTCACCGTCCGGCAGCACGACCTGACCGCGTCCGCGTTCCTGGACGGCACCGACCCGTCGCCGCTGGAACCGGCCGGGTGGGACTTCGTGCACGCCCGGCTGACCCTCGGCCACCTGCCCCAGCGCCGGACCATCCTGACCCGCCTCGCCGACTGCCTGCGCCCGGGCGGCTGGCTGCTCGTCGAGGACTGGGACGCCAGCCGCACCGACATGGTCCTCGCCGCCCCGGACCCCGCCTCGGCCCGGCTCTACGGCCGCTTCCAGGAGATCCTGGGCGCCCGGGTCTTCGCGGCCTCCGGCACCGATCGGGGCTGGGCCCGCCGGATCCACGCCGCGATGCTCGCCGAGCGGCTGGTCGACGTGGAGACCACGATCCAGGCGCAGTCCTGGGCCGGCGGCAGCCCCGGCAGCCAGCTCGTCGGGGGGACCATCCGCCAGCTCTGGGACCGCCTGCTGGCCGCCGGCCTCACCGCGTCCGAACTGGAGCAGGTGCAGTTGCTGGTGCAGAACCCCCGCCTGGTGCTGGCCGGCCACCCGCTCTTCTCCACCAGCGGCCGCCGCTCCCCCTGACCGCTCTCCACCCTCGATCGTGGAGTTGTGGCGGGCGAATCTCCACCACAACTCCACGATCGCGCCGTGGTCGCGGGGCGGGACGAGGGACTAGGGGGTGCGGCGCTTGTTGGACTTCGTGATGACGAGCACCACGGCCACCGCCACGGCGGCGACCACGACGAGGCAGCACAGGCACGCCATCAGGTGCCAGGGCTTGAGAGCTCCCATGGCAGGGCAGCCTACGGGAGCGGACGACGGGACGGGGGGGCCGGTCGGCGGCGGCCCCCCCCGTCCCTACTTCGTCAGGCGCACCCGCAGCCCGATGCCGTGCGCGGTGATCTCGGCACCGCCGAAGGCGCTCTCCGCCGCCAGTTCGCGGAACCGCCGCGGCGACATGGCTCGCCGGCGGAGCCAGCCGAGGGTGGTGCGGGTCAGGAACACGTTGGGGCCGCTGAGCCCCATGCCGCCGACCTCCTCAGCGATCTGGGCCCGGGTGGCGTCCCGGTTCATGTCGTCGATCACGGCGGTGCCGCCGGCGTGCAGCACCCGGTACATCTCGTTGAGGGCGCGGACCGGTCGCAGGAAGTTCTTGAACGCGGCCTGGCAGACGACGAGGTCGAAGGCGTCGTCGCCGAACGGCATGGCGCCCACGTCGCCCTGCCGGAAGTCGACGGTGACGCCCTGGCCGCGGGCGTACTCGGCGGCGAGACCGACGAACGTGCGGCTGATATCCAGCCCGGTGACCCGGTGGCCGAGGCGGGCCAGTTCGACCGCCATGTACCCCGGGCCCGGGGCGACCTCCAGGATCTCGATGCCCACCGGGAGTTCGGCGGCCAGCGCGGCCGCCTGGTCGTGGTATCCGGCCAGTTGGCTGGCGGACCCGCGCTGCCGCGCGTACCACCGGGCCACCGGCCCTTCCATCTCGGGGACGAGCTTGAAGTTCCTCCGCATGGAAACTCCTCCGTAACGGGTCGTGCGACGGCGCCCGTGGGTGGAGCCCGGCTATCGTTTGGTTGCCACCTCGGGCCAGGTTCCGTTCCCGCGGGCCGATGCGAGGGTGACCCCGGCGCGGTGTTCCCGCACCTCGCCGGGGTCTTCTTTGGTCTACTCCGGGTGCCGGCCCCCCTCCCGCTCCGGTGACTCGACGAACAGGCTCTCCCAGTCCTCGGACAGCTCGGCGGGCATCCGGCCGGTCCGGTGGTACTCGCGCCACATCTCCAGGTCGGGGAAGGTGCCCTCGGTCAGCTCGACCAGCAGCGCGCGCACCCAGCCGGCCTCGGCCTCCCGCATCGCGAGCGCGTACTCGGCCTCGATCAGGAAGAGCCGGGGCACCGGGTACCCGGAGAGTGCCGCACGCTCGGCGGCAATGCCCGCCTCCAGTGCGCGCAGGCGCTGGCCGAGCAGGTCGGTCACCTCCTCCGGACCGAGCACGCCGATCACCGACAGCGCGGCCTGGAGCCGGGGGTACTCGGATTCCGGGGCGGCCACCAGTTCGCGCAGCCACTCCCGCAGTTCGACCCGGCCGGCGTCGGTGATCGCGTACACCGTGCGCTCCGGCCGGCGGCCCTCCCGCCCGCTGCTGGTCGCCTCGATGAGGCCGTGCTTCTCGAGGTTCCGCACCACGGTGTAGAGCGAGCCCCACTTGATCCGCAGGTCGTTCTCCTTGCCGGTGCGGCGCAGCACGGTGGCCATCTCGTACGGGTGCATGGGCCGGCCGGGCGCGAGCAGGGCGAGCAGGGGCAGCGCGAGCAGGTTGCCCACCTTCCGCCGCCGCGCCATGACGCACTCCTCGCCGCCAGATACTCGCGGACGAGTATACGTAGACGGGTACCGCTCCGGTCAAGCTCGCCCGGTCGGTCGCCGCCTGCTCCAGCTAGACCCGGGCATCCTGTCGCCGCTGCTGAAGCGGCTGGAAAGATGGACGCCGCGGACGCGGGCTCGCCGCCGGAGTGACCGCACCGCCCGGCCGGGCGGGTGCTCACTCGGTGGCGCGGTCGAGGCCGAGCGTGGCGACGAGATCCTCGTGGAGTTCGAACCAGACCCGATGACAGGAGTCGATGTCGGTGCGGTCGACCCAGCCGCCGTCCCCGGCCAGGGCACGGTGTCGGGCGGCGGTGAATCGCGCGTGGTACCCGCGAAACCGGGTGAGAACGTTCCCGAGCCGGTCGGCGAGTGGGGCCAGGGCGAGGTCGATGGCGGCGAGGTCGTCGAGGACGGCCGCGTCCCAGACCGGATCGGCGTGGTCGTTGGCGGCGAGCCGGTCGTTGGCGGTCGGCCGAAGCTGCCAGTCGGCGCAGGCCCGCTGGAGCCGGGCGTTCAGCGGGCGGAAGGCGGCGTGGACCTCGCGAACCTGCGCCGTACCGCCGGCGTGGGCGAGTTCGGCGGCCACCTGGCGTTCGTTCTCCGCACGCCCCGACTCGGTCAGGGCCCAGCCGTGCAGGTCGGCGAAGGTGGCGTGGCGCACCCAGCCACGCGCCCGCGCGTCGCCCAGGAACTCCACCGTCTCGGCGGCGTCGAGTCCGAACCGCTCGGCGATCACCGGAGCGTCGGCGAACCCCTTGAGCCGTACCGCATGCAGCACCAGCAGGTCGAAGGAAGACTCCCGCGTCACGAGTCGGCCCCCTGCCGCGCGGTCAGCCGGGTGTAGTGCTGCTGGCATGCCTGCGGGGAGTTGAAGCCCATCGCCTCCGCCATCTGCGCCCAGGTGAGCCCGGCACCGCGGGCCACGAACAGCAGGCCGGTCTCGAGCCCCTCGACCTCGGCACGCGCGGCGGGCAGGAGCGCGAGCGCGTTCAGGAGATCCTCGGGGGCCAGGTCGGCGGAGCGCCAGAGCGCGAAATGCGCCAGATCGACCGCCGAGGGCGGAGCGGGGGCAGGTCGCCACGGGCGAGCGGCGAGCGCACCCCCAGCCAACCCGAGAAGTCGCGCGGTTGCGTCCTGTTCGCGGCGTGCCTGAGCGCGATCGGCGCGGGCCGCGTGGGCGGCGTCCTGCTTGCGTGGCATGGCACCGAGCATGCAGAATCAACAAGTTGTTGTCAACGTTCTGTTGAAGGGTGCGACGGATGATCGTGCCGCTCCTGACCGCCGCCGCGGAGTCGTGCGGGGGAAAGGCGGGTGCGCTCGGCACCCTGTTGCGCGCGGGCCTACCGGTTCCGGACGGCTTCGTCGTCCCGCTCGACGCGTACCGCGCCGCCGCCCCCGACCTGGGCCTTGAGACGCGTGCCGGCCAGCCCGACGCGGCGCGGCAGGCGATCGATGCCCACCCACTCCCCGCCGACCTGCTCGACGCGCTCGGCCGCGGGCTCGACGCGCTCGGCGATCCGCCGGTGGCGGTCCGGTCGTCGGCGGCGAACGAGGACACCGCTGCGGCATCGGCGGCCGGGCAGCACGAGAGCATCCTCGCCGTCCACGGCGCCAGCGCGGTCGTACGGGCAGTCCGCGCCTGCTGGGCCTCGCTGCACTCCCGGCGCGCCATCGACTACCGGGGGGTCACGGGTCGCGACCAGCCGTCCGGCGATCCGGCGATGGCCGTCCTCATCCAGCGTCACGTGGACGCCGACGTTTCCGGGGTGATGTTCACCCCCAGCGGCCCGAGCGGCGTGACCACGATCGAGGCATCCTGGGGTCTCGGCCCCAGCGTCGTCGGCGGCACCGTCACCCCGGACGCCTACCACATCGCCGCGGACGGGTCGGTCACCCACACCACCGGCACCAAGCGGACCCGCCTGGACCGGCACGGCGCGCACCTGGTCGCCAGCGACGTGCCCGCCGCCCGCCGCCACCTGCCATCGATTGACGACGCTACGGCCGCGCGGCTCACCAGGCTCGGGCACGACGCCGCCGCCGTACTCGGCGGAGCGCAGGACATCGAGTGGGCCATCGCCGACCGGAGGATCTGGCTGCTCCAGGCCCGACCGGTCACCGCCGCGCCCCCACCGCGGTCCGGCTCCACGGTCGCTACGGCCGCCACGCTGGCTGGCACCCCGGGCAGTCACGGAACCGCGACCGGCACCGCGCGCATCGTCCGCGGTCCCGACGACTTCACCCGCGTCCACCCGGGTGACATCCTCGTCTGCCCCTACACCGACCCGGCCTGGACCCCGCTGCTACGCGTCGCCGCCGGCATCGTCACCGAAACCGGGGGCGTGCTCTCCCACGCCGCCATCGTCGCCCGCGAGTACCGCATCCCCGCCGTCCTCGGCATCCCGACCGCGACCACCGCCCTCCACGACGGCACCACCATCACGATCGACGGCACCGCCGGCACCATCACCACGCACGCCTGACCCGCAGATCGAAAGGAGCCGAGACGCGGGCCCGCCCGGGACCTCGCCTCCCCTGACCCATGGGAACTCGACACCTCTACCTCGCCCGCCACGGCTCGGCCGACGCGTTCGGTGAGCTCACCGACATCGGCCGCCGGCAGGCGAGCCTGCTGGGCGAACGCCTCGCCGCCATCCCTGTCGACGCCGTCTGGCACTCCCCGCTACCGCGCGCCGCCGCCACCGCGCAGATACTCGCCCGGCACCTGCCCGATGCCGCCGTGGGCGCGGCCCCCGAACTCATCGACCACGTGCCGTACGTCCCGAGCCCGGCCGAAACACCCCGACCCTGGGCCGGCTTCTTCGACGGCTACGACGACGCCGAAGCCGCCGCCGGCCACCGACTCGCCCACGCCCTGCTGGCCCGGTTCGCGGTGCTCCCCGACCCGGCCGTGACCGCGATCGACACCCACGAGGTGCTGATCACGCACGCCTACCAGGTCGCGTGGCTGGTGCGCCACGCGCTGGCCGCACCAGCGTCCCGGTGGCTCGGCCTGAACAGCGCCAACGCCGCCCTGACGGTCATCCAATACCGCGCGGGCCTGCCGCCCACGATCGTCATGTTCAACGACATGAGCCACCTGCCGGCGGACCTACGCTGGACCGGTTTCCCGGCGGCCATCAGGCCGTAAGGCTCTCCTCGGGGCCGGTCAGGTATCGCTGGAGCGTAGGGCTGATCCACTCGACCACCTTCTCCGCCGGCATCGCGGTGATGGGGGGAAGTCGCAGCACGTATCGACACAGGGCGAGCCCGAACATCTGGCTGGCGATCAGCCCGGCCCGGTCGGGGGCCGCCGCCGGTGCGGGGCAGAGTGTCGCTACCACCGGGGCGAGTTGGGCGACGAAGATGTCGCGCATCTGGTCGCGTGCGGCCTCATTGGTCACGGCGGCGCGCAGTAACGCGACGAAGGTGCCATCGGACTCCCATCGGTCCAGGAAGTGCCGGACCAGTGCGGGGCCGTACTCGGTTTTCGGTACGCCGGTGAGGCTGGGCAGCCGCAGGTCGAAGGTGGCCGCGGCGGCGAACAGCTTCTCCTTGTTGCCGTAGTAGCGCAGGGAGACGGCCATACGCTGACAACGATCGTTGGCCAACGCTTGTTGACACGAGGAGCCGTCATGATCCCCACCGGGGCGGATGTCGTCATCGTCGGCGCCGGACCCACCGGCCTCATGCTCGCCGGCGACCTCGCCGCCGCGGGCGTGCGAACCGCCGTGCTGGAGCGCCGCTCGCGGGAGTCCAACCTGACCCGGGCCTTCGGCGTGCACGCCCGCACGCTGGAGGTGCTGGACGCCCGGGGCCTGGCCGACGAGCTCACCGCCACCGGCGAACCGGTGCGCGAGCTACGCCTGTTCGACCGCGTCCACGTCGACCTCACCCGGCTGCCCAGCCGCTTCCCCTACCTGCTCATCACCCCGCAGTACCAGGTCGAGCGAGTCCTGCGCCGCCGGGCCGAGAGCCTCGGCGCCACCCTGGTGGGCGGCGTCCAGGTGGTCGACCTACGGCAGGATGCCGGTGAGGTCCGGGTCGACATCGCCGGCGGGCAGTCCATCCGTGCGTCCTATGTGGTGGGTACTGACGGCGTCCACAGTCGGGTCCGGCAGGCGCTCGGCCTCCCGTTCCCCGGCAGGGCGGTCCTTCAGTCGATCATGTTGGCCGACGTGCGGATGACCGCGGCGCCCACCGGGGTACTCGCGGTCAACGCGGTCGGGGACTGCTTCGCATTCGTGGCACCGTTCGGCGACGGTTGGTTCCGCGTCTTCGCCTGGGACCGGCTCGACCAGCAACCAGACAGCGCACCGCTCGACTTCGAGGAGATCCGCGCCGTCACCCGACGCGCGCTGGGCACCGACTTCGGGATGCACGACCCGCGGTGGATGGCACGGTTCCACAGCGACGAGCGGCAGGTCCCGACCTACCGGGTCGGCCGGGTCTTTCTCGCCGGCGACGCGGCCCACATCCACTCACCGGCCGGCGGCCAGGGCATGAACACCGGCATCCAGGACGCGGCCAACCTGGGCTGGAAGCTCACCGCCGCCGTGCACGGCTGGGCCCCGGAGGACCTGCTCGACAGCTACCACGCGGAGCGGCATCCGGTCGGCCGGCTCGTCCTGCGCAGCAGCGGAGCGATCATCCGGCTCGCGATGATCCAGTCCCAGATCCCACGCGCCGCACGCAACGTCATCGGCGGAACCGCGCTCAGAATCGGACCGATAGCTCGCAAGGTCGCCGGCACGATCTCCGGCATCGGCATCGCATACGCCCCACCGCGCGGCGGCCACCCCCTCGCCGGTCAACGCGCCGCCGACGTGCCGCTTACCGGCGACGCCCAGCCCGCCGCCCGGTTGTACGAAGCACTCCGCGACGGCGTGTTCGTGCTGGTCGCCCCGCCCGAACTGGCGACGATCGCCGCGCCATGGGCCGACCGGGTACGCCAAGCCACGCCCGCCGACACGCACACCCCGACCATGCTGGTGCGCCCCGACGGGTACGTCGCCTGGGCCACCGGCGACACCCTTCCGGAGCGCCGCGACACCGCGATCCGCGACGCGCTGTCCACCTTCTGCGGCTCACCAACCAAGCTGGGCCGGTAGGAACGCCCTCCTGGAAGCGAGCCACCGCCCGGCCGCCACCGCAAACGACGGCTGGCGGGCCGGCACCCGCGCACAGTCGTGCGGATCAGCTCATACCGGGCGCGCGGCCGGTCGGGGCCCGCCTCGCGGTGACGCCAACCACGGCAAGCAGGAAGACCGTGCACATGGTCAGCATCGGCGGCAGTACCTTGATCGAGTCCGCGAGCTGCCGGTACGCCCCGTCGACCAGGCCCGGGTCCCACCAGCTCATGGTCGACACGTACCACAGTGGCGCGTTGTGCCGCGGGCACGCTCGGGCGACAGCGCGGTGACCACATACACGGCGGTGACCGCGTCGAGCAGCAGCAGCGCCCCCACCCCGCTGCTGAGCCAGGCGGCGGCGCGGCGGCCGCGGCGCAGCAGGACGCTCACCGCCCAGGCGAGCCCGGCGGCGCCGATCGCCCAACCGCCCACGGCCACCAGCGAGCCGGCACGGACCTCGCCGAACACATCACCGACGTACGGTGCGGCGTTGATGCCCGCGACGCCCAGCGCGAGCGCCACCGGAACCACGACGGCGGGCACGGCGATTGGCCCGGAGCGGGCCACCCGCCGGCCGAACCACCACATCGAGGCCGCAGCGAGCGCCACCGCCAACGCGTACCCGTAGGGCGCGGCCTGGTGCGCGCCGGTCACGTCGGCCAGCAGACCCCCCGTGGTCAGCAGGGCAAACAGCAGCACACTGAACGCGCACGGCGCGGCGACCAGCTTGGTGAGGGTGACGGCGGCGGTGCGTGCCTGGAACACCGTCATCGTCTCCGTCCGGTGGCTGAGCCGGTCGCGCAGCGCGCACCGGGCGGTGTCGGCCAGGTCCCGGGCCGGGGTGTCACTGGCGGCGAGCAGTTCGGCGATCTCGTCGCCGTAGCGCTCGCGAACCGTGGCCGGGTACAGCGCCAGATGATCCGGGCGCGCATCAGGCCACCGCCAGCCGGCGCAGCCCGGCCGCGGCAAGGGACCGCATGCGCCGCAACTCGGCGCCCAGAGCCGCCCGGCCGGCGTCGGTCAGCCGGTACGGCTTGCGCCGGTCCTGCTCGGGCAGGGCCTCGATGTAGGCGTGCTCCTCCAGGCGCCGGATCGCGCCGTAGAGCGTGCCGGGTCCGGGGCGGGCGCCGGTGAGCTCGCCGATGTCGTCCTGCATGGCGTAGCCGTGCTTGGGCCCCGCGGCGAGGCTGATCAGCACGTGCAGTGCCGGTTCGGAGAACCGGCCGAGGTCGCCGAGCCCGGCCATTGACCCTCCCTTACTACGTTCCGCGTAGCAACGCAGTACGTAGCAACCCCGTCAAGCCGCAACCGTTCACCCCTGCCTCCTCTCTGCGACGGCTGGCGGCCACGGCGACGCGCGTTCAACCAGAGCGCCAGACCTGGTGGGACGGTGAACGCAGCCAGCAGCAGAACATCTGCCCAAAACCAGCCCCTCCAGAGCACAGCGCCCCCGATCTTGCTCCCCTCAGCATGATCGACAAGGGTCACAATACGGTCGCCCAGTACTGGTTCAGTCTGGCCACGGCCTCGTCTTTGGACATGGTCGCGATCTCGCCTTCGCTCAGGGCGACACGGTTCTTGAGCAGGTACACCAACTCAGCCGGCAACGCCTCAGCGGGCAGGTCAGGGACGCCTCGCTTGGGCAGAACCCCGTCCTGGACGCACCTCCAGAAGTCCTCATCCGTGACATCTAGTTGGTCCCGCAATATGCGGCTCCACATGCTCGGCCCGTACACCGTGCGATCGACCGGATGAGAGACGCGGGTACGCAGTACACGACCATCGGGCAGGCCAAGCTCAAACGTCAGGTGATGAGTGCCGGTGCGCCCACGCGCATCGCGGACCCGGGCCCACTGCTCCGTATGGCAGAACTTCTCGTGGGCCTCGCGGGTGGACGATGGATAGCTCACGACGCCGGCCCGACCAGCCATTCGCGCAGCTGGATGTCGCTACTGAGGGTCACCAACTGCACCAGACCCCAGCTGTTTGCGTGGTTGGGCACATCGAGCAGCCGATCCTGCCAGTCCTCGGCATACTCCCGCAGCGCGACGATCATATCGTCCAGCGCCTCGTCGAGGGTCGCGCCGTCCGCCGCGACCGGCAGGCCCGGAATGAAGACCGACCAGCCACCGGCCTCTGCCACCACCCGGGCGCCCGATGGACTCACCGAGGCCAGGAAGTAACGAAGCCGCTCCCGGTCCACGAACGCGGTCATCCGGTTGTCCCGCCGCACGGTCGCGACCCGACCCCGCTCCGCCGCGTCCAGCAGATCCTTCAAGTGGGCGCGGGCTTCCGTGTAGCTGTCGAAGTGCACCCCCGACATGAGACCTCCAGATCCCGGCGACAAGTACGTCAAGTACTTAACGTACCCGGCACCGAGACCAGCGGCAAGCTGCACGGGGGCATGCCCATGGTCGGTCGCCCAGGGGGCACGCTCAAGATCTAGTCGCACACCACCGTGGACACGATGCGCCAGGCGCTGGGCAAATTCGACGGACAGCTCGCGTGACGGGCGTTGCCGTCACCGTTGCCGTCAATGATCCGGCGGCCGATCTTGACGGAAGGGAAACGGCTGGCAGGAATGGGTGGGCGCGGCAGGGTTCGAACCTGCGACCCCTCGCTTGTAAGGCGAGTGCTCTTCCACTGAGCTACGCGCCCAAGATCAACATCACCAACCAGGCGACACGGGGTGGTTGTGCCGCAGCAGCGACGAGAGCCGCGCCGTCCGCCTAGATCTTGGAGTTGTCATGCTACAGGTCCACCCCGAGTTAGCCGAGGCTATACCAGCGGGTACCCACGGGGCTGCGGTCGTGCGAGCGATAACGGTGCGGGCCAGGATGGAGGGGCCGGGGCCGCATCAACCGGGCCCGGCAGGTGCCGGGCGACAGGGCCGACACGTGGCCGGTAACGCAGGCGTACCAGCGGCCCGGCGACACCCCCACCGGGCGGTGACCACGGCCGGTTCAGCCCGCCGCGACCTTGGCCAGCGCCTCGCGCCAGGCGGCCTGGTCGCGGGCCTGGCCGGGATCGTTCTCCTCGGCGTACCGGATGATGCCGGCCCGGTCGATGACGAAGGTGCCGCGGTTGGCGAAGCCGGTGACGTCGTTGAAGACGCCGTAGGCGCGGGCGACGGCGCCATGGGGCCAGAAGTCGGCGAGCATGTCGAAGGTGTAGCCGTCGCGGTCGGCCCACACCTTGTGGCTGAAGACCGAGTCGACGCTGACGGTGAGCACCTCGACGTCGTCTGAGGCGTAGGCGGCGAGATTCTCCTGGAGTTCACGCAGTTCGGTGGAGCAGACGCCGGTGAAGGCGAGGGGGTAGAACACGAGCAGCACGATCTTGCGACCGCGGAAGTCGGCGAGGTGGATCTCCTGGTTGTTCTGGTTCTTCAGGGTGAAGTCGGGCGCCTCGGCGCCTACCTCGATCGGCATGGGTGCTCCTTTGCGGCGGCGGTGGCCCCGGGGCCCGGACCCGGGAACCGTCGCCGTGCGGCTAGCGCTTGGCGCGCGCTCCACGGGGAAGCACCAGGCGGGCGGCGCCCCAGTCCTTGCCGGCGTTCACGGTCGAGGTCTGCTGCAGGCCGGCGGTCTGCGCGGACTCGGTGATGTCGCCCGGCTCGACGTGACCCGGGCGGCCGGCCTTGGGGGTCAGCAGCCACACCACGCCGGCGGGTCCGAGCGGGCTCAACGCGTCGACCAGGATCTCGAACAGGTCGCCGTCACCCTCGCGGTACCACAGGAGCACCGCGTCGACGACCTCGTCGGTGTCCTCGTCAACCAGTTCCCCACAGCGCTCAATCAGGGCGTCGCGGAGACCCTCGTCGACGTCATCGTCGTACCCCATCTCCATGACCACCATGCCCGGTTCGATGCTGAACCGGTCCGCCAGGCTGCGTACGCCCTCGGCGGCCTGACCAGCGGTCGCGCTCACGTTCTAATGCCTCCTCGTCTTCACCGAACATGGTGCCACCCGACCCTGCCGCATCGGCACCGTGCGGGTAGTCCACCCTCCCACAGCGTTTCGCGCAAGTGGCGCACCGTGTTGATACCGAAATTAGCGGTCGAGCAGGGCCCGGGCACCCTGTGCGATGGATTCCTCGCTGACCAGTACCTGCCCGGCGGCGGGGCCGAGCGGCAGGAACGTGTCCAGGGAGGCGATGCGGCTGGCGGCGCCCACGTAACCGGAGTCGACCAGGGCGGCGAGGACCCCCTCGCCGACGCCGCCGGAGCGGCGGGTCTCGTCGACGACCAGGACCCGGCCGGTGGCGGCGGACTCGCGGATGATGTCAGCGACCGGGAGCGGGCTGAGCCAGCGCAGGTCGACGACGCGGGTGCCGACGCCGTCGGCGGCGAGGGTGGCGGCGGCGCGCAGGGCCATCCGGACGCCGTTACCGAAGGTGATCACCGTGACGTCCTCGCCGCCGCCGACCGGGTAGACGCGGGCGCGACCGATCGGGGTGTGCGCGTCGGACCAGGAGTCGGGTGCCCGGTAGGGGGCCAGCCACTCGCCGTCGCCCTCGGCGTAGAGGTCCCTGGTGTGGTAGAGGGCGATGGGTTCGATGAAGGCGCAGACGCTGCCGTCGGCGGTGGCGCTGGCGAGGCAGGCGCGCAGCATGGGGGCGGCGTCCTCGGCGCGGGCCGGGACGGCGACGATCAGGCCGGGGATGTCGCGTAGCACGGCCACCGAGTTGTCGTTGTGGAAGTGGCCGCCGAAGCCCTGCTGGTAGGCGAGGCCGGCGATGCGCACCACCATCGGGTTGCGGTAGGCGCCGCGGGAGAAGAACCGCATGGTGGCGGCCTCGCCGCGCAACTGGTCCTCGGCGTTGTGCAGGTAGGCCAGGTATTGGATCTCCGGTACCGGGAGCAGGCCGGTGAGGCCCGCGCCCAGCGCCAGGCCGAGGATGGACGTCTCGTCCAGCAGGGTGTCGAAGACCCGGCCGGCGCCGAACCGGTCCCGCAGGCCCTTGGTGACCCCGTAGACCCCGCCCCTGGCCGCCACGTCCTCGCCGAAGAGCAGCATGGTCGGGTACGCGAGGAGCGCGTCGGCGAGGGCCGCGTTGATCGTCTGGGCGAGGGTGAGCGGGCCGCCCGACTCGGGCGGCTTGCCGGCGAGGGCGGCGGCGCGGGCCGCCGGGTCGACCTGGGCCACCGCGGCGACGGCCCGGGCCACGCGGGCCGGGCGGCGCGGGGCGAGCGGCCCGACGATCTCGGCGGCGGTGGCCAGCTTCGGTTCGCCGAGGACCTCCTCGGCCACCTTCCGGACCGACCAGCCCACCTCGTCGTACCGGGCGATCAGCTCGGCCGGGGTGGCCAGTGCGGCGCCGACCAGCGTCCGGGCGGTGTGCACCAGGGGGTCGCGGACCATGTCGCGTTCGATCTCGGCGGCGGTGCGGTACGCCTGCTCGGCGTCGGCGCCGGCGTGCCCCATCAGCCGGACCGTGGACAGGTGCAGCACGGCCGGGCGGCGGTGGCGGCGCACCCACGCCTCCGCCTCGGTGGCCACCCGGTGCGCCTCGACCAGGTCGCAGCCGTCCGCGGTGAAGTACCTCAGCCCGGGGCGGGAGCGCAGCGCCGCCGCCACCCAGCCCTGCGGCGAGCGCACGCTGATGCCCAGCCCGTTGTCCTCGCAGACGAACAGGACGGGCAGGCGCAGGCCGCCGTGGTCGCACCAGCCGGCGGTGTTGAGGGCGGCGGTGGCGCTGGCGTGGTTGACCGAGGCGTCGCCGAACGAGCAGACCACGATCGCGTCGGCCGGCCACGGCGAGGCGTCCGGGCTGATCTTGCGGCCGCGCTCGACGGCGAAGCCGACGCCCACGGCCCGGGGCAGGTGGGACGCGATCGTCGAGGTGGTGGGGACGATGGCCAGGCCGGCGTGGCCGAAGACCTTGTGCCGGCCGCCGGCGATCGGCTCCCGGGCCGAGGCGACGACGCCGCGCAGCACGTCCCGCACCGGGTCGCTGCCGTCGACCTGGGCGGCGCGGGCGCAGTAGAACCCGCCGGACCGGTAGTGCAGCAGCGCCGGGTCGGTGGGGCGGACGACGGCGGCGATGGCGGCGTTCCCCTCGTGCCCGGCCGAGGAGATCGTGTAGTACCCCTCGCCGAAGCTGCGCAGCCAGCGCGCCGCCAGGTCCAGGTGCCGGCTGGTGAGCTGCGCCTCGAACAGGTCCAGGGCCTGCTTGCCGGTCAGCGGCGCGCCGGGGCGGACCGGCTGGGCCGGATCGGACGGCGCGCCGGCGGCCGGCAGGCCGCCCACCGTGGACCGGAACCGCTCGTCCAGATCTTGTGGCGTCGTCACGCGGACAGCATTACCGGTTTCCCCACCGCCGGCCACCCGGGTCGCGTCGCACCCCGGGCGCCGGGGCCCGTCATCCACGTCGGACGGGCGCTAGTAATCGGCCGGGCAGCCGCCGTCGGAGATCTTCATGGCCAACTCGTGCAGGGTCCGCAGTTCGGCGTCGCGGAGGCCGGCGAGCAGCCGGTGGTCGGACAGCACCGCCTCGACCGCCTGCCGGGTGGACCGCCCGGCCGCGGTGACCACCAGGGTCTTCACCCGCCGGTCGGCCGGGTCGGTGCGCCGTTCCACGAGGCCCAACTGCTCCAACTTGTCCACCAGGGCGGTCACGTTGGACCGGTCGCACTCGAGTTGCGCCGCCAGGTCCCGGGACGGGATGGGGCGGTCCGGGTCCAGCTTGGCCAGTGCGCGGGCCGCCGCGGGGGTGAGCCCGAGCCGCGCCACGTCCACGTCCATGTGGTGGCGCATCGCGGACGCCACGTGCGTCAGCCGCAGCACGACCTCCCGGGCCAGTTGGGCCCGGTCGGTGGCGCGCGGCGACGTCATGTGATCCATACTACGGTGCGCGGATAGTTGACTAGCTCTACTGTTTAGCTCGTCACGGAACTTGTGGGAGGCATTCCATGTCAGACATCACGGTGCTCGGCATCTCCGGTAGCCTGCGGGCCGGGTCCTTCAACTCCACGCTGCTGCGCCACGCCCAGGGCCTCGCGCCCGCCGGCATGAAGATCGACGTGTACGGGGGGCTGCGCGCGATCCCGCCCTACGACGAGGACGAGGACACCGAGCGGGAATCCCCGGCTGTGGCCGACCTGCGCGCCCGGATCGCGGCCGCCGACGCCCTGCTGATCGCCACGCCGGAGTACAACTACGGCGTCCCGGGCGTGCTCAAGAACGCGCTGGACTGGGCCTCCCGCGCGCCGGGCCGGTTCCTGCCGCTCCAGCACACACCGGTGGCGATCATGGGCGCCTCGCCGACCCCGACGGGCACCGTGCGGGCCCAACTCGCGCTGCGCCAGTTCTTCCTGTGGAACGACTCGGCCGTGGTCACCAAGCCGGAGGTGGCCGTCGCCGCCGCGCACGAGAAGCTCGGCGCGGCGCTGGATCCGCGGACCGAACAGGCGGTCCGGGGCCTGCTCGACGCGCTGGCCGCGAAGGTGCGGCACGCCGCACTGATCACCACCGCCGCCTGAGACGGGCGGGTGGGGCGGGCGGAGTCGCCGGTGGAGCGGGCCAAGAAGCACGAGGCGTTCGGCCCGCCTCACCCGCTGGCAGTCGATGAACCGGAACCACTCGGGCCGGCTGCGACGGGCGCAGAAAGACACCCGGTCGCTGCCCCAGGCCGGGACTCCCGCCGGTAGCGGCGGGCGAGCCGCCAGTCGCCGGGTGGCCCGGAGAGCGCGGCGGCGGGCCGGGCCGCACCGAACGCCGAGGGGGCCGCCAGGGGCACCCGGCCGCGGCGGCGCGGCGGCTACTCCCGCCAGCCGGTCATCTCGACGTTGCGCGCCAGTTCGACGCGCAGGCCGAGGTGGATGTCCTGGGAGTCGCCCGGCCCGAGCGTCAGCCTCCAGGTCAGCACGCCGAGGTCGGTCCGCTCGGCGGGCTCCGGGTCGGCCCGCAGTTCGCGGACGGAGATGCCCTCGTCCCGGGAGACGGGGATCTGGTCCAGCACGGTCACCCGCGCGGTGCCCGGGGTGTGGTTCGCCACGCTGATCCGGTACTCGGCCTCCCGCCGCCGGGAGGAGCCCAGCGTCACCTTGGTGGCCGTGCGGCGGACCAGTTCCCGCTCCACGCGCACCCGGTCGTCCACGCCCAGCGCCAGTTCGACCTCCTCGCCCGGCGCCCACGTCTCCAGGGTCGTGCTGCCGACGAAGTCCGCGTCGTGGAACACCGCCGCCGGCCCGGGCAGCAGCGTGTGCGGGGACCCGTTCACCGCGGTCGCCCGCAGATGCGCGTCCGGCGAGCGGACCGGCGCGGTCACGTAGTCGAGGGTGGCGGTCAGGTCCAGGGCGGCGACCGTCGCGCGGTGGGCGCTGCCGTCCGCCGGGACCGCCACCGCGCGCACCGGACGGTACGTCGCCGCGGACACGCCCTGCTCCACCACGGCGGCCGCCTCGACGACCTCCGCGAGCTTCGCCGCCGCCGGTGCGGGCGGCAGGGCGGCGGCGACCATGTCGGCCGCCATCCCGGCGGTCCCGCCCGGTACCGCCATCCGGCTGCGCATCATGGGCTGGGCGGGCATCGGCCGCGGCCGGTCCAGGAACCAGGGGTCCAGCTCGGGGACGCCGGCCGTCGCCGCCGGGCGGGCGGTGGACAGCCGCAGGTCGCACTCGGGCCAGTCCTCGCCGGTATGCTGGGTGACCAGGCCGAACCAGGTCAGCGCCAGCCGCTCGCCGGTCAGCCGCAGGTCGTACGAGCAGGTCCAGCCGGCGGCACCGACGACGTAGGACAGTTCCAGGCGCACGTCCCCCTCCTCCCGCACGGCGACCGTGACGACGGCGGCGAGCCGGTCCGGCGTGCGGGGCTGGCGGACGGCGACCAGCTCGCGATCGGCGGCGGCGAGCCGGGCGGTGGCGTCCTCCCGGCGGCGGGCCACCTCGCGCTGCTCCGCCTTGACCGCCGCCAACTGCTCGCCGACCGACGCCACGAAACCGGCGACGGCGGCCGGATCGGCCTCCCCACCGGCCAGTGCCCGGGCGAACGTGCCGCCGGCCCGCTCGGCCAGCCGTTCCAGGAACCCGGCCCGCCGCTGCTGCACCGCGTCCAGGTCGGTCAGCTCGGCCAGTTCGGCGGCGATGCCCCGGCGCCGCTCCTCCAGCCCGGCGACCGCCCCGTCCGGCGTGCGCGCGTGGCGCCGGGTGACGACGTCCACCCCGAGGACGGTCGCGGGGCCGTGGCCGCCCACCCGCACCGACTCGCGGTCCAGGCCGGCCGGCAGCGGACCGAGCTCGACCCGGTGCTCGCCGGGCGGCAGCCGCGGTTCGGCCCGGCGGGTCACCCGCGCCCGGTCCGGATACACGGTGACGGCCACGATCGGGGCGGCTGCGTCGGTGGCGGCGGGCTGCTGTGTGGTCTCGGTCACGCGCCTGAGGGTAGCCCCGCCACGCCCGCGCGCCCGCAGCGCGGCGGAAGCCGCGAGCGGGGCGGGGGCGGGTCAGCCGGGGAGGAAGGAGAGGCGCACGTGGCGGGTGGGGTTGTCGCCGTTCGGGTCGACCAGGCAGATCGACTGCCACGTGCCCAGCACCAGGCGGCCGTCCAGCACCGGCACGGTGGCGTACGGCGGGATGAAGGCCGGCAGGACGTGGTCGCGGCCGTGGCCGGGCGAGCCGTGGCGGTGGCGCCAGCGGTCGTCGGTCGGCAGCAGGTCGTCGACCGCGCGCAGCAGGTCGTCGTCGCTGCCGGCACCGGTTTCGATCAGGGCGATCCCCGCGGTGGCGTGCGGAGCGAAGACGTGCAGCAGGCCGTCACCGTGGCCGGCGACGAACTCGGCCGCCTCCCGCGTGATGTCGCGCACAGTAGCCGAACCGCCGGTCCGGACCGTGATCACCTCGCTACGCATGCCGCCGAGTCTGCCAAAGAACCGGCGTTACCGGCCGGTACGTGTGTTACCGGTGACAGTTGGCGCGCGGTCCGGGTGACGACCGACCCTCCGGCGGGGCAGGATGGGGACACACACACCACATTCCCACGGTGGAACCCGCCGGGGGAAACCAGCCAGAAGGACAGCCTGTGGCCACGGAACGCAAGCGGCCGGTGATCAGCGACGGCCTGCCGAGCCAACTGCCGGACATCGATCCGGAGGAAACCGGTGAGTGGGTCGAGTCGCTCGACGGCGTGATCGACGAGCGGGGCTCGAAGCGCGCGCGCTACGTCATGCTGCGCCTGTTGGAGCGGGCCCGCGAGCGTCAGGTGGGCGTCCCGCCCCTTACCACCACCGACTACCTCAACACCATCCCGCCGGAGCGGGAACCCTGGTTCCCGGGTGACGAGCACGTCGAGCGCCGGATCCGGGCATACATCCGGTGGAACGCGGCGATGCTGGTGCATCGGGCGCAGCGGCCGGAGATCGGCGTGGGTGGGCACATCTCCACCTACGCGAGCGCGGCCAGCCTGTACGAGGTGGGCATGAACCACTTCTTCCGGGGGCGCAACCATCCGGGCGGCGGCGACCAGATCTTCTTCCAGGGGCACGCCTCGCCGGGCATGTACGCGCGGGCGTTCCTCGAGGGGCGCCTCACCGAGCTGGATCTGGACGGCTTCCGCCAGGAGCTGACCCACCCCACCGGCGGGCGGGGCCTGCCGTCGTACCCGCACCCCCGGCTGATGCCGGACTTCTGGGAGTTCCCGACGGTCTCCATGGGTCTCGGCCCGCTAAACGCGATCTACCAGGCCCGGTTCAACCGGTACCTGCACCACCGCGGGATCAAGGACACGTCGCAGCAGCACGTGTGGGCGTTCCTCGGCGACGGGGAGATGGACGAGGTCGAGTCGCTGGGCGCGATCGGCCTGGCCGCCCGCGAGGAGCTGGACAACCTCACCTTCGTGATCAACTGCAACCTCCAGCGGCTGGACGGCCCGGTCCGCGGCAACGGCAAGGTGATCCAGGAGCTGGAGTCGTTCTTCCGGGGCGCCGGCTGGAATGTGATCAAGGTGATCTGGGGCCGGGAGTGGGACCCGCTGCTCGCGGCGGACACCGACGGCGCCCTGGTCAACCTCATGAACACCACACCGGACGGTGACTACCAGACGTACAAGGCGGAGTCCGGCGCGTTCGTGCGGGAGCACTTCTTCGGCCGGGACCCGCGCACCCGCAAGATGGTCGACGGGATGTCCGACGAGGAGATCTGGAACCTCAAGCGGGGCGGCCACGACTACCACAAGCTGTACGCGGCGTACAAGGCGGCCGTGGAGCACACCGGCCAGCCGACGGTGATCCTGGCCAAGACGATCAAGGGCTGGACGCTCGGCTCGCACTTCGAGGGCCGCAACGCCACCCACCAGATGAAGAAGCTGACGCTGGACGACCTCAAGTCGTTCCGGGACCGGCTCTACCTCGACATCCCGGACGAGGCGCTGGAGGCCAACCCCTACCTGCCGCCGTACTACCACCCGGGCGAGGACTCGCCGGAGATCAAGTACCTGAGGGAGCGGCGGGCGCAGCTCGGCGGGAGCATCCCGTCCCGGCCGACCGTGTTCCCGCCCCTGAAGATCCCGCCGAGCGCGACGTTCGGCGACGTGAAGCGCGGGTCCGGCAAGCAGAAGGTCGCCACCACGATGGCGTTCGTCCGGCTGCTGAAGGACCTGATGAAGGACAAGGAGATCGGCAAGCGCTGGGTGCCGATCATCCCGGACGAGGCGCGCACGTTCGGCATGGACTCGCTGTTCCCGACCGCGAAGATCTACTCGCCGCACGGGCAGAACTACACGCCGGTGGACCGGGAGCTGTTCCTGTCCTACCGGGAGGCCATCGCCGGGCAGATCCTGCACGAGGGCATCAACGAGGCCGGTTCGGTGGCGTCCTTCATCGCCGCCGGCACCTCGTACGCCACGCACGGCGAGCCGATGATCCCGCTGTACATCTTCTACTCGATGTTCGGCTTCCAGCGCACCGGCGACGGGCTGTGGGCGGCGGCGGACCAGATGACCCGCGGCTTCCTGCTCGGCGCGACCGCCGGGCGGACCACGCTGAACGGCGAAGGGCTCCAGCACGAGGACGGGCACTCGCTGCTGATCGCGGCCACGAACCCGGCGGTGGTGGCGTACGACCCGGCGTTCGCGTTCGAGCTGGCGCACATCACCGAGGACGCGCTGCACCGGATGTTCGGCGAGAAGCAGGAGAACATCTTCTACTACCTCACCGTCTACAACGAGCCGATCGTGCAGCCGGCCGAGCCGGAGAACGTGGACGCCGAGGGCATCAAGCGCGGCCTGTACCGGTACCGGCCGGCCAGCGGCGGCGAGGGCCCGCGGGCGCAGATCCTCGCCAGCGGCACCGGCATGCAGTGGGCGTTGCGGGCGCAGGAACTGCTCGCCCAGGACTGGAACGTGGCCGCCGACGTGTGGTCCGCCACCTCCTGGACCGAGCTGCGCCGGGACGCGGTCGTGGCGGAGGAGCACAACCTCATGCACCCGACCGAGGAGCCGCGCGTCCCGTATGTCACCGCGAAGCTGGCGGACGCCGCCGGCCCGGTGGTCGCGGTGTCGGACTTCATGCGCGCGGTACCGGACCTGATCGCGCGCTGGGTACCGGGCGACTACACGTCGCTGGGCACCGACGGCTTCGGCATGTCGGACACCCGGGGCGCCCTGCGCCGGCACTTCCACGTGGACGCCGAGTCCATCGTGGTCGCCACGCTGCGCCAGCTCGCCCGGCGCGGCGAGGTGCCGGCCGGCGTCCCCGCCGAGGCCGCCAAGAAGTACGCGGTGGACGACCCGCGGGCCGCCAGCGCCGGCGAAACCGGCGGCGACTCGTAGGGCGACCCGGCAAGGCCCCCGCCGGCCCGGCGGGGGCCTTGCCGGGTCGCGCGATGGGCCTAGAGTGCCGGCTGTGAAGGCGGATTACGGGTTCGACGCGCCGGCCGTGCCGGTGGCCCTGGGCGGCGCGGGGGTTCTGCTGCTGGGCGTCACCGCCGTCGTCTGGCTGGCCGCCGGCGCCTCGTGGGCGCTGATCCCGCTGGCGTACGCGGTGCTCATGCTGGCCTCCTGCGCGGTGTACGTGCACACCACCGCGGCGCGGCAAGTTCGCCGTCTGGGCGGAACTGCTCGCCGGGCTGGGGCTCGCCGGCGACGAGCGCGTGCTCGACCTGGGTTGCGGTCGGGGTGCCGTGCTCACCTCGGCGGCGCGGCTGGTGCCGGGCGGCCGGGCGGTTGGCGTGGATTTGTGGCGCTCGGTCGACCAGTCCGGCAACGACCCGGCGGGCAGCCGGGCCAACGCGGGCGCCGAGGGTGTCGCCGTCGACCTGCTCACCGGGGACCTGCGGGCGCTGCCCGTGCGCACCGGGGCGGTGGACGTGGTCGTCAGCAGCCTGGCCATCCACAACATCCCGGACGAGCGGGGCCGGCTGTCCGCCGTCGGGGAGGCGTACCGGGTCCTGCGGCCGGGCGGGCGGCTGGTGGTCGCGGACTTCCGGCACGCCCGCCGGTACGCGGAGGAACTGACCCGGCTCGGCTGCACCGACGTGCGGGTACGCGGGCTGGGCTGGCGCTTTTGGTACGGCGGGCCGTGGGCGTCGACGGCGGCGGTCACCGCGACCCGGCCGTGAAGCGGACCGCCACCCCGGCCCTGACCTGGGTGGAGTTCGACCGCACTGACGCGGCGGCCGTGATCGCGCTGGTGCGCCTGGTCGCCTCGACCGGCGACCCGGGCAGGCACGGCGACGGCGTGGAGGTGGTCGTGGAGGCGCCCAGGCCGCGCCTGGTGGCGGACCTGTTCGGCGCCGAACCGGCGGCCGCCCGGATCGCGGTGACCGGACCGGGTGGCCGGGTCGGCTACCCCTTCCACATCGAGCTGATCTCGGACCGGGGTGGCAACGCCGCCCGGGTGCTGCGCGCGCCGCGCGGCTGGGCCACGAGCAACTCGGCCGGGCACGCCTTCCTGATGCAGAAGGGGCGCCCGGGCGCCGCCTTCGACTGGGCGGGCCTGGTCGCGGGTGCGGTATGGGCGCTCTCCCACCTGCGCCCGGACGCCCGGGACACCGGCTGGCGTACCGCCATCGACCGCGAGGCGCGCCGGGTCTAGCCATCCGGGGGGATCGCCCGCGCCCGCGCGGTATCGGCCCGTGGGGCGAACCCGCGAGCCTGCCCACCGAGGTGGCAAGTAGGCTTGCCGGGTGACTGTTCGCGTCCGTTTCGCCCCCTCCCCCACCGGCATGTTCCACGTCGGCGGCGCCCGGTCGGCACTGCAGAACTGGATCTACGCCAAGCAGCGGGGCGGCGACTTCGTGCTGCGGATCGAGGACACCGACGCGGCCCGCAACCGCCCCGAGTGGACCGAGGGCATCCTCACCGCCCTCGACTGGCTCGGTATCCGCCGGGGCACCTACGAGGGCCCGCTGTTCCAGTCGCAGTACGCGGCCGAGCACCGCAAGGCGGCCGAGCAGTTGCTCGCCATGGGTCGCGCGTACTACTGCGACTGCTCCCGCGACGACGTGGTCGCCCGCACCGGCAACAAGCACACCGGGTACGACGGCTTCTGCCGGGACCGCGGCCTCGCCCCCGCCGAGGGCCGCGCGCTGCGCTTCCGCACCCCGGACGAGGGCGCCACCGTCGTGGTCGACCTGATCCGCGGCGAGCCCACCTTCGAGAACGCCCTCATCGAGGACTTCGTCATCGCCCGCGGCGACGGCTCGCCGGTCTTCCTGCTCGCCAACGTGGTCGACGACATGACCATGGGGATCACGCACGTGATCCGGGCCGAGGAGCACCTGCCCAACACGCCCAAGCAGCAGTTGCTCTGGCAGGCTCTCGGGCACCAGCCGCCGGTCTGGGCGCACGTGCCGGTCGTGGTCAACGAGAAGCGCCAGAAGCTGTCCAAGCGCCGCGACAAGGTCGCTCTCGAGCAGTACCGCGACGAGGGCTACCTCGCCGACGCCATGCGCAACTACCTCATGCTGCTCGGCTGGGCCCCGAGCGGCGACCGGGAGATCGTCCCGTGGTCGGTCGTCGAGCAGGAGTTCCGGTTGGCGGACGTGAACCCGTCCCCCGCCTTCTTCGACGAGAAGAAGCTGCGCGCCTTCAACGGCGAGTACATCCGCGCCCTGCCGCCGCAGGAGTTCGTCGCCGCCTGCGAGCCGTGGCTCACCGGCACCGCGATGATCCCCGCCCCGCCGTGGAATCCCGCCGACTTCCGCCCGGCCGACTTCGAGGCGGTCGCGCCGCTGGCCCAGACCCGCATCGCGGTCCTGTCGGAGATCGTCCCGGCCGTGGACTTCCTGTTCCTCCCCGAGCCGGTCGTCGACGAGGCGGCCTGGGCCAAGGCCATGAAGGAAGGCGCCGCCGAGCTGCTGGACGCCGCGATCGCCGCGTTCGGGTCGCTGCCCGAGTGGTCGGCCGAGGCGCTGAAGACGACCCTGGAGCAGGTCGGTGCGGAGCGGGGCCTGAAGCTCGGCAAGGCACAGGCCCCGGTCCGGGTCGCGGTGACCGGGCGGAGCGTCGGGCTGCCCCTGTTCGAGTCCCTTGAGGTTCTCGGGCGGGAGCGCACGCTGGCACGGTTGGTCTCGGCGCGCGCCCGCGTCTAAACCGTTTGGCCCGCTTCAGCGCCGTTGTGGGGTTTCGTGGCCCGACCGTGCCCGTCGTGGGTGGTCAGGCTTGGTCTCCTCGCCGGTCACGGCGGGCCACGAACTCAGCTGAGTGGGGAACCTGCTGGCGGAACGTCCATCTGGGGGCCCAACAACGCCGTCTGGCGCGGGGCGTGGGCTTCTTGACTGCGTGAGTACGGGATCGATTGGGGCCCGTTCCGACCCGGCGAGGTACGGGTGAACATGTACCGGGTTCGTCGGCCTGACGGACGTTTCGGTTGCGATGTCGAATACCTGGTCCGCGCCGACGCGTTGCACCGCCTCGGGCTTACCCCTCCCCACCGCGAACCCGCCAACCGACCAGTGGCAAACACCCTTCTCATACCGGCCGGATGGTGAAGGAGTTATTGCTGATGCCGATCGATGACCCGCCACAAGAACTGCTGTAGTGGGCGCTGACGGCCACCCAACCGCTGGGAAGCGGCGAGTTGGAGCAGACGAGCAGGCCGGTGACCGGCTGGGCGATAGTGTAGGAGTTGTTGCTGATGCCGATCGACGAGCCACCGCAGACGCTGCTGTAGCGGTTACTGGTGATCACCCAACCCGTGGGAAACGGCGAATTGGAACAGACAACCAGATTGGTGACCGGCAGCGAGATGGTGTAGGAATTGTTACCGCCGACCGACGAGCCGCCGCAGGAACTGCTGTAGCGGTTACTGGTAATCACCCAACCCGTGGGAAACGGCGAATTGGAACAGACAACCAGATTGGTGACCGGCAGCGAGATGGTGGCGGAGTTGTTACCGCCGATCGACGACCCGCCGCAGGCGCTGCTGTAGCCGTTGCCGACGATGACGTACCCGTCCGGCACCGGCGTGCCGTAACAGATGGTGGAGACTGCCTGTGCGGCCGTGGGCGCCGCGACGACCCCGGCGGCGAACAGGCCGGCCACGGCCAGCGCGCGCACCGTGCGGCGGATGGTCAGGGAGATCGAGAGCATGGGTTTCCCTTCTATGCAATGACACCTGCCGATTAGAAGATCCCTCAACGGGACGCCGGCTTGGTGACGATCCATCGACGAGAGTGACAGACAAATTTCAGAGGACGTTGAGAAGGTGGGCGCTTGCCGGCCGAGCCCATGACGGCGCGGGACAGACTCTCGTGACACCCCAGGAGCCGAAGAACCACGAAGGTGATAAACGGCAAAAAAACGAGCATATGCCGTAGTTCGCTGTGGATAACGTTGGGGATAACCGCCGTAAGGTTGTGGAAAAGCTGTTTACCGGCGTGCCATCCGCCGCGCCGCTTCGCGGAGTGTCGGACCGGTGGGGCACGATGCCCTGGTGCGCGATGAGCTGGACCAACTGACCCAGGATCCCCTGCCGCGGCTCGAGTCGCCGGGGGTGGATGCGCCCGGCGAGGTGGTGGGGCGGGTGCTCGGCACGGCCGACGCCACCCCGCTGCAGTTCTGGACCGCGGTCGCCCCCGGCAGTTACCTCCAGCTCGACGACGTGGTGGTGACCCGGCGGGAGTTGCCGGGCGGCGAGCCGGTGACGATCGCCGGGGTGGTCACGCAGGTGCGGGCGCGGCACGAGGGCGCGCAGTTCGACAGCGACGTGTTCGCGATCGCGGATGGGACGCTGCCGGCACAGGTGCAGGAGGCGGCGGAGATCACGACCACCCGGGTGGACCCGGAGACGTACGTGCCGCCGCATCCGGGTGCGGTGGTGCACCGGGCGCGGGGCGAGGCGCGGCGGCAGGCGCTGCACTTCGACCGGATGGAGCGGCCCATCCCGATCGGTACGGGGCGGGACGGGGTGCCGGTCTACCTGAACGCGGACTTCCTGGACGGGCAGCGCGGAGCGCACGTGTCCATCTCCGGCATCTCGGGCGTGGCCACCAAGACGAGCTTCGCGACGTTCCTGCTGTACTCGGTGTTCAACAGCCCGGTGCTGGGCGGCGACCGGGTGAACACGAAGGCGCTGATCTTCAACGTCAAGGGCGAGGATCTGCTGTTCCTGGACCACCCGAACGCCCGCCTGGACGACCGGACCCGGGCGGCCTACGCCCAACTCGGGTTGCCGGCGGGGCCGTTCGGGGACGTGCGCGTGTTCGCGCCGCCGCGGGCGGGCGACCGGTCGGGCAGCCCGGACGTGAGCAGCCGGCTGTCCGGTGTGGACACGTTCTACTGGACGCTGGCCGAGTTCTGCGCCAAGCGCCTGCTGCCGTACGTGTTCGCCGACGCGGACGACGAGCGGCAGCAGTACACGATGGTGGTGCACGCCGTGGCGGCGCACCTGGAGCGGCACGCCCAGCCCGCCGAGGGCGGCGGCGGGGTCAGCATCGACGGCGTGGCGATCAACGGGTACGACACGCTGGTCGACTTCGTCGTGGACCGGCTCAACGACGAGGAGACCCGGCACTCCTGGACCGGCAGCGCGGTCGGCCAGGGTACGGTCAACGCGTTCGCCCGGCGGCTGATCGCCAGCAAGAAGGACCTGTCCCGGCTGATCCGGGGCGACCTGGCGACGCGGCGCCCGCACGAGGTGAACACGGCGGCCAGCGCCCAGGTGAGCGTGGTGGACCTGCACAACCTGCCGGACCGGGCGCAGCGCTTCGTGGTCGGCGTGACCCTGAAGACCGAGTTCGAACGCAAGGAGAAGGCGGGTACCGCGAAGCCGCTGCTGTTCGTGGTGCTGGACGAGTTGAACAAGTACGCGCCGCGGGACGGGTCGTCGCCGATCAAGGAGGTGCTGCTGGACATCGCCGAGCGTGGGCGCTCGCTCGGGGTGATCCTGGTCGGCGCGCAGCAGACGGCGAGCGAGGTGGAGCGGCGGATCGTGACGAACTCGGCGGTCCGGGTGGTGGGCCGGCTGGACCCGGCGGAGGCGTCGCGCCCGGAGTACGGCTTCCTGCCGCAGGCGCAGCGGCAGCGGGTGCTGCTGGCCAAGCCGGGGACGATGTTCGTGAACCAGCCGGACATCCCGGTGCCGCTGTGCGTGGAGTTCCCGTTCCCGGCGTGGGCGACCCGGCCCGCGGAGGCGGGCGCGGCGCCGGCCGCGGTGCTGCGGTCGATCACCCAGTCGGCGGACCCGTTCGCGGTGGTGGGCGCCAAGAGCGGCCTGTCGGACGACGAGATCCCGTTCTGAGGGAGGGCCTGCGAGCGTGAAGATACTGCACACCTCGGACTGGCACGTCGGGAAGGTCCTCAAGGGACGGTCCCGGATCGAGGAGCACGTGGCGGTCTTGGCCCAGGTGGTAAACGTGGCCCGGCAGGAGCGGCCGGACCTGGTGATCGTGGCGGGCGACCTGTATGACACGGCGACGCCCACCGCCGACGCGACGAAGGTGGTCACCCGGGCGCTGTCCGCGCTGCGGGCGACCGGGGCGGACGTGGTGGCGATCGGCGGCAACCACGACAACGGTCCGGCGCTGGACGCGCTGCGCCCGTGGTCGGAGGCGGCCGGCATCGCGCTGCGCGGCACGGTCCGCGAGTCGCCGTCCGAGCACGTCATCACGGGCACCACCGCCGGCGGTGAGCGGTGGCGGCTGGTCGCGCTGCCGTTCCTGTCCCAGCGGTACGCGGTGCGCGCCACGGAGATGTACGAGTTGACCGCCGCCGAGGCGACGCAGACGTACGCGGACCACCTGGCCCGGCTGCTGGCCAAGCTGACCGAGGATTTCACCGGGCCGCAGGACGCGGTCAACCTGATCACCGCGCACCTGACGGTGATCGGCGCGGAGGCGGGCGGCGGCGAGCGCGAGGCCCACACGATCATGGGGTACGCGGTGCCCGCCACGATCTTCCCGACCAGCGCGCACTACGTGGCCCTGGGCCACCTGCACCGGGCGCAGCAGGTGGTCGGGCCGTGCCCGGTCCGGTACAGCGGCAGCCCGCTGGCGGTGGACTTCGGGGAGGAGGAGAACCTCCCGACGGTCACGCTGGTGGAGGTCACGGCGAGCACCGCGGCGAAGATCCGGGAGGCGCCGATCACGGCGGCGGTCCCGCTGCGCACCCTGCGCGGCACGCTGGAGCAACTCGCCCAGTTCGGGCCGCAGGAGGAGGGCTGGCTGCGGGTGTACGTGCGGGAGCAGCCGCGCGCGGGGCTGCGCGAGGAGGTGCAGGAACTGCTGCCAAACGCGCTCGAGGTGCGCATCGACCCGGACCTGCTGCCCGCCGCCGGCGCCGGCACCCGGGCCGCCGAGCGCGCCGGCCGGTCGCCGCGGGAGCTGTTCGGCGACTACCTGGACAGCAAGGGCCAGTCCGACGCGGACGGGGTCCGCGAGCTGTTCGACGAGCTGTACGAGGAGGTGAGCGGCGCGTGAGGCCACTGCGGCTGGACCTGGCCGGGTTCACGGTCTTCCGGGAGGAGACCACGGTCGACTTCACCGACACCGACTTCTTCGCGCTGGTCGGGCCGACCGGGTCCGGCAAGTCCACGGTCCTGGACGCGATCTGCTTCGCCCTCTACGGCACGGTGCCCCGCTGGGGCGACAAGCGGGCGATCGTGAACGCGCTGACCCCGTCCGCGAGCGAGGCACGGGTGCGGCTGGTGTTCGAGTCCGCCGGCGCCCGGTATGTGGCGACCCGGGTGGTCCGCCGGGACGGCAAGGGCCGGGTGTTCACCGGCGGCGCGGCGCTGGAGCAGTTGCCGCCGGGCTTCGACGTGCGCAAGTTCGACACCGGGCTGACCCCGGAGGATCTCGGCGAGGTGCTCGCCGGCACGGTGGCGGAGATGGACGAGGCGGTGCTGGCCGCGGTGGGGTTGCCGTACGACCAGTTCACCTCGTGCGTGGTGCTGCCGCAGGGCGAGTTCGCCGAGTTCCTGCACGCCAAGCCGGCCACCCGCCAGCAGATCCTGGTGAACCTGCTGGGCCTGCACGTGTACGAGCGGATCCGGGTCCGGGCGGGTGAGCGGGCGAGCACCGCGGACGCGAAGCTGGCCGCGGTCGACCGGATGCTGGACGGGCTGGCGGAGGCCGGCGACGAGGCGGTCGCCGAGGCGGCGGAGCGGGTGGCGGCGATGCGCGCGCTCGCCGGGTCGGTCGAGGCGGCGATGCCCCGGGTGGCCGCCGCGGCCGCGGCGGTGGCGGCCACCCGCGACACCCTGGCCGACCTGGACGCCGAGATCGCCCTGCTGGCGGCGGTGCGGGCCCCCGCCGAGGCGGGCCGGATGGCCGCCGCCATCACCGCGGCCCGGTCGGCTGCGGCGGACGCGGCGGACGCCGTGGGCGCCGCCGAGGAGCGGGAGGAGAAGCTGCGCGGCGAGTTGGCCGGGGCCGGCGACCCGGCGGCGCTGCGGCTGCTGTTGGCGGCGCACACGGAGCGGGAGCGGCTCGACGGGCAGGCGACGGCGCTGGCCGCCACCCTCGCCGAGGCGGACGCGGAGCACGAGAAGGCGGAGAAGGCGCTGGCGCGGGCCCGCACGCGCGTCGCGCAGGCGCACGAGGCGCTGGAGGCGGCCCGCGCGGCGTACCAGGAGGCGCAGACCGCCGACCGGGCGGCCGCGATCCGGGCGCACCTGGTCGCCGGCCAGCCGTGCCCGGTGTGCGAGCAGACCGTGGGTACGGTACCGGCGGTGCACGCGAAGTCCGCCGTGGCGGCGGCGGAGGCGGCGGGGAAGAAGGCGCGCGCGGTCGCGGACAAGGCGGACGAGCACCTGGCCGGGTGCGACCGGGCGGTGCGGGAGTTGGAGACCGCGCTGGCCGGCACCCGCGCGCAGCACACACAGCTCACGGCCCGGCTGGCGGAACTGGACGAGCGGCTGGCCGGGGCGCCCGGGCCGGAGGCGCTGCGCCGGGACCTGGCGGCGATCGAGGAGCTGCGGCGCGGCCTGGAGGAGGCGAGCGCGGCGGTCCGGTCCGCCCGGGAGGCGCACCGGCGGGCGCGGGGCGCGGTGGAGGCCGCCGAGGAGCGGCTGCGTGGCGGCTGGCGGGCGTTCGACGCGTCCCGTGACGGCGTGGCGAAGCTGGGTCCGCCCGCCGCGGAGCGGGACGACCTGGCCGCCGCCTGGTCGGCGCTGACCGGCTGGGCGTCGGGGGCGGCCGACACCAGGCGCGCGGAGCGTGGCGCGGCGGAGGCGGCGGTGGCGGCGGCCGAGGAGGGCGTCGCCGCGGTCCGGGCGCAGATCGAGGCGCTGTTCGAGGAGGCGGGGCTGGCGGTGCCGGCGGCCTCCACACCGGGCGGCGGCCAAGGCCGTGGATCGGCCGCCGCGCCGGGCGGCGGGCGAGCCCGCGGAAGCGCGGCCGGCGGGCGGGGGCACGGCGCCGGGAACAGCGGCGCGGACGACGCCCGGTACGCACGGGCGGCGCACGTCGCGGTCGAGCGAGCCGAGGGCGAGCAGCGCCGCCTGGCGGACCGGCGGGAGCAGGCCGAGCGGCTGCGCGAGCAGCGGGCGGAGCACGAGCGGCAGTCCCGGGTGGCCAAGGCGCTCGGCACGCACCTGCGGGCCAACAACTTCGAGCGCTGGCTGCTGGCCGAGGCCCTGGACCTGCTGGTGGACGGCGCGTCCCGGATCCTGCGGGAGCTGTCCGGCGGGCAGTACGACCTGGTGCACGACAAGGGCGAGTTCTTCGTGGTGGACCACCACGACGCCGGGCTGCGCCGGGCGGTGCGCACGCTGTCCGGCGGCGAGACGTTCCAGGCGTCGCTGGCCCTGGCGCTGGCCCTCTCCGAGCAGCTCGCCGGCCTGTCCAGCAACGCGGCCAGCCTGGAGTCGATCCTGCTGGACGAGGGGTTCGGCACCCTGGACGCGACCACTTTGGACACGGTCGCGGTCACGCTGGAGACGCTGGCCGCCCGGGGCGACCGGATGGTGGGCGTGGTCACCCACGTGGGGGCGCTCGCCGACCGCATCCCGGTCCGGTTCGAGGTCACCAAGGACGCGCGGTCGGCGCGGATCCGGCGGGTGGGCATGTGACGGTCTGGTTCAAGGACGCCTGGGGGCCCGGCTACGGCACCTCCTTCGAGGTGCCCGATGAGCCGGCCCCGGCCGGCGAGGGCGGCGCGGAGGTGGTCGTCAACGTCGAGCGTGAGCTTCCCGTGTGGGAGGCCCTCTCCCCCGCGCCCGGGGCGCGGACGCCGGACGTGGTGATGCTCGTCGACGGGGTCCGGCGGATCGACGGCGGCATGTGGAGCCGGGAGCCGGACGGCGCCTCGCACCGCGCCCTGGCCGTGTCGTACGCGGCCGGCGTGGTCCGCTGCGACCTGCGGCGGGGCGTGGCCGACCTGGTGGACAGCGAGGTGCGGCGGGGGCTGTTCACCAGCAGCCCGACGGCGACGGACCTGGTGGCGGGGCAGGTCCGGTATGAGGTGCACCGGGTCGGCAGCCCCGACCCGGCGAAGCTGCCCCGGGCGATCCAGGCGCCGCTGACCGCCCTGGAGGTGCACGTCTCCGACCGGGCCGGGGACGACGCCGGCCTGCTCGTCCTGGACGGGCCACTGCGGAGCAGGCGGCACCTCAGGAACGCGGTCGGGTACACGAAGACGCAGCAGGAGAGCTACCTGCCCGCCGAGTTGATCCCGGTCGTGACGGACCTCGCGCCGGGGCAGCGCACCCCCGTCTTCCGGCGCGGCACCCGGTGGGCGAGCTACTCGTGGTATCTGCGGCTGCCCGGCCCGCGCGGGGCGCCGTGGAGCGGGATCGTGCGCGTCGAGTGCAGTACCGAGGTGGGCGACCAGGCCGCGATCGAGTTGGCGGACGTGTCCGCGGTGACGCTGCCCCGGTTCGCCTCCACCCCGTACAAGGACGCGCGGGCCCCGCAGAACCTCGTCCCGATCGGCGGCCTGGAGCGGCGGCTGCGTGCCCTGCTGGGCGACCCCCGCCTGCTGGACCGCGCGCTGTCCCTGGCGACCCGGTCGCCCGCGCCAGTCACCGCGTAGCGGGGCACCGGGCCGGAAATTCCCCGCCGGCCGGTTGATCCGGGCGGGGCCGGCATCCGTATTCCCTGGCAGCCCGCCACCGGTGGTCGGCGGTGCGGTCGACGGGGTTACGTGCTGCGACGGAGGTCTCCATGGCGATGGCGCTGAATCCGACGGCCGATGGAGCGCTGGGTCCCATCGCCATCGGCCGCCCCTGGAAGCGCCCCGCCCGCACGGCGACGACCCCGGCGCGCACCGCCCGGACCCCGCGCAGCCAGCAGTCCGCTACCACGGTCGAGCGCTTCGCCGATCGGCGCCCGGCCCTCGACGCGGCATCCGGCGCCCACCATGATGGGGCGGTGACCCCCCGGCCGGCTCCTCGACACCTCGCCGCCGGGTCCCGGTCCGAGACGGCGGCCGCCCGGCACGAGGAGGCCCTGGTCCGCTCGCTGTACGCCGAGCACTCCCGGCCGCTGCTCGCGTTCGTCCTGCGCCTCGTCGGCGGCGACCGGCAGCGCGCCGAGGACATCGTCCAGGAGACCCTGCTGCGCGCCTGGCGCAACGCCCACAAACTCGGCGCGCAGGGGCAGACCTCGCTGCGGCCGTGGCTGGTGGCGGTGGCCCGGCGGATCACCATCGACGACCACCGCAGCGCCAACGCCCGGCCGACCGAGACGTACGACCGCGAACTGGACACGATGCCGGTCGCCGACGAGACGGACCGGCTGCTCGGCCGGATGACGGTTGCCGAAGCGCTGCGTACGCTGAGCCCGGCGCACCGTGAGATCCTGGTCGAGACGTACTTCCAGGGCCGCACGGTCCCGGAGGCCGCCGAACGGCTCGGCCTTCCGCTGGGCACCGCCAAGTCCCGGGTGTACTACGCGCTGCGGGCGCTCGGTGCGGCGCTACGCGAAAGGGGGGTGACCGGATGACGGAGCACCGCGACGTCGCCGCGTACGCCCTCGGCCTGCTCGACGACCGCGCCGCGAGCCACTTCGAGGAGCACCTGCTCGACTGCGAGTCGTGCGCCGCCGAACTGGACTCGATGGTCCCGGTGATGGAGGCGCTCGCCGATGTCGATCCGGTCACCCTGGTCGAGCCGGCCGCCGCACCGGCCCCCCAGCGGTTATCCGCCCCCGGCCGGCGGCACGACTCGGCCCACCCGGCCGGGCACCCCGGCTCCGGCGGGCGCCGGGAGGCGCTGCTGCGGCCGCTCAAGCGGCACCGCCTCGCCGGGCGCCCGCGGGCGCTGGTGGCCGCGGCCGCGTTCGGGGCCGTGGCGCTGCTCGCGGTCGGCGGGCTGATCGTCGGAGCGCGGTGGAGCGGCAGCGACCCGCCGCGGATCCAGGCCGAGAACACGAGCGGCACGCAGAACCCGGCCCGGACCGCCCCGCCACTCGGCCTCGGCGGCCCCGAGGCGCCGGCCGGCAAGAAGTACGAGGCCACCGACCCGGTGACCGGCGTGCACGCGCTGGTCCTGCTGGAGCGCAAGGCGTGGGGCAGCCAACTGTCGTACGCGATCAGCCAGCTCACCGGCCCGCTGACCTGCCGGCTGACGCTGGTCCGGGCCAACGGCACCACCGAGACGCTGGCCAGTTGGAAGGTACCGCCGGCCGGCTACGGCACCCCGAAGCAGCCGCAGCCGCTGGAACTGCAGACGGCCACCGCCACCGACCCGGACGACCTGGCCCTGGTGCAGGTGCAGGCGGTCGCCCCTAACGGCGTGGTCAAGACGCTGGTCGAGATACCGCTGTAACGACGCCACAAGCCAGAACCAGCGCGAGCCAGACCAGCACGAGCCGGGCCACCGAGCCCGGCTCGCGACGTTTCCGGCGGCCGGCGGAAATTCACCCGGGCCCATCCAGGGAACCGTTCATCCGCGGAGCCCCGCCGTCCGTACTCACCGGTGAAGCAGCGAGCGTCGCGCACCAGTCCGTCCGTTTCGTTCGTCCCTGGAGGTGATAGGCGTGGCGGGGTCAGGCCGATGGATGGTTCGACTGTTTGTCGGCGCCGCCGTGACGCTGTGCGGCCTGGCGGCCGGTCCGGTCGCCGCCCACGCGGATTCGCTGCCCAAGGGGTACACGATGACCGAGTGGGGCCCGCTCGGCCCGGCCGATATCGACCTGGTGACCAAGGTGCGGCTGGCCGGCCTGTGGGAGATCCCGGCCGGGGAGATGGCCAAGGAGAAGGGGCACAGCGCCCGGGTCCGGGCGGTCGGCGCGGAGATCGCCAAGCAGCACCGCGAGCTGGACCTGCTGGCCCGCACCGCCGCCGACAAGCTGTCCCTGCCGCTGCCCGACGAGCCCAACCGCGACCAGCAGGGCTGGTTGCAGGAGATGCGTGACGCCAGCGGCGCCCAGTTCGACAACGTGTTCATCGAGCGGCTGCGCCAGGCACACGGCAAGATCTTCCCGGCGATCGCCACGGTCCGCGCCGGCACCCGCAACTCCGTGGTGCGCGAGCTGGCGCAGCGCTCCAACAACTACGTGATGACGCACCTGGTGCTGCTGGAGAGCAGCGGCCTGGTGGACTACAACGGGCTGCCCGCGCCGCCGTCGCCGGTCGGCGTCGCGCCCGGCAGCGTGCAACTGTCCACCGACGATGTGCGCGGCGTCAACTCGACGGTCATCTGGGTCGTCCTCGGTCTCGCGGCGCTGGCCGGCGGGGCCGCCACGATCCGCCTGTTGCGACCGCGGTAGCGACTTCCCCGCCGCCCGGTAGCCCGACCGGGCGGCGGGGAGCCACGACCCCCGGGTCGGTCCTCGACCCCACCCGCCGGCACCCGCCGCCGGCACCGGGACCGACCCGGGATCAGGCAACACCCACGCGGGGAGGAGGTGAAGCGGCCACACGGTTCGACAGCCGAGCGGCACCCGGGATCCCGTCCCCGGGTGCCGCTCTTCGTGTGCGCCGGCGGCTCCCGGGCGCCGCCGACGGGCGCCGTAGGGTTGACCGGTGGGCGAACGGACCCGGCGCGCGGCCGGAATGGCGGCGGCGGTCGACACCGGCACCGCCCGGCTCTCCCCCGACCCGGACCGGCCCCGCGCCTACACGCTGCTGTTGGACGGGGCGCCGCAGTCGCACGTCGACCTGGACGACCCGACCGCGCTGGAGTTCGAGTACGTACGCCGGCTCGCGTTCGCCCTCGACCTGGCGGCGCCGGCCGGGCACCCGCTGCGGCTCCTGCACCTCGGCGGCGGGGCGCTGACCCTGCCCCGGTACCTGGCCACCACCCGCCCGGGCTCCACGCAGCGCATCGTCGAGATCGACGCGGCCCTGGTCGAGCTGGTCCGGCGGGAACTGCCCTGGCCGCGCTCGGCCGGGCTGCGGGTGCGCGTCGGGGACGCCCGCGAGGTGGTCACCGGCACCCCGGACGCCGCCTACGACGCCGTCGTGGCGGACGTGTTCGCCGGCTCCCGCACCCCCGCCCACCTCACCTCGGTGGAGTTCCTCAACCAGGTCGCCCGGGTGCTGCGCCCCGGCGGCTGGTACCTGGCGAACATCGCCGACGGCCCGCCGCTCGCCTTCGCCCGCGGCCAGGTCGCCACGCTGCGGTCCGTCCTGCCCGAGGTGTGCCTCATCGCGGACGCGGGGGTGCTGCGCGGCCGCCGGTACGGGAACGTGGTGCTGATCGGGGCGCGCACGCCGCTACCCGCCGCGGAGCTGGCGCGACGCGCCGCCGGGGACTGGTTCCCGAGCCGGCTGGTCACCGGCGGGGACCTGGAACGCTTCGCCGCCGGTGCCGCCGCCGTGCGGGACGCGACCGCCCGGCCCTCCCCGCCGCCCCCGCCGGACTCCTTCGGAGCTGGGCTGCCCTGAACCGGTGCCTGGAACCGGGCGCTCCGGGGGCTAGAGTGTGCCCGTGGCGCAGGGGACCCGGCGGCTGGCACTCCCGCCGCATTACCACCTCGCCGGAACGGTCGGCCAGCTCGCGATGGGCCGGCACGACCCCTGCGCCCGCTTCGCCGGCGACGCCTTCTGGTGGGCCACCCGCACCCCGGACGGCCCCGGCACGCTCAGCCTCCGCCACGACGGCGACGACCTACTCGCCACCGCCTACGGCCCGGGCGCCGGGTGGCTGCTGGACCGCGCCGACGCCGTCGCCGGCCTCCGCGACGACCTGACCGGCTTCGCCGACCTCGCCCGCGCCCACCCGGTCGTCGCCCGCCTCGCCCACCAGCGTCCCGGCCTGCGCATCCCCGCCACCGGCCGGCTGTTCCCCCGGCTGCTGCGGGCCATCTTCGAACAGAAGGTCACCGGCACGGAGGCGTTCCGGGCGTACGCGGGCACCGTCCGCCACTTCGGCGAACCCGCGCCCGGCCCGAACCCGCAGCTGTGGCTCCCGCCGCCGGCCGAGGCGGTGGCGGCCACCCCGTACTGGGTCTTCCACCCGTTCGGCGCCGAGCAGCGTCGCACCGACACGCTCCTGCGCACCGCCCGGGTCGCCGCCCGCCTGGACGCCTGCGCCGATTCCGCCGAGGCCACCCGCCGCATGACCGCCATCCCCGGCATCGGTCCCTGGACCGCCGCCGAGGCGGTCCGCACGGTCTACGGCGACCCGGACGCGGTGAGCGTCGGCGATTACCACATCCCGAACACGGTCGCGTGGGCGCTGGCCGGCGAACCGCGCGGCGACGACGCCCGCATGCTCACGCTGCTGGAACCGTTCCGCGGCCACCGCGGGCGGGTCTGCGTGCTGCTGGAGCAGGCGGGGATGATGGCGCCCCGCTTCGGCCCCCGCATGCCCCTGCGCACCTTCGCCCGCTACTGACCTTCCTCCGCGGGGACCGCGAGGCGGGAGGGCGGCGGGGATGGGAAGGTCCGAAGGGCGGGACGAGGTGGGGTGTTCCGCATGGACGTCAGGATCGAGAAGGGGCGCCCCGGTGACGCCGGAGAGCTGATCACGGTGCAGCGGGCCGCGTTCGTGGGTGAGGCGCAGCTGTACGGGACGCCGTTCCTGCCGCCGCTGACCGAGCGGCCGGAGGAGGTGTTCGCGCCGGGGGTCGCGGTGCTGGTGGCCCGGCTCGGCGCGCGGCTGGTGGGGTCGGTGCGCGGGGTGCTGTCCGGCCCGACGTGGCTGGTGAAGCGGCTCGCGGTGGCGCCGGACCTGCACGGGCGCGGGATCGGCAGCCGGCTGCTCGCGGCGGTCGAGGCCGCCGCACCGCCCGCCGCCACCCAGCTCCAGCTGGACACGGGGGCGCGCAGCGAGCCGAACCTGCGGCTGTACCGGCGGTACGGGTACGCCGAGGTGGACCGGCGGGCCATCAGCCCCGATGTGACCCTGGTCTACCTGCGTAAACGAATTGCTGGTTGACTGGCGGGGTGGACCTGCCCGTGTTGCCGCCCGTCGAGCCGATGCTCGCCACCGCCGTACCGGAGCTGCCCACCGGGTCCGGCATGAGCTACGAGCCGAAATGGGACGGTTTCCGCTGCATCATCTTCCGCGACCGGGACGAGGTCGAGCTGGCCAGCCGCGGCGGCAAGACCCTCACCCGGTACTTCCCGGAGGTGGTCGCCCAGGCCCGCGACCAGCTCCCCGAGCGCTGCGCGGTCGACGGCGAACTGGTCGTGATCCGGCGGGCGGAGGGCAGCCAGCCGAGGCTGGAGTTCGAACTGCTCGGCCAGCGCATCCACCCGGCCGCGTCCCGGATCGCGCTGCTGGCCGAGCAGATCCCCGCCTCGTTCGTCGCGTTTGACCTGCTGGTACTGGGCGACGAGGCGTTCCTGGACCGCCCGTACGAGCAGCGGCACGACCTGCTCGCGGCCGCGCTGAAGGACGTGGTCCCCCCGGTGTACCGGACGCCGACCACGACGGACCCGCAGGTCGCGCGGCGCTGGTTCGAGATCTTCGAGGGCGCCGGGCTGGACGGCGTGATCGCCAAGCCGGCGGACCTCCCGTATACGCCCGGCAAGCGGCTCATGTACAAGGTCAAGCACGCCCGCACGGCGGACGCGGTGGTGGCCGGGTTCCGCTGGCACAAAACGGGGCCGGTGGTGGGCTCGCTGCTGCTGGGGCTGTACGACGACAAGGGGACCCTGCACCACGTGGGCGTCTCGTCCAGCTTCTCCATGGCGCGCCGGGCCGACCTGCTGACGGAGCTGAAGCCGTACGAGAACCCGCGGTCGCACCCGTGGACCGGCGTGGACCCGAACGAGGCGGGCGAGGCCGGCCACCGGGTGCCGGGCGCGGTGAGCCGGTGGACCGGCAAGAAGAACCTGGACTGGGTGCCGCTGAGGCCGGAACTCGTGGTGGAGGTGGCGTACGACGCGATGGAGGGGGACCGGTTCCGGCACACGGCCCGGTTCGTGCGCTGGCGGCCGGACCGCGACCCCCGCTCCTGCGGCTACGACCAACTCGAACGGCCGGTCCGCTTCGACGTGGACCGGGTGCTGTCGGGCGACGTGGGCTGACGATCACCGCGCGGGGCCCGGATCCGTCGCCCGGCTCGCGTAGCCTCGACCCGTGCCGAATCCCGGGAGGGTCGTTGTCGTGAGCCGTCCGCACCGCCGCGCACCGCTCGTCGCGCTGCTGGCCGGATTCGTCGCCGTGGTCGCCACCGCCGGCTGCTTCCTGCCGGTGGTGATGCCGACCGGCGGCGCCGACCCCGACCACCCGGTGGGGCTGCCGCCGTCGAGCAGCCCGGGCGGCCCGGCCTGGTCCCGCTGCGACGACGTGCCCGCCAAGCTGGTCGGGCAGGGCGCCCGCGGGATGCGGTACGACTGCGCGACCATCTCCGTGCCCGCCGACTGGGGCGGCGGCGCCGGCGGCGACAAGCTGGAACTGTCACTCATCCGGATCCGGTCGGCGGACCAGAGCCGGCGCATCGGGTCGCTGCTGGTGAACCCGGGCGGCCCCGGCGCGTCCGGCGTCGACACCGCGGTGTACCTGTCGTTCGGCCCGTCCTACGGCGGCCTGCCAACGGAGATCACCCGGCGCTTCGACATCGTCGGCTTCGACCCGCGCGGCGTCGGCCGGTCCAGCCCGATCAAGTGCATGGGCGACCGGGACATGGACGCCTACTTCGGCGCCGACCCGGACCCGCGCACCCAGGAGGAGTTCGACCAGGTCGCGGCGATCCGGCAGAAGCTGGTCGCGGGCTGCGTCCGCAAGTACGGCGACGACCTGCGGTACTACTCGACCGAGCAGACGGCCCGGGACATCGACGCGATCCGGGCGGCGGTCGGCGACGACAAGACGACTTACCTGGGGTATTCGTACGGCACGCTGCTCGGCGCCACGTACGCCCAACTGTTCCCCGAGAAGGTGCGGGCGCTGGTGCTGGACGGCGCCGTGGACCCCGAGCAGGACATCGTGGCCGGCTCGGAGTCCCAGGCGAAGGGCTTCGAGCGGGCGTTCACGAACTTCACCACCTGGTGCCGGAACACCCCGAAGGAGTGCCGGGTGGCGCCGGACGCGCGGGCCGCGATGACCGACGCGCTGGAGAAGGCGCGCAGTTCGCCGATGCGGGCCAGCGACGGGCGGGAGGTCACCGCCGGCTGGGCGCTGTGGGCGGCGGTCTCGTCGCTGTACACCGAGCAGGGCTGGAAGGAGTTGGCCGACGCGCTGGAGGACTACCAGCGGGGCAACCCGCGCGGCATCCTCAAGCTCGCCGACCGGTACGCCGAGCGGACCGACGCGGGCGCTTACAGCAACCTGTTCGACGCCAACTCCGCCATCAACTGCACCGACTCGGACACCTCCCTCACCGCCAACAAGATCCGGTCGTACCAGGAGCAGTGGCGGGCCAAATACCCGCTGTTCGGCGCGCCGATCGCGGTGGACCTGATCACCTGCGCCCAGTGGAGCGCCCCCCGGGACCCGTACCCGACCGGCGCCGCCAAGGGCGCCCCGCCGATCGTGGTGGTCGGCACGACCGGCGACCCGGCAACCCCATACGAGCAGACCGGGCGGTTGGCCGACATGCTCGGCGTCGGTCACGTGCTGACCTGGCAGGGCGAGGGGCACACGGCGTACCCGCAGACGCCGTGCGTCACGAACGCGGTGGACGAGTACCTGATCAACCTGACGGTCCCGGCGGACGGCAAGACCTGCCCCGCCCGGTGAGCCGGGGAACGGTGAGGCGGGGAGTCAGGGCTTGCGGTCGCGGTCCTTGGAGGGCTGCACCCGCTTGGGCTCGCCGGGCATCTTCGGGTGGTCCGGCGGGTAGGGCAGGTCGCCCTCGCCCCGACGCTCGTCCCGCTCCGCCCACTCCAGCAGCGGGGTGATGTCGAACGGGGCGCCGTCGATGCCGGCGTGCGGGTCGCCGAGCTTGGCGAGGCGGGGCGGCATCGTGCGCAGGTCGAAGTCGTCGGGCTCGACGTCGGGCAGTTCGTCCCAGGTGACCGGGGCGGAGACGGTGGCCCGGGGGTTGGCGCGCAGCGAGTACGCGCAGGCGATCGTGCGGTCCCGGGCCATCTGGTTGTAGTCGATGAAGACCCGCTCGCCCCGCTCCTCCTTCCACCACCTGCTGGTGATCAGTTCCGGCCGGCGCCGCTCCAGCTCGCGGGCCAGGGCGATGGTGGCGCGGCGCACCTCGACGAACGTCCAGCGGGGGTGGATGCGCAGGTACACGTGCACGCCCCGGCCGCCGGAGGTCTTCGGCCAGCCGGTGGCGCCCAGGTCGGCCAGCAGGGCGCGCAGCTCGCCGGCGGCGGTCACCACGTCGTCGAAGTCGGTGCCGGGCTGCGGGTCCAGGTCGATGCGCAGCTCGTCGGGGTGGTCCACGGCGTCGCGCCGGACCGGCCAGGGGTGGAACACCACGGTACCCATCTGCGCGGCCCAGGCCACGTGGGCCAGGTCGGCGGGGCACAGCTCGTCGGCGGTCCGGCCGCTCGGGAAGCTGATCTTCGCGGTCTCCACCCAGGGCGGCACGCCGCGGGTCGGTATCCGCTTCTGGAAGAACATCTCGCCGTCGATGCCCTCCGGGAAGCGCTGGAGGGTCGTCGGCCGGTGGCGCAGGGCGCGCAGGATGCCGTCGCCCACGGCCCGGTAGTACTCGAAGATGTCCCGCTTCGTGTAGCCGCGCTCCGGGAAGTAGACCTTGTCGGGGCTGCTGAGGCGCACCGTGCGCCCGGCCACCTCGACCTCGGTGGTCGCGCCGTTGCCGCGGGACCGCGCGGGCTTCGCGCCCTCCGTCGAGCCGTCCATGACGCGACCCTAGTCGACCGGGGACGCGATCGGGCGGTACGCGGCCGACGCCCCTGACCCGCTGCTTCGTCAACTCGCGTCCGCGCGTCGACCGGCCGCCTGGGCGCCCACAGCGGGAGGCGGCCGGGTGCCGGCCGCCTCCCGGTGCCGGTCAGGCCGCGCGGCGGTGCCGGCCGGCGTAGACGGCGGCGGCGCCACCGGCGGCGAGCAGGCTGCCGAGGCCGACCAGGCCGGCGACCGGGGAGCCGGTCAACGGCAACCCGCCCGCCACGGCGGTCTCGACGCGGGGCCGCAGCGGCGGGCTGCTCGGCGGCGGCGGCTCGTTGCCACCGCCGTACCCGCCGCCATTGCCGCCGCCGTTGTTACCGCCACCGCCGTTGTTGCCGCCGCCGCCGTTGTTGCCGCCACCGTCGTTACCGCCACCGCAGTCGGCGGTGGCAACCGAGCCCAGCAGACTGACGCCGTTGCACGAGATGGAGATCGGCACCTGGATCGGCGCGTTCACCTGGATGCCGTTGCCCACCCCGATGCCACCGGTGCTGGCGGTCGACCCGCCCGGCGCGACGGCGGAGGCACCGCGACCCGACTCCGAGGCGCCACCCGATTTCGAGCCCGCGCCCGACTTCGCACCGGCGCCCGCTGAGCCGCCGCCGATCGCCGAACCGCCGCCGCCCAGCAGGCCGCCACCGGCCGCTGAGCCGCCGTCGATCGCTGGGCTGCCCGAGGCGGTGCCGCAGGTGCTGAAGACGACCGAGGCGAGGCCGGCGATCGCGTTGCAGTCGATCGACACGGGCGCCTGGATCGGCACGTTGACCTGCAAACCATTGAGCAAGCCATACGCGTCCTGCGACTGCGCGTCGGCGGCGGCGCCGGTCGCGGAGGCGGCCGCCTGCGCGGGCTGCCCACCGAGGGCCAGCGCGGCGACGGCGAGGCCGGCCGCCGGGACACCGAAGAGAACACGGTGCGGCTTCGTCATCTCAGTCCCATCTCGCTTTTTGCGGCTTTTGCCGCTTATGTCGGAGCGAATTGTACCGGCGGACCGCCCGCCGGGCGCGTCGGGACGCGCCGGCCCGCAGCGCGGACCGGTGGACGAAAGCGCACGTCACGGGCGGGCGGTCACCCGGTACGCAGGGTGCAACGAGCGGGAGGCCGTACCGTTGACGGCATGGCGAGCGACAACATCACCGATCTGCCCCGCACCGAGGACGAGTGGCGGGTGCGGCTGAGCCCGGAGGAGTTCCGGGTGCTGCGCCAGGCCGGCACCGAGGCACCATGGAGCGGCGAGTACGTCAACACCAAGACGCGCGGCATGTACCACTGCCGCGCCTGCGGGGCGAACCTGTTCCCGAGCGACTTCAAGTTCGCCTCGGACTGCGGGTGGCCCTCCTTCGACGACGCCATCCCGGGCGCCGTCAAGGAGATCGAGGACCGCAGCCACGGCATGGTCCGCACCGAGATCCGCTGCGCCCGGTGCGACTCGCACCTCGGTCATGTGTTCCACGGCGAGCACTTCACACCGAAGAACACCCGACACTGCGTCAACTCCCTGTCCATCCGCCTCGAACCGGCGGGCGACTAGGCGCGGTCAGTCAAACTGCCAGAGCTTGGGCGATCTCGCGCGCTAGTTGCTCACTGCCGGCTGCGATGAACGTCTGTCGGCGGTCCATTGCCTTTGCGATATTCGCCTTCGAATCAAGTTCGTAGTCCAAGGTTATCGGGTCGCCATCAAGGTCGACAACCACGCCGCCGGCGGCGGTCAGTATGTAGTGGCCCGGCGCCAGATCCCAGATGGCGAATCCTTTAGCAAATTCGATGACCGCCTCCGTGAAGCCGGCAGCGACGTGGCAGAGGCTCACCGAACCGAAGTCCAGGCCTATACGCCCCCGTTGTTTGCCGTCGGGGGCGGGCGCCCCTAGCGCCTGTAGTAATCCTTCTTGCTGGCTCAGCGGAACGAAACGCTCCATTGGCCGCATAAGGAAATTCGTGACAAGGGACTCCGACAGCCGTTTTGGTGCCCGTACCATCAGTGGCCGGCAAAGATTGTCAGCAGCCACCGCGAATGCCCGATCGACACCGTCCACGTCTCGGGCGGCTACATACAGTTGAATATGGTGGTAGATGTCCCCGACAACGGACGCGACCGGCCGGGCGAGCGACCGCGAATACGCCATGACGTGTGTGTATCCATTCAAGCCACGCACGGCGAGTTCACTGGTGTCCAGTGGATCGACAAGGATACAGAGGTCGGGTTCGGGTTCAGTGCCTACAACCTCCGGCTCGGCTTCTTCCGAGGCGTAGACGAATGAACCAAGCCGGTCGGCGAGCAGCGCTTTGTATCGCTCATGCATCCACATGTCGTGCACCGACAGGAAGTTGTCGCCGTGGCGAATATTGTCACTCTCGCCCGTGTTGCCCGAAAAGGCCGCCTCGATGAGCTTCGGTCTGATCTCGGCGATAACCGAGCGGACGACCTCCGCAAGGCTGCTCCCAATCCCATCAGAAACCGTTACCGCTGACATCCCATCTCCAGCACATCGTTAGCGCAGCTCAAGGGGCGGTTCTATGCCAGGCGGACCCATCGTCGCCGCGATGAACACTGCCTCGAACCCGGCAGCTCGCATGATATTAGCCCCAGTGAGGTCATCGAAACTCGAAACCTCAAGATCCTTGCCTTTTGTCATGGCCCCAAAGACGGCGAAGTACAGGGAGGCGTCGGGATACCGGCTTCGCAATTCGCGTGAGATGAAGCCCACCACGTCCGCGTGCTTGACTTCAAAGTCACAAATGACGATTGTTGGCGCCTCTTTCGCGGCCGGAAAGAGCGGCTGTTCGGCAAGACTGATGTCATCGCGAGTCTTGTTACATCTCAGATAGCCGATGGCGCATCGGCCGAATTGCGCGGAGGCCAGGAAGGTTGCCATAACCAGGCCGGCTTCGTTGACGCCGAAGCAGATATCGGCGTCGAGCCGTCTGCCCAGGTTCTTGATCTGACGCATGAGTCGTTCGACACCGAAGCCGAATACCTCCCACGGCAGATCCAGCAATTGTCCAGGGGTTGGGTTCGGTAGCGAAAACGCGCATACTTCAGGGTTGCCATTTTCCACGGTCGGCACGGGCAGGTTGAAGTCAGACCCAATCATGTCTAGCACCGAGGATGGCTGCCGCGGCATGTGAAGGGGCCGCCTAATTGAATCGGCTCGGGGAGCCCCCGAAGTCTCGGCCCGCTCGCTGAACTGCTTTAAAGAGAGCTGGTCCTCCGGCGGCAACCTTTCATAAGCCTCTGCCACCAGATCACCGGGCGAGATACTCTCATTACCGACACCAAGCGGACCGCGACCGTACGCGGCGGCAAGTATCAGTAGGCTTGAGAACATCGGCGGTGAACCCCTGCCCCTAGTGCGCGCCCATGTCTCCCAAGCGTTGATTGTGGTGCCGCCGAGACTCGTCTGATGTCCCGCAACCTCGTTATATCGGGCAGCCGCTTGATCCTGCGACAACCCGGCCGCATACCGAAACGCCTGAATACTCGGGATGTCCCGGTGGCGGTTCATCAATTCCGCCGCTGCTAGCTTGACCGAGCCAAGCTCCTGCCACAATTGCTTGCCCTGCCGGGCGAGTTCACGTCCACGCGCCTGAGGGCTGGCAATCTGGCGGGTTGGTCGGCCCATCTTCCCCTTCCTCATCCTCCGCACACGACCGGTGGCACACCGATACCTTACCCATGCGGGTGGGCAAACGCGGTGACCGGCCTGTGACCGCAGCTCAGGCTTGCCCAGAAATCCGAGCGTCAATGACCGGGTACGCAGGTGTATATGCCTTCGACCATTGGCATGGTTTAGATAGCAGTCGTCTCCGATAGCTATTTGCCCTGGTCGGGGCCGGACTTGGCTCCCCGCCGTTTCGTGTCGATCAAGCGCCGTGGCGGTGGGTGAGGTCCGGGCGGTGCGCTGCGGAGCGGGCGGTAAGGGCCTTTTCCGCCGTTCGCGGCGCAACGCCCGGACACTTGGCGGCTTGGGAGGTGGGACATGGCTACCTATTCCGGCAGGGAGCAGATTGATCGCGCTCAGGCGGCGCTTGATCGGCATGTGGTGTCGCCGTCGGTGTTCGCCGACCGGTTACGGGCCCTGCGCATCGCGCGTGGCCTGTCGCTGCGCCGGTTGGGGCGGCTGGTGCACTACTCGCACGGCTGGTGCCGGGTGAGGCGCGGGTGTACTCGCTGGCAGCGGCGCGGGCCGGCCGCGCGCGGTGAGGGTCGGACATACCGCGCGGGCGCCGCCTGCCGCGCGGCGACGGGAGGTGAGACGACATGGGTGCGATGCGTCCTGCATCAGCCGGACCGGTTGCCGGAGCCGGAACCGCCGATCCGGCTGCCCCGACCGGTGTCCCCGATGACGACCGGCAACAGAGGAGTCGATGGCCACCGCCTGACCGTGGCCCCACCGTAGAACGGAGATAGCGACAATGACGACGAACACCACGAGCACCACGACGCGGCCGGAACCGGCCGCCGTCGGCAAACGCGCCGCGCAGATCCTAGGCCTGATCAGCGGCAGCCCGGAGTACCGGCGGCTGGTCGACTCGGCCGGCCGGTACGTCGACTGCTGGGCGACATTCACCGGCTACCCGATCATCTCGACGTTCAACCTCGAGGTCGACACCGCGCCGCTGTTCACGGAGGCGATGCGGGTGCTGGCGCTCAAATCGGCGGTCTACGAGTTGTCCGGCGAGGACGAGGAGGCGGCCGAACTCGTCGTCTCGGCGCCGGTGGACGAGATGGTGCACGCGGTGCTGGCGCAGTACACGCTGTGTCAGACAATGACGCAGCGGCTCGGGCTGCGGTTCGTGCACATGACCGATCAGGAGCGGTTCGGCTGGCGGCACGGCGACTACACCGAGCAGTGCTACCGGGCAGCCGGCTGGGGCGAGCCGCCGGCCCGGTACTGGATCGATGCGGACGAGACCGGTCGCCGGTTGAAGATCCTCAATAGCAGATACCGGTCGATCGGCATCGACAACGACGGCCGCCGGCACTCGATCGACTTCAACAGTGACCAGTCGCTGACCGCCGTCGGCTGATAACTGACTCAGCTTCGGCGGGCCAACTCCACCGACAGCACCCGGCGCATCGCCGCGACCACGTGTCGCGGGTCGAACCGCACCGCCGCAGTGGCCTCCGCTCGTGCCAGGGCGGAGGCCATCCGGTCAAGGTCGGCGTCGCGGAGGGTGGCGACAAGCCAGCCTTCCAGGTCTGCCACGTCGGCCGGTAGCTCCAGGTGGACCGGGGCCGGCACGGGTGTGGGCGGAGCGACCTGCGGCAGCGGAACGGCGTCGGAGGCGTAACGGGCGGGTGGCAGCCCGACCCGGAACGGGTGCACGCAGGTCGGGGCGCCGGTGTGCACGTTGATCCGGTATCCGGCGTGCGGATCGTAGCGGGAGTCCGGTCCGGGCCGGTCGGACACATCGAACTCGCCCACGCCGACCAGTTGCGCCGGGCAGATGCCGCACAGCGACTCCTCGCACCAGTCCGGCAGTCGATCACCGCGATCCATGTCAAGGCGCCCTAACTCGTTACAGAACAACATATTCCGCGCCGTCAGGGTAGCGCCAAGTCGCGCCGGATCGAAGGGGCCAATCAATGTCCGTGCTCGCCCGCCCACGTCACCCGATCGTGGCCGATGCGCTGGAGTTGGCCCGCGCCTGGTGCGATGGGCAGGTCATCGACAACGCTCCCGCACTCTCGCACGCCGTACGGGTCGCGGTCGTGCTCGGCCGGCATGTACCCGCCGCGCCGCCGGAACTGATCGCGGCCGCGTTGCTGCACGACGCCCCCGAGTTCGCCCCGCCCTGCGTCGACCTGGACGCGCTGCTGACCGCCAGACTCGGCCCGGCCGTGACCACTGTGGTGCGGGCATTGGAACGCGAACACCAAGCGCTCGCCTCCCACAGCCTGCCGGATCTGGCCGGCGTGCACGGATGGACGGTGTGCGCCAGCGCCGCCGACAAGATCGTCAGCCTGGGGTCGATCCTCGGCCGGGCCGACCGCACGGGCGACCCGGCCGCCTACTGGGCCGCCCGTGGTGCGTTCCTGTCTCGGGCGGACTACTTCCGCGCCTTCCACACCGCCGCATCCCCGCACCTTCCGGGGCGGATGGGCGCCGATCTGGGCCGGCTGGTCGACCTGGCCGTACAGGCGTCCGAGGCATACGGTCCCCGCTGATCAACGGGCCTCCGGTGCGCGTGCACCTCGATGTCGTCGGCGTGGCGCACCCACTACCACTTGACTAGTAGCGCCATCTCAGCGTCTGCTGCGAGCGGCCACCCGCCTAGGATCGCGGGCATGACCTCGCAGCACCCACCCGTCGAGTTGCGGTCCGCCTCGTTCCGGGAGCTCGACGCCGCCACGCTGTACGCGCTGCTGAAGTTGCGGGTGGACGTGTTCGTGGTGGAGCAGAAGTGCCCCTACCCGGAACTCGACGGGCGGGACCTGGAGCCGGGCACCCGCCACCTGTGGCTGAGCCGGGCGGATGCGCCCGTCGCGTATCTGCGGGTCCTGGCGGAACCCGGCGGCGTGAACCGGATCGGCCGGGTGGCGGTGGCGCCGGATCGGCGCGGCGGTGGCCTCGCCGGCCGGCTGATGACCGAGGCGCTGGCCGTGGTCGGTGACCGGCCGACCGTGCTGGACGCGCAGGCGCACCTGGCCGGCTGGTACGCCCGCTACGGCTACGTCGCCGAGGGCGAGGAGTTCCTGGAGGACGGCATCCCGCACCTCCGGATGGCCCGCCCCGGCGTCACCGAGCTCCCACCGGTGGGGTGACCGCTACGGCAGCGCGGCGACGATGTCCGCGATCGGGCGGCGCCGCCCGGTGTAGAACGGCACCTCCTCGCGCACGTGCCGGCGGGCCCGGGCCGCGCGCAACTCACGCATGAGGTCCACGATGCGGTGCAGGTCGTCCGCCTCGAAGGCGAGCATCCACTCGTAGTCGCCGAGGGCGAACGAGGCGACCGTGTTGGCCCGCACGTCCGGGTAGCCGCGCGCCATCTTCCCGTGCTCGGCGAGCATGTCGCGGCGCTCGCCCTCCGGCAGCAGATACCACTCGTACGAGCGCACGAACGGGTACACGCACAGGTACCCGCGCGCCTGCTCACCGGCCAGGAACGCGGGGATGTGGCTGCGGTTGAACTCCGCCGGCCGGTGCAGCGCCATCTGTGACCAGACCGGCGCCAGGTGCCGGCCCAGCCCGGTGCGCCGCAGCAGCCCGTACGCCTCCTGGAGCGCGTCGCTGCTGCTCGAGTGCCACCAGATCATCAGGTCGGCGTCGGCGCGCAGCCCGGACACGTCGTATGTGCCGCGGATCGTCACGTCCTTGCCGTCGAGTTGCTCGAACAGCGCCTCGACCTCGCCGGCCACGTCGTCGCGCAGCGCCGGCAACGGACTCTCGGCCCGGAACACCGACCACATCGTGTACCGGATGGTGTCGTTCAGCTCGCGCAGCCGGGCGGCGTTCGTCTGCTCGCTCATGCGGCCCATTGTTCCAGTGTTGCGGCGATCACATCCGCGGCGGTCTCCCCGGACCGCACGCACGCGGGTATGCCCACCCCGTCGTACGCGGCGCCGGCCAGCGCGATCGTGCCGGGCAGGGCGGCCCGGGCGGCGGCCACCCGCTCCAGGTGGCCCGGCGCGTACTGGGGCAGCGCGCCGCCCCACCGCTGCACGAACGACTCCACCGGCGCCGGCAGCGGCCCGACCAGCCCGGACAGTTCCTTGAGCGCCTGGTCGACCAGGTCCTCGTCCGGCCGCTGGAGCGCCTGCTCCTCGCCGTACCGCCCGACCGACGCGCGCACCAGCGCCACCCCGTCCGGCCGGCGGGTGTGCGGCCACTTGGTGGTGAAGAACGTGGCGGCCTTGATGAGCATCCCCTCCGCCGCCGGAACCAGCAGCCCGGACAGGTCCGGCAGCTCGGCCGCCGGCAGGGCCAGCGCGACCAGCGCGACGCTGGCGTACTCCAGGGCGCCGACCGGGGCGGCGGCATCCCCCGGCACCCCGGCCAGCAGGCGCGCGGCGGGCGTGGCGGGCACCGCGAGGACCACGGCGTCGGCGGTCACGACCTCGGGGGCGCGGGTGGCGCCGAGGACCAGCCGCCACCGCGGGCCGGGACCGGCCTCCGGCGGCGCGGGGCTCAGTTCCCGGACCGGGAGCCCCAGGCGCAGATCCGCACCCGACGCCGCCGCGACCGCCTCGACCAGCCGGCTCACCCCGCCCGCGACCGTGGCGAACACGGGCGTGCCCGGCGGCCGCGGTGCCGCCGCCATGGCCGCGCGCACGGCGCCGGTCAAGGTGTGCCTCACCCGCGCCGCCGCCGCCAGCCCCGGCATCGTCGCCGCCAGCGACAGCCCGTCCGCCCGGCCCGCGTACACGCCGCCGAGCATCGGGTCGACCAGCCGGTCCACCACCTCGTCGCCCAGCCGCCGGCGCACCAGCGCGCCGACCGCCACGTCCCGGCCCGGCTCCAGCAGCGGGCGGCCAGCGTCCCGGTCCAGCTCCGCCGCCGGCCGCGCGACCGCCGCCACCTTCTCCAGATCTCCGGGGACCCCGACCAGCGTGCCCCCCGGTACCGGGCGCAGGCGGCCGCCGACCGCGAGGGCCGCGGGCCGGGGCGCCGGGTGCACCAACTCCCCCGCCAGGCCGACCCGCCGCGCCAGCGCCACGGCCGCCGACTCGCCACCGTCCGGGTCGCGGACGAGGAAGTTTTCCGCCCCGCGCTCCACCGGGGACCCCGCCAACTCGCCGGTGCGCAGCTTCCCGCCGAGCGCGCCGCTCCCCTCGTACACGGTTATGGTGGCTCGGGGAAGGCGCTCCCGCAGGCGGAGCGCGGTAGCGAGGCCGGCGATCCCCCCGCCGACGACGGCGACACGCGTCATGGCCCCAGCGTGCCAGTCACGGTCCTGACAGGGATGGCGGGGGTCTCGTATGCTCTCGCGCGTGTCCAGCAGTGCTGAGCGCGGCGGCGCCGGCCGCCGGGGAATCCTGGCCCGGATTCTCGCCGCGCCCGTGCGCGCCACCGGCGTAGCGGCGAGCGCGCTCGCCCTGGTCGTCTCGGGGTTCACCGGCGGCCTGGAGCCCGCCGCCGCGCCCGGGCCGCCGCAGCAGGCGGCCAAGGCGACGATCGAGGGCAAACCGTGGAATGTCACGGTCAACGGCGTCGGGTACACAAAGGACGCCAAGCCGCTGCGGCCGGAGAAGGAGGGCGATCACTGGATCGCCGTCGGCGCCACGGTGGAGGTCACGGCCGACGAGACCCGCAACGACATCCGGGAGGCGCTGACCCTGGTCGGCGTCCCCGGCCTGCGGAACGAGAAGCCGAGCCGGGTGCTGCTGGGCCGGGACGAGACCCAGGCGCCCGAACTGCACCCGGGCCTGCCCGAGAAGCTGCTGTTCTTCTGGGAGATCGACCCGGCGGCCCCCCAGCCGGTCGAGGCGAACGTGCAGATCTGGGGCAAGACGCAGCGCGCCTCCACACTCACCGGCCACCGGAGTTGGCTGGACCCCGAGGTGAAGGCGCACGTGATCGTCCCCGTCCAGAATCTGGACCAATGACGTACCCCGGCGTTCCGCGGTCCCCCGGCGCCTACCCGGCGCCCGGTTCTTCGCAGCCCCACGGCGCTTATCCTGCGCCTGGTTCTCCCCCGGCCGCCGGTGGCCCCGACGCGGACGACGGCGGGCGACGGGGCCGATTACGGTCCCGGTTCGGCGCCGGCCTGCTGATCGTCGCGGCGCTGGCCGTCGGCACGCTCATCCGCTCCGGCACGCCGGATGTGGACACCGCCGAGCGCCCGTTCAGCCGCGCCGGCGTCATCGGGCGACCCGTCGACGCCCGAACCTTCGACGCCACCGTCCTGGCCGTCCGCGGCGCCGCGAAGATCCACCGGGACGGCGGGCTGACCGGCCGCCAGGAGCACGACACCGACGGCGTCTGGATCCTCCTCAAGGTGCGCCTCGAGGCCCACGACCACACGATCCAGGTCGGCTGGGCCGGTCTGAAGGACGGCAAGGGCCGCACCTTCCACAGCACCGAGCGCATCACGCAGCCGCTGATCGGCGGCCGCTCCCTCCAGCCCGGCATCCCGCTCACCGGCGAGGTGGTCTTCGAGGTGCCCAAGGACGCGGCCACGAACGTCACCCTGCAACTCACCGAGCGCCCCATCGACCGACGCATGGCCGCGATGGTCGAGGTTCCGCTGCCCATCAGCCCGTCGGCGGTGGACGGCTGGCTGGCGAACCCGGCCCCGGTCCAGATTGAGAACCCGGTGGTGGGCTGATGACACACCCGCCGCACCACCCCGCCCCCGAGCCCGACCACGACCCGGCGGATGCCCCACCCTGGGCGCATCCGCAGCCCGGCTACCACCACACGGCCCCGACGCAGCCCGGCCATCCCCAACCGCCGGGCTTTCCGAGCCACCCGCCTGCGCCGCCGCCGGGCTTCCAGGGTCAGCCGGCAGCGCCGGCCGTCGCGGACCCGCATGCACCCGCGCCCTTCCAGGGCCAGCCCGCGCCGCACGGCTTCCCGGGCCAGCCCGCGCCGCACGGCTTCCCGGGCCAGCCCGCGGTCCCGGGCCAGTCCGCGCCGCCGGGTCAACTCGCGCAAGGTCAACTCGCGCCTCAGGCGCATCCGGCGCCGCCCTGGGGGCCGGCGCCGGCCCACCCCCACCCGGGCCAGGTCACGCCGCCTACCGTTCAGCCTCATACAAGGCCACCCGCCGTTCCAGGTCAGCCGGTTCCGCCGGCCCTGTACAGCCAGCCCTCCTGGGCGCCGCCACCGGGCCAGCCAGCACCGCCCTGGCCACCACAACCAGGCCAGCCAGCACCGCCACCAGCGCCCGGCCAGCCATCAGCGGCGCCCTGGGCGGCGCAGCCAGGCCAGCCACCAGCGCCCTGGGCGCCGCAACCCGGCCAGCCAGCACCGCCACCAGGTCAGCCAGCCTCGGCAGCGCGGCAGCCAGCGCCGCCGTGGGCACCGGTGCCCGCTCCGGCGGGTGTGCAGCCGCACCTGGGCGGTCAGTCGGCCGTACCACCTTGGGCGGCGCCACCCATGCAACCGCCCGGCCCGCCGGCGCCACCGTGGGCTTCCCCACCCGCCGCCCATCCGGCGGCACCACGCCCGGCCGTCCCCGGTGGTGCGCGGGCCGCCGGGGCGCCGCGGCCGCCCGGGTTCTTCCGGCGGAACCGGTGGGGGCTGATCCTGCTCGTCCCGGCACTCGTCGGCGCCTTCTGGGCGCCGGCCAAGAACGCCTACGACACCTACCGCTTCACCCCGAACCAGGTGCCGATGGCCGCCAACGGTGCCGGGTGGGTCAGCTACGACGGCGGCCAGGTGCGACTGATCGAGGTGGGGCAGGCCACGTTCAAGCCGCGGTTCGGGGTGACGCCGTCGGCGCCGGCGGGCACCACCGCGTGGCGGGCCCTTCTGCGGTTCTCCGGCGCGGCGGAGAAGGCGTTTCTGGGCTGCGAGGTCGAACTCGAGGATGCCCGGGGCCGCCGCTACGCCATGAACCCGTCGGAGATCAGCGGTTTGGGGGCGCTGTACGCGGTCTGCACGCCGGGCTCGGACGCGAGCGGGACGCCGGAGTACGACACCGAGGCGTACTTTGTCATGCCGGCCGGGGCGCGACCGGTGGCGGTGCGGATCAGCACGCGGGCGATGGCGCCGAACTACGTGAGGCTGACCGTCGGCTGATTCCAGCCCGGGCCGGCGGGGGTGGCCGCAGGGCCGGGAGCCGCCGGGGCGGCGGGGTTCGCCGGGCCGGCGGGGGGCGGCGCGGGCGGGCTGGCCGGGACGCTCGACCCGGAGGCGTCCTCGTGCTGGGTGGCCAGGACCCGGTCCACGGCGGCGGCGAGCAGGCAGGCGAGCAGGGTGTGGCCGATCGCGTCGTTGACCGTCGCCAGCACCCGCGAAACGGGCATCCAGACCTGGCCGAGGTCGCGCGGGCCGATGAGGAACCGTTCCACCTCCCACAGCCACTTGGTGGCGGTCTGGAGGATCAGGAAGACCAGGCAGAACAGCAGCATCGGGCGCAGCCCGGCCCGGCCCAGCAGGCGCAGCCCGTGGATCAGGGGCAGGAAGCGCTCGCGCAGTTCGCCGCCGACCGCCCGGCCGGTGCGGCGCAGCGGGCCCGGCCTGGGCGGGGGTTCGTCCACCACCCGCTGCTGCTCCTGGGTGAGGTCGTTGGGCCCGGCCGCCGCCGGCGCCGCTTCGGACCCGACGGCCGGCGGGGACGCTTCGTGCCGGTCCTGGGCGGCTTTGTCCTTGGCGAGGCGGCGGCCGTAGACGACGGCGCCGACGGCGAGCCAGGCGACCGGGACCACGATGACCGCCTCCGCCGACGTGATGAGCTGGCCCACCCAGCCGACCAGCCGCTCACCGGTGCGGGTCAGCGGGCCGAGCGCGCCCAGCAGCTCCGTGCCGGTGCCCTGCGCCCAGCTCACCACCCGGCGCTCGCGCGCCCAGTCGAGCAGGTTGCCGGAGTAGGTGGCGACCAGGCCGCCGAACGTGACGATCCAGATCGCCTCGACGTAGGCGCCGAGGACGCCCAGCCAGCGGGTCCGGTCGCGGCGCCGGGCCCGGCCGAGCAGCCAGCGCAGCACGAACGCGACGGGCACCACGGCCAGCATCAGCGGCACCGAGACCGGCAGGCGTTTCAGCACGTCCGGGTGGCCGCCGTCGAACACCCCGCCCTCGCCGAACAGCGCGTCCTCCAGCACCCGGTACGAGTACGTGCTCAAGTCGTCCTTCAGGTACCCGTACGAGGCGTAGACGGCGAGGAACGGCACGAGCACGCTGCCCAACTGGTCGAGGACGCCGAGTTGGGTCCGGCCGGGCTCGGTGGCGCGGCTGAGCCAGGGCAGCGAGGGGCGCACCACCCGCAGCGAGAGCACCAGCGCGCTCAGCGTGGCGATCGGCGCCAGCACCAGGATGAACAGGCCCAGCACGGCGTGCACGGCGCTGGCCCGCACGGCCACTTCCATCGCCAGTTCTCGCAGGGCCATGCCGGCGAAGACGAGGGCGAACAGCACGGGCCAGTGGCGCAGGAACAGCCGGCCGGCACCGAGGACCACCGCGCCGGCGTCGCGCAGCGCGGCCAGCCCGAACCGGGACGCTCCCGTGCGCCCCCGCGGCTCGCCCGGCTCCCCCCGGCCCGCCCGACCCTGTTGCTCGATCAGCCCCGCGGTCACGCGGACAGGCTAGCCGAGCACCGCGCCACTCCGGGTGCCCGTCACCGCGCGGACGCGGTGTGCACCAGGTCCACGATGCGGGTCAGCACCTCGGCGTCGGTCTCGGGTAGCACGCCGTGACCGAGGTTGAACACGTGCCCCGGCGCGGACCGCCCGTCGGCCAGCACCCGCCGCACCTCGTCCTCGATCACGTCCCACGGGGCGAAGACCACGCACGGGTCCAGGTTGCCCTGCACCGCGCGCCCGCCGACCCGCCCGGCGGCCTGGTCGAGGGGGGTGCGCCAGTCGACGCCGACCACGTCCGCGCCGGCCTCGCCCATCGCCGTGAGTAGCGGCGCGGTGCCCACTCCGAAGTGGATCCGGGGTACGCCGGCGTCGGCCAGGCTCGACAGCACGTGGCTGGAGTGCGGCAGCACGAAGCGGCGGTAGTCCCGCTCGGAGAGGGCTCCGGCCCAGGAGTCGAACAGCTGCACGGCGCTGACCCCGGCCGCCACCTGCACCCGCAGGAACGCCAGGGTGATCTCGGCGAGGCGGGCGCAGAGGGCGTGCCACACCTGCGGCGCCTGGTACATGAACGCCTTGGTCTTCGCGTGGGTGCGCGACGGGCCGCCCTCGACCAGGTAGCTGGCCAGCGTGAAGGGGGCACCCGCGAAGCCGATCAGCGGGGTCGGCCCCAGCTCCTTGACCAGCAGGCGGACCGCCTCGTCTACATAGGACACATCGGCACCGTCGATCGGGCGCAGCCGCTCCACGTCCGCCGCGGTGCGCACCGGCTCGGCGATCACCGGCCCGGTGCCGGGCACGATATCCAGCTCCACCCCGGCCGCCGCCACGGGCACCACGATGTCGCTGAACAGGATCGCCGCGTCCACCCGGTGCCGCCGCACCGGCTGGAGCGTGATCTCGCAGACCAGCTCAGGCCGCCGGCACGACTCCAGCATGCCGATCCCCTCGCGCACCCGGCGGTACTCGGGCAGCGAGCGCCCCGCCTGCCGCATGAACCAGACCGGTGTGTACGGGACCGGCTCCCCGCGGCAGGCGCGCAGGAAGGCGGAGCCCTCGGTTTCGCGTGTCATCGCCTGCATCGTGTCATGTCCCGGCCGGTCACGGCCCGCCGCCCGGCACCGGCCCGGCGCGCCGCGCGGCCCGCGCCCGTGGCTCGGCCTACGCTGCGGACTATGGCGTCGTCGACCGTCCTTCCCGAGACGTTCACGCGCGCCGTCGCCGGCCTGCGCGCGGTGCGGCCGCGCGCCGAGATCATGCTGGAGGAGATCCCCGCGCCGCAGCGCCTGGCCCCGTACGCGCACGCGCTGAGCGCCACCGTGCTGCGCGGCGGCGACGAGGTGGCCACCGGCCGGCTGATCCTGCTGCACGACCCGGCCGGGCACGAGGCGTGGGCGGGCACCCTGCGCCTGGTCACCTACGTCACCGCCGAACTGGAGCCGGAACTGGCCACGGACGCGCTGCTGCCCGCCGTCGGCTGGAGCTGGCTGGTCGACGCCCTGGACACCCAGGACGCCCCCTACCGGGCGATCGCCGGGACCGTCACCCAGACCCTCTCCACCCGCTTCGGTGAGCTGGCCGGGCCGGTGGCCGGCGCGGACATCGAGATCCGCGCCTCGTGGACCCCGACCACCGACGACCTCGCGCCGCACCTGGGCGCCTGGTGCGTGCTGCTCGCCTCGACGGCCGGACTGCCGCCGCCCGGGGTGACCTCCATCACCGATCGGACCCACCCGGCCGCCTGACGCCGCCTCAGCAGATCGAGATCGAGTCGCAGGCGATACCGATGGGGACGGCGAGCCCGATGCCCTCGGCGTCGCGCGCCTTGGCGGTGGCGATGCCGACCACCTTCTTCTCCCCGTTGATCACGGGGCCGCCCGAGTTGCCCGGGTTGATCGGGGCGTCGAACTGGATGACCGTGCCCGCCCCGTCCGGGTCGTTGCGGAAGGCGCTGACCACGCCGGTGGTGACCGAGTCGCTGAGCCCGAGCGGCGAGCCCACCACGATGATCTGCTGGCCCGACTTGACCGGCTTGTCCGCGACGACCAGTCCGCTGATCTTCTCGCTGGTGCGCAGGTGTGCGAGGTCGTTCTCCTCGTCCACCTCGACGATCGTGGCCGTGAACTTGTCCGACTGCCGCTCCAGCTGCACCTCGCGCCCGCCGGCCTTCCAGACCGACTCCACGACGTGGAAGTTGGTGAACAGGTTCGCGCCGCCGCCCGTCGCGGGCTTGCCCACCGCGAACGCGGTACCGAGGAAGTTGCCCGCCTTGACCCGGAACACGCTGGGCAGCACGGCGGTGGCGACGGCCTCGGGGTTGAACACCTTGCCCGCCTGGGCGGCGAGCTGCGCGGTCTGGTCCTCCAGCGCCCGCAGCCGCCCGTCGTCCGAGGACTGCGCGTCCGCGTTACGCCGGTCGGCCTCGGCCAGCCGGTCGCTCAGTTGGTTGATCTGCAGGGCCTGCAGCACCGCCACCGCGATCAACACCGCCACCAGCGTCAGCGCCACCACGCCGGGCCAGGCCAGCCGCCGCGGCGCCTTTTCCGGGTACCCGGGGGTCGTCGCGCCCGAAATCGGCGCGGCGGGAGTGCCGCCACCCGCGGGCGGCACGGAGGCCGGCGGGGCGAACCCGGCCGGAGCCGGAGCCGGCACGCCGAACGGCGGCGCGGAGGACGCCGAAGGCGGAGCTGCCGAGGCGTGCACGGAAGCCCCGGAGAACCCGGATGGGGGCGCGGAGGCATACGCGGGGGGGCCGGACGGCCGGGCCTGCCAGGCGGCGCCAGCGGGTGACCCGGCCGGGCCGCCACCCGCCGCCGGACCCGAACCCATCACCGGCGCACCCGGGTTCGCGCCCACCGCAGGCGCTGCCGAACTCGCGCCCGCCGGCGCGCCAAGGCTCGCGCCCCCCGCCGGTCGGTACGGCCCCGCACCCGTTGCCGCCGAAGGCTGACCCGCACCCCCCGGCGGCACGTACGGGCTCGCGCCCGGCGGCACGTGGGGGTTGGCGCCCGGCGCACTGCCCTGGCCAGCGGACGGCGCCGCATACAGGTTCGCGCCCGGCGCACCGGCCTGGCCAGCGGGCGGTTCTGCATACGGGTTGGCACCCGGCGCACTGCCCTGGGCAGCGGGCGGCGCCGCATACAGGTTCGCGCCGGGCGCACTGCCCTGGGCAGCGGGCGGCGCCGCATACAGGTTCGCGCCGGGCGCACCGGCCTGGGCAGCGGGCGGCGCCGCGAGCGGGTTGGCGGACGGCGGCACGGGCACGGAGCCGTACACCCGCGACGGATCGCGGCGGGGCGGGTCGAGGCGCGGCGGCAGCGGCCCGGGCCGCGCACCGGCGGCGGTGCCGGGCGGCGGCACCGCGGTCGACTCCTCGCCCGGCGGCCCGTTCCCCGGCGCCGGTTGCGGCGCCGAGGGCTGGCCGGGCTCGGCGTCGCGCGGGTCGTACCCAGCGGTCATAACAGGACGTCCTCCCCATTGACGTGCGCCCGCCAGCATGCCACCGTCCGGCAACCCCGTGGGGCCCACCCCGGTATGCCGACGCGCCGGACCCGGCTGCGACAGGTGAACACCGGTTGACACTACGGTTGTCGGGTGACCGACGAACCACCCCTGCGCCGTCGGCCCGTCGAACACCCCGGGGCAGGGGATGGTCCGGCGGGTCCGCCGGCCCCCATGCCCCTCACCGAGCCGCGCGACGGCACGCCCGAGCCGATCGCCACCCCGGCCGCCCTGGCCGAGGTGGTCGAGCGCTTCGCCGCCGGTACCGGCCCGGTTGCGGTGGATGCTGAACGGGCCTCCGGCTACCGATACAGTCAGCGCGCGTACCTGGTGCAGCTGCGCCGCGAGGGCGCTGGTACGGCGCTGATCGACCCGATACCGCTGGGCGATCTGACCGCGCTGGGCGCGGCGATCGCCGACGCCGAGTGGGTGCTGCACGCGGCCAGCCAGGACCTGCCGTGCCTGGCCGAGGTGGGCATGCGCCCGAAGCGGCTGTTCGACACGGAGTTGGCGGCCCGGCTGTGCGGCTTCGAGCGGGTCGGCCTGGCGGCGCTGACCGAGCAACTGCTGGGCCTGACGCTGGAGAAACACCATTCGGCGGCGGACTGGTCCACCCGGCCGCTGCCGCAGTCCTGGCTGACCTACGCCGCGCTGGACGTGGAACGCCTGGTCGAACTGCGCGACGTGCTCGCCGGGGAGTTACGGGCGCAGGGCAAGCAGGCGTGGGCCGCGGAGGAGTTCGCCGCGCTCACCGTCACCGGCGCCCTGCCACCCAGGCCCCGGGCCGATCCGTGGCGCCGCACGTCCGGCATCCACCGGATACGGGGGGCGCGGGCGCAGTCCCGGGTCCGGGCGATGTGGTACGCCCGGGACGAGGTGGCCGCCCGCCGGGATTCGGCGCCCGGCCGGGTGCTGCCGGACGCGGCGATCATCGCGGCGGCGGAGATGGACCCGAAGGACGAGCGGTCCCTGCTGCTCCTGCCCGGCTTCGGCGGCCGCTCGGTGCGCCGGCTCGCGCGCACGTGGCTGGAGGCGCTGGCCGGGGCGCGGGCACTACCGGACGACGCGCTGCCGGTGACGCCGGTGGTCGAGGGCCCGCCCCCGCCGCACCGCTGGGCGGAGCGGGACCCGGTGGCCGCCGCCCGCCTGGCCCGCTGCCGCGAGGTGGTCACCCGGATCGCCGCCGGGCACACGCTGCCGCCGGAGAACCTCGTCTCGCCGGACTACATCCGCCGGCTGGCCTGGGCCCCTCCGCCGGAGCCGTCGCCGGCCACAGTCGGCGGGATCCTGCGCGGCTTCGGGGCCCGCGGCTGGCAGGTGGACCTGCTCGCCGAGGAGCTGACCGCCGCCCTGCCCGACCCGGCGCTGCCGGAGGCGGCCGGCGAGGCGTAACGGCCGTGCCCTGATGTGGCCCGTCCCACCCGGGGTACGACCATGCGTTACTCACGAGTAACATTGCCTTGCCGAGCGTCCCGCCTGAAGGAGGCACCGTGCCCCGTGAAGTCCGCGACGTCGTCTTCGTCGACGGCGTGCGCACCCCGTTCGGGAAGGCGGGCGGCGTCTACGCCAACACCCGCGCCGACGACCTGGTGATCCGCTGCATCCGGGAGCTGCTGCGGCGCAACCCGCAGCTGCCGCCGGAGCGGGTGGACGAGGTGGCCATCGCCGCCACCACGCAGATCGGCGACCAGGGCCTGACCATCGGCCGCACCGCCGCACTGCTGGCCGGCCTGCCGAAGTCGGTGCCGGGGTACGCGATCGACCGGATGTGCGCGGGGGCGATGACCGCGGTCACCACCGTCGCGTCGGGCATCGCGATGGGCGCCTACGACGTGGCGATCGCCGGCGGCGTCGAGCACATGGGCCGCCACCCGATGGGCGAGGGCGTGGACCCCAACCCGCGCATCCTCGCGGAGCGGCTGGTCGACCCGTCCGCCCTGGTGATGGGCGCGACGGCGGAGAACCTGCACGACCGCTTCCCGGGCATCACCAAGGAGCGCGCGGACGCGTTCGGCCTCGCGTCCCAGCAGCGGACCGCCAAGGCGTACGCGAACGGCAAGCTCCAGCCCGATCTGGTACCCGTAGCGGTCCGCGACCCCGAGGCGGGCTGGGGGCTGTCCACGGTGGACGAAGCGCCCCGCGACACGTCCATGGCGAAGCTGGCCACCCTGAAGACCCCGTTCCGCCCGCACGGCCGGGTCACGGCGGGCAACGCGGCGGGCCTGAACGACGGCGCCACCGCGAGCCTGCTCGCCGCCGAGGAGGTGGCCCGCGAACTGGGCCTGCCGGTCGCCATGCGGCTGGTCAGCTTCGGCTTCGTCGGCGTCGAGCCGGAGGTGATGGGCGTCGGCCCGATCCCGTCCACGGAGAAGGCGCTGCGCCTGGCCGGCCTGACCATCGACGACATCGGCCTGTTCGAGCTGAACGAGGCGTTCGCCGTGCAGGTGCTGGCGTTCCTGGACCACTTCGGCATCGCCGACGACGACCCCCGGGTCAACCCGTGGGGCGGTGCGATCGCGGTCGGCCACCCGCTCGCCTCCTCCGGCGTGCGGCTGATGACCCAGCTCGCGCGCCAGTTCGCCGAGCACCCCGAGGTCCGCTACGGGCTGACCGCCATGTGCGTCGGCATCGGCATGGGCGGCACGGTGATCTGGGAGAATCCACTGTGGGAGGACGGAAAGTGAGCACGGAGACTCCCCTGCGCCGGGATGGCGAGGTTCGCAACCCCAACGAGGTGATCACCAGGTCGCTGCTGCGCCTGGTAGCGGTGCCGGGCCTGGACCGCCCGGCCGCCCTCGTCACGCTGGACAACGGGCTGGACCACACCAAGCCCAACAGCTTCGGACCCGGCGGCCTGGCCAGCCTCGACGACGCCCTGGACCGTGCGTTCGCGGCCAACCCGGCATTCATCGCGGTCACCGGCAAGCCGTACATCTTCTGCGTGGGCGCGGACGTCACCGGCATGCCGCTGATCACCACCCGCGAGCAGGCGCTGGAGATCGGGCGCCTGGGCCACCGCGTGTACGCGCGGCTGAAGGAGAGCACGGTCCCCACGTTCGCCTTCGTCAACGGCGCGGCGATGGGCGGCGGCCTGGAACTGGCGCTGCACTGCCACTACCGCAGCGTCTCCGGCGGCGCCGCCGCGCTGGCCCTGCCCGAGGTCTCGCTCGGCCTGGTGCCCGGCTGGGGCGGCACCCAACTGCTGCCGAACCTGATCGGCATCGTCAACGCCGCGCAGGTCATCATCCAGAACCCGCTCATGCAGAACCGCATGCTCAGGCCGAAGCAGGCCCGCGAGCTGGGCATCTTCGACGAGCTGTTCGAGCCGGCGGACTTCCTGGAGCGTTCCCTGGAGTGGGCGGCCGGAGTGGTCCGCGGCGACGTGACCGTCGAGCGGCCCGAGGTGGACCGCAGCGAGATGTGGGACGCCGTCGTCGGCTTCGCCCGCCAGCAGCTCGACGAGAAGCTGCACGGCGGCGCCGCCCCGGCCGCCTACCGGGCACTGGACCTGCTGCTGCTGGCCAAGACCGCCGACTTCGCCACCGGCACCGCCGCCGAGGACGAGGCCCTGGCCGACCTGGTGGTCAGCGAGGAACTGCGCAGCGGCCTGTACGCGTTCGACCTGGTCCAGCGCCGCGCCAAGCGCCCGGCCGGCGCGCCGTCCACCGGCCTCGCCCGGGACGTCACCAAGGTCGGCATCGTCGGCGCCGGCCTGATGGCCGCCCAACTCGCCCTGCTGTTCGTGCGCCGCCTCCAGGTCCCCGTTGTCCTCACCGACCTGGACCAGGAACGCGTCGACAAGGGACTGGCCCACCTCACCGGCGAGATCGACAAGCTGGTCGGCAAGGGCCGGCTCGACATCGGCACCGCGGCCAAGCTGCACGGCCTGGTCAGCGGCTCGGTCGACAAGTCCGGCTTCGCCGACGCCGACTTCGTCGTCGAGGCGGTCTTCGAGGACCTGGCCGTCAAAAAGCAGGTCTGGGCCGAACTGGAGAAGATCGTCGGACCGGAGTGCGTGCTGGCCACCAACACGTCCTCGCTGTCGGTCACCGCGATGGCCGCCGACCTGGAGCACCCCGAGCGGGTGGTCGGCTTCCACTTCTTCAACCCGGTCGCGGTCCTGCCGCTGCTGGAGATCGTGCGCGGCGAGCGCACCGACGACGCCACGCTGGCCACCGCGTTCGCCGTCGGGCGCAAGCTCAAGAAGTCCTCGGTACTGGTGAAGGACGCGCCCGCGTTCGTGGTGAACCGCCTGCTGACCCGCTTCCTCGGCGAGATCTTCGCCGCCGTGGACGCGGGCACTCCCCCGGCGGTGGCAGACTCCGCAGTGGACCCGCTGGGCCTGCCGATGCGCCCGCTCGCGCTGCTGCACCTGGTCGGCCCGGCGGTGGCGTACCACGTGGGCGGCACCCTGCACGCGGCGTTCCCGCAGCGGTTCGGCGTCTCGGAGAACCTCAAGCGGATCGCCGGCTCGGGTCAACCGCTCATCGTCGACGACGAGGTGAACCCGGCCGTGGCGAGCCTGCTCAAGCTGGGGGACGCGCCGCTGACCGCGGAGCAGGTCCGGGATCGGGCGCTCTCGGCGCTGGCGCAGGAAATCCGGCTCATGCTGGACGAGGGCGTCGTCGCCGAGGCGCAGGACATCGACCTCTGCATGATCCTCGGCGCCGGCTGGCCGTTCCACCTGGGCGGCATCACCCCGTACCTGGACCGGTCCGGCGTGGCGGAAAAGGTCACCGGCAAGCGATTCCTGCCCAAGGGCGTCGCCAGCCTGCCGGCGTAGCCACTGCACAAGAAGGGTCCTCTGGTACGCAAATACCGGAGGACCCTTCCCGCATTATGGGTACTTCTATGCCAATGCACGTCTTGCCCAAACCCGGCTGATGAGATCCGGGCGGCCCAAGCGATCGAGGGAGCCCCTCTGTGCCAGCCGCGTGCGCTTATGCGCGAAAAGTCACGACACCACGCCCCGGCCGACACTCAGAGCCGACACTCAGGCGCGCTCTGCGGCGCTGCGCTCGACGCAGAACAAGTGGCCCTCAGGGTCTGCCATCGTCACCCAGCCCGTACCGTCCGGCTTCCGGTGATCCTCGTGCTCCGTCGCGCCGAGACCCTTCAGCCGCTCGACCTCCTCGTCGCGGCTGCGGTCGGTGGGGCGCAGGTCGAGGTGGAGGCGGTTTTTCACCGACTTGCTATCGGGTACCCGGATGAACAGGATCGTCGCCTCGCCCGCCGCCTCGAGCATGACCTCCGGGTCACCGGGGTTGTCGTCGGGGCGCATCGGGCGGCCGAGAACCCGCGACCAGAACTGCGCCAGGTCGTACGGGTCCCCGGCGGTGTCGAACGTGACGTTGTGAATTGACGCGACCATCGCACTCTCTCCAATGTGGATTGTGGTGCGCCCGGCCGCGGCGGGTCAGCGGTGCCGGCGGCGGGGCGCGGGTACGGCTCGAGTGAGCATGTTTCGCACCTCCCTCCGCCTCAGGCTGACCGCAGGAGTGTAACAAAGGTTGCGACGGCGTGGGCGGTCGGGGGCGCCGGCATCGCCGACACCCCCGACCGCTCCTGATCAGGCCGCGCAGCTGGCCGTCGGGTTTGTGTTGTTGCCGTTCTTGTAGAGCGTGATGCCGAAGTTGTTGCCCGACCCGTTCGGTTTCGCGGTGAGCGTGCCGGTGCTGCCGCTGACCGAGGCGTTCCAGCTGTTCTGCAGGCTCTGGCTGCCGTTCAGCCGGATCGTGACGGTCCAGTTGCTGCTGCCGCTGACCGAGAGGTTCACGTTGAACCGGTCCGACCACTCATCGGCGCGGGTGACGCTGACGCTGCAACTACCCGTGCCGCCACCGCCCGGCGGTGGTGTCGTGGCGCTCCCTCCGGAGGCGGAGCAACTGGCCGTTGGGGTGGTGTTGTTGCCGTTCTTGTAGAGCGTGATCCCGAAGTTGTTGCCCGACCCGTTCGGTTTCGCGGTCAGCGTGCCGGTGCTGCCGCTGACCGAGGCGTTCCAGCTGTTCTGCAGGCTCTGGCCGCCATTCAGGTTGATCGTGACGGTCCAGTTGCTGCTGCCGCTGACCGAGAGGTTCACGTTGAACCGGTCCGACCACTCATCGGCGCGGCTGACGCTGACGGTGCAACCGTTGTTGCCGCCGGGCGGCGGCGGGGGCGGCGTGGTACTGCCGCCGCCACCGGTGCTCCCGCCGACCGTGATGTTCGAGCTGCCGCTGCTCTGGTAGCCCTCGGTCGCGAGGATCTGGTAGTCGTGGCTGCCCAGGTTCATGCCGAGCCGGGACCAGGCGTCGAAGTGGTTGCCGGCGGTGATGGTGCCACCGGTGCGCTTCTGCTGCCGCACGCTCCAGTACTGGTAGAAGGTCGCGGTGCCCTCGATGGAGGGCTGGTTCACCCGCTGCGTGCGGTAGATGTCATACGTGCCGCCGTCGCTGGTGACGGTGCCCATGAACCCCTGCCCGCCCGGGGGCCGGTAGGTGCCCCAGTTGTCCACAATGTAGTACTCGACGAGCGGGCCTCTGGTCCAGCCGTAGAGGGTCAGGTACGCGTTGCCGGACGGATTGAAGCTGCCGGAGTAGGTCACGGTCCGGCGGGCGCCGGGATTCCAGCCCTTACCGGCCACGAAATTGTTGATGCTGCTCCATTGGGTGCTGTACTGCCCGCCAGCGCCCATGGTCATCGTGACGTTTCCGCTGTCTTTCCAGAACGAGTAGAAGTACCCGTTGTTGGTGCCGGTCTGGTTGGTGGTGACGGTCGTGTCGGCGTAGGCGTTGCCGGCCAGCATCGTTCCACTGACGGCGAGTACGGCGGCGCAGACGGCGCCGAAGATCAGCCTGATCCGGCCGCGACCGCGGCGCTTCAGGCGGGCGGGAGCATCGCTCATGTGCGTCTACCTACTCGTGAGACCTGGCGGACGAACCAGGTGGTGGTACGACCGGGGTTGGGGGCTTGCTGGTCGTCGTGGGTGGACGGCCACGAGGCCGGTCGCGGCGGGTGACCCGGACCGGTGGCGCCGACGTTTGTCGATGGCTCATCGTCGGCCAGTAACGGTTGCGATGTCAAGAAGTTCCGAGAAGTTCCGAGAGGTGAATGAGTGCTAAATTCCTGGTCAGAGCCGCATCGCCGAGCCAATCGGGCGCACCGATCAAGCGATGCCGGGAATGAGATGTGAAAGTTTTCAGAATCTTTCCGGACAAGTCCCGGCCGCCATCCGCGCCCCGGGTTCGAGCCGCGACCGCGACGCTCGGCACATCACCACTCCACCCCGCCCGGCGCCCCACACTCGCCCCGCTCCGCGCCCGCACCCCCGCCCCGCCACGCCACGACCGCCTCAATCCCGGCACCACAACTCCAAGATCGATCCCGGGTCCTGGCCCCGGCCCACCCGGTCACGCGATCCGGGTGTCCGCGCGGCGCTGTTCGGGGCACCGCACGGTCGTGTGAGCCCTTATCGTGCCGGCGGTGACGGTGGCGTGGTTGGCGGTGGTCGGCGCGGCGATCGGCGTGGGCGGCCGTCTGGTGGCCACACGGTACGGTGCCCGGCCGCCGTGGTTGGTGACGGCTGCGGTGGGCGCGGCGGTGTTCGCCCTCGTCGGTACCCACCCGAGGGTCCTCGATCCGGCGGTCCTGTGGGTGGCCGCGTTCGGGGTGTGCCTCGGTTTCGTCGACGCGGCGGTCCACCGGCTGCCGGATCCGCTGACGCTGCCCGCGTTCGCCGGGGCGGTCGCCCTGCTGGCCGTGCGCGGCAACGCGCTGCCGGCGCTGCTCGGGGCGGCCGGGTTCGCGGGTGGATACCTGGTGTTGGTCCTGGTCAGGCCGGGCGGCATGGGTCTGGGTGACGCGAAGTTGGCGCTCTCGCTCGGCGCGGTTCTCGGCCCGCACGGGGCCGGCGCGGTGGTGGCCGGGGCGGTGGCTGGGCTGATCCTGGCCGGCGGCCACGCCGTCGTGCTGCTCCTGCTGCGCCGCGCGACCGCGGCGACGCGGCTGCCACACGGGCCGTTCATGCTGCTGGGAGCGCTCGCCGCGCTGCTGGCGACGACCGGGTGACGCCGCCCGCGTCGCCCCCGGGCCGCCACCAATTGACCATGGTCGACCAGAGGGCACGGTAAGGTGCCGCGGTGGATTGTCCCGTTGGCCACGTGCGTCACAAGCGCCACGAGCGTTAGGAGCGAAACAGTGCCCCTCAAGCAGCTACGTCGCGTCCGCTGGGCGGTCCGGGCCACCCTGGGCCTGGGCGTCGCCGCGTCGGTGGTGGCCAACATCCTGCACGCGATGGACAACCCGATCAGCCAGGCCATCGCCGCCTGGCCGCCGCTCGCGCTGCTGCTGACCGTCGAGCTGATCTCCCGGGTGCCGGTGCACCGGCGCTCCCTGGCGTACGCCCGGATCGCCGCCACCGCCGTGATCGCCGGCATCGCCGCGTGGGTGTCGTACTGGCACATGGCCGGCGTCGCCGCCCGCTACGGCGAGACCGGTGCCGCGGCGTACCTGCTGCCGCTGTCCGTGGACGGGCTGATCGTGGTGGCGAGCATCTGCCTGGTCGAACTGGGTGCCCGGATCGCGGCGGAGTCGCAGTGGCAGGCGGCGCCCAAGGCCACGCCCACGCCCGCGACAGGCACCGCGGCCGCACCGGCGACGGCCGCCACGCAACCCGCCGCACCCGCGCCCGCAACAGCCACCACGCCGGAATCCGTACCGGTCATGGCACTCGCCTCCGTGGCACCGACGAAGCGCGCTCCGGCGCCGGCCCGGCGGCAGGGCGCGGGTACCAAGGAGAAGTCGAAGCCCCCGCGGCGCTCGCCGGCGGAGACGGCGGCGCTGGCCTCGGCCTATGTGGCGGCGAAGCCCGACGCGACGGACGCCGAGGTGGCGAAGGCGCTGGGCATCACGACGCAGCGCCTGCGCACGGTCCTCCGGCAGACGGATGTGGCCGCCGGCACGACCGCCGCGAGCCCCGCCGCCGCGAGCCCGACCACCGCGAGCGCTTCCGCCGCGAACCCGACCACCGCGAGCGCTTCCGCCGCGGGCACGACCGCCCCGAACCGCGCAGCGCTGAAGCGCGCGGTCTCGGAGCGCGCGGCCCTGGAGCGGGCCGCCTGAGGCCAGCGGCTACGCCGGGGTAGCCGTGGACCGAGTGCGGCCCTGAAGCGGCGCCCGCGCGGCCGGGGAAGACATTGGTGTCGGACCTCGTCCGGGCGCGCTGGTGACCGAGCTGCACAGGAAACACCCACCGTCCGATCACGGCCGTTTCCCATACCGAAGCGGAGCACCGTGGCACACTCCCCCACCCCGATCAAAGGACAGCACAGAAACCGCCGTAACCGCCGGTCCCTAGCCCGTCGCCAGGGGTGACGTAGCCGGGGTCACGGCGGCGGTCGCGGTCGCGACCGGGGTGGCATCGGCCGCCGGGAGCGAGACGGTGACCTCCAGCCCGCCGCCGTCGAGGGCCACCGCGGCGACCGTGCCGCCGTGCGCGTCGCAGACCGCGCGCACGATGGACAGCCCCAGCCCGGAGCCCCGGTTGCCGGTGCGCTCCCGGCCGCCCCGGCGGAACGGTTCGAACAGCCCCGGCACGTCGGCCTGGTCCACCTCGAAGCCGGTGTTGCCCACCACCAGCACGACCCGGTCGCCCTCGGCGCAGGTGCGCACCCAGAGCCGCCCGTGCAGGTGGTTGTACCGGACCGCGTTCTCGATCAGGTTGCCGGCGAGCCGGTCCAGCAGGCTGGGGTCGCCGACCACCGGCGCGGGGCGCAGGTCCCGCTCCACCTCCAGGCCGAGCCGCTCCGCCTCGCGGGCGACCGTGGCCAGCGCCTGGGTGGCGCCGGTCGCCAGGTCGGTCGGGGCCTTGCGGCTGAGCCGGCGCCCGGCGGCGGCCTCGCTGCGCGCCAGCACCAGCAGCGCGTCCACCAGTCCGTTCGCGCGCTCGGAGGCGTCCCGGACCACCAGCGCCATCCGCCGGAACTCGGCGACGTCGCTGTCCGGGTCGGCGAGCGTCACGTCGATCTCGGTGCGCATGACCGCCAGCGGGGTACGCAGTTCGTGGGAGGCGTTGGCGACGAAGCGTTTCTGGCTGTCGAACGCGTTGGCGAGCCGGTCCAGCATCGCGTCGAACGTGCCGGCCAGTTCGGCCACCTCGTCGTCCGCGCCGGCGTAGCCGATGCGCTGGTCCAGGGTGGCCTCGCCGAGCCGGCGCGCGGTGGCGGTGACCCGGTGCAGCGGGCGCAGCGCCCGGGCGGCGACCAGGTAGGCGGCCACCACGCCCACCAGCCCGATGCCGACCAGCGCCACCAGGCCCTTCACCAGCACCTCGCGCTCGGCCCGGTGCACCAGCCGCTCCTGCCAGCGGGCCGCGTCCAGCCGCTGGCCGTCCGCCAGCACGACCTCGGTGCCCGCCGTCAACTGGTCGCTCGGGTGCAGCGCGTCGCCGACCAGCAGCCAGGCCAGCAGGACCAGGATCACCCCGGCACCCACCAGCAGCACGCCGTTGAGCAGCGTCAGCCGCAGCCGCAGCGTGGGACGCAGCCGGCGGCCGGGGCGCCCGCCGTAGACGGTCATTTGATCATCCGGTAGCCGGCGCCGACGACGGTCTCGATCAGCGGCGGGTCACCGATCTTGCGGCGCAGGGTCATCATGGTGACCCGCACGATGGTGGTGAACGGGTCGGTGTTCGCGTCCCAGACCCGTTCCAGCAGCTCCTCCGAGGAGACCACCGCGCCGTTCGCCTTGAGCAGCTCGGCCAGCACCCCGAACTCCTTGTTGGTCAGGTCCAGCGGGGCGCCGCCGCGGGTCGCGACCCGCCGCGCCGGGTCCAGGACCAGGTCCCCGGCGGTCAGCACCGGCGGGGCGGCGGGGGTGGCCCGTCGGCCCAGCGCCTGCACCCGCGCGACCAGTTCGTCGAACGCGAACGGCTTGGGCAGGTAGTCGTCGGCGCCGAGCTGGAGGCCCTCGACCCGGTCGGCGACGCTGCCGCTCGCGGTCAGCATCAGCACCCGGGTCAGCGCGCCGGAGGCGGCCAGGTCCGCGCAGATCTGGTCGCCGTGCACGCCGGGCAGGTCCCGGTCGAGCACCACTACGTCGTACCGCGTGACGAAGGCCATCTCGTGGCCGCTGTCCCCGTCGTAGGCGACGTCCACGGCCATGCCCTGCCGGCGCAGGCCCCGGCCGATCGCGTCGGCCAGGTTCCGCTCGTCCTCGATCACCAGCACCCGCACGCGCCCGCCTCCCTGCCGGTCCCACCGGTCGCGCCCGCCAGCCTGGTCCGGCGGGCGTGAGGCCGGCGTGAGTCACGGTAGCGCGGGGGCGCCTTGCCAAAGATCGCCGCCTCGGCGAGGGTGATCCGGTACCGCCGTTCCATCGTTGAAGGGGCCCGGATGCCGGTCGGGGAGGTCGCGCACCGCCGCTGGTCGGGCGATTCGCCCCTGGGCGAGGGCGCGCTGGCGGGCACCCGGCTCGCCGGCACCCCGCAGGGCGGCGTCCGCCTCGCCGACCCGGTCGGCCGCCGCCGCTACACCGACCCGCACACCGGCGTCACCGCCGCGTACGAGTACGGCACCTGGACCTCCCCGGAGGTGCGGCCCGGCTTCTCCGCCACCGAACTGATCCCCTCCTGGACGGCGGCGACCCCGGGCGGCAGCTGGATCCTGGTCGAGGCGCGCGGGCGGGCCGCCGGGGCGCCCTGGACCGGCTGGTACGACCTCGGCCACTGGGCGGCCGAGGAGGAGGCCATCCGGCGCACCTCGATCCCCGGCCAGCGGGACCCGGCCGGCGCGGTGAAGATCGACACGCTCGTCGCCCCGGCGGACCGGCCGCTGGACGCCTGGCAGCTCCGGGTCACCCTGCTGCGGCCGGAGGGCACCGCCGACGTGCCGGTCCTGCGCTCGGCCGGGGCCGTCGCCTCCGGCGCACCGGCACCGGCACCGCGCAGCCGCCCCGGACCGGCCCGCGGCGTCACCATCGACGTCCCCGCCTACTCGCAGCGCGTCCACTCCGGCCACTACCCGCAGTGGGACGGCGGCGGCGACTCCTGGTGCAGCCCCACCTGCACGACCATGGTGCTCGCGCACTGGGACGCCGGCCCGGCGCCGGCCGACCTGGCCTGGGTCGACGCGGACGACCCCAACCCCCGGGTGGACCACGCCGCCAGGTGCACCTACGACCACGCGTACCCCGGCGCCGGCAACTGGCCGTTCAACACCGCGTACGCCGGCCGGTATGGCATGGACGCGTTCGTGACCCGGCTGCGCTCCCTCGCCGAGGCCGAGGCGTTCGTCGCCGCCGGCATCCCGCTGATCCTCTCCGTGTCGTACCGCGCCGGCCAGGTACCCGGCCTCGACTACGACACCAGCGGGCACCTCGTGGTCCTGGCCGGCTTCGCGGCCGACGGGCGGCCGGTGCTGAACGACCCCGCCGCGGCCACCGACGCGACCGTGCGCAAGGCGGTCGGCCGGGCCGAGTTCGAGGCCGCCTGGCAGACCACCAGCCACGGCGTCGCGTACGTGATCCGCCCGGAGGCGGTCCCCCTGCCGCTCCCGTGGCCCGCTCAGGCGGTGTAGCGCCAGATACCGATGGAGGCGTCGAGGCGGCGGCAGAGCAGCCAGCCGGCGCCGGACTGGCAGTCGCCCGACACGTCGAGGACCGAGCCCAGCGTGCGGACCGTCGCCTCGCGGGGCGCGCTGATGCCGAACCAGGCCCGGCCGGTGCTCACGTCCCGGCGCAGCAGCGCCATCCGGCCGCCGCCGGCCGGACCGATCAGGGTCCAGCGGCCCAGGTCGCGCAGTTCGCGGCCGGTCGCCGGGTCGAGCACGGCGGTGCGCGACGGCGTGTTGAGCCCGGCGCGCGAGCTGACCACGAGCCAGTCGGCTACCGGCTGCACCCCGACCCAGTCGGTGGTCAGCCAGCGGATCCGCCCCTCGGCCGGGTGCACCAGGCCCACCCCGCCGTCGCTGCCGAACAGGCACAGGTACTCCCCGCAGCCGGGCCCCAGGTACCAGTCCCCGTTGCCGGGCAGGCGCAGCCGCCACGCCGGTCGCAGGGTGACGAGCGAGAACGCGGTCAACTCGCCGCCCCCGCGCCCGCCCACCAGCAGCAGCCGCGCGGCGATCAGCGGCGCCCGGACCTCACCCGGTGCCAGCAGGACCGCGCTGGCGGTGAGCCGGCCGGTGTCCAGGTCGCGGATCTCCACGCCGCCGTCCGGGCGGATCACCACCGACCGGCCCGGCCGCGCCGCATCGCCCTCGCAGTCGACGCACTGCCAGTACCCGTTCGGCACCCGGTACGACCAGACGGTGCGGCCCGTGCGGATCTCCACCCCCTCGGTGACCGTGCCGCCGCCGGCACCCGCGCCGCCGTCGCCGCCGGTCGCGGGTTGGCCACCGGCGAGACTGACGAGCACGGCGATGGCCCGGTTCGGGGAGATCGCCGACAGGGCCGCCTCGCGCTGCCACACCGGCCGCCCGGTACCCGCCGCGACCGCCACGACGGTGTGCCCCCGCGGGCCGTTCTCCACGTCGAGCAGGACCACCCCGGACAGCTCCACCACCTGCCGGATCGGCCCGCGCACCCGGATCGACGCACGCCACAGCGCTCGCCCGTCCGGCAGCGCGTAGCCGGCGAGCGTCCGGTCGCCGATGCCGAGCGGGCCGGCGGCGGCCACGTACAGCCGGTCCCCCACCACCTGCACGAAGTCGCCCAGGCCCGCCGGTACCCGCACCTCGGTCAACCTGGCCGGGGCCGGTGGCGCCGACCCGCCGACCAGCACCAGCAGGGCCGCCAGCAATCCGGCCACGGCGGGCCATCCGGGCCACGCCGGGGTCGGCCACCGCCGGTCCACATCGGGCGGTGCGCGGTCCGCCCCCAAGTCGATGACGACCGGTGCGCTCACCCTTAGAGCGTCGCCCCTGACCGGCCCCGCGTCGACCCACCATCCGCCCCAATTTCCCCGCCGGCACCGCCCACGGCTCGCTGTCAGTCGCGGAAGGACCAGACGCGCACGTCGCCGGGGGCGGCGCGGCAGGCGATCGCGGTACGGGCGAGTTGGCACTCGCTGAGCCGGAACGGGAACGAGTCGAGGATGTGGACCGCGCCGTCGGTGGCGGGGCGGGCCAGCCAGCCGCGCTGGCCGTCGTCGGCGGTGCGCCACAGGATCGGGCCGTCGGGGGCGACCGCCCAGCCGCCCCGGACCGCCCACTGAACCGCGCCGGTCAGCGGGTCCAGCGCGACGGTCGACTCCGCCTCCCGCACGCAGAGTGTCGGCCCGCAGGCCACCAGGTCGCTGCCGGCCACCCGGGGCCGGTGCCACCGCGGTACCAGGGTGACGCCGTCGTACGCGACGAGGCCGGAGCCGGCGTCCCCCCAGTACGCCAGGATGAGCGTGCGGGAGCCGGCCTGGACGGGCGTGACAAGCTGCTGCCCGGCGGCGAGCAGCCGCTGGCGACGCAGGACGCGGCCGGTGCGCAGCTCGCGCAGTTCCGCCTGGCCGTCGGGGTGGATGAGCGCACCGGTGCCGGGCCGACCCGGGAGGGCCGCGAGGGTGGCGCCGGGAACGCGGGCGTTCCACAGGGGGCGGCCGGTGCGCAGGTCGACGGCGGTGAGCGCGGGTGGGCGGGCGGTGCCGACCTCGTCGGTGACGGGCTCGATCAGTGCGGGGTAGGTCCAGCGCAGACGGCCGGTGCCGGCGTCCACGGCGGAGGTGGTGGACCAGCTGCCGAGGGCGCCGTCCCGCCCCGTCACGCCGATGAGGAGCGTGTCGCCGCCGGAGGCGGAGAGCAGGGACGTGCTGCGACCGGCCGCCGGTTGGACGGTCCACAGGTGGCGCCCGCTGGGCAGCCCGTACGCGGTGAGGGCGGTGCCGCGCGGACCGTCGCCCGTGACGTAGAGACGGTCGGCGGTGACGAGGAAGTCGGCGCCGAGGCTGAGCGCCCGGGCCACGACCTCCACGAGCGGGGACCGGTACGGCGCCCCGGCCGCCCCGGTGAGCAGCACCAGGACGGCGAGCAGGGCGACGCCGGTGCGCCGATCGGGCGGGGGCCCGCCGCGCAGCCGGGCGCGCAGGCGCGCCAGGGCACCCGGCCCCCGCCGCACCGGCTCCCAGCCCGGGTCGAGGTCCCCGGCGTCCAGTTCGACCTCGATGAGCGCCGGAGGTGGTGGCTCGTCGGCGTGGTGCGGCACACAGACGCAGGAACCCACCAGGGCCGGGGCGAAACGCCTTACGGCAGGACGCGCTCCGCCGGGACGGCGGCCTCGTCCAGCCCGGACAGCCAGCCGGTGACGTCGCGGGCCACGTCCTGGGCGGTCAGGTTCAGGGCGGCGAGGATCTGCGCCCGGCTGCCGTGCGGGTGCCAGTCGGCCGGGACGCCCACGTCACGCAGCGGCACCGCGACCTCCGCGTCCCGCAGCGCCTTGGCGACCGCGTCGCCGACACCGCCGGTGCGCACCCCGTCCTCGACGGTGACCACCAGGCGGTGCTGGCGGGCCAGCTCGACCAGTTCCGCCGACACCGGCCGGACCCAGCGCGGGTCCACGACCGTGACCCCGAAGCCCTGCTCCGCGACCCGGGCCGCGGCGTCCACGCCGAGCTGCCCGAACGCCCCGACCGCGACCAGCAGCACGTCCTTGCGCTCGGACTCGGCCAGCACGTCCACCCCGCCGACGCGGCGCAGCGCCGGCAGGTCCGGGTTGACCGAGCCGGTCGGGAAGCGCAGCAGGCTCGGCCCGTCGTCCACGGCGAGCGCCTCGCGCAACTCCTCCCGCAGCGAGGCGGCGTCCCGCGGGGCGGCGATGCGCAGCCCCGGCACCACCCCGAAGACGGACATGTCCCAGATGCCGTAGTGGCTGGGGCCGTCCGGACCGGTGATGCCGGCCCGGTCCAGCACGAACGTGACCGGCAGCCGGTGCATCGCCACGTCCAGCAGAACCTGGTCGAACGCCCGGTTCAGGAACGTCGCGTAGACCGCCACCACCGGGTGCAGCCCGCCCAGCGCCAGCCCGGCCGCGGACGTGACCGCGTGCTGCTCGGCGATGCCCACGTCGTACACCCGCTCCGGGTGCCTGCGGGCCAGCTTGGCGATGCCGGTCGGCTCGGCCATCGCGGCGGTGATGCCCACCACGTCCGGCCGCTCGTCGGCCACCGCGACCAGTTCCTCGGCGAACACGTGGGTCCACTTCACCGACGGCGCGGCCAGCAGCTTGCCGGTCTCGATGTCGAACGCGCCCGGGCCGTGCAGGCAGTCCGCGTCGTCCTCCTCGGCCGGGCGGTACCCGTACCCCTTGCGGGTCACCGCGTGCACGATCACCGGGCCGCCGAAGTTCTTCGCCCGGCGCAGCGCCGACTCGACCGCCGCCACGTCGTGCCCGTCGATCGGGCCCACGTACTTCAGCCCCAGGTCCTCGAACATCGTCTGCGGGGCGACCGCGTCCTTGATGCCCTTCTTGACCGCGTGCAGCACCTCGTACAGCGGCCTGCCGACCAGCGGCGTGACGCCCAGCGAGTCCTTGACCAGGTCCAGGACCTTCTCGTACCCGGGGTTGAGCCGCAGCGTGGCCAGGTGGTCGGCGAACCCGCCGATCGTGGGCGCGTACGAGCGCCCGTTGTCGTTGACGACGATCACCAGCGGGTTCTTCGCGGCGGCGATGTTGTTCAGCGCCTCCCAGCACATGCCGCCGGTCAGGGCGCCGTCGCCGACCACGGCCACCACGTGCCGCTTCTCGCCGCGCAGCGTGAACGCCTTCGCCATGCCGTCCGCGTACGACAGCGCCGTGGAGGCGTGCGAGTTCTCGATGGTGTCGTGCTCGCTCTCGGCCCGGCTCGGGTACCCGGAGAGGCCACCGCGCTGGCGCAGCGCCTCGAAGCCCTCCTGCCGGCCGGTGACGATCTTGTGGACGTACGCCTGGTGCCCGGTGTCGAACAGGAACCGGTCCTTCGGCGAGTCGAAGACCCGGTGCATCGCCAGCGTGAGCTCGACCACCCCCAGGTTCGGGCCGAGGTGCCCGCCGGTGCGGGACACCTTCGTGACCAGGAAGTCGCGGATCTGGGCGGCCAGGATGCCCAACTCCTCGTAACTCAGCCGGCCCAGATCCTGCGGTCCGCGGACCGCGGCGAGCAGACTGTCGGTACCTGGAACGTCGTCAGCGCTCATGACCGCCGAGTGTATCCGTGCTTCTCCCGCCCACATCTTGGGAGCCGACTTTGAGCCGCCCGGGCGGGTTCCGCCGGGCCTCACGCCCCAGGGTGATCGAGCCCAGCACGGCCGCCTCCGCCGCCCCGGTCACCGACGGCAGCGCCCCCGGCAGTCCGTGCCAGCTCAACCACCCGAGCAGCGCGAACGCGTACGCCTCCTTCGCCTGCGGCGGGACCCCGAGGTCCGCGCTCGTGGTCAGCCGCGGCACCCGCGCCGCCAGCCGCCGCATCAGCTCCGGATTGCGCACCCCGCCGCCCGAGGCCACGACCTCCTCCACCCCATGCGTCGCGCACGCCGCCGCCACCGTGCGCGCGGTCAGTTCGGTGACCGTCGCGAGCACCTCATCCGGTCCGGGTGTTGCGCCGCTACGGCGGATCGCCTCCTCCAGGTACTGGAGGGTGAACAACTCCTTGCCGGTCGACTTGGGCGGCGGGGCCGCGTAGTACGGCTCCGCGAGCAGCACCGCCAGCAGCCGCTCGTCCACCCGCCCCGCCGCCGCGTGCCGCCCGCCGGCGTCGAACGGCTCCCCGTACCAGCGCAGCGCCGCCGCGTCGATCAGCGCGTTCGCCGGCCCCACGTCGTACCCGATCGGCGCCCGCCCGGGGCCGACCACCGTGACGTTCGCGATGCCGCCGAGGTTCAGCGCCACCCTGGGGCGGTCGCCGCCCAGAACGAGGGCGTCGAACATGGGTACGAGTGGAGCGCCCTGCCCGCCGGTGGCGATGTCGGCCGTGCGCAGATCGCTCAACACCGGCACCCCGACGGCCGACGCCAGCCACGCGGGCGCCCCGAGTTGCAGGGTTCCCCGCGCCCGCCGGTCCTCGACCCAGTGGAAGACCGTCTGCCCGTGGCTGACCACCAGGTCCACCCGCCCGCCCGCGATCTCGTCGACCGCCCGCCGGGCCGCCGCCCCGAACGCCTGCCCCAGCAGCGTGTCCAGCACGCAGACCTGCTCGATCGTGACCCGGTTGGGCGGCAGGACCCCCGCGATCCGGTTCCGCAGCCCGGACCCGTACCCGACGCTCAGCTCACCGAGGGGCGTCATGACGAGCACGTCCCCGTCCGGCCGGAACTCCCCGACCGCCACCTCGATCCCGTCGTACGACGTCCCCGACATCACCCCGACGATCCGCATCGTCGGATCATGCCGCCCGGCCCGAAACTCCACGGATTCCGGGGCGTCAAACGCCGGTGGTCCGCACTAGCGTCACCGACGGATCGCAGACATGACCTATACCGCGGTGGCGCGCCGCAGCGGCGGCTGGTGGACCATCACCATGCCCGAACTGCCCGAGGTCTTCTCCGCGAAGGCGGCAAGCCGCAAGGCCAACCGCGCTGGGACGGGCGGGTCGCGGGCGCCCCCCACTGCCGAGCGCCGGAAGAGGCCCGCTTAGCAGCAGCACTAACCGGACGGATCCGGCGGCACCAGCAGCGCGACGGCCTCCAGGTGCTGCGTCATCGGAAAGCAGTCGTACCCGCGCAGCGCGGCGAGCCGCCATCCCTCGTCGCGGAACGTGCGCACGTCGCGGGCGAGCGCGGCCGGGTCGCAGGCGACGTAGGCGACGGCGCGGGGGCGGGCGGCCGCGATGGCGCGGACCACCCGGGCGCCGGCCCCGGAGCGAGGCGGGTCCAGGACGACCAGGTCGACCGGTCCGGCGAGTCGGCGGCGGGCGAGGGCGGTCTCCACCCGGGCGTGGACGATCTCGACCGGAAGGTCGGCGAGGTTGGCGCGGGCGGCGGCGACACCGGCCGGGGCGGACTCGACCAGGGTGACCCGGCCGGTGGGGCCGAGCGGAGCGGCGACGGCGGCGGCGAACAGGCCGGCGCCACCGTAGAGGTCCCAGGCGGTCTCGCCGGGCAGCGGGGCGAGCAGGTCGAGCACGGCGGCGGCGAGGGAGTCCGGGGCGGCCGGGTGTACCTGCCAGAACGCGTCGACCGGCAGCGCCCACTCCCGTCCGACGGCCTTCTCGCGCACCTCGCGGCCCACCCCGCCGGGTCCGCGCTCGATCGGCTGGCCGGGCCCACCGTCGACCCGAGGCACCACGGGACCACCCGGCTCGGCCCCGCCCGATCCGGCGCCGCCCGCCGACTCGCCACCCGGGCCGGCCGACCCGTCGGAGAGGTCGAACGGCGGGCGGTCGGAGCGGACCGGGATGATCACCGTCTCCCCCGTGCTCGACGCGACCGCCTGCACGGCGTCCGTGCCGGGCCAGTGCTGGCCGGTCACCGGCAGTCGCTGGAGCGCGGGGTGCGCGATCCGGCAGTGGTCGACCGGCACGACGCGGTGCGAACGGTGCTGGAGCAGGCCGGCCCGGCCGGCGGCGTCCACCGCGTACCGGACCCGGGTGCGCCATCCCAGCGGCCCGCCCGGCAGGGCCTCCACCCGGACGCCCAGCTCGTCCAGGTCGCCCGCGGTGAGGCCGGCCAGCCGCTCGAGTTGCTCCCGCAGCACCGCGGCCTTCCACTGCCGCTGCACCGGGACCGCCACGTGCTGGAGGTCGCAGCCGCCACACAGTCCGGGCCGGGCGTACGGGCACGGCTCCGGCACCCGGTCCGCCGAGGCCGACAGGATCCGGACCGCGTCGGCGCGGGCGTAGCCGCGGTGCACCTCGGTCACCTCCGCGAGAACCCGCTCGCCGGGCAGCGCGTGGCGCACGAACACGACCAGTCCGTCCGGGGCCACCCGGGCCACACAGTGCCCGCCGTGCGCCACCGCTCCGATGGTCAACTCGAGCCGATCACCGATGATCATGGGCGACCGGCCGCCTCGGTGTCCGCGGTCGAGGCGTCCTGGCCCGGGGCGGACTGCGCCGGGGAGCCCGTGGGCGGGGTCGACCGCTGCTTGACGCCGGCCCGGCCGTAGCGGGGGCCGCGGGCCGGGGTCCGGGACATCTTCCGGTCGAAGCGGTCCAGGTCGCGGCTGACCGACGAGTGCAACTGCCACGGCACGCTGGTGACCATCACGCCCGGCTCGAACAGCAGCCGGCCCTTCAGCCGCAGCGCGCTCTGGTTGTGCAGCAGGTTCTCCCACCAGTGCCCGACCACGTACTCGGGGATGAAGACCGTCACCACGTCGCGGGGCGAGTCGCGACGCACGGACTTGACGTAGTCGATGATGGGGCGGGTGATCTCCCGGTACGGGGAGTCGATGACGGTCAGCGTCACGCCGATCTGCCGCCGCTCCCACTCCTTCTGGATCACCCGGGTGTCCTTCTCGTCCACGTTCACCGTGACCGCGGTCAGCGTATCCGGCCGGGTGGCCTGGGCGTAGGCGACGGCCCGCAGGGTCGGCAGGTGGACCTTGGAGACCAGCACCACGGCGTGGTTGCGGGCCGGCAGCACCGGCCGGTCCTCCTGCGGGGCCAACTCGCGCGAGACGGTGTCGTAGTGCCGGCGGATGGCCAGCATCAGCAGGTAGATCACGGCCATGGCGGCGATCGCGATCCAGGCGCCGAGCAGGAACTTGGTGACCAGCACGATGAGCAGGACCACGCCGGTGAGCCCCATGCCGAAGGTGTTGATGGCGCGGGAGCGGTGCATGCGCCGCCGGACGACCGGGTCCCGCTCGATGCGCAGCAGCCGGTTCCAGTGCCGGATCATGCCGGCCTGGGAGAGCGTGAACGAGGCGAACACGCCCACGATGTAGAGCTGGATCAGCCGGGTGACCTCGGCCTGGAACGCGAAGATGAGCACCATCGCGAACAGCGCCAGCAGGACGATGCCGTTGGAGAAGGCCAGCCGGTCGCCGCGGGTGTGCAACTGGCGGGGCAGGTACCGGTCCTGCGCGAGGATCGAGCCGAGCACCGGGAAGCCGTTGAACGCGGTGTTCGCGGCGAGGAACAGGATCAGCGCGGTGACCGCGGCGACGGCGTAGAGCAGCACCGACCCGGAGCCGAAGACCGCCTCGCCGAGCTGGGTGGTGACGGTCTTCTGCACGTACCCGGGCGGCGCGCCGACGATCTGGGTGGCCGGGTTCTCGACGAACTTCAGGCCGGTGGCGCGGGCCAGCCCGACGATGCCGATCAGCATGGCGATGGCGACCAGACCGAGCATCAGCAGCGTGGTGGCCGCGTTGCGGCTCTTGGGCGGCTTGAACGCCGGCACGCCGTTGGAGATGGCCTCGACGCCGGTCAGCGCGGCGCAGCCGGAGGAGAAGGTGCGCAGCAGCAGGAACACCATCGCGAACCCGGTGAGGTGCTCCTGCTCGGCGTTGATGACCAGCCCCGAACTGGGCGCCTGGAGGTGGTCACCGAGGACGACGATCCGCACCAGACCGGTGGCGACCATCCCCAGAATGACGATCATGAACCCGTAGGTGGGGATCGCGAACGCCGTGCCGGACTCCCGGATGCCCCGCAGGTTCATCGAGGTGAGCACGGCGACCGCGGTCAGCGCCACACCGACCTTGTGGTCGGCCACCCACGGGATGACCGAGCCCAGGTTCGCCACCCCGGACGCCGTGGACACCGACACGGTCAGCACGTAGTCGACCATCAGGGCGCTGGCCACCGCCACGCCGAACCGTGGCCCCAGGTTGACCGTCGCCACCTCGTAGTCCCCGCCGCCGGACGGGTAGGCGTGCACGTTCTGCCGGTAGCTCGCGACGACCGTGAGCATGACCACCACGACCGCCAGGGCCACCCACGGCGAGAACACGTACGCGGAGGCGCCGGCGATCGACAGCGTCAGCAGGATCTCATCCGGCGCGTACGCGACCGAGGAGAGCGCGTCCGAGGCGAACACCGGCAGGGCGATGCGCTTGGGTAACAGGGTGTGCTGCAGGCGGTCCGAGCGCATCGCGCGGCCCAGCAGGAGGCGCTTCATCAATGAGGTGGGACGGGCCACGACTGCCAAGCCTACGGCCGCCCGGCGATATTGGCGCACCACCCGTCCCGCCGCGCCGCGCACCGGCGTGGCAGGCTTTGCCTACCACCACCGGAATGGGTGTGAGAAGGGGTCAGCGTGCACGTCGTGATCATGGGGTGCGGGCGGGTCGGCTCGACGCTGGCGCACAGCCTGGAGGCGCGCGGCCATTCGGTCGCCGTGATCGACCAGGACGCCGACGCGTTCCGCCGGCTGAGCCCCGAGTTCACCGGGCTCACCGTGACCGGCATCGGCTTCGACCGGGACGTGCTGCGCCAGGCCGGCGTGGAGCGGGCGGACGCGTTCGCGGCCGTCTCCAGCGGCGACAACTCCAACATCATCTCGGCCCGGCTGGCCCGGGAGACGTTCGGCGTGGCGCGGGTGGTGGCCCGGATCTACGACCAGAAGCGCGCCGAGGTGTACGAGCGGCTGGGCATCCCGACGGTCGCCACGGTCCGCTGGACGGCCGACCGGATGATCCGGCACCTGGTTCCCGAGGGCAACGTCGAGGTGTGGCGGGACCCGACCAGCACCGTCTCGATCGTCGAGGTGCCCCTGCACGGCGACTGGGTCGGCCGCCCCCTGGCCGACCTGGAGGAGGCGACCGGTACCCGGGCCGCGTTCCTCATGCGCTTCGGCATCGGCGCGCTGCCCACCGCGTCCGTCGTCCTGCAGGACGGGGACCAGGTGTTCATGCTGGTCACGGACGAGATCGCGGGCACGGTCAGCAAGGTCACCGGCAGCGCGCCAGCGGCCGGCTAGGGAGAGGGACGGTTCCGCCATGCGGGTCGCGATCGCCGGAGCCGGCAACGTGGGCCGGTCCATCGCCCAGGAGCTCATCGACAACGGGCACCGGGTGATGCTCATCGAGCGCCAGCCCCGCCAACTGCGCCCGGACCGGGTGCCGGACGCGGAGTGGATCCTCGCCGACGCCTGCGAGCTGGCCAGCCTGGAGGAGGCCGATGTGGCCGGCTGCGACGTGGTGGTCGCCGCCACCGGGGACGACAAGGTCAACCTGGTGGTGTCGCTGCTGGCGAAGACCGAGTTCGCGGTGCCCCGGGTGGTGGCCCGGGTGAACCGCGCCGAGAACGAGTGGCTGTTCACCGAGCAGTGGGGCGTGGACGTGGCGGTGAGCAAGCCGCGGCTGATGGCCGCCCTGGTCGAGGAGGCCGTCACGGTCGGCGACGTGGTCCGGCTGATGACGTTCCGGCAGGGCGAGGCGAACCTCGTGGAGATCACGCTGCCGCCGCAGGCGCGGCACGTCGGCCACCCGCTCCGGGACGTGCCGCTCCCCCGGGACTCGGCCCTGGTGGCGATCGTGCGCGGCAAGCGGGTGCTGGTCCCCGGCCCGGACGACCCGGTGGAGGCCGGCGACGAACTGGTGTTCGTCTGCACCGCCGAGGTGGAGGACGAGGTGCGCACGGTGCTCCTCGGCCGCGGACTGCCCGACCGGGCGGCCCGCGAGGAGCGCTAGCCGGCCGGTGCGGGATCGTACTCCCGGCGCACCCGGCGGACGACCCACAGCGTGATCGCCAGCAGCACGGCGTACGGCGGGTAGCCCAGCAGCAGCCGGGCGACGCCCAGCGCGGTGTCCATGTGCGCCGCCCAGAAGACGGCCTGAACACCCACCTTGAGCAGCCAGACCACGCCCCAGAGCACGGTCAGCCAGGTGAACGTGCGGACCAGCCGGGGGTCGCCGCGCCACTCCGACTTGCCGCCGGCCGCGATCACCGACCACAGCCAGCCGACCAGCGGCTGGCGGATCGCCGCCGAGCCGAGCAGCACCAGACCGTACCCGATGCCGTAGAAGATGCCGGGCAGGTAGAAGTCGCGGGAGTCACCGGTGCGCCAGGCGATGTAGGCGCCGATCCCGACGCCGAGAAGCCCGTTGACCGCGTGCCGGATCGGCTTGCGCTGGGTCAGCCGGATCACCGCGATGGCCACCGCGACGCCCACCGAGGCGATCAGCGCCGGGTTCAGCGAGGTGAGGATGTTCGCCAGCACGAACACCACCACCGGCACGCTGGACTCGGCCAGCCCCCGCCATCCGCCCAGCTGGTCGGCCATCTGCTCGGCGAAGCTGGGCAGCCGCTCCTCGGCGTCGTCCTCCGGTTCGACCGCCGCCCCGGCGTCGGTCGGGGCGTGCTCGTGCGGTGGCGGTGTCGTCATCGCGGCGCTTCCAACTCGTAGTACGGGTTGTAGATGACCTTGCGGGCGTCCCGGACCGCGATCCGGCCCCGGACGGTGAGCTGCCGCCCCGGCGCGATCCCCGGGATCTGCCGCCGGCCCAGCCAGACCAGCGTCACGACGTCGCTGCCGTCGTAGAGGTCGGCCTCCAGGGTGGGCAGGTTGGTGCGGGGCGTGTAGCAGACGGTGCGCAACCGGCCGGTGATGCTCACCCGCTCGCCGCGCCGAACCTGTTCCGCCAGGCGGCAGCCCGATTCGGCGCTCTCCCGCTGCAACTGCTCGGCCTCGAGTTCCTCCTCGCTGGCCGCCAGCCGTTTCAAGAACCGACGCAGGGACGGGCGTTCATCGGTCTCCATGGCGTTGACCCGTCACTCTCCTGTGGCGCGACTCGTGCGAGGTGTTACGCCCAGGGTACGCCGAAGGCATGATGATCGGCGTCGGCGTACCGACCCGGGTAGCGGACCCGCCGCGGGCGTGGCCACGCCGAACCGGTCAGGTGTCGGTCCGCGGTCGCGGCGACGGGCGGCGGCGGGCGTCCGGGGCGGGTGCCACCCCGTTGGTCCCGCCCGGCACGGTGCCCCGCTGCGCGGCCTGCCGCACCGCCTCCTGGGCGGACTGCTCCGCGTCCTGCTGGGCCGCCGCCTGCTGCGCCATCTCCTTCGGCAGCCGCAGCGGCAGCGGCTCCAGGACCGGCTTGGCCTCCTGGCCGCGGTCCACGACCAGGCCGTGCAGACACTGTAGGAGCGGCTGGGCGTTGGCCGCCGGGTCCACCGCGGCCGGGCCGTGGAACATCGCCCGGACCATCCAGCGCGGCCCGTCCACGCCCACCAGCCGCACCTCGGCCGGGCCTTCCGGCCCACGCACCCGGGCGCGCAGTTCCGGCCCGTACTGGCCGGGCACCTCCTCGGCGGGGAAACCGTCGGCGCTGATGTTCTGCCGCAACTCCTCCCGGACCCGGTCCCAGACCCCCTCGCTGCGCGGCGCGGCGAACACGCCCAGTTGGAGGGCGCTGTTGCCGTGCACCAGCAGCACCTGCTGCACCTGGCCGTCCGGGTCGGCCTGCACCTGGATCTCCACGCCCTCGATGGCGGGGATCTGGAGGCTGCCCAGGTCGAGCCGCTGCACCTCGGCGGGCGCCTCGGTCACGTCGTACGGGCCCACCACCGGCGCGAGCCGCTCGGTCGCCTGCTCGCCGCCCGGCTCGGGCTGGCGGTCCCGGGCCCCGCGCGAGTGCCGCCCACCCTCCCGGCGTCCGGAAAACCTCACCGTGCCATCCCTTCCCCTGTCAGCTTCTCCCGCACCAGCTCGGCGTGCCCGCCCGTCGACCCGTGGCCGCCCTCGCCCCGGGCCGAGGCGGGCAGCTCCTCCACCGGGTGGAAGCGCGCCCGCTCCACCCGCTGGACCACCAGCTGCGCGATCCGGTCCCCGCGGTTGATGACGGCCACCGCGTCCCGGTCGTGGTTGATCAGATTCACCAGAATCTCGCCGCGGTAACCGGCGTCGACGGTACCGGGCGCGTTGAGGACGGTCACACCCAGCCGGGCGGCCAGCCCGGAGCGGGGGTGCACCAGGCCCACGTACCCCTCGGGGAGCGCGATCGCGACCCCGGTGGGCACCAGCGCCCGCTCCCCCGGCCCGATCTTCACGGTGGTCGCGGCCACCAGGTCCGCACCCGCGTCGCCCGGGTGCGCGTAGGCCGGCGCGGGCAGCTCCGGGTCCAGCAGGCGCAGCGCGACGTCGACCTCCGGTGTCATGCCCCCATCCTGCCGTGTCGGCCCGCGGCGCCGCGCCGTACCCTCGGCCCTCGTGGGGACCGAATCGGGGCGCGGCCCGGAGCGCGGTGCGGGCCACGCCGAGCGCCTGTACGCGCCGTGGTGGCTGTGGCTGGTCGGGCTGGGGATAACGGCGCTGGTCGCCGCCGAGGTGGGGCTGGGCGCGCCGGGGCTGCGCACCTGGGTGCCGTACGTCGTCCTGCTGCCGCTGGCCGCGGTGGGCCTGTGGTGGGTGGGGCGGATCCGGGTCGCCGTCGAGGGCGACGAGTTCAAGGTGGACGACGCCCGGCTGCCGCTGCGGTTCGTCGCGGACGCCATCCCGCTGGACGCCGCCGGCCGGCGCGAACTGCTCGGCGTGCACGCCGACCCGCTGGCCTTCGTGGTTCAGCGCCCCTGGGTGCGGGGCACCGTCCAGGTGGTCCTGAACGACTCCGACGACCCGACCCCCTACTGGGTGATCAGCAGCCGCCGGCCGGAGCGACTGGCGGCCGCCCTGCTCGCCAGGAACGCCACCCACCCGGGCCCGATCGCGGGGCGGTAGCCCACCCGAACGCCGCCGGCGGCGCTCAGCCCGGCCCGATCGGCGGGCGCTGGTGGCGCAGGTCCTCGCGGATCCGATCGCCCATCGCCTTGGTGGCCCGCCGGTTCAGGAAGCCGGCGACGGCGGCGCCGGTCAGCACCGGCCCGAGGGTGGTGAGGTTACGGCCGAAGCGGCGCAGCAGCCGGTCCCCCAGTTCCCTGCGGGCGGCCGTGCTCAGCGCGGCGGAGACGCCCACCCCGGGCATCATCGGGTTCACGCCCCGCTGCTCGGCCCAGGACTGGAGCAGCGACACCGCCCGGTGCGTCGCCGGGCCGCCGATCGGGACCCCGTACACCTCGTGCAGTTCGCCGATGAGCTTCATCTCGATCGCCACCACGGCGACCGTCTCCGCGGCCAGCAGGACCGGCGCGGAGAGCAGGGCCGGCGTGACGACCCACTCGACCGCCGCGATCCCGCCGCCGGCGGCGCCGACCCCCGCCGTGGCGATCGCCGCGTTGCGGATCAGCCGCTCGGCCAACTGCTCGCCGGTCAGCCCGTCGTGGTGGCGGCCGAGGGTGGCCGCGTCCCGGACCGGAATGTACGGCGCCACCTCGCCGACCGCGGTGGCCAGCCAACGGACCGCCAGCCTGGGCCGGAACAGGTCGCCGACGCCGCGGACGCGTACGGCGTCGCTCACCCGGCGGACCAGTTGCCGGCGCCGGGCCGGGTCCACGTCCCCGGCCGCCAGCTCGGCCACGGTCTCGGCGAGTTCCGCCGTGCGCTCCTGCTCCGCGGTCGGCGGCTGCGCGTCCGAAGTGGCCGGTGGCGACGCGGTGCCGGGGTGGTCGTCGGGGCTCATCCGCCACCTCCCGCCCGCGTCGCCGTCCGTTGCCGTCCGTCTCGTGCTGTCTTTGCCCCCCAGTGTGCCCGGCTAATCAGCGCGCCTGAGCGCTCAGGCTGCCCGGCTGATCGGCACGCGGGCATGGTCGAGCCCGGCACGGCACTGTGCCCCGGCCGCCTGGGCTCCCGGTCAGGCGCACTCGCGGCAGATCAGTTCCCCGTTCCGCTCCGTCGCCAGTTGGCTGCGGTGGTGCACGAGGAAGCAGCGCGAGCAGCGGAACTCGTCGGTCTGCATGGGCAGCACCTTGACCGTCAGTTCCTCGTCGGCGAGGTCCGCGCCGGGCAGCTCGAAGCTCTCGGCTACCTCGGCCTCGTCCACGTCCACGCTGCCCGACTGCGAGTCGACCCGGCGGGCCTTGAGCTCTTCAAGGCTGTCCTCGCCGAGGTCGACCTCGTCGCGACGCGGAGCGTCGTAGTCGGTGGCCATCGGTTGTCACTCTCCTGTTTCGATGTATCGCTTCCGGATGTAACGCCCGACGACGTGGGAAGGGTTCCCGCCCGCGCCGTCGTTATATAGGTCCCGCTGTTTACGTCGCCGGTGGCGTGTCCGGTCGCCGCGCCGTTGAGGTACCGCCGGTCCGAAACTGGTCCGGCGAGCGCGGTACCTTACCTTCCCCGTCCGATGCATGTACGCCCACGCCCGGGAACTTGTTCCCAATGTGACTGAGGCGACACCAAGGTAGGCGCACGGCCCGGTTGACCATCGTCGGCGCGCCGGAAACCACCCGATCCGCCACACCGCGAAACCCGGCGACCTGCGACCCGCGCGGCCCCCGCAGGGACTACTCTCGGCGGTCAGAAGCGCCGCGTACCCCTCAGGGAGTGTCCACCGTCATGACTTTCGCCCGCGTCCGAGCCCTGGTCGTGCTGGCCGTGCTGGTGGTCGCCGCCGGGGTCTTCATCGTCGTGGCGCTGGTCCGGGACAGCCAGAGCTCGGTCTCCGTGACCGGTGGCTGCCCGGCCGGCTACGTGCCGGCGAACCTGAAGCTGCCCGAGGCCAAGGACATCAAGATCCGCGTCTTCAACTCCACCGACCGCCCGGGTCTGGCCGCCGAGGTCTCCAACGACTTCAAGAACCGGCAGGTACAGGTGATCAAGGAGGGCAACAGCGGCAAGGCGGTGCCCGGCGTGGTGGTGCTGCGGTACGGGCCGAAGGCGGTCGGGGCGGCGCACGTGATGCGCTCGTTCTTCCTCAACCAGGCGAAGACCGAGTTCAACATCAAGCGTCAGGACGACGTGGTGGACGTCGTGATCGGACCGGACTTCCGCCAGCTCGCCACGCCGACCGAGTTCAACCAGTCGGTCTCGGCGCTGCAGAACCCGGAGCCCCCCAAGGGCACCTGCGACGCCGGCATCCACTAGGTACCGACGCCCGGCGGCGCACCGGCTACGGCCCGGCCGCGGCGTCCAGTTCGACCAGCAGGTCGTGCAGCGGGTCGAACAGGGCCGGTGGGGCCGCCACGACCATGTCCTGCCCGGCGGGCACCCCGGCCAGCCCGGCGACCCGCAGCCCCGCCTCCGCCGCGACCAGCCCGCCCGCGGCGAGGTCCCACGGGTTGAGCCCTCTCTCGTAGTACGCGTCGACCAGCCCCTCGGCGGCCCGGCACAGATCCAGCGAGGCCGCCCCGAACCGCCGGATGTCCCGCACCCGGGGCAGCACGCCGCCGAGCACGGCCGCCTGGTGCGCCCGCCGCGCCGGGTCGTACCCGAAGCCCGTGGCGACCAGCGCCTGCCCCAGGGAGCGCTCCCGGGACCCGGTCAGCCGCCTGCCGCCGCGCCACGCCCCGCCGCCCAGCACCGCCGTCCACTCGTCACCGGTGACGACCTGGTGGACCACGGCGGCGACGACCGTCCCGTCCACCTCCGCGGCCAGCGAAACGGCGTACTCGGGCAGGCCGTACAGGTAGTTCACGGTGCCGTCGATCGGATCCAGGATCCACCGGACGGCGCCCGGCGCCGGCTCGGCGGCCTGCCCGTACTCCTCCCCGAGCAGCGAGTCGCCGGGGCGGGCGGCCAGCAGCGCGGTCCGCACCTGGCGTTCCACCGCCCGGTCGGCCGCCGTCACCACGTCCGTGTCGGTGCTCTTCGTGGCCACCGCCTCCACCGGGCCGGCCCGCATCCCGCGCGCGGTCGCGGCCGCCTCCCGGGCCACCTCGACGGCCAGCGCCAGCAGGTCCCGACAGTCGTCTCCGGTCAACACAGGCCCTCCCGGTCCGTCACTCATCCGGGCCAATCCTCGCAAGGTTTCCAGCGTGGCCGTACCGGCGCCCCGCGAGGGTGACGGGTCCACCCACATCCCTCCGAGCGGGCGCGCGGGCAGCGACACGGGATGATCGGCGCTGACGGCGCTACAATTCACGCCTGCCCCGCGTACCGCGGATCGCCCGCCGAGCCGGCCGGTCCTCGGTGCGAGGGTCCTCAAGACAACCACACCGGCCTCACGTCGCGCCCGCCGCGCTGGCCGGACCGCGTGCCGCTCATCGCCTCCGGAAGGTCGTTCGTGACAGAAGCCCGCCACACCGGCGCCGACGTACGCTCGCTCACCGACACCCTGATCGCCCGGGCCGGTTCGGCGGGCGGGCAGCTCACGTCGGCGGAGGTGGCACACACCGTCGAGGCCGCCGAGGTCACCCCGGCCCAGGCCAAGAAGATCCTGCGTGCGCTGGCCGAGGCCGGCGTCACCGTCGTCGTGGACGGTTCGGCGAGCACCCGCCGCAAGGTGGCCGCCGCCCGCGCCGCCACCCCGGCCTCCAAGGCCACCACCGCGAAGGCCACCGAGGCGGGCGCCCCGCGCAAGGCGGCGGCGAAGAAGGCGCCGGCCGCCCGCGCCGCGGCGGACCCGCCCGCGCCCACCCCGCTGCGCCCGGCCGAGCCGGCCAGTGCGGCCGCGACGCCAGGCACCCCGGCCAAGGGGCCCGCCCGCGCGGCGAAGGCCACCAAGGCCGCCAAGGGCACGAAGGCGACCACCGCCAAGGCCGCCGAGGGTGGCGAGGGGCCGGGCGAGGAGATCGACCCGGAGGAACTGGCCGCCGAGATCGAGGACGTGGTCGTCGACGAGCCCGCCGAGCTGGCCGAGGCGGCCCAGGCGGACGCGGCCCAGGACAGCTCCGACTTCGAGTGGGACGACGAGGAGTCCGAGGCGCTCAAGCAGGCCCGCCGGGACGCGGAGCTGACCGCCTCCGCGGACTCGGTGCGCGCGTACCTCAAGCAGATCGGCAAGGTTCCGCTGCTCAACGCCGAGCAGGAGGTCGAGCTCGCCAAGCGGATCGAGGCCGGGCTGTACGCCGCGGAGCGGCTGCGCGCCGCCGATGAGAGCGACGAGAAGCTGCCCACCCAGCTCAACCGGGACCTGCTGTGGATCTCCCGGGACGGCGAGCGGGCCAAGAACCACCTCCTTGAGGCGAACCTGCGTCTGGTGGTGTCGCTGGCCAAGCGGTACACCGGCCGGGGGATGGCGTTCCTGGACCTGATCCAGGAGGGCAACCTGGGCCTCATCCGGGCGGTGGAGAAGTTCGACTACACCAAGGGCTACAAGTTCTCCACGTACGCCACCTGGTGGATCCGCCAGGCGATCACCCGGGCGATGGCCGACCAGGCGCGCACCATCCGGATCCCGGTGCACATGGTCGAGGTCATCAACAAGCTCGGCCGCATCCAGCGCGAGCTGCTCCAGGATCTCGGGCGCGAGCCCACCCCGGAGGAGTTGGCCAAGGAGATGGACATCACCCCGGAGAAGGTGCTGGAGATCCAGCAGTACGCCCGGGAGCCCATCTCGCTGGACCAGACCATCGGCGACGAGGGGGACAGCCAGCTCGGCGACTTCATCGAGGACTCCGAGGCGGTCGTCGCCGTCGACGCGGTCTCCTTCTCGCTCCTGCAGGACCAGCTCCAGCAGGTGCTCCAGACGCTGTCGGAGCGGGAGGCCGGCGTGGTCCGGCTGCGCTTCGGGCTGACCGACGGCCAGCCACGCACGCTGGACGAGATCGGCCAGGTCTACGGGGTGACCCGCGAGCGGATCCGCCAGATCGAGTCCAAGACGATGTCGAAACTGCGTCACCCGTCGCGCTCGCAGGTGCTCCGAGACTACCTGGACTGACCCGGATGTTCCACTCCTCGTAGGGCCTTTGTCACTCCGCGTGCACTATGGCGCGCATGGGTGATCGTTGTCGCGTTGTGATCCATGGCGTGGCACGTTGGGGACACGGCACACTGTCCGTACCCGTGTGACCCCGGTCCCGCCGGGGCACATTGGGAACGCCGACACCCGCCAAGGTGTTGGAGGATAGGTGAGTAGAACCGAGAGAAGTTCATCGGTGACGACCCGAGGAGGAAGGCGATGACCCCGACCCTCACGCCGCCGCCGGCGACGGTGGCCCAGCCAGCCGCCGATGAACGGTGCGATCGCTGCAACGCCGCGGGCAAGCTGCGGATCGTACTGGCGGGCGGAGGCGAACTGGTGTTCTGCGGACACCACGCCAACAAGTACGCCGAGGACCTGGTGAAGATCACGGTGCAGTTCATCACCGATCCCGAGTTCACCTGGCGCGGCGCGGAAATGATGCCCAACTGATCCACCCCATAACGCGGTAGGTGGGCGCTCGCCGGGTGTGCCGGCGGGCGCCCTTCCCGTACCCGCTACAGCGTCTGGATCGTGGCGATCCGCTCCTCGAGCTGATCGATCGTGGCCTGGGCGCTGGGCGGGCCGCCACACAGCCGGCGCAGCTCCGCGTGGATCTTGCCGTGGGGCAGGTTCGTGCGGTGGTGGTGGGCGTTGACCAGCGCGTTGAGCTGGCGGCGCAGCGCGAGGCGGCGCTCGGCCGCGCTCATCGGGCGCGACTCGGGGCGCGGCGCCGGGACCTGCTCCGCGGCCGGCGCCCGCCGGGAGGCGGCCACCTGCTCGGCCTGGCGCTTGTTCAGCAGCAGGGCCACCTGTTCCGGCGTGAGCAGACCCGGCAGCCCCAGGTACTCCTCCTCCTCCGGCGTACCCGCCTGGACCGGGGTGCCGAACGAGGCGCCGTCGAAGATGACCTGGTCCAGTTCGGCGGTCGCGGACAGCGCCTCGAACCGCTTCTCCAACTCGCCGCTGGCCTGCTCGCTGCGCTGGGCGCGTTCGAGCAGGTCGTCGTCGAGGCCGTCCTTGCGCTTGGGCTCGCCGAGCACGTGGTCCCGCTGGGCCTCCATCTCGCTGGCCAGCCCGAGCAGGTGCGGCACGCTGGGCAGGAACACCGTGGCGGTCTCCCCGCGCCGGCGGGCCCGGACGAAGCGGCCGATCGCCTGGGCGAAGTACAGCGGGGTGGACGCGCTGGTCGCGTAGACGCCGACGGCCAGGCGCGGAATGTCCACGCCCTCGGAGACCATCCGGACGGCGACCAGCCAGCGCTGCTCCGACCCGGAGAACTGGGCGATGCGGGCCGAGGAGCCGGGGTCGTCGGAGAGGACGACGGCCGCCTTCTCGCCGGTGACCCGCTCGATGAGCCGGGCGTAGGCGCGCGCGGCCTGCTGGTCGGTGGCGATGACGAGGCCGCCCGCGTCGGGCATGCCGCCGGCCCGCAGTACCTGGAGCCGGGCGTCCGCGGCCCGGAGCACCTGCGGCATCCACTCGCCGGCCGGGTCGAGCGCGGTGCGCCAGGCCTGGGCGACCAGATCCTGGGTCATCGGCTCGCCGAGGCGGGCGGCCAGTTCGTCGCCGGCACTGGTCCGCCAGCGGGTCTCGCCGGAGTACGCCAGGAAGATGACCGGGCGGACCACGCCGTCGGCGAGCGCGTCCGCGTACCCGTAGGTGGAATCGGCCCGGGAGCGGGGCAGGCCGTCGCCCGCCTTCTCGTAGGTGACGAACGGGATCGGGTTGTCGTCGGAGCGGAACGGCGTACCGGTGAGCATCAGCCGCCGGACGGCGGGCTCGAAGGCGGCCTTCACGCCGTCCCCCCAGGAGCGGGAATCACCGGCGTGGTGGATCTCGTCCAGGATGACCAGGGTGCGCCGGGTCATGGTGCGCCGGCGGTGCACGTGCGGGGCCATGCCGACCTGGGCGTAGGTGACCACGGCACCGTGGAAGTCGGCGGCGGAGTGCAGGTCGGCGTTGCGGAAGGCGCTGTCCAGCTGGATGCCGACCCGGGCCGCGGCGGCCGACCACTGGCTCTTCAGGTGCTCGGTCGGGGCGACCACGGTGACCGCCTCGACCGTGCCGTCGGCGAGCAGTTCGGCGGCGATGCGCAGGGCGAACGTCGTCTTGCCCGCCCCGGGCGTGGCGACCGCGGTGAAGTCCTCGGCCCGGCGGCGCAGGTACTCCACGAGGGCCTTGCGCTGCCAGGCGCGCAGTGGCGGGAAATCGTCCAGCACGGGCGCTGGCAACGCCATCGACGACCGCCCCCCTATCGGTACCCAGTCCACGAAAACGCCCCCGGGCCGCATGGGGCCGTGGAGGCGCGAGATGCAGTTTAGCGGCTCGCGGGCCGGGTTCGCCCGAGACCGGCGGTCGGTGTCGGGGCGGACCACCGCCGCTGCAGCGCCACCACCCGTACCACGAAGATGAGCGCGGCGGCGCCGGCGAGCGCGGCCGGCCCGGTCACGTGCAACCAGCGCAGCCCCACGAGGAGGACGGCGCCGAGCAGGGCGGCGACCGCGTAGATCTCCCGGCGGAGCACCACCGGGATCTCGCCGGTGAGCAGGTCCCGGCCCAGGCCGCCGCCGATGCCGGTGAGCATGCCGAGCACGCAGGCGCCGAACGCCGGCATGCCGGCGGCGAACGCCTTGGCGGTCCCGGTGACGGTAAACAGTGCCAGGCCGGCCGCGTCCAGCACGAGGACCGTGCGGCGCAACCGGTTGACCTGGGGGTGCAGCCAGAAGGTGGCGAGCGCCACGGCGACGGCGACGGCCGCGTACCGCCAGTCGGCGAACGCCAGGGGCGGTACGCCGATCACCAGGTCGCGCAGGATGCCGCCGCCGAGCGCCGCGACGAAGCCGACGAAGACGACGCCGAACAGGTCCAGCCGCTTGACCACGGCGGCCGTGGCGCCGGAGGCGGCGAACACCGCCACGCCGATCAGGTCGGCGACGAGCAGGGGCGTCACTCCTTGAACGACTCGTAGATCTCCCGGCACTCGGGGCAGACCGGGAACCGGTTCGGGTCCCGGGTGGGCACCCAGACCTTGCCGCACAGTGCCCGCACGGGCGTGCCCATCACCATCGCCTCGGTCAGCTTGTCCTTCTCCGTGTAGTGCGAGAAGCGCTCGTGGTCGCCCTCATCGGTGGGGCGCAGATCCGGGCGCTCCTCGATGATCGTGTCGGAATCGGATGTGATCGGACTGGTCATCCGTACAGTCTCGCAGGTCGCGCCACCGTCGCACAGCGCGCCCGCCCGGCGCCGGCGGCCGCCCGAGCGGCACCCGGACCACCCGCCCGGCTACCGTGAAGATCGTGACCGACTTTCACCTGCGGTACGGGGCGGAGGTCGCCGAGGCGCTGCGCGCCGGGCGGCCCGTGGTGGCCCTGGAGAGCACGATCATCTCGCACGGCCTGCCCCGCCCGGACAACCTGCGGGTGGCGCGGCAGATCGAGCAGACCGTCCGGGACGCCGGCGCGGTGCCGGCGACGATCGGCATGGTCGCCGGCGACCTGGTCGTGGGCCTGAGCGACGCGGAGGTGGAGCGCCTGGCCGGGCGGGACGGCGTGGCCAAGCTCTCCGTCCGGGACCTGGCCGTGGCGGCCGCCGCCGGCGCGGACGGCGCCACCACCGTCGCGGCGACCAGCGCCATCGCGGCCAGCGCCGGCATCAAGGTGTTCGCCACCGGCGGGCTGGGCGGCGTGCACCGCGAGGCGAGCCGCACGTTCGACGAGTCCGCCGACCTGATCACCCTGGCCCGCACCCCGATCGCGGTGGTCTGCGCCGGGGTGAAGTCGATCCTCGACGTGGGCGCGACCCTGGAGCGGTTGGAGACGCTCGGCGTCGGCGTGGTCGGCTACCGCACCCACCGCTTCCCCGGCTTCTTCATCACCGACGCCGGCTTCACCCTCGACTGGTCGGTCGACTCCCCCGAGCACGCCGCCACCGTGCTGCGCGCCCAGCGCGAGCAGGGCACCCACCACGGCGCGCTGATCATCGCCAACCCGCTGCCCGAGGACGAGCAACTGGACCGGGCGCTGCACGACCGGGTCCTCGCGGAGGGGCTGGCCATGGCGGAACGCGACGGCGTGGCCGGCAAGGCCGTGACGCCGTTCCTGCTGGCGCACTTCCACTCCGCGACCCAGGGACGCAGCCTCACCGTGAACGTGCGAATCATCCTGCGCAACGCCGACCTGGCGGCCCGGGTCGCGGTAGCGTCCGCGGCATGAACCGGCGGGTGGTGGTCGTCGGCGACCTGGTCACCGACGTGCTGGCCGCCCCGGCCGGGCCGGTCGCCCCGGGCACCGACACCCCCGCACACATCCGGGTCACCGGGGGTGGCCAGGCGGCCAACACGGCGGTCTGGCTGGCGGCGGCCGGCACACCGGTCACCCTGGTCGCCGTGGTCGGTGATGACACCGCCGGCCGCACCCGCCGCGCCGAACTGGCCGACGCGGGCGTGGACCGCGCCGTGCGCGCCTGCGCCGAGCGGCCCACCGGCACGATCGTGGTCCTCGCCGGCGGCGGCGACCGCACCATGCTCAGCGACCGGGGCGCGACCCTCTCGCTCACCTCGGCCGACATCGACGCCGGCCTCACCCCGGACGCCGGCCACCTGCACCTGTCCGGGTACCCCGTGTTCGCGCCGGAGACCTACGAGGCCGCCCGCCACGCGCTCGCGGCGGCCCACCGGCAGGGCATGACGACCAGCGTCGACGCGGCGTCCGCGGCCCCGCTCCGGCAGTTCGGCGCGGCGGCCTTCCTGGACTGCGTACGGGGGGTGGACCTGCTCCTGGCCAATGAGGACGAGGCGGAGACCCTCACCGGATCGGCGGACCCGGCGGTGGCCGGCCGGCGGCTGGCCGAAACGGTCGGCGTCGCCGTCGTGAAACTCGGCCGGGACGGCGCCCTGTGGTGCGGCCGCGACGGCACGCTGCTGCGCGTACCGGCCGAGGCGGTCGACCCGGTGGACGCGACCGGCGCCGGTGACGCGTTCGCCGCCGGCCTGCTCGCCTGCTGGACCGCCGGCGGCGACCCGACCGCCGCGCTGCGCGCCGGTGCCCACTTCGGCGCCCGGGCGGTGACCAGCCTGGGCGCCCGCCCCGCGGACCCGTCTAGTCCGGGTCGATGACCCGGGGCGGCGTCTCCGCCGGCAGCACCCGGGGAGTTGGCTCCTTGCTCCGCTGGCGGTGCAGCTTGGTCGCCAGCCGGTGCTCTTGCTTGGGCGGGCCGTCGTTGGCGATCAGGACCGCCGCCCACGGCAGGAACACCATGCCGACGGCGCAGAGCGACAGCCACACCCCGAGCAGCGGCGGGCGCAGCCCGATGAGCACCGCGCCCAGAACGAGGCAGCCCGCCCGGACCGACATCATCGTCACGTACCGCCGCTGGCGGCTGCGCAACTGATCCTGCTGGCTGGGCGGTGCGTCCGTGATGACGGTCGGCCGCGGCCCGGGGCGCTTCACCCGTTCATCCTGCCACGCTCCGCGGGCCGCACCACCCGTACCCGCGTTGGTCCTTCGCGGGTGCGGTACTGCTCCGGCGTCAGCCCTTCGCGGCCTTCGCCTCCGCCTTCACCCGCTTCTTGTACGCGCGCACCCGGGCCAGCGACTCGTCGTCGACGATGTCCGCGACCGACCGGTACGAGTCCTGCTCGCCGTACCCGCCGGCCGCCTCGCGCCAGCCGGGCGGCCGCACGCCGTACTGCTTGCCGAGCAGGGCGACGAGTATCTGCGCCTTCTGCTTGCCGAAGCCCGGCAGCGCGAAGATCCTCTTGTACAGGTCGGCGCCGTCGGCCACGCCGGTCCAGAGGGCGGCGGCGTCCCCGCCGTACTGGTCGACCAGCACCCGGCACACCTCCTGCACGCGCGCCGCCATCGCCTTCGGGAAGCGGTGCAGCGCGGGCGGCTTCGCGAAGACGGCGATGAGCTCGTCCGGGTCGAAGGTCGCCAACTCGGTCGCGGTCGGCGCGTGCCCGAGGCGTTGCGCCAGCACCCACGGCGACGTGAACGCCTTCTCCATGGTGATTTGTTGATCAAGAGTCAGGCCGATCACCACCGCCAGCGGGTCGCGGTCGAGCAGCGCGTTGGCCTCGGCGTCGATGGGCAGCGAGAACGTCATGCGGCCATCTTGCTACCTGCCCGAGGGCCGGAGAACCGGGCCGGGCGAAAGCGTCTCCCCGGTGTGCGACTTTCCAGCTTCCGACCGGCCTGGGCGGGGCGGCCGGACCGGCACCCGGCAGGATGGGGCCGTGACGGACGCTCTGTTGGACCAGGCCGGAATCGCCCGGCTGCGCGAGGCGCTGGGCGGCGCCGGGTACACGGTGAACGGGATCGTGGGGCGGATCGGGCCCGCGGCGAGCGCGGCGGCCGGGCGGAACGACTTCCGCGCCGCGCTGCGGGAGACCGCGGAGCGGGACCCGCTGGGCACCCTGATCCGCCTGTTCGTCTGCGGCCAGACCGAGCCGGAGGAGGCGGTCGCGCGCGCTCTCGCGCCGCTGCCCCTGGCGGACGCGCTGGCCGCCGGCCTGGTGGAACGGGAGGGCACCGGGCTGCGGCAGGGCGTGGACCTCGAGCCGTACGGCGACGACTGGTGGGTCCTGTCCGACGTGCCGGCGCTCGCCCGCCCCGGGCGTCCCCTACCGGCGGACCACGTGCTCGGCGTGGGCGGCGCATCCACCACGCTCGCCGAGGCCGCGATCCGGCGGCCGGTGGCGACGGCGCTCGACCTCGGTACCGGCTGCGGGATCCAGGCGCTGCACCTGTCCCGGCACGCCGGATCGGTGACCGCCACGGACCTGAGCGTCCGGGCGCTGCGGTTCGCCGCCACCACCGCCGCGCTGAACGGGCTGGCGTGGGAACTGCTCCAGGGCGACCTGGTGGCTCCCGTCGCCGGACGCCGGTTCGACCTGGTGGTGAGCAATCCACCGTTCGTGGTCGGCCCCGGGGTCGCCACGCACACGTACCGCGACTCGGGGCGCCCGGGCGACGCGGTCTGCGCCGAACTGGCCGCCGCCGCGCCGGGACTGCTCACCGAGGGCGGCACCATGCAGTACCTGGCGAACTGGGTGCACGTGGCCGGCGAGGACTGGGGCGACCGGGTGGCCGGCTGGTTCGCCGGCACCGACCTGGACGCCTGGGTGATCCAGCGCGAGGTGGCCGACCCGGTGGCCTACGTGCAGCTGTGGCTGGGCGACGCATCGGAGGAGGCGAACCCGCAGCGGGCCGCCGCCTGGCTGGACTGGTTCGACGCACACAAGATCGAATCGGTCGGCTTCGGGCTGGTCAGCCTGCGCCGGGGCGGCCACGAGGACCCGATCGTCCGGGTGGAGGACCTCCGCCAGACGGTCGAGGGCGACCTGGGCCCGCACGTCGCCGCCTGGTTCGACCGGCAGGACTGGCTGCTGCCCCGGGACGCCGACGCGATCCTGGCCGCCCGCTACCGGGCGGCGGAGGGGTTGCAGCTCACCCAGGAGGCGAGCATGGGCCCCGAGGGCTGGGCCGTGGACCGGCAGATCCTCGTCCAGCGGTACGGGCTGCGCTGGTCGGAGGAGATCGACCCGCTGGTCCTGGCGCTGGTCGGCGGCTGCGACGGCTCGGTACCGCTGCGGGAGCAACTGGCGGTGCTGGCGGTCGCCCACGACGCGGAGGAGGCGGCGCTGGCCGAGGTCGCCGCCCCGATCGTGGCCCACCTCGTGGAGCGCGGCGTCGTCCTGCCAACGGAGGCCCCGTGAACGCCCGCAGCGCGCCGACCGGCGACCGCGCAGGAAGCACCGCAGTCGCGAACGAAAGGCGGGCACCGTGAGGGCGGTCGTGCAGACCGTGGGCAGGGCCAGCGTGACGGTCGACGGCGAGGTCGTCGGGGCGATCGAGAACGGGCTGCTGGTCCTGCTCGGGGTCACGCACGGCGACACCGCGCAGATCGCCGACCAGGTCGCCCGCAAGGTGTGGGAACTGCGCATCCTGGACGACGAGAAGTCCGCCTCGGACACCGGTGCGCCGATCCTGGTGGTGAGCCAGTTCACCCTGTACGGGGACGCGCGCAAGGGCCGCCGCCCGACGTGGAACGCGGCGGCGCCGGCCGAGGTGGCCGAGCCGATGGTCCGGGCGTTCTGCGCGGCGCTGCGGCAGCGGGGCGCGACGGTGGAAACCGGGCGCTTCCGGGCGCACATGCTCGTCGAGAGCGTGAACGTCGGGCCCCGGACCATCCTGCTGGAGTACTGAGCCCCTCCGGGCGGACGGGTCGGCAGACCCGCCGGCGATGCCACAACGGCCCTACCGGATTCGTGCCACCCCTGCGCCGCCTCACCTCCGTCTCACGCGCCACCCGCCAAGCTTTTGCCTACCGGTACGACACCGGTCACCCAAGCGGGGAAGCGAGGCACGAAGTGGACGCGCAGATTACCGAGATCGAGTCCTACCCCGATCTGGACGCGACCGACGAGCGGGGCGCGTCCGCCGACCTGGTGCGCACCTATCTCAACGGGATCGGCAAGACCAAGCTGCTGACCGCCGAGGGGGAGGTACGGCTGGCCAAGGCCATCGAGGCGGGGCTGTACGCCGAGGAGCTGCTGAGCTCGGGCGCGCCGGTGGCCGAGGGGCTGCGTACCGACCTGGAGACGGTGGTGCGCGAGGGCGGGGCCGCCAAGAACCACCTGCTTGAGGCGAACCTGCGGCTGGTGGTGAGCATCGCCAAGCGGTACACCGGCCGGGGGATGGCGTTCCTGGACCTGATCCAGGAGGGCAACGTGGGCCTCATCCGGGCGGTGGAGAAGTTCGACTACACCAAGGGGTACAAGTTCTCGACCTACGCCACCTGGTGGATCCGGCAGGCGATCAGCCGGGCCATGGCGGACCAGTCCCGGACGATCCGCATCCCGGTGCACATGGTCGAGCAGGTGAACCGGATGGTCCGCGCCCGCCGGGATCTGTCCGTGACGCTGGGCCGCGAGCCCCGGGTGGACGAGGTGGCGGCCGCGATGGGCGTCCCCGAGTACCAGGTCATCGAGTTGCTCTCCTACGACCGCGAGCCGGTCAGTCTGGACCAGGCGGTGGGCGAGGACGGCGAGAGCGCGCTCGGTGACTTCGTCGCGGCGGTGGACCCGTCCGCCGAGCCGGCCGACACGGTCGCCACCGGCCAGTTGCGCACCGAGGTGGAGATCGTGCTGGCCACGCTGTCCACGAAGGAGCAGGCGGTGATCCGGCTGCGGTTCGGGCTGGACGACGGCCGGCAGCGCACCCTGGACGAGGTCGGCAAGGAGTTCGGCCTCAGCCGGGAGCGGATCCGGCAGATCGAGAAGACGACGCTGCTGAAGCTGCGGCACCCGTCGCGCGCCCAGCGGCTGGAGGCGTACGCCTGCTAGTGGGATGTCGAGGGGCCGGCCGACCGGGGGGCGGCCGGCCCCTCCGCACGCCCGCACTCCGTTCGTCGCACCGCGCGTGCCCTCGCCTCTCGGTCGGGCCGGGCCACGGTGCGCCCTCACGACTCCGCCGCGAGCATGAGCGCTCGGCGGCTGCGGCGCCTGACTCGCTAGCGCAGGCGGCGCGGACCCGTGTCCGGGCGCGGGACACCGGCCGGACCGATGTGGGCAGCCGCGTGCAGGACGGAGAGACCGTCCGGGCGGGCCAGCACCGGGTTGAGCGTGAGCGCGTGCACCTGCGGCTGGTCGTCGACCAGGCGACCGACGCGCAGCAGCAGGTCGGCGAGGGCGTCCCGGCTGACCGCCGGGGTGCCCCGGTAGCCGGTGAGCAGCGGGGCGGCCTTGGGGGCGTCCAGCAGGGCGTGGGCGTCCCGGTCGGTCAGCGGGGCCGGATGCCAGGCGCGGTCGCCGAGCAGTTCGATCGCCAGGCCGCCGAGCCCGAAGCCGACGATGGGACCGAACACCGGGTCCTCGGTGGCCTCGATCACGCAGGCCACGCCCGGCGGGACCATCCGCTGGACCAGGACCTCCAGGCCGAACGGCGCGGCGACCTCCCGGTACGCGCGGCGGACGGCACCGGCGTCGGCCAGGTTCAGGCGGACCGCGCCGAGGTCCAGGCGGTGGCGCAGGGCGGCGCCGGCGGCCTTGAGCGCCACCGGGTAGCCGACCTGCCCGGCGGCCGCCACGGCGGCGTCGGCGGAATCGGCGGTCAGGCTGGGTGCCACCTCGATGCCGTACGCGGCGAGCAGGCCCTCCACGTCGCCGCCGACCAGGGCGCGCCCGGCCGCCATATCGTCCACTTCGGACAGGGCCGGGAGCGTACCCGCCGGCTGCCGGCGCCACTGCGCGTACCTGGCGACCGCCGCCAGGGCGCGCACCGCCTCCTCCACCGACGGGTACGCCGGCACCCCGGGCGGCGGCGAGCCCGCCAGGAAGGTGGCGACCATCGGTTTGTCGCCCTGCGCGGGCAGCACCGGCAGGTCGGCCGCGCCGGGCAGCGGCGGGGCGAAGACGACCACGAGCGCGTCCACGCCGTCGTCGGTGGCGGCGACGCGCAGGGCGGCGGCGTACTCGTCGCCCGTGCACTGCGGCGGGAGATCCACCGGGTACCCCTCGGCCAGGACCAGCCCGTCGGCGCGGACCGCGGCGGCGGCGAGCCGGCCCAGGGCGGAGGAGTTGGTCACCACCGCGACCCGGCGCCCGGCGGGCAGCGGTTGCCGGGCGACCAGCACGCCGACGTCGAACAGTTCGGCGACGGTCTCCACCCGGATCACCCCGGAGCGGGCGAACAGCGCGGTGACGGCGGGCGGGTCCAGCGGCGTCCCGGCGGGGCGGGCGGTGGAGGCGACCGCCACGACGGGCTTCGTACGACCGATCCGGCGCGCGAGCCGGGCGAACTTGCGCGGGTTACCGAACGTCTCCAGGTACAGCAGGATGGCGTCCGTGGCCGGGTCGTCCTGCCAGAACTGGAGCAGGTCGTTGCCGGAGACGTCGGCGCGGTTGCCGGCGCTGACGAAGGTGGAGAGCCCCAATCCCCGGCGCTCGGCCTCGGCGAGCAGCGCGACCCCGAGCGCCCCGGACTGGCTGAAGAAGCCCACGCGGCCCGGCGCGGGCAGGCGCGGCGCGAGCGTGGCGTTGAGCCGCACCGCCGGGTCGGTGTTGGCCACCCCGAGGCAGTTCGGGCCGACGACCCGCATCCCGGCGACGTGGGCGGTGCGGACGACATCCTCCTGCGCCCGCGCGCCGGCCGGGCCGGTCTCTTCGAAACCCGCCGAGACGACCACCAGGGCGTGCACGCCGGCCGCGGCGGCGTCGTCGACGACCTCCCGCACCGACTCCGGCGGCACCGCCACCACGGCCATGTCCACATCGGACGCCTCGGTGGCCGACCGGTACGCGGGCAGCCCGCCGACCGCCTCCGCCGACGGGTGGATGGGGTGGACCGGTCCGGTGAAGCCACCCTCGGTCAGGTTGCGCAGCAGCGCCGCGCCGACGCCCCGGCCGGACACGCTGGCGCCGTAGACGGCCACGGCGCGCGGGGCGAGCAGGCGGGCGATCGAGCGGGCCTCGGCGTTCTGCTCGCGGCGCCAGATGACCTGCTGCGAGCGCTCCGTGGGTGCGGTCGGGAAGCTCAGGTGCACCACGCCGTCCGCGTACCGGCGCTGCACCTCGTACCCGGCGTCGGCGAAGACCCGCAGCATGGCGCCGTTGGCGGGCAGCACCTCCGCCACGAAGCGCCGGATGCCGGCCTCGGCGCCGGCCGCCGCCAGGTGCTCCAGCAGCACCGAGCCCACGCCCCGGCCCTGGTGCGCGTCCTCCACCACGAACGCCACCTCGGCGTCCTCCGACCCGGGGCCGAGCCGCTCGTACCGGCCGACCGCGATCAGCCGGTCACCGAGGGCGACCACGAACGCCTCCCGGTCGCGGTGGTCGACGGTGACGAAGCGTTCCAGGTCCCGCTCCGGGATCCGGGGGTACGGCGAGAAGTAGCGCAGGTACCGGGTGCGCTCGGAGAAGCGGCCGTGCATGGCCACGATGGCCGGGGCGTCCTCCGGGCGGATCGGTCGCAGGTGGACCGTCGCCCCGTCGGAGAGCAGCACGTCGGCGGAGCGGTCCACGCCCGTCAGTCCCGGGGGTCGTGCGGGTCGAGGCCGTGCAGCGGGAACACCGCTTTGCGGGTGGCGAGGACCGCCCGGTCCACGGCGTCCATCTCGCCGTCGGGCTGCCAGGGCCGGTACTGCGCCGAGGCGCCGTCGGTCATCCGCGGCGGAACCTCGCGGCCGGGGCGACGCGCACGGGCCAGTTCCCGCCACGCTGGCGGGGTGGGCGTGGCCGGGTCGATCGGGTCGCCGGTGACCGTGGCGAGCAGGTGCGTCCACGCCCGGGGCACCACCTCCACCAGCGCGTACCCGCCGCCGCCGGTCGCGATCCAACGGCCGTCGCAGACCTCCTCCGCCAGGTCCCGCAGGGCCAGGTAGGCGGCGCGCTGGCCGTCCACGGTCAGGCGCAGGTCGGCGAGCGGGTCCAGGTGGTGCGCGTCGGCGCCGCACTGGGTGAACAGCACCTGCGGCCGGAACGCGCGCACCACCGACGGCACCACGGCGTGGAACGCCCGCAGCCAGCCGGCGTCCCCGGTGCCGGGCGGCAGCGGGAGGTTCACCGCCGTACCCTCGGCACCGGGTGCGCCCACCTCGTCGGGGAAGCCGGTGCCGGGGAACAGCACCAGCGGCGTCTCGTGCACGCTGACCGTCAGCACCCGCGAGTCCGCGGCGAACACCTCCTGGACCCCGTCGCCGTGGTGCACGTCGATATCCACGTACGCGATCCGTTCGGCGCCGAGGTCCAGCAGGCGGGCGATGGCGATGGCGGGATCGTTGTACACGCAGAAGCCGGAGGCCCGCGCGGGCATGGCGTGGTGCAGCCCGCCCGCGACGCTGACCCCGCGCCACGTCCGGCCCCGCCACACCGCCTCGGCGGCGGCGACCGTGGCACCCACGATCCGCGCGCTAGCCTCGTGCATGCCGTCGAACGCCGGGTTGTCGGGGGTGTTGAGGCCCCAGCCGGTGAAGAACGGATCGTCCGGTGCGGCCTTCACCGCCGCCAGGTAGTCCGGCCGGTGGACCCGCGTCAGCAACTCCTCACCGGCCGGCTCGGGGCGCACGAGGCGCACGCCGGGGCGGTCCAGGACGCCCAGTTCGTGGGCGAGCGCGATGGTCAGCTCCACCCGCACCGGGTCCAGCGGGTGCTCACCCATGTCGTACGCGAGCAGCGCCTCGTCCCAGACGACGGTCGTGGTCACGGGGTGGCTCCGGTGGCGACCGGCCGGCCCGGATCCGTGATCCAGCCGCTCCAGGAACCCACGTACAGCGCGGCGTCGGTCCGGCCGGCGCGGTGCAGTTCGAGGACGGCACGGGCGGCGGTGATGCCCGACCCGCAGTACGCGCCGAGCCGCTGCCCCTCGTACGCCGGGATGGGCGTGCCGGCGGGCACGTTCACCGCGCCCGGGATGTGCCCGGCAACCGGGTCGATCGGCTCCGCCTCGCCCCGGTACCGCTCCGGCGTGCGCACGTCCACCAGCACACCGGTGCGGGCGAGGTCGGCCGCGCCCTCGGCGTCCAGAACCGGAAGGTGGCCGGGGCGGACGGTGAAGTCCCCGCGCTCCGGGCGGACCTCCTCGGTACTGACCGGCATACCCGCGGCCACCCACGCCGGGTACCCGCCCTCCAGCACCCGAACCTCGGGGTGGCCCGCCCAGCGCAGGGTCCACCAGGCACGGGCGGCGGCGAGCAGGTCACCGCCGTCGTAGACGAGCACCGGCCGGTCGCCCTGGACGCCCGCCGCGCGCAGCGCCTCCGCCAGGCGCCCCGGCTCCGGAAGCGGGTGCCGGCCGCCCTCGCCCGGCGGGCCGCACAGCTCCTCGTTCAGCTCCAGGAAGACCGCGCCGGGAAGGTGCCCCGCGGCGTACTCTGGGCGGGCCGAGGGGCCGCCCAGCCGCCACCGGACGTCCAGCACGGTCGTTTCCTCGACAGCCGCCTCCGCGACGCGCGTCACCGGGTCCACGGAACCCAGTCAACACCATTCGTGCCGGCCGTTGTGTCGGACGGTGCGGGTAGCATCGGACGTCGGGAGGGCCGCTAACGTGAACAACCTTGTCGATACGACCGAGATGTATCTGCGCACCATCCTCGAGTTAGAGGAGGAGGGCGTGGTGCCGCTGCGTGCCCGGATCGCGGAGCGGCTGCACCAGAGCGGGCCAACGGTCAGCCAGACCGTCGCCCGGATGGAGCGGGACGGCCTACTGACCGTCGAGGGGGACCGGCAACTGGTGCTCACCGACCTCGGCCGGGCCCAGGCGATCTCCGTCATGCGCAAGCACCGCCTGGCCGAACTGTTGCTGGTGAACGTCATCGGCATGCCGTACGTGGATGCACACGAGGAGGCCTGCCGCTGGGAGCACGTGATGAGCGACGCGGTCGAGAAGCGGGTCTACGAGCTGCTCAACCGCCCCACCCGCTCGCCCTACGGCAACCCCATTCCCGGACTGGACGCGCTCGACAACGACCAGCCCGAGGCGCCCGCCCTGGACCAGGGCGTCAGCACGGCCGGCGAGCGGAACCTGGCGTTCCCGGGGCTGTCCGGCCCCGTGGTGGTCCGGCGCATCTGCGAGAGCGTGCAGACCGACGCGGACGTGCTGCGCCTGCTGCACACCGCGGGCGTCGACCCGGGCGTGACGGTCACCGTGGCGCAGGAGCGCGACGCCGTGACCATCGACCGCTCCGGCGAGCAGATCCGCCTGCCCCGCGAGGTCGCCTCCCGGGTCTTCGTCGCCGCCCGCTGACCGTCGGGCGAGGGGTCAGATGCTGGTCCGGTCGATCCTCTTGGCCAGGGCGACCAGCCCGGGCAGGATCGTCGCGGCGGCGTCCTTCTCCGCGTCCGGCGGATAGGTGAAGCACAGGGTGAGCAGACGGCCGTCGCCGGTCAGCCAGCCCACCTCGGCGGCCGGGCCGGCACCGCCCTTCGGGGGCAGGGTGCGCTGGTAGGCGGCGGCGCCCAGACCCTTCACCGTCGCGGCGCCCTTCGGCTTGACCTGGGCGGCGAACACGGTGCCGTCGGCGCTGGTCGGGGTGGCGGTGACGACCAGGTCCGGGCGGCTGGCACCGGTGCGCTGGGCCACGCAGGCGCTGGTCTTCTGCTGCTTGCTGGCCGCCGCCACCTCGAACTGAACGTCCAGCGCCGCCGCGATGTCGGCGAAGTCGAGCAGGTAGCAGGCGCCACCCGCGGCCGACGCCGGCGCGACCGTGCGGGTCGGCGTGGGCGACGGAGTGGCCGCCGCGGCGGCGTCACCGCGCGCGGTCACCGGCCCGCAGGCGGTGAGTAGCGTCAATGCGACGATGGCGCCGAGGAGCGGGAGAGGGGTGCGCACGGGGATCCTCCGGGTCGTTCGCCGCACCACCGTACGATGTGGAAGCCCGCCAGGGAAGCCCGCTACGCCGGGAGCAGCTTCACGATGTGCCGCGCGATCTCCAGCGAGCTGGTCGCGGCCGGCGACGGGGCGTTCAGCACGTGCACCTGCCGCCGCCGCTCGACGATCAGGAAGTCGTCCACCAGGTCGCCCCGCGGCGTGATCGCCTGCGCCCGCACGCCCGCGCCGGTCCGCACCAGGTCCGCCTCGGTGACCTCGGGGACCAGGCGGGCCAGGCTCGCCGCGAAACGGTTGCGGGACAGCGACCGGCGCACCTCGGTCAGCCCGTACCCGAAGTGCCGGCGGGCCAGCCGCCACAGGCCCGGGTACGTGCCGTAGTCCGCGATGTCCCGGGGGCTGATCCGGCCCCACGAGTACCCCTCGCGGGCCAGCGCCAGCACCGCGTTCGGCCCCGCGTGCACGCTGCCGTCGATCATCCTGGTCAGGTGCACGCCGAGGAACGGGAACTGCGGGTCCGGCACCGGGTAGATCAGCCCGGCGACCAGGTCACGCCGCTCCGGGCGTAGTTCGTAGTATTCGCCCCGGAAGGGGATGATCCGGGCGGGTGGGCGCGCGCCGGCCAGCCGGGCGATCCGGTCCGCGTGCAGGCCGGCGCAGTTGACGAGCGCGTCCGCCCGGACGGTGCCGTGCGTGGTCCCGACCAGCACCGAACCGCCCTCCTCCCGGATGCCCGTGACCCGCACGCCCCGGCGCACCTCGCCACCGGCCCCCTCGACCAGCGCCGCGAGCCGCTCGCTCACCTTCCCGTAGTCCACAATGCCGGTGGACTCGACGCGCAGCGCGCCGACCGCGGCCACGTGCGGCTCGTACTCCTTCGCCTCGCCGGGTGAGATCAGCCGCACCGGCAGCCCGTTCGCCTCGGCCCGCTCGTGGAGCGCCCGCAGCCTCGGCATCTCGGACCCGTCGGTGGCGACGATGAGCTTCCCGCACACCCGCACGGGAATGCCGTGCCGCTCGCAGAACTCCACCATCGACCGGCTGCCCACCCGGCTCAGCCGCGCCTTCAGGCTGCCCGGCGTGTAGTACACACCGGCGTGGATCACGCCCGAGTTGTGGCCGGTCTGGTGGGCCGCCACCCGGGGCTCCTTCTCCAGGACGGTCACACTTGCGCCCGGGCGGTCCACCGTGAGCCGGTACGCGGTCGCCAGGCCCACGATGCCGCCACCCACCACGACGTACCGGCTCGCCATGCGCTGAGCGTAACCCGCGTCTATGCCTCGTACGGGCAGTGCCGGCAGCCCCGGCCGCAGCATGTGCCCCGGCGGGCGAGAAACCCGGCCGTCAGGACGAACAACCCGGTCTCCGGGTCGAGGTAACCCGGCCGATCGGTCGCGAGCGCCTCCGCGTGGGCGGAAAGTATCCCCTCGCGGTGCGGGTGATCGGGCGCCAGGCGAGCCGGGTGCGGCTCGGTCAACGGCCGCTCCGCGAGCGGCTTGCGCACCTCGGCCACCCGGCGACCCTATCCGGCCGGGCCACCGGGGCATCAGCGGGACGAACGGTAGCCGCCGACTTAAACTGCGGTGTGGCCCACCGGATGATCGTCGACTTCGCGGGCACCGTCCGACGCGACGGGCGGCGCCGGACCGACGAGCTGGCAACCGCCGACGGCCTGTCCGGTTGGGTACGGGCCCAGGCCGGGCACCTCGACGACGTGCTGGACGTCACGAACTACACCCCCACCACGGAAGACCTGTGGCGGATCGTCGCGCTCAGAGGCGCGGTACGGACCCTGCTCACCCGCGCGGTCAGCAACCCGCCGGCCGCCACCGGCCGTGGAGAGCTCGACGTCCCCGCACAGCGCACTCCCCTCTCGGTGCCTCCCGACCCGGCCGACGCTGCTCCCCTGGGGGCCGATACGTCATCCGAACCCGTCACCGCTCGCGCCGGGCACATCACGTCCGCCGCTGGCCCAGGCACGATTGCCGCAGCCAGTCCTGCCGGGTTCGGCACCTCGCTTCGCGGCGCGGCCGTCGCCCTCGGAGGCGGCCCGGCTTCGTCCGACGCGATCGCGGACGCGGACGCGCTGGCGGAGGTGAACGCGTCGGCCGCGCTGCTCGAAGCTCCTCAGCTTGACTGGCCGGAGCCGGGCCCACGCCGCCGCCACCCGGCCGACCCGACCCACGCGCTGCTCAGCGCGCTCGCGGTCGCGGCGATCGACCTGCTCACCGGCCCCGACCGGGAACGCCTACGCGCCTGCAACGCGCCACGCTGCGTGCGGTTCTTCCTGAAGCAGAATCCGCGCCAGGAGTGGTGCCGCCCCGCCTGCGGCAACCGGGCGAGAGTCGCCCGCTTCCACGACCGCCGCCACCGCGCCGCCCGCTGATCTCGATTCGGCCTCTGACAAAGCGACGGTGACGGTGCGGAGATCACGCGCCGTGGCGGCAGGTGATCATCGCCTCGGCATTCGCGCCGATTCCCCCCTTGCCCAAGCCGATGTAGATGTCGGTCCGCGAGTAGCCGGTGGTCCTCGGGAACGGGAGGGAAAACTCGGCCGTCCGCCCCGAAAGCTGTATCTGACGGGCGAACACGATGTGACTCGCCCGGTCGCGGCCGCCGCCACCGTGGTCATCAAAGATCGAAAATTTCGTCGATGAGCAATTCGATCTGCACCCGGGCGCGGAGGATGGATACCCGATTTCCTGATTCCCGTCCTGGGGTAGGTCGAGAAGATTACCGATCACTCGGCGGGCAGGGCACCCCCGCGCGTGAGCATGCAGCAGATCTGGGTGATCCTCATCGCCTTGAGCCCGTCATCGGTCACGAACGCAGCAAAGGGATGTCCCCCGGGACCGAAACGGTCCGGGGGACATCCCTTGGGTCCGGCTCCCGATCTTCCTGGCCAGAAAGATCAGGTAACAGCCATCTCTCAGCTGCAGCCGCTGGTGGAGCCGCAGCCCTCGCAGACGTAGCAGCTACCGGCCGGGCGCATCTTCGTGCCGCAGGTGAAGCAGAGCGGGGCGTCCGCCGACGTGCCCAGCACCGCCTCCAACAGCTCGGTCGACGAGCCCGCCTTCGGGGCCGGCTTCTCCCCCACCGGGGCCGCGGGGGTGGGCCTCTCGACCTCCGCCGGCTTCTTCTCCTCGATCGGCGCCGAGGTGGCCATGCCGGCCATGTCGATGTCCTCGCCGGCCTCGGCGCGGACCTGGGCGGCCCGCTCCGCGGCGGTGAAGATGCCCAACTCGGCGCGGCGCTCGTACGGCAGGTAGTCCAGCGCCAGCCGGCGGAAGATGTAGTCCATCACGGACACGGCCATCCGCACGTCCGGGTCGTCGGTCATGCCGGCGGGCTCGAAGCGCATGTTCGTGAACTTGGACACGTACGTCTCCAGCGGGACGCCGTACTGCAGGCCGATGGAGATGGCCACGGCGAACGCGTCCATCACGCCGGCGAGCGTGGAGCCCTGCTTGGACATCTTCAGGAACACCTCGCCGAGGCCGTCGTCCGGGTAGGACGAGGCGGTGAGGTAGCCCTTCGCGCCGCCGACCGAGAACGACACCGTGGAGGACGGGCGCTTCTTCGGCAGCCGCTTGCGGACCGGGCGGTACTCGACGACCTTCTCAACCGCCTTCTCCGCGGCCGGCTCGGCGGCGCCCTTCGCCGGCTTGGCGTTGGACAGCGGCTGGCCGACCTTGCAGTTGTCCCGGTAGATCGCCAGCGCCTTCAGGCCCAGCTTCCAGCCCTCGAAGTAGATCTTCTCGACGTCCTCGACGGTGGCCGACTCCGGCATGTTGACGGTCTTGGAGATCGCACCGGAGATGAACGGCTGGACGGCCGCCATCATCCGCACGTGCCCCACCGGCGCGATGGAGCGCTCGCCCATGGCGCAGTCGAACACCGCGTAGTGCTCCGGCTTGAGGCCCGGGGCGTCCACCACGTGGCCGTGCTCCGAGATGTACTCGACGATCGCCTCGACCTGCTCCTCCGGGTACCCGAGGGAGCGCAGCGCGCGCGGGACCGTCTGGTTGACGATCTGCATGGAGCCGCCGCCGACCAGCTTCTTGAACTTGACCAGCGCCAGGTCCGGCTCGACGCCGGTGGTGTCGCAGTCCATCATCAGGCCGATGGTGCCGGTCGGGGCGAGCACGGACGCCTGGGCGTTGCGCCAGCCGTTCTGGGCGCCGATCGCGGTGCCGGTCTCCCACTGGCGGCCGGCCTCGCGCTGCAGTTCCGTGGCGACCACGCCGCCGGGGCGGATCTCGTCGTTGGCGGCGGCGTGCTTGCGCATGACCCGCTGGTGCGCCTCGGCATTGCGCGGGTACCCCTCGTACGCGCCGACCACGCCGGCCAGCTCGGCGGAGCGCCGGTACGCGGTGCCGGTCATCAGCGAGGTGATGGCGGCCGCGAGCGAGCGTCCGCCCTCCGAGTCGTACGGCAGGCCGGAGGCCATCAGCAGGGCGCCCAGGTTCGCGTACCCGATGCCGAGCTGGCGGTAGGCGCGGGTGGTCTCGCCGATCTTCTCGGTCGGGAAGTCGGCGAAGCAGATCGAGATGTCCATCGCGGTGATGACGAACTCGACCGACTTGACGAAGCGCTGCACCTCGAAGCCGCCGTCGGCGCGCAGGAACCGCATCAGGTTCAGCGACGCCAGGTTGCACGAGGAGTTGTCCAGGTGCAGGTACTCGGAGCAGGGGTTGGACGCGGTGATCCGGCCGGTCTCCGGGCAGGTGTGCCAGTCGTTGATGGTGTCGTCGTACTGCAGGCCAGGGTCGGCGCACTCCCACGCCGCCTGGGCGATGGTCCGGAACAGCTTCTTGGCGTCCACGGTCTCGATGACCGCGCCGTCGAGCCGGCCGCGCAGGTCGAACGGGCCGGCATCCTCCACCGAGCGCATGAACTCGTCCGAGACGCGGACCGAGTTGTTCGCGTTCTGGTACTGCACGCTGACGATGTCGCGGCCGCCGAGGTCCATGTCGAAGCCGGCGTCCCGCAGCGCGCGGATCTTGTCCTCCTCGCGCGCCTTCGTCACCACGAACTCCTCGATGTCCGGGTGGTCCACGTCGAGGATGACCATCTTCGCGGCCCGCCGGGTGGCCCCGCCGGACTTGATCGTGCCGGCGCTCGCGTCGGCGCCGCGCATGAAGCTGACCGGGCCGGAGGCGGTACCGCCGCTGGACAGCAGCTCCTTCGAGGAGCGGATCCGGGACAGGTTCACGCCGGAGCCGGAGCCGCCCTTGAAGATCAGGCCCTCCTCCTTGTACCAGTCCAGGATCGAGTCCATCGAGTCGTCGACGGCGAGGATGAAGCAGGCGCTGACCTGCTGCGGCGACGCGGTGCCGACGTTGAACCAGACCGGCGAGTTGAAGCTGAACACCTGGTGCAGCAGCATCCAGGTCAGCTCGTGGGCGAACACCTCGGCGTCGGCCGGGCTGGCGAAGTAGCCCCGCTCCGCGCCGGTTTCCCGGTACCGGGTGACCACCCGGTCGATCAACTGGCGCAGCGACCACTCCCGCTCCGGCGTGCCCACCGCGCCCCGGAAGTACTTGGTGGTCACGATGTTCGCGGCGTTCACGCTCCAGGAGTCCGGAAACTCCACGCCGCGCTGCTCGAAGTTGATCGAGCCGTCCCGCCAGTTCGTCATCACGACATCGCGGCGCTCCCACGTCACCTCGTCGTACGGGTGCACGCCCTCGGTCGTCCACACCCGCTCGACCCGCAGGCCGCTCGACGGCCGCGTGCGCGGCGCCGGCGCCTTGCCCGTCCCGTTCATTCCGGAGCGTCCCCCAGCCACGTCTTTCCCCCTCGCGTCCCTGTCACCACTTACTGCTAACGCCCGGCGGCGGGCTGCGGCGCCGCGGGCCGGGCGGCCCCATCGGCACCACCCTGTTCCCCGGGTACGACACTTTCCGGGGCCGCGGCGCACTCCTGCCCGCGCCCGGCGTCCCCGGCCCCGGTGCGGCCTTGCACGGCCCCCGCACGGGCGCGCGCTTCCGCGGGCCCGGATTCCCCGGCCTCGCGGGCGGCGGCAGCCGCCCGCAAGGTGGCGATCTCCCGCTCGAAATCGCCCAGCGAGTCGAACGAGCGATAGACGCTCGCGAAACGCAGGTACGCCACCTCATCCAGATCGCGCAATGGACCGAGGATCGCCAGCCCCACGTCGTGGCTCGGCACCTCGGCCGCGCCCCGGGCCCGGATCGTCTCCTCCACCCGCTGCGCCAGCAGCGCGATCGCGTCCTCGTCCACCGGCCGGCCCTGGCACGCCTTGCGCACCCCACCAATGATCTTGATTCGGCTGAACGGCTCGGTCACGCCGCTGCGCTTGACCACCGCCAGCACCGGCTCCTCGACGGTCGTGAACCGCTTCCCGCACTCCGGGCAGGCGCGGCGGCGGCGGATCAACTGCCCATCGTCCGCCTCCCGCGAATCCACCACTCGCGAATCGGCGTGCCGGCAGTACGGACACCGCATGGCACTCTCCCTCACCGCCACCAGGCGAAGCGCACGCACGACGAAGCAGCCCACTCCCGTGGGCGGCACACCGCGCATAACTTGTGAACAAGATACGGCTGTCGACCCCAACTTATGGAGGTCCTACACCGCTGTAACTACTAGATGTGGTGTCGACCGTATGCCTCCGGGCGCCGGTTCGCAAGTTCATCGGTGTACCACACGACACCCGGGCGTGGCGGATTGCCGAAGGCCGCGCACACCGTGATCCGCCTCTGCCCACGCCACCCCCGCGACCCGCCGACCCCGGGTGGTACGCCTTGACGCCCCGCATTCCGGCGCTCTCGGACCGGCTCGGCGTGGCGCTGCCCACGGCGGTGCCGCAGGTGGCCAGAGGGCGGTTCCCGGCGGCCCGGCGCCGATCAGCCTCGGCCGGCCCGCTACCGCTCCGGCGGAAGCGTCAGTTCCTGCCCCGGGTAGACCGTGTAGCCGGGCAAAGCGTTGAGGCGGCGGATCTCGTCGATGAGCTGGAACGGATCCCAGCCCCTGGAGTTGCTGCGGGTGGCGAGATCCCACAGGGTCTCGCCGGGTTGGACGACGACGGCACGCGGCCGGGCGGCCGGGTCCGCGGCGCGCGACTGGGGCGCGACCAGAACCGCCACCGCGCCGGCGAGCGCGAGCAGCAGGGCGAGCACGACGACGCGGCCGCGCCTGGTCAGACGCACCGGGGGGCGACGCCGTGGGCGGCCGGGGACACGCCGGTTGACCTGCGGAAACGGGATGACGACCGCGGTCTGGTGCATCCCTACCCACTCCTATCGAACACTAGTTCGACCGAACACACGTACGATTGCGTATCAGCCGACCGCGATGAAATCCAGCGCCGACCCAACGACACGCCGCAGCACGTCGTACAGATGTTTGAAACTGTCCCACCCGCGCTATACGGTCACTCGGCAAGAAGGCACCACGGCGGCGGGCCGCGAAGCCGTCGTCAACCGCGCGGGTGCCGGCGGGCGCGGCACCATCGCGGGGCCATCGCACCCGCACGAGCCGACGAGGGAGGACGGACGTGTCGACCGACGACCGGACGCGCCGGCAGGCGAAGTTCGAGCAGAACGGCGCCGGCGTCGCCGGGGGCGCAGAGGCGGGCACCGCTCGGGCGACCGAGCCGGCGGCGGGGCGACGGCGCGCCGGCCGCGCCCGGGCGGCGGAGTCGGGCCGGGAGGCGCCGCGGTTGCGGTCGGTGACGTCCGTGGTGAGTGCGTTCCCGGACCCGGTGGCGACGGACCTGACCACGCGCCAGCGGCGGATCCTCGAGTTCATCCGGGACTGGGTGGAGCGGTACGGGTACCCGCCGAGCGTGCGCGAGATCGGCGAGGCGGTCGGGCTGGTCTCCCCGTCGAGCGTGGCTTATCAGCTCAAGGAGTTGGAGCGCAAGGGCTACCTGCGGCGGGACCCGAACCGGCCGCGCGCGGTGGACGTGCGCCCGCCGAGCGACCTGGCGGAGGACGACGAGGCCGCCCGGGCGGCGCGGCCGACGCCGGCGTTCGTGCCGGTGCTGGGCCGCATCGCGGCGGGTGGTCCGATCCTGGCGGAGCAGGCCGTCGAGGACGTGTTCCCGCTCCCCCGCGAACTGGTCGGCGAGGGCACGCTGTTCCTGCTCCAGGTCAAGGGCGACTCGATGATCGACGCCGCGATCTGCGACGGAGACTGGGTGGTGGTCCGGCAGCAGCCGACGGCGAACAACGGCGAGATCGTCGCCGCGATGCTGGACGGCGAGGCGACCGTGAAGACGTACCGCCGGCGGGACGGCCACGTGCTGCTGATGCCGCGCAATCCGGCATTCGAGCCGATTCCGGGCGACCAGGCCACGATCATGGGCCGGGTCGTCGCCGTGCTACGTCGAGTTTGAGGCGCCGTGCTACGTCGCGTCTGAGGCGGCGCGGCACGAGCCTCGACACCGAAGAACCCGGAGCGCGCGGGAACCGTCAGTAGCGCGTGTACGGGTCCGGCTCGCGGTCGTACTGGTCGTCGCCGTAAGCGGGCGGGTAGTTCGGGTCGTGGCGGCCGCCGTAGACCCCGCCTCCACGGCCGCCACCTCGGCGGTCGGGGGGCGGCGGGGCCGGGGCGGGCGAGGAGGGCGCGGGGCGGTCCCAGCCGGCGCGGGCGTCCCAGCCGCCGCTGTCGTTTCCGTCCCAGCCGGCGCCGCCGTCCCAGCCCGGGTCGCGGCGAGCGCGGCGGCCTCGGTCGCGGCCGCCGCCGTCCCAGGCCGGGTCGTGGCCGCCGCTCCAGCCGGGGTCGCCGGCATCCCAACCCGTGTCGTGGCCGCGTGCGGGGGCGGCGCCACGGCCCCGGACCGGGGCGGCGCCGCGACCGTGAGCCGGTGCGGGGCCGCGTGGGTCGTCCCAGCCGTCGTCCGCGGGATCGCTGGCGTAGCCCTCGGCCCGGTAGGTACCTCCGGAGCGGGGACCGCAGTCGGGGCCGCCCGGCGGCGAGCCGTAGGTCGTGCCGGCGGCGGAGCCATACTCGGTGCCGGCGCGCGCGCTGTAAACGCCGCCACGCGCCGCCGGCGGCGCCTCCCGCACCGGGGAGGCGAACCCACTCGCGGCGACGCCGTCCGGGTCGACCGGGGCGCCCGCGTCGAGCGGATCCTCCTCGGGCGGGCGGCGGCGGAAGCGGAGGATCGCGACGACGCCGACAACGACGAGGATCAGGCCGACCACGCCCACCGAGCCGATCAGGTACATCAGATCGGTCAGCGACAGATCGGCGAACCAGGAGGGCTTGTCACTCTTGCCGCCGCCCGCGTTCTGCTCCACGGGGTCCTTCGCCGCCGCGGAGGCGGGCGCGTACGAGTAGACGACGTTCCCCGTGTCCGCCTCCAGGTCGCCCAGGTTGGAAACGGTGACGAAGGCGGCGCCGTCCGCGGTGTACGAGATGGCCTCGCCGAAGATGTCGCTGGTCAGCGGGGTGGCGCGGGGGGTGCTGTCGCCGGTGAGGGCCTTGACCACGTCGCCGCCCGGGACGTCCCACTCGAACGCGTCGGCGTAGGTGCGCAGGACCACCTTGCTGCCGTCCGGCGACACCGCGCCGCCGGTGATCACCAGCCGGCCGGGCGGCCCGAGCCGGTTCTCCGTCGTGCTCTTCGGCAGCGTGATCTCGCCGACCTTGGTCATCGGTGTGCCGTCGGTGGTGTTCTTCGGCAGCTTCGCCGCGGTCACGGCGGGCGCGTAGATGGCGGACTTGCCGGTGCTCTTGGTGATGATGTACGGGATGCCGTTCTTCGGCAGCAGCAGCGCCTTGGCGTCGTGGGCGCCGTCGGGGTAGGTCAGGCGGTGGATCGTGGCCTTCTCCGAGCCGTCGACCGGCATGCTCCACAGTGCGACCGTGGGGCGCTCGCCCTTGGGGTCGCCGATGTCGGCGATCCACAGGGTCTTGCCGTCCGGGGAGAGGGCGGCATCCTGCGGGTCCCGCGGGTCGGTGCGGAAGCTCTGCTCGTTGGCCAGCTTGCACTTCCCGTCGAGGAAGAACACCCGCTTGCGGTTGGCGACCGAGGTGGCGCCGTTGACCACCACGTAACCGTCGCCGGTGGCGGCGATGCCGGACAACTCGCGCAGCCGCGACTCGCTGATCGTGCACGCCTTCTTCCCGGCGGCCAGCGCCGGTGGCGCCCCGACCAATGCCGCGAACGCCGCCACCAGCGCCGCCATGAGCGCCGCGATCGGGAGCCGGACCGCAATTGGGACACGCCGCATCGCGCAAGTGTCGCACGGGCGGGCGCCCACCCGTGTTACCCGTCGGTCGCTCGGGGGATCCGGCACCCGGTCAATGCCCGTCGCCGGCGGTAAACGGGGCGAGCAGGGCGGCGAGCATCGGGTCCACCCGGGCGTGGATCAGGGTGCCCTCGCCGGCGTGCCGGGTGTCCAGCACCTCGCCCCACCGGTGCACCCGCGCCACCAGGTCACCCCGGTCGTACGGGAGGCAAACGCGCACCTCGACGGCGGGGCGGGGCAGCCGGGACTCGATCGCGGCGCGCAGCTCGTCGATGCCGGCGTTGCGCCGGGCGGAGACGAACACCGCGTCCGGCCAGGCGCGCTTGAGCCGCAGCAGGGTCTCCTCGTCGGCCGCGTCTGTCTTGTTGACGACAAGCAGTTCGGGGACCCCGTCGCCGCCCACCCCGGCGAGCACCTCGTGGACCGCGCGGACCTGCTCCTCCGGGTCCGGGTGGGCGCCGTCGACCACGTGCAGCACCAGGTCCGCCTCGGCGACCTCCTCGAGGGTGGACCGGAACGCCTCCACGATGTGGTGCGGGAGGTGCCGGACGAAACCGACCGTGTCGGAGAGCGTGTAGAGGCGGCCGTCGCTGGTGTGGGCCTGCCGGGTGGTCGGGTCCAGGGTGGCGAACAGCGCGTCCTCCACCAGCACGCCCGCGCCGGTCAGCCGGTTGAGCAGGCTCGACTTGCCGGCGTTGGTGTACCCGGCGATCGTGACGGCCGGCACCGCGTTGCGGCGGCGGCGCGACCGCTTCGTCTCGCGGACGGTCTTCAGCGACGAGATGTCCCGCTTGAGGCGGGCGATGCGGGTGCGGATCCGCCGGCGGTCGGTCTCCAGCTTCGTCTCACCGGGGCCGCGCAGCCCGACGCCGCCGCCGACCCCGCCGCCGCCGGCGCCACCGCCCGCGCCGCCGGCCTGCCGGGACAGCGCCTCGCCCCAGCCACGCAGCCGGGGCAGCAGGTACTGCAGCTGGGCCAGCTCGACCTGGGCCTTGCCCTCCCGGGTCTTGGCGTGCTGGGCGAAGATGTCCAGGATCAGCGCGGTCCGGTCGATCACCTTGACCTTGATCCGGGACTCCAGCGTGCGCAGCTGGCTCGGGGACAGCTCCCCGTCGCAGATCACCGTGTCGGCGCCCGTGGAGATCACCACGTCGCGCAGCTCGTCGACCTTGCCGCGGCCGATGTACGTGGACGGGTCGGGGCGACCGCGCCGCTGGATGAGCCCCTCGAGCACCTGCGAGCCGGCCGTCTCGGCCAGCGCCGCCAGCTCGGTGAGGGAGTTCTCCGCGTCGGTCACCGTGCCCTCGGTCCAGACGCCGACCAGGACGACCCGCTCCAGCCGCAGCCGGCGGTACTCGACCTCGGTGACGTCGGCGAGTTCGGTGGACAGCCCGGCGACCCGCCGCAGGGCGTGCCGCTCCTCGAGCTCCAGCTCGCCAGGGGTCGCGTCGAGATCGGAATCGATGTCCTCGGCCAGCTCCAGTACGAAGCTGTCCTGCTCGCGCAAAGTAATCTCCTGTCGCCGGGAACTCGGTCCTAACCGCCTTCAATCGTGGCACGCGACGCTGGCGGGTGCACCTGTGTTACGCCGCCCCGGCGACGAGGGGCAAAATGCCTCCCAGCACCCCACCTACGGAGGGACCACCGTGCCGACCACTCGCCTGCCCAGCGCCGGCTTCTCCATCACGATCCGGATCGCCGTGACCGCCGACGCGTCGGCCATCGGCCGGCTCACCACCTGCGTCGGTGACGCGGGCGCGATCGTCACCGCGCTGGACGTGGTGGACTCCGACCCGGTCAGCGTGGTGGTGGACCTGACCTGCGACACCGCCGACTCGTCGCACGCCGACCAGGTGGTCCAGTCGCTGAACGGGTTGGCCGGGGTCCAGGTCCGCAAGGTTTCCGACCGGACGTTCCTGCTGCACCTGGGCGGCAAGATCGAGGTGGCGCCCAAGGTGGCCCTGCGCACCCGGGACGAACTGTCCCGCGCGTACACGCCCGGCGTGGCGCGGGTGTGCCTGGCGATCGCGGAGAACCCGTCCGACGCGCGGCGGCTGACGATCAAGCGGAACACGGTCGCGGTGGTCACCGACGGCTCGGCCGTGCTGGGGCTGGGCAACATCGGGCCGGCCGCCGCCCTGCCGGTGATGGAGGGCAAGGCCGCCCTGTTCAAGCGGTTCGGCGGGGTGGACGCCTGGCCGGTGGTGCTGGACACCCAGGACACCGAGGAGATCATCCGGATCGTCAAGGCGATCGCGCCGGCGTACGGCGGGATCAACCTGGAGGACATCGCGGCGCCGCGCTGCTTCGAGATCGAGGAGCGGCTGCGGGACCAGCTGGACATTCCGGTCTTCCACGACGACCAGCACGGCACCGCGATCTGCGTGCTCGCGGCGCTGACCAACGCGCTGCGGGTGGTGGAGAAGAAGCTGTCCGACGTGCGGGTGGTGGTCTCCGGGGCGGGCGCCGCCGGCACGGCCATCATGAAGCTGCTGCTGCGCCAGGGCGTCGGCGACGTGATCGCCTACGACCGGCCGGGCGCGCTGCACCGCGGGCTGCCCGGCCTGAACCCGGCCTGGCAGTGGCTGGCCGAGAACACGAACAAGGACCGGTACGCCGGCGACCTGCCCGGCGCGCTGCGCGGCGCGGACGTGTTCATCGGGGTCAGCGCCCCCAACCTGCTGACCGGCGACGACATCGCCGGCATGGCCGACCAGGCGATCGTGTTCACCCTGGCCAACCCCGACCCCGAGGTGGACCCGCGGGCCGCCCGCCAGCACGCGGCGGTGGTCGCGACCGGCCGCTCCGACCAGCCCAACCAGATCAACAACGTGCTGGCCTTCCCCGGCGTGTTCCGGGGCATGCTCGACGCCCACGCCGAGCAGTTCACCGAGGACATGGCGCTGGCCGCCGCCCGGGCGATCGCGGACGTGGTCGGCTACGACAAGATCAACCCGACGGTCATCGTGCCGAGCGTGTTCGACGCCCGGGTCGCCCCCGCGGTGGCGGCGGCCGTGCGCGCCGCGGCCACCGGCGGCACCCTGCCGACCACGGTCTCCGCCGAGGAGCTGCCGGACGTGACCGACCTCACTCCCCCACAGCGCTAGCGCTACAGCTCCAGGACGCCCCGGGCGACCAGGACCGCGGGCCCGGCGAGGGTGACGGAGCCACCCCCCAGGGTCAGCGTCAGGCGGCCACCCGGCACGTCCACCGCCACCGTCCCGGCGGACCGGCCGGCGTCGGCGAGCACGGCCGCCGCCACCGCGCAGGCGCCCGTGCCGCAGGACAGCGTCTCGCCGCTGCCCCGCTCGAACACCCGCATGCGCACGTGCAGGTCCGCGCCCTCCACCGGGGCGGCCGAGGGCGCCACGAACTCCACGTTCACCCCGGCCGGGAACACCGCCGGGTCGTACCCCGGCGAGGTGTGCAGCGCCAGCCCGGCCAGGTCGACCGCCTCCGGCAGCACGCAGACCAGGTGCGGGTTGCCCATGTCGACCACGGTGCCGGGCAGGGAGAGCCCCTCCAGGGTCGCCGCGCTCCGCCCGTACAGCCGGGGTTGACCCATGTCGACGGCGATCGACTCCGCGCCGACCAGCGCGCGCACGACGCCGGCCCGGGTGGCGACCGGCAACCCGCCGCCCTCGTCGGTGGCCAGCCCCGCGCTGGTCAGGTACCGGGCGAACACCCGCACGCCGTTGCCGCACATCTCCGCGAAGGAGCCATCGGAGTTCCAGTAGTCCATGAACCACTCGGCCTCGCCGGCCATGTCGACCGCGTCCGGATGCTTCGCGGCCCGGACCACCCGCAGCACGCCGTCCGCGCCGATCCCCCGGCGCCGGTCGCAGACGGTCGCGACCAGGGCCGGCGTCAGCGGCAGCCGGCCGTCCGGGTCCGGCAGCAGGACGAAGTCGTTGCCGGTGCCGTGTCCCTTGACGAACTCCACGCCGCTCATCATTCCGCAGCCGCCAGCGCCCTAACCACCAGGTTCTCGTCCGCGCCGTCCAGCCAGACCACCCGCGGGTCGCGCCGGAACCAGGAGCGCTGGCGGCGCACGAACCGCCGCGTCGCCCGCACGGTCTCCGCGTGCGCCTCCGCCTCCGAGCACCCACCGGCCAGGAAGCGCAGAACCTGCTGGTACCCGAGGGCGCGGCTGGCCGTAAGCCCCTCCCGCAGCCCCCGCGCCTCCAGCGCGCGGACCTCGTCCACCAGGCCGGCGGCCCACATCTGGTCCACCCGGGCGGCGATCCGCCCGTCCAGGTCGGCGGGGTCCCGGTCCACGCCGATCTGCACCGCGTCGTAGAACGGGCGCGGCTCGGGCAGCCGCGCGGTGAACGGGCGACCGGTCAGCTCGATCACCTCCAGGGCGCGCACGATCCGGCGCCCGTTGCCCGGCAGGATCGTCGCCGCGGCGGCCGGGTCGGCGGCGGCCAGCCGGGCGTGCAGCGGCGCCGGTCCGGCATCCGCCAGTTCCGCTTCCAACCGGCGGCGCACCGCCGGGTCCGTGCCCGGGAACTCGAACTCCTCCAGCACCGCCCGCACGTACAGCCCCGAGCCCCCCACCAGCAGCGGCACCCGGCCGCGCGCGGCCACGGCGTCGATCGCCGCGCGCGCCAGCCGCTGGTACTGCGCCACGCTGGCCGGCTCGGTCACCGGCCAGATGTCCAGCACGTGGTGCGGCACGCCCGCCCGCTCGGGCGGGGTCAGCTTGGCCGTGCCGATGTCCATCCCCCGGTACAACTGCATGGAGTCGGCGTTGACGACCTCCCCGCCGAGGGCGTGGGCCAGCGCCAGGCTCAGCGCGGACTTTCCGGCGGCGGTCGGTCCGACCACCGCGATCACGCGGGTCACGCCCGCCGCCACGTCGCCACGAAGTAGGCCACGCCGTACGGGGCGGCGTAGTAGGTCAGCTCCCCGCGCACCGGCCCGGTGTCCGCGCCGGCCAGCACCTGCCAGGCCGGGCGCCCCGCGACCAGCAACTCCTCCGCCACGCCCGGCTCCAGGCCGAGTAGGGCCCGGCGGTCCGCGGTGGCCAGGGCTTCGGCAACCCCGTCGTCGTACCCGGGAGCCCGCGGGTCGTCATACCCGGGAGCCTTGACCCCGCGGCAGGCGGAGCCGTCCCCCATCACGAGCAGTGCCACCCGCCCCTCCGCCACGAGCCGGGCGCCGAGGTCGGCCGCCTCCCGCGGCGACGCGTCGACCGCGACGCACTGCCCGGCGTAGGGCTGGCCGCTCCCCGCCAGGAGCCACGCCCCGACGGAAAGGCTCAGCGGAAGCGTGCCCGGCGCGCCGGGCACCCCGTACCCGGCGAAGGAGTACGTCTCGCCGGGCCGCGTGGCGCGCGTGGTCGGGCCGGCCCCCACGATCACGAGACGGTCGGGACGCGTGTCGACCAGCGTGGCGACCGCCGCCGCGCACCTGGCGCGCAGATCGTCCAGTTCCGGGGCCGCGCCGGCGGCAATCTCGGGGACAATCAATGGCGGATGCGGGCAGACCGCGGCGGCGACCAGTGACACGCGGTCCACCGTAGCGGCAGGTCCCCGGCCCCCAACCGGGCGAGGAGTAGGACACCGTATGGTCACGGTCGCCCTTGGGCGCTCGACGCGGACCGGGTGGGACCTGTGACAATGCCGTGGAGAACATGGCTGCGCTGTGGCGACCGTCACCGGACCAGCACCGGTGTGGTCGGGAGAACGAGGATGGGCAGATGAACGACTGGGCGGCTTACGGGCGGGTCGACGAGGACGGCACGGTCTACGTGAAGACCGCCGAGGGTGAGCGGGCGGTGGGCTCCTGGCAGGCCGGCACACCCGAAGAGGGCCTGGCCCACTTCGCCCGGCGCTTCGCCGACCTGGTGACCGAGGTGGACCTCATCGAGGCCCGGCTGAACTCCGGCGCGGCCGACGCCGGGCACTCCCTGACCAGCATCCGCCGGCTGCGCGCCGGCCTCGGCGAGGCGCACGTCGTCGGCGACGTGGACGGCCTGGTGGCCCGGCTGGACAAGCTCTCGACCGTTGCCGAGGAGAAGGCCGGCGCCGCCCGCGCCGCCCGGGACGCCGCCCGCGCCGAGGCGGTGGCCCGCAAGACGGCGCTGGTCGAGGAGGCCGAGAAGCTGGCCGCCGAGTCCACCGGCTGGAAGAGCGCCGGGGACCGGTTCAAGGAGATCCTCGACGAGTGGAAGACCATCCGGGGGGTCGACAAGAAGACCGACGGCGAGCTGTGGAAGCGGTTCGCCGCCGCCCGGGACGGCTTCACCCGCCGCCGCGGCGCGCACTTCGCCAGCCTCGACGCCCAGCGCAAGCAGGCGCAGTCGGTCAAGGACCAGCTCGTCGCCGAGGCCGAGTCGATGGCCGACTCGACCGACTGGGCACACACGGCCAACCGGCTCAAGGAGCTGATGGCCGAGTGGAAGGCCGCCCCGCGCGCCTCCAAGGAGGCCGAGCAGCGGCTCTGGGAACGGTTCCGGGCCGCCCAGGACGCGTTCTTCACCCGGCGCAGCGAGGTGTTCTCCGCCCGCGACGCCGAGCAGCGCGGCAACCTGGAGCGCAAGCAGGCCCTGCTCGCCCAGGCCGAGGCGCTGGACGTGGACGCCGACCCGCGCGCCGCGCAGCAACAACTCCGCGAGATCCAGGGCCAGTGGCACGACGCCGGCCGGGTCCCCCGGGAGGCCGCCGGCGGTCTGGACCGGCGGCTGCGCGCCGTGGAGGAGAAGGTCCGCCAGGCCATGGATTCCGCGTGGCGGCGCACCGAGCCGTCCGCGAACCCGCTGCTGGTCCAGATGCGCGACCAGGTCGCCGAGGCCGAGCAGCGGCTGGCCCGCGCCCAGGCGGCCGGCGACGCCCGCCGCATCCGGGAGGCCGAGCAGGCCCTGGCCGCCAAGCGCCAGTTCCTCGCCCTCGCCGAGCAGTCGAGCTAGCTGGCCTTCCGCCGCCGACCCACCCGCAGCGTCGACGCCGATACTCGACATTGACGCGGCGGAGTCAAGTTCATAGATTGTCCCCGGCGCGGAGTCTGCCCTCCACCGCCGACGGCATCAGTCCGGGCATGCCACCCATCGAACATCGAACGGAGCATTGGCATGTCTGTGCGCAAGCGCGCCCTCGGCGCCGGCCTCGCGGCGGTTCTCGCCGCGGCGGCCGCCGCGGTCGCGGTGACTATGAACGCGGGACCGGCGGTCGCCGCCGGCACCGGCACCGGGTACCTGCACACCAGCGGTAACAAGATCGTCGACAGCACCGGCGCGACGGTGCGGCTGACCGGCATCAACTGGTTCGGCACCGAGACGGACAACAAGACGTTCCACGGGCTGTGGTCCAGCAACCCGTGGCGCAGCCAGATCGACACGATGGCCCGGCTGGGCTACAACACGCTGCGGATCCCGTACTCGGACGACATCTTCAAGGCCGGAGCCACCGCCACCGGCATCAACGACTTCGTCAACCCGGACCTGGTGGGCAACTCGCCGCTCCAGATCATGGACAAGGTCATCAACTACGCCGGTACCAAGGGCATGCGGGTGATCCTGGACCGGCACCGGCCGGACTCGTCCGGGCAGAGCGCACTGTGGTACACCAGCGCCGTACCGGAGAGCACCTGGATCGCCAACTGGAAGACGCTGGCCCAGCGGTACGCCGGCAACACCACCGTGATCGGCGCGGACCTGCACAACGAGCCGCACGCCACGGGAACCCTGCCGAACGCGACCGGCGCCTGCTGGGGCTGCGGCGACCAGGCCCGGGACTGGCGGCTGGCGGCCGAACGGGCCGGCAACGCGATCCTCGGGGTGCAACCGAACTGGCTCATCATCGTGGAGGGCGTGAGCTGCCCGAGCGGCGGCGAGTCCAACCCCTGGGCCAACGACCCCAACCTGGTCGAGGACTGCGGCTGGTGGGGCGGCAACCTGACCAAGGCCGGCGATTTCCCGGTCCGGCTGAACGTGGCGAACCGGCTGGTGTACTCGCCGCACGAGTACGCCACCTCGGTGTACCACCAGACGTGGTTCGACGCCCCGAACTACCCCGCGAACATGCCGGCCATCTGGGACAAGTACTGGGGCTACCTGTACAAGCAGAACATCGCCCCGATCATGATGGGCGAGTTCGGCACGACGCTGGCCTCGAACATCGACAAGGTCTGGCTGCAGAACCTGATGGCCTACACCGGCACCGGCGTCAACGGCATGTCGTTCACCTACTGGTCGTGGAACCCGAACTCGGGTGACACCGGCGGCATCGCGCTGGACGACTGGACCACCATCAACACCGCCAAGCAGGCGATCCTCCAGCCGTACCTGATCGCGCCGGTCGCTGGCGGGCCCACCACCGGGCCGACCGGCGGACCCACCGGCGGCCCGACGGGCGGACCCACGGGCGGGCCGACCGGCGGACCCACCGGCGGACCCACGGGTGGCCCGACCGGCGGACCGACCGGCGGACCGACCGGCAACCCGGTGGGCGGCTGCTCGGCCACCTACCAGCAGGACAACGCGTGGCAGGGCGGCTTCCAGGGCTCGCTGACCGTGAAGAACAACGGCTCCGCCGCGGTGAACCCGTGGACGGTGAAGTGGACCTGGCCGTCCGGCGTGACGCTGCAGAGCGGCTGGAACGCCACGGTCACGCAGAGCGGGACCACGGTGACGGCAGCCGCGCCGAGCTGGGCGACCAGCCTCGCCGCGGGCGCCTCGGTGACGATCGGCTTCACCGCCAACGGCAACGCCACCAGGCCGGCGTCCGTAACGCTCAACGGCGCCAACTGCGCTTAGCTGGTACTGCAGGAAGCGGCCGTCGCCCCGTCCCGGGCGACGGCTGCTTCCGCGCCCACCACCGGCATGCCGAGCAGCACCTTGGGTGCGCCCGGGGCGTGCCCGGCCGCCCACACGTCCCCAGCACGGGTGCGGCGGTGCGACAGCGGGGCGCCGTCCGCGTTCAGGTGGTGCGGGGCGGCGTACGTCACCACGGTCTCCACGATGTCGCCGGGGCGGATGGCCGCCGCCAGCTCGCCGGTCGCGAAGTGCACCAGCCGGCCGTCGCGGGCCCGGCCCGACATCCGCCCGGTGCGCTCGTCCTTGCGCCCCTCGCCGACCGCGACGAGCACCTCGACCCGCTCCCCCACAAGCCTCCGGTTCTGCGCCCAGGTGACCTCCTCCACCACCGCCATGAGCCGGTCGTAGCGCTCCTGGACCACCTGCTTCGGCAACTGGTCCGGCAACTCGGCCGCCGGGGTACCGGGCCGCTTGGAGTACTGGAACGTGAACGCGCTGGCGAAGCGGGCCCGGCGCACGGCGTCGAGGGTCTGCTGGAAGTCCGCCTCGGTCTCGCCGGGGAAGCCGACGATGATGTCCGTGGTGATCGCGGCGTCCGGCATCGCGGCCCGCACCTTCTCGAGGATGCCGAGGTACCGCTCCCGCCGGTACGAGCGGCGCATCGCCCGCAGGACCGCGTCGGAGCCGGACTGCAGCGGCATGTGCAGTTGGTGGCAGACGTTCGGGGTCTGTGCCATCGCGGCGATCACGTCGTCGGTGAAGTCCTTCGGGTGCGGGCTGGTGAAGCGCACCCGCTCCAGGCCGGCGACCTGCCCGCAGGCGCGCAGCAGCTTGCCGAACGCGTACCGGTCGCCGAACTCCGCGCCGTACGAGTTGACGTTCTGCCCAAGCAGGGTGATCTCCAGGACGCCCTCGGCCGCGAGCGCCTCCACCTCGGCCAGGATCTCGCCCGGCCGGCGGTCCTTCTCCCTGCCGCGCAGGCTCGGCACGATGCAGAACGTGCAGGTGTTGTTGCAGCCCACCGAGACGGAGACCCAGCCCGCGTAGGTGGACTCGCGCCGGGTCGGCAGGGTGGAGGGGAAGACCTCCAACGACTCCAGGATCTCCACCTCGGCGGCGGCGTTGTGCCGCGCCCGCTCCAGCAGTGCCGGCAGCGAGCCGATGTTGTGGGTGCCGAAGACCACGTCGACCCAGGGTGCCCGGCGCACGATCTCGCCCCGGTCCTTCTGCGCCAGGCAGCCACCGACCGCGATCTGCATGCCCGGGTGCCGGTCCTTGGTCGGGCGCAGGTGGCCGAGGTTGCCGTAGAGGCGGTTGTCGGCGTTCTCCCGCACCGCGCAGGTGTTGAACACCACGAGGTCCGGGGTGCCGGACCCGGTCGCGCGGACGTAGCCGGCGCCCTCCAGGAGTCCGGCGATGCGCTCGGAGTCGTGCACGTTCATCTGGCAGCCGTACGTCACGACCCGGTAGCTTCTCGACACGCCATCAAGGGTAAAGCCGCCCCCGCCGGCGTCGGCATGGTAGGTGGCGGCGACGCGTCAACGGGGATACGGCAAGTTATCGGCCTGTGACCGTCCCGGCGACCGCTTGAGGCATGCGCCCCTTTACAGTTGCCGGCATGACTGAGGCCAAGGGCACAGTTGCCGGCGTGACTGAGGCCGACGCCGCCGCGGGGGCGGGGGTCGGCGCGGGCCCGCTGGTCCAGCTTGAGGGCGTGAACAAGCACTTCGGGCACCTGCACGTGCTCCGCGACGTCGACTTGGCCGTGGCCCGGGGCGAGGTCGTGGTGGTGATCGGCCCGTCCGGCTCCGGCAAGTCGACGCTGTGCCGCGCGATCAACCGGCTGGAGACCATCGACTCCGGCCGCATCGTCTTCGACGGCCAGCCGCTGCCCGCCGAGGGGCGCTCCCTGGCCCGGCTGCGCGCGGACGTCGGCATGGTCTTCCAGTCGTTCAACCTGTTCGCGCACCGGACGATCCTGCAGAACGTGACGCTCGGGCCGATCAAGGTACGCAAGGAGAAGCCGGCGGAGGCGCGCGAGCGGGCGATGTCCCTGCTGGAGCGGGTCGGCATCGCCAGCCAGGCCGACAAGTACCCGGCACAGCTGTCCGGCGGCCAGCAGCAGCGGGCGGCGATCGCCCGCGCGCTGGCCATGCGGCCGAAGGCGATGTTGTTCGACGAGCCGACCAGCGCCCTGGACCCGGAGATGGTCGGTGAGGTGCTGGACGTGATGACGGCCCTGGCCGGCGAGGGCATGACGATGATCGTCGTCACGCACGAGATGGGTTTCGCCCGGCACGCCGCGAACCGCGTCGTGTTCATGGCGGACGGGCAGTTGGTCGAGCAGGCGGGGCCGGAGGAGTTCTTCGCCAACCCGCGCAGCGACCGCGCCAAGGACTTCCTGTCGAAGATCCTGACGCACTGATCGGCAAGCAGTAAGAGGAGGACGTTCCAGTGAAAACCTTTACGCGCCTGGCCACCGTCACCACGATGGCGGCACTCGCGCTGTCGGTCGCGGCCTGTGGCAAGGAGGACACACCGAGTTCGAACGCCGGCGGCGGCAACGCGCCGGCTTCGGACACCTGCCAGACGTCCGGCGCGACCTTCACCCCGGCCTCGGGCGTGGACATCGCCGGCAGCTCGACCTTCGAGAAGATCAAGTCCGGCGGCACGGTCCGCGTCGGCGTGAAGTTCGACCAGCCGAACCTGGGCTACAAGGACACCTCGGGCACGCGCTGCGGCTTCGACATCGAGATCGCCCAGTACCTCGCCAGCCAGCTCGGCATCGACCCGGCGAAGATCGAGTACAAGGAGATCCCGTCGGCCAACCGGGAGACGGCGATCAAGGGCGGTGAGATCGACTACTACGTCGGCACCTACTCGATCACCGACCAGCGCAAGAACGACATCTCGTTCGCCGGCCCGTACTTCATCGCCGGCCAGGACCTGCTGGTCCGCAAGGACGACAACTCGATCACCGGCAAGGACACGCTGAAGGGCAAGAAGGTCTGCTCCGCGACCGGCTCCACGCCGATCCAGCGGATCCGCGACGAGCAGCTCACCGAGCCGAACAACATCGTCGAGTTCAAGACCTACTCCGAGTGCGTCTCCAACCTGCTGGACAAGAAGGTCGACGCGGTCACCACGGACGACGCGATCCTCAAGGGGTACGCGGCGCAGAGCCCGACCGACATGAAGGTCGTCGGCCAGCCGTTCAGCGTCGAGAAGTACGGCATCGGGCTGCCCAAGGACGACAAGGCCCTGCGCGACTTCGTCAACGACGCGCTGGACGCCGCCTACAAGGACGGCACCTGGCAGAAGATCTACGACGGCACGCTGGGCAAGTCGGGCTCCTCGGCCACCCCGCCGCCGCTCGAGCGGTACTGATTGAGAGCGGCCGGGCGGGCGCCAGCCCGCCCGGCCGCACTGTGCGACTCGCGGACCTGGAGCGAAGCGTGGGCGACTTCTTCGGCGTACTGACCAACGGCAACAACGGGCGGGTGTTCCTGGACGGCTTCACCAACACGGTGGAGTTGTTCGTCATCGCCGCCCTGTGCAGCCTCACGCTGGGCATGCTGCTCGGCGCGATGCGGGTCTCGCCGGTGCCGACGCTGCGCGCCTTCGGCGCCGGCTACGTCAACATCGTGCGGAACACGCCGCTGACCCTGGTCTTCGCGTTCCTGATTTTCGCCGTGCCGAAGCTCGGCCTGAACATCAACCCGTTCCCGTCCGCCTGCGTCGCGCTGACCGTCTACACCGCCGCGTTCGTCTGCGAGGTGGTCCGGTCCGGGATCAACACCGTGCCGACCGGCCAGGGCGAGGCGGCCCGCGCGCTGGGCATGACGTTCGGCCAGGTGCTGGGCCTGATCGTGCTGCCGCAGGCGGTGCGCTCGATGGTCCCGCCGCTGATGAGCGTGCTGATCGCGATGCTCAAGAACACGACGATCGCCGCCGGCTTCTCCGTGCTGGAGGCGGGCGCGATCCAGGACTACATGTCCGAGCGGGGCGAGCCGCGGTTCGGGGTGCTGCTCTGGGTCACCATCGGCTTCCTGATCCTCATCCTCCCGCTGGTGGCCTTCCAGCGGTACCTCGAGCGCAAGTGGGCGGTCGCACGATGAGCGGTGGCAGCACCGTCCTGTATGACGTTCCCGGGCCGCGGGCCCGCCGGCGCAACGCCGCCATCGGGCTGCTGGCGCTCGCCGGGATCGCCGCCCTCGTCGCGTTCGTGATCTACCGGTTCAACGTGACCGGCCAGTTCGAGCAGCGCCGGTGGGACCAGTTCCAGTACTCGGCGGTCCAGCGGGAACTGCTGTCCGGCCTGGGCGCCACGCTCAAGGCGGCCGGCATCGCCTCGGTGCTGGCGCTGCTGTTCGGCGCGGTGTTCGCCAGCGCCCGACTCAGCGACCGCTGGATCCTGCGGGCGCCGGCGACGTTCGTGGTCGAGCTGTTCCGGGCCATCCCGCTGCTGATCATGATCTTCTTCTTCTACTACGGCCCGCTCCAGTACGGCTGGAGCATCCCCAACCTGTGGGCGCTGGTGCTCGGCCTGACCCTCTACAACGGCTCGGTGCTGGCCGAGATCTTCCGGGCCGGCATCGCCGCCGTGCCGCGCGGCCAGGCCGAGGCCGGCTACGCGACGGGCCTGCGCAAGAACCAGGTGCTGCGGCTGATCCTGCTCCCCCAGGCGGTCCGGTCGATGCTGCCGGCGATCGTCAGCCAGCTCGTGGTGCTACTCAAGGACACCGCGCTGGGCTTCATCATCACCTACCCCGAGCTGCTGTACTACGGCAAGCAGATCGGCGGGCGGCTGGCGTTCGGCCTGCCGTACGTGCCGGCATACCTGGTCGTCGCGGCCATCTACATCGCGCTCTGCGGCGCGCTGTCCATGCTCGCGTACTGGCTGCAGAAGCACCTGTCGCGGATGCCGAAGACGGCCGCGCCGGTAATGCTCCGCACCGACAAGGAGACGGGAGCGACGGCACCCACGCCCCTGTGACAGCATGTGCCAGATCGGTCACCGTACGGCACGTAAGACGGGTTGACGGGTAGTAGCCTCACCGGTGCTACGACACGCATCCGTCTATACGGGGGGATAGGGACGTGCCTGACACCGGTCAGGATCTGGGCGCCGATCTCAACCGCCTGGAAACCATGGCGTTGCGGAACCTGCCCAACGTGGCGGAGCAGTACGGCAACGCCGCCGCCAGGGTCAACGGCACCGGCTTCAGCGTCGGCGCCGCCTTCAGCCGCCACACCGCGTTCGGCGGCAGCACCCAGGGCCCCGCGCTCGGCCCGTGGATCCAGCTCAAGGACACCATCGCCGGATATCTGCGGGACACGGCCGACAAACTGGACGCCACGGCGGAGGCGTTGGAGTTGGCCGTCAAAGCGATCGCCGACGCCGACCAGGCGGCCGCCGCCGAACTAGACAGGCTGCGCGGCGGGGCGCACCGTGACGTGCCACCACCGCAGGGGCGGTGACGGGTGAGCTTCGACCAGTTGCCGCAGCACGTACAGGACATCGCGACGAAGGCGTACGCCGAGGGGGTCAAGCGGCTCAGGGGTACGCAGTCGCCCACGTACATCGCCCAGGAGGAGCTGAACCTGAGGGCAACTGTGCTTTCGTCGACGTGCCCGCGATGTACCAGCCGTTCCTGACCATGCCGGAGCCCAGCGCGTTCGACGGGTTGATCCACGACCTCGAGCAGGCGATGAGCAGCTTGACCTCGAAGGCCGAGCAACATGACCCGTTTGCCAGGGACGGCGGCCGGGTGTACTCGGCGAACCCGGTCCTGGAAGAGCTGCCCGCGTCCGGCGACCTCATCGCATCGTGGACCGGCTACGCCGCGATCACCTTCAAACAAACCTTCATCGACCCGTTCCCGGCGCTGGTGCAAAACCAGTTCCTGCTGGTCTCAATGCTCCGCGCGGCGCTGGAGGCGGAGCGGACGCTGTGGGAGAGCGCCCGCAGGGACATCGACAAAATCGCCGAGACGACGCTTAAGGCGCTCGATGCCATGCACGGCAGCTGCCACCAGACCTCGTGGACGCTCACCTTCGACATCATCGCGGCCGTGGTGGGCGTGGCGCTCGCCATCCCGACGTTGGGTGCCTCGGAGATCGGCGCGGCGGCGGTGATCTCGCTGACCGCCGGCGCCGCCGGCGCCGGCGTCGTGGGCGACCTTCCGGTCGAGTCAGACAAGCCAGACAACGGCACCAAGGTCGGTGGCCACGAGGTCAACGAGGTCATTGGGTCCATGCGGACGGCCATCCAGGACTACACGACCCTCGTCAACGACCGCGAGAGCTTCATCGCCCAGCGGCTGCGAGGCATGGTCGGCACGGTGCACAGCCGGCCCGACCTGTTCGTGTCGCCGCGGCCAGCGCTGCGCGACATGAACGGCGGCAATGCCACCTCCGGTCGCTACCTCGGCTACTCCACCTGAGAAGGGCAGGCACCGTGGGCGAGCTCGCCGACCGGCTCGACCGGATGACCGTCCGCGCGTCGACCCGCGACCGTTCGGTGTCCGCGCGGTTGGGCGGCCTGTCGGAAATCGGGCTGGAGTTGACGGCCGGCTACTACCACCGCGCCTCCGAACCTGACCTGGAGCGCAAGCTCGCCGGTGCGGTGGTGGAGAACACCAGCCAGCGGGCGGCCTACCGGGCGCGTGTGCTCTTCGACTACCTCGACGCCCGCGGGCGGTCGGTCGCCTACCCGCAAGCCCGGGAGCGGATCGTGGAGGTACCGGTGATCCCGCCGGGCGCGCGGATACCGGTGGGAACCTGGTCGTACGTGCGCGAAGACGGCATCCGCACCCACCCGACCATCACGACGCTGAAGGTCACCTTCGGTCAGGTGCGCTGGGTGGCGACCACCGAGGTCCCGACCGGCATCACCGCCACGACGCAGACCATCACCCGCCGGCCGGAGGGGTCCCTGAGCGCGATGCTCACCTACACCCGGCAGTCAACATCCTGCCGGACCCTCGTACCGCGGGGGGGGTCGGCATGGTGTTCCGGAACGCGACCGGACCCGATCACCCCCGACGACCCGGTCAACTGAGCGGCACCTCAGCGGGCGATCTCCGTCACCCGGGACTCGCGGACCACGGTCACCCGGATCTGGCCCGGGTAGGTCAGCTCCTCCTCGATCTGCTTGGCCACGTCCCGGGCGAGCACGGCGGCGCCGATGTCGTCCACGTCGTCGGGGCGGACCATGACCCGGATCTCCCGGCCGGCCTGCATCGCGAACACCTTCTCCACCCCCGCCTTGCCGCCGGCGATCTCCTCGATCCGCTCCAGCCGCTTCACGTACGCCTCGAGGCTCTCCCGGCGCGCGCCGGGACGCCCACCCGAGCAGGCGTCCGACGCCTGGGTGAGCACCGCCTCGACGGTCTGCGGCGGCACCTCGTTGTGGTGCGCCTCGATGGCGTGCACCACGTCCTCGCTCTCGCCGTACTTGCGGGCCAGGTCGGCGCCGATCAACGCGTGGCTGCCCTCCACCTCGTGGGTCAGCGCCTTACCGATGTCGTGCAGGAACGCGCACCGCTTGATGGTCGGCACGTCCAGCCCCAGCTCCGCGGCCATGACGCCGGCGATGTGCGCGGTCTCGGTGAGGTGCTTGAGCACGTTCTGCCCGTACGAGGTGCGGTAGCGCAGCCGGCCGAGCAGGGTCACCAACTCCGGGTGAATCTCGGTGATGCCCACCTCGACCAGGGCGTCCTCGGCGGCCCGCTGGCACAGGCGCTCGACGTCCTGCCGGGCGAGGTCGAACACCTCCTCGATGCGGTGCGGGTGGATCCGCCCGTCCAGGACCAGCTTCTCCAGGGTCAGCCGCCCGATCTCCCGGCGGACCGGGTCGAAGCAGGACAGCAGCACCGCCTCGGGCGTGTCGTCGATGATCAGGTTGACGCCGGTGACCGACTCGAAGGCGCGGATGTTGCGCCCCTCCCGGCCGATGATCCGCCCCTTCATCTCGTCGCTGGGCAGGTGCAGCACGGAGACGACGCTCTCCGCGGTCTGCTCGCTGGCGACCCGCTGGATGGCGTCCACCACGATGTGCCGGGCCCGCTGCTCCGCGGTGCCGCGGGCATCCGCCTCGATGTCCCGCACCAGCAGCGCGGCCTCCCGCTTCGCCTGCTGCTCGATCGCCTCGACCAGTTCCGTCCGGGCCGCCTCGGCGGTCAGCCCGGCGACCCGCTCCAGTTCCCGGCGGCGCCGCTCCTCCGCCTCCGCGAGCCCCCTCTCCCGGGCCTCCAGCGCGGCCGACCGCTCGGCCAGTTCTCGCTTCTCGGCGGCCAGCCGCCGGTCCCGCTCGGCGAGGCGCTCCACCTCCTCGGCGTGCAACCGCTCCCGCTCGTCCAGGCGGTGTGCCCGGCGCTCCAGGTCGGCGGCGTGCTCCTTGGTGGTGGCGGCGAGCATCGCGATCTCCCGCTCGCCGCTGCGCCGGGCGGCGGTACGCAACTGCTCCGCGTCCTGCTCGGCCTGCCGGTGTGCCCGCTCCAGGATCGTGTCCGCCTCCGCCCGCGCGGCGTCCAGCACCCGGCGCGCCTCGGCCCGGGCGGCGCTCGCCTCGGCCTTCGCGGCGGCGGCCTCGGTCCGCGCGCTCGCCGCGGAACTGCGCGCCTGCTCCACCGAGGCGGTCGCCTCGTCGGCGGCGCTGCGCAGCGCGGACAGGGACTGCTCCCGGCGGTCCCGCTCGGCCAGGTAGGCCGGGTCCGGTGGGGCAGCCGGCGGGGCCGGCGGCGCGGCGACGAGGCGGCGCAGGGCGCGCGCACCGAGCACCAGCCCGGTCAGCACCAGGGCGGCCAGCACGGCGACCGCCGCCACCAGGCCCCACTCCAGGCCGGTCACGCCACACCCCTCGGGTACCCGCCGGCGCCGTCGCGGTCGGGGGCGATCGTCGCCCACTCGATCATGGCGTCCACCTCCTCACAGCGAGGCGCCGGTACCGGGCACATGGCCCGGGCCCGCAACGCGCGTGCGGCTGTGGAGACGCCCGACCGAGGCGACTGGCCGGGTACGGTCCACCGCCGGTGCGGCCGGAGGCGGCACCGCGGCGACCGTGGTATGTCAAGCCGGCACCGGCGCGGCCTCGCCGGGGTCGGAAGCACTCACCCCACGCCCGATTCGCCCGGATGTGGGACCAAAGTGATGCTGTTCTGTTACGCGATCTATGTTGTGCGGTTAGCCCGCGTTGGTCGGACGTACTCCCCTAGTACCGCGAGGCTAGGTCGCCGGCACCGGTCCGGTCAAGGACCCATGATCGGGACCAACCGCCGCAACCCCGGCCAGCCGGGCATTCGCCGAACAGCGAATTTTGTCGATCGCGCGGCGCACCGCCCGACCTCCGCCGCTACCCGACCCCCGGGTGTTACTTGCCGGCGTCGAGGATCTCCGCTATCGCGTCCCGGCGGACGGCGTCGAACAGCGTCTTGGCCTTCCCCGGGTCCGCGAACACCACGCTCTCGCTGCCGACCCGGCCCGTGCCCTTGCTCGGGCTGGTCAGGAACGTGAGGTTGCCGCTACGCAGGTGGCGCAGGTCGGTCGCCATATCGATCAGTGACAGCGTCTTGTCCACGGCGACCGCGTCCGCCGACGCCCGCACGAACGAGTTCAGCCTGGTGGGGCTGGCGAGCAGGCCCCCGGAGGCCGCCGTGTCCAGGATCGCCTTGATCACCTGCTGCTGGTGCCGGATCCGGGCGAAGTCGCCGTCCTTGAACGCGTACCGCTCGCGGGCGTAGTCCAGCGTCGCCGCCCCGTCCATGACCTGCCGCCCCTTGGTGAACTGGCGCTTGCCGTCCGGGTTCAGCGAGTGGGTGGAGGTGAAACTCTGCTCCACATCGATCGTCACGCCACCGAGCGCGTCGACGATCTCCTTGAAGCCGGCGAAGTCGATGACCACGACATGGTCGATCCGGACGTTCGTGAACTTCTCCACCGACTGCACCATCAGCGGGATGCCGCCCCAGGCGAACGAAGCGTTGATCTTCGCGTCCCGGTCGCCGTGCTTACCGTCCTTGGACCGCGGCACGTGCACCCAGGTGTCCCGCGGGATCGAGATGAGCTGCGCGCTGGACCGGTCCTTCGGCAGGTGGGCCACGATGATCGTGTCGGTGCGCGAGCCGGAGCTGCTCTCCGGGTCCCGGGAGTCGCTGCCCAGGATCAGGAAGTTCTGCGCGTCCTGCGCCACCTTCGCCGGGCGCGCCTCCTCCGGCACCTGGTCGAACGCGTCCACCCGGTCCACCCCGGACTCGACGGAGCGCAGGTAGAGCCCACCGGCCACAACCGCGCCGCCGCCCAGCAGGGCCAGCACCAGCAGGGTGATGAGCAGGACGCGCCGCCACCGCCGGCGCTTGCGGGGCGCGGCCTCGACCTCGCCGTCCGGCGGCGGCTCGAAGATGTCAGCGGAGTCGGATTCCACGAGACCGGGGCGAGACATGGCTTCGATGCTATCGATTCCTGCTCTGCCGCGGGTACCCGCACGTGCCGCGCGAGGTGTGCGGTCCGCAACGTGACGCGGCAGGCTGGGCGCGGGCGGGGCACCGCTAGGATCCGCACCAGGAACAGCGGGGAAGGGTCGGGATGCAGCCAGTTAGCCCCTACACGTTCAACGGCGCACTGGGCCACTGCCCGGTGGGCGCGGTCTGGTCCGCCGTGGACGAACAGGGCAGGCCGCTGACGGTGGCCGTGCTCGACCCCAACGTCGCCCGGGACCCGCGCTGGCGGGACGCGTTCGCGGCGGCGGTCAGCTCGCTGGCGCGGCCCGGTCCGGAGAATCCCCGGCACGTCCGCGCGGACTTCACCGTGGACGCACCGTGGGCCGCGTACGCGGGGGCTGGTGGTGAGGGCCCCGGCGCCGAGCGGGTGTTCGAGTCGCTCGGCATGCAGGTCCAGGCCACGGAGCCGGACGCCCCGCCGGTCGGGCCGGCCGCCGACCCGGATGACAGCGACGCGTCGCAGCCCACCGCCCGCATCGACCTGCCGCAGCAGCCCACCCAGCCGTCCTACCCCGCGGGCACCGGCCCCAACCCGGCCCCCACCTCGGCGCCGCCGGTCCCGATCTCAGGCGTTCCGGACCCGGTCTCCGGGATTCCGGTGTCACCCGCATCCCAGCCGCAGTCGCCGGCCTCATACGACGTCGTCTACTCGTCGTCGCCCGCGTACCAGGACCCGTTCAGCTCCCCCGTGCGGCACATCGTGCCGTCCGAGCCGCCCAAGCGGCGCACCGGGCTGTGGGTCGGAATCGCGGTGGTCCTGGTCGTCCTCCTCGCCGGCGCCGGCACCCTGTTCGCTCTGACCGGCGGCTTCGGCGGCGGGGACAGGCCCGAGCCCCGACCGTCCGCGACGACCGCGGCGCCGCCGGTGGCGCTGCCGCCCACCCCGCCCGTGAGCCCAGGCGTCGAGCCGCCCACGCAAGGCTCATGGCCCACGAAGTGGCCCCGCTACTCGGCCACCGACCAGGTGAAGACGCTCACCCTGGAAGGGCTGGGCTTCCCGGTCAAGGTCCCACCGACGTGGCAGTGCACGCTCGCCGGTCAGGCCGAGGGCCTCATCAGGTACACCTGCGGCACACCGCCCGGGCAGAAGCCCGAGTTCGGCGGCGACCTCATCGTGCGCGCCTGCGCGCAGCCCTGCGACGAGCAGCGACAGACCGAAATGCGCCAGGCCGAGGAAGCGTGGGGCGCGCAGTGGATCCGTAGCGGACAGTTCTCCACGTACGCCGAGCAGATCCTGCAGGTCGATGGCGAGCCGCGGCACGGCCTGGTGGTGGTCGGGTACTTTCGCGGCGGCGACAGCGGCGAGATCGACCGGCAGCTGGTGTTCCGGATGACCGCGCCCCAGCGGGAGGCCCAGACGTTGCGCAGGGTCGCCACCTACCTGCGCGACACCCTGGTGTTCTGAGCGATCCGCCCGCGCTGACCGGCCGAGGCCGCCCCGGTCAGCGGGTGGTCTCGGCGATCCAAGCGGCCATGCGCGTGGCGAACTCGCCCGCCGAAAACCAGGCCGCGTGCGCCGCCAGCCGTTCGCGCGGCAGTTCGGTGACGCGTCGCAGCAGAGGTCTGTAGGCGTCCGGGTCGCGGGAGTCGGTGAGGAAGCCGGTCTCACCATCGACGACCGTCTCCAGCAGCCCGCCCCGGCGCAGCCCCACCACCGGGGTTCCGCACGCCTGTGCCTCGACCGGGATGATGCCGAAGTCCTCGTGGACCGGGAACAGCAACGCCCGGGCGCCCCAGTACAGCCGCCGCAACCGCTCCCGGTCCGGCTGCACCTCGAACGTCACCGGGACGGCAGCTCGCTCGGCCGCGCGGCGCAGGTTCGCCTCCTCCGGACCCGACCCAGCGACGACCAGCGGCAGTCCGGCCGCGGCGGCGATCGCGATGATGAGGTCGAAGTTCTTGTACGGAATCCAGCGCCCCGCGCCGAGCAGGTAGTCCCGCGGCTGCCCCCGGTCCGCGGCCGGCGCGTCCGCGAAGAACTCCACGTCGACCGGCGGGTTGATGACGACCGCGTCGCGCCGCCAGTAGCGGGCGATGCGATCGCGCACCTCACGGGAATTCGCCGCGTAGCTGTGCACGTGCCGGCTGAGCCGCACGTCCACGCCCTGCAAAACCCGCCTCGGCACCGTCAGCAGCGGACTGGACCCGCGCCCGTCGAAGTCCGGGCTCCAGACGTACCGCGCCGGCGAGTGCACGTAACTGAGATACCGGGTCCGGTCGGGCGGACCCAGCCGCACGGTGTGTGCGAACGCGTGGCTGGAGGAGATCACGACGTCGAACCGTTCCCGGCTCAGCGTGCGCCAGGCGAGCGGCATCAACGGCAGTGCGCCCGCCTTGCTGTACCGCAGCGGTGTGCGGGCCAGCCAGGACTCGCGCAGGTCGGGCTCTTCCGCGTCGTGATCCTTCCACAGTACGAAACGCTCGGCGTGCGGCACGATCTCGCCGATGCGCCGGAACACCATTTCCGAGCCGCCGGTCGCACCGAACCACTCATGCACCAACGCGACGGATTGCCCGGCGAGTACGTCCTGGCCCGTCATCCGTTACTCCTCACGACCGGGGGCGGCGCAGCCTCCCGCTTGTCCCGGCGGCGGAGGCCGGACAGGAACCGTTCACGCAGACTCGGTACCGCCGTGACATACACGCCCCAGACCAGCAGGATGGCGGCACAGGATACGGCGAGGCGTACGAAACCGGTGCCGCGCAGGGCGTACCCGACCGCGCCCGCCGCGGCCGCGCCAGGCAGCAGGGTGGCGAGTAGTCCCGCGCAGAACCTGAGCACGCCCAGCCAGTGCGCCGACAGCAGGAACATGAGCACTCCACAGACGGACGACGCCGCGCCGATGGTGAACGCACCCCAGTACCGGTACAGCAGCAGGTTCACGGCGACGGCCGCGGAGAACGACACCGCCATGACGACGGTGACCCGCAGGTTCGCGCCCCGCGCGTTGAGCACCTTGACGAATGTGTACCCGACCACCTGGGCCCAGATGCCGAGGGCGAAGCCGAGCAGCATCACCGACGAGGTCGCGACGGCCCGCTCGTCGAACTCGCCGCGGGCGTACACGAATGTGACGATGCCGGTGCTGTTGATGCAGAGCATCAGCGACAGCGGCACGGTCGTCAGGAGCACCGGCGGGATCAGGCGGCGCAGTCCGCCGATCACCTCGTGCGCGGCCATCTTGGTGAAGGAGGCCAGGCCGGCCAGGCCAAGCGGCGCGGCGAGCAGCGCCATCAGTGAGTCGACCACGAACCGGGCGTACTCGGTCGCAGCCACCACCTCGACGCCAAGCAACGAGCCGACGATCCGTTCGACGGCGATCGAGCCCTGGAGGATCACCGGGACAAGCAGCAGCGGGCGCAGGCGCCGCCAGAACATCGCCAGCGCGATTCGGTACCCGGCCCGCTCGGGTAGCTGGACGGTGCGGTCGTCACCGCCGGTCAGATACCCGCGCCGGTGTACCCAGAACGCCCCGAACGCGCAGAGCACGATGTACGGGATGGTGAAGCCCCAGGCGAGCAGCGCGACATGCCCCGTCTTGTACGCCGCGAGGGTCGCGCCGATTAGGCCGAGGCTCTGGAACGACGGCCGCAGGTTGATCAGGCGGACGTCATCGTGCGCCAATCCGACCAGTGTGTACAGGTTGTACTGGACGTAGAACGGCACGCCGACGGCGGCGATACCAAGCATCGACGCGGCTATCGCCGCCGTACCGGCGTCGAGGCCCGGCCCCAGCAGGCGGACCCAGCCGTGCCGCCCGATCAGCAACGCGAGCACGAGCACCAGCGAGAACGCCGCCAGCAGCGAGCGCACGCTGCGGTACAGGGCGGCCGCCATGGCCGGGCGCTCCTGCCGGTACTGGACGTAGAGCGGCAGGAAGCCGGCCGTGAGCGCGTCGGCGGTGAAGAAGTTGATGGGGATGAAGGTGGCGGTCAGCGCGATCCGGTTGGCCGCCACCGCGCGGCCCGCCCCGAACAGCGCCGCGAGCAAAACCTCGCGCGCGACGCCGAGAATCTTCCCGGTGATGCCCCCGAGAACCAGGCGGAAGAAGATTCTGCCCACGGCGGCCCCGTCACGACCTCGCGGCCGGGGCGAGGTCCTCGAAGGCCGCCAGATACCCGCGAGCGCAGTGGGCGAGCGTGAACTGGGCCGGCAGCAGGCTCTCCCGCGATGCCCGCTTCCGGGTCGCGTCCCGCAGTGCCTCCGCGACCAGCCCGGGGTCCGCCGGGTCGACCTGCCGCATGACGCGGGCCAGCGTCTCGGAGCCGAGCGAGCCCGCCGGCACCACGCACGGCAGTCCGCAGGCGAGCGCCTCCAGCCCCGCCATCGGCAGCCCTACCTCCATCCGCGCGGTGGTGAGCAGGGCCACGTCCGCGGCCGAGTAGTACCGTCGCACGTCGTCCCGGTGCACCCGGCCGACGAATCGCACCATCTCACCCAACCGCAGGTCGCGGGCCAGGCCACGCAGGCGGCTCTCGTCCGGCCCGTCGCCGACTATGAGGAACGCGTAGTCCGCCGCATGTCCGCGGTCGCGCAGCGTGGCAGCCGCCCGCAGCACCCGGTCCAGCCGCTTCTGTACGTGCACCCGGCCGACGCAGGCGACGACGGCGGTGGCTTCGGCAATACCCAGCGCCCGCCGGATCTCCGCCCGCCCGGCCGGGTCGAAGGCGCGCTCCTCGACACGCACGCCGTTATGGATCAACTGCACCCGCTCCGCCGGCACGGACCAGCGTAGCGGCGCGGCGGCCAGCGACCGGACGACGTTGTCTCCGACCGCGACGATCCGGTCGAAGTCCCGGTACCGGGCGGCGTCCCGGAGCAGCCCGAGCGCGTTCTTCGGCGTCGTGGCGAGCGACCGCGGGTTAGCCGCCCGCAGCTTCGATCCGATTTCCATGGTGGACGTCCCGTGGGCCTGCATCACGAACGGCGTCCCCGGGTGCCGTTCACGGTCACGGACCACCGAGTACGCCCCCGCGCTCACCGAGAGCACGACGCCCGGCGCTTCGGCCAGTGCGGACCAGTAGCGGCGGGAGGCTTCCCACCACCCCGCGGAATAGGCGCCGGGGCGGGTACCGGCGAGCGGTACGACCCTGACACCATCCTCGGTGAACGGAGCCTCCGTCCCCGGTAGCACGGTGGTCACGACGCACACCTCGCGGACCGACCGGGCCCACTCGACCGCCAGGCTCCACGCCAGCGTCTCCATGCCGCCCGTATGGTGGTGCGGCGTGGCGCGGGAATAAATCAGTATCGACTCGATCACGTGAGCGTCCTATACAGCGCTTCTAGCTTGTCGGTCTGTCGGCGCAGGTCGAACCGCTCCCGGACCAGGTTCCGGCCGGCCTTGCCGAACTGGTCGCACAGTTGCGGATCGCGCAGGAGCGCCACCAACCGCTCTGCCAGGTCCGCCGGCTTCCGCTCGGGCACCAGGAAGCCGTTGGTGCCGTCCGTGACGGCCTCGGGAATACCGCCGTGGTCCGTACCCACCACCGGCTTGCCGGATGCGCCAGCCTCCAGCAGCACCATGCCCAGCCCTTCCTGGTCGCCATTCGCGGCGGTGACACTGGGCAGGCACAGCACCTGCGACTCGGCCAGCAGCCGCAGCGTCTCGCCGTGCGGTTGGGCGCCGAGGAACCGGACCGCGTCCGCCACGGCCAACTCGGTGGCCAGGTCGTTCAGCGCGGCGTGCAGTGGACCGTCGCCGACGATCACCAGTTCGGCGTCGGGGACCGCCGTGCGGACGAGGGCGAACGCGCGCAGGAGGTCGTCCGTGCCCTTCTTGGCGACCAGGCGCGCCACATGCAGGATCCGGGGGGCGTCGATAACGCCGGTGGGCCGGATCGCCTCCACGTCCACGCCGATCGGCAGGACGACCGTGCGCTCCGCCGGGTACCCCCAGTCCACCGCGCGGCGGCGGATGTGCTCGGAGACGCAGATGAAGGCGGCGCCGGAGTCGAACAGGTCGCCCCGCCAGCCGACATAGTTCATCCAGGACGGCTTCCGCGAGGCCAGGAGTTGGGACTTCGTGACCGTCACGTCGAAGCCGTGCAACGTGGTGACCAGCGGCACCCCCAGCGCCCTCGCCAGTGGGGCAGCGTAGACGCCCTCAACGCCGAAGTGGGCATGCAGCAACGCGGTCCGCCGCTCCTTGAGCGCCGCCCGCAGCGGTCCCGGGCAGCGCGCCACCGTGTACGCCAGCACCGCCCGGCGTCCGAAATCCGCCACGCTAACCGAGTCGACATCCGGCCCGGTCGGCACCGGGTCCCTCGCCACGTACAGCGGCCGGTGCCGGCGCAGGGCGCCCGCCTGGGCCCGGATGAAGGTCTCCGACGGCAGGAACTGCTGATGTCTCAGCACGCCGACCGTCGGCCCGGCCGGGTGCGCTTCCGGCATTGTCCTTCGCCTCCTCGCCAACGGGGCGGATCAGGTGAGCGATCAGCAGTGCAAGCACCGGAATCAGGTGGATCTCGCCGAAGACATCAGTGTTCTCGCCCATGCCCTGGACGACGACCCAGGCGAGGGCGGCACCCGCGAACGCGACGAACCGTTTGTCGACCCCGGCGCGGCGGGACAGGCCGCCAGCGACGAGCCAGCACGCCACCGCGAAGAACGCGACGCTCAGCGCCAGGCCCGCGAGGCCAGCATTGGACCAGGCGGCCAGCAGGACGTTGTGCGGGGGGAAGCTGCGGTAGAGCCCGCGCTCGGCGGCGTAGTCCGGAAAGCCGGCGTCCCAGCCGCCGTACCCCAGCCCGAGCAGCGGGTGCTCCCGGAAGGACTCCCCGCCGAACTCCCAGATGGCGGTGCGGCCGACGAACGCCTCGACGATCGCACGGCGCAGGGCAGCATTGACGACGAGCAGCAGAAGGGCGCCCGCCGCTCCCGCCGAAACCGCACCGACCAGCAGGTACCGGCGGGCGGCGGGCAGGGTGAAGCGGCTCATCTGGTACGAGCCGAGGGCGGCCGCGGGCAGCACGACCGCGAGGATCGTGGCGGACTTCGAGCCGGTGAACGGGACGGCGGCGAGCGCGACGACCCCGGTCGCGGCCACCCAGCGGGTGCGGGTCAGGCCCGCCACGGCCAGCGCGGCGAGCCCATTCACGCCGAGGAACATGGCGGCCACGTTCGCGTTGACGAAGACCCCACCCGCCTTGGCAGGGTCGAGGACGTTGTTCGGACTGTCGCCGAACAGGGCCACGACCGTGTTGTGCCCAGCGAAGAAGCCACCGACTGAACGCAGGAAGGCGTCCTCGACACCGGGCAGGAAACGGAAGGTGACGACAAGGCACGCCTCCGCGATCACCCACGGCCAGTAGAACGACTGGATGGAGCGCAGCAGTGCGGGTTTGCGTCGTAGCGCGGCGGCCATCACCGCCAGCGTGACGATGAACTGTCCGAGCAGGACCACCGGTTGCAGGCCGGCACGCGGGTCGGGCGACCAGGCGAGCGCGAGCACCCGCACCACCAACAGCCCGGCCAGGACGGCGAACAGGCCGGTGTGCGGAAGTGACGGCCACGGGCGGCGCGCGAGCCGGACCAGGCCGCCCGCCGCGAGCAGCAGGGCGACCAGCGTCGTGAGCGCCACGTCGAGCGTGCCTTCGGGGAGCAGGTACACCTGCGGCAGCGCGAGGAAGAGAAGGATGGCGGCCTGTGTTCGCGGTGCTGAGCCAGAGACCGCACCGGCGATGTGGCCGGCCAGTCCACGGACCGTGCGGGACGACGGAGCACTAGACATGGGCGTCCTCGGCTCCCTGGTCGACCGCCCGCGCCACGATCTCCCGCAGCACCTCACCACGATGTTCCCAACCGAAGTTCCGGGCGTACCCGGTCCGGGCGTGGATGTCCTCGTCAGCGCCGGGATCGATCGCCGCCAGGACCCGGGCCACGAAGTCGTCGGTGTCGCCGGCGACTTCGACGAGGCTGGTCTCCCCGGCGACCCGCACGACCTCCGGGATCGCGGTGCTGACCACGCCGACGCCGCCCGCCAGGTACTCGTAGCACTTGAGCGGGCTGACCCCGGCGGTGTATCCGTTGCGGGCGTAGGGGATCAACCCGATCGTGCATTCTCCGACCACCTCGGCCAGCCGGTCCAGCTTGAGCACGCCCAGGTACTTCGCGCCCAGCCGCTGAAGTTCCGCCAGTTCGGCGGCGAAGCCGGTCGCGACCGGGCCGGCCAGCAGCAGATCGCCGCGGCCACGCAGCGCGGTCGCGAGCGCGCGCAGCAGATTGGTGTCGAGTTTGTGGGGCGACAGGTTGCCCGCGAATATCGCCGCCGGGCGGCGTCGCGCGGCGGGGCGCGCCGCCGCCGAGAACACGTCCACGTCAGCGACGTTCGGCAGCGTGCGGACGCGGGGGAAAGCCACCCCGGCGAGGTGCTCGGCCACCCCGTCGCTGGTCGCGATCGCCATTGTCGCCCGCGTCGCGAGCCGCCGCTCCCCCGCGCCGACCGCCACCGCGTCGATGCCGGGAAACGCCTGGTAGATGTCGACGCAGTGGTAGAGAGTGCAGTCGGCGTACCGCTCCAGGTCGTAGGTGACCGGGGTGAACGTCCATAGGATCCGGGGACGAGGGCCACGGCGCCACTGCGTGACGGCCCGCTCCAGCAGGAGCCGGTTCGGCACGCGCGTCGGCGCCCGGTGCAGTGGCACCACGAGCGGGGAAATGATCTTCGCGCGCTCGGGTATCGGGCGGTACGCGGTCGTGGTCTGCCCGCGGATGGAGTTGCGCAGCCGCTGCGCCATCCGCCCGAGGTCCCGAGCGTCCACCCGCGGTCGCCGCAGCCCGAGGGACTCGACGAAGTGCGTGTCGTACGCCCGGGCCAGCTCACGCACCACGTAGTGCTGGTTCGTGGCGATCGGCGAACTCCACTCGGCGGTCCCGAGCACCAGGATCGTGGGTGACGCACCCGTCACGGCTGCTCCGATCGCTGAACGGCTGCGGTATCCGTGGCGCGGATCCGGGCGAAGCTGTCGCGCAGGCCGCTGCGCAGCGCCCTGGCCGCTGGGCGCTCCACCAACCGGTAGGTGGCGTAGCCGAGCAGCAGAACGGCGGCCACGACCACGGCGGCCAACAGCAACGGCGGCACCCGGTCGTGCAACTGTCTGATCGCGGCCAGGCCCAGCTGGTGGTGCAGCAGGTACACCGGGTAGGTGAGCGCGCCGACGGTCACCAGCCCGCGCCACCGCACCCAGGAGAACCAGCCCAGCGCCACTCCCACCATGACCGCGAAGAACACCAGCATGACGGCCAGCGTGACCGGGTAGGAGATGATGCCCCGCTTCACCGGGTCGCGCTGCGCCAAGCAGGCCATGGAGATCGCGATCGAGGTGCCGAGCATGCACCACAGCAGCAGATCCGGACCGAACCGGCGAATCAGATACAACGTGATGCCGGCTACGAAGAACGGCGCGTAGAACGGCTCCACAATCGCGTTGAGGAAGCCAGAGCCCGTATAGATCGAGAACAACGACACGACCGTCCAGAGCATGCTGAACAGGACCACCCGACGATACGTGACCCCGAGGTGGACCACGATCGCGAACAGCAGGTAGAACTTCAGCTCCACGAAGAGCGTCCAGTACACGCTGTCGACGGACGGGACGTTCAGGAACTTCTGCAGCATGGTCAGGTTGATCGCCACATGCGACAGGTGCGGCCGTTCCCCCTCCAGTGGCAGCAGCGAGAGCACGGCCGCGGTCACCACGACAGCGAACATGTACCCGGGCATCAGCCGGGCCACCCGAGAGGTGAAGAACTGGGCCAGCGAGCGCCCCCAACTACTCATGCAGATGACGAAGCCGCTGATCACGAAGAACGCCTCGACGCCGAGCCACGCGTACTGCAGGGCCGCCTTCACCGGGGCGCCGAACGCCGCCTCGTCGGCGCCCCAGGCACCGCCGGACGAGGGCAGAAAGTGGTATCCGACGATCGCCATGGCCGCGACGAAGCGCAGCAGGTCCACGACGTAGTGCCGGTTCTCCGCATCGGGGGGTGGCGCACCAGCCCCGTCGACCCCCGAGGCCGCTTCGGCGACGCTGGGCGTGGCTGGCGGCGGCAGTCCTGTCGACGATGCCTCGACGGCAGGTACTGTCCGGGTCTCGATGCTCATTGGTTCCTCGGGTGGCGCGCTCTGCTCGGCACCGGAAGGATATGTGAGGGCCGCTCGGCGTGGTGACCCGCCGTGTTTGCCGCCCCGTGGCCGTTCGCATATCTTCAGCTCATGTCGGGGGACGTCGCGCTGTTGCTGCACCGCGCCGGCTTCGGCCCCACACCGGCCGAACTCGCCGCGGCGCGCCAGTCCGGCTACGCCCGGACACTGTCGAATCTTGTCGAACCCCCTGGTCCGGACGTGGATGCCACCGGCGCCCCCATGCCGGAGATCGGCTTGGACCCGTTCGCCGGCCTGCTGGACCCGGCGCCCGAACAGGTCGCCCGGGCGCACGCCATCCGTCGCGAGCAGACCAAGTTGATCTCCCAATGGTGGCTCGACAGGATGGTCGTGGCCAGCCACCAGGCGGTCGAGCGGCTCCAGTTCTTCTGGCAGGGTCACTGGGCCACGAAGGTCCCCAGCGCCCAGCTCATGCTCGGGCAGCACCGTGCGCTGCGGGCCGCCCGTGACTTCACCGACATGGCGCACCGGATGGTCGCCGACCGGGCCCTGGTGTACTGGCTGGACGGCCAGCACAACAAGAAGGACGCACCGAACGAGAACCTCGCCCGCGAGCTGTTCGAACTGTTCATGCTCGGCATCGGGAACTACACCGAGAAGGACGTCAAGGAGGCCGCCCGGGCGCTGACCGGGTACCGCGTCGCGCTGGACAAGGAAGCACTGATCTTCGACCCGCAGCACCACGACACGGGGCTGAAGAGCGTCCTCGGCACCACTGCGAACCTCAACGCCCGCGGCCTTGTGGACCTGGTACTGACGCAGAAGTCCTGCCCCCGATTCATCGCCTCCCGCATGTGGTACCGCTACGCGTCGGCCAGCGACCCGATACCGGAGCGCGTTCAGGAGCGGATGGCCGCCGCATTCCCGCGGCCCCTGGCGATGCTCAAGGCGATGTTCGAGGACGATGCCTTCGGCACCACGGCCGGCACGATGGTGAAGCAGCCGGTCGAGTGGTTCGTCGGGGCGCTGCGCCACCTCGGCCTGCGGCCGGCGCGCCTGGATAACGAGAACTTCGATCGCCTCTACTGGGCGCTGGACGCGCTGGGGCAGCGCCCGTTCGCTCCGCCCAGCGTCGGCGGCTGGCCCGCCGGTACCGCCTGGCTGACCTCCGCCGCCGCGAACGGCAAGCTGGCCATCGCCAAGGAACTGGTCGACCTGGTGGACCCCGCACCGATGACGCCAGAGAGCGTGGCCTACGTACTGTGCGTGGAAAAGTGGACGGACCGCACGTACGCGGTGATGAAGGGCGTCACGGATCCCCGCCTGTTGCTGACGCTCGGCCTCGTGAGCCCCGAGTACCAGGTGACCTGAATGGACGCACTGACCCGCCGCCGCTTCCTCCTCGCATCGGGCGCCGCCGGCGCCGCCGCCCTGGCCACCGGCTCGGCGGCCGTCCTGGGCCTCCGTGAACTGCTCGGCAAGGCTCCCGCCACCCCGGCGGACCACCAGCCGAAGCTGGTCCTGGTCACCCTCTACGGCGGCAACGACGGACTGAACACGGTCATCCCGTACGCCGACCCGGCGTACTTCCGCTGGCGCCCGGAACTGGCGTACGCGCCCGACAGGGTGCTCCGGCTGGACGACAGCCTCGGGCTCAACCCGATACTGACCGGGCTGAAGCGGATCTGGGACGCCAAGCGCCTCGCGATCATCCGGGGCGTGCAGTACCCGAAGCCCAACCGGAGCCACTTCCGCTCGATGGACATCTGGCAGTCGGCCTCCCCCAGCGGACCGGTCAACACGGGCTGGATCGGGCGCTGGCTGGACGGCACGAAGGCACCGGTCGAGGCTGCGGTGAGTTTCGAACCCGTCCTCCCGCCCGTGCTCGTGGGCCGGACCCGGGCCGGCGCCTGCGTCAGCTACCAGGGCCTCGACCTGCCCGCCTGGATGGACGCGAACCTGGTCGCCGCGCTCGGCCGCCCCCAGCCCGGGGAGCCGCCGATGCAGGCGCGGGCCGCCGCCGCCTACGCCGACCTGATCAGCATGGAGCGGGTCGTCCGCGACGCGGAACGGATCACGGCCGGCCCCGCCGAGGAGAGCGAGGCCCCCGAGGTCGCCGCCACCGGCACCGGCGGGACCGGCGCGCTCGGGACCCAACTCGCGCTGGTCGCCCGCTGTGTGGAGGCCGGCGTGCCGACCCGGGTGTACTCGGTGAGCCTCGGCGGATTCGACACCCATGCCGCCGAACGTGCCGGGCACGAGGTGCTCCTGGGCCAGTTGGACCGGTCCCTCACCAGCTTTGTGGACCGGTTGTCCCGTACCGAGGCCGGCCGCCGGGTGACCGTGGTCGTCTACAGCGAGTTCGGCCGCCGGGTGCGGGCCAACGCCTCCGACGGCACCGACCATGGCACCGCGGGTCCGGTTCTCGTCCTTGGCCCCGGGGTCGCGGGCGGCTTCTACGGCGAGCAGCCCAGCCTGACCGACCTCGACGACGGCGACCTCAAGGCGACGGTGGACTTCCGCGACGTCTTCGGGACGGTGCTCGCCTCGGTGCTCGGTGCCGAGCCGGCCCGGTACCTGAACGGGTACCAGGCGAAGCTGCTGCCGTTCCTGCCACCGTCCTGACGCGACCGGCTACCGGCCCCCGCCCCGGAACACTTCGGCGATGGTCCGCAGCAGGACCTTCAGGTCCAGCCAGAGCGACCAGTTCTCGATGTAGTAGTTGTCGAAGCGGGCCCGGTCGGAGATGGGGGTGTCGCCGCGCAGCCCGCTCACCTGGGCGAGGCCGGTCAGCCCGACCGGCACCCGGTGGCGCATGGCGTAGTCGGGGTGCTCGGCGGAGAACTTCTCCACGAAGTACGGCCGCTCGGGTCGGGGGCCCACCACGGTCATGTCGCCGCGCAGGATGTTCCACAACTGCGGCAGTTCGTCCAGCGAGGTGCGGCGCATGAAGCGGCCCACCGGGCCCACCCGCTGGTCGTTCGCGATGGACCAGTTCGTCTGCGACTCGTGTTCGTCCACCGGGCGCATCGAACGGAACTTGATTACCTTGAACGGCTTGCCGTGCCGGCCGATCCGCTCCTGGTAGAAGAAGATGCCCCGGCCGCCCTCGAGGAACGTCGCCACCGCGCAGAGCAGCAGCACCGGGCTGAGCAGGATCAGTGCCAGCGAGGCGAACGCGATGTCCGAGGCCCGCTTCGCCGCCCACCGTGGACCCGACAGCGTCGTGTGCCGGATCTGCACCACCGGGATCGCTCCGATGTGGTCGGGCCGGGTGCCGTGGAACCGGGAGCCCCACAGCCGCGGCACCGCCCACAGGTCGCACCGCTCGCAGGCCGGGCTCCGCAGCACCTCCATCAACTCGGCCTCCGGGCAGTCGATGTCGGCGATGATGAGCACGTCGGACTCGACCAGGGGGATCAGCTTCTCCAGGTCGTCCAGGCCACCGAGCAGCGGCATGCTGCGACTCGGCCGCTCCGCGCCGGCGGCGCCACGCGCGGCGGCGTCCGTCTCGTCCGTGTCGGCGCTGCCGGCGTCCGCCCCGCTGGCGCTGGCGCTGCTCCGCGGGTTGACGGCGTCGACGAAGCCGGCGAACCGGAGGCCGTACTGGGGGTAGCGGCGGAGGAGCCGGGCCAGGTCCACACCGATCGGGCCGCTCCCGATGATCACCGCGTTGTGCTCGACCCACCGCCGCTTGCGTGCGATCAGCGTCACGGTGCGACTCACCGCCCGGCCGACGATGACCAGGCCGGCCGACAGCGCCACCCCTCGCATGAACGTCGCCATGTACTCGACCGAGTCGTGCCGCAGCGCCGCGATGATGGACACGATCGCCGACGATGCCAGCAGCCGCCCGCACAGTCCCGGCAACTCGTCCAGGAGGCTGACGTGCCGCCGGGCGTGGTACAGCCCACCGGAGACGAAAATCGTCATCGTCAGGGCGGCCGTGAACAGTGTGCCCTTCCAGAACCGGTCGGTGAGCAGCAGCGGCGCCAGCAGCGCCGCCAGGTCCACCGGGGCCACCAGCATCCACGCCCGCAGCGGTCGGGTCCGCCGTGAGGCGCTCGACACCGCGTACGGCAGCACCGCCGTGGTCCCGTTTGCCGGCTCGTCGTCGACCATCACCGCCAGGACCGCCGCCGCCTGGGCCGCGTCAACGTCCGGTGTCGCGGTCGCCGTCGCTGTGGGCGTGCCGGCTGTGGGTGTGGCCTGCCGCGGGGCCGCTTCCGGGCCGGCCTTGCCAGCGCTCTCGGCGGTGTCCCCGTCGGCGTCCCCGTCGCGGGTGGGCCTGGGGCAAGGGATCGACCGCTGATCGGTCCCGCCGTCCGGTGACAGCGCCGCAGACCGATCAGCCGCTTCGATGACGGGCATCTCCACTGTCGCCTCGCGGCCCACCGCAGCGAGACTGGAACTGCTCATGCGATCCCCCGAAGATGTGCAGTGGTCGCGCGTGTCCCCGGACGTGCGGCCGTGAGCAGGATACGGCCGATCGACCGGCCCCGCTATGCCGCTCCGGCGCGGGGCGGCGGCCATTCGCACGCCTTCCTGCCCTTTCGCGCCATTGGCACGAACCCCCACCCGCTCGCGCCCACACCGGCACGACGTGGGCGGCATCGGGTCTCCCGTGCCCGGTCAGCCCTCGGGTTCCATCGCCTCGGCGAGGGCGTCGGGGTCGATCTGCTCGGTGAACGCGGCCGCTTCGGCGTCGCGGGCGGCCATCGCCTCCTTCACGGCGCGGATCGCGACGCCGGCCGGGTAGCCCTTGCGCGCCAGCATGCCGGTGACCTTTCGGAACACCGCCTCGGGCGGGCCGGTGGCGGTGCGCAGCCGGCGCTCGGCGAGGGCGCGCGCGGTGGCGGCCTCGGTCTCGGGGTCCAGCTCCTCCAGGGCGGCGCCGGCGGCGTCCACGTCCACGCCGCGCTGGCGCAGTTCGTTGGCCAGCGCCCGGCGGGCGAGCCCGCGACCGTGGTGGCGGCTGGTCACCCAGGCGCGGGCGAAGGCGGCGTCGTCGATGATGCCGACCTCGTCGTACCGGTCGAGCACCTCGGCGGTCGTCTCCGGGGAGATGCCCTTCCGGCGCAGCGCGGCTGCCAACTCGGCGCGGGTGCGGGGGCGCACGGCGAGCTGACGCAGGCAGATCTCCCGCGCTACCTCCGCCTCGGCTCGCTGCGGGGCCGGCTCCGGTGCGCGGGCGCCCGGGAGGTCCGTCGGGTCTGGGGGGTCAGCGGCGCCCGGGGCGCTGGTCGGATCGGCGGAGTCGGCGGAGTCGGAGAAATCGGCGGGGTCGGGCGGGTACGCCGCGCGGCGGGGCGCACCGGAGGCGGGTAGCGCCCCCTCCGGCCATCCCGCCTCCGCGTCCTCGGACCAGCCCGCGGCCAGCGGCCCACCACGCCGCCGGCGCCCGGACCGGGAACCGCCCGTCGCACCCGCCCGGGGCGGGGCGGCATCCCACCCGCGCCCCGAACGGGCGCCTCGCCTGCCCGGCACCAAACCCGCGGGCCGATCAGAAGTCGACCGGCGGCAGCTCCGGGCCACCGGTGGCGTCCGCACCGGCGCCCGCGCCGACGCCGAGCTTCTCGAGGATCTTCTTCTCGATCTCGGCCGCCACGTCCGGGTTCTCCTTGAGGAACGTGCGGGCATTCTCCTTGCCCTGACCGAGCTGGTCGCCGTCGTAGGTGTACCAGGCGCCGGACTTGCGGATGAAGCCCTGCTCCACGCCGACGTCGATCAGCGAGCCCTCGCGGGAGATCCCCTTGCCGTACATGATGTCGAACTCGGCCTGCTTGAACGGGCTGGCCACCTTGTTCTTGACGACCTTGACCCGGGTCCGGTTGCCGACCACCTCGGTGCCGTCCTTGAGGCTCTCGATGCGGCGCACGTCCAGCCGGACCGAGGCGTAGAACTTCAGCGCCTTGCCGCCGGTGGTGGTCTCCGGGCTGCCGAACATCACGCCGATCTTCTCGCGCAACTGGTTGATGAAGATGGCGGTGGTGCCGGAGTTGTTCAGCACGCCGGTGATCTTCCGCAGCGCCTGGCTCATCAGCCGGGCCTGGAGGCCGACGTGGCTGTCGCCCATCTCGCCCTCGATCTCGGCGCGGGGCACCAGCGCGGCCACCGAGTCGATCACGATGATGTCCAGCGCGCCGGAGCGGACCAGCATGTCCGCGATCTCCAGCGCCTGCTCGCCGGTATCCGGCTGGGAGACCAGCAGCGCGTCGGTGTCCACCCCCAGGGCGCGGGCGTACTCCGGGTCCAGCGCGTGCTCTGCGTCGATGAACGCGGCGATGCCGCCGCCGCGCTGGGCGTTGGCGATCGCGTGCAGCGTCACCGTGGTCTTGCCGCTGGACTCCGGGCCGTAGACCTCCACGATCCGGCCGCGGGGCAGGCCGCCGATGCCGAGCGCCACGTCCAGCGCGATGGAGCCGGTGGGGATCACCGCCGTCTGCACCACCGGCCGCTCCCCCAGCCGCATGACCGACCCCTTGCCGAACTGCTTGTCGATCTGGGCCAGGGCCAGGTCCAGCGCCTTTCCCTTGTCCGGTCCTGCCGCCATGCTCGCCACCCCTGTCGTCGCCGTCTTGGCCGGTCTCTTCGTCACGCCGACACGCTAGGCGCTGGGTCCGACAGAAAACAGCCGCCGGGCCGTAGACCGCGGATGAGCGCCGACGCGAGGACCATACCCGAACATCTGTACGATCATGAACGGACTCGCCGAACGGGTGTACGAGCAGGTCAGCGCAGCTTCGTGGGGACCCGGTCCGGATACGCGGCGCACACGGCCCGCCACACGGTGAGCGCGGGCTCGCCCGCCTCCAGGGCCTCCACGACCGTGCGCCCGCCGAGCTGGGGCAGCACCTGGTCGCGGGCGACGCTGGCGGCGTACACCGGGCCGAACGCCTGCTCGAAGCGGGACCAGAAGTCGGTCAGTCGCACCGGATCACTCCTCCTCCACCGGCGGCACGGGCCGCAGCGCCAGCGCCACCAAGGGCACCGTCACCAGGGCCGCGAGCAGGGTGAGCGTCGGGTACCCCGCGGCGTGCACCACGAACCCGCCCAGCGCGCCGGCGAGCGCGCCGGCCAGCCCCATGCTCAGGTCGGTCAGGCCCTGCGCCGCCGGCCGGTCCGGCGGCGGCACCGACTCGGACAGCAGCGTCGAGCCGGCCACCATCGTGCCCGACCAGCCCAGCCCCAGCAGTACCAGGCCCACCCCGAGCCGGACCGTGTCGTGCCCCGCGGTCCCGGCCACCGCGCAGGCGGCCACCAGCAGGGTCACCCCGCCGAGGATCACCGCGCGCCGGCCGAGCCGGTCGGACAGCACCCCGACCAGCGGGGACAGCGCGTACATGCCGGCGATGTGCAGGCTGAGCACCAGGCCCACGACGCGCAGCACGTCCGCGTCGCCGTGCGACTCGCCGATCCGCACCGGCGTCATCGACATCACGCCGACCATCACCGCGTGCCCCACCGCGACGGCCGCGATGCCGAGCCGCGCCGCCGGCCGCCGGGCCACGACGGGCAGCGCCGACCTCACCCCGGTTCTCCGGGTACCGGGGGCGGCGGCGGCCGGGGTCGCCAGGCGCAGCGGGTCGGGGCGCAGCAGGGCGAGCAGCGTGAGGGCCGAGAGCGCGAACGCCACGGCCGACAGCGCGAACGGCCCGCTCAGCGGCGGCACGCCCAGCGGGCGGGTGGTGGCGTCGGCGAGGGCGGCGAAGTTCGGCGCCGAGACCGCGCCGAGGGTGGTGGCCCAGACGATGAGCGACAGGTCCCGGCCGCGGCGCCCCGGCGGGGAGAGGTCCATCGCGGCGTAGCGGGCCTGGAGGCCGGCGGCGCTGCCGCCGCCGAACAGCAGCATGCCGGCGAGCACCAGCGACACCGAGCGCAGCGCCGCCCCGCCCACCACGACCAGGGCGCCGGCCGCGCCGCACAGGTACGCCAGCGCCAGCGCGGGCCGCCGCCCGCGCGACTGCGTCAGCCGGGTGACCGGGATCGCCAGCAGCGCGCCGCCGATCACGCTCGAGCTGCCCGCCAGCCCGGAGATGCCGGCGCCGCCGAGCCGGGCCGCCAGCAGGGCGCCGACCGAGATGCCCAGCGTCACCCCGACGCCGCCGATCACCTGGGTACCGAACAGCAGCGCGAGCGTCCGGCGCCGCACCCGCGCGAGGTGGGGCGGGACGGTGGCCGCGGGCGTGGGTGCCGGCGGGCCGGCGGGAACGGTGTCGGGGCTGGCCGAAGGGCGCGTCGTGGTCATCGTCCGCATCGTTTCGCGCGGCCGGGCCACGATCAAGAGATTTCGAGCCACGCGTCCACCGGGCCGGTGCCCGGCCCCGGGCGTGCGGCGTCAGGCGGCGAGGGCGGCGGCGGCCACCTTCAGGTCGGCGACCAGGCCGCTGTACGCGGTCTGCCGGTCGTCGGCGCGCAGCACGGCGGACGGGTGGATGGTGGCGACCAGCTTGGCCGGCTCGACCGGGAAGTCCTGCGGCCGCTGGGCGGACTCGGGCCACGGGAGCACCGTGCCGCGCGACTGGGTGACCCGGAACGACGGGCCGAGCAGCGCCTTGGCGGCGGTGGCGCCGAGGACCACGACGACGTCGGGGCGCAGGGCGGCGAACTCGGCGACCAGCCAGGGGCGGCAGGCGGTGATCTCGATGCGGTCCGGCGACTGGTGGATGCGGCGCTTGCCGGGCCCGGACTGCTTGAACTTGAAGTGCTTGACCGCGTTGGTGATGTAGAGGTGCTCCACCGGCAGCCCGGCCTCGTCGACGGCGCGGCGCAGCAGGTGCCCGGCCGGGCCGACGAACGGCAGGCCCTGCCGGTCCTCCTGGTCGCCGGGCTGCTCGCCGACGAACACCAGCTTCGCGCCCGCGTCGCCCCGGCCGAACACGGTCTGGGTGGCGTCCTGGTACAGGTGGCAGCCCTGGCAGCCGGCCGCGGCGGCGCGCAGCTCGTCGAGGTCGGGCGGTCCGGACGGGACGAACTCCTGCGCTCCCGGTGCGGTCTCGGTCATCCCCCGTTTCTACCCGACGCTTCCGGCATCACGCCGAGAGCCCACCCGCCGGGCCGTTCACCCCGACCGCCACCGCCACCGCCGCGGCGAGCGGGTCGATGCCGGGCTGGTCCAGGTTGCTCACGCTGATCCGTACCGCGGGCGGGGTGGCCAGCCGGTACAGGGAGCCGGGTGCCACGGCGTATCCGGCGTCGCGCAGCGCCGCGACGGTGACCGTCTCGTCGGGAACCGGTACCCAGACGTTGAGTCCGGTGTGGCCGGTGGCGGCGACGCCGCGCGCCGCGAGGGCGGCCAGCAGGGCGCGGCGCCGCCGGTCGTAGCTGGCGCCGGCGGACGCCACCAGCGCGGCGACGGACCGGTCCCGCCACAGCTCGACCACCAGGCGTTGCAGCACGGTGGACACCCAGCCGGCGCCGATCCGGGCGTGCCCGGCGACCCGGGCGACGGTGGTCTCGTCGCCGGCGATCACGGCCAGGCGCAGGTCCGGCCCGTACGGCTTGGAGACCGAGCGGACGAACGCCCAGCGCCGCCCGGTGCCGGCCAGGGTGTGCAGCGCGACGTCGGCCAGTTCGGCGGCGTGGTCGTCCTCGATGAGCAGGGCGTCGGGGTGGGCGCGCAGCACGCGGCGCAGCGCGGCGGCGCGGGTGGCGCCGACGGCGGCGCCGGTGGGGTTGTGCGCGCGGCTGGTGACGATGGCCGCCTGCGCGCCGCCGGCCAGCGCGTGCGCCAGGCCGTCCGGCAGCGGCCCGTCGTCGTCCACCGGTACCGGCACCGGGGTGAGCCCGAGCGCGGCGACCAGGTCGAGCAGGTTGGCCCAGCTCGGATCCTCGACCGCGACCCGGTCGCCGGGGCGCAGGTGGGCGCCGAGCAGCCGCTCGATGCCGTCGAGGGCACCGCCGGAGAGGGTCAGTTGGGCGCGCCCGACCGGCACGCCGTCCGCGGCGAGCCGGCCGCGGGCCAGGTCGAGCAGTTCGGGCAGCGGGCCGGCCGCGGCGTACCCGACCGGCGTGGGCGCCGCCCGGATGAGCCGGCGCAGGGCGCCGTCGAGCCTGGGCACCAGGCGCAGGTCCGGCTCGCCGGTCGCCAGGTCCAGGATCCCCTCGGGTACCGGCGGCTGCCGCATCGCGCGCGGGATGGCGACCGGGGGTCGGTGCCGGACCCGGGTCCCGTTGCGCCCGGCGGTCTCGACCACGCCGCGCTGGCGCAGCGCCTGGTACGCCTTGGCGACGGTGGCCGGGCTGAGCCCCAGGTCGGCGGCGAGCCCCCGCACGGCGGGCAGCGCGGCGCCGGGCGGGAGCGCGCCGGCGCGCACGGCGGACTCGATGCTGGCCGAAATCTCGACCGCGGTAGCACCCCGGATCTGATAACGTACTGCCACAGTTTTCAGATTGTACTAGTACATTGGGGAGGGCGCCATGACCGACACGTACCGGAAGACGGCGCGCACCACCGCGAGCCGGTACCGGGAACGGGTCGGCTACGACCGCGCGGCGGTGCACGCGGTGCTGGACGAGGCGTACGTCTGCCACCTCGGCTTCGTCGTGGACGGCGAGCCGCGGGTACTGCCCACCCTGCACGCCCGGATCGGCGACACCGTGTACGTGCACGGCTCCACCGGCAGCCGGCCACCGCTGGCCGCCCGGTCCACCGAAGGGCTGCCGGTCTGCCTGACCGCGACCCTGCTGGACGGCCTGGTCTACGCCCGCTCCCACTTCAACCACAGCGCGAACTACCGCTCGGTCGTGGCGCACGGCGTCGCCCGGCCGGTGACCGACGAGGCCGAGAAGCGGCGGGCGATGGACGCGCTGGTGGACAAGGTCGGCGCCGGCCGGTCGGCGGACAGCCGCCCGCCGACGAGGAAGGAACTGGCCGAGACGGCCGTGCTGGCGCTGCCGCTCACCGAGGTGTCCGTCAAGTCCCGCAGCGGGCCGGTCGGGGACGATGCCGAGGACCACGCGCTGCCGCACTGGGCCGGTGTCGTCCCGCTGCGCCTGACGCCCGGGATCCCGGAGCCCGACGCCGGGGTGACCGCGCCGGTCCCCGACTACCTCCGCCCGCCCCGCTCCCCCTGGCTGACCCCGGTACCGATGCGCGGCGAGCACGTGATCCTCGAACCGCTCGACCTCGCGCACGCCGGGGCGCTGTTCGCCGCGACGGACGACCCGCTGGTGTGGCGGTACCTGACCCGGCCGCGGCCGGCGTCGGTGGCGGACCTGGCGGCGATCATCGCGGAGGCGCTCGCCGGTCACGCGCGCGGCGAGCGGGTGCCGTGGGTGCAGCGCTCCGCCCGCACCGGAGAGGTCATCGGCACCACGTCGTACTACGCGGTCGACCCGGCGCGGCGGTCGCTGGCCATCGGGTCCACGTTCCTGGGCCGGCCCTGGTGGCGTACCGGGGTGAACACCGAGGCGAAGCGGCTGCTGCTGCGCCGGGCGTTCGAGGATCTCGGCGCGATGCGCGTCGAGTGGCACACGGACATCCGCAACGACCGGTCGCAGCGCGCCGTCGAGCGCCTCGGCGCGACCCGGGAGGGCGTGCTCCGCGCCGACCGCCAGCGCCCCGACGGCAGCTGGCGGGACACGGTCCTGTACTCGATGACCGCGGACGAGTGGCCCGCGTCGCCGGTGGCGGTGACCGCCTGATGGGCGTCACCGACCTCGGGGCGTACGTGCTGGGCACCATCGCGATCGTCCTGCTGCCCGGCCCGAACTCGCTGTTCGTGCTCTCCACCGCCGCCCGGCGCGGGGTGCGCGCCGGGTACCGGGCGGCGGCCGGCGTGTTCCTGGGCGACGCCGTGCTGATGCTGCTGACCGCGGGCGGGGTGGCGTCGCTGCTGCGCGCGTACCCGCCGCTGTTCCTGGTGGTCAAATACGCCGGCGCGCTCTACCTCGGGTACCTCGGGGTGACGATGCTGGTCGGCGCGGGGCGGCGGTGGCGCCGCGGGGCGTCCACCTCGGCCGCGCCCGCGCCGAGCGCGGCCGACCTGCGCAGTCCGTTCCGGCGGGCGCTCGTGCTGAGCCTGCTGAACCCGAAGGCGATCCTGTTCTACGTCTCGTTCTTCATCCAGTTCGTCGACCCGGCCTACCGGTACCCGGCGCTGGCGTTCCTGGTGCTGGGCGCGATCCTCCAGGCGGTGAGCGCGATCTACCTGAGCACGCTCATCTTCACCGGGACGTACCTGGCGACCCAGTTCCGGCGGCGCCACCGGCTCGCGGCCGGTGGCACCACCCTGGTCGGCGCGGTCTTCCTGGCGTTCGGGCTGAAGTTGGCGACGGCGTCGCTTTAACTCGGCGCCCCGAACCAGCGGGCCAGCGCCTCCCGCAGCCCGCCCTCGTCCGGGTGCTCGGAGGTGGCCGCCCAGGCGACGAAGCAGTCCGGGCGCAGCAGCAGGGCGCCCGGCATCGACGCGCCGACCACGTCGACCCGGTCCCGCCACGGCTTCGCCACTGTGGCCAGTGCGCCGGTGCCGTCCAGGAGCAGCGGCCGGGCGGCGCGGGTCAACTCGGCCAGGCGCACCGGCCCGGAGTCCGTGTGCAGGGTCCGGTCCTCGGCCCAGCAGCCCACCGGCGGCCCGCCCGGCCGGCCCATGTCGTACCGGATGTCCGCCCCGGCCAGGAGCGCGGCCACGTGCCCGGCGTTGTCGGGCGCGGCGAGGAACTCGGCGACCAGGGCCCGCAGCGCCGTGACGTCGTCGCCGGGCGCGATCAGCGCCGCCTGCGCCCGGGTCGACAGGATGACCCGCTCCGCGGCCGGGCGCCGCTCGGTCTCGTAGGAGTCCAGCAGTCCCGCGGGCGCCCACCCGCGCACCTGCGCCGCGAGCTTCCAGCCCAGGTTGATGGCGTCCTGGAGGCCCAGGTTCAGGCCGGGGCCGCCGATCGCGGAGTGGACGTGCGCGGCGTCGCCGAGCAACAGCACCCGCCCGTCGCGGTACCGGTCGGCGAGGCGGGTGTTGCCGCCGGTCAGGCGGCGCAGCAAATGCGGGCCGTCACCCTCGGGCGGTGAGAGCGGCACGCCGGCGCCGAGCACCCGCGTCACGCTGGCGCTCATCTCGGCCAGGGTCAGCGGCTCGCCCGGCGTTTCCGGGCCGGTCCACTCCGTGGTGCTCAGCATCGCCGGCCGGCCCGGGAACAGGGCCCAGGCGATGAGTCCGTGGTCCGTGCGGGTGTGCTGGAACGGCGGGATGGTCCCGTAACCGGGAACCACGAGCGCGCCGGTCCGCCCGTCGATCATCTCGGCCGGAACGCTGACGTGGGCGGTGCGGGAGACCGACCGGTCCGTGGTGACGCCCGGGAAGCCGATGCCGGTCAGCTTGCGCACGGCGCTGTGCCCGCCGTCGGCGCCGACCAGGTACCGCGTGGTCATCTCCGCGCCGCCGGCCAGTGTCACGCGCACCGCGTCGGCGTTCTGGGCGAGGCCGGTCACCTCGTGGCCGCGGCGCACCTCCACGCCGAGTTCGGTGGCCCGCTCCGCGAGGACCTGCTCCAGGCGCCGCTGCGGCACCGGCAGCGTGTAGAGCGGGTTGTCCGGCACGGCGCGCAGGTCCAGCGGCATCGCGCCGAACACATAGGACGGTTGTGGGTGCGGCGGCGCGGGGTCGCCGGTGACCCGTTCGTACAGGCCGCGCCGATCGAGCGCGCGGACCACCTGGCCGACCAGGCCGTTGGCGCGCTGCTGCTCGCCCGGTTCGGCCAACCGTTCGAGGACGACCGGCCGCACGCCGGCCAGGGCCAGTTCGCAGGCGAGCATGAGCCCGTTCGGGCCGGCGCCGACGATCACGACGTCGGACATGATGGAAGCTCCTTTCACGGGCGGCCGGTATCGCCCGGCGGCGCCGGGTCGCGGCGCCGGGTCGGTTCGGTGCGGCTGCGGTTACGGAGTGGGAAGGCCCGCGGCGATCCGCGCCAGGGCCTCGGCGAGCAGACGATCGACCGGCACGCCCGGCCCGGCGCGCAGGAAGTGCTGGGTGACGACGCTGACGGCGGCGCCGACGGCGGCCGCCACCAGGTGCGGGTACATGTCGCGGTCGAGGTCGGTACCGGTGCGCTCGGCAACGGCGGCGGCCAGGTCCGCCTGGGCGACCGCGCCGGCGCGCAGCAGTTCGCCCTGCAGCGCCGGTTCGGCGAGCATCGCCCGCAGGCCGCTCGCCCAGCCGGCGGGGCTGGTCTCCGGCGATCGCCCGACGCCGGGTTCGGGCGCGAACTGCTCCTGGACCGCCGCCCCGATGGCCGTCCACAGTGGCTCCTGACTCGGCCGGGCCCGCAGCGCCCGCGCCACCCGCCGGCTGCGGTCGAGGTGCCGGGAGACGATGGCCTCGGCCTTGCTGGCGAAGTAGTTGTTGAACGTGCGCGGGGAGACGCTCGCCGCCTCGGCGATGTCCTCCACCTTGACGGCCTCGAACCCCCGCTCCACGGTGAGGCGGATGGCGGCCCAGCTCAGCGCCGCCCGGGTCGCCGCCTTCTTGCGCTCCCGCAGTCCGCTCACGCCACCACTGTGGCACAAAACCTGCGGGGTACGCAAATATGCGCGCCCCGCAACTTCTCCGCCGGCTCAGACCGGCTGGGCGGCCGGGTCCACGAGCAGGTCGGTGCGGCCCAGGTCGGCGGCGACGCCGTTGACCACCCGGACGTCGTCGGCCAGCCCGCGTCCCGGCGGCCGGGCCCGGCGGGCGGACCGGCCCAGCACGAAGTAGTGCACGGCGGCCCGGACCCGGGCGCGGTCCGCGGCGCTCGCCCGCGTGGTCGCGATGATCAGTTCCCGGAGCGTCTCGGCGAGCCGCCCGGCGAGCCGCAGGTTGACCGGCTCCCGCCCGGCGGCGAGCATGGCCAGCCGGCCGTCGACCCGGGCGATCAGCGCCTCCGAGTCGCGCCGGAAGTCGTCGCACGGCAGGGGCCTGTACACCGCGGTCATTCCGCTCCTCCTCCACCCACCATCGCCGCGGGCCCACCCCGCGCGTCGCGCACCTTCGGCCCCGGGCGGCACTTTCGTCCCGGGGGAACCGCTCTATCTGCCCTAGTGGCGGCAAGGCGCCGCAAAACGGACTCCTCGCCAGTGTCGCCGTTGTCGTACCCGTGCGGGAGCATGGTGAACGTGGACGACACGGTGGAGGGATTCGGCGCCGCTACCAGGGCCTGGTTCGGCGCCGCCTTCGCCGCGCCCACCCCCGCCCAGCGGGGCGCCTGGCGCGCGATCGCCGCCGGCCGGCACGCGCTCGTGGTTGCGCCGACCGGGTCCGGCAAGACCCTGGCGGCGTTCCTCTGGTCGCTCGACCGGCTGGCCGGCCAGGGCCCGCCGGCCGAGGCCCAGCACCGCTGCCGGGTGCTCTACGTCAGCCCGCTCAAGGCCCTCGCGGTGGACGTCGAGCGCAACCTGCGGGCCCCGCTGGCCGGCATCCGGCAGGCCGCCGCGCGGATCGGCGCGCCGATGCCCGAGATCACCGTCGGCATGCGCACCGGCGACACCCCGGCCCAGGAGCGCCGGGCGTTCGCCCGCACCCCGCCGGACATCCTCATCACCACCCCGGAGTCGCTGTTCCTGCTGCTCACCTCGCAGGCACGGGAGTCGTTGCGCGGCGTGGAGACGGTCATCGTGGACGAGGTGCACGCCGTCGCCGCGACCAAGCGCGGCGCGCACCTGGCGCTGTCCCTGGAGCGGCTGGACGCGCTGCTGCCCCGGCCGGCGCAGCGGATCGGGCTGTCCGCCACGGTCCGGCCGACCGACGAGGTGGCCCGCTTCCTGGGCGGCGCCCGGCCCGTCGAGGTGGTCCAGCCGCCGACGGCGAAGACCATCGAGGTCAGCGTCCAGGTGCCGGTGGAGGACATGACCCGCCTGGACGAGCGGAACGACTTCGCCGACCCGGGCGATGCCGGGGGGTTCGGGGAGGTCCCCCGGCGCACCCCGTCCATCTGGCCGGCGGTGGAGGAGCGGGTGCTGGATCTGATCCAGGCGCACCGGTCCACGATCGTGTTCACCAACTCCCGGCGCGGCGCGGAGCGGCTCTGCGCCCGGCTGAACGAACTGGCCCTGGAGCGCGCCGAGCAGCAGCCGCCACCCCCGCCGAAGGGTCCGCCGAAGAACGGGCTGCCGGCGGAGATCATGGCGCAGTCCGGCCAGGCCGGCGGGGCGCCGCCGGTGATCGCCCGGGCCCACCACGGCAGCGTCTCCCGGGAGGAGCGCAAGCACATCGAGGAGTCGCTCAAGAGCGGCCGGCTGCCCGCCGTGGTCGCCACGTCCAGCCTGGAGTTGGGCATCGACATGGGCGCGGTGGAGCTCGTGGTCCAGGTGGAGGCGCCGCCGAGCGTGGCCTCCGGCCTCCAGCGGGTCGGCCGGGCCGGGCACCAGGTGGGCGCCGTCTCCCGCGGCGTGGTGTTCCCCAAGCACCGGGGGGACCTCGTGTCCTGCGCCGTCGTCGCCCAGCGGATGGGCGACGGGGCGATCGAGCAGCTGCGGTACCCGCGCAACCCGCTGGACGTGCTGGCCCAGCAGGTCGTCGCCGCCGTCGCCATGGAGGAGTGGGGCGTGGGCGACCTGGCGGCGCTGGTGCGCCGGGCCGCGCCGTTCGCCGAGTTGCCCGAGTCCGCCCTGCACGCGGTGCTCGACATGCTCTCCGGGCGCTACCCGTCGACCGCCTTCGCCGAACTGCGCCCCCGCCTGGTCTGGGACCGGGTCGACGACCGGCTCACCGCCCGCCCCGGCGCCCAGCGCCTCGCCGTGACCAGCGGCGGCACCATCCCGGACCGGGGACTGTTCGGCGTCTTCCTGGCCGGCGCCGAGCGGGCCGCCCGGGTCGGCGAACTGGACGAGGAGATGGTCTACGAGTCCCGGGTGGGCGACGTGTTCCTGCTCGGCTCCACGTCCTGGCGCATCGAGGACATCACGCCGGACCGGGTGCTGGTCTCGCCCGCCCCGGGCGCGGCGGCGCGGATGCCGTTCTGGAAGGGCGACTCGCTGGGCCGCCCGGTGGAGTTGGGCAAGGCGATCGGCGGGCGCATCCGCGCGCTGACCCGGGTGGGCGACGAGGCGGCCGTCGAGCACCTGCGCGCCGGCGGGCTGGACGACTGGGCCGCCGGCAACCTGGTGGCGTACCTGCGCGACCAGCGCGAGGCGACCCGGCAGCTACCGGACGACCGCACGGTGCTCGTCGAGCGCTTCCGCGACGAGCTGGGCGACTGGCGGCTGGCCGTGCACTGCGTGCTCGGCGCGAGGGTGAACGCGCCCTGGGCGCTGGCGATCGGCCGCCGGCTCGCCGGGCGGTACGGGATGGACGCGCAGGTCATGCCGTCCGACGACGGGATCGTGGTGCGGCTGCCCGACATGGCCGACGAGCCGCCCGGCGCCGACCTGGTGGCGTTCGACCCGGAGGAGATCGCCCAGCTCGTCGAGGAGTCGGTGGGCACCTCGGCGCTGTTCGCGTCCCGGTTCCGGGAGTGCGCCGCCCGCGCCCTGCTGCTGCCCCGCCGCGACCCGCGCCGCCGCCAGCCGCTGTGGCAGCAGCGCCAACGCGCCGCCCAACTGCTCGACGTGGCCCGCGAGTTCGCCGACTTCCCGATCACCCTGGAGGCGGCCCGCGAGTGCCTCCAGGACGTGTTCGACGTGCCCGGCCTGGTCCAGCTCATGCGGGAGTTGTCCGGCCGCGGGCTCCGCCTGGTGGAGGTGGAGACGCCCCGGCCGTCGCCGTTCGCCCGGTCGCTGCTGTTCGGGTATGTGGGGGCTTTCCTCTACGAGGGGGACGCGCCGCTGGCCGAGCGCCGGGCCGCCGCCCTGGCGCTGGATTCCACCCTGCTCGGCGAGCTGCTCGGCCGGGTGGACCTGCGCGAACTGCTCGACCCGGGGGTCGTGGCCGAGACCGAGGCGGCCCTGCGGTGGCGCACCGAGCAGCGCCGCCCCCGCGACCCGGAGGACGTGGCCGAACTGCTGCGCGTGCTCGGCGACCTGTCCGAGGCGGAACTGGCGGAGCGCGGCGTGCCCGCCGAATGGCCCCGCGCCCTGGCGGCCGCCAAGCGGGCCATCCGGGTGCGGATCGCCGGCGAGGAGCGCTGGATCGGTGTGGAGGACGCCGGCCGGGTGCGCGACGCGCTCGGCGTCGCCCTGCCGGTCGGCGTCGCGACCGCGTTCACCGAGCCGGTGGCCGACCCGCTCGGCGACCTCATCGCCCGGTACGCCCGCACCCACGGCCCGTTCCCGGCGGCCGCCGCCGCGGCCCGGTTCGGCCTCGGCGTGTTCGTGGTGGAGCAGGCGCTGCGCCGGCTCGCCGCCACCGGCCGGGTGGTCTCCGGCGAGTTCTCCCCGGGCGGCGCCGGTACCGAGTGGTGCGATTCGGAGGTGCTGCGCATGCTGCGCCGCCGGTCGCTGGCCGCGCTGCGCCGCGAGATCGAGCCCGTGCCGCCCCGGGCGCTGGCCACGTTCCTGCCCCGGTGGCAGCACCTCGGCTCGTCGGCCCGCGGGGTCGAGGCGGTCGCCGCGGCCGTCGAGCAGCTTCAGGGGGTCGCGGTGCCGGCGTCCGCGCTGGAGCGGCTGGTCCTGCCCGGCCGGGTGGCCGACTACACCCCCGCGTACCTGGATGAGCTGTGCGCCAGCGGCGAGGTGGTCTGGGCCGGCTCCGGCGCGATCGCCGGCGGGGACGGCTGGGTCACGCTCGCCTACGCGGAGGCCGCGCCGCTGCTGCTCCCGCCGGTGCACGACGGGCTGGCGCCGACCCCGCTGCACGAGGCGATCCTGGCGGCACTCGACGACGGGCAGGCGCTGTTCTTCCGGGCGCTGTCCGACCGTGTCGGCGCCCGGCTCGGCGCCACCGACGACCAGGCGCTGGTCGCCGCCCTCTGGGATCTGGTCTGGGCCGGCTGGCTGTCCAACGACACCCTCGCCCCGCTGCGCGCGACGCTGTCCGGGGCCGGCGCCCACCGCACCAGGGCGGCGCCCGGCCGCACCCGGTACCGCCGGCCCGGTTCGCTGGGCCGCCCGGCGATGCCCGGCCGCACCGGCCCGCCCATCGCCGCCGGCCGCTGGCACCGCCTCCCCGAGCGGGATCTCGACCCGACCCGGCGCGCCGCCACGCTCGCCGACGCGCTGCTGGAGCGGCACGGCGTGGTGACCCGGGGGGCGGTCGCCGCGGAGGGCGTCACCGGCGGCTTCGCCGCCGTGTATCCGGTGCTCGCGGCGCTGGAGGAGCGGGGCGCCACCCGGCGCGGCTACTTCGTGGAGGGGCTCGGCGCCGCCCAGTTCGCCGTGCCGGGAGCCGTGGACCGGCTGCGCGCCCTGGCCGAGGGCGCCGACGAGGCCCGCCGATCCGGCGTCGGCTCCGCCCTGGTCCTGGCGGCCACCGACCCGGCGAACCCGTACGGGGCCGCCCTCCCGTGGCCCGAGCGGGTGGTCGACGCGGGCGACGACACCGCCGCGCCCACCGCCGCCACCGGCCACCGGGCCGGGCGCAAGGCGGGCGCCCTGGTCGTCCTGGTCGCCGGCGACCTCGCCCTGTACGTGGAGCGCGGCGGCCGCACCCTGCTGTCCTACACGGACGATCCCGAGGCGCTGGCCGGGGCCGCGAAGGCGCTCGCCGACGCGGTGCACTCGGGCGCGCTCGGCGCGCTGTCGGTCGAGCGCGCGGACGGCGGCGCGGTTCGCTCCTCGCCGCTGCGCGACGCGCTCACCGCCGCCGGCTTCCGCGCCACCCCGCGCGGCCTGCGTTTACGCGGCTGACCCCGGCTCCACGCCCGCACCGCCGGCGACCGTGGGCTGATGGGCGCACCCGCCGGCCGGCGGCAGCCAAGGTCGCCGGGCGGGCGGCGCATCAGCTGAACCTGTTGAGGGCGCTGCGACGGTTCTGGCCGGCGGAGGATTCGCCCAGGGCCCGCCGGATCGCCTCCTGCTCCTGCTCCCGGCGTGCCGCAGGGTTCCGCAGGGTCAGCACGAAGCCGCGGACCATCCGGTCCTGGCGCAGGTCGCGGCAGATGACCTCGACCGGGACCCGGTCGCCGCCCCGCCCGCGCAGCGTCCAGTCGTCGCGGACCCCGCCGGGGTCCGATGCCGCCCGGGAGCGGTCCAGGGTGCACCCCGGCTGGTCCTGCTCGTCGGGGTGGACGATGTCGCGCAGCGTCGCGAAGGCCGGCGCGGCGACCCCGAGCAGCGTGGCCAGCGACGGGCTGGCGTACCGGATCCGACCGTCTTCGTCGGCGATCAGCACCGCGTCGGCCGTGTTCTGCACGATCGTGCGCACGTACCGGTCGCCGTCCCGCCGGTTCACCTCGTCGGTCAGGGCGATGCGCTCCAACGCGAGGGTCGCCTGCGCGGCCAGCACCTCGATCGAGTCCTGAAGGGCGGCGAGCAGGCGCTCCTGGGCGGCCACGAACAGCGCACCGAGCCGACGGTCGCCACCGCTGCGCCCGTCCAGCACCAGCGGGCAGACCAGGGTGGCGGCGAAGTGGCCCAACTGGTCCCGCAGCGCGGGGTGCAGGGCGCGGGCCGGGAGCACCCGGGTCCGCCGGGCCAGCGCGGTCGGCGGCGCGGGGTAGGCCGCCGGCAGGGCCGGGCCCCACACGCTCATCCCCGCGGTGGGGAGGCCGCCGGTGTGGCTCGCCGCGAAGACGACCCGGTACTCCGCCGCCGGAGGCATCAGGTCGCCCACCGCCCGCCGCACCGCCGCACCGACCGCGGCCGCGTCCGCCGCGCCGACCAGTTCCGCGCACGCCTGCCGCAGCGCCAGTTCGCGCCCGGTCGCCCGGCGGTGCCGTTCGACCATGTCGCCGAGCCGGGTCGCCACCAGCACCAGCATCAGCATGCCCGCGATCGCGATCACCAGGCCGTCGCGGACCGGGCCGGCCAGCGCCTCCACCAGCAACAGACCCGGGGGTACCAGCAGCGCCAGCGCCAGCGCCACGGGCGGGCGCCCGTGGTCCGCGCGGGACGGCGCCGGTACCGGCTCGGTCAGCTCCTGCATGGACGGTTGCAGCGCGGCCAGCCCCCAGCACCCGTAGAACAGCAGGTAGCCCAGTTCCGCCGGGTTCCCCGGGCGCCAGCCGGAGCCGGCCAGGTCGTTCGTGTAGACCACGTCGGCGACGAACCCCGCCAGCGCGCCGGCCGCCAGCAGCAGCACCGCCGGGTTCCGGGGCGCCGTGGTGACCAGCCGGCCCGCCGTGACGACCAGCAGCAGCCCGCCCATCGCGAACACGGCGGCGGCCGAGCGGTCCACCGCGTCCAGGCCCGGCTGGGCCACGATCGGCCCGATCAGCACCACCCACGCGATCAGCGCGCCACCGCAGACCATCACCAGCAGGTCCAGCAGGCGGCCCCGGTCGCGCAGCACCACGCTGGCCCGGGTCAGCATCACCAGCCCGGCGATCACGAGCGGGAACATCGCCAGATAGCACAGGTCCGCCGCCAGCGGGGCGGCCAGCGACCGCCCGCGCACGGCGAAGCCGTAGAGCGCGTCGCCGGTCGCCATCGCCAGCACCGCGCCGGCCACGAGCAACCACGGCAGCCGCCGCCGCGGGCGGTGCCGGTACCCGCCGTACCCCATGGCCGCCACCGTGAGCAGCCCGATCACCGCCCACGCGGCACCCGACCACCCCGGCAGCGCGAACACGACGGCCGCGCCCAGCGCCACGAGCGTCGCGTAGCCGGCCCCGATCCGGACCACCCGGCCTCCCCCGATCCGTCCTGCGTCCGGTCTATCAATTGGCGCCCGGTTTGCCTACCGCCCCCATGCACCCGCTCCGGCGACCTTGGAAGCGAAGTGTCCGGTTCGGCGAGGATCAGGGCGTTTGTCACCCACCACGGGTCCACATTGGCGGGCCGGCGGCGCGGGCGGACGGCAGCGTAACGGGGCGGGGAGAGATCAGGCGAACCGGGGGACGACCTCGGCCGCGATCAGGTCCAGGTGATCCAGGTCGGAGAGGTCCAGGATCTGGAGGAACAGCCGCTGGACGCCGGCCTCGGCGTACGCGCCGATGGCGTCCACGACCTGGGAGACCGTGCCGGACAGCGGCGGGGTCTGGCCGATGGCCTCGGTGCGGCGGCGGGCCTCGGCCTCGGTGCGGCCGATGGCCACGGTCTGGGCGGCGGAGAGGACCAGCGGGTCGCGGCCGGGCTCGCGCACCGACGCGGCGATCGCGCGGACCCGCTCGAGGACGGCGGCCGTCTCGGTGACCGGCGCGAACGGGACGTTGAACTCGTCGGCGTAGCGGGCGGCCAGATCCGGGGTCCGGCGGGGGCCGCGGCCGCCGACGATGACCGGCGGGCCGCCGGGCTGGCTCGGCTTGGGCAGCGCGGGCGAGTCGACCAGTTCGTAATGCTTGCCGCGGAACGTGTACGCGGAGCCCACCGGTGTCCGCCACAGGCCGGTGACGATCTCCAGCTGCTCGGTGAGCCGGTCGAACCGCTCGGCGAGCGGCGGGAACGGGATCCCGTACGCCGTGTGCTCGGCCTCGAACCAGCCGCTGCCGAGGCCCAGTTCGAGCCGGCCGCCGCTCATCTGGTCCACCTGGGCGGCGCTGATGGCCAGCGGCCCGGGCAGCCGGAACGTGGCCGAGCTGACCAGCGTGCCGAGCCGGATGCGGCTCGTCTGCACGGCGAGCGCGCCGAGGCTGACCCACGAGTCGGTGGGGCCGGGCAGGCCGGCACCGTGGATACCCAGGTAGTGGTCGGAGCGGAAGAACGCCTCGAACCCCAGTTCCTCGGCGTGCCGGGCGACCCGCAGCAGGTCGTCGTGCGTGGCACCCTCTTGAGGCTCGGTGAAGACACACCATCGCATGGGGCAAGGTTGTCACGTGGATCAGCTGATCGTGCGGGAAGCCACCAAGGGGGATGCGCCGGCCGTCCGGGCGGTCCGCGCCACCGCCGAGGGCGGAGACGGGTACGACCTGCCCACCCTGATCGCCACCGGTGCCGACGGCGCGGTACGCGGCGCGCTCGCGTACCGGATCGCCGGCGACGGGCTGGAGGTGGTCAGCATCTCGGCGGCCGAACCCGGCGGCGGCGTGCGGACGAGGCTGCTGGACGCGGCGACGGACCTGGCCCGCGAGCGCGGCCTGCCCCGGCTGTGGCTGGCCACCCAGGGGCGCCGGGCCGGCGGGCGCAACGCCTATGTGGACTTCCTGCGCGCGGCCAGCCTGATCGTGGTGGTGCTCTGGCACTGGGCGTTCACGCTGCTGACCTGGGGTCCGGACGGGCCGCACGCCACCAGCCCGCTCGGCTTCGTGCGCGGCTTCTGGCTGGTGACGTGGCTGTTCCAGGTCATGCCGCTGTTCTTCTATATCGGCGGCTACGTGCACCTGCGGTCGTGGGAACGGGCGCACGCGCGGGGCGTGCCGCTCGGCGGGTTCGTGTGGCGGCGGGTCCGCCAGCTCGCCGTGCCGGCGGCGGTCCTGCTCGCGGTGTGGGCGGCGGTCGGCGCCTTCGCCGCCTGGTACTTCGACTGGGCCGGCATGGGGCGGACCGTCAAGCTCATCGTCAGTCCACTGTGGTTTCTCGCGGTGTACCTGATGCTCATCGCGCTGCTGCCCGCGGCGCTGTGGCTGCACCGCCGGTACGGGCTGCTGGTGCTGGTCTGGCTCGGCGGCGGGGCGATGCTGGTCGACCTGCTGCGGTTCCGGTACGGCGCGGGCTGGGTCGGCTGGGTGAACATGGTGCTGGTCTGGGGCCTGGCGCACCAGGCGGGATTCTTCTACGACCGGGTGGTGAGCGCGGCCCGGCGCACCGACTGGGCCCTGCTGTGGACCGGCCTGTTCGGCCTCTGCGGCCTGGTCTTCTCCGGCCTGTACCCGGGCTCGATGGTGGGCGTGCCCGGCGAGCGCTTCTCCAACATGGCGCCGCCGACGTTCGTCATCGTGTCCCTGCTGCTGTTCCAGATCGGCGTGGTGGAGGTGCTGCGCCCCACGATGGAGCGGGTGCTCACCGGCCGCCGGTGGCGCGCGGCCAACCAGGCGGTCAACCGGTACGCGCTGCCGCTGTTCCTGTTCCACGGCACCGGCATGGCGGTCGCGCTGTTCGCCGCGTGGCGGCTCTTCGGGTACCAGCTGCCGGCGCACTCCGTGCCGGACTTCACCTGGTGGCTGTGGCGGCCACTGGCGGTGCTCGGCCCGCTGGTGTGCACCCTGCCGTTCCTGTTCCTGTTCGCCCGCCGGCCGCCGTCCCGACCGTGAGCCGCCGGGCGCCGTCCCGACCGTGAGCCGCCGGGCGGTCGGGCACCTTCCCGGACCGTGACCCGCCGGGCGGTCGGGCACCTTCGCGAGCCTGATCCGGGCGGCAGGCGATACGGTGCTCGCATGGCGGGCTACGAGTGGATCAGCCTCACCACCGACTACGGCCTCTCGGACGGCTTCGTGGCGTCCTGCCACGGCGTCATCGCCCGGCTCGCGCCGACCGTCCGGGTCATCGACGTGACCCACACGGTGGCCCCCGGCGACGTGCCGCGCGCCGCCGCGGTGCTGGCGCAGACCGTGCCGCACCTGCCGCCGGCGGTGCACGTCGCGGTCGTGGACCCGGGGGTGGGTACCGCCCGGCGCGGGCTGGCCATCCAGACCCCCGGCGGAGTCCTCGTCGGCCCGGACAACGGCCTGCTGCCCTGGGCGGCGGAGGCGCTGGGCGGTGCCACCCGCGCGGTCGAACTGGCCAACCCGCAGTGGTACGCGGCGGCGGTCTCCCGCACGTTCCACGGCCGGGATATCTTCGCCCCCGCCGCGGCGCGGATCGCCTTCGGCACCGATCTGGCCGAGGCCGGCCCGCCCGTGGAACTGGCCACCCTGGTCCGGCTGCCGGAGCCGGTGATGCTGGCCGGCGACGGCTGGCTGGAGGCCGAGGTCCTCACCGTGGACCGGTTCGGCAACGTCCAACTGGCGGCGCCGGGGGAGGCGCTGGCCGCCCTCGGCGACCGGCTCACGGTCGGCGGGGTCCACGCGGTCCGCGGCGCCACGTTCGCCGACGCGCCCCCGGGCGGCCTGGTCGTCTACGCCGACTCCGCGGACCGGATCGCGGTCGCCGTCGACGGCGGCCGGGCGGTCGTGGTGCTCGCCGTCGCGCCCGGCGACATCCTGCGCATCGAGACCACCTCCTGACCCACCCGCCGCGAGGACGGGCTGCACACGACGGCGGGGCGCGGCAGGATGGGTGCGTGCCCGAAGGCGACACCGTCTGGAACACCGCCCGCGCGCTGCACCGCGCCCTGGCGGGCGGCCGGCTGACCGCGACCGACTTCCGGGTGCCGCGGTTGGCCACCCAGTCGCTGGTCGGCTGGACCGTGCTGGAGTCCGCGAGCCGCGGCAAGCACCTGCTGCTGCGCATGCGGGAGCCGACGGGGCGCAACCACCTGACGCTGCACTCGCACCTGCGGATGGACGGCGCCTGGCGGGCGTACGCGCCGGGCGACCGGTGGGCGGCCAAGCCGGCCCACCTGATCCGGGTCGTGCTGCGCACCGCCGACGCCGTGGCGGTCGGATACCACCTGCACGAAGTGCAGCTTGTGCCGACCCTGTACGAGGGGCGGCTCGTCGGGCACCTCGGTCCGGACCTGCTCGGCGCGGGCTGGGATCCGGCCGAGGCGGTGCGCCGCCTGGCCGCGCAGCCGGAGCGGCCGGTCGCGGAGGCGCTGCTGGACCAGCGGAACCTGGCCGGCGTCGGCAACCTGTACAAGTGCGAGGTGTTGTTCCTGCGCGGCGTCTGGCCGTGGACGCCGGTGGGCCAGGTACCGGAGCTGCCCGCCGTGGTCGACCTGGCCCACCGGCTACTCGCCTCGAACCGGGGGCGGTGGCTACAGACCACCACGGGCTCGCTGCGCAAGGCGGAGGCGAACTACGTGTACGGCCGGCGCGGGCAGCCGTGCCGGCGGTGCGGCACACCGGTCCGCAAGCACGAGGCCGACGCGGAGCGGGTCACGTACTGGTGTCCGCGCTGCCAGCCCCAGCCGCCGGGCTCGCCGCGCTCCCCCGAAACACCGGCCCCTGAGACAGCCGCCCCCGAGGCACCGGCCGCCGAGGCAGCGGCCGGTGAGGCGCCGGACGCGGAGCGGCCGCCGGTCACGGCGTGACGTGCATCGGGACGCTGCCGACGACGACGCCGGGCAGATCCCGCAGCGCGCGCCGCAGCCGCCTCGGCGTCTCGGTGCGCAGCAAGCGCTGCCACCCCGGGGGCACCACGACCTCCGGGAGGAGGACCGTCACGGTGAGATCGGGGCGCAGCGAATGCAGCGCCGCCAGGTAGTGGGCCAGCGGGGGCACGATCGCCCGGTACGGCGACACGATGATCTCCAGGGGCAGGTGGTCGCCCCACGCCTGCCACTGGGACCGGAACCGCTCGTCCTCCTCGTCGTCGGGGCTGATGTGCACGGCGAACGCCGGCTGGTTGAGCGAGGCCACGTACGCCAGCGTGCGCAGCGCCGCCCGGTCCAGCCGGGCCACCGGGACGACGTACAGGTGCCGCACCTGGTCCGGCCGCTCCGGGCTCTCCCCGGCCGGCTCGGTGGGCTGGCGGTGCGACAGCGCCGCGCCGACCCGGTCGTAGTGCCGCCGGATCCGCATCCCCAGCAGCACCATCAGCGGCACGGCGAGGACCACCACCCAGGCGCCGGAGAGGAACTTGGTGGCGGCGGCGGTGACCAGCACGACCCCGGACAGCGCCGCGCCGACCGCGTTGATGGCGAGGCTGTGCCGCCAGCGCCCGGTGCGGTGCCGGCGCCAGTGCACCACCATCCCGGCCTGGGAGAGCGTGAACGCGAGGAAGACGCCCACCGCGTACAGCGGGATCAGCGCCTGGGTACTGGCGCGGAACACGATCACGAGCAGCGCGGCGGCCACGGCCAGGGTGGTGATGCCGTTGCGAAACGCCAGCCGGTCACCCATGCGCAGGAAGCCGCGCGGCGCGTACCCGTCCCGGGCGATGAAGTACAGCACCCGCGGGAAGTCGTTGAACGACGTGTTCGCGGCGAGCAGCAGGATGGCCGCCGTGGCGATCTGGACGAGGTAGTACCAGGGGCCGCTGGGGAAGGCGCGCCGGGCCAGTTGGGACAGCACGGTCTCGTGTGCGCTGGGCGCCACGCCCTCGATGTGCGCGAACACCACCAGCCCGGCGAACAGCGTGACCAGAATGCCGATCATCCAACTCAGCGTGGTGCGGGCCTGCCGCCACTCCGGCGGATGGAACACCGGCACGGCGTTGGAGACGGCCTCGATGCCGGTCATGGACGTGGCGCCGGAGGCGAACGCGCGCAGCACCAGGACCGCGCCGATCCCCGCCATCGCGGATTCGTGCGGCGCGGGGACCGGCGTGAACCCCCGCCCCGCCGCCCGGGCCAACCCGACCACCAGCAGAGCGCCGATGGCCACGAGGAACCCGTACGTGGGCGCGGCGAACAGCTTCCCGGACGCCCGCACCCCGCGCAGGTTGCCGGCGAGCAGCACGGCGATGACCACCAGGGCCATCGGGATGGTCAGCGGCGCCAGCCGCGGCAGCGCGGACGTGACGGCGGCGATGCCGGACGCCACCGACACGGCGACGGTCAGCACGTAGTCCAGCAGCAACCCGACGCCGGCCGCCAGCCCGTACCGGGCACCCAGGTTGTCGCTGGCCACGATGTACGAGCCGGCGCCATGCGGGTAGGCGGCGATGGTCTGCCGGTAGGAGATGCCGACCGAGAGCATGAGGACGACCAGGGCGGCGCCGATCGGCAGCGACAGTCCCAGCGCCCCGGTGCCGGCCAGCACCAGGATGGTGAGCATGGCCTCGGGCCCGTAAGCGACCGAGGAGATCAGGTCGGAGGAGAGGATCGGCAGCGCCACCAGCTTGCGCATCCGCTCCTGGACCACGGCGGCGCTGGTCAGCGGCGGCCCCACGGCGACCCGGCGGACCGCGGCGAGCGACCGGCCGAGCCGGGACTGCGGGCGCCCGGCGCGCTCGGTCGCCGCCAGTTCGCCGGGCGCCTCGGCCCGGAACAGCCGCACCTGGGCGAACCGGTTGAACCGGCTGGCCGTCGGCCGGTCGCTGAACCGGCCGAGCGCCGGGTCGAGGGGCAGGTCGCCGCGGCGGCTGCCCGCCGGGGGCCAGCGCCGGCCGAGATCCCGCAGCGCGTCCAGTTCGGCCGGGTCGAGCGGGGTGTACTCGGCGGACGGGCTGAGCGATACCACCGGGCGGTCGCCCTGATCACCGTCACCCATACCCGCCCATCCCCGGACCGACGACGCCGAAGGTCAGGGGGATCCCGGCTCAGCCCACGGTAGCGGGACTAGGCGCGCGAGGTGGGCCGAGCGGGCACCGGGTCAGCCGGTAAGGGATCAGCCAGGTTCCGCAGCTCGGACAGGCCGGCGGCGACGCCGCGCAGCAGGTCCGTGGCCTCGGTCAGCCGGGTCACCTCCGGGTGGCCGCCGACCGAGCGGACGTCCTCCGCCACGTAGCTGGCCGCGGCGGCCACCAGCCGCTCGTACGCGTCGACCCCGCTCACCAACTGGTCGACCAGGTCCCGGTGCGCCTCGGCGAGGTCCGGGGCGGCGTCCTGCGGGGCGAACCGGAGCGCGCGCTCCACGGCGGCGACCCGGTGGGCCAGGTCCCGCAGCGAGCGCTCGGCAGCCGCCGCCTCCAGGACCGCGCCCTCGCCGATGGCGCCGAGCCGGACGGCCAGGCCCTCCATCGCCGAGGACGCGCGGTCCAGCCGCGCCCACGCCTCGGCCGCCCCCGAGCCGCGCAGCGCGAGCCGGGACCGCCGCCGGCGCACCTCGGCGACGGCGGCCCGGCCGGCCGGCAACGCCTGCACGGTGGCCAGCAGCCGGGCTTGGACGCGTTGCGCGGCGAGCGCCGGGTCGGCCGGCTCGGGCACCGGCTGGGCCGCCAGGGCACGCAGGTCCGACCAGCGCCACCAGGCGGTCGCCGCGCTCAGGCCCGCGGCCGCCGCCCAGGCCGCGTCCGGCAGACCCAGCCCCGCGTACGGGGTGAGCACCGCCGCCGCACCGGTGAGCCCGGCGGCGATGACGCTCCACCGGCGGGCGCCCCGGCGCAGCCGCCGCAACCGCCGGAAGTACCTGGCCCGCTCGTCCACCATCGCGCCCCGCCCCCGTTTACCCCGCGCTCGACGCCTCGCCCGCGGGCTTCTGTTCCTGCGCCAGGCTGGCCCGGATCTCGTCCAGCCGGGCCACCGTGGCGTCGGTCTTCGCCCGGTCCACCGCCGGCTGGGCCGGCGCACCGGCCAGCTTCTCGCCGGACATGCTGGCCCGGATCTGGTCCAGCCGGCTCGCACCGGCGATGTCCAGCGTCGACTTCTGCACCTCCAGCATGCGCCCCTCGACGCTGGTGGAGGCCAGCTCCGCGCGGCCCATCGCGGTCGAGTACCGCTTCTCGATCTTCTCGCGCACCTCGTCCAGCGACGGCGTGGTGCCCGGCGCGGCGATCGCCGACATGGACTCCAGCGAGCGGGCCACGGTCTCCTGCATCTTGGCCTGCTCGAGCTGGCTGAGCAGCCGGGTGCGCTCGGCGAGCTTCTGCTCCAGCACCATCCGGTTGTTGTCGACCGCCTTGCGGGCCTGGCCCGCGGCGTTCAGCGCCTGGTCATGCAGGGTCTTCAGGTCCTCCATCGCCTGCTCGGCCGCGACCAACTGGGTGGCCAGCTGCTGGGCGGTCTGCTCGTACTCGCCCGCCTTCTGCTCGTCCCCGTCGGCGCGCGTGCGGTCCGCCAGGACCAACGCCTGGCGGGCCATCGCCTGGAGCTTCTCCACCTCGGACAGCTGCCGGTTCAGCTTCATCTCCAGCTGCCGCTGGTTGCCGATCACGGCGGCGGCCTGCTGGACCAGGGCCTGATGCTGGCGCTGGGCGTCCTCGATCGCCTGCTGGATCTGTACCTTCGGATCGGCGTATTCATCGATCTTGGCGCCGAACAGCGCCATCATGTACCGCCAGCCCTTGACGAACGGGTTCGCCATCGTCCGCTCTATTCCCCTCGTGTCGACCGCTTGATCCTCGACAGTACGCGCTCGGCGCACGTCTCGGCAGCCGCCGGACGGACCGGTCGGGGGATGGCGGTCAGCCGACCGGGGCCATCTCGCGGTCGATGCCCCGGTCACGGATCGTCCGGGCGCCCGCCAGCGCCGCCTTCAATGCCGCCGGGTGCGGCGTGTCGCGGCGGATCGAGACGGTGGTCTCGCCGACCGCGCCGCCGCCCAGCCGGCGCACCATCTGCTCCTGGCGGGTGGTACGCAGGGCGGAATGGGCATGCGGGGAGAACTTCGCGGCGGGGGCCGACGCCACCGGCAGCACCGCGCTCGCCGGCGCCGGGGTCCGCGGGGCGGTGCCCTCCTCGCCGGCACCCGGGACCGGGGACGCCGGGCGCTCGGGCGACGGCCGGGCCGCCGGGACGGCCGCGGGCCGACCGCGCCCCGGCTCGGCACCGGCGCCGCCGGCACCCTCCGGGCCCCGCGTCGGGCCCTGCGGCGAACCCTGGGTCGCGGGCTCCAGCACGCCGTCCACCTGCTCGGCCAGGATCAGCGTGTCGCTGACCTCGCGCAGCAACTCGGAGAGTTGGGCGCCGAGCGCGTCGCAGATCGCCGCCAGCAACTCGCTGGACGCCTCCTTCTGCCCGCGCTCGATCTCAGACAGGTACCCGAGGCTGACGTTCGCCGCGGTGGAGACCTCACGCAGGGTCCGGTGCTGACCCCGCCGGCGGGCGCGTAGGGCGTCGCCGATCACCCGTCGTAGCAGGACCATGGCACCTCCTCCTGACGCGGGCCCCCGGCTGGCGCCGATGGCTTCCCGCAACGGTACCCGCTGAGGCCACCGTCGACATCTCGGCCCGCCATACCCGGAAGCAACGCGGGTCACCCCTGCCCCGCCGCGTCCGCAGGCCAGAACGGCCCCATTCGACCCTCAGGCGCCGATCGACTCGGTGAGAAGCGCGATGGCGGCCCGCACGGCCGCCACCCGGATGGCGGGCCTGCCCCCCGGCAGGCGCAGCTCCCGGATCTGCCCCACACCCGGCCCGGCGACGGCGAGATACACCAACCCGACCGGCTTGCCGGCCTGCGGCTCCGGGCCGGCGACACCCGTCGTGGCCAGGGCCCAGTCCGCGCCGAGCCGCTCCCGGCCGCCGGCGGCCAGGGCGGCGGCCACCTCCGGGTCGACCGGCCCGCGCGCGGCCAGCAGCGGCTCGGGCACCCCGGCCAGGCGCGTCTTGAGGTCGGTGGCGTAGGCGACCAGGCCGCCCCGGAACACCGCGCTGACCCCCGGGATCTCCACGATCGTGGCGGCGAGCAGGCCACCCGTCAGGGACTCGACCACGCCCAGGGTTTCGCCACGGGCGTAAAGGGTCTCGACCGCCGCGGCCGCCGGATGGGGCACGGTCACGCCTCCTCCCGCCGCGCCGCGAGCCACGCCCGGTGGGCGGCACCGACCCGGCGCCAGAGCCGGTCGGCCTCGGCGGGGGCGGGGCGCAGCCCGAAGACCTCGGCGAGCAGCGCCAGCCACTCGCCCCGCCCCGTCACCTCGCGCCTCGACCTGCCCGCCGCGGAAAGCGTGCTGAACGCGCAGCCGCGCAGCACGTCGACGGCGTCGGCCCGGCGGCGCTGCGCGGTGAACACCCGGACGAAGCCGGACTCCGGGTCGGTGGACAGGCGCCGGTGGTTGGCGGCGAGGTCGGCCGGGCCGGCAAGCGGCATGCCGAAGTCCATGCCGAGGAAGCCGCCGGACGGGTCGTGCGCGAACCGCCAACCGCCCGGTATCACCGACGACGGCGCCAGCGCGTACGCGAACGGGCCCTGGCGGTACCGGCCCGGGCGCAGCGGCAGCGGCTCGTACAGGCCGTCGCCCAGTCCCACGTCGACGAGCCAGTCGCCGCCCGGCAGCCCGTGCACGGTCAGCGCCAGGTGGTCGCCGCTCGCGCCGACCGGCTCCGGTACCCCGTGCGGCTGCACCCCGGCCACGTGCCAGCGCACGTCGTACCCCAGCGCCGCCAGCAGCGCCGAGAAGGCGCCGTTGAGGTGAAAGCAGTAGCCGCCCTCCCCGGCGACCACGCGGGCCGCCGACTCGGCCGGGTCCACGGTCGTCGGGGAATCGAGGTGGATGCGCAGGGTCTCGTAGGGCACCCGCTCGACGTGCGCGCGGTGCAGCGCGTGCAGGCCCACCACGGACGGCGGCCCGGGGTGGGCCACACCCAGCCGGGCCAGGTAGCCGGCCACGTCCACGGACCCGCCGTCCATCAACTCCCCTGCCGGCGCATCCGCAGCGCGCGCAACACGTAGTCCGCCCCCGTCACCAGCGTCACCACGACGGCGGCGCCCATCAGCCACGGGCCCACCGCGGCCAGCAGCCCGCCGAACGGCCACAGGTACCAGACGATCGCCGCCGTCTGGAGCGCCGTCTTCGCCTTGCCGCCCCGGCTCGCCGCGATCACCCCGTACCGCAGGACCCAGAACCGCAGCGCGGTGACGCCGAACTCCCGCGCCAGGATGACCCCGGTGACCCACCAGGGCAGGTGCCCGAAGGCGGACAGCAGCACCAGGGCGGTGCCGGTCAGCGCCTTGTCCGCGATCGGGTCGGCGACCTTGCCGAACGCGGTGACCAGGGCGTACCGGCGGGCGATCCACCCGTCCACGAAGTCGGTGAGCGCGGCCAGGCCGAAGGTCACGCAGGCGGCGATCCGGCCGCCGGGGTGGGTCAGCCCGGAGAGGATCAGCAGCACGGCGAACACCGGGATCATGACCAGCCGGGCCGCGGTCAGCACGTTCGCCGCGTTGACCAGCGGCACCCGGCGCGCCTGGGCCGCCTGGTTCACCGCGGCCCCGTCGGCGGTACCGCGGCGGAGATCAGCTCGGTCGGCACGGCGATCAGGTCGACGCCCTCGGTGCCGGTCACGGTGGCGCGGACCAGGTCGCCGGGGCGCAACGCGGCGAGATCCACCCCCGCGTCGCCGGCGACCAGCGTGGTGGAGCCGTCCACCTCCGGCGCCTGGTGCGCCGCCCGGCCCTCGACGACGCCCTCCTGCCCGTCGTCGAGGGCGTCGACCAGCACCTCGACGACGGAGCCCAGCCGCTCCTCGGCCCGCTGGGCGCACAGCTCGTCGGCGAGGGCGAGCAGCCGGTCGTACCGCCGCCTGACCGTCGCCCGGGCGACCTTGCCGGCCATCCCGGCGGCCTCGGTGCCGTCCTCGTCGCTGTAGTCGAAGACGCCGATCGCGTCCAGCCGGGCGGCGGTCAGGAACCGGACCAGCTCGTCGAAGTCGGCCCGGGTCTCGCCGGGGAAGCCGACGATGAAGTTGCTCCGGGCGCCGGCCGCCGGATCCAGCGCCCGGGCCGAGGCGAGCAGCTCCAGGAAGCGCCCGGTCGAGCCGAAGCGGCGCATCCGGCGCAGCACCGGCTCGCTGGCGTGCTGGAACGACAGGTCGAAGTACCCGGCCACGCCGGGCGTGGTGGCGATCGCCTCGACCAGCCCCGGCCGGGTCTCCGCCGGCTGCAGGTAGCTGACCCGCACCCGCACGATCCCGGCCACGGCGGCGAGCTGGGGCAGCAGCTTCTCCAGGGCGCGCGGGTCGCCCAGGTCCTTGCCGTACGAGGTGGAGTTCTCGCTGACCAGCACCAGCTCCCGGACGCCCGTCTTGGCCAGCCACTCCGCCTCGCCGAGCAGCTCGTCGGGGGCACGGGAGACGAACGCGCCGCGGAAGGCGGGGATCGCGCAGAAGGCGCACCGGCGGTCGCAGCCGCTGGCGAGCTTGAGCGACGCGACCGGCCCGCCGCCGAGCCGCTTGCGCAGGATGCCACGCAGGTGGGCCGGGGTGTGCGTGTCGACGGTCGCGTGCCCCGGGAGCACCACCCCGGCCCCGCGGCGGGCGACCGGGGTCAGCGGGAGCAGCTCGCGCCGGTCACGCGGGGTATGCGCGGCCAGTTCCTCGCCGGCCAGCACCGCGGTCAGCCGGGTGGAGATCTCCGGGTAGTCGTCGAAGCCCAGCACCGCGTCCGCCTCGGGCAGGCTGTCGGCCAGCTCCGCGCCGTACCGCTCGGCCATGCACCCGGCCGCGACCACCTTCGCGCCGGTGTCCGCCGCCGCGAGCAGGGTCTGGATGCTGTCCTCCTTGGCCTTGGCCACGAAGCCGCAGGTGTTGACCACCACCACGTCGGCGCCCTCGCCGTCGGTGCCGACCTCCCAGCCGTCGGCGTGCAGGCGGGCCGCCAGCTCCTCGGAGTCCACCTCGTTGCGGGCGCAGCCCAGGGTGAGCAGGGCGACGCGGCGGGCCGGTGCGGCGGAGTCGGACACCACCCGAGGGTACCGGGCCATCGGCGCAGCCCGGGCGCGCGGCGGACAGCGCGTGAAACGCCCCCCAAGGCATTGAAGTCCGGCGACGCTTACTGAAGGCTTGTCTGGTCTACCCCCGGGAGGACCTTCGATGACGCATCTGGACGCCGAGCCGATCGACCCGCCGTCCGGCTGGCAACGCGAGCACCTACAGCGGTACGTGGCCACGGACGGCGCCGACGGTCACTACTGGAACGGCGTGCCCACCCTGCTACTGACCGTGCACGACCAGGCGGCCGGGCGGGGCCGCCGCACCCCGCTGATCTACGGCCGGGACGGCGACGCCTACCTGGTGGTCGCCTCGGCCGGCGGGCGGCCCCGGCACCCGCGCTGGTACCGGCTGCTCTCGGCCGACCCGCGGGTCCGGGTCCAGGTGGAGGGGCACCGGTTCGACGCCGAGGCGCACACCGCCAGCGGCGAGGAGCGGGACCGGCTGTGGACGCTGATGTGCGGCGTCTGGCCGGACTACGACGTTTACCAGAACCGGACGGATCGGCAGATCCCGGTCGTCGTTTTGCAACCGGTCCGAGACCGGTGACGGACCCCGCGCCCGCCCCGGGCGTGCAAGGATACGCCGTGCTCACCCAGCGTGATCCGCACGCCCCGGCGCCGGCCGGGCCGCGCTCGGCCGGGCTCGCCACCGCCGGCCGCAGCGCTACCGCCGGCCATAGCGCCGCCGCCGGCCGCAGCGCCAACACCGGCTCAGCCGGCATCAGCCACGGCGCGGCCGGCACCACCGCCGGCCACACCGCTGCCGCTGGCGTCACCATCGGACGTACCGACGCGGGCAGCGCCGCCGCCGGCGGGGGCACCGCGCGTTGCCGGGCGGGCGTGGGTACCAGCGCCGCGCCGGACGCCACCGCCGCGGGGCGCACCGCCGCCGCGGCCGCCCTGGCCGCGCTCGGCACCGGGACGCCCGCGTTGATCGTGGTGTACGCCTCGGTCCGGTACCGGCTGGCGGACCTGCTGGCGGGGGTCCGCTCGATCACCGGCGAGGCACCGCTGGTCGGCGCCACCAGCAGCGGGCACTTCGCCAACGGCGCGCTCGCCGAGCCCGGGGAGGGCGTGGCCGTGCTGGCGCTCAGCGCCGGCCCGTACCGGTTCGGGGTCGCCTCCGCGACCGGCCTGCGCGCCGACGCGTTCGGCGCCGGCCTGTCGATCGCCCGGGCCGCCCGGGCCGCCGCCGAGCCGGGCGAGGCCCCGCACTCGGCCGTCCTGCTGTTCGCCGACGGCATGGCGGGCAACCAGCAGACGCTGCTCAACGGCGTGCACCGGGTGGCCGGCTCGGCGGTACCGGTGGCCGGCGGGGCGGCGGGCGACGACCGGCGGCTCGCGGAGACGTTCGTGTTCCACGACGGCGCCGCCCTCGCCGACGGCGCGGTCGCGGTCTGGATCAACTCGCCGCACCCGCTGGACGTGCCGGTGGAGCACGGCTGGCGCCCGGTCAGCCTGCCACTGCTGGTGACCCGGGTGGACGGTTCGGTGGTGCACGAGATCGCCGGCCGGCCGGCGCTGGAGATCTGGCGGGAGCACTTCGACCACGAGCCGATCGACGAGAAGCTGCGCACCTCCCGGTTCGCCGGCTACCACTCGGCGCACGCTTTCGGCCTGATCGAGCCGGACGGCACCGAGCTGATCCGGGGGGTGTTCGTGGACGGCGCGGATCGGCTGCGCACGTTCACCCCGCTGCCGCCGTACTCGGCCGTGCAGATCGTCACCTGCGGCCAGGACGACCTGCTCGGCATCACCGACCGCGTGGTCGCCCGCTCGGCCGGCTCGCCGGCGGCCGCACACCGGCGGCACGAGCCGTCCGTGCTGCTGGTGTTCAGCTGCGTGGCCCGGCTGGACATCCTGCGCGAGCGGGGCGCGGAGGAGGCCCGGCGGCTGCAGACCGCGGCAGGCGCCCTGCCGACCTTCGGCTTCTACACGTACGGTGAGTTCGCTCGCACCACGGGCGTCGCCGGCTACCACAACGCGACCGTGGCAGCGATCGCCCTGTAGACCGCCGATAGGAGGCGCAATGTCAGGCGGCACCGGCGGGCCGGGTGCGGGTGGCGCCCCGCCGGCCGAGGAGTTAGCCGGTGGCCCGCCCGGCGGGCTCGCCGGCAACCCGGTATCGGAGCTGCGGCGCCAGCTCGCCGTGGTCACCGACGCCGTCCGCGACGCGTACCGGGACACCACCCGGCTGATCCGGGTGCTCACCGTCATCGGCCAGCCGTGCCCGCCCGACGAGCTGATGGACCTCACCCTGACCGTGCTGTCCGACGTCTTCTCCGCGGACGTGACCTGCCTGCTGCGCCCGGTGCACGACCGGCTGGTGGTCCGCAACGCGTGCGGCCTGCCCGAGGACGACCCGGCGTTCCGGGAGGGCTGGCCGATGCCCACCGCCGGGCCGGCCGTCCTCCGCTCCCCCGGCATGGCCTCCCGGCACGGCGGCGCGGACCTCACCTTCGCCCCGGCCCCGATGGCCCGGCTCGGCATGGAGTCCTCGGTGTGGATCCCGCTCGCCGAGGACGGCGGCCGCGGGTTCTGCGATCTGCTGCTGCTCTGCCGCCGCGGCCGCGACCCGTTCACCCAGCTCGACCTCCAGGTCCTCGGCTCGGTGGCGGACCGGCTGCGGCTGGCCGTGGAGGAGCGCGAGCGGACCATCGCGATGGAGCAACTGGCCCAGTCCGGCCACCTGCTCGCCCGGCACCTGGACCTGGAGCCGCTGCTCGCCGAGGCCGCCGAGCTGCTGAGCCGGCTCACCGCCGCCGACGCCGCCTGGCTGGTCGTGATCGAGGACGGCCGCGGCCACCTGCGCGGCGTCGCCGGTGAGGTGGCGGGCGACTGGCCCCGCCCGGTCGAGGAGCTGCCCGGCTGGGAGACGGCCCGGCACGGCCAGCCCTACGCGTGCGCCGGCCTCCCGCCGGCGCCGGGGGACGGGGCGGTCACCGCGTGCACCGCGCCCGGGCAGAGCCTGCTCTGCGTGCCCGTGACCCGCGACGGCGTCCCCGCCGTGCTGCTCTACGCCGCCCGGGACCAGCTGCGCCCGTTCGCCGCCGACCTCGCCGAGATCGTCACGATCTTCGCCAACCACGTGGCCGCCGCGCTGGCCAACGCCGAGCTGTACCGGGCGCTGGTGCGCAGCGAGTCGTCCCTGCGCCTGGTCACGGACTCGATCAGCGACCTGGTCGCGATGGTCGGCGCGGACGGGTGCCTGGTCTACGCGTCCCCGTCGCACGAGCGGGAGCTGGGGCGGGCGCCGTCCCGCCTGCTCGGCCGCCCGGTCACCGAACTGGTGCACCCGCACGACCGGCACCGGGTCGAGGCGGCCCTCACCGCCGCGCTCGCCGCCGACCCCGGCGACCGGACCATCGAGTACCGGGTGCGCGGCGGCGACCAGCGGTGGGTGTGGGTGGAGAGCGCCCTGCGCCCCGCCCCGCCCACCGAGGCGACCGGCGGCCAGCAGGCGGTCGTGCTGTCGTCCCGGGTGGTGGAGCAGCGCAAGCGCCTGGAGGACGAACTGCGCCGGCGCGCCACCCACGACCCGCTCACCGGGCTGGCCAACCGGACCCTGGTCGGCCAGCGCCTCGCCGCGGACCTGGCCCGGGACGAGCCCGGCCAGGTCGGCCTGCTCTTCTGTGACCTGGACAAGTTCAAGGCGGTCAACGACCGGCTGGGCCACGAGGCCGGCGACGAACTGCTCAAGCAGGTCGCCGCCCGGCTGCGCCGCAGCCTGCGCCCCGGTGACCTGCTCGGCCGGTTCGGCGGCGACGAGTTCGTGGTGGTCCTCGACGGCGTCGCCGACCTGGCCGCCGTGGCCCAGGTCGGGCGGCGCGTGGCCCGCGCCCTGGACGCCGACTTCCACCTGGGCGGCGAGCGCGTGCGGATCTCGGCCAGCGTCGGCGGCGTCGTCGGCGCCCGGCGCGCCACCACCGCCAGCGACATGCTCCGGGACGCCGACGCCGCCATGTACGCCGCCAAGGACCGCGGCCCCGGCCTCATCCAGGTCTTCGACGACGACGCCTCGCACCGCTCCCTGGACCGCCTCGGCCTGCGCTCCGACCTGCTGCGCGCTCTCGAACGCCGCCAGCTCGCCCTGGCCTACCAGCCCATCTGGGACCTGGAGACCGGCCGGGTGCTCGCCTTCGAGGCCCTGCTGCGCTGGGCCCATCCGCAGCGCGGCCCGGTTCCCCCGGACGTGTTCATCCCGCTCGCCGAGGAGACCGGCGCGATCATTCCCATCGGGCAGTGGGTGCTTGAGCGGGCCTGTCGGCAGCTCGCCGACTGGCGCTCCGCCAGCGGCCGGGACGACCTGCGGATGAGCGTGAACCTGTCGCCGGTTCAGCTCCAGCAGCCCCACCTCGCGCCGACCGTGCTGGCCGCGATCCGCGCCGCGGGGGTGCACCCCACCGACCTCTGCCTCGAGGTCACCGAGCACAGCTACCTGCGCGACGACGTGGCCGAGTCGGCCGCGGCCCTGCGCGGGGCGGGGATCAGCTTCGCGCTGGACGACTTCGGCACCTCCTACTCCAGCCTCGCCTACCTGAAGTGGTTCCCGATCGACATCCTCAAGATCGACCGCTCGTTCGTCGCCGGAATGACCGGCGGCGGCACCGACCGGGGCCTGGTCCGCGCCGTGCTGGCCATCGCGGACGCGCTCGGCGTCGGCGTGATCGCCGAGGGCATCGAGACCGAGCGGCAGCGGGCGGAGCTGCGGGCGCTGAACTGCACCCGGGGCCAGGGCTATCTCCTCTCCCCGGCGCTGCCCGCGCACCGGGCCGCCACCCTCCTGCGCACCCCGGAGCCGCTGCTGGCACCGTGACGGCTCGCCACCGCCACCCGTCGCAGCGCTCCCCGATCCGTGGCGGCCCCGGCCCCGGCGAACAGCACCGCCCTATACTCGTTCGGGACAGGTCCGCGTGGCCCGTCCCGGACGAGCGGTGTGTCGTACCCGGCAGGCGAAGACGACGCACAGAAGATCACCGAGTCGGCGCGAGCGCGCGAGGCGCGGCGGGGCCCACGCCCCGGGTGGCCCGAATCGAGCCGAGTGGCGGGATCTTCTCCCTGTACGGCTCTGCGAAAGCGAATCGTGATGGCCTGGGTAGTACTCGTCGTCTCCGGAATGCTGGAAACCGTCTGGGCGGTCGCGCTGGGCCGCAGCGCCGGGTTCAGCCGCCCCGTACCGTCGATCATCTTCGCGGCGGGCCTGCTCGCGAGCATGGCCGGGCTGGCCTGGGCGCTGCGCAGCATCCCGGTCGGCACCGGCTACGTCGTGTGGGTGGGCATCGGCGCGGTCGGCACGGCGCTGGTCGGCATGCTCGCCCTCGGTGAATCGACCAGCTGGCCGCGGATCCTGTGCCTGTTGCTGGTCGTGGCCGGGGTGGTCGGCCTGAAGCTGTTCGCCTGACCCGCGACGCCCGGCCCGGCTGGGCCGGGCGGACGTCAGTGGGCCGGGCGGAAGTGCCCACCGGTGACGTCGGCGGGCGTGGCCGTGGCCAGGTTCGGCTTCGGCACGGCCAACTCGCCGAGCTTGGTACGCGAATTGCTGATGCCCGACTGCAACGTATTGAGCATGGCCATGACGGTGTCCTCGTCCTCGCGGACGGCGTTGGACTGGGCCGAGAGCGCATCCGCGATCTTGACGGCGATCTCCTGCGCCGTCGGCGCGGCGAGGTTGGTCTCCGTCTTGGGGTCCGGGCTGAGCCCCTGCGCGATCGTGCTGGCGCTGATCAGTGCGATGCCGACCCAGGCGGTCACCCCGAATCCGGTGAGAACGGTGCCGGCGGTGATGCCGATGAGGGTGGCCCAGGTGTGCGCGCTCGGGCTCTTGTCCTTCGACAGCTCACCGAGCGCCTTGATCGAGGAGTCCAGCAGCTGGAGGATCGCCTTGCGCTGGGCGATGTAGGCGAGCTTGTTGAGCCCCAGCACCTCCCGCGCCATCTTCGCCGCCGCCGCCTGGTTGACCACCGTGTTCTGCAGGGGCGTCAGGAAGTTGTCGATGAAGTTGACCTGGAAGTCGCCCGCCCAGTGGCCCATGTCGCTGCGCACGTCGTTGATCCGGGTCAGCGCGAGCCTGCTCGTCTGGTAGTTCTGGGCGTCGTCCTGGCTGCCGCCGAACGAGCTCTCGATCGTCCGCAGCGCGTCGATCGTGGGGTTGAGGGCATCCGGATCGGGCAGGAGGTACCGCTCGAACGCCGGAATCACCCACTCGTAGTACTGGGTGCGGATGGCGGTCTCGTACGCCGCGATCTCCGAGTCCGGGATCCTCGCCTCGCCGCTCGAGTACTGGTCCGATCGGTACACCCAGCCGCTGCCGTCGGCGATGACCCGGTCGTTCGGCCGGTCCGGGTGCAGCCGCTCGTACTCGTGCTGCATCGCCTTGACCCAGGACTCGACGTCGGCCAGGGTCTGCCTGATCAGTTCCGCCTTCAACTTGGCGGCCTGGCTGCGCAGGGTGCTCTCAAAGGTGCCACCCGCCAGTTCGGGCGGAGTGTCCACTTGGGTCGACATGGCTGCTCGCTTTCCTCCGGGCCGGGCGGTCGTGGCTGGGTGTCGCGGCTCCGGGTGGCCGGAACCGCGGGTCGCGTCGGTGTCGAGAGCGGCCCGTCAGTTGGGCAGGATCGGTTGGCCCGGGTCGTCCTCGGAGCCCGGCACCGGGGGGTTGGAGCCCGGATCGCTCGGCTGCCACGTCGGGTCCCGCAGCAGCGCGTTCAACTCCTCGCCCGCGGCCGTGTCCGCCTCCGCGTACGCCTCCCGCGCCATCCGGACGCCCTGGGCGGCGTCCAGGATCGTGGTGCCGATCTCGGCGTACATCGACTGCAACTCGTCCCGCACCGCCGCCCACGCGGATCCCGTCGGGCTGTACGTGGCGCTCGACCCGGAGTAGACCGGCGTCGTCGATCCGAATCCGTCCTCGTCGTTGCCGGCGGCCGCGCCGCCGATCAGCCGGTTGGCGTCGTAGTAGACGTCCGCGACGCGCGGCAGCAGCACCTCCGAGACGCGCCAGAGGTGGTAGAGATCTCCACCTGTCACATCAGCCATCGCTGCCCCCCATGTCCCCTATCTGACCGCGACGCCCCGGGCCCGTTGCCCGAGGCGTCAGCCCTGCCCGGCGATCCCGCGAGCCGAACGGCGGCGGATCGCCCAAACTACCAACGCCACGGCGAGCAGCGCGGCGAGCGCACCGGCGACGACCGGCCACCGGTCCCGCCCCCCGCCGCCCGCCGGGCCGTCACTGTCCGGCTTGCCCGCCGTCGACGGGCGCGCGACGTGCAGCCGGTTGCCGGACGTGTCGACGACGTAGACGGCACCGGAGGCGGCCACGGCCACCGGACCGGACAGCTTGCCCGCCGTCACCACGGTCTCCACCGCCTGGTCGGGCCGCAGCCGCCGGAGGCCGCCCTCGTCGAGGACGTAGAGCGCGTCACCGCTGGCGGCAACCGCGGCGACGCCCGGCATCGCGTCCTTCGGCAGCAACGGCGTCGCCTCGCTCGCCAGCGCCCACCGGTCGGCACCGGGCGAGGTCACGGTGGCGACCTGCCCGTCCGCGAGCCGTTGCAGCGCCGTGCCGGACACCCAGACCGCGCCGCGCCCGTCCACGGCGAGGGAGGTCACGTACGGCAGCCCCGCCGTGGTGGCCGGACCGCCGCCCACCGCGTTCTCGCCGCCGCCGCCCATCACCGTGCGGATCGACCCGTCGGGAGCGACGGCACGGATCCGCCGGCTCCGCAGATCTCCGATGTAGACGGTCCCGTCCGGCCCGGCGGCGATGCCCTTCACCCCGCCGATCTGCGCCTCGCCGGCGGGGCCGCCATCGCCGGAGAAGCCCGCCACCCCGGTACCCGCAAACGTGGACAGCTTGCCCTTCGGGGAGAGCGCCAGCACCCGGAACGCGTCCCCGTCAGCGATGTAGACGGTGCCGTCCGGCCCGGCGGCCACGCCCGTGGGGCCGGCCAGCGTCACCTCGGCACCGGGCAGGGACGCACCGGGCGGCAGGGCGGTGACCGGCCGCTGGCCGGGGCCGGTTCCGGCGACCGTCCGGATCACACCGTCCGGCCCGACCGCGCGCACCACCCGGTTGCCGGTGTCGGCGATGAACACCGTGCCGTCGCGCCCCACGGTCACCCCGACCGGACTGCTCAGCCGCGCCCGCGCCGCGGGACCGCCATCGCCGGCGAATCCGGACTCGCCCGAACCGGCGAACGCGACGATCTCGGTGCTCGCGGCGAGCGCCGGCATCGATGGAGGCAACGCACCAACGAAGGCGAACAGCACCACCGGAAGCACTCGTAGCGCCTTGGCCCGCAGCCCCGTCATGGCACTCTGTGTATCACATCGATCCCGCACACGGTGGCCCGCGAAAGACCGGCCGCTGTGGAACCATGTATCCCATACGGCGCCCGGCAGCGCCCGCCGAGGGGGATAGGCATGCCAACCACCGACGACTACTTCCGCAATGCGGTGATTACGGCCACGTCGCCGGACAAGTGCATCAACGCCAGGATCTCCAACTACACCGACGTGGAGATCTGGTTCCGACAGGGGACGTTCGAGCGGTACGACGAAAGCGACCTGGCTCACCAGCTCGGCCGCCTCGGTCAGGGGGCCTGGGTCGGCTATCAGCGGGCCCGGCAGATGGCGTACCGGAAGGCGCTCGAACTGGGGCCGGACGAGGCCGACGCCCCCCGGCCGCCGGAGGATTCGCGGCGCCGCGCCTACGACGCCGCCCTGAACGAGGTCCAGGGCGAGGGCGTCTCGACCGACGGCTCGATCCGCATCCGCACGACGGGCATGCTGCGGTGGAGCGTGGAGCTCGAACGGAACGCGCCGCGGCGGCTCGGCGAGAAGGCGTTCCTCACCCAGCTCGGGTCGGCGTACCGGGCCCTGCTGGCCGACCGGGAGCTGAAGATCGCCGTCCTCAGGTCGGAACACTTCGACATGGGGATCCCGCGCAAGTGGCTGGAGACGATGAAGCGCCTCCAGGAACTCAACAAGCGCCGGATGTGAGACCCGGCCGTATCTCCACTGTGGAGGCAACCGCGGTCGGCGGGCCGGCCGGCGCTAGTCGTCCACCCGCAGGGCGGCCAGCGCCTCCTCCAGTTCGTCGGGCTTGACGAGGACATCGCGCGCCTTCGAGCCCTCCGACGGCCCGACGATCCCGCGCGTCTCCATCAGGTCCATCAGCCGACCGGCCTTGGCGAAGCCGACCCGCAGTTTGCGCTGGAGCATCGAGGTGGAGCCGAACTGCGAGGTGACCACCAGTTCGATCGCCTGGAGCAGCAGGTCCAGGTCGTCGCCGATGTCCTCGTCGACCTTCTTCTTGGCGTCCGGCGGCGGGACGGTCACGTCCGCGCGGAACTCGGGCTCGCGCTGCTTCTTGCAGAACGCCACCACGTCGTTGATCTCGGTCTCGGTGACCCAGGCGCCCTGGATGCGCTGCGGCTTGGAGGCGCCCATCGGCAGGAACAGGCCGTCGCCCCGGCCGAGCAACTTCTCGGCGCCGGGCTGGTCCAGGATCACCCGGCTGTCGGCGAGCGACGAGGTAGCGAACGCCAGCCGGGACGGCACGTTCGCCTTGATCAGACCGGTCACCACGTCCACGGACGGGCGCTGCGTGGCCAGGACCAGGTGGATGCCGGCCGCCCGGGCGAGCTGCGTGATCCGCACGACCGAGTCCTCCACGTCGCGCGGGGCCACCATCATCAGGTCGGCCAGCTCGTCCACGATCACCAGCAGGTACGGGTACGGGCGGATCTCCCGCTCGCTGTCCGGCGGCGCCTTGATCTGGCCCGCGCGCACCTTGCGGTTGAAGTCATCGATGTGCCGGACGCCGTTCGCGGCCAGGTCGTCGTAGCGCATGTCCATCTCGCGGACGACCCACTCGAGCGCGTCGGCGGCCTTCTTCGGGTTGGTGACGATCGGCGTGACCAGGTGCGGGATGCCCTCGTACCCGGTCATCTCGACCCGCTTCGGGTCGATCAACAGCAGACGCACCTCGTCCGGCGTGGCCCGGGTCAGGATCGAGACGAGCAGCGAGTTGAGGCAGGACGACTTGCCCGCGCCGGTCGCACCGGCGATCAGGATGTGCGGCATCTTGGCGAGGTTCGCCGCGACGAAGCCGCCCTCGATGTCCTTGCCGAGCCCGACCAGCATCGGATGGTGGTCGGAGGTGGCGACCCGCGAGCGGAGCACGTCGCCCAGGGAGACGTTCTCCGGATCGGTGTTCGGGATCTCCACACCGACCGCGCTCTTGCCCGGGATCGGGCTGAGGATCCGCACGTCCGCCGACTTCACCGCGTACGCGATGTTCCGGGACAGCTGCGTGATCCGCTCGACCTTGACACCGTGCCCCAGCTCCACCTCGTACCGGGTGACCGTCGGCCCGCGGGTGAAGCCGGTGACCGCGGCGTCCACGTCGAACTGCTCGAACACGCCCTGGAGCGCGGCGATCACCTCGTCGTTGGCGCGGCTGCGGGCCTTGGCGGCGGCGCCCGGGCGCAGCAGGTTCGGCGGCGGCAGCTTATAGTCGCCGCCGAAGCCGGTGATCGCGAGCTGCTCGGCGCGGGTGGGTGGGGCGCTGTGCTCGGGCGGCTCGGGCGGCCGGCGGGTGGCCGGCACCCGGCCCCGGCGCGGCACCGGGACCGTGTCGTGGACGATCTCCTCCCCGGCTTCCGCACCCCCGTCGAGACGCGCCGCCTCCGCCGCGGCGGTCGCGAGGCTGCCCTGCCGGCGGCGCGCCGGGCGGCGCCGCCCGGCCGGCTGCTGCTCCTCCTCGTCGGCGAACTCGTCCTCCTCGGCGGCCGGCTCGGCGCGCGGGCGGCCGAGGAGCGAGTCGCGCAGCAGGGCGAACTTCTCGGGCAGCGCGTTGATCGGCGTGGCCGTGACCACGAGCAGCCCGAACAGCAGCAGCAGGACCAGCAGCGGCGCGGCGACCCAGCCGGTGACCGCCCGCTCCAACAGGCCGCCCACGCCGGCGCCGATGAGCCCGCCGGAGTGGTCGAGCTGGGTCTCGTCGACCGGGTGCCGGGTGATGTGCAGCAGGCTCGCGGTGGAGACCACCAGCGCCGTCCAGCCGACCACGGAGCGGCCGCGGTGCGCCGCCTCGGCCGGCTCGCGCATCAGCCGGACCGCGCCGAACAGCAGCAGCAGCGGCAGCGCCGCCGCGATCGCGCCGAAGAACAGCCGCACCGCGCTGGCCACCCACTGCCCCACCGGGCCGGCGCCGGAGAACCACACCGCGACCCCGACCAGGATCGCCAGCCCCAGCACGAGCAGGCCGGCGCCGTCCCGGCGGTGCTCCGGGTCGAGATCCCGGGCGGTGGCGGCCTGTCGGCCCACGCCGCGCACGACCCAGCCGACGCCGTGCGCCAGGCCCATCCAGAGGGCGCCGAGGCCGGCGCCGACGGTACTCAGCGCGCCCGGGCCGGTGCGCCGCCGGGTGCGCGCGGTCCGCGCCGTGCGCGCCGTGCGCGCCCGGCTGCGGGTGTTGGTGGCCCGCGAGCGGGAGGCAGCCGAGCCCCGGGCCGCCGACGCGCTGCGGCGCCGGCCCGCCTGCGAGGTACGGCCAGCCATGGTCACACGGTAGCGGTGTGCTGTGACGATCCCTCGCTTTTGGCCGCCGTGTCGAACCTCCGCTTGCGGCGGTGCCGCCACCCCCGAACCCCGCCCGGGAGGCCACGATCAGCGCCGTGACCACCGCCGGGCGAGGAACCGGATCGCGGTGGTCAAGCCCGGTACAGCGGGTCGCCCTCCCGCCATCGACGCTGCGGCGGGAGGGCGACACGGCCCTCGGGTCAGGGACTCATTCCCGAGGGCGAGCAGTGCTCAGGAGACGCTGAAGGCCAGGGTGTAGTCGCCCGACCCGGTGACCGCATGCACCCGGTACCGGTAGAAGCCGGCCGGCCCGGCGAAGGTCAGCGTCTCGCCGGCGGCGGCACCGGCCGTGCGGGCGACGGTGCGCCACTGGCCGTGGCTGAACCGCTGGAGGCCGAGGTCGAAGGTGGCACCGGCCGGCCCGTCCAGGCAGGCGGTGTGCGTGCCGGCGGCGGCCCGGAAGAACCGGCCGTTCGGCTGCGTCTCGCGGGCTCCGGCCCGGTCCAGGCGGCCCCGCACCGTCACGTCTGGGGTGGTGCAGTCGACGGCGCCGGCCGGCGGCCGGGTGGGCTCCGCGGTCGCCGGCGGGGCCGTGGCGGGTGGCGTGGCGGGTTCCGCGCCACCGCCGGTGGTGACCAGGGTCAGGTTCCCCGCCGCCAGGATCTCGTTGACCGGCTGGAAGAACGTCGTCCCGCCGACCGTGCAGTCACCGGACCCGCCGGAGGTGACGCCCTGCGCCTGGTCCCCGGAGATCCAGGAACCGCCCGAGTCGCCCGCCTCGGCGCAGACGTTCGTCCTGGTCAGCCCGGTGACCGTCCCCTCGGGATAGTTCACGGTGGCGTTCTTGGCCTGGATCACGCCGCAGTGCAGCCCGGTCGTGGACCCGGACCGGCAGATCGACGCCCCCACCGGCGCCTCGGTCGACCCGGCCACCGGCAGCGTGCCGCCCTGGAAGTCGAACACCACCGGCAGCGGCACCCAGTCGGCGTTGGTCCGGACGATGCCGAAGTCCCCGCTCCCCGGGAAGGTGGCGGCGGTGAACGTGCCCTGCGGCGCGTTGCTGGCGCCGGTGGTCGTGTCGCCCACCCGCCCGCAGTGCCCCGCCGTGACGAAGCCGGTGGTCACCGCGAACCCGACCGAGCAGCGCGCCCGGCCGCCGATGATGAACGGGTCACCGCCCCGGATGTCGAACAGCGGCCTCGGCGACTCCGCCGCCTCGACCACCGTCACCGCCTCGGCCGGCACCCCCTGCGCGGCCACGAACCGCCGCGCCGCGGCCGACTGGCCCGGCTTCGCCAGGACGGTGACGGTGTTCTCCCTGGCGTTCACGAACCAGCCGGCGAGTTCGCGGGCGGCGGGGCGGCGGCCCGCGTCCAGGTCGCCCTTGACCGCGTCCAGGTCGGTCCCGCTGAGCGTCACGATCTTCGCCTGCGCCCCGGCGGCCCGCACCTTCGCCGCGGCCGTCTCCGTGGTCACCGCCACCGTGAGCTGGGAGCCGTCCGCGGACATCCACGCCCCGGCGTAGCTCGCCCCGACCGCCCCGCGCAGCGCCGCCGTGGTCTGGCCCGCCCAGCGCTCCCGGTTCAGCCGGGCCCGCGCGGCCTCCGGCGCCAGCTTCAGGTCCCGGCCCACCGCCGCCAGCACCTCGGCCGGCGGCTCCCCGGCGCCGGCCCCGGGCGGACCGGACTGCGTGGTGGCCAGCGCCGGCAGGGTCACGGCCGCCGCCGCCCCGAGCGCGGCCACCGCGACGACCGACCCGATCACGCGTCTGCGATCCATCGACTCTTCCGCCTCTCCCTCGGGTCTCCTCGCCGGCCGGCGAGGCCCGGCGCCGGTGGCGGCGCCGCGGGAGGGTACGGCCAGAACGAACGGATCGATGAGCGTACGGAAAATGGCCAACCTCACAGCCCGGCGGGTGAACCCCGCCGGGCCGGATGCCGTACCTCGTCAGCCGTAGAGCCGCTTCTCGTACTGGGCGCCGTAGTAGCGCTCCAGGTCGGCGAGGGTCTCCGGGGTGTCCTGGATGTCCTTCACAATCTGCGGCATGCGCGGCAGGCTCGCCGGGTCGGGCCACGTCTCCGACTTCCACAGCGACGACCGCTTGAACGCCTTGGCGCAGTGGAAGAACACCTGCTCCACGTCGACGACGACGGCCAACCGCGGCCGGTGCCCCTTGACGATCATCCGGTCGAAGAACGGGGCGTCGCTGACCAGTCGCGCCCGGCCGTTGACCCGTACGGTCTCCTCGCGCCCGGGCACGAAGAAGATCAGGCCGATGTGCGGGTTGCCGAGGATGTTCAGGTACCCGTCCGCGCGGCGGTTGCCCGGTCGCTCCGGGATGGCCAGGGTCGTGTCGTCGAGGACGAGGGCGAAGCCGGCCGGGTCACCCTTCGGCGACACGTCGCACGTGCCGTCGGCGCCGGCGGTGGCGATGAGGCAGAACGGGGCGGCCTCGATCCAGGCGCGGTGGTGCGGGTGGAGGAAGGTCAGTTCCTTGGACACGGCCCGCGGCATCGGCTCGCCGATCAGCTCCCGCAGCTGCGTCTCGGACGTGATCTCCACCAGTTCGTGCACGTCGGTCACGCGCGTCTCCCTCCCCGTAGCGCCCGGTCGACCGCCGCGGGGCGGCCAACCACACCCTAGAGGTAACCGCCGCGCCCTCGCGTCCCGCTTACCGACGCTCGGAGCGTCAAACCCCAAGCCGTGCGTGTGCGGTCAGACCTCGACGACCGTCGGCACGATCATCGGGCGGCGCCGGTACGCCTCGTTGACCCAGCGCCCCACGGTGCGGCGGACGATCTGCTGCAACTGGTGCGGGTCGCCGATGCCCTCCTGGGCGGCCCGGTCGAGCGCCTCGGTGATCAGCGGCACCACCGCGTTGAACGCGGCCGGGTCCTCGCTGAAGCCCTTGGCGGAGACCGTGGGACCGCCGACCACCTTGCCGGTCACCGAGTCGATCACCACGGTGGCCGCGATGAAGCCGCCGTCACCGAGGATGCGCCGCTCGGTCAGCAGCGACTCGCCCACGTCGCCGACCGCGAGGCCGTCCACGTACACGTACCGGCTCTTGACGTGGCCGACGAGGCTGGCCCGGCCGTCGACCAGGTCGACCACGTCGCCGTCCTCGCAGAGCACCACCCGCTCCGGCTCGACGCCGGACTCGATGCCCAGCCGGGCGTGCGCGCGCAGGTGCCGCCACTCCCCGTGGACCGGCATGAGGTTGCTCGGGCGCACCACGTTCAGCAGGTACAGCAGTTCACCGGCGGGCGAGTGGCCCGAGACGTGCACCTTCGCCACATCCTTGTGGATGACCGTGGCGCCGGCCCGGGACAACTGGTTGATGACCCGGTAGACCGAGGTCTCGTTGCCCGGCACCAGCGAACTGGCCAGCACCACGGTGTCGCCGGCCGCGACCGTGATGTGCCGGTGGTCGCCGGTCGCCATCCGACCCAGGGCGCTCATCGGTTCGCCCTGGGAGCCGGTGGACATCAGCACGATCCGGTCCGGCGGGAGCGTGGTCGCCTCCTCCAGGCCGACCATCAGGCCGCCGGGGATGTGCAGCAGGCCGAGATCCCGGGCGATGCCCATGTTCCGGACCATCGAGCGGCCGATGAACGCCACCTTGCGGTCGTACTCGTACGCCGAGTCGAGCACCTGCTGGACGCGGTGCACGTGCGAGGCGAACGAGGCCACGATGATCCGGCCGGTGGCCTTGGCGAAGATCGAGTCGATGACCGGACCGATCTCCCGCTCCGGGGTGACGAAGCCCGGGATCTCCGCGTTCGTGGAGTCCGACAGCAGCAGGTCCACGCCCTCGCCGCCGAGCCGGGCGAAGCCCGCCAGGTCGGTGATCCGCCCGTCCAGCGGAAGCTGGTCCATCTTGAAGTCGCCGGTGTGCAGCACCAGGCCGGCGCCGGTGCGGATGGCGACCGCGAGAGCGTCCGGGATCGAGTGGTTGACCGCGAAGAACTCCAGGTCGAACGGGCCCAGCCGCTCGCGCTGCCCCTCCCGGACCGTCAGCGTGTACGGCTCGATGCGCCGCTCGGCCAGCTTCGCCTCGACCAGGGCCAGGGTGAACTGCGAGCCCACCAGCGGGATGTCCGGCTTGTGGGCGAGCAGGTACGGCACCGCGCCGATGTGGTCCTCGTGGCCGTGGGTCAGCACGATCGCCTGGACCTGGCCCAGCCGGTCCAGGATCGGGTCGAAGTCCGGCAGGATCAGGTCGACCCCGGGCTGCTCGACGTCCGGGAACAGCACGCCGCAGTCCACGATGAGCAGCTTGCCGTCGTACTCGAAGACCGTCATGTTCCGGCCGATGGCGCCGAGCCCGCCGAGCGGGATGATGCGCAGGGCCCCGGCGGCGAGCGGCGGCGGCGCGTCGAGTTCCTGGTGCGCCGCGGTCATGCGGTCGCCCCGAGGTGGACACCGGCGGCGGCCAGGTCCTCGGCGAGCAGCCCGCGCAGGTCGTCGTCGGCGTCGATCAGGGGCGGGCGGACCGGGCCGGACGGGCGCCCGAGCATCGCCAGGGCCGCCTTCGTGCTGATCACCCCCTGGGTGCGGGTCATCAGGCCGGTGTAGACCGGGGCGAGGCGCTGGTTGAGCCGGGCCGCCCCGGCCGCGTCGCCGCGCTCCAGCGCGTCGTACATCTCGTTGATCCGCGGGCCGACCACGTGCGCCACCACGCTGACCGCGCCGCACGAGCCGATCGCCGCCAGGGCGAGGTTCACCTCGTCCGCGCCGGAGTAGACCGCCAGGTCGCTGCCGGCCAGCACCCGCGTGGTGCCGAGCAGGTCGTACTTTGCGTCCTTGACGGCGACGATCCGCTCGTGCTCGGCGAGGGTCAGCAGCGTCTCGGTGGCGATCGGGGTGCCGGTGCGCCCCGGGATGTCGTAGAGCATGACCGGGAGCCCGGTGGCCTCGGCGATCGCCGTGAAGTGCTTGACGAGGCCGGCCTGCGGCGGCTTGTTGTAGTACGGGGTGACCACGAGCAGGCCGTGCGCGCCGGCCTTCTCGGCCGCCCGCGCGCACTCGACCGTGTGGTGGGTGTCGTAGCTGCCCACGCCGGCGATCACGGTCGCCCGGCCCCCGACAGCCTCGATCACGGCGCGCAGCAGCCGGTCCTTCTCCAGGTCGGTGGTGGTCGGCGACTCCCCCGTCGTGCCGCTGACCACCAGGCCGTCGTTGCCCTGCTCGTCGACGAGCCAGGCGGCCAGCTCGGCCGCGCCCTCGACATCCAGTGCGCCGTCCCGACGAAACGGCGTCACCATGGCCGTCAGCAGGCGGCCGAAGGGCCGGCGAACGTCGCGCGTCATGTGCTCCAACCTATCGGACCCCCGCGACGCCGCGCGCCGCCCTTCGCCCCTGCGCGGCACCATCCGCGACCCGGCTGCCCGCCCGGCGGGCCGGACTCACGATTCCCAGGCGAACGGGCTCGCCGCGATCTCGGTGCCGTCGGTGAGCGTGGAGATCGTGAAGTCACCGAAGACGTTGGGCGCCACCCGCTGCAGCTGGCGCAGGCACTCGACCGCCAGCTCGCGGATCTCGACGTCGGCGTGCTCGGTGGCGCGCATGGCGATGAAGTGGCGCCAGGCGCGGTAGTTGCCCGTCACCACGATCCGCGTCTCGGTGGCGTTCGGCAGCACCGCGCGCGCCGCCTGCCGCGCCTGCTTGCGGCGCAGCGTGGCGCTCTGCACGTCCGCGTACTTGCGCTCCAGGCCGGCCAGCAGCTCGGTGTACGCCCGGACGCTCGCCTCGGTCGCCTCCACGAACGTCTTGTGCAGCTGCGGGTCCTCGGCGATCACGTCCGGCTCGACCATCGCCGCGTCCCGCTCCGGCACGTACCGCTGGGACAGCTGGGAGTACGAGAAGTGCCGGTGCCGGATGAGCTCGTGGGTGAACGAGCGGGAGACCCCGGTGAAGTAGAACGTCACCGTGCCGTGCTCCAGCACGGACAGGTGCCCGACCTCCAGGATGTGCCGCAGGTACCCGGCGTTGGTGGCGGTCGCCGGGTTCGGCTTGCTCCAGGACTGGTAGCAGGCCCGCCCGGCGAACTCGGCCAGCGCCTGGCCGCCCTCCGCGTCGGCGGACCACGGCACGTCCTCCGGCGCCTCGAAGTGGGTCCAGCCGATAAGCCTGACCTGGGGCGGAACGATCTCCGGCACGGCCCACTCCTCTCGCCACGATCCGCAGTGACTTTAACGCAACGGCGGATGGCGGCAACGTGCCGCTTGACCTGACGCCAATAGTGGCGTCATAGTGACGTCATGGACCTGACCCCGTACCTCGACGCGCTGCGCCGGGATCTCGCCGCCACCGCCGCGCCCGGCGGACCCGAGATCACCCGCGCCGCCGACCTGCTCGCCACGTCGTTGGCGGCCTCCGCCCGGCTCGCCCTGCTGGAGGCGCTGTCCGACGCGGCGGCCGAGATCACGGACCGGCTCGGCGACGCCAGCGTGGAGGTCCGGCTGCGGGGCCGGGAGGCGGACTTCGTGGTCACCGAGCTGGCCCCGCAGACGCCCCCGCCCGCCACCGCGGTGACACCAACGGACGTCAGCGGTGACGTCAGCCGGATCACGCTGCGGCTCCCCGAGCCCTTGAAGGAGGCGGTCGAGGGGCTCGCCGCGGCCGAAGGGGTCTCGGTGAACGCGTGGCTGGTCCGCGCGGTCACCAGCGCGGTCGCGTACGCCGCGAGCGCGCCCCGGCCACCCGGCCCGCCGGCGCCACCCACCGCTCCCCCGCCGCCTGGCGCCCCCGGCCGCGTCCGCTACGGCCGCCGGGTCACCGGGTTCGCCCAGGCCTGACCCTCACCCGGGCCGGGCGTTGCGCCTGGCCTTGCCACCCCGCCATCACCCCACCCGTGGGCCACTGCCCGCACCACCTCACCCGAGGAGACAACGATGCCCGAGTTCCGCTGCAAGGGTCCCGTCAAGCTGACCGCCAAGCTGCCCGCCGGCACGCTGGAGATCGTCGGCGCCGAGTCCGACGTCGCCACGGTCGTCGTCGAGCCCTACGACCCCGAGGACCAGCCCACCGCCGACCGGACCCGGGTCGAGATGCATGGCGACACGCTGCACGTCGAGGCGCCACCCGGCGGGCGCGCCTGGGGCCTGCGCCGCACCCCCAGACTCTGGGTGCGGATCACCCTTCCGGTGGACAGCTCGGTGCGCGCCGCCGTCTCCTCCGCCGACCTCACCTGCGCCGGCCGGCTCGCCGCGGGCGACCTGCGCACCAGCTCCGGAACGTGCGCCCTGGAGGAGTTCACCGGCCCGGTCACCGTCGGCACCGCCAGCGGCACCGTGCGCGTCGGCCGGGCGCACGGCGGGCTCAAGGCCCGCGGCTCGTCCAGCTCCATCGCCGTCGACGAGGCCGGCCCCGACACCGAACTGCGCACCGCCAGCGGCGCCATCACCGTCCACCGCGGCACCGGCGCCCTGCGCGCGAAGACCGCGTCGGGCAACGTCCACATCGGCGAGGTCGCCCGCGGCGAGGTCGACGTGGAAACCGCGTCCGGCAGGGTCACCATCGGCGTGGCCACCGGCACCGGCGTCTGGATGGACCTCAACACCGTCTCCGGCCGCACCACCAGCGACCTGACCGTCAGCGGTACCCCCGCCGACAGTCAACCGGACCTTACGGTCCGCGTCTCCACCGCCAGCGGCGACATCAAACTGCACCGCGCCGACCACCCCGCCGACGCCCCGCCCCGATGACCCCCGCGCCGATCCTGGAGTTGCGGTGCCCGTGGCTCCCCAACTCCAGGATCGCGCGTTCGGGGCTCCCGGCGCGGGCAGGGGTCAGACGAAGAACCAGGTGAACGGGGCCCACGGCAGGTTGCGCAGGACCGAGAAAACCCCCCATGCGGCCAGGAACACGCCGACCGCCACGGGGCTCACGCGCAACTGTGGAACCTTCCAGCCGAACGCTTGCCGGGCCGCCCAGGCCGCGAAGGCGTACGCCAGGAACGGCACCGCGAACACGAACATCAGGTGGTGGCGGGCGGCCGCCGGCAGGTCGCCGTGGAGCAGGTACCAGGCGGCGCGGGTGCCGCCGCAGCCGGGGCAGTCGAAGCCGGTGGTGAGCTTGACCAGGCAGGTGGGCATGGCCTCGGCGCCGGCGTCGACCGGGTTGCTGATCAACACGTACGCGGTGCCGCCCGCCATGCAGGTGAGGGCGGCCAGCGGGGCGGCCCAGCGGGGCGCGCGGGCGTACTGGCGCAGGACGAACGCGGCGAAACGGCTCGGTGGGGCGTACTCGTACCGGTAGGGGTACGGGTACGGGTGCGCCGGACCGGGCTGCTCGTGCACCGGATCAACCGTCTGCGTCACCCCTCGAACGGTACACGCCGGCGACCTCACCGAGGGGGCGCCGCCAGGCAAGCAGCGTCCAGACGGCACCGCCAGACCGGCACCGCCGAGCCGGGCCGGCGCGGTGTCAACGCCCGGCGTCAGCGCGCGGCGACGGCGGTGGCGAGCGGGCCGGCGAGGTCACCCGCCTCGGGTTTGGCCACGTCGCTCAGCCCCAGCCAGCCGGCCAGCCGTTCCAACTCGGCCGCCAGCGCCTCGGCGGTCTCGCCCGGGTCGGCGCCGGGCTCGATCCACGCCGCGGGCACCCGCAGCACACCCGCCTGCCGGTCGGCCTTCAGGTCGACGCGGGCGGTCAGCCGCTCGCCGTGCAGGAACGGCAGCACGTAGTACCCGTGCACGCGCTGCGGGGCGGGAACGTAGATCTCGATGCGGTACCGGAAGCCGAACAGCCGCTCGGTGCGGTTGCGCTCCCACACCAGCGGGTCGAACGGGCTGACCAGGGTGCTGGCCCGGACCCGGCGGGGCAGCCGGGCGGTGGCGTGCAGGTAGGCGCGGGGCTTCCAGCCGCGCACCTCGACCGGCGTCAGGACGCCCGCCTCGACCAGTTCGGCGACGGCCCGCCGGGCGGCCTCGGCCGGGAGGCGGAAGTAGTCCCGCAACTCGACCTCGGCGGCGACCCCGAGGGCGGCGGCGGCCACCTCGACCAGCCGCCGGTACGCGTCGGCCGGCGCCGGGGTCGGCGCGGCCAGGACCGCCGGCGGCAGCACCCGCGACGGGACGTCGTACCGGCGGGCGAACGCGGTGGTGCGCTCGGTGGCGGCGACCTCGCCGGCCCAGAACAGGTACTCCAGGGCGCGCTTGACCTCGGACCAGTTCCAGCCCCAGTGGCCGGTGGGGCGGGGCGCGTCGTGCTCGATCTCGGCGGCGGTGAGCGGACCCTTGTCGCGCACCTCGTCGAGCACCCAGGCGACCAGGTCGGGCTTCTCCCGGGCGATCCGCTGCATGCTGCCCCAGGAGGCGCTGCGCGCCCGCTCCATCCGCCAGCGCAGCGCCGGGTGCAGGGCCACCGGGATCAGTGACGCCTCGTGCCCCCAGTACTCGAACAGTTCGCGCGGGCGGCGGTAGGCGGCGTTGTCGAGCAGGGCGGCCGGGTACGGGCCGAGCCGGCTGTAGAGCGGCAGGTAGTGCGCGCGGGCGAGCACGTTCACGGAGTCCATCTGGATCAGGCCGACCCGGCCGAGCACGCGGCGCAGGTGCCGGCGGTCCGGCGCGCCGCCCGGCGCCGGGTCGGCGAACCCCTGCGCGGCCAGCGCGACGCGCCGAGCCTGCCCGATCGTCAGCGACTCCACCGTGCTCACCGCGGCAAACTAACCCACCGCTGCGACAATTCGCTTCCGGTGATCCCCGCCACGCGCTACAAACGCGGCATGATCGTGATCCGTCCGGAACGCCCGGAAGACGCCGACGCCGTCGCCGAGCTGCACGTGCGCGCCTGGCAGCGCGCGTACGCGGACCTGATGCCCGCACCGATGCTGGCCGGCCTGGACCCGGCGGCGTGGGCGGCGCAGCGGCGGGCCCGGCTGGCCGACCCGACGCGGGACTTCCACAGCGACGTGGCCGAGGACGCCGGCGTGGTGGTCGGGATGACCACGGTCGGCCCGTACCGCATCAACCAGAACCGCCGGGACCTGGACCGCCGGTACGGCGAACTGCTCGCGATCTACGTGGACCCGCGCCACTGGCGCGCCGGTGTCGGCGGCGCGCTCATGGCCGCGGTTCTGCAGCGGCTGCGCGCCGGGGGCTGGGGCGAGGCACGGCTGTGGGTGCTGGCGGGCAACGCGCCGGCCCGGCGCTTCTACGAGCGGCACGGGTGGGCGCCGGACGGCACCACGGCGATGTTCCCGCTAGGAGCCGAGCCGGGCGCGAAAGCCCTGCTCGAGGTCCGCTACGCGATCGGCCTCGGCTGACCCGCCCGGGCGCCACTTCGGCAGCGGCACGATGAGCAGCAGCAGCACGGACGCCCAGACGTAGGCGTTGGAGAACACGAACCCCACGACGGTGGCCGTGTCCCGGGTCTGCCAGTGCCACACCAGGCGGCTGCACAGCAGCAGATAGAGCGCGCCGGCCAGGAACAGCCGCGGGCGGCGGTACGGGCCGACGTCGCACAGCAGCACCAGCGCCGGGATCAGCCACACCAGGTGGTGGATCCAGGTGACCGGGCTGATCAGTGCGCCCACCACGCCGGTCACCGCCAGGCCGAACAGTTCGTCCCCGCGCGACGCCCACACCCGCCACGCCCACACGACCAGCGCCAGCACCACCAGGAGCAGCCACAGCAGCCGGCTCGGGTAGAGGGAGTTCATGCGGGCCACCACGCCCTGCAGGGACTGGTTCGAGACGAAGTCCAGCCGGCCCACCCGGTCGGTGTCCCACAGGGCGGAGGTCCAGAACTCGCGGGAGGCGTTGGGCGCCACGGCACCGGCCAGCACGCTGGCGCCGGCGAAGGTCCCCGACGCGACCAGGGCCGCCCGCCAGCGCCGGGTCAGCAGCAGGTACAGGATGAAGATGCCCGGCGTGAGCTTGATCGCGGTGGCGAGCCCGATGCCCACCCCGGCCAGCGGGTGGCGGCGGGCGACCAGGCGCAGCAGGTCCGCGGCGACCAGGAACAGCAGGATCATGTTCACCTGGCCGAAGTTGATCGTCTCGCGCATCGGCTCGTACGCGATCACCAGGGCCAGCGAGATCGCGTACGCGAACCACGGCGGCCAGCCGACCCGCCGGGCCACCGGCGTGACCACCCACCACAGCACCAGGGCGGCGGCCGCGATTCCGAACAGCACCGTGAACACCGCCGCCACCGGCCACGGCACCAGCACCATCGGCAGCATCGTCAGCGCCGCGAAGGTCGGGTACGTGAAGCCGTACGTGCTGAACGGCTTCAGGTAGTCGTACAGCTCGCCGCCGTGCACCCAGAAGTTGACCGCGCCGTAGTACACCTTCAGGTCGAACAGCCCGTGCCGGGCGGAGCGCCACAGCGCGAAGGCGGTCGTGACCGCGGCCAACACAACGACGATCGATATCTGCTTGCGGGTCACCGGCGCCTCCCCACAGTGCGGTCCGTAGGCTGCTGGCCATGGCACTCGGGTACGTCCGCCCGGCCCGTACCGAGGACGCGGACGAGATCGCGCGCATCCAGCTGTCGACCTGGCGCACCGCGTACCGGAAGATCCTCCCCCGTCGGGTGCTGGAGTCGCTGGACGAGGCGTTCCTGACCCGCCGCTGGGCGGAGGCGATCGGCGAGCCGCCGAGTCCCCGGCACCGGGTCCTGGTCGCGATCGAGCAGGGCGAACGGGAACACCGGGTGGGCTTCGCCGCCTCCGGTCCGGCGGACGAGCAGGCCCGGGCGCCCGAGGAGGGGCCCCTGCCGGAGCGCACGGCCGCCGTCACCGACCTGCTCGTCGAGCCGCGCTGGGGGCGGCGCGGGCACGGCAGCCGGCTGCTCGCCGCGACCGTCGACCTGTGGCGGGAGGACGGCTTCGCGGCGGCGGTCGCCTGGGCGTACGAGGGCGACGCGGCGACCCGCAAGTTCCTCACGACCGCCGGTTGGGCGCCGGACGGCGCGGGCCGGGCGCTGGACGTGGACGACCTGCTGGTCCCGCAGCTGCGGCTGCACGTCTCAGTCGAGCAGGACGTCGAGGCCGACCGTCAGGCCCGGGCGGCCCAGGACTGAGCGCACGGCGAGCAGCACCCCGGGCATGAACGAGACCCGGTCGTACGAGTCGTGCCGGATGGTCAGCGTCTCGCCCTGCTGGCCGAACAGCACCTCCTGGTGCGCGACCAGGCCCGCCGCGCGCACCGCGTGCACCCGGACCCCGTCGATCTCGGCGCCGCGCGCCCCCGGCACCTCGTCCTTGGTGGCGTCCGGCACCGCGGACAACCCCGCCTCGGCGCGGGCCCGGGCGATGGCCCGGGCGGTGTGCGTGGCCGTGCCGCTCGGCGCGTCGACCTTGTTCGGGTGATGCTGCTCGACGATCTCCACGGAGGTGAAGTACCGGGCGGCCTGGGCGGCGAAACGCATCATCAGCACGGCGCCCAGCCCGAAGTTCGGCGCGATCACCACGCCCACCTCGGGCTTGTGCGACAGCCACGTGCGCACCCGTTCCAGCCGCTGCTCGGTGAAGCCGGTGGTGCCGACCACCACGTTGATGCCCTGCTCGATGCACCACTGCAGGTTGTCCATCACCGCGTCCGGCGTGGTGAAGTCCACCACCACCCGGGCGCCGGCGGCGGCCAGCTCGTCGCCCTGGTCGATCATCGCGACCAGTTCCATCTCCGGATCGGCGTCGACGGCCCGGCAGACCTCGACACCCATCCGGCCCCGGGCACCCAGGACGCCGACGCGGATCGGCTCGCGCTCCTCGCTCACGACGCACAACCTAGCCCAGCCGGCGCCGCCCGGCGCGCTCCGGGTGCGCGGCGCCCGTACGCGATCTAGGTTTACCCCATGACGAGCGAACCGGTCGTGCCCGGGGATCTTCGGGATCTGCTTGAGCGCCCGCTCTTCGGCCACCTCGCCACGGTGCGCCCGGACGGCACGCCGCAGGTCAATCCGATGTGGTTCCGGTGGGACGGCGAGCGCCTGTACTTCACCCACACCACCGCCCGGCGCAAGTACCGCAACCTGCAGGCCAACCCGAACGTCGCGATGTCCCTGGTCGATCCGGAGAACCCGTACCGGTACCTGGAACTGCGCGGCGCGGTGGAGCGGATCGAGCCCGACCCGACCGGCGCCTTCTACGTCCAGCTCGCCGAGCGCTACGGCCGCCCGATGGACGCCCCGCCGCCGGACGCGCCCGACCGGGTCATCATCGTGGTTCGCCCGACGAGGGCGACCCGGCACTGACCCTTTCGGCGGCGCCGCCGGGAACCCCCGGCGGCGCCGAGAGCACTGCCGGCGCCGCCGGGCCCGCGGTCAGGCGCGCTGCCGGCGGCGGTCAGCCGCGCCCGAAGTCGCCGCCGGCGAACGGGCCGACCACCGCCAGGGACATCGGCTGGCCGAGCAGCGCGGCGGCCAGCTCGTTCACCCCGCCCACCGTCACCGCGTCCACTTTGGACAGCAGTTCGTCGACGGTGAGCAGGTCGCCGTAGAGCAGCTCGCCCTTGGCCAGCCGGGTCATCCGAGAGCCGGTGTCCTCCAGGCCGAGCACCAGCGAACCCTTGAGCATGCCCTTGCCCCGGGCCAGTTCCGCCTCGGTGATGCCGCCCGCGGCCACCTCCGCCAGCTGGGCGCGGGCCAGCGCCAGCACCTCGTCGACCTTGCCGGGCGCGCAGCCGGCGTACACGGCGAAGACGCCCGTGTCGGCGTACTGGCTGGTGTAGGAGTAGACGGAGTACGCCAGGCCGCGCTTCTCCCGGATCTCCTGGAACAGCCGGCTGGACATGCCGCCGCCGAGCACGTTGTTGAGCACGCCGACGGCGAACCGGCGCTGGTCCAGGCGGCCGATCGCCGGGCCGCCGAGGACCAGGTGCCCCTGCTCGGTGTCCTTCTCCTCGACCAGCGTGGCGGCCGACCGCACGGGCACCGCGGACGCGGCGGGGCGCAGCGGGGCCGGGGCGCCGGGCGTGTCGAGCCGGGTGCCGGCGAACGCCGCCCGCACCAGCGCCACCACGGTGTCGTGGTCGAGGTTCCCGGCCGCCGCGATGACGATCTCCGGCGCGGTGTACCGCTCGCGGTAGAAGTCCAGGATCAGCTCGCGCGGCATCGGGGAGATCGTCTCGACCGTCCCGGAGATCAGCCGGCCGAGCGGGTGGTCGCCGTACACGGTCCGGGCGAACACGTCGTGCACCTCGTCACCCGGCTCGTCGTCGTGCATGGCGATCTCTTCGAGGATGACCCCGCGCTCGGTCTCCACGTCCGCCGGGTCCAGCACCGAGTCCACCACCAGGTCGCACATCACGTCGATCGCCAGCGGCAGGTCGGCGTCCAGCACCCGGGCGTAGTAGCAGGTGTACTCCTTGGTGGTAAAGGCGTTCGTCTCGCCGCCCACCGCCTCGATCTGCGCGGAGATGTCCAGCGCGGAGCGCTTGCGGGTCCCCTTGAACAGCAGGTGCTCGAGGAAGTGCGACACGCCCGCCTGCTCGGGCGTCTCGTCCCGGGAACCCACCGCCACCCAGACGCCGAACGAGACGCTGCGCATCGCCGGGATCGCCTCGGTGATGATCCGCAGGCCGCTCGGCAGTTCGGTCCGGCGGACCGTGCCGCCGAGGGGGTCGGAACTCAGGGTGCGGGTCACGGCACGGGCCGGCGCGTCCGCGCCGGCCCGTGGCGACCCGGCGCGGTGCGCCGCAGTCACGTGTCGCTCCCGGTTCAGTCGCGCCGCTGCCGCCGCCGGCGCGGCTCGCCGCCCTCGCCACCCTCCCGGGCGGCCTCGCGGTCGCCGCGGTCGCGCGGGGCACGGTCGCCGCCCTCGCGGTCGCCGCGGTCGCGCGGGCCACGCTCGCCCCGCTCGCGGGACGGCGGGCGCTGCTCGGCGGCCGGCGGCGCCTCCTCGCCCTCCGGGCGGACCTTGTCCAGGTAGATCTTGCCGCGCTGGTCGATGTCGGCGATCTGCACCTCGACCTTGTCGCCGACGTTCAGGAAGTCCTCGACCCGCTCGACCCGCTTGCCGTCGCCCACCTTCGAGATGTGCAGCAGGCCGTCCCGGCCGGGCAGCAGCGAGACGAACGCACCGAACGCGGCCGTCTTGACCACGGTGCCGAGGAACTTGTCGCCGACCTTCGGCAGCGTCGGGTTCGCGATCGCGTTGATCCGCTCCACGGCCGCCTCGGCGGACGGGCCGTTGGTCGCGCCCACGTAGATCGTGCCGTCGTCCTCGATCGAGATCTCGGCGCCGGTCTCGTCCTGGATCGCGTTGATCATCTGACCCTTCGGGCCGATCACCGCGCCGATCTTGTCGACCGGGATCTTCACGGTGGTCACCCGCGGCGCATACTCCGACATCTTCGCCGGCGACTCGATCGCGGACTGCATCACGTCCAGGATCGTGAACCGGGCGTCGTGCGCCTGCTGGAGCGCGGCGGCCAGCACGTCCGACGGGATGCCGTCGAGCTTGGTGTCCAACTGGAGCGCGGTCACGTACTCGCGGGTGCCGGCGACCTTGAAGTCCATGTCGCCGAACGCGTCCTCGGCGCCGAGGATGTCGGTCAGCGTCACGTACTGCGTCTTGCCGTCGACCTCGTCCGAGATCAGACCCATCGCGATGCCCGCGACCGGCGCCTTCAGCGGCACGCCGGCGGACAGCAACGCCATCGTGGACGCGCAGACCGACCCCATGCTGGTCGACCCGTTCGAGCCCAACGCCTCCGACACCTGCCGGATCGCGTACGGGAACTCCTCGCGGCTGGGCAGCACCGGGATCAGCGCCCGCTCGGCGAGCGCGCCGTGCCCGATCTCGCGCCGCTTCGGCGCACCCACCCGGCCGGTCTCGCCGGTCGAGTACGGCGGGAAGTTGTAGTTGTGCATGTACCGCTTGGACTTCTCCGGCGAGAGGGTGTCCAGCGACTGCTCCATGCGCAGCATGTTCAGCGTGGTGACGCCGAGGATCTGGGTCTCACCGCGCTCGAACAGCGCCGAGCCGTGCACCCGCGGCAGCACGCCCACCTCGGCGGTCAGCGGCCGGATGTCGCGCGGGCCGCGGCCGTCGATCCGGACCTGCTCGCGCAGCACCCGGGAGCGCACCTCGGACTTGGTCAGCGACCGGAAGGCCGCGCCGAGCTCCTTCTCACGCCCCTCGAACTGCGACGCGACCTGCTCGTACGCCTTCTCCTTGATCCGGTCGAGGGCGTCCTCGCGCTCGTGCTTGCCGGCGATCTTCAGCGCCTCGGCGACCTCGCCGCGGACCGCCGCGGCGACCGCCTCGAACGCGTCCTCGCTGTGGTCCAGGAAGATCGGGAACTCGGCGACCGGCTTGGCGGCGACCTCGGCCAGCTCGCTCTGCGCCCGGCACAGCTCCCGAATCGCCGGCTTGGCCGCCTCCAGGCCGCTGGCCACGACCTCCTCGGTCGGCGCGACCGCACCGCCGGCCACCAGGCCCGCGGTGTGCTCGGTGGCCTCCGCCTCGACCATCATGATCGCGACATCGCCGTCCGGCAGCGCCCGGCCGGCCACCACCATGTCGAACGTGGCCCGGGACAGTTCCTCGTGGGTCGGGAAGGCCACCCACTGGCCATCGATGTGCGCCATCCGGGTCGCGCCGATCGGACCGCTGAACGGCAGGCCGGACAGCTTCGTCGACAGCGAGGCGGCGTTGATCGCCACCACGTCGTACGGGTGGGCCGGGTCGAGCGCGAGCACGGTCTCGACGACCTGGACCTCGTTGCGCAGCCCCTTGACGAACGACGGGCGCAGCGGCCGGTCGATCAGGCGGCAGGTGAGGATGGCGTCCTCGCTGGGGCGACCCTCGCGGCGGAAGAACGACCCGGGGATCCGCCCGGCGGCGTACATCCGCTCCTCGACGTCCACCGTCAGCGGGAAGAAGTCGAACTGCTCCTTCGGCTGCTTGCTCGCCGTCGTGGCGGACAGCACCACGGTCTCGCCGAGCCGGGCGATCACCGAGCCGGCGGCCTGCCGGGCGAGCCGGCCGGTGGAGAAGGTGATCTCACGGGTGCCGAACGACCCGTTGTCGACGACCGCCGTGCTGTGTTGTGTACCGAGAGTAGTTTGCTCGGCCATGGATGCGATCTGCTCCTTCGATCGGGGACCGGCCCTCGCAGCCTCGGGGAGCTTCAGGCGGCCGGTCTTCGATCGAAGCGTCCGGGTGCCGGGGCGGGAGACGATTCCCGCCGGGTCCGGATGCCACTACCGAGGACCGGTCCACCGACTGGCTCCCCAGCCCGGGCTTGGTCCGTTTGGTGATGGTACGCGTCGGGGGAGCGACCCGTGGCCGCTCCCCCGATCCGCCTACCTGCGCAGCCCGAGGCGCTCGATCAGCGCCCGGTAACGCTGGATGTCCTTCTTCTGTACGTAGTTCAGCAGCCGGCGGCGGCGACCCACCAGCAGCAGCAACCCGCGGCGGCTGTGGTGGTCGTGCTTGTGCACCTTCAGGTGCTCGGTGAGGTCCGCGATCCGCTTGGTCAGCATCGCGACCTGCACCTCGGGCGAGCCGGTGTCGCCCTCGAGGGTGGCGTACTCCGCCATGATCTTGTTCTTGGTCTCGGTGTCGAGCGCCATGGTCTCCCTGTTCAGGTGGGTGGTGGTGCGACCGGTGCGCACCGGCCGGCGGCCCCGCACCCGCGGCGTCGTGCAGGCATGCGGAGCCACGCCGAGTCGTCGGCGTCTCCATCACATTACCAGCCGGTCGGCCCCGGGGCCCGTCACCCCCGGTGCCGCGCGCCCTCACCCCGGCTCGGCGGCGGCCCTCACCCCCGCTCTCAACCCCCGCACCTGCCTGCGCCGCCCGCTCCTGCCATGGCCTCCGCTCGGCGCGGCGCGCACGCCGGCCGTTTGCCTCCGCCCGGCGCGGCGCCCGCGCCCGCTGTTACGCCCGCTCGGCCGCGCAGAGGGCGCGGGTCTGCGCGACATCCTCGGCCATCTGGGCCAGCAGCGGCTCCAGCGTCTCGTACCGGCGCTGCTCGCGCAGGTGGGCCGCGAAGTCCAGGGCCACCCGTTCGCCGTACAGGTCGCCCTCGAAGTCCAGCACGAACGCCTCGACCCGGCGCTCCCGCCCGTTGAACGTCGGGTTCGTCCCGATCGAGATGGCCGCCGGCAACCGCTCCTCGGGGGCGGCGCCGCCCTCGCGCTGGTCCCCGCGGCGGACCAGCCAACCCGCGTACACGCCGTCCGCCGGCACCGCGGCCCAGCGGCCGACCAGCAGGTTGGCGGTCGGGTAGCCGATCTCGCGGCCGCGCTGGTCCCCGCGGACCACCACGCCGGTCAGGCGGTGCGGCCGGCCGAGCGCCGCGGCGGCCTCGGCCACCTCCCCCGCGTCGATGCAGGACCGGATGTACGTGGACGAGAAGACCGCGTGGTCGGCGGCGACCAGCGGCGGGGACTCGACGGCGAAGCCGAACGCGCGCCCGAGCCGGGTCAGCAGCGGCACGTCCCCCGCCGCCCGGTGGCCGAACCGGAAGTTCTCCCCCACCACGACCAGCGCCGCGTGCAGGTGCTGGACCAGCACGTCATGGACGAACGCCTCGGCCGGCAGCCGGGAGAAGTCCGGCGTGAACGGGACCACGCAGAGCACGTCCGCGCCGAGCCCTTCGATCAACTCCGCCTTGCGCGCCGGCTCGGTCAGCACCGCCGGGTGCGACCCGGGGCGCACCACCTCCGACGGGTGCGGATCGAAGGTCAGCACCACCGAGCGGATGCCCAGGTCCGACGCCCGCTTCACCGCGCGCCCGATGATCGCCTGGTGCCCGCGGTGCACCCCGTCGAAGACCCCGATCGTCACCACCGACCGGCCCCAGCCGCCCGGCGCCGACTCGTACCCCCGCCAGCGCAGCATTCCGCCTCCCACCAACCGCGGCTTGCCGCCGCCCCGTTCGCTCAGACTATGCGCCCAGCTGCGGCCCCGGTTGCTGCGGCATGCTGATGGACTCACCCGCGCCGCTGGGGAATGGCGTAGCGGGGTCGAGAGCTTGGCGAACAGGATCCCGGCGAAGCCGGCCCGCCCGGCCATATCCGGCCGGGCGGTCGCGGTTGCCCGTGGGACAACTCGCGGATATCAGCCCGCGAACACGACCTCCGGCCGCGCCCGGCCGTCGCGCTCGGCCACCACGGCGAGCAGGGAACCGTCCGGGGCGAACACCGCGTACGGCCCGGGCAGGCCGATCGGTGGCAGCGGCCCGCCGTGGGAGAGCACCCGCGCCTGCGTCTCGGTGGCCTCGCGGGCGGCGAAGCAGCGCCGGGCCGCCTCGGGCAGCGGGAGCGTCACCGGGTCGTCCCGCGCGGCCAGTGCGTCCAATGCGGTCGCTTCGGCGAGGGTGAAGCCGTCGACCGCCGTGCGGCGCAGGGCGGTCAGGTGGCCGCCGACGCCCAGCGCGGAGCCCAGATCCCGGGCGATCGCGCGCACGTAGGTACCGGACGAGCAGTCCACGTCCACGTCCACGTCCACCACCTCCGGGGCCGGTCGGCGGACGGCCAGCACCGCCAGCCGGGAAATCGTGACCCGGCGGGCGGCGAGCGCCACCTCCTCGCCCTCGCGGACCCGCTTGTACGCCCGGACCCCGTCGACCTTGATGGCACTCACCGCGCTCGGCACCTGATCCACCGTGCCGGTGAGCGCGGCCAGGCCGGCGCGGATCGCCTCGTCGGTCACGCCGCCGGCCGGCGTGCTGGTGACCACGGGCCCGTCCGCGTCGTCCGTGACCGTCGTCTGCCCGAGCCGGATCGTCGCGGCGTACCCCTTGTCGCCGCCGATCACATAGGTGAGCAGGCGGGTGGCCCGGCCCACACCGACGATGAGCACGCCGGTGGCCATCGGGTCCAGGGTGCCGCCGTGGCCGACCCGGCGGGTGCGCGCCAGCCGGCGCACCCGCCCCACCACGTCGTGGGAGGTGATGCCGCCGGGTTTGTCGACCACGATGAGACCGTCCGATGCCACGGCCACAGCTTGCCAAACCGCCTCAGCGCGCCGCGCCGAGGACCAGCCATCGCCCGGAACGCATCCGGGCCAGCAGCGCCACCAGGCGGACCACCACGAACAGCGCCAGGCCGGCCCAGATCCCGCCGAGGCCCAGGCGCAGCGCGTACGCGGTCCAGATGGCGGGCAGGAACGCGCCGAGCGCGGCGACCAGCGTGAGGTCGCGCATGTAGCGCACGTCCCCGGCGCCGATGAGCACCCCGTCGAGCGCGAAGACGACCCCGGCGACCGGCAGCATGCCGACGAACCACGGCCAGGCGATGTGCGCCTGGGCGGCCACCGCCGGGTCGCCGCTGAACCAGCGCGGCACCACGCCGGCGCCGGCGGCGATCAGCACCGCGAAGGCGGCACCGCAGGCCAGGCCGCTCAGCCCGATGCGACGGGCCAGCCAGCGGGCCTCGTCGCCCCGGTCGGCGCCCAGCGCGGCGCCGATCAGGGACTGCGCGGCGATCGCGAGCGCGTCGAGGGCGAGCGCGCAGAACATCCACAGTTGGAGGGCGATCTGGTGGGCGGCGAGGCTGGCCGCGCCGAACCGGGCGGCGACCGCGGCGGCGGACAGGAAGCTCGCCTGGAACGCGGCGCCCCGCAGCACCAGGTCCCGGCCGAGCACGAGTTGGCGGACGATCACGTCCGGTCGCGGCCGCAGCGGGACCCGCTCGCTGACCAGCGCGGCGACGAACAGCGCGCCGGAGAGGGTCTGGGCGGTGGCGTTGGCGACGGCCGAACCGACCAGGCCGAGGCCGGCGGGGTACACCAGCAGCGGGCAGAGCACGGCGGAGAGCAGGTTCGCACCGAGCACGAAGTAGAGCGGACGCCGGGTGTCCTGCACCCCGCGGAGCCAGCCGTTGCCGGCGGTGGCGAGCAGCAGTCCGGGGGCACCCAGGGCGGCGATCCGCAGCCAGTGCGTCGCACCGGCGACCACTTCCGGGTCGCTGCCGGCCAGCGCCCGGACCAGGGGGCCGGCAAAGACCAGGCCGGCGAGGGCCAGCAGCAGCCCGGCACCGCCCGCCAGCCAGGACGCCTGCACGCCCTCGGCCACGGCGGCCGCGCGATCGCCGGCGCCGTACCGGCGGGCGGACCGGCCGGTGGTGCCGTATGCGAGGACGGTGCCCAGCCAGACCGCGACGGTCATGACCGACCCGCCGATGGCCAGCGCCGCGAGCGGCACCCGGCCCAGGTGTCCCACCACGGCGGTGTCCACGAGCACGTAGAGCGGCTCGGCGGCGAGTACCACCAGGGCGGGCAGGGCGAGGCCGGCGATCCGGCGTGCGGGGCTGGGGGCGAGCACCATGGTGACCAATGCTGCCCGCGCCTATGTAATGAGCGCAAGGCTCAAGACTGCTTACCTATCGCGGGTTGCCGGCGCCGTGTGAATCGAGGGCCACGGACTCGGGGTTCCGGTGTCTTATCCGGGAGTTTCTGGTGCCCTGTCGAGGGCTACTGACGCGTGTCCATCGAGGTCTGCAGGGCGCGGCGGGCCTGCTCGCGCGCCTCGTCCGACTGCTCCTGCTTCGGCTTGCTCGCCATGACAGAGGGTTCCTTCCAGGGTGGGGCGGCCCGAACAGCGATTCGGCCGACCCGCGGAGATCCTTACGGGCAACGGATGCGACGCCGCCATCCGGCCGGTCCGGGATCGCCGGAGCGGGGGCCGAGGCCGCGAATGCCCGGGTCGGGTGAGACCCTCAAGCGCACTCCACCCAAGTTAACGTTCACCAAGGTGGTCCGCGCGGCCGATCCCGCATGGCAGGACAACGATCGTTCAGGTCAACCCGGTCGTGTCCCGGAACGCGGGCACCCGCCGGGGACTCCGGGCCCGGCGTGGAGTGGGTTCAGCGGGCGAAGAAGTGCCAGCCGAGCCACCACCAGAGGCCGAGCACCGCGACCCGGCCGACCGGCACGCGACCCACCCGGTACCGCATGACCCCGGCGCACAGGTCGCCCAAGGTGGGTATCCGCGAGCCTTCCCGGCGCGCCGCCCACTCAACGCTCGCGACGAGGGCCGCCGCCAGCGTGAACGCGGCGATCGCGAGCAACCGGCTGATGCTCATCGGCGCACCAGCCCCCAGAAACCGCTCAGCCACGCGAAATAGCAGGCCGAGCGGACCGGCTCCATCGCCAGCAACGGGTCGGCAAGCCGGGACAGGGTCGGATACTCGTCGGTGGAGCCGAGCGCGAACGTAACCACCTCGGCGGTCAGCAGCACCACGGCGGGCAGCAGCCACCAGCGCGCACCCCGCCCCGGACGCCCGGGTACCGGCCGGTGCCGCACCCGACCGGACAGGCCCAGCCAGACCATCGCCCCGCCGAGCACCAGCACATACCCGTTGGCCGCCACCGAGAACGACGGCAACTGCCCGCCCACCAGCGCCAGCACGGCGAACACCGGAACGACCACGACCGGCCGGGTCCAGGCGGCGGGCACATCCGCCGCGACCTCAGGGGACGGCCGCTCCATACACCGATTCTCCCCACACTCCCCGCCCGCACCAACCACCCCAGACAGCGGGGAGGAGGGGCGCGGAGAGGCTACGGGGTGGCTAGTTGGGCGCGGACGGCGGCGGCGACCTCGTCGGCGGTGCCGCGGCCGGTGAAGCCCGCGGCCAGGCGGTGGCCGCCCCCGCCCAACGCGACGGCGACCCGGCTCACGTCCACACCACCCTTGCTGCGCAGGGACACCGCCCACTCGGCCGGGCCGGTCTGCTTGATGACACAGGAGACATCCGCCTCGGCGGCCGGGCGGATGGCGTCGATCAGCCCTTCCAGGACGTACGGGCGCTGGCCGTGCCGGGCCAGGTCGGCCTGGGTGGCGTAGGTCCAGACAAGGCCGAGGCCACCGGCGGCGGTGGGGTCGAGTTGGGCGCGGCCGAGCGCCTCGCCGTACAGGCGGACGGCGCCGAACGGGCGGGTGTCGAAGACCCGGCGGGCGATCTCCGCCGGCGCCAGGCCGGTGGCCAGCAGCCGGGCCGCCAGTTCGTGGACCGCCGGGGTGGTCATGTCGAACTTGAACGAGCCGGTGTCGGTGGCCAGCGCCACGTACAGGCACTCGGCGATATCCCGGTCCAGCGGCACACCGAGCCGGGCGAGCAGGTGCTCGGCCACCACGGAGGTCGCCGCGGCGGTCGGGTCGACCAGGTGCACACCGCCGAACCGGGTGTTGGACGCGTGGTGGTCCAGCACGATCGAGGGGCTGCGGTCCAGCCGGTCCCGCAGGCCGCCCAGGCGGGACTCGCTGGCCGCGTCGAAGCACAGCACCAGCGCCGGTTCGGCGGGCGCCTGCGCCTCCGGGACCAGCAGCTCCAGCCCCGGCAGGGCGGCGAACGGCTCGGGCACCTCCGGCGGGCCGGGGAAGGTGCAGACCACCCGCGTGAAGCCCAGCCGGCACAGCCCCTGCCCGAAGCCCAGCATGCTGCCCAGCGCGTCACCGTCGGGGTTGACGTGGCAGATGAGCAGCAGCGCGGCGTCCCGCGGCTGGGCGAGGACCGCCGCGACCGCGGCGCTCCACTCCCGCTCGGTCGGGCCGGCTAACACCGGCTCGGGCGGCGACTCCAGCACCACGGGTGCGCCGGCAGGGGCGCCCGCCGCACCGGTCGCCGGGACCGTGGCCGGCCTCACCGCGCGGGCCCACTCTCGTCGGCGGGCTCCCCCGCCTCCTCGCCCTCGGCCTCCGGCTCCTCCAGCCGGTAGGGCTGGGCGTCGCCCGCGTACTTGGCGTTCGCGGCCAGTTCGTGGATGGCGGCGTCGGCGTTGCGCGCCGCGGCGAGCAGGTCGTCGATGTGCTTGGCGTGGTCCTGCACGTCGTCCAGGACGAACGTGAGCGTCGGGGAGTGCCGCAGTCCCAGCGCCTTGCCGACGGTACTGCGCAGCAGGCCCTTCGCGCTGTCCAGCGCGGCGGCCGTGCCGGCCTGGGCGGCGGCGTCGCCGAGCACCGTGTAGAAGACCGTCGCGTCGCGCAGATCGGCGGTGATCCGCGCGTCGGTGATAGTGATCATGCCGAGTCGGGGGTCCTTGATCTGGGTGCGCACCACCGATGCGACCAACTCCCGCACACGCTCGGCGTGTCGGCGCACCCGGGCCGGGTCCGTCATCTCGTCACCTCCGCGCCATTGCCAACGCCCCCGACAGTACCGCCGCCGGCCGCCACCGGGCGCGCCGGACCGACTCGATCACTCCCGGGCGCGCCGCCCGCGATCAATCCTCGGCGCCGTGCAACCGGCGGCGCACCGAGAGCAGTTCCACCTCCGGCCGGGCGGCCACCAGGCGCTCGCAGGCATCCACGACCTCGCGGGCGTGCGCGGGCTCCGCGGCCACCGCCGCGACCCCGATCCCGGCGCGTCCGTGCAGGTCAAGGGCGTCCACCTCGGCCACGGCCACGTCCAGGCGGCGCAGCGCGGCGATGATCGGGCGGACGTATCCGCGCTTGGCCTTCAGCGAGCGGGCGTCGCCGGGCAGCAGCAGGTCGAAGATCGCCGTGGCCGTGTACATGATCTATCGATCATACGGCCGGCTGGGTAGCGACCAGCACATCCCGCTCGATCGCCTGGTCCACCCAATGGGACATGTCCTCGTATCCGGGGCCAGTGACCACCGTCAGCCCAGCGCCCGTCAGGACCTCCGCCACCAGTTCCCGACCGGCCACATGGGTGTTCCACGACATGCCCAGCGCGCCACCCGGGCGCAGCAGCTCCGCCCAGACCGGCACGGCGCGGGCGAGCACCTCCAGCGGTCGCCTGGACTGGGCGCCGCCGGCCCGGCTGCCGTGGGCCACCCCGTACGGCAGGTCGGTGACCAGTACGTCCGCGCAGCCGGGACGGAGGAACAGGCGGGCCTGCGCGGTGTCGCCGGCGAACGTCAGCACCCGCTGCCCGCCGCCGAGCGTGGCCTCGAACCGGCGCGCCACCAGCCGCTTCTCCCGCCGGACGGGAGTGGTGCCGGCGGTGTGCTTGAGCCGCTTGCGCCGCAGGTAGGTGCGCAGGAACGCCGAGTACGCGTCCACGTCCTTGCCGTCCAGTTCGATGCCGATCGCGTCGTACCCGTACATCAGCGCCTGGTTCAGCGTGGTACCCCGGCCGCAGAGCGGATCCAGGACGGTCAGCCGCTTCGCCAGCATCGCGGGGGCGTTCGCGGACGCGAGCAGCGTGATATTGAGCAGCAGCCGGGTGAACTGCTCGTTCGTCTTCCCGGCGTACTTCGGGATGGTGATCAGGTCGTCGTCGAAGTGCTGGAGCGGGTGCAGCGGGACCGGCCGCAGCAGATCGCCCACCCGCGCGAACAGCGCGTACGCGGCCGACAGATTGCTCAGGTGGGCGATGTCCCGCTCGGTCAGGTCGCCGTCGAGGGTGTCGAAGGTCAGGTACTCGACGCCGCCCAGGGTCTGGCCGCCGGTGTCCTTCACGTCCACCACCCGCCCGAACGCGGCCAGTTCGGCGCGCGCCAGCCGGGGCGCGGCCTCCGCGTACACCCGGTTGGCGGACGGGGCGAGCAGCAGGGCGTACGAGGTCATGCGGCCATCCTGCCAAGATGGACACGGCCCGGGACCGTGCGGCCCGGGCCGTGTCGCAGCCGCGCGTCAGACCCGCGGCTTCTCGCGCATCTCGAAGGTCAGGATGGTGTCCCCGACCTGGATGTTGTTGTAGTTGCTGAGCGTCAGACCGCACTCGAAGCCCTCGCGGACCTCGGTGGCGTCGTCCTTGAACCGCTTCAGCGAGCTGACGGTGATGTTCTCCGCCACCACCACGCCGTCGCGGACCAGACGCGCCTTGGCGTTGCGCCGCATCAGGCCGGAGCGGACCACACAGCCCGCGATGTTGCCGATCTTGGACGAACGGAACACCTCGCGGACCTCCGCGGTGCCCAGTTCGACCTCCTCGTACTCCGGCTTGAGCAGGCCCTTGAGCGCCGCCTCGATCTCCTCCAGGGCCTGGTAGATCACGGTGTAGTACCGGATCTCCACGCCCTCCCGCTCGGCCAGGGCCTCGATCGCCTTGCCCTGGGCCCGGACGTTGAAGCCGACGATGATCGCGTCCGAGGCGCTCGCCAGCATGACGTTGCTCTCGGTGATCGCGCCGACCCCGCGGTCCAGGATCTTGAGCTGGATCTCCTCGGGGATGTCCAGCTTGAACAGGGCGTCCTCGAGGGCCTCCACGGAACCGGACACGTCACCCTTGAGGATGAGCGTGAGGCTGGTCTTCTGACCCTCCTTGATCTGGTCCATGAAGTTCTCGAGCGTGGCCCGGGTGCGGGAGTTGGCGAAGCTCGCCGCCCGCCGCCGCGCCTGCCGCTGCTCGGCGATCTGGCGGACCGTGCGGTCCTCCTCCGCGGCCAGGAACGTATCGCCCGCGCTGGGCACGGCGGTGAGGCCGAGCACCTGCACCGGACGGGACGGCCCCGCCTCGGACACCGGCTTGAAGTTCTCGTCGAGCATGGCCCGGACGCGGCCGTAGGCCCCACCGGCCACGATCGAGTCGCCGGCCCGCAGCGTGCCCTTCTGCACCAGCACCGTGGCCACCGCGCCGCGCCCCTTGTCCAGGTGCGCCTCGATCGCCACGCCCTGCGCCGGGCCGTCCACCGCGGCGGTCAGCTCCAGCGAGGCGTCCGCGGTCAGCAGCACGGCCTCGAGCAGCTCCTCGATGCCGATGCCGGGCTTGGCCGCCACGTTGACGAACATCGTGTCGCCGCCGTACTCCTCGGCGACCAGGCCGTACTCGGTGAGCTGCTGGCGCACCTTGTCCGGGTTGGCCTCCGGCTTGTCGACCTTGTTCACCGCGACCACGATCGGCACCTCGGCCGCCTTGGCGTGGTTCAGCGCCTCGATGGTCTGCGGCATTACGCCGTCGTCCGCCGCGACCACCAGGATCACGATGTCGGTCACCTGGGCACCGCGGGCACGCATGGCGGTGAACGCCTCGTGACCCGGGGTGTCGATGAAGGTGATCGCCCGCTCGGAGCCGTCGTGCTCCACCTGGACCTGGTAGGCGCCGATGTGCTGGGTGATGCCACCCGCCTCGCCGGCCACCACGTTCGCCTTGCGGATCGCGTCCAACAGCTTCGTCTTACCGTGGTCGACGTGACCCATGACGGTCACCACCGGCGGCCGGCTGACCAGCCGGTCGCTGTCCACCTCGGCGTCGAGGTCGATGTTGAACTGGGCGAGCAGCTCGCGATCCTCGTCCTCCGGGCTGACGATCTGCACGTCGAAGCCCAGGTGCTCACCGAGCAGCAGCAGCGTCTCGTCCGAGCACGACTGCGTCGCGGTGACCATCTCGCCCAGGTTGAACATCTCCTGGACGAGCGAACCGGGATTCGCGTTGATCTTGTCGGCGAAGTCGGACAGCGAGGCACCCCGCGACAGCCGGATCGTCTGACCCTGACCCCGCGGCGCGCCCGAGCTCATCGTCGGCGCGGACAGGTTGTCGAACTCTTGTCTGCGCTGCTTCTTCGACTTGCGACCGCGCGTCGGCCGGCCACCCGGGCGCCCGAAGGCACCGCCGGCACCGCCGCCGCGGCCACGACCGCCGCCGCCACCGGGGCGACCCGCACCGGCACCCGCCGGAGCGCCACCGCCCGGTCCGCCGCGGTAGCCACCGCCACCGCCGCCACCACCGGGACCACCGCGGAAGCCGCCACCGCCGCCACCGCCGCCGGGACCGCCGCGGTAGCCACCGCCACCGCCGCCACCGCCGCCGGGACCACCGCGGAAG
>NZ_BBQH01000013.1:0-109140 GCF_018397995.1 Rhizomonospora bruguierae
CGGCTGGGCGCTGACCGGCCGGGCGCCGGTGGCGGTCGCGCCGTCGCCCGCCCCGCTGACCGGTGCCTTGCCGGCCGCCGCGGCGGGACCGCGGGCAGCGCCGGCCGCGCCCACGCTGATCGGGGCGGTGGCGTCCTTGGCGTCGGTGGTGGTGTTGGCCTTGCCGTTCGGCGGCTCATCCGGAGGGGGTGACATACCGGGAGCGCGGGTGAACTTCGGGGACGGGGCGTCGGCGGGTACGGTCGCTCGACCCACCGCGGCGGCGCGCCCGGTGGCGGGCGTACCACCATCGGCGGCCGCGGCCTCCTGGTCGACCGGTTTCGCCGAGGTTTCGGAGCTCCCCGACTTCGCCTGTGTCTCCGTCATCAACTAGTCCTGTTCCTCAGGCTCGTCGGCGTTGCGAGCGATGGCCACGAGAGTCACGCCCTCGGGTAGGTCCATGAGCTTGACCCCCATTGTGTTCCGATCCCTGGTACGTCGTACAGGCTTCACCGGAGTCCGGATCACGCCTCCGTTGCTGGTGATAGCGAACAGCTCGTCGTCCGGGCTGATGACCACCGCCCCGACGAGGGCACCACGGCGCTCGGTGATTTTCGCGGTGAGCACCCCCTTACCGCCGCGGCCCTGGACCGGATACTCCTCTATGGGCGTCCGTTTCGCATACCCACCGTTCGTGGCGACCAACACGTCCATGCCATCTTGGACCACCTCCATGGCGAGCAGTTCATCGCCGTCGGTGAACCGCATTCCGATCACACCCGATGTCGCCCGCCCCATCGGTCGCAGCGTGTCGTCGGTGGCGGTGAACCGGATGGCCTGCGCCTTCTTGGAGACCAGCAGCAGATCGTCGTCCTCGCCGATCAGCGCGGCGCCGACCAGTTCGTCGTTGTCCCGCAGGTTGATCGCGATGATGCCGCCGGCCCGGTTCGAATCGAACTCCTCCAGCCGGGTCTTCTTGACCAGGCCATTCTTGGTGGCCAGCACCAGGAACGGCGCCGCGCCGTAATCGGTGATGCGGATGATCTGGGCGATGTGCTCCTCGGGCTGGAACGCCAGCAGGTTCGCCACGTGCTGGCCGCGGGCCACCCGGTTCGCCTCCGGCAGTTCGTACGCCTTGGCCCGGTACACCCGGCCCTTGTTCGTGAAGAACAGGATCCAGTCGTGGGTCGAGCTGATGAAGAAGTGGCTGACGATGTCGTCCTGGCGCAGGCTGGCGCCGCTGACCCCCTTGCCGCCGCGGCGCTGCGACCGGTACAGGTCGACCTTGGTGCGCTTGGCGTAGCCGGTGCGTGTGATCGTCACCACAACGTCCTCGCGGGCGATCAGGTCCTCCATCGAGACCTCGCCGTCGAACGGCACGATCTGGGTGCGCCGGTCGTCGCCGAAGCGGGCCGCGATGTCGCCCAGTTCCTCGCTGACGATCTGCCGCTGCCGCTCCGGCTTGGCCAGGATGTCCTTCAGGTCCGCGATCTCCACCTCGATCTTGGCGAGCTCGTCGATGATCTTCTGGCGCTCCAGGGCGGCCAGGCGGCGCAGCTGCATGTCCAGAATCGCGGTGGCCTGGATCTCGTCCACGTCCAATAGCTGCATCAGGCCGACCCGGGACTCCTCGACGGTCGACGAGCGCCGGATCAGGGCGATCACCTCGTCGAGCATGTCCAGGGCCTTGACCAGGCCGCGCAGGATGTGCGCCCGCTCCTCGGCCTTGCGCAGCCGGTACCGGGTGCGCCGCTGGATGACCTCGATCTGGTGCGCCACGTAGTACCGCAGGAACTGGGCCAGGTTCAGCGTCCGGGGCACCCCGTCCACGAGCGCCAGCATGTTGGCGCCGAAGGTCTCCTGGAGCTGGGTGTGCTTGTAGAGGTTGTTCAGCACCACCTTGGCGACCGCGTCCCGGCGCAGCACCAGCACCAGCCGCATGCCGGTACGCCCGGAGCTCTCGTCCCGGATGTCCGCGATGCCGGTGAGCTTGCCCTCCTTGACCAGCTCCGCGATCCGCTCGGCGAGGTTGTCCGGGTTGACCATGTAGGGCAGCTCGGTGACCACCAGCGTGGTCCGCCCCTTGCTGTCCTCCTCGACCTCGACCACGGCCCGCATCCGGATCGCGCCGCGGCCGGTCCGGTACGCGTCCTCGATCGGCTGCCGGCCGACCACCAGCGCGGCGGTCGGGAAGTCCGGCCCCTGGACGATCTTGATGAGCTCGTCCAGCGTGGTGGCCTCGTCGGCGTCCGGGTTCGCCAGGCACCACTGCACCGCGGCCGCGATCTCCCGCAGGTTGTGCGGCGGGATGTTGGTCGCCATCCCGACCGCGATCCCGGTGGAGCCGTTGACCAGCAGGTTCGGGAACCGCGCCGGGAGCACGGTGGGCTCCTTGGCCCGCCCGTCGTAGTTGTCCTGGAAGTCGACCGCGTCCTCGTCGATGTCCCGCAGCAACTCCATCGCCAGCGGTGCCAGCCGGCATTCGGTGTTGTGGTTCACGAAGCCGTTGGCCACGAACGAGTGGTCGTCGGTGTCCACCCGGACGCTGTAGACCGGCTGGACGCCCGCGGCCTCGACCCCGGCCACCTCCGCGTAGTAGAACCGGCCGTCGACCAGTGGCTCCACCACGTCCAGCACGCCCGGCTCGGTGACCCGGGCGGCGATCTCGTCGCGGTCGCGCTCCCACCGGGCGATCCGGTCGACGTTGTGCCGACGCAGCCAGTCCCGCTCGGTCCGGCGGCGCGCGCCGTGCTCGCGGATGAACTCACCGACGAACGGCACCTGGTCGCTGCTCAACGCCGCGCTCCGGGCCGGCATCGCGGCCAGGATCTGCCGAAGCTCGGCCTGCTTGCGACCGGAGAACCCGACCACCCCGGCGAACATCACCGCATCCCGCCGGTTGGTGATGACGACCCTGTACTCGCCGCCGTCGTACCGGCACCGCCGGGCCACCACGCCGAACTCCAGCAGCAACTGCTGCACCTCGCGCGCCAGCCGGGCGCTGTGGGTCGAGTAGGAGATCTGGACGGTGTCGCGGGGCAGCGCCGAGACCGAGCCGTCGGCCTCGAACACCGCCTGGAGAAACGCCCGCTTGACGGCCGGCCCGGCGCTCCAGACGGACCCCGGCACCGCCTTCTGCGCGCTCCGCACGCCCGGCATCTCGCGGTCGGTGTTCGTGTTCTCGCTCGCGTACGCGCCGGCCAGGACCGCGGCCTCGACCGCCGCCGCGGGCGGGTAGCCGATCTCCTCGGAGGCGGTGCGCTGCATGACCACCCGGTCGCCCGGGCGGACCTCCGACAGCAGTTTCCACAGCAGGGTCGGCACCCCGGCCAGCGGTACCAGGCACAGCACCGGGTGGTTGTGAGTACCGGTGAGTTCGTAGCCCTCGCGGGTGCGCAGCCGCAGGGTCGGGTGCTCCCCGGAGTGGAACAAGCGGGTGGCCCGGACCAGGTCGCCGTTGCGGTCGCGGACCTTCAGGTCGATCTCGGTCTCCGAGTTCGGCGCGGCACCCGGCACGATCTCGTCGATGCGGAGCGTGCCCTCGGCCGTCCGCACCAGGGCGTCGCCGGTGAGGCAGTAGCGCATCGCGGCCGCCGGGTCGTTACCGGGCGAGCCGAAGTTGCCGTGGCCGTCGATCAGCGGGTACCGCAGCGACCACGGCTGCGCCATGCGCACCAGTGCGTCGTAGATCGCCGAGTCGCCGTGCGGGTGGTACTGGCCCATGACGTCGCCGACGACCCGGGAGCATTTCACGAAGCCCCGGTCCGGGCGGTAGCCGCCGTCGAACATGCCGTACAGGATCTTGCGGTGTACGGGCTTGAGGCCGTCCCGGACATCGGGGAGGGCGCGCCCCACGATCACGCTCATCGCGTAGTCGAGGTAGGAGCGCTGCATCTCGATCTCGATGCCGACCGGCTCGATGCGCTCGCCGCCCGGGACCGTCGTGTCGGTCACTGGTCACCCTTCGCTGTGGATATCTCTGTGGAAAGTGTGGATCGGCGATCGGCAGTGCGTGACGATGCGGTCACGCACTGCCGCCAAGCCGCCCGAGCGTGCGCTAGATGTCCAGGAAGCGGACGTCCTTGGCGTTCCGCTGGATGAACGAGCGGCGGGCGTCGACGTCCTCGCCCATCAGCACGCTGAACAGCTCGTCCGCGGTTGCCGCGTCGTCCAGGCTCACCCGCTTCAGCGTGCGGGTGGCGGGGTTCATCGTGGTGTCCCACAGCTCGTGGTAGTTCATCTCGCCGAGGCCCTTGTTGCGCTGGATGTCCTCGGGCTTGGCGTTCGGCTTGGCCTCCTGGCGCAGCCGGATCAGCCCGTCGCGCTCCTTGTCGGAGTACGCGTACTGGACGTCGTCGCCCTTCCGGTTCCACTTGATCTTGTAGAGCGGCGGTTGGGCGAGGTACACGTGGCCGAGTTCGACCAGCGGCCGCATGAAGCGGAACAGCAGGGTCAGCAGCAGCGTGTTGATGTGCTGGCCGTCCACGTCCGCGTCGGCCATCAGCACGATCTTGTGGTACCGCAGCTTCTCGATGTCGAAGTCGTCGTGGATGCCGGTGCCCAACGCCGTGACCAGGGCCTGCACCTCGTTGTTGCGCAGCGCCTTGTCGATCCGGGCCTTCTCGACGTTCAGGATCTTGCCGCGGATCGGCAGGATCGCCTGGATCTTCGGGTCGCGGCCCTGCTTGGCGGAGCCGCCGGCCGAGTCACCCTCGACGATGAACAGTTCCGAGACGCGCGGGTCGGTGGACTGGCAGTCCGCCAGCTTGCCCGGCATCGAGCCGGACTCCAGCAGGCTCTTGCGCCGGGCCAGCTTGCGCGCCTGCGCGGCGGCCATCCGGGCGCGGGCCGCCTGGGTGGCCTTCGTGATGATCGTCCGGCCCTCGGCCGGGTTGCGCTCCAGCCAGTCCGCCATCCACTCGTTGCAGACCTTCTGCACGAAGCTCTTGACCTCGGTGTTCCCGAGCTTGGTCTTGGTCTGCCCCTCGAACTGCGGGTTCGTCAGCTTGACCGAGATGATCGCGGCGAGCCCCTCGCGGATGTCCTCGCCGGAGAGCTTCTCGTCGCCCTTGAGGATCTTCTTCTCCGCCCCGTACCTGTTCACCACGGTGGTCAGCGCGGCGCGGAAGCCCTCCTCGTGCGTGCCGCCCTCGTGCGTGTTGATCGTGTTGGCGAACGTGTAGACCGACTCGCCGTACGACTCGTTCCACTGCATGGCGATCTCCACCGCCATGCCCTCGCCCTCGCCGCCGAACTCCACCACGGTCTTGTGGATCGGGCTCTTGGTCTGGTTGAGGTGCCGGACGAAGTCCGCGATGCCGCCCTTGTAGCAGAAGGTGACCTCGCGCGGCTTGCCGTCCTCCTGGTTGGCCTCGCGCTCGTCGCGCAACTGGATGGTCAGCCCGCGGTTCAGGAACGCGTACTCCTGAATCCGGCGGTAGATCGTCTCGAACGAGAAGTCGGTGGTCTCGAAGATCGCCGGGTCCGGCCAGAACGACACCGAGGAGCCGGTGCGGTTGGTCGACTCGCCCTTCTCCAGCGGGCTCGGCTTGGAGTTGTGGTACTGCTGCCGCCAGACGTAGCCGTCCTTGTGGATCTCCACGGCCAGCCGCACCGACAGCGCGTTCACCACCGACACGCCGACGCCGTGCAGGCCGCCGGAGACCGCGTACGCCTTGCCGTCGAACTTGCCACCGGCGTGCAGAACCGTCAGCGCCACCTCAACGCCCGGCTTCTTCAGCTTCGGGTGCAGGTCGACCGGGAAGCCGCGGCCGTTGTCGACGACCCGGACGCCCCCGTCGGCGAGCAGCACCACGTCGATGGTGTCGCAGTAGCCGGCCAGCGCCTCGTCCACCGCGTTGTCGACGACCTCCCAGACCAGGTGGTGCAGCCCGCGCTCGCCGGTCGAACCGATGTACATACCCGGCCGCTTGCGGACCGCTTCCAGTCCCTCGAGCACCGTCAGCGAGCTGGCGCTGTACTCAGGCTTCTTCGCTGCCACCCTGCGTCACTTTCTCCGCGCCGCCCGGGGCGGGGGCACGGGGGTTGGCGGGCGCCCGGGCACGCGGCACGGCGGCCACCGATGTCGGTGGGCCGGGCGCGGTCGCCGAGCGGGTCCCGCGAGGTCGTGATGAACTACACCCACAGCGGGACCCGCGGTGTCGCCCGACCGGCCCCCCGGGAGCCCGGTTTGGGCCCGTTAGTCCGGCGCTGCGCTCCACGTGTTCGCTGGCTGGGGTCTTTCCTGGTCCCCGCGTCAATCCTACTGTGCACATGCCGCTAACCGCGCGTACGGCACCCCCGCCGAGGCACCTGAGGAGTCCGTAGCGGCACGATCGGTGCCGGTCGCGACTCCCCCCATGCGCCGGGGGCGTCGGCGCCGGCCCCGTGGCCGTTCCGACCGCCGGGCGTACCAACGGCCTGCGACGCACCGAGCGAGGCCCGGGGGTCGCGCGAACCGGTCGCCGTGCCGTACCCTCCCGGCGCGAGGTGTGCGGCGCAGCAGCAAGGAGGTTGGCCCACGATGGGGCTGGACAACGTCGCCGTGCAGTGGCCGCGAACCGGTCGTTTCTACGATCCGGTGGCCCCCGCCGCGTTCGTGGACTTCGCCGAGCTCGCCGACGGGCCGGGCGTCTGGGCGCCGACCGCCGCCCTGGCCGGGCACATCGCCAAGACCGGAACGGTCCGCGCCACCGCCTACACCGAACTGGTGGACCTGCTGCTCGGGCTGGACGGCGTGCTCTACGCCACCGACAACTCCGCCGAGGACGAGGACCCGGTCATCGACCCGGACGGCTGTGCCTGGATCGCGGGTGGGCTGGAGCGCTTCGTCGCCGGCCACGCCGAGTACGGCGAGGCGGTGACCTTCGACTCGGTCGGCGCGGTGCTGCGCGCGGCGCTGGCCGACGGCCGCCTGGCCGAGCAGCAACTGCGCTGGCTGGCCGGGCGGATGAACGCACTGCGGGACGAGAACGGCGGCGCCCCGCAGTGGAGCTTCTCCCGCGGGGAGTTGGCGGTGCTGGCCCGCTTCTTCCGGCGCTGCGCCGACCGGGGCTTCGCCGTCTACGCCGACTTCTGACCGGGCCCGGCCCGCGGCTCGCCGCCATCGCCGCCGCCCGCGCATCGGCCGGCCGGCCCGATCCGGGGTCAGCCGTACGTGTCCCGCGGACCACGCCCCCGCACCCGCCGGGGCCCCCGGTTCCACGACGGTGCCGCCGGCCCGTGCACATGCAGCTTCCGGACCACGTTGTGCCCGACCTCCGCGGCGATCCGTTGCAGCAGCGACGCGGCGAGCAACCGCAGCTGCGTGGCCCACGCCGTGGACTCCGCCTCCACGGTCAGTTCCCCGTCGGCCAGCTTGACCGGCCGGCTGTGCTTGGCCACGTCCGGGCCGACCACCCGTTCCCAGGCGCCGAAGACGGTCGCCTCGGCCGCCGGCTGCTGCCAGCCGCGATCCTTGACCAGTTTCGCCAGCACCGAGCCGAACGGCTGGGGGTCACGGGGGTCCGGCCCCGGCCCCGAGTAGCCCCGTAGCCGCCGGCGCGGCTCGCCACCCTCCCCCGACCGCCGCCGCTGCTTCGCGGCCGCCTGCCGGCGCGCCTGGGCGGCCTCCAGCACCGCCCGCGCCAGCTCCGGCCCGGCCAGCTTTGGATCGGCCAGCTTTGGATCGGCGCTGCCGTCATGCTCGCCCGGGTGGCCGGGGGCCTCGGCCGCGCCGCCGCCGTCCGCGGCCGGGTCCGGGGTGCGGGTGGGGGACGCCTCGCGGCGCCGGTCATCCGGCACGGCGCACGTCTCCCTCGGTGACCTCGTAGCGGGCGCCGACCAGCCCCGCCGGCACATCGGCGGCGACCGCGCACGTCACCAGCAGCTGACCGGCGCCGCCGACCAGTTCGGCCAGCCGCTCCCGCCGCCCCACGTCCAGTTCGGCGAACACGTCGTCCAGCACCAACACCGGCTCGATGCCGTCGGCGCGCAGCAGGTCGTACGCGGCCAGCCGCAACGCCAGCGCGTACGACCAGGACTCGCCGTGGCTCGCGTACCCCTTCGCGGGCAGCGGCCCCAGCGTCAGCAGCAGCTCGTCGCGGTGCGGCCCGACCAGGGTCACGCCCCGGTCGATCTCGCCGGAGCGGGCCTCGGCCAGCGCCGCCAGCAGCGCCGCCTCCAGCGCCGGGCGGTCGGGGGTCAGGGCCCCACCCAACCCCGACCGGTACGCGATACCCGCCGCACCCTTGCCCGCCGCCACCGCGTCGTACGCCTTCGCGACGTGCGGCGCGAGCGCGTCGACGAGTTCGAGCCGCCCGGCGAGCAGTTCGGCGCCGTGCCGCGCCAGGTGGGTGTCCCACACGTCCAGGGTGGACAGGTCACCGCCGCGGGAGCCACCGACCTTGCGGCTCAGGTACGCGGTCCGCAGCAGGGCGTTGCGCTGCTTGACGACCCGGTCGTAGTCCGTGCGCACCCCGCCGAACCGGGGCTGCCGGGTGACGAGCAGATCGTCCAGGTACCGGCGGCGCTCGGCCGGATCGCCACGGACCAGTTCCATGTCCTCCGGGGCGAACTGCACCAGGCGCAGCGCGCCCAGCACGTCCCGGGCCCGGCGCACCGGCGAGCGGCCTAACCGGGCCCGGTTCGCCTTGCCCGGGACGATCTCCAGTTCGACCAGCAGTTCCCGGCCGTCGTGCACGATCGCGCACCGGATCACCGCGCTCGCCGCGCCCGCGCGCACCAGCGGGGCGTCGGTGGCGACCCGGTGGCTGCCCAAGGTCGCCGCGTAACCCAGCGCCTCGACCAGGTTGGTCTTGCCGACCCCGTTCGGGCCGACCAGCACGCTGCCGCCCGGCTCCAGGTCGACCGCCACCCGGGGGTACGAGCGGAAGTCCACCAGTTCCAGCCGGCGCACGTACACGGGTGGCTAGGCCCTGCGGATCTCGTGGCCGCCGAACTGGTTGCGCAGCGCGGCCACCGCCTTCATCGCCGGCGAGTCGGCCTGGCGGGACTCGTACCGGGTGAACAGCGAGGCGGCGATGACGTGCATCGGCACCGCCAGCCGGATCGCCTCCTCCACGGTCCACCGGCCCTCGCCGGTGTCCTCGACCCAGCCGCGCAGGTTGGACAGGCGCGGATCGTCGTCCAGGGCCCGGTCCAGCAGGTCCAGCAGCCAGGACTTGACCACGCTGCCCTCGCGCCACGACTTGATCACGCCCGGCACGTTGGTGACCAGCTCGGACTTCTCCATCAGCTCGTAACCCTCGGCGAATGCCTGCATCATGCCGTACTCGATGCCGTTGTGAACCATCTTCGCGTAGTGCCCGGCGCCGACCGGCCCGGCGTGCACGAAGCCGAAGTCGCCGGCCGGTTTGAGCGCCTCGAAGACGGGCATCAGCCGCCGGACGTGCTCCGCGTCGCCGCCCACCATCAGCGCGTACCCGAGTTCCCGGCCCCAGACCCCGCCGGAGACGCCCACGTCCACGTAGCCGATGCCGCGCTCGTGGAGGCGCACGGCGCGCGGCGCGTCGTCGCTGAACCGGGAGTTCCCGCCGTCGATGATCAGATCGCCCGGCTCCAGATACTCGGCAACGTCGTCGATGGTCTCCTCGGTGAACTTCGCCGGCACCATCACCCACACCGCCCGCGGCGCGGCCAGCTTCCGCACCAGCTCCGGCAGGTCCGCGGCGTCGCTGATGGTGAGGTTGCGGTCGTAGCCGACCACCTCGATTCCGGCGGCGCGGATCCGCTCCCGCATGTTGCCGCCCATACGGCCGAGACCTATGAGGCCGAGCTGCATCGTTGCATCCCCCTTGTTGATCATCGTCGGCTCATACCGACCCGGGCCCTACTATCGGGTTACCCGGATCGGCATGATCAGGTACCGGTAACCGGCAATGATCTCTCCATCCTCGCCGGCGGGGGACAGCACGGCGGGCTTGAAGGCGTCCACGAACGACAGCACGGCGGTGGACGTGTTGAGGTGCTGGAGGCCATCGAGCAGGTACTGGGGGTTGAAGGCGATGGTCAGCGGCTCACCCGTGAACGTCGCCTCCATCGCCTCGCTGGCCCGCGCCTCCTCGGTGCCGCCCGCCTCGACGACCAGGCCCTCGTCGCTGAAGCTGAGCCGCACCGGGGTGGCCCGCTCGGCCACCAGCGCCACCCGGCGGACCACCTCGACCAGCGCCGCGACCTGAATCCGGGCCTGCGCGTTGTGCGCGTCCGGGAACAGCGAGCGGACCGGCGGGTAGTTCGCGCCGTCCAGCAGCCGGCTCGTCGTACGTCGCGTGCCACCGGCGAAGCCGATCATGCCTTCGCCGGCCCCGCCGGCGGCCAGGGCCAGGGTCACCTCGCCGCCCAGCGGGCCGAGGGTCTTGGCGGTGTCGGCCAGGGTCCGCGCCGGCACCAGGGCGTTCAGGCTGATGTTCGGGTCGTCCGGACGCCACTCGATCTCGCGCATCGCCAGCCGGTACCGGTCCGTGGCCAGCATCGCGAGCGTCGACCCGTTCAGCTCGATCCGGACGCCGGTCATCATCGGCAGCGTCTCGTCCCGCCCGGCGGCGATGGCGACCTGCTGTACCGCGGTGGCGAACACGGCCGCGTCCACCGAACCGGCGCTGGCCGGCATCTCCGGCAGGGTCGGGTAGTCCTCGACCGGCATCGTCGGCAGGGTGAACCGGGCACTGCCGCAGACCAGTTCGAGATGCGCACCAACGGCCGCGATATCGACCGGCTTGGCCGGCAACGCCTTGGTGATCTCGGCGAGCAGCCGGCCGGAGACCAGCGCGGCGCCGTCCGCGTCCGCCTGCACCTCCACGCTTACCTGGCTGGAGACCTCGTAGTCGAAGCCGGAGACCTCCAGCCGCCCGTCCGCCACGCGCAGCAGCACGCCGGCGAGAACGGGGACGGAGGGCCGGTTGGGCAGGCTCTTCGCCGTCCACGCCACGGCGTCGGCGAGCGCGTCGCGTTCCACCCGGAACTTCATGGGATGCCTCCGCGTCGAGAGTCTTGTCTGCGTCGAACCTTAGGGCGCGGAGACGACCGATGCGTCCCCACCCCCGTTCGAACGACTCGGGCCACCACGTGGTGTCGATGCTGCCAGGTCCGGGTACGGCGAGCGCAAGCCCTCCCGGCCGGGCGACCCGGACTTGGCACGGCCCAAGCCGGGCGGCCAGCTCTGTCCCCACCCTGATGATTGGTTTTGTTTTCTCTTCAAAGAACTAACTCATCGTCTTCGTCGGTGCTGTGTGTTCTGTGGATGGGGCGCGTATCCGCAGCTGAGACGCCATATCCACAGGTGCGTTAGCTGTGGAGAACCCGGTGCGTAACCGGGGGTGTTCTCCACACGTCCACCGTTGTCCCCTGGTTGATGACCGTCGTCCACCGGTTATCCACCGGTTATCCCCGGGGTTTGTCCTCAGCTGTGGGTAACCGGGCGCATGCCGATCGATGTAACGACCGGCTACTTTTCCCCAGATGGTTCCACAAGCCAGACACAGGCCGCATCAATCAGTGGATAAGTGCCGCCCTGTCCACACGCGTCCACAGGTGTTCCCCAGGGTTTCTCCACACCCTGTGAACATGCGCGGATCTCGTCCACCGAGTTCACAGGCTGTCGTACACAGGGCCTGTGGATGCCTGCGGACGGTGTGGACAACGGAGAAGGGCGCCAGATCCGGTGCGACGCCTTCGGACGGCTCATTGTCGGCTTTCTTGCACCGCTGCCTGGGTGTGCGCTGCCCATATCGGCGGGTGCCGCCGTCGCCGGCGACGTGGGAGCCTCCCGGGCGCAGGAGGCTTCGGGGACGGGAGCCGCAGGCCGGGGTGAGGCGGCGACGCCAGCGGGCAGGAGTGCTGGCGTCAGCGCGCTGGGCTCTGCTGCCGAGGAGGAAGCACCTCTATCCCACCCACTCCTCTCCCGGGCGGCGGGCTGGGTGGGAGATCTAGCTACGTATCTGTCCCTAAATCGGCGTATCTGTACCAAGCTCTGTGTCAATCTGCCGATCAAGCGGAGAAGGGAACAAGCGGAGAGAGGAGGTGGTGTTCTTCCCCTGCGGAAGCAGAGCAAAGCGGGTGGCACACCGAAGCTGCCCGGGCCGTCAACGGATGAGCTGCGTTGAACCGCGTGCCGGCGAACCGCGCCCCGGCCGAACCGGGCGCCGCCGAACCGCGCGCCGCGCCAACCGCAACCCGCGCTGCCCGCGCGCCGCGTCGACCGCGCTGTCCCGGCGCCGCGCCAACCGGTGCTGCCCGCGCGCCGCGCCAACCCGCGCCGGAGCCGGGCCGCGCCTGCTCCCGTGAGCGGCGTCCCCGCGAGTGTGGATCAGGCGGTCTGCTTGATCCGGTTGGTCAGCTCGGCGATCTGGTTGTAGAGCGAGCGGCGTTCCGCCATCTGCTGGCGGATCTTCCGGTCCGCGTGCATGACCGTGGTGTGGTCCCGCCCGCCAAATGCCTGCCCGATGCGGGGCAGGGACAGGTCGGTCAGCTCCCGGCACAGGTACATGGCGACCTGGCGGGCATTGACGAGTACCCGGGAGCGGGAGTGCCCGCGTAGGTCCTCCAGGCTGACGCCGAAGTAGTCGGCGGTCGAGACCATGATCTGGTCGGCGGTGATCTCGGGGCCCGAGCCGTCCGGGATGAAGTCGCGCAGCACCTCCTCCGCGAGCGACAGCTCGACCGGGGCGCGGGTGAGGCTGGCGAACGCGGTGACGCGGATCAGCGCGCCCTCCAGTTCGCGGATCGAGTTGGCGATCCGCGAGGCGATGAACTCGAGCACGTCCGGCGGGGCGAACAGCCGCTCCTGGGCGGCCTTCTTCTGGAGGATCGCGATGCGGGTCTCCAGGTCCGGCGGCTGGATGTCGGCGAGCAGCCCCCATTCGAACCGGGTGCGCAGCCGGTCCTCCAGGGTGGACAGCTGCTTCGGCGAGCGGTCCGAGGTGATGACGATCTGCTTGTTGGCGTTGTGGAGGGTGTTGAAGGTGTGGAAGAACTCCTCCTGGGTACGCTCGCGGTTCTCCAGGAACTGGATGTCGTCGATGAGCAGGATGTCGACGTCCCGGTAGCGGCGCTGGAACGCGCTGGTCTTGTCGTCGCGCAGCGAGTTGATGAAGTCGTTGGTGAATTCCTCGGTCGACACGTAGCGGACCGAGCGGGCGTTGCCGAGGCTCGTCGCGTAGTGGCCGATCGCGTGCAGCAGGTGCGTTTTGCCCAGCCCGGAACCGCCGTAGATGAACAGCGGGTTGTACGCCTTGGCCGGCGACTCGGCGACCGCGACGGACGCGGCGTGCGCGAACCGGTTGGACGAGCCGATGACGAAGGTCTCGAACATGTACTTGGGGTTGAGCCGGTTCCCGCCGCTCTCCCCACCCGGGCGCCGGTCGTCGCGGGACGGCCCGCCCGGCCGGCTGTCCGGACCGGGTGGCGGGCGGTTCGGCCCGTTGTCGGAGCCGCCGTCCGGTCCGACGCCGTGGTGGACCGGTCCGTTCGGGTGGGTGCCGCCATGGTGAGCCGGGCCCTGATGGGGTGGCTGGTGTGGGTCGGGCGCCCTGCGCTCCCGGTCGACCGGCTCGGGCGCGGCGAACAGCGCGTCCTGGCCGTCGCGGGAGGGGGGCGCGGAGCGCAGGGTGGGGCCGTGGCCGCTCGGGTGATCCTGAGCGGAGGGCCCGGGGTTGGGTGGGCCGTAGGTCGGTGCTGCGGGGTTCGACTGGTAGCCCGGGGTGCCCCCGCCGTACTGGGGCGGCCCGGGGACCGGCGCCCGCCCGTACAAGCCCTGCTGGCCGTACGGGTTGTCGTAGTGGCCGGGGTAGCCGAGCTCGGGCTGGTCGGGTACCCCGGCGCCCCCGCTCGGGTAGCCGTACGCGGCCTGGTACGGGATGGGAACCCCCGGGTGCGCGCCGCCCGAGCCGTCCTCCGGCGGGCGGACCGTCACCGCCACCTGGATCGCCCGGCCCAGCCGGCGGGACAGCGCGTCGGTGATCGCCGGGCGCAGCCGTGACTCGATCACGTCCCGGGTGAAGGCGTCCGGCACCGAGAGCAGGGCGGTGTCCTCCACGATCGCCCGCAGCCGGGTCAGGCGCAGGTACGCCCGCTGCTGCGCCGAGACGATCTCGTCGGCGAGCTCGTCGGTCGCGGCGGCCCAGACCGCGGCGAGATCGCCCAGCATGTTCGGGCGTTCGCCGCCGTCGCTCATCTCCGCCACCGTCCCGCTACCCCCATCGCTGCCGACCACCCGCTGTACGAGGCAACCGTGACACCAGTAGTCCACAGGTTATCCACAGCCTGTGCATCGTTCCGATCGCCGGCCAAGGGCGGTGAGTGAGCGGGCTCACCGTGCCGAACGAGCGACCACCTCGCCCGGTTTTGCCCCCCACACCGCCCGGCCCGGGTCCCCACCACCCGACGGGCAGACGCGCACGCTAACAGCGTTGTCCACAACCCTTCAACCGTTGTCCACACGATCCGGCAGCACCCGGTACAGGATTGGCGCGTTTGTGTGCGGAGAGTCGCCGTTGTGCTCACGGAGCGTGACGACCCGAGCGTATTTGCTGATCAACTGGGGTGGCTCGTAGACTCGTGGGGTTGCGCCGCCGCTCCGCGGTCGCCGGCCGTCGCCGGACGGGCCGGGTGCGGGGGGCGGCCAGCCCCGGGTCGCGTACCGCTTACTATGGATGTCGGCTATGGCCGCATCCGGGTGCGGCTGCCGGCCAGACCAGCCGTAACGCCACCGCCGACAACGGAGACCTGACGTGAGCAAGCGCACCTACCAGCCGAACAACCGCCGCCGCGCGAAGACCCACGGCTTCCGGCTGCGCATGCGCACCCGGGCCGGTCGCGCCATCATTTCCGCCCGCCGTGGCAAGGGGCGCGCCCGCCTGTCGGCGTGAGCCCGCGGTGGGTGCCAGGGATGTAGCCGGCCGTGCTCGCGGCGACGTCGCGCCTCCGGCGCAGCGCTGAATTCGCCGCGGTCGTGCGCGCGGGTGACCGCGCCGGCCGTGGTGGCGTCGTCGTGCATCTGGTCGAACCGGGGCCGGCGCAGGCCGGGGAGCAGCTCCCCGCCCGCGCCGGCTTCGTCGTGTCCAGGGCGGTCGGACCGGCCGTGGTCCGCAACCGGACCCGGCGTCGGCTGCGGCACCTCGTTCGCGACCGGCTGAACACCCTGCCGCCCGGCACCGACCTGGTCGTGCGCGCGCTACCGGCCGCGGCCACCAGCACATATGCCCAGCTCGGCGCCGATCTCGACGCCGCCATCGCCGCCGCACGCAGCCGCCGACTGCGCGCCGGGGGTACCCGGTGAGCACCGCCTCCCGCGGTGCGCGGATGCTGGCGGTACCGATCGTCGCGTACCGTCGTTGGGTAAGCCCGGCACTGCCGGCCCGCTGCCGATTCCACCCGACGTGCAGCGCGTACGCCCTGGAGGCGATCGCGACGCACGGCGCCCTGCGTGGTCTGCGACTGGCGATCTGGCGGCTGCTGCGGTGCCACCCCTTCCACCCCGGTGGGTACGACCCGGTGCCACCGGTCCGGTCCCGCCGACGCGCTGACGTATCTGGAGCCCCGAATTGAGTCTCGACTGGATCTACACGGCCATCTCGTGGATCCTGCTGAAATGGCACTCGGTCTGGGACGCCATCCTGCCCGGCGTTGCTTTCCTGGGTACCAACTGGGACTGGATCCTCGCGATCGTCTTCCTGGTCGTGACGCTGCGGGTGATTCTGTTCCCGGTCTTCGTCAAGCAGATCAAGTCGCAGCGGGCGATGCAGGCGCTCAGCCCGCAGATCAAGGCCCTGCAGGAGAAGCACAAGGGTGACCGGGAGACGCTCCAGAAGGAGATGATGGAGCTCTACCGGAAGGAAAAGGCCAACCCGCTGATGGGCTGCCTTCCGATGTTCCTCCAGATCCCGGTCTTCATCGGCCTGCTGCACGTGCTGCGTCGCCTCCAGCCGACCAACGATCTCAAGGACATCTACGGCTGGACGGTGGGCCAGTTCAACAGCGCCACCGCTGCCCGCCTGTTCACCGCACCGATCTCCGACTCGTTCGCCACGGGTAACGGGACCACCAAGATCGTCGCGATGATCCTCGTCCTGATGATGACCGTGACGACCTATCTGACCAGCCGCCAGATGATCCTCAAGACCGGCTGGGCCGCGGACCCGCAGCAGAAGATGATCCAGCGGCTGATGCTCTACGGCATCCCCGCCTCGCTGCTGTTCTCCGGGTTCATCTACCCCTTCCCCATCGGTGTGGTCATCTACTGGGTGACGAACAACCTGTTCTCGCTGGCCCAGCAGCAGTGGGTGCTGCGCAAGTACCCGCCGCCGCCGATGGCCGGCCGGACGTCGGCCACGGCCACGGCCGGGGCCGCCCGCAAGAACGGCGGGCCGGTGCAGGACGCGAGCAAGGGTGGCCTGCTGGCCCGCTTCCGCCCGCAGCCGCCCGCACCCGAGCCCAAGCCGGCGGTCACCAAGGCGAACGCGCCCCGCCCGGGCGCCAAGCCGGTGAACCCGAAGAAGGGCGGCGCGGCGCGGCGGCAGGGCTGACGGCCCACCCCGCGCCGCCGCGGCGGCCACTGACGTACCCGCCGACTGGGCGGGAAACCGCGGACCGCGCGTTGGTCCGTCAGACCAGTACGGAGACAGATGTGACCGACACCAGCACTCCCCACGTCGACGAGGACGAGGTCCGCGACGACCCGGCCGATCGCGCCGGCGCGGACGACGCCGCCGACGACGGCGCCCTCGGCGTCGATCCGCGCGCCGAGGCCGACGAGGATGAGGACGAGGGCGACGACGAGGAGGACGACGACGAAGAGGATGAGGAGGAGGCCGACGAGGAGGCCGGTGGGACCGGCTCCGCGAAGGCCGACGAGACCGACCTCTTCCGGCAGAGCGAGATCGCCGCGGACTACGTCGAGGGCCTGCTCGACGTCCTGGACTACGACGGCGACATCGACGAGCTGATCTCCGGCGGGCGCCCCGTCGTGGAGGTCGTCGGCGGTCGCCTCCAGTCCCTCGTCGGCCAGCGCGGCGCCACCCTCGAGGCGCTGCAGGAGCTCACCCGGCTCGCCGTCTTCCGGCAGACCGGTACTCCGAGCCGGCTGCTGCTCGACGTCGGCGGCTACCGCGCCGCCCGCCGCAAGGAACTCGCCGCCGTGGCGAAGAACGCGGTGGAGAAGGTCAAGGAGTTCGGCGAGCCGGTCCGCCTGGAGCCGATGTCCGCGTTCGAGCGCAAGTGCGTGCACGATGTGGTGAACGCGATCGACGGGGTGCAGAGCGAGTCCGAGGGCGTTGAGCCGCAGCGCCGGATCGTCGTCCACCCGGTCGCCGACTGACCGTGCCTCCATCGCACACCGGCGCCCCCTCCGGCGATGACGCCGAGGGGGCGCTGCCCTCTACGCCCGGCTCGTCCGGCCCGGTGCGACCGGATCTCGCCGAGTCCGGTCCGCTGCCCGAGGGACTCGTCGTCCCCTCGCTGCCCGAGGGGCAACTTCTCGACGCGGCGCGGGTCGTGTTCGGCGACCGCCTGCCCCTCGCCCACGCCTACGCCGACCTGCTCGCCACCGATGGGGTCATCCGTGGCCTGATCGGTCCCCGCGAGACACCCCGCCTCTGGGGGCGCCACCTGCTGAACTGCGCGGTGGTCGGGGAGCTGATTCCGCAGGATGCTTCGGTGATAGATGTGGGGTCTGGGGCGGGTTTGCCCGGCATTGTCCTTGCCGTGGCCCGGCCGGACCTCACGGTCACCCTGGTCGAGCCGCTGGCACGACGGGCCGCCTTCCTCACGGAAGCGGTCGCGACCCTCGACCTGGCCGGTACCGTCACGGTGCTCCGGGCCCGGGCCGAGGAACTCGTCGGGACCGCCCTCGCCCCCGCCGACATCGTCACCGCCCGCGCGGTCGCGCCACTCGACCGGCTCGCTGCCTGGTGCCTACCCCTCGCCGCCCCCGGCGGACGGCTGCTCGCGCTCAAGGGCGCCGCGGCCGTCGACGAGGTCGCCCAGCACCGGGCCGCGGTCGACCGGCTCGGCGGCGGCGCCCCGGTCGTACGGCAGTGCGGAGCCACCCTGGTCGAGCCGCTGACGACCGTCGTGGACATCGTCCGCGAGCGCGCCGTCGCGCCGACCGGACCGCAGGCACGCACCGGGCGCGCCGGCCGCCGTTCGAGTCCGGATGGCGGTGGGGTGCGCGGGAGACCACGGAGGCGTTGATGGGCGGGCGAGGAGCACCTCGCCACCGTCGTTCTCTGCGCCGAACCGTCTCCCGCTGCCTCGCCGCCCGTTCCGGCGCCGCCGTTGCTCGGTGGCTCCTCCGGTTCCTCGGCCGCTTCGGCTTCTCCGCTTCTGTGGCGGTCACCCGTGGCGCTGCTGTCGGCCGCGGTGCCATCGCAGACGGCGTCGCAGCGATTGGTGGCACCGCCGAAGGTGAAGACGGCGATGCTGGCGCCGACCGGTACGCCACTCATAGCGCCATGGCGAGGGTGGCTCCGCCACCTACGGCGTCGTTGCGAGCGCTGGTGCCATCGCCCGGGGCGACGCCGAATCGGCCGCCCCGCTCATTCGCGGCGCCACCGCGAGCAGTGATGGCAGGCCGGCTCACCGCTGGTGCCTGCGGCGCTCGGTGGGCGTCTCTCGAGCGTCGACGGATTTCCTATCCTCGTGCATCAGGAGGACCGTGACGAGGCGGGGGGCCGTAGCCTCGGTAGGCCATCGGCCGTAGGCTGGCCGCGCACCCACTTTGCGAGCGGCTGCGACGTGCAGGCCGATCAGTCCGACGCGGCGGGTAGGGATGACACGGTGCAGAACAGCGGTAGTCACGACGGCAGCGCCCCCGTTTCACGTGAAACAGAGCGCGAAATCGGGCACGGAGTCGACCAGGAGCAGGTCACCGGTGCGTTCCCGCCGGTCAACCCACCGCCACGGCGTGAGGGTCGGATCTACGGCAGCGCGGCGGTGCCCGGTCCGGCGGAGCACGGCGTCGACCGTCAGGTTCCGTCGCCAAGGACCAGCAACGGTTACTCGGGTCGCGCCGAGGAGCCGACCAGCGGCGCTCCCGGGTACCGGGCGCCGGGCGGTCCACCGTCGCCGCACCGCATCCCTGCGGCGAACCCCGCGGGGAGTTACGCTACTTCCGGCGGTCCCGCCGACCCGGCCCTACGCCGGCCGACGCCGTCCCCTCGGCCCCACGCCGCACCGGTACCGGCGCCGGCGGAACAGGTCGACGGCGGACGGCCCGCGCCAGCCCCCCGTTCCGACGCCCGAGCCGACACGCCCGCGGCGTCCACGAGACCTTTCGCCGAGGAAACCGTGACGGACGCGTACGTTTCACGTGAAACAGAGTCGCGTGAAGAGGATGATCCACCGTTGGCCATGGAAGCCATGCGCGCCGTACATATCCTGAACCCGAGTGGCGAGGTGACCATGCCTCGGCCCGCCCACGCGCGCATCATCTGCGTGGCCAACCAGAAGGGTGGGGTCGGCAAGACGACCACCACGGTGAACCTGGCCGTGGCACTGGCCCTGCACGGAAATCGGGTGGTCGTCGTTGACCTCGACCCACAGGGCAACGCCTCCACCGGGCTCAACGTCCCGCACCACGCCGGCGTGCCCGACGTGTACGACTGCCTGATCGACAACACGCCGCTCGCCGAGGTGGCGCAGGCGGTCGAGGGCATCCCCAACCTGTGGTGCGTGCCCGCCACCATCGACCTCGCCGGCGCCGAAATCGAACTCGTCTCGGTCGTCGCTCGGGAGTCGCGGCTGGCCCGAGCCATCGCCGCCTACCCCGGCGCGTACGACTACGTGTTCATCGACTGCCCGCCTTCGCTCGGGCTCCTGACGGTGAACGCGCTTGTCGCCGCCCAGGAGGTGCTCATCCCGATCCAGTGCGAGTACTACGCACTGGAGGGGCTGAACCAGCTCATCAGCAACATCAACCTGGTGAAGGCACACCTGAACCCGACCCTCGACGTCTCCACCATCCTGCTGACCATGTACGACCGGCGCACCCGCCTGGCCGACGCCGTCGAGCAGGACGTGCGGAACCACTTCGGGGACAAGGTGCTGCAGGCGGTCATCCCGCGGAACGTCCGGGTTTCGGAGGCACCGAGCTATGGGCAGTCGGTGATGACCTACGATCCCGGTTCGCGGGGCGCCACGAGCTACTTCGAGGCGGCCCAGGAGATCGCGGAGCGCGCGGCGAAGTGATCGCATCGGCCGGCACCGTGCCGGTGGGGACTGTGGGAGGCGTGGCATGAAGAACCGTCCGAAGGGCGGCCTCGGGCGTGGGCTCGGTGCGCTCATTCCGACCGCGCCCCCGCCTGGAAGCGTGGCGACCGCCCCGCTGCCCGGCATCAACCCGGCCTATGGCGCCCCGGCCGACTCGGGCGCCACGGCACCGGTGCAGCCCGGTCCGTCGGCGGCCGCGGTCGGCGTGCCGTCGTACCCGGAACTGGCGCCGGTACCCGGGGCGCGGTTCGCGGAGATCCCCGTCGTCGCGATCGTCGCGAACCCGAAGCAGCCGCGGCAGATCTTTGACGAGGAGGCGATGGCGGAGCTGAAGACCTCCATCGAGGAGGTCGGGCTGCTCCAGCCGATCGTCGTGCGAGAGCTCGGCGAGGACAAGTACGAGCTCGTGATGGGCGAGCGGCGCTGGCGGGCCTCCCAGGCGGTCGGCAGGGACACCATCCCGGCGATCATCCGGGACACCCGCAACGACGCGATGCTCCGGGACGCGCTGCTGGAGAACATCCACCGCGCGAACCTGAACCCGCTCGAAGAGGCCGCCGCGTACCAGCAGCTGCTCGACGAGTTCGGCGCGACCCACGAGGAGCTTGCCCGCCGGATCGGGCGCAGCCGCCCGCAGATCTCGAACACCATCCGGCTGCTGAACCTGCCGCCGGTGGTTCAACGCCGGGTGGCGGCCGGCGTGCTGTCGGCCGGGCACGCCCGCGCACTCCTCGCCCTCGACGACACCAACGGGCAGGAGGAGCTCGCGACCCGGATCGTCGCGGAGGGGCTGTCGGTCCGGGCGACCGAGGAACTGGTCTCGCTGGCCATCTCGGAGGGCCCCACCAAGAAGGCCGCACCGAGGCGCCGCGCCAAGCCCCACTCGCCGGCCCTCGCCGATCTGGCCGACCGGCTCAGCGATCGCTTCGACACCCGTGTCAAGGTCGACATCGGCAGGGCCAAGGGGAAGATCACCATCGAGTTCGCCACGGTGGACGACCTGGAGCGGATTGTCGGCATCATCGGGGTGGAGCGGGAGGACTCCCTCAGCGACGGCTAACGACCCCGTCCCACTGAGCCCGCCGAGCGCCTGAACGCGCGGCGGGCTCTTTGTTTCACGTGAAACGGCAGGCCGCCGTGCCGGCGCCGCGACAGCCGACGTGGGCCCGCCGCTTCGCCGACGGTCTGGCGAACGGCGGTGCGCGGGTGAACGGGATTGCGGCCACGGCACCGACGGCAAAGAGGACGGTCCTGGCGAAGCCCGCCCGCCGCCCGCAGTCGGCCGGCGGCGCCCGTGAAATGTGCCGCCCATTCCAGGAGGGCGCAAGCGGGTGGGCGGCGCTCGAACGAGATGCGTCTGTCGCCCGTCGTCCTTCGTCGCCGCCCTCCAGCGCGCGCTCCGCTGCGCGGGGAACGACCCCGTCCCTCGCACCGCTCGCTTCTCGCGGGCCCGGCGCGGACGCCACCTCCGCGCCCGCAGGTCGGCCGGACGCGATGAGCAGCGAGACGAGCACCAGTTGCGCAACGGCGCGGTCGGCGGCGGTGAATGCTCACACCGAGGCGGCCGACCCCTCACCGCGACGCGGTCGAGCGCCGTCTCCGTATGGCGGCCACTTGCCGTGCCTGCGCTGCCTTGGGAGCGTCTGTCGCTCGTCGCCTGGGGGCGTCCGTCGCGCTGGATCGGCGGGGCCGACTCCAACCGGTCGGACCACTAGTCGCTACCTGACTCGGGCTCTAACCCGTCGCTCGGTCGGGCCCGCGTGGCCCCGAACCGCGAATGGCCGCCGCTCGGCGAACTCGGCGTGGACCGCGCCGAGCGCCGGCCGGTGTGCCGAGCAAGGGGGGCCACTCGTCAAGGCAGGACCGCGTGGCGCACCATGGCGTGCCCGGACGTCCAGGGTAGCCAGATGCGAGCAGAAGACGCTCGAAGGGCGACGAGAGCGTGGCACGGGATCGCCGCGCTCAGGCGGCGCTACGCACTGGCCGCCCACGCGCGCCGCGCTGCTGGTCGGCGGTGCCGCCAGCCCACGCTGAACGTTGCCGGGTACGCAGCGAACACCGGACGCTTCCGGCAGCGCAGGCGCGGCATGGTCTCGGCGCCCCCAAGCGGCGCTCGGCCCTAGCCGCCATGGAAACTCAGTACGGGCGTCGGCGTCGGGCCGCAGAGTGTCGCTCCCGGGCGACCCGGGTCGCAGAGTGGCACTCGGGCGCCGCCGGGGTAGCAAAGCGCCGAGGCCGATGCGGAGTGCAGTCCAGGGCGGAGTCTGTTCGAACGGAGCGGGGGCTGAGCGGAGCACGGACAGAGCCCGACGCCGGGGCGGACTCAGAGTCCGACGCGGGCGGAGTTGCCCGTGCGGGATCCTGCGCTCGCGGCCCTGTGCTCGTGGCCCTGTGCTCGTGGCCCTGTGCTCGTGGCCCTGTGCTCGCGCTATCGCGGCAGGCACCGCCCGCACGAGATTTTGCCTGCGGAAGTCCTGCGGGGCGCTTGCCAAGGGCCGAGACGGTAGCCCGTAGACAGAGTCGCCGGAGGTCGTTGTTTCACGTGAAACCGGGGGTCGGTTCGGTGAAGCGGGGCGTCCTGCGGGGCCCCCAGGAACGCCGAGGTTACGAGCGACAGCGCTCGTGGCCGACTCGTGGAGTTGCGATCGCGGATGGGGCTTAGCTCTGGTCCGCGACGCAGCGCCTACGGGTAGCGGCCATGGGCAGGACTGAGGTGCCGCGCGCCGGCAGCGGACCGAGCGACACGGGTCGCGGCAAGAACGGCGGGCCGACCGTGGTGATCCGCAGAGGGCGGACGCCCGACGTCAGGCGGGGGCGCCGCTCCGACCGCCCCCCTGTACACCACCGCTACGGCTAAAACGCGCTTCCGCGTCCCCTCGACGGATCGCTACCCGCCTCGCAGTGGCGGCCCAATTCACGCCTGCCGTGCTGGCTAGGCTTCCGGCGGCCCGCGCCCGTAACGGCGCCATGGAGCAGGAGCGGCCCACTGCCTCGACCGCAGCACACGGCCTCTGCGTCCACGCCAGGCGTCGCCTCAACGGGAGCCAAACTCTGGAGCCGGCGAGGCACCGGACCTGACCCGGGTTTCGGTCGACGGGGCCACCACTGCGACCCGAGCAGCGGCTCGACGGATTATCAAGGGGCCGTGGAGCACAAGCCTCTGTGGGAGCCAGGGGCCCGGAGCCAGGGGCCCGGAGCCAGGGGCCCGGAGCCAGGGCGTGGAGCCACGGGCGTCGAGCCACGGGCGTGGAGCCACGGGCGTCGAGCCACGGCGTGGAGCACCGAACCTGGAACACGAACCCGTGGAGCGTGGAGCAGGCCGCGAGCACAATGCCGCCGACCCACAGGATCGCGGGGCCGCCGGCCCACAGAGTCGCCGATGGGAACCCCCGGCCGGCAAGCCGTCATCGTCCAGAAGCCGGGTACGGCATCCCGTCTTGAAGCGGACCCGCCAGCCGGCCCGTCGGCCGAGAACACCATCCCTTCGTTTCACGTGAAACGGCGCCACCGGCGGTCTCGCGCCCCGGCTCCTGGAGCAGGCCGTGACATCGCCCGACTCCAGCCCGCCTTCCCGCCGGCTCGCCCGGTGGCAACAGACGGGGGCCGACAACGCCCACCCGCCGAGAAGAGCCGCCGACTCAACGGGTGCCGACGCCCCGCCGGGAGGCCGTGCCCAGAGCAGCACCGTAGCCCCGAACCGGGCCGCCCGACTCCGCCGTCCACAGGGGGATCGAACCGGCGGCGGCGACCACCTCCGCCATCCACAGGAGTTATCCACAGGCGGGCGGTAAAGACCGCATAACTGCGGGTCAGCGAGTTATCCACCCTGTGGATGACGGGCCTGTGGACGGTCCGGCGAGCCGGCCGATATGGGGAGCGACAGGGGGTACCGGGCTCGACTAGTGTCGGTCCGTGCCCGAGAACCCCCCGCTGCCTTCGTTCACGTCGTGGCCCTCGTTTCCGTTCGAGGGCCAGATGCGCGTCAAGCCGCTCGACCCGCCGGTCGCCGTCGAACCCGCGCGCAAGGGCGACGACGGCAGCGACTGTGTCTCCTGCAACACCCCGGACGAGGAGTACATCTGGGTCAGCGAGCGCTGGCGGGTCCGCGCCATGGACCGGCCCACCGGGCTGCCGATGGTGCTGATTCTCGAGTCCCGTTCGCACCTGGATCTGGGGGACCTGCCGAACCTGCTCGCCGCCGAACTGGGCGTCATGACGGTCCGGCTGGAGCGGGCGATCCGCTCGATCGACGGGGTCGCGCGGGTTCACGTGAACCGGTGGGGCGACGGCGCGGCGCACCTGCACCTGTGGTTCATGGCGCGGCCGTACGGGCGGCTCCAGTTGCGGGGCACGTTCCTCCCGCTGTGGGATGACATCCTGCCGCCGATTTCCGAATCGGTCTGGCGGGAGAACCTGGCGCTGATCGCCGCCTGGCTCGCCGAGTTCGGCGGGCGCCCACTGGCCGAGCCGCCCCGCATCGAGTGGAAGGCACCGTCGTCCTTCGGCGAGGCCCCGGCGGTGGATCTGGCGGCCGCGGAGCCGGCGCGGGAGGCCGAGCCCGCGCTGCCCCTGGAGGGTCCGGAGGAGTTGGAGCCGGGCACCGGTGAGGCGGCGGCCAAGGCTGCCGTTGCGCGGTCCGGGGCGGCGGCTGCGACCGGCTTCCTGCCGGCTCAGACCGGGAGGATGGAGGCTTCCGCTTCCGGCACTGCGGGAGCGGCGGCATCAGGCCAGCAGGTGGCGCCGGTACCGGGCGCGGCGAGCGAAGGGAAGTCCGACAGTGAAACGGTGGGCGACGACGCGCCGTCCGCCAACGTGGCAGCGGAAGGCGACGGGAGCGGGCGGGCCGGCGATGCCGCGCCGGAGCCGGTGAAGGCTCCCGAGACCGCTGGCGCCTGAGCGCCCAGGTCCGTTCCAGCCGCTGAGCATCGCGGACAGGGCCGCGTGCTGCGCGTGATCAAGCGGCCGACCGCGCCCGGGCGGCCGCCCGGCTGACGAGCGTGGCGAGAACCTTGCCGAAGTCGAGCCCTGCGGCCTGCACCGCCAGCGGGAGCAGCGACGTCTCCGTCATGCCGGGAGCGACGTTGGCCTCCAGGACGTGGGGCTGGCCCTGCTCGTCCACGATCAGGTCGACGCGGGAGAGGTCGCGCAGGCCGAGGGCCGTGTGGGCGGCGAGCGCGGTCTCCGCGACCCGGGCGGCCACCTCCTCGGGGAGGCGGGCCGGGGCGTGCCAGGTGGTGAGGCCGGCGGTGTAGCGGGCGGCGTAGTCGTAGACGCCGTTGCTGGGGACGATCTCGACGGCGGGCAGGGCCTGGGGGCCGTCGCCGAGGTCGATGACGGAGACGGCCACGTCGGCACCGCAGACATAGCGCTCGACCAGGGCGGTGGAGTGGTACGCGAAGCAGCCGACCATGGCGGGGGGCAACTCGCTGATCTGGCGGACGACGGCGCTGCCGAGGCCGGAGCCGCCCTGGGCGGGCTTGACCATGAGAGGCAGGCCGAGGCGGTCGGCGATGCGGTCGAGGATGGCGACGGCGCCGAGTTCGGAGAAGCGGTCGTGGGGCAGGGCCACCCAGTCGGGGGTGGGGATGCCGGCCTCGCGGAGCACCGCCTTGGCGGACGGCTTGTCCCAGGCGAGGCGGGCCGCGCGGGCGTCGCAGCCGACGTAGGGGACGTCGTACAGGTCGAGGACGCCGCGCAGGGAGCCGTCCTCGCCGGTGGCGCCGTGCAGGGCGATGATGACGGCGTCCGGCGGGTCGGCCTGGAGGGCGGGGAGCAGGCAGACGTCGGCGTCGCGCAGTTCGGCGTCGTGGCCGACCGAGCGCAGCGCGTCGAGGACCCGGCGGCCGGAGCGCAGCGACACGTCCCGCTCGTAGGAGAGGCCGCCGGCGAGGATCAGCACGCGCGGTTCGGTTGCTCCGGTTTCGGATGCGCCAGTCATGGCGGCATCATGCCAAGTCGGGGCCTGGCGCGTCGAAGCCGGTCCGTTCCCGGCGGCGCCGACCGGAGCCGGAGCCGGTGCCGTCCCGCCCCGAAGCCCCGCTGAACAGGGAGCGCAGGGCGATCTCCTGTTCCATCACCCCGGCCAGGCGGCGGACGCCCTCCTGGATGAGCTCGGGCGAGGGGTACGAGTAGTTCAGGCGCATGTGGTTGCGCCCGGTGCCGTCGGCGTAGAAGCCGGTACCGGGCACGTAGGCGACCCGGGCGGCGAGGGCGCGCGGCATCATGGCCTTGGCGTCCAGGCCCTCGGGCAGGGTGGCCCAGACGAACAGGCCGCCCTGCGGCCGGGTCCACGAGGTTCCGGCGGGCATCAGGTCGGCCAGCGACGCGAGCAGCGTGTCCCGGCGTTCGCGGTACACCTCGCGGTACACCTTGATCTGCTCGCGCCACGGCATCGTGGTGAGGTACTGGGTGACCGCGGACTGGGCGAACGCGCTCGGGCAGAGGATGTTGGCCTCGGAGACGATGACGAGCTTGTCGCGGACCGCGTGCGGGGCGAGGATCCAGCCGACCCGCAGCCCGGGCGCGAAGGTCTTGGAGAAGGTGCTCAGGTAGATCACGCCGTCCCGGCGCCGGGCGCGCAGCGGGGCCGGCGCGTCGCCGTCGAAGCTGAGCTGGCTGTACGGGTCGTCCTCGACCACCAGCAGGCCGGCGCGCTCGCAGATGTCCAGGATCCGCTCGCGTCGCTGTTCGGACAGGGTCACTCCGGCGGGGTTCTGGAAGGTGGGGATCGTGTAGAGGAACTTGGCGCGGCGCCCCGCGCGGGTGACCGCGGCGATCGCCTCCTCCAGGGCCTCGGGCACGAGCCCGTCGGCGTCCATGGCCACGTGCACCACGCGTGCCTGGGCGGCCTGGAACACGCCGAGCGCGCCGACGTAGGTCGGGCCCTCGGCGAGCACCACGTCGCCCGGGTCCACGAACAGGCGGGCCACCAGGTCGAGCGCCTGCTGCCCGCCGACGGTCACCACCACGTCCTCCGGGGAGGCGCCGCACGCCGCGTCGATCCCGGACAGGGTCATCACGTCGCAGATGCGCTCGCGCAGTTCCAGGGTGCCCTGGCCGATGCCGTACTGGAGCGCGGTGAGGCCCTGCTCGGCGCCGATCCGGCCGAGCATGTCGCCGACGGCGTCCAGGGGCAGCGCCGCGAGGTACGGCGAGCCGCCGGCCATGGACACGACCTCGGGGCGGCTGGCGACCGCGAACAGGGCACGGATCTCGGAGGCGGTCATCCCGCGCACCCGGTCGGCGTAGCGATCGGTGTAGTCGTCCAGCGTGGTACCGGAACGCGGAGCGGGTTGATGGTGGGTCACGGCGGGACCTCCTGCGCGGCGGGGACCGCCGGAGGCCGGACCGGCGGCCAGTTCTCCGATGAGCCAGCACTCCGATGGTAACTACCGGCACCCGTCCCGGTCACCATGCATAACGCGATCGGTCCGGTTCGCGATGGATCTGCCCTACTCGGAAGTTCCATCCCCGTGGCCGGGCTTTCCGGGTACGATTCCCCGGGGGCAAGAGCCGGACGAGGTATCGAGGACGGGCCGATGTCGCGACGCCTGGTCAACCTGACACTCGACACGCTCGAAGATCTCCCCCGGCCGTGCCGGGGCTGCGTCTACTGGGAACTCGATCCGGTCGCCGCCGAGCGGGCGTGCGCCACCGGCGACCCCGGCCTGGAGAAGGAGGCCTGGGTCAGCCAGACCCTGCTGGAGTGGGGCTCCTGCGGCAAGCTGATGTACGTGGACGGCATGCCGGCCGGTTTCGTGATGTACGCGCCGCCGGCCTACGTACCCCGCTCGATGGCGTTCCCCACCTCCCCGGTCTCGGCCGACGCCGCGCTGCTGATGACCGCGCACGTGGTGGCGCCGTTCGCCGGCGGTGGGCTGGGCCGGATGCTGGTCCAGGGCGTCGCCCGGGATCTGACCAAGCGGGGCATCAAGGCGATCGAGGCGTTCGGGGACGCGAAGTACGGCGAGCAGGAGGCCGAGGCGCCGGCCCGGGGCACCGGGTGCCTGGCTCCCGCCGATTTCTTCCTGTCGGTCGGGTTCAAGACGGTACGCCCGCATCCGCGGTACCCGCGCCTGCGGCTGGAACTGCGTACCGCCCTGTCCTGGAAGTCGGACGTGGAGTACGCGCTGGAGAAGCTGCTCGGCTCGATGAGCCCCGAGACGCTGCTGCGCCCCGTCCGGCCCGCCACCCGCTCCGCCGGGACCCTCTGACGCCGCCCGGTGCTCTCGGGGGCGCCGGGGGGCGTCGGGGGGTAACGGGGCGTCAGCTGTCGGCTGCCACCATCGCCCGCAGTTGGCGCACGTCGATCGAGCCGGTGGGCACGTCGGCGTCGAGCGGGTACCACATGCGCTGCACCGCGGCGACGATCGCCTCGACCACCTGCTCCCGGAACAGCGGGTCGACCAGGTGCTCCCGGTCCTGGGGGGAAGTGAGGTATCCGACATCCACCCGTACGGCTGGCATCCGGGTCAACCGGAGCAGATCCCACGTCTTGGGGTGGATCTGGCAGTTCCGCAGCCCGGTGCGGGCGACGATCTCCCGTTGGACCAGGCCCGCCAGCCGCTCGCCCACCGTGGAGGTGGCACCATTGCCGGTGCCGTAGTGGAACGTGGCGACGCCGTCGGCCCCGGGGTTGGCGTGGCCGTCGACGTGCAGGGAGATGAGCAGGTCGGCGCCGAGGTCGTTGGCGAGTTGGGCGCGCTCCAACTGGCTGGGCGAGCTGGCCGGCGACGGACCCCGGGTCAGGTGGACCCGCATGCCGGCCGCCCCCAACCGGCCCTCCAGCCGGGCGGCCAGGTCGTAGGCGAGCTCCGCCTCGGTCCAGCGCAGGGGGCCGTCCGGTACCACGATGCCGGCGTCGGGACCGCCGTGCCCGGGGTCCACGACGATGGTCTTGCCGACCAGGTTGGGGCCGGACTGGCGGAAGGTGTCCTGCTCGCGTAGCCACTGCGGGCGGCCGCCGACCACCTTGCGGCCGAGCCGGCGCAGCGCGTTCATCGTCTGCGGCCCGCAGCCGCCGTCCGGGTGCAGCCCGACCTCGCGCTGGAACTGGGCGACCGCACGGGCGGTGCGGGCGCCGTAGACGCCGTCCGCCCGGCCCACGTCGAAGCCCATCTCCAGCAGGCGCTCCTGGAGCGTGCGCACGTCCTCACCGACCAGCGGGTCGGGGATCGACTGGTACAGCGACCGGGCGCCGAGCCGCCAGCGGGCCGCGTCCAGCGCGCGCCAGGTCTCGTCGTCGACCTCGCCGTCGGCGGTCAGGCCGCGGCTCTGCTGGAACGCGCGGACCGCCGTCTCGGTGGCGGCGTCGAAGTCGCCGGGGTCGCCGCCCTGGGGCAGCAGGTCCTGGCCGACGAGGATCGCACGGATCTCCGCCACGGCCGGCCCATGATCGCCATGCCGGATCCGACGCACGCGCGACCTCCCTCAACCGCGAATCGGGCAAACGCCTCCGGAGCGTACCCCTCGCCCCCACCGTCCATCCGGCGGCGCCGGGGGCAAAGGCAACGCGCCGGCAAACGATCACCCGCTCGGGGTGAGCGGGGCCGAAAACGCCGCGGGGGCCGCCCCGATCGGACGGCCCCCGCGGCGGTGCCGCGAACTACAGGGCCGCCTCGATCATGCGGATGAGGTCGCCCTTGGGCTTCGCGCCGGCCACCGACCGGACCGGCTCGCCGCCCTTGAACACGGTCAGCGTGGGCACGGACATCACCCGGTAGGCGCGCGCGGTCTCCGGGTTCTCGTCGATGTTGAGCTTCACGATGGTGACCTGGTCGGCCATCTCCGTCGCGATCTCCTCAAGCACCGGCGCCACCTTGCGGCACGGCGCGCACCACTCCGCCCAGAAGTCCACCAGGACCGGCTTGTCGGACTGGAGTACGTCGCTGACGAAGTTGGCGTCCGTGACGGACTTGGTTGCTCCCACTGAGGTCCTCCTTGGGGGTTTGCCGCAGGTTGCGGTCAGCTTTCCAGCGAGGCGATGTAGCGCTCGGCGTCGAGGGCGGCGGCACAGCCGGTGCCGGCCGCGGTGATGGCCTGCCGGTAGGTGTGGTCGACCAGATCGCCGGCTGCGAACACCCCCGGGATGTTGGTGCGGGTGCTGGGGGCCTCGACCTTGACGTAGCCGTTCTCGTCCAGGTCCACCTCGCCGCGGAACAGGTCGCTGCGCGGCACGTGGCCGATCGCCACGAACACGCCGCTGACCCGCAGGTCGCGCGGCTGGCCGCCGTGGACGTCGCGCAGCCGGAGGCCGACGACCCTGCCGTCCTCGCCGAGCACCTCGTCCACCAGGCTGTTCCAGGCGACCTTGATCTTCTCGTTGGACAGCGCCCGGTCGGACATGATCTTGCTCGCCCGGAACTCGTCCCGGCGGTGCACGATCGTCACCGAATTGGCGAAGCGGGTGAGGAAGGTGGCCTCCTCCATCGCCGAGTCGCCGCCGCCCACCACCGCGACGTCCTGCTCACGGAAGAAGAAGCCGTCACAGGTCGCGCAGGACGAGACGCCGTGGCCGAGCAGTTCCTGCTCGCCCGGCACGCCCAGCGGCCGCCAGGCGGAGCCGGTCGCGAGGATGACCGCCTTGGCGAAGTACGCCGTCTCACCCACCCAGACCGTCTTGTACGCCTCGGCGCCCGCGGCCGTCGACTGGAGCAACTCGACCCGGGTCGCGTCGTCGGTGAGGAACTCGGCGCCGAACCGCTCGGCCTGCTTGCGCATCTGGTCCATCAGCTCGGGGCCCAGGACACCGTCCGGGAAGCCCGGGAAGTTCTCCACCTCGGTGGTGGTCATCAGCGCGCCACCGGACGCCACGCCCTCGATGACCAGCGGCTTGAGGTTGGCCCGCGCGGCGTAGACGGCGGCCGTGTAGCCAGCCGGGCCCGATCCGATGATGATCAGTTCGCGGACCTCGTCCACAGCAACTCCTCGTCTGATGCGCGCCGGCCGGGCCGGCTCGTCCACCCCTGCCTTGTCAGCAGGGGGCGCTGTCGGCAGAACGCCATCGTACGAACGGGGATTCCCGATCGGGAGCCCGGCGTGGCGGCCATCTCAACCGGTGCTCGTCAACCCGGTGCTCGCGGCCTTGCCTCAGGGTACGGCCGATGTGTACATCGTGTCGGCTCCCGCGGCCGGCGTGCCACAATCCGGCCCCGACACCCAGGCGACGCGGCTGCCGTCCCCGCCGACCAGCACGGTCACGACGGCGGGTCGCCCCTCGAAGGTGGCCAGGTCCACGACCTGGACGGCGGCGCCCGGCTGCCCGTAGGCGGCGACCACCGCGCCGAGGCAATCGGTGAGCCCGGGCTCCTGCGCCAGCCGGTAAAGCGCCTGGGGAGTGCCCGGCGGCGGGGCCGCGGCCAGGCTGGCCGGCGCCGGGCGCACGGTGGGGTTCCCGCCGCTCCCGGCGGCCTCCAGCGGCGTCGCCGCCCGCACGGACGCCGCCGCACCGAGGCTGCCCCGGCGGTAGTCGGTGCCGCTGGCCACCAGCCGCCGATCGGTCCCGCCGGACCTGTCGCGACCGGCGCTGTCCGAGTCGGCGCCGCTGTCCTCGGCCTGGTACGGGGCGGCGTCGGGGGCGCTGGCGCTGGTCGCGGCCTCGTCGGACGCGCCGCCGGTAAGCATGGAGTTCACGCCCAGCGCCGCGATCGCGACCAGCGCCGCCGCGGCCGCGGAGCCGCCAGCCCAGCGGCTCCACCGGCGGTGCCGGCGGGCCGTGGGCCGGTCGTCGCCCACACCATCGATCACCGTCAGCCGGGGGCGATCGCCCCCGACCGAGGACCCGGCTGACGAGGTGTGCGCTGTGCCGAGCGCCGCGTCGATCCGGGCGGCCACGTCGGCGGGCATCGGCTCCGTGGCCTCGGCCAGGTCGGCCAGATCGCTCTCCACCGCCGCCAGTGCGGCGGTCAGTTCCTCGTGTGCGCGCGCCCAGGCGGGGTCGGCGGCGATCCGCGCGGCCACGGCGTCGGCCTCGGCCGCGCCGTCCAGCGCGCCGCCGACGTAGTCGGCCAGCAGGTCGACATCGACCTCGCCGAACCGCTCACCGCCGCTCACCGCGCCCGCCCTTCCGGTGATCCCCGGCGCCCGTCGGCGCCCGTCGCGGATGTTTGGACGCCGGAAACGCCCGTGTCGTTCCCGGTACCGGTGTGCCGGTCGCCGCCCCGGCCCGCCGGGCGGAGGTGACCGAGGGCCACCGCCAGCCGGGCCCGACCCCGGGAGCAGCGACTCTTCACCGTGCCCTCCGCGACGCCCAGCACCCGCGCCGCGTCCGCCACCGAGTAGCCCTGCAGGTCCACCAGGACCAGGGCGGCCCGCTGCTCCAGCGGCAGGGCCGCCAGCGCCTCCCGCACGACCAGGGCGGTGTCGTGGTCCACCGCGGGCGCCGCCGGCTCCCGGACACCGGCGCGCGGGGCGTCGGCCGGCTGCTGCTCGGCGGTCACCAGCGGGACCGCCGGGCGCGCCTGGCGGCGGCGGGCCCGGTCCAGGCAGGCGTTCACCACGATCCGGTGCAGCCAGGTGGTGACCGCCGAGTCGCCCCGGAACCGCTTGGCCGCCCGGTACGCGGACAACAACGCGTCCTGCACGGCGTCGGCGGCCTCCTCCCGGTCGCCCACGGTGCGCAGGGCCACCGCCCAGAGCCGGTCCCGGTGCCGGCGGACCAGTTCGGCGAACGCCTCCGGGTCGCCGTCAACGTGGGCGCGTAGCAACGCCTCGTCACTCCGGCCACCCTCGGTCACGGGTGCACCCTACCGTCGTGACGCCCCCGGTCCGCTCCCGCGCGACCGGGGCGTGCCGCTACCGACCCTGGACCGTGATCTCGCTGATGCCGGTCTTGAACCCGCCGTCCCGGGTCGACGGCAGGTCCGTGATCCACAGCAGCAGGTACCGGTACTTCTGGTCCGGCGAGAAGCCGTTGAACACCATCGTGGTGCCGTCGAAGTCGTCGAACGGGTCGCCGATCGCCGTCTTGTACTGGTTGAGCACCTGGTTGTCGCCGGACTTGCTGCTGCCCGGGTCGGCGGCGGTGCCGGTCAGCAGGCGGGCCGAGGTGCCGGTGGCGGTCAACTCCACCCGCATCGAGGTGACCGAGCGCTCCTGACCGAGGTCGATGAGGACGCCCATGCCGCGCTTGAGCTTGCCGAAGTGGCTGTCGGTGACGTACCGGTCGGTGGTCCACGCCGTGTCCGGCTTGCCGTCCACCATGTGCCCGGCGTCGTCCAACTCGTTGCGCCGGCCGTCCGGGTCGACGATGCGCACCTGATCGGCGCTGAGCTTGATGGTCTTGGGTGGGCCGGTGTCGTCGCCGGCGGACCCGCCGGTCGCGTCCTGGCTGGGCGCCTGGGCGACCGCGCCCGGGTTCACCGTCGGCTTCTCGTCCGGCGTGCCGGACCCGGACAGCGTGTTCACGGCGACCAGCAGGCCGACCACGGCAATCGCCAGCAGCGCGCCGAGGGCCATCGCGATCTTCCGGGTGGGCGGCCGGGACGGCTCCGTCGCCGGGTCCTCCTCGGCGAACCGCAGCGGGCCCGCCTCCTCGTAGAACGGCTCCTCGCCGGCGTTGTCCAGGCGGGCCAACTCGGCCGCGAGGGTGTCCGCGGCCGGCGGGGTGACCTGCGGGTCCAGCAGGTCCATGGCCAGCTCGTCGAGCACGGCCGGCACGCCGGCACGGATCTGCCGGGGCGCGGCGAGCGCGCCGGTACCGTCCCGCACCGCGTCCGGCAGGCTGCGTTGCCCGGCCTCCAGGTGCGGCCAGTGCGAGGTCAGCGCGAAGTACAGCACGCCGCCGATCGCGCGCACGTCGCTCTCGGGCGTGGCGTCGCCGTCCGCCCGGGCGTCGGCCAGCACCACCCGGCCGTCGTTGGCGATCAGCACGCTGCCCGGGTGGATGTTGCCGTGCTCCATGCCGGTGGCGTGCACGGCGGCGACCGCCGAGGCGATCGCGTGCGCCACGGTTGTGGCCCGCTCCGGGTCGAACACGCCGTCGGCCACGTGCTCACGCAGGGAGGCGCCGTCCACCCACTCGCGGACCACGTAGGCGCGCTCTTCCTCGTCGATCGCGTCGTAGACGCCGACCAGGTTGGGGTGGACGACCCGACTGGCGGTCACCGCCGCCTTCAGCATCTCGGCGGCCGACTCGCCGCCGGGGTAGCGCAGCACGACCGCCACCGGCCGGCGCAGCACCACATCGACCCCGCGCCAGACCTTGCGGCCGGCACTGTCGTCGTTGACGTGCTCCTCCAACCGGTACCGGTCGGCGAGTACCTCGCCGGCGGTGGGCGCACCGAAGGTCATCACTGGCGCCGACTCGGCGTCCTGATGGCCTTCGCCGACCTGGGTCACCCGTTCCTCCCTTGGTGCTCAGGCGTTGCCATGAGCCGTTGCCTCATAGCCTAGGCGTTGCGCGCCCGCGTCGAGTGCGACCTTACTCGCGTTTGCCAGACTCCCGACACGTCATCTTCCTCCCGTGACCCGTCCGAGCGCGCCAGCCCGCCGCGTGTGCGGGCGTGTGTCGCCGGCTCACCGCCGCAGCCGGCCCTTGACCAACGCGAGTACCGCACCGATCTCGTGCACCCGGAGCACCGCCGCCAGGGCCAGATAGCTCGCCCCGATCGCGGCACCACCCACGATCAATTGGACCAGGCCCTGCTCGAACGTCATGACGTCCCTGCCGGGCAGCACCTTCACCACGAGCAGCCCGACCAGTGCGGCGCCGAGCGCGGCGACCGCGATGCGGGCGAACGACACGACGATGACCGGCAGGCCCAGGCGGCCGACCCGGCCGTGCAGCAGTAGCGCTGACACGCCGAATCCCACGACATAGGAGATCGCGTTGCCGAGCATCAGACCCGCGGCGGCGAACTCCGTGGTGAGCCAGGCGAACAGGACAATCTGGACGATCACCCGGAACACCACGATCGGGATGTTCACCAGCGCCGGCGTCTTCGTGTCCTGCATCGCGTAGTACACGACGGTGTACAGCTGGCTCAGCGAGAACGGCACCAGCGCCACCCCGGCGACCAGCAGCACGTGCCCGGTGGCGACCGCGTTGTCCCGGTTGTAGGCGCCGTGCTGAAACAGCACCACCGAGATCGGCAGGGCCAGCACCATGTAGATGACCGCGACCGGGGCGAGCACGGCGGCGATGGTGCGGGTGCCGCGGGACAGATCGGAAGCCAGATCCTCGCGCCGGCCGTCCGCCGCCGCGCCGCTCATCCGGGGCATCAGCGCGGTGATCACCGAGACCCCGATGATGCCGTGCGCCATCATCAGCAACAGGTAGACGTTGTTGTAGATCAGCGGACCGGCGTGCTTGCCCCCGCCGCGGTTGAGCAGGTTGGTCACCACGATCAGCCCGAGCTGGCTGACCGCGACGTAGCACAGGCTCCACACCCCGATCCGGGCCAGCTCGCGTAGGCCGAGGCCGCGGAAGTCGAACCGCAGGCGCCAGCGGAAGCCGACCCGGCGCAGCGCCGGCAGCAGGCCGGCCGCCTGGATCATCACGCCGAGCACCGCGCCGCCGCCGAGCACCACGATCCGCCCCGGCGTCATCTGGGACGGCGCGAGTTGCTTGGCCCCGAACGCCGCGATGTAGAAGCCGACCGTGCCGATCACCACGAGGTTGTTGAGGATCGGCGCCCACATCGGCGCGAAGAAGTGCCCGCGGGTGTTCAGCACCGCGCCCATCAGCGCGGACAGGCCGGTGAAGAACACCATCGGGATCATCAGGTACGACAGCACGGTGACCAGCGAGCGCCAGTCGGCGTTCTGCTGGCCGGTCGCGTACACGATGGTCAGCAGCGGTGCGCAGAGCATGGCCAGCGCGGTGGCCGCCGCGAGCGCGACGACGGCGAGGGTCAGCAGCCGCTGCGCGTACGCCTGGCCGCGGTCCGGGTCGAACTTCCGCCGGCGCACCAGCACCGGTACCACCACGCTGGTGAGCACGCCGCCGAGGAGGAACTCGTACACCATCCCCGGGAAGATCTGGGCGGTGGCGTAGGCGTCGCCGACCAGGCCGCCACCGAGCGCGGCGCCCAGCACCAGGGTCCGCAGGAACCCGGTGCCCCGGCTGACCAGGCTGCCGATCGCCATGATCGCGCTGTTGCCGGCCGCCGACCCCTCGACCTGCTGGGTGTTCCCCCCGGGCAGGCGCGCGCCGATCTCGTCCGGCGGCGTGGTGGAGATCAGTACCGCCTCGTCACCCGGTGGCGGCCCGTCCGGACCGGTCGCGTTCGCGCTGCGGTACAGACCGCCGCTCATTCCGGCTCCCCAGGGGTGTGGCGCATCGCCTATGAACACTATCCGTACCGGCGGCTCCGGCGGTGCCCGCCCGCGCGACGTGGTGGCGACCCGATGTCGTTTACGCTAACCGCGCGATGTCCGATCAGATCACTCCACTCACCGATCGTGAGTTGACCGAAGCCCAACGCAGTGCGGTGGCTGAGCTGCTGCGCGTCTCACCCGTCGCGGATGAGCTGGGCGGCCGGTTCGCCGCCGCCGGCCACGAGCTGCACCTGGTGGGCGGTTCGGTGCGCGACGCGCTGCTCGGCCGGCTGGGCAACGACCTGGACTTCTGCACCGACGCCCGCCCGGAGCGGACGCTGGAGCTGGTCAAGGGGTGGGCCGAGGCGATCTGGGAGACCGGGCGGGAGTTCGGCACGATCGGCCTGCAGCGGCGCGGGCTGCGCCTGGAGATCACCACGTTCCGGGCCGAGGCGTACGACGGGGTCAGCCGCAACCCGGTGGTCGCGTTCGGCGACAGCCTCGCCGAGGACCTGCGCCGCCGGGACTTCACCGTCAACGCGATGGCGGTCAGCCTGCCCGGGCACCGGTTCACCGACCCGTACGGCGGCCTGGCCGACCTGGCCGCGCGGCTGATCCGGACGCCGGGCACGCCGGCCGAGTCGTTCGGCGACGACCCGCTGCGGATGCTGCGTGCCGCCCGGTTCGCGGCCCAGCTGCGGTTCACGCCCGCCCCGGCGGTCCGGGAGGCGATGGCCGGGATGGCCGGCGACCTGTCCCGGATCACCGCGGAGCGGGTCCGCGACGAGTTCAGCAAGCTCATGACCGGCGCCGACCCGGTCTGCGGGCTGCGGCTGCTGGTCGGGACCGGCCTGGCCGACGTGTTCCTGCCGGAGCTGTCCGGGCTCCGCCTGGAGATCGACGAGCACGCCCAGCACAAGGACGTGTACGAGCACACGCTCACCGTGGTCGCCAACGCGGTCCGGTTGGAGGAGGGTGAGCCGGACCTCGTCCTGCGGCTGGCGGCGCTGCTGCACGACGTGGGCAAGCCGGCCACCAAGGCGGTCGGTCCGGACGGGCGGGTCAGCTTCCATCACCACGAGATGGTCGGCGCCCGGCTCGCCCGGCAGCGGCTCAAGGCGCTGCGGTACCCGAAGGATCTGATCGCCGACGTGGTCGAGCTGGTCGCGCTGCACCTGCGGTTCTACGGCTACGGGCGGGGCGAGTGGAGCGACTCGGCGGTCCGCCGCTACGTGACCGACGCGGGGCCGCTGCTGCCGCGCCTGCACCGGCTGACCCGCTCCGACTGCACCACCCGCAACCGGCGGAAGGCGGCCCAACTGGCCGCCGACTACGACGCCCTGGAGGAGCGGATCGCGCGGCTGCAGGCCGAGGAGGATCTGGCCCGGGTCCGGCCGGACCTGGACGGCAACGCGATCATGCAGTTGCTCGGCCTGCCGCCCGGCCCGCTTGTGGGCAGGGCCTGGCGGTACCTGAAGGATCTGCGCCTGGAGCGCGGCCCGCTGGACCGGGACGAGGCCGAGGCGGAGCTGCTGCGCTGGGCGCGGGAGCAGGGGATCGAACCGCCGGGCTGACCGGTTCCACCGGTTCCGCCGTGGGGCGCGCTGACGCGGAGCATCGCCCCGTTCACCACCCGTATGACCCGCGAGAACTGACGTACCTACGGATCACAATGGGAGCCATGCGGCGTTGGACGGTGGTCGACTCCCCGATCGGTGAGCTCTCGATCGCGGCGGACGAGGAGGGCGTGTGTGGCTTCGCCTTCCAGGCCGTGCCCGAGGCCGAGCGACTGCCGGCGGCCGAGCCGATGGGCGCCGTCACCGGGGCGCATCTGGGGGCGGCGGCGCGGCAGCTCGCCGAGTACTTCGCGGGCCAGCGCACCGAGTTCGCCCTGCCGCTGCACGCCCGGCGGGGCAGCGCGTTCGAGCGGGCGGTGTGGGCGGAGTTGAGCCGCATCCCGTACGGGGAGACGCGCACGTACGGCCAGGTCGCCGCGGCGGCGGGCGACCCGGGCGCGGCGCGGGCGGTCGGGGTGGCCTGCAACCGCAACCCCATCGCCGTGATCGTGCCCTGTCACCGGGTCGTCGGCGCGGGCGGCAAGCTGGTCGGCTTCGGCGGCGGCCTGCCGCGCAAGCGCTACCTGCTGGAACTGGAAGCGCGGGTGAGTCTCGAGCGGGCCTGGGCCGGCTAGCGGAACAGCGTCACCAGGGACGCGGCCGCCAGGATCACCACGAAGACGGCGACCAGGCCCGCCAGTACCGCCGAGAGCGCGAGCGGGACGGCGTGCAACGACGTGTCGTTCAGTGCCGCGTCATTCACCGCCGCGTCGGTCAGTGCCGGGTCGCTGGCGGCGGGGCGGCTGTGAATCCGCTGGTGCTCGGCGAGCCTCCAGTCGAGCCCAGGTGGCTTGGCCATGACGTAACTATGAACGGAAGCAGCCGTTCGGTCTACCCACCCGGCCGAAAGGCGCGCGGGAAATGGCGTGATCGCCGGATGCCGGGCCACCCGCCGGGCGCGGGCACGGGTCCGCGGGCAGGGGTGCGGATGCGCGAGGGGCGGCGTCCGCAGTGGACACCGCCCCTCAGGGCGCCGGTCAGGGCGTCAGCGCTCGGCCTCGCCGGCGATGAACGCCTCCACCGCGTCGCGCGCGTCGTGGTCGGCGTACTGCACTGGCGGGGACTTCATGAAGTACGACGAGGCGGACAGGATCGGCCCACCGATCCCCCGGTCCTTGGCGATCTTCGCGGCCCGGATCGCGTCGATGATGACCCCGGCCGAGTTGGGGGAGTCCCAGACCTCCAGCTTGAGCTCGGCGTTCAGCGGGGTGTCGCCGAACGAGCGTCCCTCCAGGCGGATGTACGCCCACTTGCGGTCGTCCAGCCACGGCACGTGGTCCGACGGCCCGATGTGGACGTCGCTCTTGACCATCTCGTGCGGCACCTGGGAGGTCACCGACTGGGTCTTGGAGATCTTCTTGGAGACCAGCCGGCTGCGCTCCAGCATGTTCATGAAGTCCATGTTGCCGCCGAAGTTCAGCTGGTACGTGCGCAGCAGTTCGACGCCCCGGTCCTCGAACAGCTTGGCCAGCGCCCGGTGCACGATCGTGGCGCCGACCTGGCTCTTGATGTCGTCGCCGACGATCGGCAGCCCGGCGTCTTCGAACTTCTTGGCCCAGACCGGGTCGCTGGCGATGAACACCGGCAGCGCGTTGACGAAGGCGCAGCCCGCGTCGATCGCCGCCTGGGCGTAGAACTTGTCCGCCGCCTCGGAGCCGACCGGCAGGTAGGACACGACGACGTCGACCTGCGCGTCGCGCAGCGCCTGCGCCACGTCGACCGGCTCCTCGTCCGCCTCCTCGACGATCTCCCGGTAGTACTGGCCCAGCCCGTCCAGCGTGGGGCCGCGCTGCACCTGTACGCCGGTCGGCGGTACGTCGCAGAGCTTGATGGTGTTGTTCTCGCTCGCCACGATGGCTTCGGCCACGTCGCGGCCGACCTTCTTGGCGTCGACGTCGAACGCCGCCACGAACCGCACGTCGCGTACGTGGTAGTCGCCGAACGTCACGTGCATCAGACCCGGCACGCGCTGGTCGGGGTCGGCGTCGCGGTAGAACTGCACGCCCTGGATGAGCGAGGACGCGCAGTTGCCGACGCCGACGATGGCGACACGGACGGAGCCCATAGGTCAGCCTCCCTGGTTTTCATCTCGTGGTTTGACGGCACCGTCCGGTGCCCGGCCGGAGCGCTCGTTCGCGATGAGCTCCTCCAGCCAGCGGACCTCGCGCTCGGCCGCTTCCAGGCCGTGGCGCTGCAGTTCGAGGGTGTACGCGTCCAGCCGCTCGGCGGCCCGGGCCAGCACGTCGCGCATGCCCTCCCGGCGCTCCTCGACCCGGCGCCGGCGGCCCTCGAGGATCCGCAGCCGGGTGGCGCGGTCGGTGCGGGCGAAGAAGGCGAAGTGCACGCCGAAGCCCGCGTCGTCGTACGTTTCCGGGCCCGCCTGCGCGATAAGCTCGGCGAACCGTTCCTTGCCCTCCGCGGTGATCTTGTAGACCACCCGGCCCCGGCGGCTGGTGAGCGCCGGCACCGCCTCGCTGCCCCGGTCGCTCTGGCCGGCCTCGGTGATCAGTCCGGCGGCCTGCAGGCGGCGCAGGGTCGGGTACAGCGAGCCGTAGCTGATCGCCGCCCGGATGGACCCGAGCTTGGTGACCAGCTCCTTGCGTAGCTCGTACCCGTGCATCGGGGACTCGGAGAGGAGGCCGAGGATGGCGAAGTCGAGCATCCGGCCACCCCTTCCGATGTATCGGGCCGATACATCGCAACGTTAGACGGCCGAACGGCCGACGGGCAATACCACCTAACGGGGGGCGGTGGCTACGGTCGGTAACCGTGGTCGCAGACCGCGTGGGAACCGCGTACCCTTCAGTCTCATGCGCACGCAGCGCCGGATCGTGGACTACTCGCTACAGCGGCGAGCGCTGCTGCGCGAGTTCTACGCCGGGCGCGTGGGCACGTACGAGGTCTGCGATGCCTCGCCGTACCTGAAGAACGCCGCCCGCTTCCATGGCGAGCCGACCGAGGTGCGCTGTCCCGTCTGTCGTCGGGAGAACGTTACGCTCGTCCACTACATCTACGGTGATGAACTCAAGCAGTCCGCCGGACAGGCCCGGAAGCGGGCCGAACTGCCGGTCCTAGCGATGACGCTGCGTGAGTTCCAGGTGTACGTGGTGGAGGTCTGCCGGGGCTGCGACTGGAACCACCTGGTCGAGCAGTACGTGCTCGGCCGGGACGGGTTGGCCGTGGAGGAGGGCGGCGACGGCGCCGTCTCCGCGAGCGCGGCCGCCGGCGCGGCGGGCGCCACCAAGCGAAGGCATGAGGCCGGTCGGTGATTTTGACTCGCCGCGCCCGGCCCGGACGCCCGTTGCGCAGGAACGGCGAGTGGCAGATCAATAACTGGACAAGTCCGGTTATTTCCGTTATGACCGCAGTAACCAACCCCGTGGCTGCTCCGGGTGCACCGCGCTCCGGCGAACCCGTGCCCGGCACCGCGCTCGGAGCGAACCCCGGGCCCGTCCCGTCCGTCCACCCACCGGGGTGCCCCCGGTCGCGCTGGGCAAAATCGGCAACTCGGGCTCCTCGTGGGCAAAGTCACGGCAGTTGGGTGGCGGGCGCTCTGCCCGCCATCGAGACCGGCAGGGTGTGACCATGAACTCGTACGGCGACAGTTCCGCGCGCGGCCGGGCCCGGGTGTCCGGCCCCTCGGACGGCTTGGACGATCCCGGCGCGGGTGCCGGTGGCTGGCCGGCCAACGACGGCTACAGCCACGGCGCCTCCCCCCGGCCCGCCGGGTCGGCCGGTGGGCGCGCGTCGGTCCGCGGCGCCGCCTCGGTGGGTACCGGGGGCAGCGCCGGCCGGGCTCGCGTCGGGCGGGCCAGTGTCCCGGGTCCGGCCGAACCGGGCGTGGGTTCCGGGCGTGCCTCGGTGGGCGGCGCGGCCGCCGGCCGGGCGAGCGTCGGGCGCGCCGCCATCGGCCCGGTCTCTTCCGCCGGCGGACCAGCCGGCCCGGGCGGCCCGCGTGGCCCAGGCGGAAGGGGGCACCGTGGCCGGGGCGCCGATGACCCGGACGCCCAGCGCCGGCGGCGCCGGCGGCGGATCATCAACTGGGCGATCGCGTCGTTCGCCGTGCTGATCATCGCGGCCGGCGGCGGCGTGGTGGGGCTCACCTACTTCTCCACCACGGTCGTGCTGCCCGAGCACATGGACGCGGGCGCGCTGTCCAGCCAGATCCTGTTCGCCGACGGCAAGTCGGAACTGGCCCGGCTCGGCACCCAGAACCGCAACCTGGTGAAGATCGACCAGATCCCCGACTACGTGCAGCATGCGGTGGCCGCGGCCGAGGACCGCAACTTCTACCGCCACAGCGGCGTCGACTACGTCGGCATCGCCCGCGCCGCCTGGAACAACTTCACCGGCGGCAGCCAGCAGGGCGCCTCGACGATCACCCAGCAGTACGCCCGTAACGCGATGGAGCTCACCGACGTCAGCTACGCCCGCAAGCTGAAGGAGGCGGTACTGGCGTCGAAGCTGAACGACCAGTACAGCAAGCCCCAGATCATGGAGTTCTATCTCAACATCATCTATCTGGGACGCGGTGCGTACGGCATCGAGGCGGCTTCGCAGACGTACTTCAAGAAGTCGGTGAGCAAGCTGAGCGTGTCCGAGGCGGCGGTGCTGGCCGCGGTCATCAAGCAGCCCGAGCCCGAGGGCAACGTCAAGGGCTTCGACCCGGCGCTGGACCTGGCTGCCGCCAAGGACCGCTGGGGCTACGTGCTCAACGGCATGGTCAGGGAGAAGTGGCTCTCGCCGGAGGACCGGGCGAAGCAGGTCTACCCGACGCTCTACGACGCGAAGTCCAACCCCAAGGGCACCCTCCAGCCGCCGCCGGGCAAGAACGCCTGCATCACCGAGTGTGGCTTCAAGAAGGCCACCGGCAACGTCATCAACTACGTGGTGGATGAGTTGGTGGAGAAGGGCGTCTGCCAACTGGGGCACTGCCTCGAGACGCTGCGCAAGGGCGGCTACCGGATCACCACCACGATCGACAAGAAGACCCAGGAGGCGGCCGAGTTCGCCACCCACCGGGTGAAGGGCTCACCCATGGAGGGCCAGCCGAAGAAACTCCAACCGGCCCTCGTCGCGATCAACCCGGCGAACGGTCGGGTGATGGCGTACTACGGCGGTGACGACGCCACCGGCTTCGACTACGCCGGCATCAACCACAACAGTGACGGCTCCCTGGTGGGCGGCCACCCGCCGGCGTCCTCGTTCAAGATCTACACGCTGGCGGCGGCCCTCGAAGCGGGCTACTCCATGAAGTCCCTGTTCGACCCCAACAAGAACAAGGACCCCGAGCGCCGCTCCGCACCGATCTCCAACGCGCGCCGTACCAGCTCGTCGTGCGGGAATTCCTGCACGCTGGAGCAGATGACGCTCGCCTCGTTCAACGTGCCGTTCTACTGGATCACGCGGGACATCGGCCCGGCCAAGGTGCTGAACGCCGCCAAGCAGGCCGGCGTCCGCACGATGTGGACCAACGAGGACAAGGCGATCGAGCTGGACAAGGTGGAGCCGGCGCAGGTCGCCCCGTCGAAGTTCGACGTCGAGATCGGGTACGGCCAGTACAAGATCACGGTGCTGGACCATGCCAACGGCGTCGCCACCCTCGCGGCCCGGGGTAAGTACAACCGGGCGCACTTCGTCATGAAGGTGGAGAAGAAGAACACGCAGACCGGCAAGTTCGACATCGTGACCGCCGGCGCGGAGCAGCTCAAGGGCAAGCAGGCGCTCGACCAGCGGGTGGTCGACGACATCACCCACACCCTGGACAAGTACGCGAACACCGCGCTCGACGGGCGGGACGCGGCTGGCAAGACCGGCACATGGGAACTGCGCGAGGACTCGCGCCAGAACGGCGACGCCTGGATGGTCGGCTATACGCCACAGATCGCCTCGGCGGTCTGGGTCGGCACGAACACCAAGAACAGAGAGGCGATCGTCGACAAGAACGGGAAGGACATCAGTGGTGCCGGCCTGCCCGGCGCCATCTGGAGCGCCTTCATGACCAGGGCGGTCCAGGGGATGAAGAAGGAGAGCTTCCCGCCGGCCACCAACGTGGGCAGCTCGGACAAGAGCGCGCCTGGCGGCGAGGGCGAGAAGCCGCCGCCGCCGGATCAGGGCCCCTGCGTACTGTTCCCGCAGTCCGCGTTCTGCCAGAACGGTGGCGGTCCCGGTGGCGGTGGCGGCCCTGGTGGCGGTGGCGGTCCCGGTGGCGGCGGCGGCCCTGGCGGCGGCGGTGGCCCCGGTGGCGGTGGCGGCCCTGGCGGCGGCGGTGGCCCCGGTGGTGGCGGCGGCGGGACGCTACCGACCGAGGCGCCGGGCACCGGGCGACAGGACTAACCCGCAACACATCGACGGCCGGCTCTCCCATGTGGGAGGGCCGGCCGTCCCGCGATCCATGGCGGTGCGCGCCCCGCATGAGGCAGGATGCCAAGACATGAGCGTGCATCCCCCGGACGACATCGAGGCCGGCACCCCGGCGGCGGCGGACGGCGCCGAGCCCGCGGTGGAGCGGCCGGCCCGGTCCGACCGGTTCGTCGCCGGCCTCAGCGAGGCGATCGGCGGCCCGATCGGCGAGCACGCCGCCCTGCGGGAACGGCCGATGCGCGCCGGCGGCCGGTTCTGGTCCGCCGCCCGGATCGTGCTCGCCCTCACCTGCCTCGTGCTGGCGCTGCACTGGGTGCAGAAGTCGCCCTGCCAGACCGGCGCCTGGGTGGACCACGAGCAGTACACGAAGTTCTGCTACACCGACGTGCTCGCCCTGTACTACGCCGAGCACCTCAACGAGGGCGCCGTGCCGTACCTCGACTTCCCGGTCGAGTACCCGGTGCTCACCGGCGCCTTCATGGGCGTGCTCGGCCTGCCCGTGCACCACTACGCGCAGACCCACCCGCAGATCAACCAGGGTCAGTGGTTCTACAACGCCAACGCGCTCGTCCTCAGCGCCCTGGCGATCGCGACCGTCGGCCTGATCCTCGCCCTGCGCCGCCGCAGACCGTGGGACGCCGCCCTGTTCGCGCTCTCCCCCGCCCTGCTGGTCACCGCCACCGTCAACTGGGACCTGCTGGCCATCGTCCTCGCGGTCGCCGGCATCTACGCCTGGGCGCGCAGCCGACCGGTCGCCGCCGGCATCCTCCTCGGCCTCGGTGGCGCCGCCAAACTGTGGCCCCTGTTCATCTTCTGGGGGCTTCTCTGCCTCGGCCTGCGCGCCGGCCGCCACCGCGCCACCTGGTCCGCGATCGGCGCCGGTGCGGTCACCGTCCTCGCGGTGAACCTGCCCGTCATGGCGGCCAACTACGCGAACTGGGGGCGCTTCCTCGAACTGAACCGCACCCGAGCCATCGACTGGGGCACCCTCTGGTACATCGGCCGTTACGTGGACGGCCTGTGGAACAGCGGCACACCCGGCGACCGCGGTCCCTTCCAGTGGCTCAGCGATCATGTGGACCCCGGCCTGAACTGGCTCACCTACGGCCTGTTCGGGCTCGGCGCCCTCGCCGTGGGGTTCCTCGCCCTCCGCGCCCGCCGCCGCCCCCGCCTGGCCCAGGTGGCCTTCCTGCTCGTGGCGATCTTCCTGCTCACGTCGAAGGTCTGGTCGCAGCAGTTCACCCTCTGGCTGCTCCCCCTGATCGTGCTCGCCCGGCCGCGCTGGGGCGCGTTCCTCGCCTGGCAGGCCGCCGAGGTGCTGTACTTCTTCGCCTTCTACGGCGAACTGCTCGGCGCCTCCGGCAACCAGGTGTTCCCGGAGGGCGTGTTCGTGGTGGCCGCGTCGCTGCGCTGGATCACCGTCGCCGTCCTGTGCGGGTACGTCGTGCGGGACATGCTCCGGCCCGAGAACGACCCGGTCCGCGGGACCTACACCGACGACCCGGACGGCGGCGTGCTGGACGGGGCGCCCGACGCCGACTGGTTGGAGCGGTTCCGCGGCGGCGAACGGCGGGTGCCGGTACAAGCCGTGGCCTGATGCCGCTCCGGCTACCGAACGGCCGCGTTCTCCGGCGCGACCGCCAGAATCAGCCCTCGGCGCTCCCGCAGGCCACCTCACCGCCTCCCGGTCAGAGGTGGAAGATCACCGCGTCGGCGGTCTCCTCCCGCTCGATGCCCAGGCCGTACACGGGTGCGCCCAGGGCGACCTGCCACGGCGTGCCGGTCGCCTCCTCGCGCAGCACGATGACGGTCTTGACGCCCTGCTTGCGCAACTCGTCGACGCTCACCGGGTCCGGGAACGTCTCGGCCGACTTGCGGATCTGCTCCTGGAGCGCCGGCTGGAAGCCGCTGCCCCCGTTGACCACCTGCTGGAACCCGGTGACCGACCAGAGCATCACGTGCATGTCGTCGCGCTCGTTGCTGGGCAGAACCAGGATCGGGCCCGCGGCCGTGCGCATCACCGAGGGCTGCGCCGGCACCAGCGGGTGGGGCGTGGTGTTCAGGCCCTCCACGAGCACCAGCGCCAGCGGTACCAGGGTGGCCAGCCGCAGCAGCGGCCCGGGGCGCGCCGGTACCCGGTCGGCGCTGTACTCCACGGCCCGGTTGACGAACGCGCTCACCGCGCCGGCCGCGAGGATGCCGAGCAGCAGCGTGGTCCACACCATGAGCCGGCCCGAGGTGCGCAGGCCGTTCCAGCCGGGCAGGTTCTCGAACAGCACGAGGTAACCGACCCTGCCGCCGAAGAACCAGGTGCCCATCGCGAGCACCATCGTGACCAGCACGGCGGCGAACAGCAGCAGGCGGTGGCGCAGCTTCCAGACCGAGACGAACAGGCCGGCCAGCGCCAGCCCGTACAGCACGAAGCCGGGGAGCAGGGTCATCTCCGGGTGCCAGGGCAGCGCGTCCCGGGCGTGGGCGTGCAGCCCGCCCCAGATCCGCGACTCGGGCGGTGCCGTGAACAGGCCGGCCAGCGGCGCCGAGTACGCCTTCAGGTCGTCGATGCTGCGCTCGGCGTTCGGATGCGCCTGGGCCACCCGGAAGTACGGGATCGCCAGCAGGCCGCCGACCGCCGCGAAGAGCAGCCCCCCGGCCAGGTTCGCGCCCACCAGGGCCCACCCGAACGGGTGCCGGACGGGCCGGACCAGCCAGCGCCGCACGAACCAGGTGATCACCGCGACCACGCCGATGCCGGCCAGCGCGTACGCGAACGGCAGGCCGATGCCGAAGCCGAGGGTGAGCTGCCAGGTCGCGACCAGCCAGCCGGCCAGCACCCACCACGCGTTGCGCCGCTGCGGCCGGTACCCGTGGCGCAGTGAGTAGCCGTGCCCCCGGGCGAGCATGGCCAGGGCCAGCGCGATGCCACCGGTCGAGATCACGTGCAGGTGGCCGGCCTGGGCCAGCCGCCACGGCGCGTACGCGAAGGCGGCACCGGCGACCGCCGCGCCCGTGCGGTTCGCGCCGAGCTGCCGGACCAGCGCGTACGCCCCGAAGAAGGCCAGCGCGTGCAGCAGCACGTACATGATGTTGTAGCGGACGATCGCGGCGGTGAAGCCACTGCCGATCATGCCGGCCGGTGCGTACCCGAGCAGCGTGTCGGAGAAGGCGAACGTGTACCGCTCCGGGAAGAACGTGTTCGAGTGCCACAGCTGGGCCGGGTCGGTGGTCAGGATGTGCCCGGACCAGGCCATCTGCCATGCCTGGAGGGTCGGGTCCCAGGTGTCCTGCGGGATCTTGTAGGCCGGGAACTCGAGCGTCGGCCAGGTCATCAGGGCGGCGAGGACCAGCGAGCCGAGGGCGGCGAGGGTCCACTCGTGCACCAGGAACCGACCGACCGCGCGGGCGGCGCGCCGGAACCGGCCGGGGACCGTGACCGGCGCCGGGCCGAACGCGGCCCACGGATCATCCGGCTTCTCCGCGGCGCCGTCTGCCCCGCCGGCGGCGTCCGCCTCGACCGCGGTGGCGGTGGCAGTGGTGGCGGTGGCGGTGGCCTCCTCGGCGGGCCGCTCGCGCTGCGCGGGTGCCGGCGCCGCGTCCCCCAGCGGGGTTTCCGCCGGCGCGGCGTCCTCCGGCGCAGCCGGTGGCTGGTCCGTTGTCATCGCCGCCCCTACCGGCTCAGGCGGTCGCGCAGGAACGAGATGTCCGCGCCCTGGCCCTCGGCGCCGCCCGGCGTCTCCACCACCACCGGGGCGCCGGCCGCGCGCACGACCGCCACGATCAGTTCCGGGTCGATCTGGCCGCGGCCGAGATTGTCGTGCCGGTCGCGGCCGGAGTCGAACGGGTCCCTGGAGTCGTTGGCGTGGATCAGGTCGATCCGGCCGGTGACGGCCTTGACCCGGTCCACCAGGCCCAGCAGCTCCTCCCCGCCGGCGTGCGCGTGGCAGGTGTCCAGGCAGAAGCCGACCTCGTCGTACTCGCCGACCGCGTCCCACAGGCGGGCCAGCGCGTCGAGGCGGCGGGCGCAGGCGTTGTCACCGCCGGCGGTGTTCTCGATCAGTACCGGGAGCGGGAACCCGCCGGACTCGGCCGCGTACGCGAAGGTCTTGCGCCAGTTGTCGAAGCCCTTGGCCAACTCGCCGCCGCCGACGTGGCCGCCGTGCACGATCAGCCCCTTCGCCCCGACCGCGGCGGCGGCCTTGGCGTGGCTGAGCAGCAGCTTGCGGCTGGGGATGCGGATGCGGTTGTTCAGCGTCGCCACATTGATCACGTACGGCGCGTGCACGTACACGTCGACCTGGCCGCCGGCCAACGCCCCGGCGTCCGACCGGGGCTTCGGCGCCGTCCAGCCCTGCGGGTCCGCCAGGAAGAACTGGACCAGGTCGGCGCCGCGCGCGGCGGCCTCGTCGAGCGGTGCGGCGGGATCGACGTGCGCTCCGATTCGCATGCCCGCCACCCTACGACCCTCCACCGACATGGACGGCCCGCGGTGACCGCCACCGGAAATGATGCCCGGTGAGGGCGTCACCGCACTCGCCGGGCGGTCGTTGATCCGGGTGATTGCGGGCGGTGGCGCGTCGCTGCGGCGTGCCCCCCATCGGATGACCTGGGGGAGCAAGGGCATGGGTCAGGGGTATCGACAGCGCGTGGCGGCGGCGGCCTCGGCGGTCGCGCTGGCGGGCGTGCCGCTGCTCCTGTCGACCGCCGCGCCCGCGTACGCGGACTCGGACAGCGCCCAGGAGTCGGACAGCGGCAGTGAGGTCGTGTTCGACGGCGGCGGGCTCGGCCTGTTGTCCTGCGGGTCGCGGCCGAGCGTCAGCGACCTGACCGTGCCGGCGGAATCCACGGTGCGCTTCGTCAACCGGCTCAACCAGGGCGCCACGCTGCGGCTGGACGGCCGGGACGCGGCCCGGGTGCCGCGCGGCGGGGTCCGGCCGGTGCTGTTCCACCGGGGGCCGGTGCGGGTGGAGATGGTGCCGGACTGCCTGGCGAACGTCGGCTCGAAGTACGGCGCCACGATCGTCGAGGTGGAAAGGGTGGATCGGGCGACGCCCGGGACGACGGGCGCACCCACCGGCGCCGCACCGTCGTCCGGCGCGGGTACCGGATCGAGCGCGCCGTCACCCGCCGGCTCGTCGCCCGGCGGCGTACCGGGGCGCCGCACTCCGGGCGCGGCCCGTACCTCGCACGGCGCGGGCGACGGCACGGGGGTCAACCCCGACGGCACCCCCTCGGCCCCGCCGTCCCCCGCCGCCGTTGCCGCCCCGGGCGACGGTGGCAGCCCCGCCGCGGGCGGCGCTACCGTGGACGAAAACGCACCTCAGGGTGGGTGGGCGGCCGAGCCGGTCGCGGCCGGCGAGCCGGTCGGGGACACCGGGCCGGTGGGCCTGCTGGCGCTGATCGCCACCGTCTGTGTCGTGGGCGTGTCCATCGGAACAATTCGGGCTATCATTACCAAGCGTGCAACCCGCCCTAGCTGGGCGTAGCGGTACAATTCAACAGGCTCCGCGGGGCGTCTCTTGTCCAACCTCGTCGGTGTGGTCGTTCCTCCCCAGGTCCCACCCAAAGAAGACGGACGAGAGCGCCCCGCGGCTTTTCGTCGCCGAGGGCCGCCTCCGTCGCGAGGGGCCCTTCGGCGCGTCCGGGTCACCCGAGTATTCTGGTCGGGTTCGTCTGCCGCGCCGCCGGATCCGCCGGTCGGCCGGCCGCGAACAGACGCACGACCTCCTGCCACGGACGGACCGTGGCCGCCAAGACCAGAGGAGGTGAGTAAGTCTTGCGTCACTACGAAATCATGGTCATCCTCGACGCCAGCCTCGAGGAGCGCACCGTCGCCCCGTCTCTCGACACGTACCTCAACGTGATCCGGACCGCGGGTGGCTCGGTGGAGAAGCTCGACGTCTGGGGCCGCCGGCGCCTGTCGTACGAGATCGACAAGAAGGCCGAGGGCATCTACGCCGTCATCGACCTGCAGGCGACGCCTGCGGCGGTGGCGGAGCTGGATAGGCAGCTGCGGCTCAACGAGTCGGTGCTGCGCACCAAGGTCATCCGGCCGGAGATGCGCTGACGCATCGCCGGTCCGTCCGCCCGAGGCTCATCGCGCGACCGCCAGTCCTGTCGCAGGGCTGTGGCAGCCTGTCGGCAACAGACGATGAGCGCCCGAGGAGTTAGGTCATGGCAGGAGACACCACACTCACCGTCATCGGCAACCTGACCGATGACCCCGAGCTGCGCTTCACCCCGTCGGGCGCCGCGGTCGCCAAGTTCCGGGTCGCCTCGACGCCCCGGTTCATGGACCGCCAGTCCGGCGAGTGGAAGGACGGCGAGCCGCTGTTCCTCTCCTGCACCGTGTGGCGGCAGGCGGCGGAGAACGTCGCCGAGTCGCTCCAGCGGGGCTCGCGCGTGATCGTCACGGGGCGGCTGCGCCAGCGGTCGTACGAGACGCGTGAGGGCGAGAAGCGCACGGTCATCGAGCTGGAGGTCGACGAGATCGGCCCGTCGCTGCGGTACGCCACGGCGAAGGTGCAGAAGATGTCGCGCTCCGGCGGCGGTGGCGGCGGCTTCGGCGCCTCCGGTGGCAACTCCGGCGGGAGCAACTTCGACGACCCCTGGGCGACCGCCTCACCGGCGCCGTCCGGCGGGAACTCGGGCGGCGGTGGCGGCAACTTCGACGACGAGCCCCCGTTCTGAGCTGAGTAGACGGAGTAACAGACATGGCCAAGGCAGCCGCGCTGCGCAAGCCGAAGAAGAAGGTGAATCCGCTCGACAAGGAGGGGATCACCTACATCGATTACAAGGACACCGCGCTGCTGCGCAAGTTCATCTCCGACCGCGGCAAGATCCGCGCTCGGCGGGTGACCGGGGTCACCTCCCAGCAGCAGCGCCAGATCGCCCGTGCGGTCAAGAACGCCCGCGAGATGGCGCTCCTGCCGTACACGACGACGGCCCGCTGAGAGGGGGCACTTCCGTGAAGATCATTCTGACCCAGGAGGTGTCCGGCCTCGGCTCGCCCGGCGACATCGTCGAGGTCAAGGACGGGTACGGCCGCAACTACCTGCTGCCGCAGGGCTTCGCCATCCGGTGGACCAAGGGCGGCGAGAAGCAGGTGTCGGTCATCCAGCGGGCCCGCGCGGCCCGGGAGATCCGCGACCTGGGCCACGCCAACGAGGTCAAGGGCCGGCTCGAGGGCCTCAAGGTCACCCTGTCGGCGCGCGCCGGCACGGCCGGTCGGCTGTTCGGCTCGATCACCCCGGCCGAGGTCGCCGAGGCGGTCCGCGCCGCCGGCGGTCCGGCGCTGGACCGGCGCCGGCTCGAACTGCCGACGCAGATCAAGTCGGTCGGCTCGTACCAGGTGTCCGTGAAGCTGCACCCGGAGGTCACGGCGAAGTTCAGCGTCACGGTGAACCGCGCCAACTGACGGCCAGCACGTGAGCGGGGCGGCGGGCGATGAGCCCGGCGCCCCGCTTTCGTCGCCCCGGCTCAGCTCAGCGACTGGCCGGTGATGGCGGAGAAGACCACGGTCGCGACGCCCGCGCCGACCGCGGCCGCCGCGAAGCCGACCCAGATCGGCCGCCAGGTCCGCCCGGCCCAGCGCAGCATCGCCGCCATCAACAGGCTGATCAGCAGCGACCCGGCCGCCGTGGGCAGCGCGCCGCGCAGCGAACCCAGCGCGCTCCCCCGCTGGTCACCCGCGCCGCCCAGCATGATCCACATTGCCGCCAGGGCGAGCGGGACCGCGTACCAGGTGACCGTCCACAAAGCGGTCACCCAGTACCGCTGGTCGGCGGCCTCGTGGGTGCCTTCGCTCGACTCGTCCTCCCGCCCCCGGTCCGGCCACTGGCGCTCGCGCGGTGGGGCGTATCGATTGGCCGGCGAGCCGGCGCTGCCGCGGCTCCCCCCGGCGATGACCCCCGGCGGCGTGGAGCGTGGGACGACGGTGGGGTCCTGGCCGCCGGGGCCGGCCGCCGCCGAGCGTGCCGTCGTCACCACGGGACGGCCCCGGTAGTCGGTGGCCGCCGTATCGGCGTACCGGGGAGTCGTGCCGCCGGAGTAGCCCGTTGACGGTGGTGCCGAGCGTGGTGCCGGTGTGCCGGTGACGTGGCTTCCCGCGCCGGTGCCGGCGGGCGGTGCCGAGCGTGGGCCCCCGACCGCGGGGACGCGGCTCTCTGCGCCGGCGGTGCCGGGCGCCGGGTCAGCGGCGCGAAGGTCGGCGGGGCGCCACCGGCGTTCCCGCCCCTCCCACGAACGCGGCTCCGGTTCGGTCTCCCGCCGGGACCGGTAGCCGTTGGCGACGCCGTCACGGGGTTCCAAGCCGTGCCAGGTGGACGTGCCAGGCGGCCCGGACCTGGGCGCCAAGCCCGACCACGAGGACCCGTCCGGTGGCCCGGAGCGAGGTTCCGAGCCCGCCCGGGACGGACCGACCGGCGGTGCGGATCGCGGCTCCAAGCCTGGCCAGGATCCGGCGGCCTGGGGTGCCGAGGGTGGCTCCAAGCCTGGCCAGGATCCGGCGGCCTGGGGTGCCGAGGGTGGCTCCAAGCCTGGCCAGGACCCGACGCCCGGGGGTGCCGAGGCAGGCCAGGCCGGCGCGCCGGGCGGTGCGGAGCGAGACTCTAGGCCGGACCGGTCGCCACGGGCGCCGGGAGTGCCGCCCCGACCCCGCCGACCGCTCGTCCCGTCGGAGCGAGCGGCTCTGCTTGACCCGTCGCCGCCGCGAGTGGACCGGGAGGTCGTGCGCTCTCCGGTCGTCCAGGTGCCGAGGTCGGCGTTGTAGCGCGGCGAATCCTCGGCGCCGTGCCAGGAGGGATCATCCGGGCCCGGCAGCACCGGGTTCCCCCGACCCGGCCAGGTGTGCGGCCCGCTGACGGGCCGACCAACCGGCCCGCTCACCGGCCGACCAACCGGCCCGCTGACCGGCCGCGAGGTCGGCCCGCTGATGGGCCTATCGACCGGCCCGCTGACCGGTCGCCCGACGGGCCCGCTCACGGGCCGGGAGGAGTAGCCGCTGACGGGCCTGTCCGCGGGCCCGCTGACCGGGCGGGCCGCCGGGCCGCTCACCGGCCAGGACGGCGACCCGCTGGCGGGCCTGGAATCCGCGCCGCTGACGGGCGGCGACGAGTAGCCGCTCGCCGGCCGGTCCACCGGCCCGCTGACCGGTCGCGAAGCCGGGCCGCTCGCCGGCTGCCCAGCCGCTCCGCTGACCGGCCAGGACGCCGGCCCGCTGACGGGCCGCGACGGATAGCCGCTCACCGGACGCGACCGGAGACCTTCGCCGGCCGGGTCGCGGGACGCTCCGCGCCAGCCGCTGCGCGCGTCGCTCGCCGGCTCGCTCGCCGGGCGGTCCGGCGGGACGACGCGGCCGCCGTATTGGGCGCCATAACGGGACGATTCACCGTGCCGGGCATCCGGCTCGGCGCCGGGGTCGGTCGGGTAGGCACCCCGAGCGCGGGCGCGCTCCTCCCAGTCGCCGTAGCTCACCCCCGAAGAGTGGCCGTTTCGATATCCGAGCGCAACCCTCCGGACGGCCTTCATAGGTATGTGGCGATCCCCCCGGCGTGTCGCACGAAGGTTTTTGTCCTCCACATCGCGTAGATGCCGTTATCCCTGGTCAGCGGGGTGCGTCAGTGGTCTTCCCCATAGTTGTCCACAGGCTGTGCACAGCGTCACGCACACGCTGCCCGGCATTGTCCACAGGTTGTCCCGATCCTCGTCCACCGGCCTGTTTGAAACGCTCTTCCCGGGTTCGTATCGTCGCCACGCTGCCTACCACCCTGATCGGGGTTGTCGTACCCGGCTGGTAGACCGCGACAAGGAGATCGGAGGCCCCGGTGTCGATCACGGACGACGTGCGGACGGAGGGGCCGTCCTCCGCGGGTCCGCCGTCGAGCGGCGGGCCGGAGGGGCAGTTCGACCGCACCCCGCCGCAGGACATCGCGGCCGAGCAGTGCGTCCTGGGCGGCATGCTGCTGTCCAAGGACGCGATCGCGGACGTGGTCGAGATCCTGCGTACCGGCGACTTCTACCGGCCGGTCCACGCGACGGTCTTCGACGCCATCCTGGACCTGTACGGGCGCGGCGAGCCGGCGGACCCGATCACCGTGGCGGCCGCGCTGGCCGACTCGGGCGACCTGGGGCGGATCGGCGGAGCGCCGTACCTGCACACGTTGATCGCGAGCGTCCCGACGGCGGCCAACGCGGCGTACTACGCGCGGATCGTCTCCGAGCGGGCGGTACTGCGCCGGCTCGTGGAGGCCGGCACCCGGATCGTGCAACTCGGGTATGGCGGCGCCGGCGGCGGGCGGGACACCGATGACATCGTCGACCTGGCGCAGCAGGCCGTGTACGACGTGACGGAGCGGCGGGTCAGCGAGGACTTCGCGATCCTGGCGGACATGCTCCAGCCCACGCTGGACGAGATCGAGGCGGTCGGCGCGCAGGGCGGCGTGATGACCGGCGTTCCGACCGGGTTCACGGACCTGGACCGGCTGCTCAACGGCCTGCACGCCGGGCAGTTGGTGATCGTGGCCGGCCGGCCGGGTCTGGGCAAGTCGACCGCGGCGATGGACTTCGCCCGGTCCGCCTCGGTGAAGCACAACCTGGCCAGCGCGATCTTCTCGCTGGAAATGTCGAAGGTCGAGATCGTCATGCGGCTGCTCTCCGCCGAGGCACGGGTGCCGCTGCATGTGCTGCGCTCGGGGCAACTCTCCGACGACGACTGGACCAAGCTGGCCCGGCGGATGGGCGAGATCAGCGAGGCGCCGCTGTTCGTCGACGACACCCCGAACATGAACCTGATGGAGATCCGCGCGAAGGCGCGCCGGCTCAAGCAGCGGCACGACCTCAAGCTGATCGTCGTGGACTACCTCCAGCTGATGACCTCGCCGAAGCGTACCGAGAGCCGCCAGCAGGAGGTGGCGGACCTGAGCCGGGGCCTGAAGCTGCTGGCCAAGGAGGTCGAGTGCCCGGTCATCGCGGTCAGCCAGCTCAACCGCGGCCCCGAGCAGCGCACCGACAAGCGGCCCCAACTGTCCGACCTTCGTGAGTCGGGCTGCCTGACGGCCGCGACGCGGGTCGTCCGGGCCGACACGAACGCCGAGGTGACACTGGGCGAGCTGCTCGTGCAGGGGGCCCGGAACGTGCCCGTGTGGTCTTTGGACGAGCGCCTGATGTATGCGCCCCGGACGATGACGCACGTCTTTCCGAGCGGCCGCAAGCAGGTCTACCGCCTTCGGTTGGCCTCGGGCAAGGAGATCGAGGCGACTGCCAATCATCCGTTCCTCACCTTCGACGGGTGGGTCCCGCTGGACCGGCTCCGCCCGGGCGCGCGGATCGGCGTTCCGCGGCACCTTCCGGCGCCACTGGCCCCGGTTGCCTGGCCGGACGAGCGGGTGGTCATGCTGGCGCATCTGATCGGTGGCGGCTCATTCGTGCGCCGGCGGCCGATCCGGTATGCCAGCCGGGACGAGGCGAATCTCGCCGCTGTGGCCGAGGCCGCACGAGTCTTCGGCGTAACGGCGGTCCGCGACGACTCCCCGGCGGCGCGCGGCACCACGCTGCGGCTGCCGGCGCCACAGCGGCTGGCCGGCGGCCGGCGCAGCCCCGTCGCCGAATGGCTCGATGGCCTCGGCCTGTTCGGGCTGCGTTCGCCCGAGAAGTTCGTCCCCGGCGAAGTCTTCGCGCTCCCGAAGCGTCAGGTCACGCTGTTCCTCCGGCATCTTTGGGCCACTGATGGATCAGTGGCGCTGGGCGGGTCGGGCGGGGGCCGCATCTACTACTCGTCCACGAGCCGGCGACTGGTGGAGGACGTCTCCCGGCTGCTGCTGCGCTTCGGTATCACCGCGCGCCTGCGCACGGTGCGGCCGGATGCGCACCGTCCGCGGTACACGATCGATGTCTCGGACCGAGATGATCAACTTCGGTTCCTGCGGGAAATCGGCGTCCACGGCGAGCGCGGAGCGGCTTGCGAACTGCTGCTGCGGCTGATCGAGGGCAGGGTGGGCACCCCGAACGTCGACACCGTGCCCGGAGAGGTTTGGGACCGCGTCCGCGAGATTCTGACCGACCGGGCCACGACGCGCCGGCAGGTCGCGGCCGCCATGGGCGCCCGGTTCGGTGGCGGCACCAGGCGGGAGACGACGCCGAGCCGACAGCGCCTGGGGCAGGTCGCGGCGGTGCTCGACGCCGCGGATCTGGATCTGCACGCCACGAACGACATTGTCTGGGACGAGGTCGTCGAGGTGCGGTCGCTCGGCGAGCAGGACGTGTTCGACGCGACCGTGGTGGGCACCCACAACTTCGTCGCCAACGGCATAGCCGTCCACAACAGCATCGAGCAGGACGCCGACGTGGTGATCCTGCTGCACCGGGACGACTACTACGACAAGGAGTCGCCGCGGGCGGGCGAGGCGGACTTCATCGTGGCCAAGCACCGTAACGGACCGACCGACACGGTGACCGTGGCGGCCCAGCTGCACCTCGCGCGCTTCGTCGACATGGCGATCGTCTAGCGCCCGTTTCGGGAAGGGCCTGGTCGGGCGCGCCGGCTACAGCCGTCGAAGGACGGAGACGACCTTGCCGAGGATGGTCGCGCCCTCGCCGTCGACCACCTCGTAGAGCGGGTTGCGGGGGACGAGTTCGACCCGGTCGCCGCCGCGCCGGTACGCCCGGACGGCCGCCTCGCCGTCGATCATCGCCGCCACGAGATCTCCGTTCTCGACGGTCCCCTGCCGGCGTACGACCACGGTGTCGCCGTCGCAGATCGCCGCCTGGATCATCGCGTCGCCGGTGACCCGCAGGGCGAACAGGCTGCCGTGGCCGACCAGGCTGGACGGCAGCGCCAGCTCCTCCCCGGGGGAGCCCTCCTCGGGCGGCGGCGTGGTCATGCCGCACACGATACACAGGCGCCTAGTACAGGTGTACTAAGGCGTGCCGGCTACGTCAGCAGCGGGAACGAGCCCGCCGCGCCCGTGTCGGGTGGGGGCGCCCCGGGCTCGAACGGTCAACCCAACAGTTCACCCAGGAAGCCCGCCCGGTGCGGGTAATGGCTGTGGCGGTCCTCCGCGGGCTGGGCGTACCCCGACACCGGCTGACCGTAGCCGGGCGGCGACGGGGGCGGCGGCGGAAGGGTCTGCGCCACGGGGGTGGGTTGGCCGTGCCGCTGACTCTCCCAGTGGGCCTCGGCCTCGAAGATCTTCTCCAGTTCGCCGCGATCGAGGAAGATGCCGTGGCACGTCGTGCACTGATCGACGGTGACGCCGCCGCGCTCGTACTGGCGCATGTCGCCGCGGCACTTCGGACAGATCATCGTCATCGTCAAACGGTACCGGGCGCGTTCAGCAGCGCCGCTGCCTCGTCGTCCGACACCTGGTGAAAGTCCGCGAAGTACCGGCTCACGGCGCCGAAGTCGGGCGGCGCGAGGGGGCAGACCACCTCGTCGGCGTCGGCGCCGACCGCGGCCAGCGCCTCCGGCGAGCCGACCGGCACCGCGACGATCACCCGCGTGGCGCCGAGGCGGCGCACGGCGGCGACGGCGGCGCGGGCGGTCGCGCCGGTGGCGAGGCCGTCGTCGACGATGATCACGACCCGCTGGTCGATCGGCACCGGCGGGCGGTCGCCCCGGTACCGGCGCTCGCGGCGCTCCAGTTCACCGGCCTCCGCGGCGGTCACCGCGTCGATATCCGCCGGCTCCAGGCGGCTCACCACCTGCTCGTTCAGGACCTGGACGCCACCGCTGGCGAGCGCGCCGAAGGCCACCTCCGGCGCCCACGGCACGCCCAGTTTGCGGACCACCAGCACGTCCAGCGGCGCGCGCAGGCGCTCGGCCACCCGCGCGGCCACCGGCACGCCGCCGCGCACCAGCGCCAGGACCACGGTGTCCGGCCGGCCGGCGTACCCGGACAGCAGGTCGGCGAGCGCGTCCCCCGCGGCGGCGCGGTCGCGGTATGCGGTGCTCATCCTTCTACGTGTACGCCCCGCTCCCCGGCCTGCGGGCCGGGTTGCGTCAGCGGTGGTACCCAGAGGGCGAACGCGACCGGGTACAGCAGGTACCCGAACCGGGTGGACGGCATGAGCAGGATCGCGGCCAGCAGCCCGTACCCGATGATGGCGCTGGCGGCGGTGGCCGTGCGCGGCGGGCGGCGGGCGAGGCGGACGGCGATGGCCAGGCCCGCGACGACCAGCAACGCGGCGGCCAGGACCCGGCCGCCCGGCAGCGCGGTGGCGATCAGGTGCCCGGGGAACGGCGACTGCGCCGGGCTCGTCACCAGGGCGTGGCCGAGCGGGAAACGGACGACGTTGTCCAGGGCGGCGCGCGGGTCGGCGGCGAGCGAGGGCAGCAGCGTGCCGACCGGCAGCCCGAACGCACCGGCCGCGTACCGCAGGGCCGGGCGGCGACCCCGGGTGAGGAACAGGACCAGTAGGACCGCCGCGACCGGCCAGGCGAACAGCTTGAGCGCGGCGGCGGCGCCGGCGGCCAGCCCGGCGGCGACGGGGCGGTCGCGGGCGGCGTAGGCGAGGGCGAGCAGGCAGAGCGCCAGCACCGGTAGGTCGTCGCCGCCGGTGGCGAGGGTGAGCGCGCAGATCGGGAAGACCGTGGCGGTCTGGATGCCCCGCAGCAGCCGGGTGCTTCGGGGCAGGAGGCACGCGGCGGTGGCCAGGGCGGCGCACGTGGCGAGCGCGAACCAGACCCGGGCGTCGGTCCACCAGGCCGCGCCGAACAGGGCGCGCGGGACGCCGAACAGCGCCATCGCCGGCTGGTACGGCACGTACGACAGCAGCCACTCGGCCGGCGGCAGCTGGGCGATCGCGTGTTCGGCCAGGTACGGCGTGCCGTGGTCGAGCAGCCGCTGGCCGGCCCGCTCGATGACCACGACCTCCTCCTGCGCCCGGTCCGCCCGCCCGGCCGCCCGCTGCGCCGCCGCCAGCAGCAGCGGGACCAGCACGGTCGCCGCGGACGCCAGCATCGTCAGCACCCAGCGCAGCCGCTGGTCGTACCGGCGCAGCGCCAGCGGTACCAGGGTGGCCAGGGCCGCGGCGGCGTACCCGTACCAGGCGATCGAACCCCAGGCGCGGTGCGGGGCCAGGGTCGACATCACCGCCGTGACCAGCGCGAACACGGCGGAAAGGGCATACAGGGCGAGGTCGGTGGCCAGGCCGCCGCCGGCCCGGTCCAGGCGCTCCCACCGCCGGGGGCCACGCGGGGCGGCGGTGCGCCGGGCCGGGGCGTGGGCGGTGGTCACGCGGGGAATTGTGGCAGATGCTCGCCCCGGGCGCGGTCGCACGCGCGCCGCGCGGGCGACAGGCGGATGACCGAGCCCTCCTGGTGCAGCGGCGGCGCCAGCGTGCCCGGGCGCCCGCCCGAGCCCCGGTGCAGCGCCGCGAGCAGCCGGTCGGCGGTCATCGGCCGGGAGAACAGGTGCCCCTGCCCGGCCGTGCAGCCCAACTCCCACAGCGCGTGCCGCTGCGACTCGCTCTCCACGCCCTCCGCGACCACCACCAGGTTCAGGCTCCGGGCCAGGTCCACCGTGGAGCGGACCACCGCCGCCGCCTCGGTCGAGGACTCCATCGCGCTGACGAACGCGCGGTCGACCTTCAGTTCGTGCACCGGGATGCGGGACAGCACCGACAGCGACGAGTACCCGGTGCCGAAGTCGTCCAGGGCCAGCCGGACGCCGCCGTCGCGCAACTGGCGCAGCACGTCGTCGACGACCTCCAGGTGGCTGATCGTCAGCGTCTCGGTCAACTCCAGGAACAGCCGGTCCGGGGGTAGGTCGTGGGCGCGCAGGCGGGCCAGCACGGCGCCCGGGAAGCGGGCGTCCAGCAGGCTGCGCGGCGACACGTTCACCGCGACCGGGATGTCGAAGTCCGCCTCCCGCCAGGTGCCCGCCGCGATCAGGGCCTGGTCCAGCACCGCCTCGGCGAACGCCGGCAGCAGACCGGAGCGCTCCACCGCGTCCAGGAAGCGGCGCGGGTCCAGGTTGCCCCGCTTCGGGTGGTGCCAGCGGGCCAGCGCCTCCGCCGCGATCACCTCGCCGGTGCCGAGGTCCACGATCGGCTGGAACTTGACCGTGAACTCGTGCTCCTTGACCGCCCGGGGCAGGTCGCCGCCGAGCGAGAGGCGACCCAGGTCCGCCGTGTCCCGGGTCCGCGCGTAGGTGGCGGTCCGCTGGCCCGACCGCTTCGCCTGGTACATGGCCACGTCGGCCCGGCGCAGCAACTCGCCCACGCCGCCGGTGCCGTTCGCGACGGCGATGCCGCCGCTGGCCTCCACGGTGATCCGCATGCCGTCCAGGTCGATCGGCTCGTACAGAGCGCCCAACAGCGCCTCCGCCCGCGGGGTCGCCACCGCCGGCGCCGGTAGACCGGTCAGCAGGACCGCGAACTCGTCCCCGCCCAGCCGGGCCACCACGTCCCCCGGGCGCGCCGCCGCCCGCAGCCGCTCCGCGACCGCGATCAGGACCCGGTCCCCGGCGGCGTGGCCGAGCGTGTCGTTGACCTCCTTGAAGTGGTTCAGGTCGATCAGCAGGAGCGCGGTGACCCCCTCGGTCGGGCCCTTGACCAGCAGTGCGGTGGCGCGTTCGAGCAGCTGGCGGCGGTTAGCCAGCCCGGTGAGCGGGTCGTGGGCGGCGGCGTGCGCGTTCTCCACCGCGATCCGTTCCAGTTCGGCGTACGCCGACGCGTTGCGCAGTGCCGTGCAGAGCGCCGAGGCGAACGTGCGCAGCGTGTACTGCTCCCGCTCGGAGAGCTTGACCGCGCCCCGGAAGCGCAGCCGAAGCTCACCGAGCACGGTGCCCTCGTGCGACTCCAGCGGCACCGGGTAGGTCTGCACCGGCTCGGCGGGTGCGCGGTCCGGGTCACCGTCGTAGCCGATCGCGTCCAGGGTGCCCCGCACCAGGCGGCGGGGGGCGTCCTCCCGCCGGATCTCGACCTCCACCTCGTCCGCCGAGAACAACCCGCAGGCGCCGTGGATCGCGGTGGCCAGTACCCGGTCCAGTTCGACCACGTTGAGGCCGTCGGTCGCGGCCGCCAGGTTCTGCCAGGCCCACCGCTCGGTGCGGGTGCGCATGCGGTTCGAGTAGGCCAGGTGCAGGCTGAGGACCAGCGGCGGGACCGCGAACAGCAGGTTGCGGTTCTGATGCAGCAGCACGAGGGCGACCAGCACCACCGCGAAGTGCATCGCCATGCCGAAGAAGCGGATGTCCAGGTTCGCCAGGAGCCGCTCCCGCATGCGCGTGCGGGTGTCCAGCGCCAGCACCGGAATGAGGAAAAGCTCATCGATGATCGTATATACGATGTAGGCTGCGACCAGCGGGGCCAGGTGCCCGACCGGATCCTCGATGAGGGTGGTCGGGCCGAAGGCCCCGAGCACGAGCGCGGCGCCCGCGGTGCTCAGTACGCCCTTGGCGACGCCGAACGCCTGCTTGATGGGCGGTAGTCGCATGACGGCCTTGGCGACGGCCACGCCGAGCGCGGTGAACACCACGATCCAGGGGGCGGGTGCGATGGCCAGACCGACGAAGACCGCGACGCCGGTCCAGGCCATGCCGTACTTCGCGGAGCGGATCCGCACATCGACGACCGTGCGGGCGCTGATCGCGATCAGGCAGACCAGGATGACGGCGTTCAGGCCGCCCGGCGGCTCCGGCGCGAGCGCGATGAGCAGGATGGCGAGTGCCACGGCGACGAACGCGGCAACGACGACGAGACCGACGAGCAGCCTCAGCCGCCGGTCGGTCGCGTTGTCGTTCGTCGTCGGGCGGGTCACATGGCCCCCTGGCAGGCCGCTTCTCCGTCTCGGTGACGGTGTGCGCCTGCCAGACTACGGGTTACCCTGCCATCGCCAACAGTGTTCAGTGCCACTCGCCGAACTGCATAGCCGGCTCCTCTCGCTCTCGTGCCAATATCGGGAGGCTCATCGTCACCTTTGGAAGCCTTTTGCCCCGAGCACGGAAGTAGCTTAAGTTACCGCCCATACTTTCGCTCTGAATAATGTCCTATTGCTCATTATCCGATAACACACGGCCATTTGTTACAGTCCGTTCCCGTCGTGCGACAGAATGCGCTGGCCGGCTAATCCCGAGAGGTCCCAAAATAGCCCCATCCCAGGTGGTGACGGCGCCGCGGGTCCTTAAGCACCGTTCGAACACAGTTTCGAACAATCCTTCTTGACGGTGCGGGTCGGCTCGCCGCGACGGGCAGTTGATCTCCTTTGTGTGAATCACAAACGGCGAATGCCGGAGACGCGTTTGGTGGTCTTGGTGAAGTCCCCGCGTAACCGTATGCCAATCGGGCGGACACATTGTGCCCGGCCGCCCCCAGGGTCATTGCGTAGTTGGGTAGCTGCTGGTCACGGTGGTGATGAGGTCGTGGGGGCGGCGGTTGGCGCGGCGGGTGGCTCTGGCGATGTTGGTCTCGCCGTTGCCGCGGTGGAATCCGATGGCGGTGTTGCGCAGGACTGCTGCGACGGCGGGTCCGTTGCCGGTACGTGCCCGGTGGGCGTCTTCCTGGAAGGTCACGTCGCGGACCCAGTGCAGCCGGTTCTCGATATGCCATTCCAGGCGGGCCCATTCCTGCAGGTCAGCGGGTTGGGCGTGGGCGGCGGGCAGTGACGCCACCAGATAGACGGTCTCTCGTGTGCGTTTGCCGGCCACGGTGCGGGAGCGGGTGATCCGGACGGCCTGCTGGGCGTGCGGAACCGCGATGCCGCCGGGAGTTTGGACGGTCAACGCCTTGACGGTGCGGGTCTCGCGGCGGCCGTGTCTGGTGCGCGATGTTGGTCCCCGACCGGCACCTGCGCCCAGGGCAGCTGCTTGAGCTGGGCGTACAAGGTCGGCTGGTTGGCCTTGACCGATACGTACGGTGTGCGCCGGCAGCGGCGACGGCTCGGGCGTGGGCGACCTGTGCGTGGAGCGCGTCCGCGACGATCACCACACCCGCCAGGCTGCCCAACCGGGCCGCGACCTGCTCCAGCAGTGGGGCGAACGCCGGAATTTCGTTCGACATCGCCGCGACTTGGACCTGCGCCAGGACCACACCGGTCGAGTGTCGTAGGCCGACAGCAGGTGGACCCGCCCCTCGGGCAGGACAGCGCCTCGCACCACCTTGCCGTCAACGGCGATGACCCGCCGCACCAGCGGCGACGCTGGCAGCCGGGAGCACAGCCAATCGGCCAGGACCGCCGTCAACGTCTCGGCGTCGATGCGGACCAGCAATCGCCACACCGTGGTCAAGACCGGCACCCGATCGGTGAACCCGAATCGAGTGATTCATCTGTGATCTTCATCACATTGAATCCTTACGGACGGTTACGGACTGCAGTAGGCCCACTGGTGGATCGACGATAACGGAGTGCCGCGAACACTTAACGTCACCTCCCGAGCCCAGAGGGTGATGGCGGGGATCATATATCCAAGCCAATCTATGTAACCTCCTGTCGGCATGGCGATCGTCGTCAAGTCGCTGCGGCTGGCACTGCTGACCGCATCGCTGCCACAGAAACAATGCGGGAGGGCTTGTGAAGAAACTCGTGCCGTTGAGTGCTGCTGGGCTAATACTGGGAACACTGTCGATGGGCGCTGCGCCTGGCACTGCCTATGCCGCGCCGTCGAAGGGTAGCCCGATGGTCGCAAATGTGACGATGTTCGCACGTACTCCCGGCAACAAGGCGACGGGCGTGGCGCTGGAGCGCGTTCGTGCGCACGTCGATGACGCGATGAGGCGCAATCAGTTGATATCCGCTGCCAACCTCGAAGTGTGGGTGGGCGAGGTCGCGGGCAGGCAGTTCACGGCGATCCTGCCGAATGGGAGCAGCCTGAAGAACGCCGGCGTCGTTACCCAGGCGGGGGTCGACGCGGTTGGGCAAGGCGTGGAGATCGAGGACGCGACGCCCCCTCGGCTGCGCCGCTGCCCGTCGGCCACTTGCAGGGAGTGAGCGGCAACCGCATTAGTTCAGCGTGCCGGAACATCTGGTTCGATAACCTCGTGCCCGGCGCCGACAGCGACCACGTCTACGACTGCTACGAGAAGTTCCAGCTGTCGAGCACTCAGTACATCTACAACCGGTACTCGAAGACGACGGTCGGCCAGACAACCCGACAGGCCACTCGGCGTGAAATCCACGAGTTCACCATCCGCTTCCGGGAAGCTAAGGGATACGCCAGGCTCACTGGTGGCCCCTTCAACTACGGGCCCCTGCCAGGAAGTGCTGACTGTAGAAATCTCGAGTTCTCGTACGGCGGTGTGAAGATCCCCCTCTCGTCGTGCGACAGCATCCTGAACCTAGCGGGCGGCTCCTACAATCAGAGCGGGACGGTACACCGGGCACGAGCCTAGCCAGAAGTACATTGATTCGTACGCCCGGTACACGTCCAACGGCAGTGTGCCCGTCTGGTCGGACTACGTGTGGCTCACCATGGGCAGCTGTGGCTCGATTCCCTGGCTGCCGTGCTATAACACGAACAACGACTGGAACGAGCTCTGGACCGACGGGCTGTGGTCCAGATAATGCGCCGCCGGGGTCGCTCCCTCCCGGAACGGCCCCGGCGTTCTCCCGCACTGGCATCCGTGCTCGCAGGGCTGGCGCTATCCCTTGTCTCATGCACATCGACCGCAGCCACCTCGTCAACGACACCATCGCCGGTGTCCGTTGGACCTTCGCCCGGTGCAGCCACCGATCCGGATGCCGCTTGCGCCTACCCGCCGACCAGATACGAGCAGTGGTGCCACACTGTTACGGCCTCGAACAAGAAGTTCCGATACCTGTTGTTCAGGTCTACGCCTGCAACGCCCAACACCATGATCTTCGACGGCGGCGGCCCAGGTGTGTCAAACCTCTCCGGCATCACTGCCGGCTTCGAGGAGGTGGCAAAGGATGCCCAAACTCGCGGCTACAACGTTCTCGTCATAGACGAGCCGTGGGTGGTTGCGCCGTACGAATCAAGATGTCGATCCGCCATGGCGTCTTTCTATCGCGAATCCATTCAGCGTTATCCGCATTTAGCCTCTGCTCGCACCGTCGCGGCCACACGCCAGAACTGTCTGGTTGAAAACGATTCGGCCGTGCTGACAGCCGAGGACTATCGCGCCGCTGTTGACAAGATTGAACACGCGGAGAAGGTGAGTGTAGCCCGGCTGGAGGGCTACTCCTTCGCTTCGGTCAGAGCCGCCTACCTCGGTTCGGTGCGTCCACACATGGTGGTGGCCGTCAGCTCGCCGTTCCCTGTAGGGGCCAGCGCGGCTGACTTCTACTCGACGGTGGGCGCCAACGGCTCGGTGCCGGACATTACAGCAAGTGGTGGGCTGACAGCAGATTCGGCGGTTGCCTACTACCTGAGCACGGGGACGCCTCCCGGCGGCATGGACGCTGTAACTGCCGCACGAGCCCTATGGCAGGTCAACAGCGAGGGAGACATGTCCCTGTCCCGGGTCGGCTACTACTCCGAGATCTGCTCCGTGTTCACGCGGTGGCCCAACCTGCTCGGTGCCGTACGCAAGGCCGGTTCCGCCGTGGCGGCTCTTGCCGCACTGCACGCGCCTTGCGCTGGGGAACAGCCAACGATACTGAAGCTCCCCCGGAAGATATGCTTCGCCGTCTTGCAGCACGACCCGAACTCACCCTGGGTGCCGTCACCTGTCACCCGCCGAGCGCACATTAATATCGTCGCTAACGGGCAACACGGGAAGGTGGCCATTCCGGCATGTCCATGATCAATGATCAGCTACCCACGCAGCTTCGCCGTCCACGCTTGTGGTGGTGGCTGGTGGTTGCCGGGTCCCTTTTGTACGTCCTGGCGATGGTGAGCTACTACCTCTTGCTGTGGCTACCGATCAACAGCCGCCTCGCGCCGCTCATCCTAGACATCGTGCTCTTGGCCTTGGCGGCCTTTGCGGCTAGCCGAGACATCGCAGCGGCTCGTGCGCGTAGGCCGCTGCAACCTGCGGAAGGACTGGCCGTCGCGGCAACGGGCCTTCTGATGCTGCTGTGGCTCGCAGGATGGTTACTGCTACCCGTACTACCTAGAGAGGGCGTCATCGTCCTAAAACTACTGATCGTCATCCCGATTGTGCCCGTGGTCGCGCTCGCCGTGCTGGGAACGACGCTATTCAGGCGCTCCGGTCGTTCCTAGTAGTTTGGCCGCCCCCGCCCGCCCCGTCGACAAACATCATCCGATCGGCACGGATAGGCTGTCCACGTGACGGACACAGAGCACCGGGCCGGCCCGCCCGTGGCGCCGGCGCTGACCCACGTGGACCCGGCGGGCGCGGCGCGGATGGTCGACGTCTCCGGCAAGGAGGTGACCGTCCGGGAGGCCGTGGCCGCCGGGCTGCTCGTGACCACCCCGGAGGTGGTCGACCTGCTGCTGCGGGACGGGCTGCCCAAGGGCGACGCGCTCGCCGTGGCCCGGGTCGCCGGGATCATGGGCGCCAAGCGCACCCCGGACCTCATCCCGCTGTGCCACCCCATCGCGCTGCACGGCGTCCGCCTGGAACTGGACCCGTCGGGCGGCGAGGTGGAGATCACCGCGACCGTGCGCACGGCGGACCGGACCGGCGTGGAGATGGAGGCCCTGACGGCCGTGGCCTGCGCGGGGCTGACCCTGATCGACATGGTGAAGACGGTCGACCCGGCGGCCTCCCTGGAGGGGGTCCGGGTGCTGCGCAAGACCGGCGGAAAGACCGGCGACTGGACGCGCCCCGCGGACCGCCCGTGAGCGCGAGGAGCGCCCGGAGCGCGCTGGGCCGCAGGATCGGCGGTTGCGCAGGAAGCACCGCAGTCGTGAACGAAAGGTCAACTCTGTGAGCGCGAGGAGCGCCCGGAGCGCGCTGGGCCGCAGGATCGGCGGTTGCGCAGGAAGCACCGCAGTCGTGAACGAAAGGTCAACTCCGTGAGGGCGATCGTGGCGCGGGTGGTCGTCGCCTCGAACCGGGCCGCCGCCGGGGTGTACGCGGACACCAGCGGACCCCTGCTCGTGGCCGGGCTGCGGGCACTCGGCTGCGAGGTCGGCGACCCGGTCGTGGTGCCGGACGGCGACCCGGTCGCCGAGGCGATCGGCCGGGCGGTCGACGAGGGCGCCGACGTGGTCCTCACCAGCGGCGGTACCGGCGTGACCCCCACCGACCGGACCCCGCAGGTGACCCGGGCGCTGCTCGACTACGAGGTGCCCGGCATTGCGGAGGCCATCCGGGCGCACAGCCTGGGGAGGGTGCCGACCGCGGCGCTGTCCCGCGGGCTGGCCGGCGTGGTCGGCCGCACGCTGGTCGTGAACCTGCCCGGGTCGACGGGCGGCGCCAAGGACGGCCTCGCCGTGCTCGGCCCGATCCTGGCCCACGCCGTCGACCAGCTCCGCGGCGGCGACCACCGACGCCCGCCGGGTTGACGGCCCGGCCACGAGGTCGTCGAGGCGCCGCGGTGAGGCAGCCGTGGGCCGGGGGCGCGGAACCCAAGAGCGTTAGGCTCCTCCAGTGATGACCGAGACCGTGCCGACCGAGACCGTGCCAGCCGCGCAGCCGACCGACTGGGCGTCCGCCCGCGCGCTGGTGCACACCGCGGGGCTGGCCGCCGTGCCGCCGCCGGTCCCGGTGCCGCTCGCCGAGGCGGACGGGCACACGCTCGGCGCCCCGCTGGTCACACTGACCGCGCTGCCGCCGTTCCCCACCTCCAGCGTGGACGGTTGGGCCGTGCGCGGAGCGGGGCCGTGGCGTCCGGTCGGGCGGGTCCTGGCCGGGGGTACCCCGGCGCCGATGACCGAGGACGGCACCGCCGTCGAGATCGCCACCGGGGCGATGGTCCCGGCGGGTGCCGCCGCGGTGATCCGCGTGGAGGAGACCGGGCGGACCGGGGACGGCCTGGTCACCGGGGTACCGCGGGAGCATCGCGAGTGGCGGGTGCCCGGCGAGGAGGCGGCCGGGGGCGAGGAGTTGCTGCCCGCCGGTACGCCCGTGACGCCCGGTGTGATCGGGCTCGCGGCGAGTTGCGGGTACGACCAGTTGCCGGTGCGGCGCGGGCCGGGCGCTGCGCTGCTCATCTTCGGGGACGAGTTGCTCACGCGGGGCGCGCCCGGCGGGGGCCGGGTCCGCGACGCGCTCGGACCGCAGGTGCCCGGCTGGCTGCGGCGCCTGGGCGCGGCGGGCACCATCCCGGTGGTCGGACCGGTCGAGGACACGCTGGACGCGCACGTCACCGCGCTGCACACCGCCCTGGACGGGGGCGCCGAACTGGTCTGCACCACCGGCGGCACCATGCACGGGCCCGTGGACCACCTGCACCCGGCACTGGCCGAGGTCGGCGCCCGCTACCTGGTCAACACCGTGGCGGTGCGGCCCGGGTTCCCGATGCTGCTGGCCGCCGTGCCCGGCCCGGATGGGCGGGACCGGTTCGTCGCCGGCCTGCCCGGCAACCCGCAGTCCGCCGTGATCGCGCTGGTCTCGCTGGTGGCGCCGCTGCTCGCCGGGTTGCACGGCCGGCCGCTGCCGGCGCTGCCGACCGTCACGCTCGCCGCGCCGCTGCCGGGGCGCGGCAACCAGACGCACCTGGCGCTGGTCCGGGTGGACGCGGAAGGGCTCGCGCACCCGCTCGGGCACGCCGGCTCCGCGATGTTGCGCGGGTTGGCCCAGGCGACCGGGTTCGCGGTGATCGCGCCGGGCACGGTGGGCTCGCCCGGCGACCGGGTCCCGCTCGTCCCGCTGCCGGCGCTCACCACCGAGGTGCTCGACGGCGCCGCCAAGCTCGCCGCGGACGGGGCGGGGGGCCGGCCATGATCACGGTGACCAGCGAGCCGCTGGACGTGGCGGCGCACGAGGGCGCGGTTGGCGACCTCCGGGCCGGGGCGACGGTGTCCTTCGCGGGGGTGGTGCGCGACCACGACCACGGGCGGTCGGTGACGCTGCTGGAGTACGAGGCGCACCCCAGCGCCGAGGAGGTTCTCCGCGAGGTCGCGGCGGAGATCGCCGCCGACCCGGAGGTCTACGCCGTCGCGGTGTCGCACCGGGTCGGCACGCTCCGGATCGGGGACGTGGCGCTCGCGGCGGCGGTCAGCACGGCGCACCGGGCGGCGGCGTTCGCGGCGTGCGCCCGCCTGGTCGACGAGGTCAAGAAGCGGCTGCCGGTGTGGAAGCGGCAGGTCTTCGCGGACGGCACCGAGGAGTGGGTCAACTGCCCCTGACGGCGTCCACCCGGGGGCGCGGCCGGGCGAGTGCCGCCGCGGGCGGCTCGGCCGGGAACGCCGGGTCGGCGCCGGGGCGCCACGGCAGGGCGGCGACCACCAGGATCAGCGCCAGCGCGAACGAGCTCTCCGCCAGCGCGCCGAGGGCCCCGTCCGTGTAGTGCGAGACCCCCTCCGAGAGCTTGTGCTCGAACGGCCAGATCGGGGAGATCAGGAACAGCGCGTACAGCCCGATGGCGGCGGACGCGTGGCGCAGCCCGGTCAGCGCCGGGAACCAGATGGGGGCCCGGGGCGCGCTCAGCCCCGGCAGCAGGGGCCGGCCCGGGCGCAGCGTGACCGGGATGTGGCTGGCGGCGCGCCGGCGTAGGGCGCCGTCGACCAGCACCAGCACCGCCGGGATCACGTACACCAGGTGGTGGGTCCAGGAGATCGGGCTGACCACGTTGGAGGTCAGCCCGACCAGGGTGAACGCGGCGAGTTCGTCGCCGTCCCGGTGCGAGTTGGCCGCCCGGGACAGCCCGACGGCCAGGATGACCAGCGCGAACGTGATCCAGACCAGGGTTGGTGCGGCATCCGCGTTGTACAGGCGGGCCAGCAGGCCGGTGAGCGCCTGGTTCGGGGTGGCGTCCGCGGCACCGACCCGCTCGGTCTGCCAGAGCACACTGCCCCAGTAGCCGGCCGAGTCGCGCCACGAGATCAGGAACGTGCCGGCGGTGACCGCGGCGGCGGTACCGGCGGCCGTCACGGCGGCCCGCCACTGCCGGGTGATCAGGAAGTACAGGATGAACAGGCCCGGCGTCAGCTTGACCGCCGAGGCCAGCCCGACACCCACCCCGGCCCAGGCGCCGCTGTACCAGAGGGCGCGCAGCGCCGAGGGGCGGGAACCCGCCGGGCGGGCGGGCGCGCCGGCGGCGCGGGCACGCCGGCGCAGCGCCAGCAGGTCCGCGAAGACCAGCGCGAACAGCAGCAGGTTGACCTGGCCGTAGCCGAGCGTCTCCCGGCCCGGCTCAAGCGCGGCGGCCAGCGGCACGGCGAGCGCCACCGTGAACCAGCGCGGCCAGCCGTACCGGTCGGCGACCGGCACCAGCAGCACCGCCAGCACGGCGGCCAGCGCGACCAGGCCGAGGACCACGTTGGTCCACGCGGCGGCGGTGGTCGGCAGCAGCGCCATCGGGGCCATCACGACCGCGGCGAACGGCGGGTACGTGAAGCCGAGCGGGACGTCCGGCGACACGTACTGGTAGAGGTCGCCGCCGTGGACCCACCACACCATCGCGCCGTGGTAGATCTTCATGTCGAAGAAGCCGTACGGGCGGCCGAACGCGCCCACCGCGAGCCAGGCCGCGTACGCGGCGAGGGCGACCGCCGCCACCCGCAGAACCGTCCAGCCGGTGACGCCGCGCCACAGGCGCCGGTCCAGGATCCGCCGGTCGAGACGTCCCGTGCCGGTCGCCGGCATGGCGATAACACCCCCGTGATGTTGTCGGTGCCGCCCAGGTCCGCCGTCGAGCCTAGAACGGACCGTCACGCGCGCACCTCCGGCGTTACCCGACCGTGTCCTAGACCACACCGGTTCGCGATGTTTGGCATGATCCAGCGGTGGCGTGTGCCGTCACGGTATGTCATCTCACCTGGGTAGATACCGCCCGGCGCCGCGGACCGCCAGCCGGGCCTCCCGTCGCGCCGTGTGCGCCGCGCGCCGCGCCGACTTCGACGTGCGCTCCATCGCGTGCGCGGTGCGCCAGCGCACCCCCGGCCTGCCCTCGGTGTCGACCGCGGCGAGCATCAGCCCGCCGAGCACCGCCAGGTTCTTGAGAAACTGGGTCTGCTGCTGGCTGCGCTGCGCCTTGTCGTCGTACTCCCAGAAGGCGTGCCCGGCGATGGTGGTCGGCACGATCGACCCGGCCAGCAGCGCGGCGGCCGGACGGGTGAGGCGGCCGCTGGCGAGCAGGACCCCGCCGGCCAGTTGGGCGGCGCCGTTGAGCCGCACCAGGCCGCGCGCGTCGGCCGGCAGGCTCGGGTGGATCTGGCGCACGGCGGGACCGACCCGGTCGGTCACCCTCTTCGCGCTCGCCGCGACCCGGTCGGGGTCGGCGAGCGACCGGGCCCCGCTGGCCACGAATATCCCGCTCAGCAGCATGCGGGCGGCGGTTCGGACCGGCTTCATGCGGGCGCTGTTACCCGCGTCACCGCACTCCTAATCGCCCTCATCCCCACCGCACCCGCCGATCTTGGAGCTGCGGTGCCCGCTCGACAGCCCGGGGGCGAGTTCTTGGTACGACACACCACTTTTCTGGCCAGATCGGTACCAAGATCTCGCACCCGCGACCGCCACGGCTCCTGGCAAGGGGCGTCAGGCGGAGGCGGTGAGGGTCGCGTTGATGAGGGTGGCGAGGGGGCGGGCCGGTGCGGCGGGCGGCGGGCCGGCGGTGAGCGTCGCGGGGGCGCCGCCGGCGAGTTCCGCCGGGCGGCACAGGTAGTCCGCGGTGACGAGGAAGCGCCAGCGCGGGTCGCGCACGCAGACGCGCACCCCGCGCCGCTGGGCGCCGACGAGGAGGCCGGTCATCGCGGGCCAGGCGTCGTGGTCGAGTTCCAGGACGAGCGGGCGGCCGCCGGTGTAGGCGCGGACGGCGTCGACGGCGGCCGGGAGGGTCGGCTCGGCGTCCAGGGGGGCGACTAGTTGCGGGCTGCGCGCGGCGACCAGCAGCGCCGCCGCCAGCGCGGTGACCACCACCGCCGGAAGTAACCGCCGCGCCGGGGACCGCCGGTCGGCCAGCCACCTGGCGGCCCGGTCGGCGGTCACCGCGGCGGCCAGGGTCATGAGCAGCAGCGGGAAGGCCAGCGCGAAGTAGCCCACGTACGCCTGGGTGAGGTCGTCGATGCCGACGGCGGCGTACACGCCGAACTGGGCGGTGCCGGCGAGGATCGCCACCGGGCCGGTGCGGGTGACCGGGTTGCCCCGGCCGAGCAGCGGCACCGCGCCGAGAAGCGCCGCCCCGACCACCGCCCCGATCACCGGGCCGCCGGGCCAGAAGCCCAGCACGTACCGGGCCGCGGCCCCCGGCCCGTGCCCGCCGCCCGAGCCGCCGTACCCGAAGTACCGGCCGAACTCGCCCGGCCAGTGCAGGGCCAGGTTCACCGCGATGGGCAGCAGGAACAGCGCGATCACGGCGGCGAACAGCAGCCCGTCCCGCCGGGTGATCGACGCCGCGCCCCGGCGGTGCCGCCACCAGAGCGCGGCGAGTGCGCCGCCGGCCAGCAGCGGGACGAAGAACAGGAACTCGGCGTGCCCGTGTACCAGGAAGCCGCCGGCCAGGGCGAGCGCGGCGAGGTGGCGCCCCCGCCCGGCGGCCACCGAGGCGGCGGCCGCCAGCAGCAGCAGGAACGCGGGCGCGTACGCGAACGGCATCCACATCGAGGCCACGACGTGACCGTGGAAGGCCAGGTACCCCAGCGCGGCGGCGCTCCCGGCGAGGGCCGGCCCGGCCGAGTCGAACCAGGACCGCAGTATCGCGAGGGAGCCGGCGAGGAACGCGGCGGCCAGCGCCAGCATCGCCACCGCCTGGCCGTTCCACTCGGTGGGGACGGCGCCCAGCAGGTCCGCCAGCAGCCACTCACCGAACGCCTGCACGTAGAAGAAGGCCGGGCCGGGGTGGGAGAAGCCGAGCCGGGAGTAGTTGCCGACCAGCAGTTCGAAGTGGCGGGCCTGGTCCACGATGATCGAGTTGGCGGCGTAGTCCCCCCGCTCGTCGACCGCGGCGGTGAACAGCGACCGGTTGCGCACCAGCAGCAGGGCGAGCAGGCCGAGGAACGCGATGGGGAAGATCGGCACCCGGCGGGCCCGCCGGGCGGTGCTGGTTTCGGCCGCCGGCGCCGGCGCCGTCGCGATCGCGGTCATGGCTGGGTACGCAGGTAGCGGCCGAAGTGCGGGACGGTGAACGCGACCGTCCCCCGCTCGCCGGAGTAGATCAGCCCCTTCTTGATCAGCGCGTCCCGGGCGGGCGACAGGCTGGCCGGCTTGCGGCCGAGCGCGCGGGCGATCTCGGCGGTGGGCACGGCGGCGTCCATGTCCTGGCCGTCCGCGTCCGGGCCCTCGGTGGCCAGGGTCGCCATGGCGCGCATGTACTCGCGCTCGGCCGGGGTGGCCCGCTCGAAGCGGGAGCCGAAGAAGCCCACCGCCAGCTCCGCCTCCGCGTCCGGCGCGGCGACCCGCACGTCCGCCGCGGTGATCGGCGACCGGGGCGCGTGGTCCCACGTCGCCTTGCCGTACGCCTGCACGAAGTACGGGTATCCGCCGGACTGCTCGTACAGCACGTCCAGGGCCTTCTGCTCGTACTCGACGCCCTCCCGCTGGGCGGGTGCGCCGAGCGCCTGGTCCGCGGCGATCCGGTCGAGCCGGTCGATCCGCTGGTACCGGAACAGCCGCTCCGAGTAGGACTTGGCGGCCGAGAGCACCGCCGGCAGGTGGGGCAGCCCGGCGCCGACCACGATCAGCGGCGCGCCCAGCTGGGACAGTTCGTGGCAGGCGGCGCAGAGGGCGGAGACGTCGGTCGGGGCCAGGTCCTGCATCTCGTCGATGAACAGGGCGATGCCGGTGCCCACGTCGGTGGCGACCGTGGCCGCGTCGGTGAACAACTCGACCAGGTCGATTTCGATGTCCCCGGAGTCGGCCCGGCCGCTGGCCGCGGGCCCGTCGATGCCCGGCTGCCACCGCTCGCGCAGTTTGGCGTTGCTGGCGTTGGAGCGCAGCGCGAACGCCTTGAGTACGCCCAGGAAGGCGTCCACCCGGTCGGGCGCGCGGTGGTGTGGCGCCAGCTCCCGGACGGCCATGTGCAGGGCCGCGGCGACCGGCCGGCGCACCGACTGGTCCGGCCGCGCCTCGATCTTGCCGGTGCCCCAGAGCCGGTTGATCGCCTGTGAGCGGAGCGTGTTGAGCAGCACGGTCTTGCCGACGCCGCGCAGGCCGGTGAGCATGAGGCTGCGCTCCGGCCGGCCGCGCGCCACCCGCTCCAGGACCACGTCGAAGACCTCGAGTTCGCGCCCGCGCCCGGCCAGCTCGGGCGGGCGCTGCCCGGCACCGGGCGCGTACGGGTTTCGGACCGGATCCACGTCTGGCACCGTATCGGTGGATCTAGCTCCGGCGCTAGATACGGATAGATGGACCTACCGGCGTGTCCGCTCGGGTTTTCTTCACATCTCTAGAAGATTTACTAGATTCCCGTATATCAGCGTCGTTTCATGCAGAGCACGAAGTCCAGCGCGTCCAGCTGGCTGTCGAAGTAGTAGTGGTACTGGTAGCCGGGGACGCCCGAGCACTTGCCCTTGACATCGGTGGTGCCGTCGAACCGCGCCAGAACCTCGAACGTGCCCGGCGCGCACTTCACGATCCGGATCCTCGGGGTCTCGTCGGTGCCGTCGTTGCTGATGCACTGCCCCTTGACGGCGAACCGGCCCTCGGCCGAGGACTGCGGCTGCGGGCTGCCCCGGGTCGCCGGAGCGCTCTGCCCACCGGCGCTGGGCGTGGTGGTGCTGCCCACGCTGGGTACCTCCGCCCCGCCACCCTTGGCGATCAGGTACAGCGCCGTGGCGCCGCCACCCAGGACCAGCACCGCCAGCGCGACCACCAGCGCGACCGCCACCCCGCCCGGGCCGCGCCGCGCCGGCTGCTCCCACTCGGGCGCCGCAGCCGGCGGCTGGTACGCCGTGGGCGGGTACCCGCCGGCCTGTTCGTAGCGCTGCCCGCCATAGCCCGACCCGCGGGGATCTTCGTAGCGCGTCTGGTCGTAGCGCTGCTGCTCATGGCGCGGCTGCTCGTAGCGGGTGGGGTCGTACCGGGGCTGGTCGTAGCGCGGGGCGCCCTCGGCCGGCGGCGGCGCCTCGCCGCCCCAAGAGCCGCCGCCCCGGGAATTGCCGCCCCACGGGTCGCCGCCCCGGGAATCGCCACTCCAGGGATCGCCGCCCCGGGAATCGTGGTCGCCCCACGGGTCGGACGGCTGCCCGTACCGGTCCGGCGGGCCGTAACTGGACATCGCTCCTCTTTCCTGCGGTGGCGCCCGCGGTGGCGCCCCCACTCTGCCGGCCGACCCGGACTTCGGCCGCCTGCGCCACGGTAACCCCCGGTGGGAAACCTCCGGCCGCCCCGAACCGCGTCAAGTTGCCGACGCGAATACCGAAGATCAGCTACCCCGCCCGACGGCGGGTAGGCGGCCCCACCGGCTTACGAGGCCGGCGGGGCCCCGCCGTGCCCGCCACGACCGCACCGCTGCCGCCGCAGCGCGCCCTCCTCAGAGGAGGCGTAGCCGCTGTCGCTTCACCGCCTGCAACGCCACGCCCCCCAGGAACGCCGCAGCCGCCACCCCGGCCGCCACCGGCTTCTCGTTCAGGTTGTAGACGATGTTCTGCTCCCAGGGCACCAGGCCGGGAGTGCTGAACAGAGCCAGTACCCCGAACGTCCCCGCCCCCGCCACCACCGCCGGTACGAAGAAGGCGAGCACGAACCAGACGCCGACGGTCAGGCACCAGGTGGCGAAGAAAGCGCCGGGATCGACGGCGCCCGGCAACAGCGGCAGCGCCAGCCACGGAGTGAGTACCGCGACCACCGCAATCATGCCGACCCACAGCAGTTGAGCGGGGTGACGCCGCCGGGACCGGGTGGCCTCCAGGCTCGGGGCCTGGCTGGCGAGGAAACCGGCGAGCAGGCCGGCCGGCAACAGCATGAGGACGACGGCGACCGTGTCCAGGGCCGCGCTGCCGGGCGGTGCGAACTGGAGGCCGAGGGCGGACATGCTGAACCGGGCGGCGAACGCGACCGCCAGCCAGGTCACGGCGTACGCGGCCAGCCCGCGCCGGGTCACCCCGCGAGCGGCGACGTACGCGGTCAGGATCCCGACCGGCTTCATGACGGCGGCATGGCGGTGCAGGAGAGAATCGCCCGGGTCTGCGCGGCGAACCAGCCTTCCCGCCGGCCGCTCGGCATCGACCGGAATCGGTCGGCGGCGGCGGACAGGGCCGGGTTCTCCGCCAGCACCGACGTGACCCGCAGCTCGCCCGGGTAGTTGGTGCCGTCCTTGGGAAGACGGTTGACGGCCAGCCACCAGTAGTAGAGGAGAATCCCGGTCGTCATCCCGTCCTCGGTGCGCGTCGACCCCGTACTCAGGCAGTGGGAGAGGAAAAGCGCGAAGCCGAGGTTCGCGGTGAAGGCCGAGTCACCGATCTCGTGGGCGGGACTGGTGCAGCGCTTGACGATCGGTACCACGATCTCCGTGGCCGCGGCGGCGGGAGGGGCGCTACCGGTGAACCTCGTCGAATTCGCCATCAGGTTCTCGCCGGGGACGACGGTCACGCGGGACAGGTCGAGACCGCGGACCGTGGCCGGCGCACCCGCGGCGGTCCGTCGAAGCAGAGCGCGGCGTACTCGTCCGGCGCGTCGGCGCGTACCCCGGCCGTGAGGAGCACACCGGCGGCGGCGAACCCGGCGGCGAGGGTCAGCCCGTAGGCTGCCCGCTTCGCGCGCAGCAGCCAGCCGAGCAGTGCCGCGCCGGCGGCGGCCCAGAAGATCGCGCGACCGAGCAGGAGCGTGGCCGGCAGGCGCAGGTAGGTGCGGTCGACCTGGTCGACCCACAGGATGTCCGTGAAGACCACCTGGTTGCTGTACACGTCGGCATAGACCATGCACATGTAGATGACGTAAGGCGTCACGGCGCCCGCGATCGGGGCCACCGTGGCGGGGATGAGCCGGCCCACCACCGCCCCGATTCCCACGGCCATCGGTACCGACGCGACCGTGGTGAGCAGTTCCAGCACGTCGAGCCGGCCGTGGGTGGCGCTCGGAGCCGTCAGCCACCCGGCGTACGCGACCACCACGGCGTACCCGGCCAGGCTGCCCGCCGTGACGGCGATCAGATCGGCCCGGTGGACCCGGAACGGGCTACGCGAGGAGGCCAGCAGGGTGTCGTGATAGCGGTCGCGTCGTGGGGCGGCGCTGAGCCAGGCGGCAGCGCCCGCCGCGATGCAGGCCCCCCAGAGGGCCGCCCACCCGACGACCGCGCTGGTGCTGGGCCAGTGACCGACCCACCGCTCCGACTTCGACGCGATCGTGGCCGGGCCCTCTGCAGCGGTGAGTGCCGCGACGGCATCAGGGTGGTCTTGCCGGCGCCGTTGCGACCCAGCAGCACGGTGGCTCCGCGCCCGATGCTCAGGGTCACGTCGGTCAGCACGGCCTTCGAGCCGTACCGGAAAGCGACGCCTTCGATATCGAGCAAGCCAACTCCATCCGTCGTTAGCGGACAACGGCCGCCCGGGCCCGGTTGTGCTGCCGCACCTCAGAGGAGGCGGAGCTGGCGGTCCTTGGGGCGGCGCGGCTCGGTGTCGCCGAGGCGCTCGAACAGGCCCCGGTCGATCGCGTCGAGGAACGGCGACGGGCGCATGTCGCGGTCCGCGCCGAACCGGAAGCGGCTGCGCGAGTGGGTCACGTAGAGCCGGTCCTGCGCCCGGGTCAGGCCGACGAAGAACAGCCGCCGCTCCTCCGCCAGGTCGTCCTCCGCCGGCGGGCCGCCGCCGGGCAGGCGCAGCGGGAGCAGGCCGTCCTCGCAGCCGACCAGGAACACGACCGGGAACTCCAGCCCCTTCGCGGCGTGCAGGGTGAGCAGCGTGACCGCCTCGGCGCGCGGGTCGAGGGCGTCGACCTCGGCGCCGGTCGCGACCTGGGTGGTGAACTGCGCCAGGTCGGTGCCGCAGCGCCGGGCCAGCGGGGTCAGCAGGTCCACGCCGGACCAGATGTCGTCCTCGGTGAGCGCCGGGCCGGCCGGCGCGTCGAGGGTGGGTGCGGTGCAGCGCCGGGCGAGCACCTGGGCGGCCTGCCGCAGCCGCTCGGCCAGCGGACCGGAGCCGCCGGCGTGCCGCAGTTCGCGGACGATCGCGGCGGCGCCGGCGCGGTCGCGGAGCCGGTCGTGTGAGCGCTTCTGCACCGGGATGCCGGCCCGGCTCAGCGCCGCCACGATGGCGGCCGCCTGGGCGTCGGTGCGGTACAGCACCGCCACGTCGCCGAACGAGAGGGCGCCCGAGGGCGCCGCGCGGCCGTCCACCCGGCCCGAGTCCAGGGAGCGGTGAGACAGGCCGCCGACCAGTTCGTCCACGGTGCGGGCGACGAAGTCGGCCTCGTCGGCGACGGAGCCGGCCGGGTAGCGGCCGATCAGCGGCGCCTCCGGGTCCAGGCGGGCCGGGTCGAGGCGGCGCCCGGAGACCAGCGTCGAGGGGGCGATGGCCTGCACCGCGGCCGCCACGATCGGCGCGGACGAGCGGTAGTTGCGGGTCAGCCGGACCAGCCGGGCGTCGGTGAAGTCCTCGGAGAAGCGCAGGAAGTACCGCACGTCCGCGCCCCGGAACGAGTAGATGGCCTGGTCCGGGTCGCCGATCGCGCACAGGTTCCCGTCCCGGGGGCTGAGCTTGCGCAGCAGCTCGTACTGGGCCTCGTCGACGTCCTGGTACTCGTCCACGAAGATCCAGCGCCACCGCTCCCGGTACCGCTTCATCAGCGCCTTGTCCGCCTTCAGCAGCGCCAGCGGCAGCGTGACCAGCTCGTCCAGGTCGACCAGGTCGGCGGCGCGCAGCAGCTTCGCGTACGCCTGGTCGTCGTCGCCGGCCTCGGCGCGGGCCGCCTCCCGCTCGGTGTCGTCGGCGATCCGGAACTTCGGGCCGAGCCCGGCGGCCTTGGCGTTCTCCCGCAGGATGGCCAGGCCCAGGGAGTGGAACGTGGCGACCGTGACGTCCTCGGCGACCGGGCCGAGCAGGGCGTCCAGCCGGGCGCGCAGTTCCTCGGCGGCGCGCCGGGTGAACGTGATCGCCAGGCACTCCTCCGGGTACACGTTCAGCTCGGCGCACAGGTAGGCGATGCGGTGCGTGAGCGTGCGGGTCTTGCCGGTGCCCGGACCGGCGACGATGAGCAGCGGCCCGCCCGGCGCCGACGCCGCCACCCGCTGCATCGCGTCGAGGCGGTCCAGCAGGCCGGTGCCGACCTCCTCCATGCCGGCGAGCATCGGCTCGAACGGCTCGTGCGGGGAGGGCGGCGGGGTGATCGGGGGCGGCGGTGGTGCCTCGGCCGCCGGCTTCTTCGCCGGCTTCCGCTTGGGCGCGGCCTTCGCCGGTACCGGCTTGGTGGCGCGCTGCCCCGGCGCCGGCAGGTCGAACAGCGCGTCCGCCTGGCCGCCCAGCTCGCCCGGGGCGAACAGCCTGATGACGCCGTACTCGCCGTCGTAGCCGGCGGTGCGTCGCACCTCGCCCCGGCGCAGCCGGCCGATCGCCTCGGCCAGCGGTTCGCCGCCGGCCCGGCCCACCTCGTCCAGCGGCGCCGCCGTCAGGATCGCCAGTTCCGGCCCGAGCGCGGCGACCAGCGAGTTCACCTCGCCCTCGACGGTTTTGGACTTCGCGCCGACGCCGTGGATCTCGGCCAGCACCTCGTGCAGCTGGACCAGGTGGGTGACCCGCTTGGCGCCGGGCGCGACGGTGCCCTCGGGACGGTCCGCCAGATCCTCCACACGGGACAGCACGCCCACCGTCAGCGGGCGCTGGCACTGCGGGCACAGCCCGCCGGCCTCGCGGGTGCGGTGGGGCTCCCAGTTCACGCCGCAGGCGCGGTGCCCGTCGGCGTGGTACTTGCCCTCCTCGGGGAAGAACTCGATCGTGCCGTGCAGCCCGTCGCCGGTGCGCAGCGCCTCACGCACCGCGTAGTAGTCCAGGGCGCAGGTCAGCCGGGTCGCCTCGCGGGCCAGCGCGGCCGGCGAGTGGGCGTCCGAATTGGACACCAGCCGGTACCGGTCGAGGCTGGAGACCCGCCAGTTCATCGCCGGGTCCGAGGACAGCCCGGTCTCCACCGCGAAGATGTGGTCGGCCAGGTCGACGTAGCAGTCGGCGATCGCGTCGAAGCCGGACTTGGAGCCCAGCGCGGAGAACCACGGGGTCCAGATGTGCGCCGGCACCAGGTACCCGTCCGGGCTCGCCTCCAGCGTGATCTCCAGCAGGTCCCGCGAGTCCAGGCCGAGGATGGGGCGCCCGTCCGAGCCGAGGTTGCCGATCCGGCCCAGGGCCGCGTTGAACCGGGCGGCCGCCGCCAGGTCCGGCAGGTACACCAGGTGGTGGACCTTGCGGGTCCGGTCATCCCGCTTGTAGATCGTGGAGATCTCCACCGACAGCATGAACCGGGTCTGCGCCCGCTCCTCGGTGCTGGCCAGCCGCGGCGGCAGCGCCCGGGCGAGTTCGCGTTCGGCCTCCTCGGTCAGCCGGAACAGCCCGGGCTCGGCCGGCCGCAGCGACTCCCGCAGGTGGTCGAACCACGCCGGGTGGGTGAAGTCGCCGGTACCGAGCAGGTGCACGCCCTTGCGACGGGACCAGCGCGCCAGGTTCGGCAGCGTCAGGTCGCGGCTGCAGGCGCGCGAGTAGCGGGAGTGGATGTGCAGGTCCGCGACGAAGGGCGGGACTGACTCGACCGGCACCTCGACCGGCTCCGGACGAAAGGCGGGCACGCCGCATCCTGTCATGTCGGCGCCGGTCGGCGCGCGCCGCCACGCCTACCGTGTGCTCCGCAGCTCAACGAGCGTCACCTGCGGCGGCGCGCCGACCCGCACCGGCGGCCCCCAGAAACCGGCCCCGTTGGTGACGAACACCGGCATCCCGTCGACCCGCCCCAGCCCGGACACGACCGGCTGTTGCAGCTTCACCAGCAGGTTGAACGGTGCCAGTTGGCCGCCGTGCGTGTGCCCGGAGAGCTGGAGGTCGACGCCGCGCCGGGCGGCCTCGTGCGCCTGCACCGGCTGGTGCGCCATCAACACCACCGGGCGGGACGGGTCGCGCCCGGCCAGCGCCCGGTCGTAGTCCGGCGGGTCGCCCTGCTCGCCGCCGGTGGCGTCGTTCACGCCGGCCAGGTCCAGCCCGGCGATCTCCACCCGCTCGTTGCGCAGCACCCGCAGCCCGAGCCGGCCGACCTCCTCGACCCACTCGGCCGCGCCGGAGTAGTACTCGTGGTTGCCGGTCACGAAGAAGGCGCCCCGCCGGGAGCGCAGCGCGCCCAGCGGCTCGGCGGCGGGGCCCAGCTCGGCCACGGTGCCGTCGACCAGGTCGCCGACCACGGTCACCAGGTCCGCGTCCAGGCTGTTGATCTTCTCGACGATGCGCTCGGTGTGCGCCCGCCCGGCCAGCGGTCCGAGGTGAATGTCCGAGACGAGCGCGACCCGCAGCCCGTCCATCGAGCGCGGCAGCTTGGCGAGCGGGATCTGGACCCGGTTGAGCCGGGGCGGCCCCATCGCCGTGCGCACGCCGTACCCGACGGTGCCGGTCGCCGCGAGGCCGGCCATGATCGCCGCACCCCGGGAGAGCACCACCCGCCGCGGCACCGCCCCCGGCACGGGCGGCTCAGCGGGTACGGATGGCTCCGCCAGCACGGGTGGCGCCTGCTCGGCCACCGCCGCCTTGGCGGCGCCGTTACGCGGGCCCGCCGCGACCCCGGCGAGGCTCACGTCACCCGGCACGCCGCTGGAAACCGGGACGGCCGGGGTTGCCCGGCGGGCCCGGCGGCGCAGCAGCAGGCGCGCCACCAGCATCGGGATCTCCAGCACGAGCAGGCTGACCAGCAGGTAGAACATCAGCGCCAGCCAGATGAAGCCGGGCCAGGCGAGCCAGCCCGCACCGGCCCGGGTGCCCACCAGCGTCGCCGGCACCAGAAGTCCGCCGACCAGCACGGCCAGCCCCGCCACCCGGCGCCACCGGCCGGGGCGAATGGTGTCGCGGACGAGCCGCTTCCACAGGTACAGGTGGATGAGGACGACGACGAGCACCGCCGTCGCCAGGAAACCAATGATCACCGGGGGTCCATCGCTCAGCCGCCCGCGAAGGGGGGCAGCACGTCCAGGGTCGCGCCGGCCGGCAACGCCGCCTGCCGGTCCCGCCAGACCACCCCGTCCACGAGGAAGCTGGCGATCTCCAGTACCCGGCCGAGGGCGGGACCCCGGCGGGCGGTGAGGTCGGCGGCGAGTTTCTCCAGCGACCAGCCGGCCGGCGCGGTCTCCTCACCGACCCCCGCGGCGGCGCGGGCGCCCGCGAAGTACCTGATCGTGATCGTCGGCGACGCCCCGGACGACTCGGAACCGGACACCGCTCAGCCTCCGATTGCCGACATCGGCCGGCCGGGCTGGAGGAACGCGGGGTCGTCGATGCCGTGGCCGGCGCGCTTGCCCCACATGGCCACCCGCCAACGCTCGGCGAGTTCCTCGTCCGTGGCGCCGCCACGCAGGCCGGCGCGCAGGTCCGACTCCTCGCGGGCGAACAGGCAGGCGCGCACCTGGCCGTCGGCGGTCAACCGGGTGCGGTCGCAGTCGCCGCAGAACGGCCGGGTGACGCTGCCGATCACGCCCACCTTCGCGGGTCGGCCCGCCGCGTCGGCGTACCCCTCGACGAGCCACGTCTCGGCGGGCGCGCCGCCGCGCTCGGCCGGGTCGGGCAGGAGGGTGAACCCGGCCCGCAGCGCCGCCAGGATCTCCCCGCCCGTGATCATCGCGCCGCGGTCCCAGGCGTGCTGGGCATCCAGCGGCATCTGCTCGATGAAGCGCAACTCGTACCCGTGGGTCAGCGCGAACCGCAGCAGCGGCACTGCCTCGTCGTCGTTGACCCCCCGCAGCAGCACCGCGTTCAGTTTGACCGGGGTGAGCCCGGCATCCGCCGCGGCGGTGAGGCCGGCGAGCACGTCGGGCAGGCGGCGCCGGTGCGCGATGGCGTCGAAGCGCTCCGCGTGCAGCGTGTCCAGCGAGACGTTCACCCGGTCCAGGCCGGCGGCGCGCAGCGGGGCGGCCATCCGGGCCAGGCCGATCGCGTTCGTGGTCAGGGAGAGCCGGGGGCGGGGTCGCAGGGCCGCCGCGGCCGCGACGATCCCGGGCAGGCCGGGGCGCAGCAGCGGCTCGCCACCGGTGAACCGCACCTCGCGCACGCCCAACCGCTGAACGGCGACCCGGATCAGCCGGTTCACCTCGTCGTCCGTCAGGATCTCGGACTTCGGCAGCCAGGGCAGCCCCTCGGCCGGCATGCAGTAGGTGCAGCGCAGGTTGCACCGGTCCGTGAGTGATACGCGCAGGTCCGTGGCGATCCGGCCGAACCGGTCCACGAGCGCGTCGACGCGCGGCCGGGGCCGATCCACCATGGTCACCTCACCAAGCTAGCGCGTCACACCGACAAAAGCCGGCTCGCGGCTGCCACGACGGCCTCCCGGTAAGCGCCGCCGAACAGGGCAGTATGCACGAGCAGCAGGTGCAGCTGGTGCAGCGGGACCCGCTGCCACCAGCCGCCGGCCAGCGGCCACACCTCCTGGTACCCGGCGAGCAGGCGGTCCAGGTGCGGCACGCCGCCCCAGAGGGCCAGCGTCGCCAGGTCGGTCTCCCGGTGCCCGCCGTGCGCCGCCGGGTCCACCAGCCAGCCGCGCCCCGCCCCGCCGGGCTCGCCGGGAGCCGCCCACAGCACGTTCCCCGGCCACAGGTCGCCGTGGACGCGCGCCGGCGGCTCGGCGCCGCCGTACCCCTCGATCTGATCGATGATCCGCTCGACCAGCGCGACGTCGTCGCCGGTCAGCGCGTGGTTGTCGGCCGAGCGGCGCAGGTACGGCGCGAGCCGGCGCTCGGCGAACCACACCGGCCACGGCCCCCGCGAGGGCGTGTTGTCCAGCGGCAGCGACCCGATGTAGCCGGGCCACGACGCACCGAAGGCGTCCGCGCCGGCCCGGTGCAGCGCCGCCAGCTCCCGCCCGAGCCGCTCGGCGGCCGCCGAGGTCGGCGGCCCCGGCTCCACCCACTCCATCGCCAGCCCGTCGGCCAGCTCGGCCACCACCTCGGGTACCGGCGCCGCGTCGGCCGCGCGCAGCCAGCGCAGCCCGTTCGCCTCGGCCTCGAAGAACCCCTCCGGTTTCGGCGGGGCACCCTCCGGCCAGCCCTTCGCGAACAGGGACGCGCCGTCGTCCAGCGTCAGCCGCACCGCGGTGCAGATGCTGCCGCCGGGTACGGGTGTCTCGCGTATCCGCTGGTGGGTGCGGAAGGCGGTGAGGTGTCGCGGGTGCGCGCGCAGGTACGCCAGGTCCACGATGGGTGACGGTAACCCATGGCCGCGGTGGGCGAGCCGGGCTCACCTTCCGTGATCGGACATTTCGGTACTGGTCGGGCTGTGGAGGAGTTATCCACAGGGCCTGTCGAGGGGGTTGTACCCGGTCCAGGGTGAGGGCATGAACTCGTTCCCACCGCTCGACTCCGACTCCCGCGCGGCGGGCGGCGCACCGCTCGCCGGCCCCCAGCCGGCCGCCGCGGGTCCGGAGCGCGCCGCCCTGGCGGTCCGTGCGCCGGCGGACCTGCTCGCCGCCGTGCCCTACCTGCTCGGCTTCCACCCGGAGCGCAGCCTCGTGGTGACCGGGCTGCACGGGTCCCGGCTCACCTTCACCGCCCGGGTCGACCTGCCGCCCGCCGGGACGCCGACACGGGCCGTGCGCGCCCAGGCCCGGCACGCGGTCGCCGTCGTCGCCCGGCAGCGGGTGGAGGCCGCGCTGCTCATCGGGTACGGCACCGCCGAGGAGGTGGTCCCGCTGATGGAGGCGGTCCGGTCCGGGCTGGTGGAGCGCTCCATCGCGGTCGAGGAGGAGTTGCGTGTGGCGGGCGACCGGTACTGGTCGCTGCTCTGCTCGAACCCGGCCTGCTGCCCGCCCCAGGGCCGCCCGTTCGACCCGAGCGGCACCGTCGTCGCCGCGACCGCGACCCTGGCCGGCGAGGTCGCCCTGCCCGACCGCGCCGCGCTGGCCGCGCAGATCGCACCGCTGACCGGCGCCGCCCGCGCCGCCGCCGACCGGGCCACCGAGCGCGCCGACGAGCGGCTCTCCGCCCTGCTCGCCGCCGCCCGCCCCGCCGATCTGCTCGGCGGCCGGGCGCTGCGGGTGGCCGGGATGGCGGCGGTGGAGGAGGCCATCGCGCGGCAGCGGGCCGGGCGCCCGCTCAGCGACGACGACATCGCCTGGCTCACGGTCGTCCTGCTCCACCCGCCGGTTCGCGACCACGCGTGGGTGGCCACCACGGGCGAGGGGTGGGCCGTGGAGTTGTGGAGCGAGGTGCTCCGCCGCGCCGTCGAGGATCTCGTCCCGGCCCCGGCCAGCCTGCTCTCGTTCGCCGCCTGGCACGCCGGGCGCGGTCCGCTCGCGGGGGTGGCCCTTGAGCGGGCACTCCGCGTCGACCCGACCTACCCGTTGGCCCGGTTCATGGCGGACGTGCTCTGCGCCGGCGTGCCACCCGAATTGCTGGACGACCTACCCCGGCCCGCGACCCAGACCACCCCGTGACCCGCCGACCTTCGGACGCCGCCGGCCCCTGCCGCGCGTGGGTGCCGGGGCACGACGAACACCGACGCGCCCATCACGACCCGTCGGCCCTGTCGCGCGTGGGTGCCGGCCTTCGGCGGTCAGGGAAGGATGCGCTCGGTGCCGGTGTAGGCGTTCATCGTGGTGCCGCGCAGGAAGCCGACCAGCGTCATCCCGGCCTCCTCCGCCACGTCGACCGCCAGCGTGCTCGGCGCTGAGACGGCGGCCAGCACGGGGATGCCCGCCATCCACGCCTTCTGCGTCAGTTCGAAGCTCACCCGTCCGGAGACCAGCAGCACATGCCCCCGCAGCGGCAACCGCTCCGAGCGCAGCGCCCACCCGACCACCTTGTCCACCGCGTTGTGCCGCCCCACGTCCTCCCGCAGCACGACCAGATCCCCGGCCGGCGTAAACAGCCCCGCCGCGTGCAGCCCGCCGGTCCGCTCGAACGCCTTCTGCGCCGCCCGGAGCCGGTCCGGCAACCCCGCCAGCACGGTCGCCGGTACCGCCACCGGATCGCCACCCACGTCGTACGCCGATCGGGTGCGTACGGCGTCGATGCTCGCCTTTCCGCACACACCGCAGGCACTGGTGGTGGCGAAGTAGCGGGTCGGGTCCGTCTGCGGCGGCGGTACGTGCGCCGCCAGCGCCACGTCCACCACGTTGTACGTGTTCGGCTCCTCGGTGCCGGCGCACAACTGCGCGGTCCGCACGTCACCGGCCCCCCGCACGATGCCCTCGGTGAACAGGAACCCCAGCGCCAGGTCCAGGTCATCTCCCGGCGTGCGCATGGTCACCGCCAACGCCGGCCGCCGACCCGCACCCGCCGGCCCGACGCGGATCTCCAGCGGCTCCTCGGCGGCCAGGCTGTCCGGTCGCCGGATGGTGGTCGTCGTACCGCCGCCCGCCGCGTCCACGGCGGCCGTTCCTGTGCCCGTGTTGGCGGCGGCCGTTCCTGTGCCCGCGTTTGCGGCGGGTGCTCCCATGCCCGTGTCCCCGACGGCAACATCCGGGCCCGCGCCCGTCACGGGCGCGCCCGCGCCCACGTCGATCCGCAGCACCGGCCGCCGGTCCGTCGCCCGTCCCATCCGCCCATTGTCCGGCATGAAGTCGTGGCGGGTAACAAAAGCCACTACCCCCATGAATCGGGCACGACGAGTTCGAGATTGGCGTGGATGTTGCCTAGTGTGGCCGTATTCGTCCAGACCTTGGTACGGGAGACCGATTTCTGCGGCGGATCCATACCAAGATCTCTTGCGGAAGCGGCGACCGTGGGCGCGCCGGTCGGCATCGTTGGGGCGAAGGCCCGGCCGGCGCACGGAGCACCGGCCCAGGGGTCGCCCGGCCGGCGCGTCGCCCCCGTCCAGCGCCGGGAGGCAGGGGCCTGGCGGGTGCGCCGGGGGTCGTCGCCATAGGGTGAGGTGGTGGAGGGGTACGGGGCGCTCATCCTGGCCGGCGGGGCCGGGCGCCGCCTGGGCGGTCGGGAGAAGCCGGCGCGACCGGTGGGTGGGCGGCCGATGCTGCTGCGGGTGCTCGACGCGCTCGCCGATGCCGATCCTCGCGTCGTTGTCGGGGCGCCGGCGCTTACCGGTGCGCCGACCGATGTCCTGACCACTGTGGAGGAACCGCCGGGCGGGGGGCCGGCCGCTGCCGTCGTGGCGGGTCTTCGGCTTGTCCCCGCCCACGTGCCGGTGGTCGCGCTGGTCGCCGCGGATCTTCCGCTGCTGACCGGTGACGCCGTCCGGCGCCTCATCACCACCGTGGAGAGCATCCCGAGCACCAACGGCGCTATCTATATGGACGTCAATGATCGTCCACAGTGGCTCTGCGGGGTGTGGCGGCCCGGGGCGCTGCGCCGGCGGGTCCACGAACTGGGTGGGACGCTGCACGGAACGCCGCTGCGGGTGTTGCTCACCCCACTCGCGCCCGTACCCGTGACCGTCGACACGGACGGCCTGCCACCCTTCTTCGACTGTGATACGGACGCCGATCTGAGGCAGGCAGAGGAGTGGATCAGATGACGCTGGACGAGTGGATCGCCGTGGCGTGCCGCGAGTTGGGGCTGGACCCGGCCGAACTGCGGGCCCAGGTGGTGCTGGATCTGGCGCGGGACGTCGCGCACCAGGTGCTGCGGCCGGCGGCACCGGTGACGGCTTACCTGCTGGGCGTGGCGGTCGGGCGTGGCGCGGACCCGGCCGAGGCCGCCGCGCGGCTCACCGCCCTGGCCGTGGGGGCCGAAGACAGCGCCGCCGAAGCACCGTGACCCGCGGCCGGATCCACCCATCGCGGACGCGGAGAAGGGCGCCCGGCGGCGGCTGACACGTCGCCGTACACGGCCCGGAACAATGCGGGCCAACCACCGGGACGCATCGGCGCCCACCACCGCCAGGCAGCACGGTCTCGATAGGGTGTGGCGGACGGGACGGAGGGATCATGACGGCGGACCACCCCCAGCCGGCGGACCTCGACAGCGAGCAGATCCTGCTGGACGAGCCGACGACGGCGGACCTGCGCGCCAAGGTGACCGAGGCGTGGCGGGACTTCGCCCGGTCGTTGACGTCGCTGGTCGCCGCCCTCACCGCCGGCTCGTACCTGGAGGTCACGCTCGACCCGGCGGCCTCCGGCACCGGGGACGCGATCTACTCGGTCGGCGTGGAGGCGGGTCCGGATGGCCGGCTGGACGCGCGGGCGGTCGGCAACGCGGCGCTCCCGCCGGGCATGCGGCTGGACCGGGCGGCCGTCGCCGACATGGTCGCGCTCGGCTGGTCCCCGCCGGGCGTGGTGGAGGGCTCCGGCGAGCAGTTCGGCCTGTGTACGGCGGTGGAGCGGTCGGCTCAGCTCGCCACGATCCTGACCCGGACCATGCGGGACGTCTACGGCGCCCCGCACCCCGCGTTCCTGGTCTACGGGGCGCGCGACGAGCGGGACGAGCCGATAGCCGAGGCGGCGCTGGGTACCGCGCGGCCCGAGGCGACGCTGGAGACGGAGGACCCGGAGAGCGCGCTCGCGGCGATCGCGCGGGAGGCGCGGGAGGGCGGGCTGCCGCTGGACGAACGGGTCCGTACGGTGGTCGCGGCGATGCTGAAGACCACGCCGGACCAGTTGCAACTGGACGGGGACGGGGACATCAACATTCGTGCCGGGTCGGCGATGGTGTTCGTCCGGGTCCGGGACAGCCCGCCGCTGGTGGACGTGTTCTCGCCGGTGCTGACCGGGATCCGGCCCACCGAGAAGCTGTACGTGAAGCTGTCCGACCTGACCAACCGGATGCCGATCGGCCGGCTCTACTGCACCGAGGACACCGTGTGGGCGTCGGTCCCCGTGTTCGGGCGCAACTTCCAGCCCACCCACCTGATGCTGGCCGTGCAGGTGATGACCGGCCTCGCGGACGAGCTGGACGACCGGCTGCACGGCGAGTTCGGCGGCAAGCGGTTCTTCGGCGAGGGTGACAAGCCGGCCAAAGGCGACGAGCAGCACGGTACCGGCATGTACCTGTAGGGGTTAGCGCCCGTTTTCGGTGGGGCGTGGTCGGTCCCCGCGCGCTCTAGTCGGCGGGGGGCACCGCGGCCGGCGCGGCGACCAGCCGGGACAGCACGATCATGCTGCGGGTCGAGGTGACGAACGACTCCGCCCGCAGCCGCTCCAGCGCCTGCTCCAGGTGGGCGATGTCGGCCGCCCGCAGGTGGACCAGCGCGTCCGCCTCGCCGGAGACGGTGTAGGCGCCGACCACCTCCGGGTGCCGGCGGGCCGCCACGGTGATCTGCGCCGGGGTGGTCTTGCCGGTGCAGAACAGCTCGACGAACGCCTCGGTGGTCCAGCCGACGGCTGCGGGGTCGATGACCGCCGTGAATCCCTTGATGATGCCCGCGGTGCGCAGCCGGTCGACCCGCCGCTTCACCGCGGGCGCCGAGAGCGAGACCACGGCCCCGATCTCCGCGTAGGAGGCCCGCGCGTCGCTGACCAGAAGCGCAATGATTCGCTGGTCCACGTCGTCGATCTGCAACGAATCACCTCTTTGACGCAAGCTTCGCGGCTGTTTGAGTACCGACAGCGTACCTACTCTTGGTCACCATGGACCTGCCCGACCGGACGCCGCGGAAGCGTACCTACCTGATGGCGAGCCCCGACCACTTCGCCGTCGAGTACGCCATCAACCCATGGATGGACGTGACCATGCCGGTCGACGCCGAACTGGTCCACAAGCAGTGGGAACGGCTGCGCCGGACGCTGGTCGAGTCGGGGCACACCGTGCACGTCCTGCCGCCCCGGGCGGGGCTGCCGGACCTGGTGTTCGCGGCCAACGGCGCGTTCACGGTCGACGGCGTCGCCTACGGCGCCCGCTTCCGGTACCCGCAGCGGACCGCCGAAGCCGCCGTGCACCGGGCGTTCTACGAGACCGAGGGCTGGGAGTTCGTCGCGCCCACCCAGACCAACGAGGGCGAGGGCGACTTCACGTACCTGCCCGGGGCGCACGGTGGCGTGATCCTCGCCGGGTACGGCTTCCGCACCGAGACGGCGGCGCACGCCGAGGCGCAGGAGGTGCTCGGCCGGCCGGTGGTGTCGCTGAAGCTGGTCGACTCCCGCTTCTACCACCTCGACACGGCGCTCCAGCCGCTCGACGATTCCACGGTCGCCTACTATCCGGGCGCCTTCTCGACCGCCGCCCAGCGGGTCCTCGCCCAACTGTTCCCTGACGCGGTCCTGGCCGACGAGGTGGACGCGTACGCGTTCGGGCTGAACCTGGTCAGCGACGGCCGGAACGTGTTCCTGCCGGCCGAGGCCACCGGGATGGCCGCGAAGCTGGCGGCCGCCGGGTACCGGCCGGTGCCGGTGGAGCTATCCGAGCTGAAGAAGGGCGGCGGCAGCGTCAAGTGCTGCGTCGCCGAGCTGCGCGGCTGAGCCGGTAGCCGGAGCGGGCCGCCGCCCGCCCGCCGCTCACGCCGAGCTCAGCCCGTGGCGCCGGCTCGGCCCCGCCGGCTCAGCCCGTGACGCCGCCCCAGCCCGGCGCCGCCAGCTCAGCCCGTGGCGCCCGGCTCCAGCCCGTGGCGCCGGCTCAGCCCAGCGTCGCCAGCTCGTTGAGCACCACGTTGGCCAGGACCTGCCCGTCCGGGCGGACCTGGCGCAGGTACCAGGACTGCTGCGGGGTCCGGGACTGGTTGAACTGCCAGGTGCCGCGCGGGCTGTCCACGAGGCCGAGCCGCGCGATCGCCTGGTTGACGGTGAGCGGCGTGGGGCTCGGCGAGGCGAGCGCGATCGCCTGGTCGAGCACCGAGGCCGCGTCGAACGACGCCATCGCGAACGTGGTCGGCGCGAGGTTGTGCGCCCGCCGGTACGCGGCAGCGAACCGCCGGTTCGTCGGGTTCTCCAGGTCGGAGGAGTAGTTCAGCGAGGTGTAGATACCCCGGGCCGCGGTGCCCAGGGTCTCCAGCGCGCTGCCCTCGGTGAGCAGGCCGGAGGCGTAGATCGGCAGGTGGAGCCCGGCCGTCCGGAGCTGCTTCACGAACTCGATGCCCGAGTTGGTGCCCAGCGCGCAGTAGACGATCTCCGGGTCCATCGAGCGGATCCGCTGGATGGTGGTCGAGTAGAAGCCGGCGCCCATCTTGGCCGCTTCGGGCGCCTGGATGACCGTGTCCTCGATCCGGGTGTCGGTGTTGCCGAACGCGAACCGGAAGCCCGACAGCGCGTCCAGGCCCGCGTCCTGATCGGTGGTGACCAGCGCGATCTTGCCCTTGACCCGGGACTGGAGGTACGGCGCGAGGGCGCGCCCCGGCTCGTCATCCACGTAGGAGGTGCGCCAGATGAACACGACGCCGTGCAGCGAGACCGGCGAGCCGTTGGAGCCGATCAGCGGGATCTGCGCCTTCTCCACCTCGTCGTGGATGGTGGTCATCACGGTGCTGCCGGCGACCCCGGAGATCGCCAGCACATCCTTGCCGCGCAGTTGCTGGAACGCCGCCTGGCCGCTCTTGGCCGTGTCGCCCTCGTCCGCGATGATCAGCTCCACCGGGTGGCCGCCGAGTTCGTTGTTGTTCAGCGACAGGTACAGCTGGAAGCCGTTGATCATCTCCGTGCCGATGGCCCGGTAGGCTCCCGTCTGCGGCGCGATGAGGCCGATCCGGACGGGTGCCTGGCTGGTCGAGCCGCCCCCTCCGCCGGCCGGGGCGCAGGCCGACGCGGCGCCGGCCGCGCCGAGCGCGGCCAGCAGCTTCAGCGCCTGCCGGCGGTCGAGGTGCTGCTGCACTGTGCCTCCCAGATCGCGGGTCCAGTCGGGACCCATCCGGCGTTCTACCGCCTCCCGCCGGGACGCGTCAATGGTGCGGATCATTGGAAAAGTGAATGAAGCTCGTCCGTGACGTGCCGCCAGGGTGGTGCCTGCGGATCAATGAGGCCGAAATGCCCGGTACCGGGCAATTCCACGGTGCGGGCGCCGGTGCGGGCGGCGTACCCCCGTCCGATATCGATCGGTACCTGGGCGTCTGCGTCCCCGTGCAGGACCACCACCGGGCAGCGCGGCGCCGGCAGGCGGGCCGGATCGGCGCGGGCGTAGCGCTCGGGCACGTCCTCCGGCCCGCCGCCGAGCAGGGCGGCCACCGCGCCGCCGTCCAGGTCCCGCCGGTACGCCTCGACGAGGTCGGCGACCGGGGCGAGCGCCACGACGCCCGCCACGCCGCCGTGGGTGGCGGCCTGCCAGAGCGCGAGGTGCCCGCCGGCCGAGTGCCCGACGAGCACCGGCGGCCCGGCGGGCGCCGGCCGGCCCAGTCCGGTGGCGGTGGCGGTGGCCAGGCCGGGCAGGACGGCCACGCCGGCCGCCACGTCGTCCAGGGTTTCGGGGTACCCGACGCGCCGGTACTCGAGTTGGGCGACCGGGTGACCCAGCGCCGCCAGGGCGGCTGCCATCGGTCCGGTGTGCGACCGGTCGTACCCGGGCCGCCAGAACCCGCCGTGCACCACGATCACCAGGGGCCCCGCCGCACGCCGGGGCAGCCGCAGGTCGGCCACCTGGTCGGGATGGTCGCCGTAGCGCACCGTCCGGTCCGGCGGCGGCGCCGAACGGCTCAGCACCGAACGGGGGTCGTGGCTCACCGGCGCAAGGTTACCGACCGGTCATCCGGGTCCGACGGGGCCCGGTGCCGGCCCGGGTTGGCATGCGACCTCGGCGGTAGGGAAGATGGTCCGCATGACCGACGCAGCAGGCAACGGAGCAGACGCCGGTGAGCGCACCCCGGCCGGGGGGCGCCCCGGCACGGTGGTGGTGGTCGGCCCGGACGGCCGACCCATGGGCACCGTGGACGTGGACGCCGCCGAGGGCGAGGTTCCGGAGTCGGAGGACCCGTCGCGGCTGATCGAGCAGCCCGCCAAGGTCATGCGGATCGGCAGCATGATCAAGCAGCTGTTGGAGGAGGTCCGGGCGGCGCCCCTGGACGACGCGAGCCGGGAGCGGCTGCGCGAGATCCACCAGCGCTCGATCACCGAGCTGGAGGACGGGCTCGCCCCGGAGCTACGCGAGGAGCTGACGCGGCTGTCGCTGCCGTTCACGGACGGCGCCACGCCCAGCGACGCCGAGCTGCGCATCGCGCAGGCCCAGCTCGTCGGCTGGCTGGAGGGGCTGTTCCACGGCATCCAGGCCGCGCTGGTCGCCCAGCAGATGGCCGCCCGGCTCCAGTTGGAGCAGATGCGCGGCAGCCGCCACGCGCTGCCCACCGGCCCGGGCATGGGCATGGTGCCCGGCATGCCGGGCGCCCCCGGCCCGCAGGGCCAGCCGGGCGATGGCGGCCGCACCGGTCAGTACCTCTGACCCGGCCCGCTACGGGGCGGGGTACTCGCGGTCCAGGTACCGGGCCACGCCGTCGTCCTCGTTGCTCGCGGTCACCTCGTCAGCGATCGAGGTGACCGCGCGGTGGGCGTTGGCGACCGCCACGGCGCGCCTCGGGCAGCTCCTCCCGTAGCCGGTCGCAGACGCGTAGCAGCAGGCCGGGGTCGAGGGGGTCGGCGCGCAGGATCTCGTCCTCGATCGGGTCGTAGACGACGGCGCCGTTGGCGAAGACGGTCGGCAGCGGCGTGGTGAGCTGGGCGTAGACGGCGTCCATCCAGCGCAGCGGGCGGCCCGTCACCAGCACCACCTGGTCGCCGGCGGCGATGACCCGGTCGATGGTGGCGGAGGTGCGGGGGCTGACGGAGTGGTCGCGGCGCAGCAGGGTGCCGTCCAGGTCGGTCGCGACGAGCCGCATCACCGGGAGAGTAGTCGATCGAGGTAGACCGCTACGCCGTCGTCGTCGTTGCGCAGGGTCACCTCGTCGGCGGCCCGGCGGACCACCGGGTGGGCGTTCGAGACCGCGACCCGGCTCCACCCGGCCCAGGTGAACATGGGCAGGTCGTTCGGCATGTCGCCGAAGACCAGCACGTCCGCCGGGTCGACGCCGAGGGCCTCGGCGACGACGGCGAGGCCGGTGGCCTTGTCGACGCCGGGCGGGAGGATCTCGATGAAGCCCAGCCCCGCCTGGGTGACCGAGGCGACCGACGGCGGGATGATCCGCTGGGCCGCCTCGAGCAGCGCGTCGACGTGGTGGTCGGGAGTGCGCGCGAACGCCTTGATCATGTCCCCGCTCAGCGCCTCCGCCCGGGTGCGCGACTCGAAGCGCTCGGGGTAGCGCCACGCGGGGTCGTGGTCGCCCCAGAGCGGTGCGTCGGGCGTGTCCAGCGCCTCCACCATGACGGTCAGCGGGCCGACCTCCGCCTCCAGGTCGTGCACGATCTCGGCGACCACCTTTCCGGACAGCCGGACGTCGCGCAGGACCAGCGGGCCGGCCGGGTCGCTCTGGTCCACGACCCGCCCGCCGCCGGCCAGCACCAGGAAGTCCGCGGCGCGGATGTCGTTGCGGGTCAGTTCGGTCAGCCGGGGACCGCGCCCGGTCGCCCCGACGATCGGGATGCCGGCGGTGCGGACCCGGTCGAGAGTGGCGTGGGTGTACGCGGAGACCGTGTCGTCGCTGCGGACCAGGGTGCCGTCGAGATCGGTGGCGATGAGCTTGGGCAGGCCCGGCCGAGTCGTCTCCAGTCCGGTCATGGGACCTCCAACCTGCCGTGCCGTGCGGGCTGGTAACGATACCCGTACTCAGCGGCACCGCCGAGGAGGTTTTGTGACAACTGGACGAACAGCGGGCATACCGATGACCCGTTCAGCGTCGCACCGGTTCCAGCACGTCACGGCCGCCCAGGTAGGGCTGGAGTGCCTTCGGAACCCGGACCGAGCCGTCCGGCTGCTGGTGGTTCTCCAGCATGGGCACAAGCCACCGGGTGGTGGCCAGGGTGCCGTTCAGCGTCGCCGCCGGCCGGGTGCGCCCCTCCTCGTCCCGGTAGCGGACGTTGAGCCGGCGCGCCTGGAACGTGGTGCAGTTCGACGTCGAGGTCAGCTCCAGGAACCGCTGCTGCGACGGCAGCCACGCCTCGCAGTCGTACTTGCGCGCGGCGCTGCTGCCCAGGTCGCCGGCGGCCACGTCGATCACCCGGTAGGGGATCTCGACCTTGGCCAGCATCTCCTCCTCCCAGCCCAGCAGCCGCAGGTGCTCCTCGGCGGCCTGCTCGGGCCGGCAGTACGAGAACATCTCCACCTTGTCGAACTGGTGTACCCGGATGATGCCGCGCACGTCCTTGCCGTACGAGCCGGCCTCCCGGCGGAAGCACGACGACCAGCCGGCGTACCGGATGGGCTCGGTCAGGTCGGCCAGGATCTCGTGGGCGTGGTACGCGGCCAGCGGCACCTCCGACGTGCCGACCAGGTACAGGTCGTCAGCCTCCAGCCGGTACACCTCGGCGGCGTGCGCGCCGAGGAACCCGGTGCCCTCCATCGACTCCGGCTTGACCAGGACCGGCGGGATGACCGGGGTCAGCCCGTGCTCCAGCGCCTGGGCGATGGCCAGCTGGAGCAGCCCGAGCTGGAGCAGCGCGCCGACGCCGGTCAGGTAGTAGAAGCGGCTGCCCGAGACCTTCGCCCCGCGCTCCAGGTCGAACGCGCCGATGCCCTCGCCCAGCTCGATGTGGTCCCGGACGGTGGGCAGCGACGGGCGCTCGCCGATCTCGCGGAGCACGACGTAGTCGTCCTCGCCGCCGGCCGGCACGCCCGGCTCCACGACGTTCGGGATCGCCAGGTGCGCCTGGCGCTGCTCCTGCTCCGCCGCGGTCACCCCGGCCTCGGCGGCCTTCACCTCGGCGGCCAGCTCCTTGGTCCGGGCGAGCAGGGTGGCCCGCTCCTCCGGGGCGGCCTTCGGCATCCGCTTGCCGAGCTGCTTCTGCTCGGCCCGCAGCGCCTCGAACCGCTGCACGGCGGCCCGGCGCGCCTCGTTCGCGCGGAGCAGGTCGTCCACGGCCGACTCGGACTCGCCGCGGGTCCGCTGGCTGGCGCGTACGGCGTCGGGGTCGTCTCGGAGCAGGCGCAGATCAATCACAACCGGTGAGCCTACCGGCGCCGCCGGCCGTGCTCACGTCGATATCCGGCTCAGGGCCGGGCGCGCGGGTCGGGCGGGGCGGCGAACGGGGCGGCGGGCGCCACGGTGAGGTCGAAGGGCTCCTCCGGGCGCTCGTCCGGCTCGGCGCGGCGGGGTAGCCACCGCGCGTGGTCGTCCTCCGGGGCGGCCGGTGCCTCGGCGTCCGCCGCCTCGGGATCGCGGGCCGCGGCCGGGCGCCCCTCGACCAGCAGCAGAGCCACCCCGAGCAGGACCACCCCGACCAGCCCGACCGAGATCCCGCGCCCGTGCTCCAGGGTGATGGTCGGGCCGTCGATGTAGAAGAGGCCGTTGAACGGCGCGCTGCGTCGGCCGAGGTCGCTCCACGCGGCCCCGATCAGGGCGACCAGGGTGCCGCACCCGCCCAGCGTGGCGACCCGCACGTGCGCCCGCCCGGCCGCCGGCCCGAACAGCACCACGGTCGCGCCGGCCACCGCCAGGACCACACCGACCAGGTACGCGGCGCCCCACACGCCGAGCTGGCCCAGCCCGGCCGTGATCTGCTGCGTCTGGTCGCCGACCTCCGAGGGGTCCGGCCTGATCGTCGTGACCTGCCAGTCGTCGACCAGCGAGGCGAGCAGCGCGACCGCGGCGAGCCCCGCGACGGCCAGCACCACCCGGCGGTCGCGGCGCAGCGCGGCCAGGCCGCCGGGGCGCCGCGCCGGTGCCGGTCCGGCGTCATCCGGCTCGCCCCAGCTCACCACCGCCGGATCGGAATGGGCATCCTGGGACATCGGGGGCGCCTCCAGACCGGCCGGAGCGGAGTCCGGCCTCGACCCGACCAAGGATAGGCGCTAGGCGATCCGAGGCCAGCGCGTGCGCGGCGACACCGGTGCGGCGCCACGTGCCGCGGGTGTTCTCGCGCTCACGGTGGACAATCGTCGCATCGCCCGGTCGATTGGACTAGCGTCGGTCGCATGCCTACCCGTAACGCATCCGCCCGCTGGCAGGGCACCCTGACCGAGGGCTCCGGCACGATCCGCACCGGCGGTGGCGGCCTCGAGGGCCCGTACTCGTTCAAGTCCCGGTTCGAGGACGGGCAGGGGACCAACCCCGAGGAGCTGATCGCGGCGGCGCACGCCGGCTGCTACTCGATGGCGTTCTCCAAAGCGCTCTCCGACGCGGGGCACCCGCCGACCTCGGTCGACACGACCGCGGCGGTCCACTTCGGCAAGACCGACGCCGGCTTCACCGTGACGAAGATCGATCTGACCGCCACCGGTGACGTGCCCGGCATCGACCCGGCCGAGTTCCAGAAGCTGGCCGAGGGCGCCAAGGAGAACTGCCCCATCTCGCGGCTGCTCGCCCCCGGCACCGAGATCACGCTGACCGCCACGCTCGTCTGACGGACCACCGCGCGGGGGTTGGGCGCAGCCCGCCCCCGCACGGACAATGGTGCGGTGCCGGTCGAGATGAGCGCCGAACGCTTCGAGGAACTGGTCGCCGACGCGCTCGATGAGGTGCCCGAGCCGCTGCTGCGGCTGATGGACAACGTCGTGGTGCTGGTCGAGGACGACTCCCCACCGGACGGTCCCCACCTGCTGGGCCTCTACGAGGGGCACGCGCTGACCGGGCGCGGCTGGAACTACACCGGCGTGCTGCCCGACCGCATCACCATCTACCGGCGGCCGATCCTGAGCATCTGCGACACCGAGCAGGACGTCGTGGAGGAGGTGCTGGTGACGGTCGTCCACGAGATCGCCCACCATTTCGGCATCTCCGAGGAGCGCCTCCACGACCTCGGCTGGGGGTGAGCCGGCGGCCTGCCGGGCATCCGCGCGCCCTGCCGCCCGGGCCGGGTCAGGACAGGTCGCCGGCGCGGATCCTGGCCAGCCAGGCGGCCGCGTCGGCGAAGTCCGCGTCGGAGAGCCCGGCGGGCGCGGGGGTCGGCCCCGCGCCGGCGGCCGGGCTCCAGCGGTGCCGCGGGTACGAGCCGAGGAAGCGCACGTCCGAGCAGATGCGGCGCAGGCCCTGGAGCGCCTCGCCCATCCGGCTCTCGGCCACGTGACCGGTGCAGTCCAGGAAGAACGAGTACCGGCCGAGGGTCCCGCCGCTGGGCCGGGACTCGATGCGGCTGAGGTTGATGCCGCGCACCGCGAACTCCATCAGGACCGCCAGCAGCGCACCGACCCGGTCGTGGGCGATCGAGACGGCCAGCGACGTGATGTCGTCCCCGGTCGGCGGGGTGGGTCCGGCGGGTCGGCAGACCAGCACGAAGCGGGTGACCGCGTCCGGATGGTCCGCGATCTTGTCGGCGAGCAGGGTCAGCGCGTACCGCTCGACGCCGATCGGGGCGCAGATCGCCGCGTCGTACCCGCCCTCCGCGGCCCCGACCGCGGCGGCCGAGTTGGACAGCACGTCCACGACCGTGGCGTTCGGCAGGTTCGCCCGCAGCCAGTTGCGGCACTGCGTGCTGGCCTGCGGGTGCGCGGCGAGCGTGCGGATCTCCGCCAGCGCCGCGGGCGCCCGGGCGGCCAGCACGAACTCCACCGGGATCACCACCTCGCGGGTGATCATCAGCGGCTCGCCGTGGGTCAGTTCGTCGAAGGTGACCCCGACCGCGCCGCCGATCGAGTTCTCCAGCGGCACCAGGGCGGCGTCGGCCTCGCCGGCGCGTACCGTGTCCAGCGCCTCGGGCACGCTGCGGGCCGGTACCCGGCTGCCCCGTTCGGCGGCGGGGATCGTGCGCAGCGCCTGTTCGGTGAAGGTGCCCTCGGGGCCGAGGTAGACGAATCGGCTCGGTGGAACGCCCGGCATGTGGTCAGCCTAGCCGCTGGAGCAACTCGCCGCCGCCAGGATGCCGAACGGCGCCCCGGTCCGCACATCCACTGTGCACACGTCCGTGCCGGCGGTGACCAGCGTCAGCGCGTCCGGGAGCCCCTTGCTGACCACCTGGAGCGGCTCCTTGCCGGGCACCGTCAACACCGTGTACTGCCAGCTGCCGGCGCACAGCGGCCCGGTGGTCGCCCGTGCCCGCTCGAACGCCCCGGGCAGCGTGCCGGAGCGGCGGACCAGCGCGAGGACCACGCTCGCGTCGGGACGCCCCGCGCAGGGGACCGCGACACTCTCCGCGAAGCTCGGCGGCGGGTCGGCGGTCGGCGGGTCGGTGGGTGGCAGCGTGAATCCGGGCGGCAGCGTCGGCGCGGGATCATCGGCGGCCGTGCCGGTCGGGGCGGGTGGCACGGTGGGTCTGGGGGCCAACTCGGGTGGCTGGCCGCAGGCCGACAGGCTCGCGACGAGCACGGCCAGCGGCACGACCCACGGCATCATGACGCGTACGCGCTGCACGGGCGGATCGTAGTGCCCCGCCCGCGCTCAGGTCACGGCGTTCCCGCGGCGATCCGGTGGCCCGCACCGGTCAGGGCGGCCACCGCCTCGGCCAGGCGCACCGCCGGGACCAGCACGTAGTCGGTGTCGAAGGTGGAGAACACGAAGATGTTGACCCGCGCCTCGGCGAGCGGGCCGGCCAGCGAGGCGAGCACCCCGGTCAGCGCCAGGTCCAGCGGGCCGACCACGCGCAGGCAGCGCCACCCCGGCTCGACCGGACCGGCGCCGGCCGGCACCCGGTCCGCGGCGCAGATGACGGATACCTCGTCCGGCGTCCACGTCACCGACAGGATCGCCGCCCCGTCGCCGGTCGGGTCCGGCACGGCGGTGCCGGCCGGTAGCCGGCACACCGCGTACTCGTCCGGCAACAGGTCGAGATCCAGCATGGGGGCAGACTACGGCCCCGCCGGTCAGATCGCGGAGAGGAAGGTGAGCGAGCCCACCACCTCGCCGCCCTCCAGCAGTGGCGTGGTGACCGCGTCCAGCGTGTCGGGCGGCTCGTCCGCGCCGGCCGGTCCGACCCGCAGCAGGCCGCGCGCCAACCGGCCGCTGCTGAGCGCCAGCAACGGCGGGATCTTCACCGCGTCGGCCTCCTCCAGCGCGCTCGGCGCGGCCGTGAAGTCGATCAGTTGGAGCGTCTCCAGCAGCGGGCGGCCGTCGGTGAGCGCCGGCTCGGCCAGGCCGAGCAGCTCCCGGCCGGCGCCGGACGTGGCCACGATGCGGCTCCGCGCGTCGATCAACAGACACGGTTCGGCGGCCGCGTGCACCGCGACCGCCCACCGCGAAAGGCTGTCCTCCGGCTGCTCCGGCCCGGGGTACCCGCCGGCGGGACCGACCGCTCCGCCGGCCGGTCGCGCGGGTGGCACCAGCGCCTCGGAGAGCGAGAGTTCGACGTGCGCCACTACCACCTCCGCTGCACCGGCCGCACACCGCGCCGTCGGCGACCACGCTACTGCTTTCCGGCGCGCTTGCCGACCCCGGAATCCTCGGCGCTGTGGTGAGTTGCGGCTACCGGCGGACGGGGCGCTTGTCGGTGGCCGAACGGCCCTCCCCGTACCACCGGTAGTCCTCCGCGCCCGCGGGCAGCCAGGTGGACGGGTGGCTCGCGACGACGGAGAGCTTCTGCGCCGTCTCCGCGCTGATCCGGGCGCCGCCGGCGATGAGCAGCCGGTCGAGTTCCCGATGCGTGGCGATCATGCAGTCCCGCGGCACGCCGTAGACGCTGATCACGCCCGAGCCCACGAAGGTCAGCACCGGCGCGACGGGCACCGGGAGCCCCACGGCGGCGGTGAGCGCCTTGCCGGCCCGGCGGGCGTCCCGGCGGGCCCGCGACACGTAGGGCGGGCGCTTGCCGTTGATCTGGACGACGTCCCCCGCGAGCATCACCCGGGCCCGCCCGTGGTCGGCGACCGTCACCGCGAACACGCCGCCCGGACCGATCGCCAGGAAGCCGGTCCGCTCCTCGTCGGGGGCGGCGTCGTCCGCGCGCGGCCACTCCACCACGTGCCAGGCGGGGCCGAGGTGCTCCAGGCGGTTCAGCGCGCGGGCGCCGGCCGCCTCCTGCCGCCGGGCGCCACGCTCGGCGCGGCGTCGCCGGGCCCAGTCCATGGGCCGCGACCACTCCAGTTGGTCCGCGGGGGCGGCGACGACCCCGTTCCCTGGTGCGGTCCCGCCGTCTTTGGCGGATGCGAACGGTCTACGCGCAGGAAAGACAGTCATCGCGACCTCCGGCAAAAGGTCTTGGTGGAGTTGTCGGGCTAGCACATTACGGTACGTGGTTACACCGGTACGGACGCAACCAGCACGGGCGAGTGACCGGCGAGTGAGAGGGGATGAATGCCCCATTCATGCCGCCGTGACTCTGCCTGAATGGTGCCACGCGATCGTTAGGCTGCCAGTCGTGGCCCACTACGTGGACAGCGAGGTCGGCCGGCTCGGCGCGGTGCTGCTGCACCGGCCCGGGCCGGAACTGGCCAGGTTGACGCCCCGGAACAACGACACGCTCCTGTTCGACGGCATCCCCTGGGTGGCCCGCGCGCAGCAGGAGCACGACGGGTTCGCGACCGCGTTGACCGATCGTGGCGTGGAAGTTCTGTACGTGCACCATTTGCTTACTGAGACGCTCGCCGCTCCCGCCGCACGGGAGGAACTCACCGGCGCGGTGCTCGCGGACGTGCGGCTCGGCGACAGCCTCCGCCGCCGGGTCGCCGACCACCTCGCCGGCCTGGACCCGGCCGGCCTGGCCGAGGTGCTGATCGCCGGCCTGGCGCACGAGGAACTGCGCGGGCGCCCCACCGGCCTGGTCTACCGGCTGATGGACCGGCACGACTTCGTCATCGACCCGCTGCCGAACCTGCTGTTCACCCGCGACTCGTCCACCTGGATCCGGGGCAACGCCGCCGTCACCAGCCTGGCCATGCCCGCCCGCCGCCGGGAGACCACGATCACCCACGCCATCTACCGGCACCACCCCCGCTTCGCCGGCACCCCGCTGGTGTACGAGCCCGGCCTCGAACACGTCGAGGGGGGCGACGTGCTGCTGCTCGCCCCGGGCACGATCGCCGTCGGCGTGGGTGAGCGGACCACCCCGGCCGGCGCCGAGCGGCTCGCCCGCCGGGTGATCTCCGGCGGCCTGGCGGAGACCGTCCTGGTGGTGCCCGTCGCCCAGCGGCGGGCCACCATGCACCTGGACACCGTCTGCACCATGGTCGACGTCGACGCGGTCCTCATGTACCCGAACATGGCGCACGACCTGCTCGCGTACACCGTGACCGCCGACGGCGAGGCCGCGCCCGGGGTGGCGGAACTGGCGGTCAGCGGGCCCGAGCCGTTCCTGCGGGCGGCGGCCGACGCCATGGGCATCGACCGGCTCCGCGTGATCGACACCGGCCTGGACCCGGTGACCGCCGAGCGCGAGCAGTGGGACGACGGCAACAACACCCTCGCGATCGCGCCCCGGCTCTGCGTCGCCTACGAGCGCAACGCGGAGACGAACGGGCACCTGGAACGCGCCGGCATCGAGGTGATCCAGATCGCCGGCTCGGAACTGGGCTCCGGGCGCGGCGGTCCGCGCTGCATGTCCTGCCCCGTCGCCCGCGCCCCGCTCGCCCCGACCGGGGACGAGCCGCCGTCAGCGCAGGGTTAGCTGCCGGCCCAGCAGGCCCTGCTTGGCACGCCGGGCGGCGGCGTCCAGCGGACCGTCGACCGCCAGCGCGTCCGCGTACCGCTTCGCGAACGCCGCCAGCGGCTCCTCCCACTCGGCCGCCGCCGGCTCCCTGGGCAGATCCCACACCGGTACCAGCAGGCCGTGCGCCCGGAACATGCCGGCGAACTTCGTCCCCTCGCCGAGCAGCAGGTCGCCGGCGCCCGCCAGTCGCGCCAGCGCGTCCAGGGCGCGGTCCTCGTCGTCCGGCAGCACCCAGCGCACGTGCGCCTTCTCCGGCACCTGGCACCAGTACGCGCCCCGCGCCGCCGCCAGCCGCTGGGTCGGGTAGATCGACGAGTTCGCCCGCTCCAGGGACGCCTGCACGTTCGGGTCGTCCCCGGCGCCCTCGTCCAGCCAGAAGTCGAACCCGTCGTGGAGTGTGATCTCCAGCGGCCCGGCCACCAGAATGTCCTGCAGCCGGGGGCCCTCGCCGGGCAGCGCCGGCACCGCGACCGTGCCGCCGGGCGGCGTCTCCAGCGCGCGGAGCAGCGCCACCGCCAGGTCCCGCGACACGTCGCCGGACTGCACGTGCCGCTGCAACCCGATGAAGATCCGGCCGTCCGGCTTGGTCATCGCCGGCCACGCCATCGGCAGCACCGTCGCCAGCGTCACCGGCCGCTCGCCGTGCTTCTCCACCAGGTCCGGCACCAGCGTCAACGGCGCCGACGCCGCCGGTACCAGCTCCCGCAGCGCCACCCACTCCGCCTCGTCCACCAGCCCGGCGAACGGACGGGGGACGAAGACGTCGCGGACCTTCTCGCGCTTGGGCGCGGCGGACCGGGTGCTCCTGGCACGCTTGCTCACGTCGGACCAGCCTTAGGGTCGGGGTTTGCCGGCGTACAGCCTAACCAACGGCCCGTCCCGGTAAGGGATGCTGGCGACGGGCGAAGCGGTGCGGCGGTGCGGGAGCGGGCGGGGCCGGAACGGGGCGCCGGTCAGGCGGAGACCCGGGCCCAGACGCACTGGCCGAGGCCGTCGTGGTCGACGCCCCAGCGGTCCGAGATGGCGGAGACGATGGTGAGGCCGCGACCGTCCGGGCTGTACTCGCCGACGGCGCGGACGCGCGGCGACTGATCCCCGCCGCCGTCGGTCACCCGGATCTCGACGCCGCCACCGGTCAGCCGCCAGGCGACCCGGACGACGCCGCCGGGGAGCGGGCCGGCGTGCCGGATGGCGTTGCCGATGAGTTCGGCGGCGACCGCGACCACGTCGACGAGCAGCCCGGGGCGCACCGCGGGGCCGAGATCGGCCGCCAACCGAAGCCGGGCCAGGCGCGCCCCGCGGGGATGGTGGGGTACCACGACGCATCGGCTGTGGTGCGCGGCGCCCGTCCTCAGGCTGGCGGTCATCACTCTCCGGTCTCGTGCTCCACCGTGGCGCCGACGTCCGCGGCGGGCGCGTCGGCGCGCGGCAGCCGAACCTCCGCGACCGTACCGCCCCCGTCCCGGGGGCGCAGGGAAACCCAGCCCTTCTGCCGCTCGACGATCCGCCGAACGAGGTACAGGCCGAGCCCGGTACCGGAGTACTGCCGCCGGTCGCCCCGCTCGCCCTGCCAGTACCGGTCGAAGGCGAGCTCGACGTGCTCCGGGCGTACCCCGATTCCGCAGTCGCTAACCCGGAACCAGACGCTGCGCGGGTCCGCGCCGGCGGTCAGGTCGATCGGGCCGTCGCCGGGGGAGTACTTGCCGGCGTTCGTGGCCAGTTCGGTGAGGACGGTGGTGAGGGTGCCCCGGTCGCCGTACGCCTTGGTCAGGTCGGGGGGCAGGTCCACCGTGAGCCGCCGGCGCAGGTCGTGCGGCAGCGCGTCGGCGGCCGCGCGCAGGGCGTCCACCAGGTCGAACGGGACCGGTTCGGAGCCGCCGACGGGGCCGGCGGAGTTGTCGACGGACAGCAGCCGGTCGACCAGCTTCGCCAGTTCCCCCGCGCGCTGGCCGAGCACGTTCGCCGCCCCCCGGCGGCCCGCCTCGTCGAGGTGGTCCCAGTGGTTGACCAGCGTGTCCGCGTACCCCTTGATGACCGTGACCGGGGTGCGCAGTTCGTGGCTGGCGACCGCGATGAACAGGTCCCGGTCGTGGTCGCGGCGGTGCTGGTCGGTGGCGTCGCGGAAGGTGACCACGACGGAGTCGGTGCTGCCGAGCAGCTCGCCGGAGGTGATCTTCAGCCACCGGCCGTTGGGCAGTTGGTGGTCGATGGCCTGGCCGGTGTGCGGCAGCGGCAGCGGCAGGCGGCGCCCGAGCACCTCCGGGGCGGGCCGGCCGGTCAGCCGCTCCGCGGCCGGGTTCCACAGCCGGACCGTGCCGGAGTCGACGACGGCCAGCCCGTCGGCGAGCGCGTCGACCACCGGGCCGTCGCCGTGCACGGGCAGCCCGGCCGCATCGCCGTAGGTGTGGGCGATGCAGGAGGCGACGTACCCCAGGACGGTGTGGTGCTCGGGGGTGATGGCGTGGGCCGGGTCGGCGTAGAAGGCCTGGAGCGTGCCGACCACCATCCCCCGCACGACGCATCGGCCCCAGAGCAGCCGCCGCAGCCCGCGCCCCTCGAGCTGGCTGGCCGGCTCGCCGCCGATCGCGCGGATCGACACCTCGCCCGTCCGCCGCCCGTCCATCCGCAACGCGCCCTCCGCGAACTGCGCGTCGACCGGACGCCCGAGGGAGTACCCGGCCCGGCCGGTGGCGGCGACGATCCGGCCGCCGTCGCTGGTGAACTCGGCCAGCGACATGCCGTCCGCGCCGAGCGCCGCCTGCGCGGTCACCAGCAACTCCTCGAGGACGGGCAGGCCGGACCGGCCGTCGTTGATCATCTCGATGACCCGGCCGTGGCCGGTGATCAGGCGGGCGAGATCGGGGGCGTCGGGCATGCACCCGAGTCTGCCCGCGCCCGCTCGCGGCGGAAAGACCCGCGCCCCGGGGCACCACGGGAACCCCGGCGGTCAGCGGCCGAGGCGGTCCAGGACGGCCCGGGGCCGGTCGGTGATGATCCCGTCCACGCCGTGCCCGATCACCAGGTCGATGTCGGCCGGCTCGTTGACGGTCCACACGTAGATCCCGTTGCCGCCCGAGCGCAGCGCCTCGACAATGGCCGGTCGGGCCCGGACGAGGTCGACGGCGGGGCCGCCGACGCGGGCGCCGAACGGCAGCCGGCGCAGCCGGATCCCGGGCGGCACCACCTCCAGCAGCAGCACCGTGGGCAGTCGCGGGGCCAGAGCCTGTATCCGGCGCAGGGCCAGCGGCGAGAAGGACATCACCGTCACCCGCACCTGGTCCCGCGGCCCGGGGCGGGTCAGCCCGTACCGGCTCAGCAGCGCGACCAACCGGCGCTCCACGTCGCTGCCGTACCGGCTGGGGTGCTTGGTCTCGATCAGCAGCCGGACCGGCCGGGCGCCGTCCAGCACCGTCCGCACGAGCCGGTCCAGGGTCAGCACCGGAACCCGCTCCACCGCGCCCCGGGCGCCGGGGTGCCAGCTACCGAAGTCGTACTGGTCCAGTTCGGCCAGGGTGCGGGCGCTGACCAGGCCGCGCCCGGTGCTGGTCCGGTCCAGCCGCCGGTCGTGCACGCAGACCAGGTGACCGTCCCGGGTGAGCCGCACGTCGCACTCGAGCCCGTCGGCGCCGTCGGCGAGGGCGCGTTCGTAGGCGACGAGCGTGTGCTCGGGCAGGTCGGCGGAGGCGCCCCGGTGCGCGAAGACCAGGGGACCGGCGGCGGCGGTCACACCACCCGCGCGGGCTGCCCGTCCTCGCTGACCAGCGGGCGCCCGGCGGCCTGCCAGGACTGCATGCCGCCGTCCAGGTTGCGCGCGTTGTCCCAGCCGTTGTTGACCAGGTAGGCCACCACCTGGGCGGAGCGGCCGCCGGAGCGGCAGACCACCACGACATCCCCCTCGGTGGGCACCTCGGCCATCCGGGCCGGGATCTCCATCATCGGCAGGTGGTGCGCGCCGGGCGCGTGCCCGGCGACCCACTCGTCATCCTCGCGCACGTCGAGCAGGTACGCGCCCTCGTCCACCTCGCCCGCGTGCACCGCGGGGACTTTCGGCCCAAACACGGCTACCAAGCTACTTCTCGGATGCCACGAAGTCCGGGTGGGCCGCCACGAATTCACCGACCCTGCCCTTCTTCACCGCCTCGAACAGTTCGACGCTGGTCTGGGTCAGCGCCTCGGCGGAGGTGCCCTGGACGTTCGCCGGGCTGATCTTCCCGCCGTTGGTCCGGATCATCACGAGGTCGTTCGCGGCCACGCCCTTGAGCGTGAAGATGAAGTCCTCGATCGGCACGCCGTTGGTGTCCAGCACGAACGCCTTGCCGGCCGCCTTGATCAGCTTGTCCAGCTTCGGCAGGTTGGTCACCACACCGGCGGTCATCGCCTTCTTCACCATCGCCTTGATCAGTTGCTGCTGGTGCCGCTGCCGGTCGTAGTCGCTGTTCTTCAGGCCGTACCGCTGCCGGGCGTAGTCCAGGGCCTCCCAGCCCGCCATGTCCTTGCAGCCCTTCTCGTGCCAGATGATCTCGCCGCCGCCGACCTTGCGCGCCTCGGCCAGCCACGTCGGCTTGCCGTTGACCATCCGCATGTGCGCCGACTTCACCCGCTGGTCCACGCACATCCGCACGCCGTCGAGCGCGTCGATGACGCCCTTGAAGCCGTTGAAGTCGATGATCGCCGCGCCGTTGAAGGTGATGCCGGTCAGCTTGTTGATCGTCATGGCGACCAGTTCAGCGCCGCCGGCCCGGCCCAGTCCGTTGCGGGAGCCGAAGTAGAACGCCTCGGTCATCTTGTGGTGGCCGCCGCCGAACTTCGCCTTCGCGAACGGTGGCACCTCGACCCACAGGTCGCGCGGCACCGAGACCAGGTACGCCTGGTCGTGGCTGGCTGGCACGTGCAGGATGATGATCGTGTCGGAGCGCATCTCGCCGGCCGACCGGGCCCGCTCGTCGACGCCGAGCAGCAGCAGGTTGATCGGGCCCTTGAGCGCCTGGCCGGGACTCGTCTCGGTCTTCGCCGCGCCGCCGAGCAGGTTCTGCTGGGTGAGCCCCTCGGTGTACCGGCCGATGAGAGCCTTGCCGCCGACCACGGTGACGCCGCTGGCCAGCATCAGCACCGCGCCGAAGAGCACGACGAGGCGGGCCCAGAGCGGGTCCCTGCGCCGCTTCGGGCGCCTGCCCGCCGGCGTGCGGTTGGCGCTGCCGTAGGTGGTGACCCGGCCCGGTCCGCCCGGTTCCGGACGTTGCCTGGTCGGTACCTGCGGCATGGCGACTCCCAGCGGGTGCGGCGGGGCGGTGCGCGAGGGCTCGCGACAATTGAGCCGAGTCACAATACTCTACGACACCCCGTCGATGGCCCGGGTTCGCTCCTTGTTCACCCCCGCCGGGTTGCGTCGCTCAGGCACCCGTGGACTGAACGAACGTCGGATGGGCGAGCAGGTAGTCGGCGAGGCGTCCATCCCGGACCGCGCCGAGCATCGTCATCGACTCGGGGCTCAGCGTCTCGTACGACTGTCCGTCCACGGTGACGCTGTTGAACGTCCCGTTGTTCGTCTTGACCATCACCAGGTCGCTCGCGGCCAGGCCCCTCATGGTGAACAGGAAGTCCTCCACCGGGACGCCCTGGGTGTCCAACACGAACGCCTTGCCGGCCGCCTTGATGACCCGGTTCAGCTTGCCCAGGTCGGTCAGCACCCCGCTGCTGGTCGCCTTCTTGGCGATCGCCTTGATCAATTGCTGCTGGTGCCGCTGCCGGTCGTAGTCGGTGTTCTTCAACCCGTACCGGATCCGGGAGAAGTCCAGGGCCAACTCGGCCGACATGTGCCGGCACCCCTTCTCGTGCACCACCGGTCGCCCGCCCGGCGGGATGCCCCGCACCTTGTGGTTCTTCTCGTCGAACCAGACCCGCACGATCCGGCCGTTGCGGTCGTACGCCAGGTGGATGGACTGGGCGCGCTGGTCCACGCACATGTCCACCCCGCCCAGTTCGCGGACCACCGCCTCGAAGCCGGTGAAGTCGATGATCGCGGCGCCGTTGAACCGGATGCCGGTCTGCTTGTTGATCGTCCGGGCCAGCAGGTCCACGCCCCGCGCGCGCCGCTCCAACTCGGTGCCACCGCCCCGGTACCCCTCGTCGAAGGCGGCGTTGATCTTCGTGGTCCAGCCCTTGAACCCGGTCTTCGGGTACGGCGGGATCGGCACCCGCC